>NZ_CP120717.1:2805000-4005000 GCF_032883915.1 Endozoicomonas sp. 8E | reverse complement strand
GCAGTTTGGCTTATGGGCAGATGTGGGTAAAGCTAAGCCCGATGTTGTTGGTTGAGTCTTTTCCATGACCGTGATCTCCATAATCCTTTCTATATTTGACCGGTGCTTTTGAAAAAAGTTTCAACTAACCGTCAGTCTTATCCTCAACAGGGTTTCAATGTTTTTTGCTAACGACCCAGCATAGTCAAAGGAATAAATATTTCTTCTGGTAGCTGACAGAATCACATCAGTGTCATTTTTGAGATCTTTACTGGCAGAGTGGAGTGCACGATCAATGATTATTGACGGCAAGCAATACCAGCGATGTATTGTTTCTGAGACGTTCGCTGGCAAAGGCTAATAAATCACCTTCCTGTTCTATGGCCGTTTTAGCTATGTCAATATCATCCTTGAATATGTCGGCGATATCTTTAAATATCCTCGGGTTTTGCCGAACCAGCAAAAGCACCAGATCCCTGTCATGATCTAAATCAAAGTCCTCACGCAGAAGTTCAACGCAAGCGTCTCG
Organism: Endozoicomonas sp. 8E; assembly: GCF_032883915.1. Lineage (NCBI taxonomy): Bacteria > Pseudomonadati > Pseudomonadota > Gammaproteobacteria > Oceanospirillales > Endozoicomonadaceae > Endozoicomonas > Endozoicomonas sp. 8E. The sequence continues at coordinate 4,004,492 of NZ_CP120717.1, read as the reverse complement.
CAATGGTGAGTCGCTTGCAATGGCCATGGAAAGTAACAGTTCTTTTATTATTCTTGTGGCATCATTCGGCTCAAGGTGTTTGGTAGCAGCATTAAATATTTGGCGAAGTTCTGAATTTGTGTTCGGATCTTCAGTTGCCTCAATACAATGACAAGCTTTATTGGCCATATCAAAAAACAGCTTGTATTCGCTATCCAGATAATCGAGGAAAGTATATTCATGATGCCAATAAGCAGCATTTCTGTCATTGATTGCATCCAATATCAGGCAATGTTTGAACGTCTGGTTATTTACTGGTTCGTCCAGCCCGTTTTGACACCTTTTAATCAGCGTTTCAAAACACCATTTGTCAGTATTTTTACTGAAATCAGGTTGGTTGATTGATATATCCATGGAGGTGAGCCCGGACAGAATGTTCACCAACTCCACAAAGGCTTTCTGTAATGCTGGTGTGGAATTAATCTGGGTATACTCTATGATCATTTTCCCCGCGCTTTGATTGAAACTGATCGCCATTGGCCGTGAACTGCTATCAATCGATGCGCAACGGAGTGTCTGGACCAAAAACCAGAAACGCTTCAATTTACCTTGTAAGTGCTTGTTTTTCTCGTATTGGGAAAAATCGTCCGAGATGTCAAGGCGGAGTGTTCGGCCCTTGCCTCCCTCAGCCTCTTCCAGCATGGTTATGGTGCAGACGTGCACTCCGAGGGTTGCATTAACAAAAGCGGCATCCACCATATTCAGAATGTCTAGCTCTACTACAAAAAGTTTGCTCAGTACCGAGATGCAATTGTCGTTTAATAGTCCGGGAACTCCCTGGGCGAGTACATCAATCAGCGTTCTTTCTACTGTAATATCGGTAATTTGTCCCTGACCGGATGCTTTAGCCACCGGGGCAAGAGCAGTGACAAATCGCTGATGAAGCCAGTAGATCAGATCGTGGGCAGAATGGATATCGCACACTTTTCCGGGCTGGTTCAGTTTTTGCAATTTATCCAGCAAGGTCTGGCAATCTCTCAGCCATTGTCTGAAATTCGTCCGTCGGGTGGGCGATTCTTCTTTGCTGGCCAGCGGCGTGACCACTTCTGTGTACAGGTCATCAATAGCATCCTTCAGGTAGCGCCATTGTTTTTTAAGGAACGGGAGTTCATCGATAAAGTGCTCGACTACCGAGCCTGGTTTAGGCCCAACGGCCAGATCTAAAAAACTCTTATAACCGGTTATAAATCGTTGCAAATCGTCCTGCAGAACATGAATCTCCATGCCAAGTTGTGGTAACAGATCCGATCGGTTTGCTGACATACTGATCGCCTTGCTTCGCCCTGGTCCAAGGCAATGGCTTAGTAACCGGTCAGCGCGGAAGTAGTCCAGTAACCGGTTATTCTGGCGATTCAGCCAGGCAAAACCTTCGTCGACTCTGGTGAAGTCGGGTGGTTCTTCAGGACTGCTTGCGGGTAAGCTGACGATATCCTGGCCGGAAGAGCTGCTGTTGGCCTGCCAGAAGGCAGACTGGTCGCCGGTCAGCAAACAGGCTCCGGGGCTGCCGGCAAAACTGCCTGCCACCAGTGTTACCTGTTGTCCGCTGCTCTTTCTTAATGCCTCGGAATACTGACAACCAGCCAACAGACAGGGTATACCCGCCTGACGCAGGGTGATGGCAACATGATCGTTAGTTCCTCCCTGTTTGAACACGCAGCCACCCAGACGTTTTAAAATATCGGGTGCCAGCATCCAGTCACTGGCGTGATTGGCAAACAGAATGGCACCGGGTGGAATCTGTTCCGCGTTGACCGGTTCGGTGACCGCCAGGGCCACACCACTGCAGCAACCTTCACTGACCATGATTCCTTCAGCTATTGACACGGCTGGTGCTGGTGCAGAGAAACGGGTACTGCCCGGCAACTGGGTCACTGGTCGGCACTGGAACACATGCAGTTGCTGATCGCCATCCACGCCGAACTCAACATCGACCGGGCAACAGAACATATCTTCAAGCTTTTCTATGTATTGCTGCAGTTTTTGCAATATTTCGTCAGAAAGCATGATGTCTTTTGCATCTGTGGTTGCCGAGGTGCTCTGTTCGATATAACCCGCTTCACCGGTCTCTTCACCGGTGATTTTTTCCAGAACAAACTGTGTGGTAACGTCTCCAGCGGTAAATTGCCGGTCCGGTTGACTGTTTTCGTCATCACTGCGCCTGATCCTATAGCGATGAGGGCTGATGCCCGTATTTCCGGAGACCGCGCCCCGGGGTTGACCCGGAGCAAATTCCACCTGAATGGTATCGTCCTGTAAGGTTGAGTGGCTGATCACTACACCCCCCAGCCGACAATGGATGCACTGCTGCAGGACCAGTGCCATGGGTTTTACCTGTCCGTTTGGGCAGACTTCAGGCCGGTAGGCAGATGACAGGACTTGCAGGCAGGTTTTCAGGATATCGTCACCACCATGAACCCGGGAATCATAGCGACCGGCCTGGGCATCGCCGAAGCGGTCTTCATCGACGCCGGAACTGCGGACGATGCAGGCTTCATTAGCTTGTTGCCGGAGCCTGAAGTAGCAATGACGAATATCCCCGGCAGCACTGATATTTTTGACCTGTTGATAGAAATCCTCACTGGCAATAAATTCGGATAACCCCTTGAGCCATTCTGATTGTTGCTGATGAGGGAGTTCGGTAATGATTGCGCGCAGTTGTTTCAGACTGAATGATTTTTGGCTCCGCGTGTTTATGGGTGGCAAAAAAGGCAACAGGCATTTTGCGGGAAAAGGCTGTTGCTCCAGTCTGGCGACCAGAGCAGTGTCAACCACGGTGAAGGGTGGAACCGGGATACCGGCCTGCTGCATATGGTGCAGAAACAGTCCCTTGCCGCCCATAAAGGCCCGGTCATTGTTGGCGTGCAAGCTGGGCAGGTCATGGCTGGCAGGCCTGCGGTTACCCGTAGTCGGAAGTTTGATATCACGAGCAGGTAGTTGAGGACAAGAGGGGACAGTTTTGTCTGAACGATCCTTCTTACAAGAGGGGAAGTCTTGATTGGCAGAAATAACAGAACGAGTGAATGCGGTTGCTTTTTTGCAGTTTGGCTTATGGGTAGATGTGGGTATAGCTAAGCCCGATATTGTCGGTTGAGTCTTTTCCATGACCGTGATCTCCATAATTCTTTCAATATTTGACCGGTGCTTTTGAAAAAAGTTGCAACAAATCGGGCGATAACGGGGATTCTCAGGCTTTAAAAGAGCTAATCCTGATTAGCATTGAACCTTGGCCTGGACATTAATATTAACGGTGCGACGTTTCCCGGACTTTGCTCAGGCAATAGCGACTGCCTCCTTTGACCGCTGCCATTCCAGAAGCTCTTTAATGGCTTTAATCACTTCTTCAACACCATGAATCATTTGGCTTGAATTGAGGTGGCTACTTTGTTTGAGGCGGGTTTCAAGCTCCAGACAGGCTTTCAGAAGTTTTGGTGCCGCGCAATATCGGCAAGCTCCGTGAAGTCTGTGAACCCGATCCAGTAACGGCTCATGGAGACGGTTTCGGAAGCTCTCTTCGATGGTCTGCAAATCCTCTGGCAAACCAGCAAGCAGCATGTCCAGCATTTCTCTGGCCAGTGCCTGGTTGCCGGCTGCCAGCTGAATGCTCTTCTCCACGTCTATTGGTGAGGAATCAGGCTCTAGCTGGACGGATAGATTCTCTTCAGTCGGTTCATCCGGTGCCTGCACTGAATTGCCTGTCCAGTGACTGATGGTAGAGACCAGTTGACGGGTATTGACGGGCTTGGTCATATAATCGTCCATCCCGCTTTGCAGGATCTGCTTGCGTTCTTCAGGCAGTGCATGGGCAGTCACTGCAATAATAGGAATACGGTTGTAAATAGTGTTGATATTTCTGATTCGACGAGTCGTTTCCAAGCCATCAATCTCAGGCATCTGAACATCCATCAGTATCAGATCGAAGATTTTCTGATGGCAACATTCAATGGCTTCAAAACCATTTTTAGCAGTGATTACAGACTGATCCATTTTTAACAGGATGGTTTCCAGTAACTTAAGGTTTACCTCATTATCATCCACGATCAGGATATCGAGTTTTTTTTCAAACACTGCTTTGGCAGGCTGCATGACATCGACTCCGGGGGCAGGGTTCGAAGTCATCCCTTTAATCGCCCGCAAGAGCTTGTTTCTGGCTACGGGTTTAAGGAGGCAGTGAATCCCTGGGGGCAGAGTATCCAGCAGGTTGCTGCTACCGGCCACGGCAAGAATCAGAACCGGGCTTTGTTGGAGATAGTTTTCGGCGATTTTTATGGTGCGCTGCAGATGATCATCACCTTGGCTCAGCAGGAGCAGGTCATGGTTGTTATGGGTTTCAACGTAAGTCTGCAGTTCGGACAAAGACTGAAAAGAAGTGACTTTTAATCCCAGACTCTGAGCCTGATGCCCAATGGAAAGCCTGGAGAGTTCCTGAGGCTCGTAAAGTAATACATGACGGCAGCCGGGTAAGGGCTCCGGCTTAAACAGAACGCTCTCATCTTTTATCGAGCGGACTCGAATGGTAAACCAGAAAGTAGAGCCTCTGCCCAGATCAGAATCGAGTCCGATTTCCCCCTGCATCTGTTCGACAAGACTTTTGCTGATGGCGAGTCCCAAACCAGTACCACCGGCCTGTCGTGTTCTGCTGGAGTCAGCCTGAGAGAAAGATTTGAAAATACGGGAGTGCTGTTCAGACGTCAGCCCTGAGCCAGTATCTGTGACGGTAAACTTAAGAGTATGCATGTCAGCGTCATCCACTTGCTCCAGCATGACCCGAACGGCGACACTGCCGTAATTGGTGAACTTGATGGCGTTGCTTACCAGGTTGGTGAGAATCTGGGAGAGCCGCAGCTTGTCGCCAATGATATCTTCAGGAGTATCTTCATAAATGAAGCTGACCAGTTCCAGCGATTTATGGTGTGCCGCAGGGGCCATAATAGCCAGGACATCGTCGATCACTTCCCGGATACTGAGTTGCTGGTTGTCCAGTTCGAGCTTGCCTGCCTCGATTCTGGAGAGGTCGAGAATGTCATTCAGCATGGTCATCAGACCCTGGGCAGATTTCTCAATAGTGCACAGATATTCCCTTTGCTGTGATTTAAGTTCCGTTTCAAGCAACAGCGCAGTGTAGCCGGAAATACCGTTTAGAGGTGTCCGAATTTCATGGCTCATATTGGCCAGAAATTCACTTTTACTTTTATAAGCTTCAAGTGCTTCTTTTCGGGCCAGGTCCAACTCAACATTCTGGATTTCTATGGTTTCCAGCGTTTCGTGTAATTCATTGGTGGATAAGTCAGCGCTTCTTTGCAACACCTCCCGGGAGTGAGTGAGGCGCTCCAGCAGTCTGTTGATTGCCAGCTCCAGTGTAAAATAGAGACTCCCGGGAGAGGCTTCCAGTCGACTATCCTGATCATCTGCATTGATTTTATCCATAGCATCGGCGATGGATCGCATGGGGTTGATCAGGGAGCGGGACAGCTTCATGTAGAGTGACAGAACAATGCCAATAGCCAGAGCCAGCAGAATAACGGCCACAAGAGTGGCTCTGTGTTTCTGTATACGTATTTCCGAATAAGCGTATTCGATCTGCAGCCAGCCATGGGTTTCAGTAGAATCACCACGAAGTCGAACCACGGGGGTAATCGCTCTTAAAGTATCCCGGGTGGTGAAAAGAGTCAGAGTGTCGGGAAGTGGTTGATCCATGCCTATAGGGAGCAGGTTGGGGCCGGTATGGAGTAATTCCCTGCCATTTCGATCGAGCAGACTGACTGCCCTGATATCATTATCACCCAGAATCTGGACAGCCAGATCACGGGTGTTCTGCATCTCACCGCTTTCTATTGAATAAACTACAAGCGTCGCCAGCTTGCGAGTCATATCTCTGGCTTTCGTGGTCAGCTGCTGGTCAAGTCCGGATAAATGTGCCCAAAGGTAGAGGCTGCACATAAGGGCAGAGATGAGAGTGCCCGGTAGCAGTGCCAAAACAAGAATCCTGCGCTGAACAGTCTGGAAAGATGTTTTCATAAGTAATAATTGTACAGACTGGATTATTATCATTTATGCTGGGGGCATCATAAGAGTTATGTGTCATTTTTGGAAGTTTTGGTTCAGGAAGTTTTGGTTTAGAGAGTATGGATTACCCCACAATCGAGTCGCTGGTAGGCAACACTCCCCTTATTCGGCTGCAGAGACTTTCTGCCGGGCGAGGGAACATTATTCTGTTGAAGATGGAAGGGAATAACCCTGCCGGATCGGTCAAGGATCGTCCTGCGCTCTCCATGATATCTGAGGCGCAAGCCAGGGGCGTCATCAAGCCCGGTGACAATCTGATCGAAGCGACCAGTGGTAACACCGGTATAGCACTGGCCATGGCGGCTGCTATCAAGGGTTATCGAATGATTCTGATCATGCCCGATAACATGAGCGAAGAACGCAAGGGTGCCATGGCTGCTTATGGTGCAGAGCTTAGAATGGTGAGCAAGGAAGAGGGTATGGAAGGGGCCCGGGATCTGGCGCTGGAAATGGAAAAGGAAGGTCTGGGCAAAGTGCTCAACCAGTTCGCTAACCAGGATAATCCTCTGGCGCATTACAAAGGCACAGGCCCTGAAATCTGGCAGCAGACGGGTGGTGAGATCACCCACTTTGTCAGCTCCATGGGTACTACCGGCACCATCATGGGTACCTCACGGTTCCTGAAAGAGCAGAACCCGGATATCCAGATTGTGGGTCTGCAACCCGCTGATGGAGCCAGCATTCCCGGTATTCGACGCTGGCGGCCGGAATACCTGCCGGAAATATTCGATGGCAGTCGTGTAGACCGAGTGATGGATATCCATCAGTCGGAAGCCGAAGAAACCATGAAAGCTCTGGCCAAAAAAGAAGGTATATTTTGCGGTGTATCTTCCGGTGGCTCTGTTGCGGGAGCATTAAGACTGGCTGAAGAGGTGGAAAATGCCACCATCGTCTGCATTATCTGTGACCGGGGTGATCGTTATCTTTCTACCAATGTCTTTAACCCATAGGGGAATGAGTGCATTGACTGTGTCGTCTAAAATCCAGTTCAAAAAACATTTACACAGTCATTGCTCTCCAGTACTGAAATTTTATACAGCTATAGGTACAATTCCCAGCGGTATTAATTTTTACGCAGCTATCCCGAGAAAATACAGCGTTATTCATTACGGCACTGTTTCTTGTTGTGAGGGGTTATGTTGTTTCGGTGACAGGCTGCGTGCGTATTTCTGAATCTGAAGGATACAGTTTCATGCGATCTCAAAAGGCTTCTCCGGGCGCCAGACGTCGAGTCGTTGGAGAAGTTCTTGTTCACGGTCTTTCCCATGATGGTCGGGGTCTTGCCCGCTTAAAAGGCAAAACCCTCTTTGTCGAAGGGGGGCTTCCCGGGGAGCAGGTTTCGGTCCTGCTGACAGAAGACAGACGTCGTTTCAGCAGTGGTCGGGTCACTGATATAGAGTCTGCTTCAGACGAGCGCGTCTCTCCTCCCTGCCGACATTTTAAAGTCTGTGGTGGCTGTAGCCTGCAATACTGGTCCCATGAGGGCCAGCTTCAGGGCAAACAAAGTATTGTGCTGGATCAATTGCAACGGTTTTCGTCGCTGATTCCCACGGAAATAGCTGAACCTCTGGCTTCTCAACCCTATGGTTATCGTTATCGTGCCCGTTTGTCGATCCTGTGGAAGAAAGGCCGCTTATCACTTGGCTTCAGGGAGAAACAGAGTAAACAGATTGTCAATATTCGGGAGTGTCCGGTCCTGGCTGAACCATTGCAGTCACTACCAGAGTTGCTGCGAGAATGTTTACCAGAGCTGAATCAGCGTGAAGCGATCAGTCATGCTGAACTGTTTCTGGCTGATTCCGGCCGCGCCATTCTGCTCAGACACACCAGGGGTTTGCCGCCTGCGGATTTGAGCAGGCTGGAAGCAATGGCCCGTGAGCAGCGATTGCACCTGTACCTGATGGGGGATGAGAAGCATACCCGTTGCCTCTACTCTCCGGTGGGTGACCCCTGGCTGTACTACCAGATACCGGAGATGGACCTTAAGTTTCAGTTCAGGCCAACAGACTTTACCCAGGTCAACTGGCCTGTTAATTGTCAAATGGTGGCACAGGCTCTGGATTGGTTGGAATTGACACCGGAAGACCGGGTGCTGGATCTTTTTTGTGGTCTTGGCAATTTTTCTCTGGCAATGGCCAGAAAGACGACTTCTGTCATTGGTGTCGAGGGCAGTGCCGGGGCTGTCGAGAGAGCTGCATTCAATGCCGATCTGAATGGTCTGAAAAACAGTCACTTTTATCAGGCCAACTTAGCTGCGCTGGTCGAGGGCGACAAGTCAGGGGAGGGCTGGTTGTATCAACATTACGACGCCATGTTGCTGGACCCTCCCAGAACCGGTGCTATTGAAATTATTGAACAGATGAAAGGTCATATACCCGATCGGTTGCTTTATATCTCGTGTAACCCTGCAACCCTGGCCAGAGATGCCGGAGCCCTCGCCCAACAGGGGTTCAAACTGGTCAGGTTAGGCGTCATGGACATGTTCCCGCAAACCGGGCATGTCGAATCCATGGCACTTTTTAAACAGTCCTGATTCAGGAGATCCCTTCATTCAGGCAGTGCCTCCAAAGAAATAAGTGGAAAACTTGCATGGTAAAGGTTAGAGAAGATCATCCCGTTCGCTTTGATGGCTCCGTCGATTTGGATGCCTGGCTGGTGCGTATGCAGGAAAGCTTTGGTGTGACCGGAACGGATCGCCTCAGGGCTGCCTGTGAACTCAGTCGTTGGGCCGAACTTGAGGCTCGTCAGCAGGCAGATACAGTCTGGCCTACAGGTCTTGGCTGTTTTCGTACCGGCCTTGAGATGGTTGAAATCCTTGCAGAGCTGAGGCTGGATACTGAAACGCTGGTAGCTGCTGCTCTCTATCGGGCGGTCCGTGAACACAGACTGTCCATGAAACAGGTGGAAGAAGACTTCGGCAAGACCGTCGTTCGTCTGATTAAAGATGTTCAGGGTATGGCTGCCATCAGTGAACTCCTTAACCCGGCCAGAACCCAGGTGCTGGATCAGAGTCAGGACCAGCTGGAAAAAGTCCGCAAGATGCTGGTTTCTATTATTGACGATGTTCGGGTAGCACTGCTCAAGCTGGCAGAGCGTACCTGTGCCATCAGAGCGTTGAGAGATGCTGATAAAGACAAACGCCGCCGGGTGGCCCGTGAGGTTTTTGAAATCTATGCTCCCCTGGCTCACCGCTTGGGTATTGGTTATATAAAGTGGGAGCTTGAAGACCTTTCCTTCCGCTATCTGAATCCTCAGGATTATAAACGTATTGCCCGCCTGCTGGATGAGAAAAGAACCGATCGCCAGCAATATATTGACCATGTTGTCAATCAACTCAGGCAAGCGCTGGGTGAAGCTCAGATAGAAGCCAATGTCTATGGTCGTGCCAAACACATCTACAGTATCTGGCGAAAAATGAAACGCAAGGGGCTGGACTTTCGGGATCTTTATGACATCCGTGCTTTTCGGGTGATTACCAAAGAGGTCAGGGATTGTTATGCGGCTCTGGGTGTTGTGCACTCTCTCTTTAATCACATCCCTCAGGAATTCGATGATTACATCGCAACGCCCAAGGAGAATGGTTATCGCTCGCTGCACACAGCGGTGTTTGGACCGGAAGGCAAAACGCTTGAGGTGCAGATTCGAACCGAAGCGATGCATGAAGAAGCTGAGCTGGGTGTTTGTGCCCACTGGAAATACAAGGGCACCGACGTTAATACCAAAAGTGACAGTTACGAAGAAAAACTCAACTGGCTGCGTAACGTCATGGAGTGGCATGAAGAACTGGGTGATCTGGGTGGCATCGCTGAAGAGTGGCGTTCTGATGTCGAGCCGGATCGTATTTATGTGTTCACAAAAGCAGGCCATGTAGTGGATCTGTCTCTGGGAGCTACGCCTATTGATTTTGCTTTCAGAATTCATTCGGAAGTGGGTTTGAAATGCCGCGGCGCTAAGGTGGGAGGCCGCATTGTGCCCCTGAATCACAATCTTAAAACCGGTGATCAGGTAGAAATTCTGACCGGAACCAATGTTCAACCCAGTCGTGACTGGCTCAACCCGGATCTCGGTTATGTCAATACCAACAGGGCAAGGGCAAAAATTACCAACTGGTTGAAAAAGCAGGATCGCGACTCCAATATCGTTGATGGCAGCAGTCAGCTCAATGCAGAACTCAAGCGTCTTGCTCTGACGGGGGTTGATTTCAACGATCTCCTGCCGCATACGCCCTTTAAGGAAATGGATGATATGTATGCAGCCATCGGGGCTGGCGATTATCGTGTCACCCAGGCCGTAGCCCTTGCTCAAAGGGAGCTGGAGCCGGATGAAGAAAAAGAGTTTGAGATACGTACCCGGGCACCTCAGGAAAAAGTGTCAGACAGTACTATCACCATTGACGGAGTGGGTAATCTGATGACCCAGATGGCTGGCTGTTGTCAACCGGTGCCCGGTGATCCCATCATAGGCTATATCACGATCGGCCGTGGTGTCACCATTCACCGTCAGGACTGCAATAACGCCCTGAATCTACAGGAGCTGGAACCGGAAAGGCTGATAGAGGTGAACTGGGGCTATTCTCCGGAATACATGTACCCGGTGGAAATTATCATCACCGCCTATGACCGCTCAGGGCTGCTGCGCGATATTACCATTGTTCTGGCTAATGAGCGCGTCAATGTTCTTTCTGTACAGACACGAACCAGCAAGGAAGACAACATTGCCAATATGTTGTTGACGGTTGAAGTTCAGAGTCTGCAGCAACTGAGTAAAGTCCTGGCCAAAGTCAATCAGCTGCCCAACGTGGTCGAAGTTGCGCGTTATCGCAAGGAAGGCAGATGAGTCAGAGTAGCCTGGAGGATTTGCTGTATCTCATGAGCAGGCTTCGGGATCCCGAAGCTGGTTGCCCCTGGGATCTTGAGCAGGACTTTACGACTATAGCCCCCTATACACTGGAAGAGACCTGTGAAGTTCTGGAGGCTATTGCCAGCGAAGATTTTGAAAACCTTCGTGAAGAACTCGGTGATTTGCTGTTTCAGGTAGTGTTTCATTCAAGAATGGCAGAAGAGGCCGGGCTCTTTGATTTTCGTCAGGTTGTTGCTGGTCTGGTGGAGAAAATGGTGCGTCGTCATCCCCATGTTTTTCCTGACGGAACCCTGGAGTCCAGAATGTCGCCGAATGATGACACCACTTCGGATCAAGTCGTTGAAAGTTGGCAGGCGATCAAGCAGAAAGAAAAACTGGCGAAGGGTGAGAAGAGTTCAGAGTCTGCCATGCCGTCAAAATTACCGGCTGCTCTACCCTCGTTAACAAGAGCGTCCAAGCTGCAAAAAGCGGCTGCAAAGGTCGGTTTTGACTGGCCAGAAGTCGAACCCGTGTTTGACAAGATTCAGGAAGAAATTGAAGAAATACGTGAAGCTGTGCGAGAAGAGCAGGGCAGTGATCGGATTGCCGAAGAAATAGGTGATCTGATGTTTGCCTGTGTCAATCTTGCGCGTCATCTGTCAGTGGATGCGGATATGTCATTGCGCAAAGCCAGTGACAAGTTTGAGAAGCGTTTTCGAACCATGGAATTCAGGGCTGCTGAAGAAGGTCATGAGTTTCAACAGTTAACACTGGAAGAAATGGAAGCTTACTGGCAGCTGGGAAAAGTTCGTTAGTGGGCTTTCTCGACCATTTGCAGAAATAACATCGACATTTTTCCGCCATAAGTACTCAGCCATACGGAATCGAATATTTCTGGCTTATTGGGCAGGTGCTCTGCAAGGCGCAACGACGGGAACATAGCAAGCTATGTGACCAGAGTTGCAACGCAGCGCGACTGCATGGATGCAGGAGCTAGAGCAACGCAGGAGCAGTTGCCGCGAGTGCCTGAACAATGAGTCAGAAAATATGATTTCGTATGGTTGAGTACTTAGCCCCATGAAAAGCACGAAATTGAAAAAATAGCAGAGCAAGAAGCTTGACTCTTTACATAATACGCGGAGTGATAGAGCTGATTAGAAAAAAAACGAACATATTTGAACATAGGTTGATTTAAATCAATGGTTTTGCGTTGATGAGTTTTGTTGTTGTTTGAAATAATCTGCCCGCTGTCGAGGCTGCTAAAAATAAATAAGTTTTTATTGGGCCTCGCTCTTTTTTCTTGGATGTATACCTACGTGGGCGGAGCTCATTTTTATGCGAAAATCTCTCTTCGGTGAATGTCTGGCTGAGTTTATTGGCGTTGGCCTTCTGATTTTCTTCGGTGTTGGCTGTGTTGCCGCATTGGTTCTGGCAGGCGCTGATTTTGGTCAACTGGAAATTTCTATTGTCTGGGGTCTGGGCGTCTCTATGGCAATATATGTAACCGGTGGTGTTTCCGGTGCTCATCTGAACCCGGCAGTGACTCTGGCATTGACTGTGTTTAAAGGTTTCGAAAAGCACAAGGTTTTGCCTTACATCGTTGCCCAGGTTTTGGGTGCTTTCTGTTCCGCCGCATTGGTTTATTTTCTTTACAGCAATCTGTTTGCCGATTTTGAACTGTCTCAAGGTATTGTTCGTGGTTCCGAAGAGAGCCTGGCCACAGCGGGTATCTTTTCCACCTATGCGCACAGTGCCCTGAGCAATATGCAGGCATTTGCTGTGGAGTTTGTGATTACTGCAGTGCTGATGGGGGTTATTCTGGCTATTGGTGATAACAATAACGGTGACTCCAATGGTGCGCTGTCTGCCCTCTTGATCGGTTTGCTGATCGCAACCATTGGTTCTGCTTTTGGCCCACTGACTGGTTTTGCCATGAACCCTGCCAGGGATTTTGGCCCCAAGCTGTTCACCTATATGGCAGGTTGGGGTGAAGTGGCTCTGACCGGTGCCCGAGCCAATCCTTATTTTTGGGTGCCAATAGTGGCTCCGATCGGCGGCGCAATGGCTGGTGCATGGATTTACATTAACCTGTTAGGTAAGCAATTAGAGCCCGAGACAGCATCGAGCCAGATAGAGATAAAAACCACATAACACAGTAAATTCTGTTCACTTACACGGCACCCTGTTAAATAGAAAGCGCGGTCTTTTTCACTGCTTTGTATAACAGGATTAGCAGGGTGCACTGTTGATATCAGCCCAGGGCTGAATGATAAAGAAGATTGATTATGACGACTGAGAAGAAATACGTTGTTTCATTAGACCAGGGTACTACAAGCTCCCGAGCCATTATCTTTAATCACGATGGTGACATCGTGGGTACTTCACAACGTGAATTCACCCAATACTACCCACAGGCGGGTTGGGTTGAACACGATCCAATGGAAATCTGGGCGACTCAAAGCTCTGTGCTGACGGAAGTTTTGGCTAAAACAGGTATCCGTTCTGACGAAATCGCCGCTCTGGGTATCACCAATCAGCGTGAAACCACTGTTGTCTGGGATAAGAACACTGGCCGCCCTGTATATAACGCCATCGTATGGCAGTGTCGTCGTACAACCGAAATCTGCGAGCAGCTGAAGAAAGAAGGTCTGGAAAACTATATCCGCGAAACCACCGGTCTGGTTCTGGATGCTTATTTTTCGGCAACGAAAATCAAGTGGATTCTGGACAATGTAGAAGGTGCTCGTGAAAAAGCTGAAAACGGCGATCTGCTGTTCGGTACTATTGATACCTGGCTGACCTGGAAGCTGACCGAAGGCCGCGCCCATGTCACTGATTATTCTAACGCTTCTCGCACCATGCTGTACGATATCAATAGACTGGACTGGGACGAAAACCTGCTGAAGGCTATGGGAATTCCTTCCTCCATGTTGCCGGAAGTGAAATCCAGCTCTGAAATTTATGGCCAGACTAACATTGGCGGAAAAGGCGGTACCCGCATTCCTGTAGCCGGTATTGCAGGGGATCAGCAGGCGGCTCTGTTCGGTCAGATGTGTCATGAAAAAGGTATGGCCAAGAATACCTATGGCACAGGGTGCTTCCTGCTGATGAATACGGGCACTGAGCCGGTCAAATCAGAAAACGGTTTGCTGACCACCATTGCTTTCGGTATTGATGGCAAAGTGCAATACGCTCTGGAAGGGTCCGTATTTATGGGTGGTGCTTCAGTTCAGTGGCTTCGTGATGAACTGGGACTGATCCGTGATGCAGCCGACACAGAATATTTCGCCAGTAAAGTTGAAGATACTAACGGTGTTTATGTAGTACCTGCTTTTGTAGGTCTGGGTGCTCCTTACTGGGATCCCTATGCGCGTGGTGCGATCTTTGGCTTGACCCGGGGAGCTAACCGTAACCACATTGTTCGTGCAACACTGGAGGCCGTTGCTTATCAGTCCCGCGATCTGATCGACGCAATGGAACAGGATTCCGGTATAGAAATGAAACAGCTGCGCGTCGACGGTGGTGCGGTAGCCAATAACTTTTTGATGCAGTTCCAGTCTGACATTCTCGATACTGAAGTGGTTCGCCCGACAGTTGTAGAATCTACTGCTGCAGGTTCGGCCTATCTTGCAGGGCTGGCCGTTGGTTTCTGGAAGAGCACTGATGAGCTAAAGGATAAGGTTTCCGTAGATCGAGTATATACTCCGGCGATGACCGATGAAAATCGTGTGAAACTGTACGACGGTTGGAAGAAAGCGGTCGTTCGTAGTCAGTCATGGGAAAAGCAGGACTAATGTAAATCTCCTGATACTATTGCAAGCGAGCCTGCTCAGTCAGGCTCGCGATTGCAATGGGGATTATTTATTCAGCGCTGAGTTTTAGCTGAGTTCGGTGTCTGGTTCATTGGCGATGACTTTTTACGCAAGCCATCAAAGGTGAAAATAATCAGGGCCAGCCAGATCAGGCCAAAGGTAATTAACTGAGCCTGAGTCACCTCTTCTTTATAAACAAACAGTCCAACCAAAAAAGAAATGGATGGACCAAGATACTGCAGGATACCGATTGTGGTTAGTGTCAGCTTTTTGGCCGCCGTGATAAACAAAACCAGAGGCACGGTAGTCACCAATCCGGCCAGAGACAGCAGCAGACTGGTATGAGGGTCCGAGAATCGGAAGCTTTGGTAGCCACTTTTGTAGAGCCAGAAAAAGTATCCCAGGGTCACTGGCAGCAGAATCAGAGTTTCGAAAGCCAGACCGGGTACAGCCTCTACCTGAGTTTTTTTCCTGACCAGTCCATACAAGCCAAAGCACGTGGCCAGAGCAAAAGCAACCCAGGGCACAATACCTAACATCAGTATCTGATAGATGACAGCGACAGTAGCCAGCAGGATGGCAATCTGTTTGAGCGGTGACAGTTTTTCATTCAGAAACAGATAGCCCAGAAGAACATTAAACAGTGGATTGATGTAATAACCGAGACTGGTTTCAAGAATCCTGTCATTGGTCACACCCCAGATAAAGATCAACCAGTTTGCACCGACCAGAATAGCGGATAGCGTCAATGTTACCGACAGTTTGATACTGGAGAAAATCTGCTTTAGCTCTGAAATCTTGCCTGTTATTTTCAGCAGAGGCAGCAACAATAAAGCTGACCAGAATACGCGGTGTCCCAACACTTCCAGTGGGGGCACGTGTTCCAGAGCTTTGAAATAGATGGGTACCAGCCCCCAGATGGTAAAGGCCATTACACCCAATGCAAAGCCAGAGAAATCTCGTTGTTCGGACACTCTTTTTCCCTAATTGGTTACTTCTTATTACGCAGTTATGGTGTGGAGCATGGTGTTTTGTTTTTAACAAAGGGACATTGTGCCTGAACATTCGTTTCTAGTTAACCCACTTCTCTTTAGAGATGCACGCATTGAGAAAAAAGCCCTTAAGCCGATCACTTTACTCATGGATGAGTAAAGGATGCAAAGGCTGCGATGCGATGGATTGCCGGTTTTATGATGGTTATTTTGAGTCTGTTCACTCAGGCCGAACTGCGATTACCTGTTTATCGAGTAGCGATTATTGATCGCTTTTTCCCTCCGGCCGAAGGTTTTGAAAATGATGAAGAGCGGGTTCTGCATGGCTGGCTGTATGGCATGATGGACTTAGACGACGATGAACGTCGGGAGCCTTTTTATCATGGTGATGTGGTTCGAATGATAGCGTCTCATCCGCAGATCACGTTTATCCAATACCCGATTCTGGATGGGAAAAAGCCCATGTCAGAAATCCTGGTTAACCTTCAAAATCTTCTGGCACGCTACGAAAAACAGCCTGTTGATGCTGTTCTGCTTTCCTGGGAGTCTTCCACGTTGATCAGCACATTCAAAGCACCACTTCAGTTGGAGCGGGCAGCAGAGTACAAGGACAAAGTCAGGGAAATGGGGCAGGCGGATGAAGTCTGGAAAACCACTTACCAGATTATAATAGCGCTGGAGGCTCTTACCGCTCAGGGTATACAGGTCTATACCATAGCTGGCAATGGCGGGAGAGGAATGATCAATACTTTTTCTCTGGCGGATGATGTAGTCACGGTCGGCTCTGTGGAACCAGAATTGAAACACTTTGTTGCTAATAATCCCTTTGTTGATACTTACGCCCGGGCTGCCTACGAAGTCATCCGGGTTGATGATTCTGAAGGTGAGCCAGTCGGTTATGACTTGAATGGCGACCAGTGTGTAGATATTCCTCTGAATCGCCTGACTGGCTATTCACGAAAAATTACGGAGTACCCTAAAAAATTCTGGCGATTACTGACAGGCTCTTCATTTGCCGCTCCTGCTGCTCTCAAGGCGGCATTGTTTGCCAACCTGCCGCTAAGAACCTGTCACTAATCTGCACAACGTCATTCGTTGTCTTTTGTGATGGGGCTATTTTGGCTGCTGACTGACTTTTGGACAGCTGCAAGAATGCCTCTGAGCATATTCAGCTCTTTGGCTTCAGGTCTGGCCCGATTGAACAGACGACGAAGGCGGGTCATTACCAGGCCAGGGTGCTGTTTGATAATGAAGTTGATGTTGTTGAGCGTCTCTTCCAGGTGCTCATAGAAATATTCAAGCTCACGAGCCAGAGGATATTCTTCTGCTTCGTTGCCGGAGAAATCCGGCTCGCTCTTGCGCAGTTCTGCCTTGCGAATGTCGTAGCAGAGAATCTGAATGGCAGAAGCCACGTTGAGCACGGGGTATTCAGGGTTAGCATCAATGGAGACATGATAATGACATTTCTCCAGCTCCTGATTGGTGAGCCCCATAGTCTCCTGACCAAAAACCAGTGCTACTGGATTTCGGGCCGCTTCAGCAACCAGTTTGTCGGCACAAATTTCAGCCGTCAGCATGGGGCGGTTAAAGGTATGGTTGCGGGTGCGGGCACTGGTTCCTATTACCATTGAGCAGTCAGCAATTGCTTCATCCAGGGTCTGAAATACTCTGGCAGCCGCCAGAACGTCCTGGGCTCCTGCAGCCATAGATTCGGCATCCGGATCAGGGAATCGTTGGGGGGTGACCAGGCAAAGGTTTGAGAGTCCCATGGTTTTCATGGCTCGGGCAGCGGAGCCAATGTTTCCGGGATGAAAGGTATTGATCAGAATAATGCGAATGTTAGACAGCATCGTAACCCGAATTAGCACAGAGAAGGGGGGGTTAAAAACCGGTCATTATACGTTGAGTCGTTTTAACTTACGACCTATTGGATGAAACCGGATTGAATTATCGCCATTCCATCTGAAGGGTGACGGTAATTTACTGATGCCTGACTGTATAACCACCTCAGTTCAGATAGAATAGCTTTCTTTTTCCCCTCAGGTTGTGTCCTCTGCTATGAGTCATATCACGGAGAAGCAGGCTTATAAATGGTTGATCGGCCAACTCAGTCCTACCCAGAACTGGTTGCTGGTAGCCATCATACTGGGCTTGATCAATGGTCTATTGTTTCTGGCTCAGGCTGGGTTGCTGGCGAAAATTATTCATCAGATCGTGATGGAAGGCGCAGTCAGGGAGTCTTTGATCCATGACCTGATTCTGACGGCTATGATTATCCTGCTTCGTGCTCTCTGCCATTGGGGCAGGGAGATCACCGGTTTCAAAGCTGGGTTGATCGTCAAGGAGACCATTCGTGGAGCCATTCTCAATAAGCTAAAAGTCCTTGGCCCCCTGACGATTGCAGAGCAGCCAGCAGGCAGCTGGTCGACCATGGTGGTGGAGCAGGTGGAAGAGCTACAGGACTTTGTTGCCCGTTACATTCCGCAAATGGCTCTGGCGGTATTGATTCCGCTGGTCATACTTATCGTGGCCTTTCCCGTGAACTGGACTGCCGGTCTGATTTTCCTTGGAACAGCCCCTTTGATTCCTGTGTTTATGGCCTTGGTCGGGATGAAGGCTGCCGAAGCGAATCGACGGAATTTTCGGTCCCTGGAACGGCTGGGTGGTTTTTTCCTGGATCGTTTGCAGGGCATGGAAACACTGAGGTTATTTCAGCGGACTCGTTATGAGCACCAGTCGCTGAAATCGGCCAGTGAAGACTTCCGACACAAAACCATGCAGGTGCTTCGACTGGCCTTTCTGTCTTCTACGGTGCTGGAGTTTTTTGCTTCTGTTTCCATTGCCATTCTCGCCGTCTATTTGGGAATGAGCTTTCTGGGCTATCTGAATTTTGGCAGTTATGGTGCCGGGGTCACTCTCTATACCGGCTTATTTCTGCTGCTGCTGGCGCCCGAGTTCTATCAGCCTTTGCGTGACCTGGGAACACACTATCACGCCAAATCAAAAGCGGTGGGTGCAGCAGAATTGATCCTTGAGCTGCTTGAACGCAAAGAGTCCGGGATGCATCAGGGCAGCAATTCACTGGCTTTGGATGCGCCGGTCTCACTCAGTGCGGATTGTCTGACTGTTCAGGGCAGCGCCGGTGGTAGAGCTTTACTCAAGGAAGTTACTTTTGATATTACAGCTGGCGAGCGGGTGGCCATCATTGGTCCCAGCGGAGCAGGTAAGTCGACCCTGGTAAATACCCTCATGGGGTTCTGGAACTACCAGGGCGAAATCAGTGCCGCAGGAGAAGACCTCTCTAGCCTTTCAATGGATGACTGGCGCAAAAGAATTGCCTGGCTGGGCCAGCAGCCCCTGGTTATTCATGGCACGGTCTATGAAAATGTTTCATTTGGTCGGGATCTGGATGAATCTCAGGTCAATCGGGCTCTGGCAAAGGCTCAGGCTATGGAGATTGTTGAACAGTTACCGGAGGGGCTGGACAGTTTGCTGCAAGAACAGGGAGGCAATCTTTCCGTAGGGCAGGCACAGCGGATAGCTTTGGCAAGAGCCATAGCCGAGCCGGTAAAGCTGTTGATTCTGGATGAGCCAACGGCCAGTCTGGATGCCTACAATGAGCGTCTTGTCCTGGATGCTCTGGAAGCTATCGATCCGCAATGCACAGTCATTACTGTCACCCACCGACTCAAGCAGATAGATTCGATGGACAGAGTGCTCATGTTTGACAACGGGGAGTTGGTCGCTGATGGTGAACCCGGTGTCCTCAAGCAGGAGTCTGCGGTGGTGCAAGCCTTTGTGGCCGGTTTAGCTGGGAGTCTGGATGATGAGTGAGTTGTTGCCTTATTTAAAGCTTTATCGCAGGCACTGGGGCGCCCTGTCTGTGGGTATGTTTTTGGCCCTGGCAACCTTGTTGTTCAGTCTTGGCTTGCTGGCACTGTCTGGCTGGTTTATCACGGCAACAGCTTTGGCTGGTCTGACGGCTGTGACCGCTCAGAGATTTGATTTCTTCTCTCCCGGTGCCGGGGTCAGAGGTTTTTCAATCGGTCGTACCGCTGCCCGTTACTTTGAGCGTTTGGTGAGTCACGATGCGACCTTCAAACTATTGGCCTGGTTGAGAAGCTGGTTTTTCGAGAAACTGCTCCCACTTTCTCTGACTCAGTTGAAACGTTATCGCAAGGCTGAGTTGCTGAACCGCCTTGTGGCGGATGTTGATGCCCTGGATCAGCTTTATCTGAGACTGTTCAGTCCGGTTATTGCTGCGGTGCTGGTTGTGATTCTGCTTTCTCTTGGGCTGAGCTTTTTTAGTCCTGTTTTGGGCTGGGGTGTTTTGCTGCTGATGGGAGTCTGGTTGATCGTTCTGCCCGTGATGTTCTACCGTCTGGGTTTCAAGAGTGGCCGGACACAGGGCAAACTTCTGGGGGAGCTGAGACAGAAAGCCCTGGATTATCTCCAGGGCATGGCCGAATCCAGAATTTATGGATCAGAAGCCCGGATGAGGGAGCGTATCGATGCTACCGGGCAACATCTGCACCATATCCAGAGAAAAATGTCGAGATTGGAAGGGCTGGGTGGTGCGTTGATGGTGGCCGGGGCTGGCATTTCAGCGGTCATAATGCTCTATCTTGCGGCAGGAGAATACCAGCAAGGTGTTATTTCCGGACCCGTGATGGTTATGTCCGTCTTTGCAGTACTGGCAGGCTTTGAGGCGTTAATGCCTCTGCCGGGTGCTTTCCAGTTTCTCGGCAACACGCAACTGGCCGCTTCGAGGTTGACAGAGATCCTTGAAGAAGAAGCTATTGAATTTGGTGATCAAAGCATTCCGGATGCCTTCAAGGGTCATATCATTTTTCGGGATGTGTGTTTCCAATACCCCGCAGCTGCGGGAAGTACGACAGCGGGGCCGATGATTCTGGATGGCATCAGTCTTGAGGCTCCGGCAGGTCAGCACTTGGCGTTACTGGGTAAAACGGGCTGTGGCAAATCGACACTGATCCGTACCCTGACCCGGCAGCTACCGGGTTTTGAGGGCAGTATCGAGCTGGGCGGCATTGCTATTAATGAATATTCTGAGGCTTCGCTTTATCAATTATTAACGGTGATTCCCCAGCAAACCCATGTGTTCAGTACGACACTCAGGCAAAACCTGAAAATGGCCCGACCCGAAGCGCAAGACAGTGAGCTACTGGAAACTGTCAAAGAGGTAGGTCTGGATCGTCTTGCGGCGGCTGAGGCTGAACAGAGCGTGCTGGATCTATGGTTGGGGCAGGGTGGGATCGCTCTCTCCGGTGGTGAGCAGCGCAGGCTCGCAATAGCCCGGGCACTTTTAAAAAAGGGTGAAGTGTTGATTATGGATGAAGCCAGTGAAGGTCTGGACCCGGTCAGTGAGGATCATTTGATGAACCAGATTCTGGACGCATACCGGGATAAAACCGTCATTATGATTACTCATAAGAAGGCCATGCTGGAGCGCATGGACAGAGTGATCCGAATGGATGGCGGACGCGTTATTTAGTCCGCAAATGTTATTGTTATGACGGTTTTTTCGGACGACCTTTCTCGTCCAGTTCAGTATCAAAGTCGACAAGGTTGTCATCACTGCCTTGTCGTTCGCTCAGAAATTGAGCGGTCTCCTGCTTTTGACGGTCATTGATCACTTTTCTCAGCAGGTTATGCTCGGATAGCTGATGACTTTCCGGGTGGGTCGCCAATTCATCCCGGCAGGCTTTCAGAAGTTCGATCTGTTCACTGGGGGTATAGTTGCCAATAAAACTGTCCAGATACATATCGGCTGATTCCTGATCATGATCGAGATTGAGAAGGGTTTCGTTATAGCTCTCCTTTCTTTCAATCTCATCCGGGGTATCTGTCGGCAATAGGGTTAACAGGCTTTCCCTTTGACCACCGGCTTCAGACGGATGCAGCAGCTTCACTGCAATACTCAGACGCAGGGACATGCGAGCCGCATGATTGCGATTAAGACCCAGGCTGGCAAATTGTTCCATCTGCCAGGGGATGAGTTCTGCCTCCAGAAAGTGTTCGGGGAAGGGTTGATCGTGTTCAATACACCAGAGAGCAAAACTATAGGGGTCTTTCTGCCAGAGTTCCCGGGCGAGGCGGGTGCGTTCAACAAGCTCCTGTTCAGGAATGTTGGCAGGAAAAAAATTCCGGTCAACCAGTCCTGCCCCGGCAACGCTTCGAGCCCACCGGCATTCGCGAATTTCTCGTTCATTGATCTTTTTATTACTGAGCCAGCCCCGGCCCCTGAGTATATCGGCCAGCTTAAGACCGAAACCCTTCACTTTTCTGACCACACGCCTTCCGAGCCAGAGAGGCTTATTCTCAGATGTCTGCTGGCTTGTGGGAATGTCCTGAAGAAGGTCCTGGCGAAGTATATTGAGGCAGTTTTCAACGCTGGTGGCCATGATTAAGTCCCTGTAGAGCTGTCCTTATTGTGTTTTGAAAAGAGACACTCTCATTATAGAAGGCTACTCATGACTGTTTATGACAGCTTGTCATGCAGGTAGTGTTCAATTTTATCAGGCACTGCCAACAAAACAGGAGTGAGTCGAAGTACTTCTTGGTGGATTTTGGACAGAGCTTCATCTTCGTACTCATGGGCTATAGCGTTACGAAGTTCACGAATCATCACAAACTCCCTGGCTGAATCAATCAGCGCCTTTTTTTCTGCCCGGTTAATACGGTCACGAACCGTGCCGGGAGATTCCAGATCCAGCTCATCCACCAGTCGGAAAATTTTCTGGATCAGAATGTCGCTCATGCGGGCAAAGCGAGCTGTTAGCGTCTCAAATTTTTCTTCATCTTCTGGGCTGAGTTGTTTGCTATCCAGAGGCTGAGAACGTTTCAGTGACCATTCCAGACCAGCAGCTGCTTTTCGAATAACCTGAGCTTTTCTTCTGTCATGGGGTACTCTGTCACGGATTAATTTTTTTAAAGTTTAATGGCAGTGGGGAGAACTGATCTGGCAAAATCACCGGAACCATCGTTGTCTAACGCAATATCGATTTTCTGTTCACCCAGTTCACCGTGCAGATCAGCGAGAATATTGAGTTTATCTGCAAAGCCCAGTGTTTGTGAAATTACCAGCAGATCAATATCGCCGCCTTTCTTACCGTTGTCGGTACGCGAACCAAACACTAGCAGCCTGTCGGACTTAAGACTGTCCTACTGCGGTTGCAATAAATTGGTCTAAAAATCCCTGTTTCTTCGTCAAATAGCTCGCTATTCTCCTCAGAAACAGAGATTTTTGTCCTCAATTTCTTGCAATCCTCGCTACGGACGCTTAAGTCCGACAGGCTGCTAGAATCACTGCCTTTGCATCGTAACCTTGAATGACCTGTTTGATGATCTGTTGTTCCTGTTCAGTCAATCTCATAATGATTATCCGGATGATTTTCAGGGAAAATCATATCGTTTCACAGGTGCCAGAAAAAGCTCTCGACGGGTCTTGCATTATTTTTGTGTGTACTCGCTGCTTGTAAAAGAGATTTGTTGTTCCATGGATATGATAAGAATTCCGGCAACCAGCCACCCGGTATTCACTCACAATTCCGGGCGATATGGGTTCACAGTTTTTTTGAAAAGAAAAGACTGTTGGGGTCTTCGTGATAATCTCCAAAAGGTGCACAGGGCTCGAAACCAAAGCGTTCATATAGCTCACAAGCCGGTTTGAAGTGATCCATGGAGCCTGTTTCCAGATACACGGTTTTATATTGCCTTCGTTCTGCTTCACTGAGAATATTTTTTAAGAGGGCGGAAGCTACACCTCTTCTGAGAAAGCCTGATGAGGTTTTCATGGATTTGATTTCGCCTTCAGAGGGCGAGAGGGCTTTTAATGCACCACACCCTGCCAGGTTACGGTTTATCCAGGCGGACCAGAAGGTTATGTCTTGCGAGCGTAACTCCTCAATATCCAGGGCATGAACGCTTACTGCCGGCGAGTGTGTATACATATCATCCAGGTGGTCCTGAAGCAGACGGGCAATTTCCTGACCCTGCAGGTCGTCTAGTTTTATTTCCATAAATTATTCTTGTACTGCTGAATGGTTATTTAATCTGGAAAGCTGATGCTCTGATCCGCTGGTTGCCGGGTGACAGTCACGATCTTGAACACTTTCTGTGACTCATCATGAATGACTCCGAGTCAGCACATAATACCTTACAATATCCATGTCCTCTTTTACTTTTTCAAGAATTTCCGAAGTGGACCGAAAACCGAGTCGCAAAAGAACCTGTTCGGACTTTATGTTCTTGGTCAGTGCTCTGGCCCGGATCTGGTTGAATGGTAGCTGTTCAAAGGCATGGCTTATTAGTGCTTGCCCGGCTTCTGAGCAATACCCTTGCCCCCAGAAGGGCAGACCCAGCCAGTAACCCAATTCGGCCCCGTCATGAGTTGCGTTATTCAATCCAATGGTACCGATCAGTGTGTCTGATGATTTCAGTTTGATGGCATAGACAAAAGCGCTGTTTGTTTCTCTAAGGCTTTCTTGATCTTTAATCCATTTTTCTGCCAGGCTGTCCGGGTAGGGGTGGGGAATATTTTCGGTCAGTCTGGCTACCTGCTCCTCTCCTGCCAGTGTTTGTACCTGGTCAGCATCCTGCTGAGTTAAGGCTCTGAGGATTAATCGGTCTGTGGTAATTGTTTTTTCCATAATGTCAGACTCTTGTTGCTTCTTCCTGTTTGATATCCTGCCATGGATTTAAACAAAAATCCTTGTTTTGGGGCTTATTGAGATAATGTTAAAGTCACTGACATGGCTGAGCCTTGGACACTTTTCATCAAAAGCACTCAACAATATCGTCGATTGAAAAGTGCTTTAGGATAACAACGAATTTATAACAAATGACTGATTGATTTATAGGGCTCAGTACTGTGAATGAATGCTCTCTGATCATCTGACAAGGACCTTATTCCTTTTTTAATTTGTCCTATCAGTGATCTGGACGAGGCTGAAGTTCGATCAAAGCCCTTCTCCAATCTCTTAGTGGCCAGATTTTTTATAGCATCTATAACAGTCTTATAAAGTGGCTCCGTCATATACTGAAGGCCTTTAGCACTTTGAAAGGGGTCTTCGCCGCCACCGGCCCCACCACTGGCACGCGAGTTTTTACCATTTTTGCTACTTTTTCCATTGCGTCCATGGCTACCACTTTTCTGACCACTTCCATTGCTCTTGCTTTTGGCTCCAGCTTTTCCGTTACTGCCTCCTGAGTTACCTTTTTTAGTTGCCTGTCGGATTTTGCTGGCAGGGGCTGTGAAGTCAGGTCCTCCCATATAGAAGCCAGTACATGCGGGAAGACCCATATCTGAAAAGCCAACACCTGAAACGTCGCCAGTAAGTAATGCGCCAAAAAGGGCAAGACCTGAATGGAAACAGCCACTGATGGTAGGTTTGAGTTGAGAGCGATCGATAGTGAAACCATTTTCAATAACCACATTGCCCGGCAGTTCCAAAAGAACTTCCTCTTCATAGCCCGGAGCTGCCATTAAGGTAGGTTCTTTCGGTGTTAAGCCATCAGAATAACCATCATTGCCAGCACTGGGAGAATACATTGGATAATATTTGACTGTATGAGAGGTAGGTTCTATGTTTCCGGATGAAATAAATGAAACATCTACTTCATTGTGATTTTGATGGTCTCGGGTTACCGGGGCTCCCGAATCAGAAGCCGGAGAAGGTTTCAAAACAATAGGGAGCCTGGCATCTACAAGAGAAACCTTCTTGTTGAGTTCGCTTAATGGAAGAACAGTGATGTTGCATTTATTATCAATCCACTCGCCATAGGCTCCTCCGCGACTGGAGGGTGAGTTAGCCTGATTGAAACGCTCTCCATACTCTTCACACAATGTGTCCTTTGGTAATCCATAGGTGCTCGTCGACATAGATATCGAAGCAGCCAGAAGAAAAGACGGAGTTAAATTTTTTGAGAAGGAAGGAAATGTTTTATTCAACGAAAACCTCACAGTTTATAGTACAGTTTTATGATTAGTTGTGAAGTATTCAAACTAGTTTAAAAAAAGAAAAACGTATGAGTTTTTTTTGTAAGCATAATGTATAGGTGTTTTTAACTGCCCTTGTGGGAGTGTAAACGGATGGAAGCAGCTCAAACGGATGTCATTTTGACTGCTTCGTACTAAAAAATACATAAACACTAATGCATGTCACTCATGCTGTCACTCTCATAATCTGAGCCATCTCTATCATTATATCTTGGGGTGGCACAATTACATGCTCCTCTACAATCACAGGAATCAAAGAATCTAAGTTCTGCCCAAGAGAGAATGAGTGGAGGTTGGTTGGCTAAAGCATCATAATTATTAATAACAAACGACAGGGTATAATAATTAGAGCTCACCGAAATCGCTAATACCTGAAGGTCATTGGTGAGTGATTTCTTGAGGTGGTATCGTACGACGGTTCCGTCGTCAAAGTATAATGATACAAAATCCGTTGGTTTCAGGGTGTCATCATCTTCACTATCGTTTTCACTGTCTCGCGCTTGCACAAGAACCTCAGCAGGTCTGGCGGTATTGAATAACCCGGGTATTATAAACTCATGCGTCAGGTAGGTCTCCGAGTCTAGATATCCTATTATCCATTTTTGTGTTTCTGGATTGCGCAGGAAAAGGTCAAATATATGGATATCATCGTCTATAACTTCTGTGTTTGATGACGAAAGCGTTTCATAATGATTGGTCATAGTTGTATGAGCCATAGAGCGACTATCGATAGCGACATGTTCCGGCAAATGGTCTGGTGTTGCTGTTTCCAGCTCTCTCAGTTTTGCTTCCTGCTCCAGAATGTCTTGATTAATTATCTCGCTACTCAAAAAACAGGGAAGACAGAAAATGCAACATAATAATTGAGCAATAGATCCTGTTTTGGTTGTTGTTTGACCTCTTAGTGTGTAACGAGTATGAAATCTATGTTGAAGGTTATGGCTGCCATTTCCTAATAAGCCATGAAAAAAATCTGGCACATTAATGGCCGGATCATGGGGGTAAAATTCTATATTGGTGTCAGAGAGCAGATCGTAAATAACAAAATGATCCCCAGAAATGCCACTCAAATATTTAGTGAGGACATCCCAATAGCCCTCTCTTATGGGTTCGCTATGACCGGAGTGAGTGAATGATGTGACTTTACCATTGAGTACAAGTTGACCCAAATGCTCCAACTTCCATCTAAAGTGCAAATCTTCTGCGTTTGCATAAGATGATAGCAAGTAAAGAAAGAATAAAATTATTAATCTGACGTATGTTTTCATTGTTGACTGCCCTGTTGCTCAGCGGTAAAACGATTATGCTTGAGAAAGTTGAACGGTTGGTAGTAGCTTAACTTGATGTTCATTAAGTACTCAGCCATACGGAATCGAATATTTCTGGCTTATTGGGCAGGTGCTCTGCAAGGTGCAACGACGGGAACATATCAAGCTATGTGACCAGTGTTGCAACGCAGCACGACTGCATGGATGCAGGAGCTAGAGCAACGCAGGAGCAGTTGCCGCGAGTGCCTGAACAATGAGTCAGAAAATATGATTTCGTATGGTTGAGTACTTACAACTTCGTATTGAGTTCACCATCCATGTCTTGCGATTCCTGGGTGCCCAGTGGCACTACCACTTCTGCATGATTGAGCATGTCCTGGCCATTATCACCTATGGTTTCACGCTGATAATCTGAATTATGGGTATCATTATTTCTTGAAGTTGGACAATTACATGCCCCATGACAATGACAGGCTTGTTGTAATGGTAACTGTAATGGTAGCTCGCTGTAATGTGGCGGAGGCTGGTTGGCTATAACATCATAATTATCGATAACGAGTGTCAGGGTGTGACCAGTAGCGTTAACAATAATGGCCAGTACCTGAATTTGATGGGTGGATAACTTCTTAAGGTGGTATTGCACTCTAGTACCGGTCAGAAAATTTAATGATAAAAAATGTGACGCCTGCAAGTTTTCACTGTCTTGCTCTTGCACGAGAACTGTAGCTGGTATAGCTGTTCGGATTAATCCAGGTATTATCAATTCCAATACATGGTTGGTCGCTGAACCCAAATGCTCTATTATCCATTGTTGAGTTTCTGGAGTATTCAGGAAAAGGTCAAATATACGGGTGTTATCATCTATGGTTTCTGTGGTTGACGATAAAAACGTTTGATAATTATTGGTCACAGCTGTATGAGATATAGAGCGGCTATCAATAGTTACATGCTCTGGCAAATGCTCTGGTGTGGCTGCTTCCAGCGTTCTTACTTTTTCTTCCTGGTCTAACAAGTCTTGATAAACCATCTCGTTAACCATAAAACAAAGAGGGCAGAATATACAGTATAAAAATTTAGTAATAACGGATGCCCTGGTTTCCGTTTGACCTCTTAGTGTGTAACGAGTGTGGAAACTATGTTGAAGGCTATGAAGGCTATTTCCTAATAAACCATAAAAAAAAGCTGGCACATTATTGGTCGAGTTATGCTGATTAAACTCTATATTAATCGAAGAGAGCAGATCATAAATGAGAATATAATCCTCGGACAGATCACTAAAACATTTAGTGGGATCATCCCAATAACATTCTCTTGTAGGCCCGCTATGACTAGAATGAGTGGATGATGTGACTGTACCATTGAGTACTAATCGACCCAAATGCTCCAACTTCCATTTAAAGTGCAATTCATCTGAGTTTGAATAAGATGATAGCAAGGTAAGACAGAATAAAATCATTAATTTGACGTTTTCTTTCACTGTTAAATTCCTGTTTTTTACTAATATCGATTTTTAGAAATCAGAGGTGAAGAGTAGCTCAAAACTTTCATATAACAATTTCTTGAAGCTTATAATAACTATTAGACGTCCTTGTACAACTCTAAAAAAACGTATAGAGTTTTTTGACAACGTGATATGTGGGTGTTTTTACCCGTCTTCATGAATGTACTCCGCTTCGGGTAATCCTGTTCTCGACGGCTTCAAGATGATAAAGCCTGAGAAAGATACATCAGAATAAGTAGTTTAATCTGATGTTCACTTTAACTGCTCCAGACCTGGAATTAGATGAGCACTAGTGGTGTCACTCTGATAATCTGAGTCATCTGTACCCTGTGATTCATCTGTATCATTTATTCTTTGGTTGGCACAACTACATGCTCCTGCGCAATTACAGGTGTTTGGTGGTGCTAATTCTGCATAGTTACAATACGGGGGAGGCTGGTTGGCTGAAGTGTCGTAGTTATCAATAGCGAATGTCAATGTGTAAAAATGAGAGCTAACTACAATTGCTAATACCTGAATATCATTATTCGATAATTTCTTAATGTGGTATTGCACATTGGTTTCGTTAGTAAAATGTATTGATACAAAATGTGAAGGTTGCAGGCTTATATTGTTTTCTTCACTACTTTGATGCTGCACAAAAATCGTGGCGGGTAAAGCCGTATTGAATAGTCCGGGTATTATCAGTTGTGACATCATCTCGCTTGTAAGATTTAGATGCTCTATTATCCATTTTTGTGTTTCTGGATTATTCAGGAAGAGATCAAATATATGGGTATCATCGTCTATAGCTTCTGTATTTGACAATAAAACCGTATGACGATCATTTGACACAGCTGTTTCAGATAATATTGAGCGGCTATGGATAGTTACATGATCTGGCAAATGGTTTGGTGTTGCTGCTTTCAACTCCTCGACTCTTGCTTGCTGAATTTGCGAATCTTGAGAAACCAACTCAGCAGGCATAAAACAGGGAGTACAGAAAGTCGAATATAACAGCTCTGCAATTGAACATTCCGTATTTGGCGGTTGACTTCTTAGTCTATAACAAGTAAGGGCGGTATGTTTCAGGCTATTTAAGCCATCTCCTAACAAACTGGAAAAGAAACTTGGCACAAAATTACAAGATTTAGTCTGATTGAATTCTATAGAGGTAACAGTAGCTACTTCATAAACGCAAAAATTATACCCGGAGTAATCAGTATTCGATTGAGTGAGATCATCATAATTACATTCTGTTAAATCATCTCTATGACCAGAATGATGGGATGATGAGGCTGTACCACTTAACAGCAACCTGTCGTTCAGCTCCAGATTCCAGTTAAAGTGTAAGTCTTTTGAGTTGGAATGAAATGATAGCGAGTAGAGTAAGAATACAATAATTAATCTGACGTCTATATTCATTATCAACTACCTATTTTCCACTAATATCAATTTCTAGACATTTGAAGCTTAGAATAGCTCAAACATTTGATATAACTTTTTTATGAGTTCTTCTAACGACTAATAGACGTCTTTGTATAAATGTAAAGCTTCGCTGAGCTGCAGGTGGCGATGAGGTAGAAACTGACTTATTGTCTTGAGTGACAGCTTGGTATAAATACCGGCGAGTATTGACTGATGTGGCACAGTTTTGCAGCCAATTGACACAAAGCTGGCATGATTTCACAAAGCACCATAACAGAGCCACGGCTGTGACTCGGTTAGAATTGTCTGTGTACAGACATGTCAGAATAATTATTTTTCAAGCTAAATGACTCGTAGGGGCCGCGTCAGCGGATTATTCCCAATAAAAGCCCACTACCCATTAGAGACAATTATTTGAAGGCTCTCTAATGGGTATGAGGAAAAAATATACGATGATTCATAATGTTAATTCTATGAATCCGAACATCTGAGTTATCGGTATCATTTTCCCTTGAATGGTCACAATTACATGCGCCGTTACAGTGACAGGTTTTTGGTAACGCCGCATAATGTGGGGGAGGTTGGTTAGCTGAAACATCATAATTGTCAACTACCAGCGTCAAGGTATAACCCTCAACACTTACCACAATTGCTAATATTTCAATATTTATGTCGGAGACTCGATTAAGGTGATATTGCACTTTAACTCCATTGGTAAAATCTAATGATAAAAAATGTGATGGTTGCAGAATTTCATCATGACTTTCTCCGTTATTCTCTTGCACAAAAATTACAGCAGGTACTGCTGTATAGCATAACTCAGGTATTATCAGTTCTAAACTCTGGTTGGTCGTTGTGTTTAGATTCTCTATTAGCCAATGCTGTGTTTCCGGAGTATTCAGGAAAAGGTCAAATATATGAGTCTCAGCGTCTTTAGCTTCTGTGCTTGATGATGAAAGCATCTTATGATGACTGTCCACAGCCCCATGATATAAAGCGCATTTATGAATAGTGACATGCTCTGGAAAATCGCCTGCTATCGCTGCTTCCAGTGCTCTGATTCTGGCCAGCTCATTGTCAGATCCATGTGAGACTTTGGTTGAGCATTTCTTGAATGCCAGATGAAAAGGATGACAGAGCACACAACAGAAGAGTTCAGCAATGTTACTTGCTTTTGTTGTGTGACCTCTTAGTGTGTATTGAGTATTGAAACTATGGTTAAGATGATCATTGCCATTGCCTAATAAAGTACGAAAAAGCTTTGGCACAGTATAATCTGGGTTATTTTGATCAAAATTTACAGTAGTAAAAGAGACTACGTCATAATAAATGGCAAAATCATTCCCTGAACAAGAGGCAGAAGGTAGAGTGGAAATATCTAGCTCTGATGGGTGATCATTCCATCCTGTTAAAGAATTGCTATGACTTACTTGGTTGGTTGTTTCTGCTTTACCACTTAGTAGCAAATTATTCTGATGTTCCAGCTTCCAATTTAGGTGTAAATCTTTTGAATACGAATAAGATGATAGCAATAATAGCAGATAAAAAATAATTGATCTGACGTTCATTTTCATTGTTAATCACCTGTTTTTCATTAAACTCAACTTATCGATGTAGGTGGTTAAGAATAGCTCAAGTTATTATTTTGATATTTTTTTGAGAATTTTGATAATGGATAAACGTACAGGTATGTTTGAAAATTTTTGTGCGGGATTATTTTGATAAAGT
Source organism: Endozoicomonas sp. 8E (assembly GCF_032883915.1). Classification (NCBI taxonomy): domain Bacteria; kingdom Pseudomonadati; phylum Pseudomonadota; class Gammaproteobacteria; order Oceanospirillales; family Endozoicomonadaceae; genus Endozoicomonas; species Endozoicomonas sp. 8E. The sequence goes on along the minus strand of NZ_CP120717.1, from coordinate 3,972,822 downwards.
GAGCTCTATTCTGTAACAGGGGTAGTCGGAAACTGGTTTGTCGGCTTTGCTATTAGTCTGATATAAATCAGAGGGAGTGTTTATAAATAGGGTGCAGTTTAAAAAAAATTACCATAATTTATTCAGTACTTTGACTGGTTGGAGTTAAATTGGTACAGATTGTTTGAAATATTTTAAAAGCTTTCAATGATTGCCCGTTATCTGGCAGAGACACTTTTTTAATTTTCCTATTCAGAGTACGAATGCGATAAAATCGAACGAGTACTTATAGCATTACTCTGATCATCTGAGTCATCGGTATTGTTTTTTCTTGAGTCCGCACAATTACATGCTCCATTACAATCACATGCTTTTGTTACTTCCGTATTATATGGGCTAGGTTGATTGGCGGTAACATCATAACCATCAACATTCAGAGCATTAGTTTGGTTTAGATTCTCTATTATCCACTTCTGTGTTTCAGGCGCATTAAGTAAAGAGGTCGAATATACGAGTATTATCGTGTATAACTTCTGTACTTGATGATAAAAATTCCTGATTATCACTGTTGACAGCTCTGTGAGGCAAAGAGCGTTTATCGATAGTTACATGTGTAAATTGTTTGGTTGTGCTGCTTCCAGTGCTTTCAGTCTTGCTTCAGCTTCGGAAGAACTTCTTCCTGTGAATAGGTCAATCGCTATAAAAAAAGGACAACAAAAAATACAAGCCAATAGTTCAGAAATATGACACGCTGTCGTTTGGCTTTGTAGTATGTATTGAGTCTGGATGTTATGTTGAAGACTATTGCTGCCATTACCTAATAAGGAATTAAAAGGTTCTGGAACATTAAAGTCAAGGTTGTTCTGATCAAAAACTATATTAGTGGAAGAGGCTGTCTCATAAATGAAAAAATTATTTGCTGAGCAATCAATGGCAAGACACATTCGATTGTGAAGAGATAATCCTGATGAGCGATCGTTGCATCCTGTTAAAGTATCGCTATGACTGACCTGATTGTATGTTGAAGTTGTACCATTTACGAGTAATTGACCATGTTTTTCCAGTTTTCATTTAAAGTTAAATATTTTTAGTATGAATAAGATGATAGTGAGAAGAAAAGAAATAAAAGAATGAGCCTGAAATCTATTTTCATAGTGAACTACCTTTTTTCAATAATATTAACTTTCAGAGGTCGGTAGCTAAGAATAGCTCAAGTATTTCATATGGATTTTTTTTGAGAGTTTTAACGATACGTAAGCGTCTTTGTACGTATAAAACGCTCTATTCAGTTTTTCAGATAATCTGAGTTCATTGTGAAGGCATATGCCCTAAAATTATTATTAATACCTGTTTAAAATTTTTTGTTATGAACCAGTGGTCAGAATTTGACGACATTGTATTTGGGTATGCTAACGCTGGGGTCAGCCAGCGACGGAGGAGGTTGGGTGAGGGGCGAAACCTTGAACGAATTGAAGCCATTTGTAAGTTGCCGTGGGGTCAATGACTAAGTACCTTCTATTTATTCAAATAACTTTGCCGAAAAAAGGGCACTAAAGCTGAGCCAAAAAGTAGCCCAACTCCTGTTAGTGCCAGTACATTTGGAGTTTCATCAAAAAGCCAATACCCTAATATCAGTGCAAACACTATCTGGCCATAGCCAAGGTTACTGGCTACATTTGCAGGTGCTTTTTGGTAGGAAATGACACCAGCACTCGTTGCTAAAGAAGAGAGAGTACCAATTAGTAATAACAAACCAGTCTGCCACCAGTCAGGCCATTTCCAATTTGCTATTGCAGGCACCAATGTGATTAAGCCTACTGAAAAAGCCTGATAGCTAAGTAATATTGCTCTTGGTTGAGACTGACTTAGCTTGCGAACGCAAGTTGCAGCAATAGCCCCACCCAAAGCAGCAATAAGACCGCTAATAATATAAATATACTTTGGATTATCAAAACCTGGCTGAGTAATTAACAGGATACCCGAAAAACCAACGAAAATTGTTAGTGCTCTTTTCCAGCCTACATTTTCCCCAAGCCATAGCTTTGCAATTAAAGCTACAAACAAAACAGAGGTAAAACTGAGTGCAGTGGCATCTGCCAATGGCAAGTTGCTAACTGAGACAAAACCAAAATATAAATAGAGAAAGGCTCCCAGAATTCTTAATCCATGTAATGGTAAAGCTTCAGGTTTAAAAATACTGCTGCCAGCGATTTTAAGAGATGGTACCAGAAGCAATAAAAAGACCAATTGTCTCACTAAAAGTACTTGAAATAAGCTTATATGATCACTGATCTGACGAACAAGTGTGCCCACAAACACAAACAGAGCATTAGAAGTCAGTGCCATAATGACCCCTTGTTGAAATTGGGTCAGCCGTTCCCAGCTTTTTAATAACGGTAGAAAATAGGTCTTAACTGTCATAATCCTGTCTGAAGTTCCATTGAATGGAACATCATAAAGGTGATACCAGTAGACAGGTCAAGGTGACTTTATGCAGTAACGAATTAAGTGCTAGCCTTGCTGATCTGGTCGTTCATTTTTGTGTAAGCTGGTTGTGAGGCTGCTTATGTCTGCATCAGCCGCGCATGAGGTGTCTGGAGCATTTGTTATATTCGGGGTTTGAACTTTTTGGTCATCCCCTGACTTGCAGGAGAAACGGGTTTGTAGCCCAGTTTTTGATAGAATTCTGGCTCATCGGCAATCATCGAAACATAAGTACCTTCAAGTGCGACAGAAGACAGATAACTATCTATATATTCGATGATTTTCCGTCCCAGTCCCTGACCCTGGTAATTCGGATCTACCGCAATATCTACGATTTCGAAATTACATGCACCATCGCCAATAACACGCCCCATGGCAACCAACGTTTCACAGTCTCGGATTGATATTCCATATAAAGTGTTTGGTAGGCCAATATTGGCAGCTTCAAGAGATTTTGGCGATAAGCCTGCTTTCACACGCATACCACAGTACTCTTCGGCATTTGGCACACTCTCTTCAACTATAAGTGGCATTAATACGACTCCTGTTTTGCAGTTGAAGTATACATAATGATTATTGTATAGAAAACAGGTTGTATTGATTATTGAGAGTATATGACGTCTGGTTTAGAGTCGGTTTGGGCTTTGACCCGGTTCGGGCAGGAAGCATCCTTTGCGAGCAATTTGTACTTGGCTGGCTTTAATGGACACTGGGCAGGGGACCTTTAGCATTCAAATTATCATCAAGATCTGGTCAATGAATACCATCACCTTCTCCAAATAATTCCTGATTATTAAGCTATTTTTTACATTCATTTGCCAGAGACGGAAACCAGGAAATAGTTACAGAGATTACTCGAGCACCAGCCTGATATGGCATGAGTTTTCCGGACAAACTATCGAGGTGCGTTCAGGTAACGCCGGTTGAACAAGAAATGCTCAAGCAGGCAGAACAAGAATTATTGACGTATGAGTCTGCTCAATCGAGAGCCGGTCACATCATTTTGGAAATCTACCTTACGCATCATATGGAAATGAACGACAATTTGCTGTAGAAGAACTGATCAGTTATCAGAACAGGCAGGCGATACTTTTTTGGTATAAATCTGAATTGAAAACCATTTGGTCAATGAGGTGAACGATTAGCATCTGATCAATTGCCTTATAAACAGAAAGAGGACGGTCACTGCCTCAACTAATCACCTTATGTATCGGTATTGAGAAGAGCGATTGAGTGACAGAATTTGTCACCGACTATTTTTTTAGCATTTGGTTTGTACATGTCTGGGTGGTATTGATAAATTGCAGTAACAGGTATTCAGCTGATAAACAACAGTCAGGCTCGGTTATCGGGCTGACGGAGGTTAGTAATGATAAGAGTCAGAAGAATTAACCATGTGGGCATTCGGGTAAGCCATTTGCAGACGACCAGGGATTTTTATGAGCAGCTTGGTTTTCAGTTTCTGGCAGGGCCTGTGGGACCAGAGCCGGTTGCCATTATGGAGCACCCCTGTGGCGTCAATTTGAACTTCATCCTGAACGCAACGGTTCAGCCGGAAGAGAATATCCTGATGGATATTGACCAGAAGCACCCGGGCTATACCCATATGGCTCTTGAAGTGGATGATATCCATGAGGTTCAGAAGCAGCTGCAGGAGTTTGGAGTCACTATCACAGAAGGTCCTGTTACCACAAACAATGGCTCAATACTGCTGTTTATCCGTGATCCCGATAGCAATGTAATTGAGTTCCATCAGCCAGCGGGTAAAGGATGAATGAGTGTTTTTTTGTCTTTTTAACGTTGCCGGACTGACTACGAGAAAAAAATCAGGAAAACAAACCGTTTTCTGGCTTCTATTGCCGAAGCGTCCGGACTAAGCGTATGTGTAAAGTGTTCCCCTGTCGTGGATCAGCATTCTGTACGACAGCGGGAGGCTGTGGTTGTATGGCACATGGGTTCAGGATAAAACGACCAATTCCAGATCCCTTTTCTGTGAGTTCTGGTATTTATGAATACTTACTTTCAAAGTATGGGCAGCTTTCAGCAGTTTCTAACTTTCCGGTGATAGGCAATTCTGAAAAGATTGAGGAACAGCGACCTGGTAAGGCTCGTCATATTTTTAGCACTATATGACCAATGCTGTTCGGAAAAATCCCGAAACCATTATGGGTTGGGCGGGTTGTCGTGTTGATTAAGCTAACTCATTTCCTGTTGCACCCTCTCCAAGTCGAAAATACTCTAAGTAAAAAACCACCTGTTTTCCATTGGCTCAACTACTTTTAGTGGTTTGTTATGAGCAGGTCTGGTTATGAAAAAGCAGGTTATAAAAAAATCTTGCAACCTCAAAGTCTTGTGGAGTTTTATCACTGTGGTGGCAATCATAATGATGCCCACGACTTCATTAGCAGGTTCTTACGTGCTTGACCTTAAAGGCACTAAGTCATACGTCAGACTATTGCTATCAGTCGAGCCTGATACAGGAACTGATGGATCATCACAAGCGCAGGGGGCACAAGAGCCACCTTCCGGGTTGTTATCCAGCGAAAATCGGGAACCTGAAATTGATGACTTGCCTCCCCGGGAGTCTGGAAGTACTGACAGCGCATCGGCCCCTCAGGAAGAGTTTTGTGCCGTTGGTGGCTTACCGACTTCCCCGACATGTGGAACAGCTGTTTTGCCAGTTATAGCGACATTAATTGATCGTATTAAAGACTGAACTCGTTCCCTGACAACCGGTAGTACTACTGTTTTGGCTCGGTTGACAAGTTTTAATACAGTAACAGACATAGAAACAGCAACAGAAATAGAAAATTTACCGGCTCATGAAATACCTGAAAGCGAGCTGCGTAATTATGTTATGACGCTTATCAATCTGATGGAGGAGCCGATCCTGATCTATGCCAACCAGCCTTCCGTGAGCTCTGGCAGCTATACATCTGATTCGCTCACAAACCTGCACGGGTGGCGTCGAAAGTTTGCAATTTTTTTGAGGTCTGTCACAACAGCGGCAGGCACAGCTGGCAACTTTGGTTCAGGGATACCTGGCCTGGAGTTCGGATGGTTATTATTAGACAGTATATCTACTTTTGGCTCTATCTCTCTTTTTAGCCATGGCCAGTTTCCAAATCAGTTTCAGGTGAGCTTCACATTCAGTAGGAACGGCTTGACCATCACTCAGGAAATCGACGCTTTGCAGCATATAGCGCAGTTACTGAAGTGCTCGGGTGGCTATAATCTAAGAGCCTTTGAACGACAGTTCGAAAGCCAGACACTGACCTTTAATGTCCAGGTATCGGATTGCGTGGATGCCGATCAGCTAAGAAGAGTGCTCGAAACCAGTAATCAACAGTTAGCTAATCCGTTTAGTATAAAAGTCTTCACTACCGGGTCCTGATTACACCCCGTAAAAACTGTAACAGGCCGGTGCTATCTGCGAGTGACTCAGACCATGGATGGTCTGCCGTTAGTGAGCCCCCTCTTATTCGTCAACATGAATCGTTAACCCGTATTCATGCTCTTCAAGCAAATCTTTTTGTTGTTTATGCGTTGGCTCCGGTGATGGTTATGGCGCTATGATAATGACCAAATTGCCTACTTCATTGTAACGGGTGAACTTTATACAAATATGACTGTCCAAGCGGGATGAATGATTTCTTTTCCAACTTTTTGGCACCATGATCACGGACGACCACAGCTATTAGCCATTAAGTCATGGATAAACATTAGACGTTATATTGGAGATCTTGATGCTAAATCCTCAATTTGGCAGTCCTGATTATCAAAGCCCGATCACTCAACCCTCTCAGAGTACCGGGGCCAAAAGCCCATCCAAGAGATATTTAAAGGATACTGATTCCCGTGACGCTCTGACCGATGCAACACCATTAGCCAAGCGCATCTGTCGTAAGCCTTTTCCGGTTTCTTCTGACCATTCTCTCCCCGACCGGCAACAGCTCGGGGGCAAGGGTATGTTTTTACAGCGTATGCAGGAAGCAGGGCTGACTGTTCCACCCTTCAGATGTGTTGCAGCCGATATAACGAATGCGCTTGAAAAACAGCCACTGGATAACCGTCGTTTAGCCCCGTACCTTCCTGAAATAGTCGATGAATTGGGGGCAGAAACCCGCCTGGTGGATATCAGGGAGCACCTCAATGGCTTGCTACATTCAGAACATACCCGATGGGTTGACTGGCTGACAGGGCTGGCAAAATTTGTTGCCAGTCATGACTTTTACGAGCAGGTAAAAGATTCTGAAGCGGCTCACCAAATCAGGGATCTGCGCTCTGAACTGGTCGGACTGTCCCTGTCACAGCCTGTTATTGTCCGCAGCTCTGGTATCAATGAAGACAACTACGGCGATGCCCAGGCGGGCAAATACCTCTCTGAAGTTCAGGGAGAAGATGATGTATTGCATACCTGCCTTAAGGTTATGGCTTCAGGTTTCATGCCTGAAGTCTGTCATGGGGGTATACCAGAACCTATGGCACTGATCATCCAACAGTGTATTGACTGCCAATATGGTGGGGTAGCCATGAGCTTTCAATCATTCCAGGATGATACCATCAGGGTTGAGTACTCATCCGGTCAGCCCAGAGGCGCAGTGGCTGGCAAGTCCGTTAATACGCCCCACCGCATCAATATTGAACGAAGGGAAGGGGCTGACCAGGTGACTTACTTTCCCGGGACGGTCTCAAGTCACTTCATCTTGCAAAGGAATAGCGATAACGACGGCTATTCGGAAACAGAGATTCATAATATCGTTGGCAAACCAGACAGTGTTGGGCAACGACTCAGTGATGACCTGGTTGCAGAACTCAGGCAGGCAGTGGTAACACTTGAAGACCTGTTGCTCTGTCCCGTGGATGTGGAGTTTGCCATCGATCAACAGGGGCGTCTGTTCCTGTTGCAGGTGCGCCCAATTACCCGACTTTCCGGAGGGATGGATTTTGCCATGGCCGAACCCGAGGAAACCCTTGCCAGTGGTGAGGGTATCAGCGAAGGTTATTGCACCGGACCACTCTGGTTGGCCAAAAAACAAAAGGCAGACTCTATGCCAGAAGGCGCCATTGTCGTGGCACGACACGCTGAAGACTGGATGCTTGAGCCTGACTGCCTGAAGCGGATTGCAGGTTTTGTCTTTGTTAATGGAGGATTCAATGATCATGTGGCGATCCTCCTGAGACAGAAAAAAATACCTTTAATGCTGGCCGCTGACCAGTGCCTGACATTGACTGGCCAGGATAGCCAACAAGCCACGCTGGTCTGCGCCCGCTTTGACGGCAAGTCCTGTGCATTTATTGTTAACGGTGACCTTACCGGAAAACTGGCCAGTCACAGAACCCAATCCGCTGGATTCTCTGATTTACCGTTAGTAAGAACCGTCAAGTCACCGGATGATTTATTTCCCCCTGACGGTACATTCCGTAAAGTTGCCAGCGGGTTTCAATGGCTTGTGGATCAAAATGCCCGCCTGTTGGCATTCTTCGCCCCCGGCGGCGGACTGGATTGTCTCGCAGACCCGATAAAACTAAGCATGTCTCCGGAACGCTTAAAGATAATGACAGAGACAGGGGATGCGGTAACCCAGCTGGTTCAGGGCGCTGAAGCAATGTTGGGGGGGTACCGGGCATTTCTGTTACTGGCGGGTAAGCACCTTTCACCCCAGCTCGAGTCATTGCGCGATGAAATACCACAACTGATTAACCGTTTCGGGACGCTGAAACAGACCATCGGATCAGTGTTAAAGCATATCATCCTTCCCCTGCAGGCTGGTGAAGCACTGAAACTATGCCCGGACATGTTTAGTCAGTGGATGGCCACCTGCCATCATCTGCAATCCTCTCTCCAGGCACTCCATCCTATGGAGGCTCAGCAGGTTCAGAGTGTTCATGACCTGATTTTTGCCCTGCATCAGCGCTTCGTAAAAGCACTGGCAATGGTCACTTTGGCTTCTGGTCAGGGCAAAGTCTCTACTGAACAGGAAGTCACCTATGTTGAATGCACCCCCCCGGGCGAAAAGGCGACATTATTGAATCAGACCTGCAAAGCAGCCATCGAAAAATTACGGATTAAAGCAACTGTCGTCAATACGGTTGATGCTGTGATTGTTAACCTGACTTTTGGCAATCATGTGGGCATCATCGAGCTACTTGAACAGGCAGAGGGCGGAAAAAAACGAACCTTGCGGCTGACATTCTCTGACCAGTTTTATAGTCCTGATGGCAGTGATCAACCCTTCAGGTTGAAGCGTATGTGGTTTCTGGTGCAGTTATTAAAAGCGATCGAGCTGGATAAAAATGCTGATGGCATGAAGCTAAGTAGCAACGCCGTAGCGGGAGAAATTATCGTCGAATGCCCCCGAATGACAACCACTCAAACTATGCAGGATGCCTTTGAGAAACTGATCGCAGTATTAGATGCTCTTGATGAGGTGGAGGTTCACTTGAGGCACAATACGACCATTTTTAAGAGAGATCAGTGGAACTTTAACTTTCTTGCACAACGCCTTAATAACGATTCTTGTGCAGAAGCTGATAGATTTGCCTTCCAGCATTGCCTTTTTTCAATGTTCTATTTCAGATTTTTCCATAGCGCTCCCGATTGGTGTCAGTTATTAAACAGCCACCACAAACAGTTTATGGATGACAGTCTACGGTTGGCAGAATCGAAGAACAATCTTCAGGAAGTGTTAATGAATGAAGGCATCGGTGAGGACAACTGCAAGAAATTTTTATATCACCTTCTACTCGTTGGTTCCCGAAAAGCCACTCCATTGTTTGAGCATTTTAATAGCCATCTAAGAAACCAATACTTTGTTATCAAGCCACCTCATACTTACAACCTGGAGTTTATTGTTTCACCGGGTCAATCGCTTCAGGATCACAAAGAAAAGGTCAGGAACATCCTGCTGGAACATGGGCTGACCTATGCCAGCCAACGGGTTCGAAGTGATAAAGATCTTGTATTACTCACCATTAAAGAACATCCGGGCGACCTGGAATATGCCAGCCTGGAACTTCGGGACAATGATGAGGTTGTAATGACCGCTATCGCAAAGTCCCCAATGGTTCTGAATGATGCAAGTGAAAGAATCCGAAGCGATAAGCACCTTATTCAGAGGCTAATTGCCGACGACATTAGTCTCTTATCATTTGCCAGTAAAGGAATATTGAGTGATCGCAAGTATTTGCTGAAATTAATTAAAAAGCATCCTCGTGCTTTCATTTATGCGGATGATGAGCTTAAAAATGATACAGACTTTGTCAGTTCAGCAATTGACAGAAACCGTAAAGTTCGTAAATTCATTTAGAAAACGGCGCATAAGCTCTGATTCACTATACTGTCGTCTCGTGAAACATATCTGAGCTCTATAATGCTCTGATAACTTTGAGCGACCATTGGAAATCGTTGTTATGATCTATCATGTCTGTTTTGCCTGGTACTTACTATAAACCAGCGGGGCAGGGATCTTACACCTCTTCCGTTTATTTAACCGGTCAATAGAGACAATAAAGTGCAATCTGAATCGAACGTTAACAATCAACCCTGGAGAGGAACTGCAGGACTATTCAAGGGTCTCTGTATCCTGCGACTTTTCACTGTATTAATATTAGTGACTTTATCGCTGTCTGTGCCAAAGGTTAACGCCAGTTGTCCTGACTGCCAACATTTGTCAAACCTCGGAGCAGTGGGTGGCGTTTGCGCTAGATGTGAAGAAACAAGTTCTGACAGGTCAAGTCAGGGTTTGCATGGGTTCTGCGAATTGCTGGTAGAGCTATTGAATGATAAAACAGACGACCATAGCACGACGAACGCAAATATACTGAACGTTGCGAATAATTGTTTAACAGGTCAGCCGATCATGCTGAATGACAGGTTGAGCAATGAAATACAAATATTCAGAGAAAGATTTGAATTCATGCAGCGCCATATTGATAGAAATCTTCCCGGGGGAGGCAGTGAAGGCTTTGCCAGCTTGTTTAGTCCGGAAGATCTGACAACTTTTTTCGCCCTTATGGAGGCAGGCGGGATCACTGATATTGGTTTAGACCGGCTTCAGAAAACCTTCTTTATAAGAATTGGCTGGCTGTCCATCACAATAAAAGCAGAACTAACCCGCTATGACTGGAAGCAATTGGGGAATGAAAAACGTTTTTTCGCTTATCTCTATTATATGCTGCTGCGGCATAAGCAGGCTCATCAGGAAGCGGATGATAGTCTTGCCAAACGGTTGAATGCCTACTTACTGGATTATGGGGAGGGCGATGAGAGACTTATTAACTCTCTTTTTGCTCCTGAACACATAAAATTTGACACTTATATTGAGTCCTGTGTTGTGCCATCATCGGTGCTTGACATGACAAGTTCATGGAAATGGAAGTGGCTTACTCAATATCTCAATCCGCAGGGTTGGGCTATGATGTATCTGCAACCGAAGGATTGGATTTTAAGATTCCTTCAAGTGGGGCGATGGAGCTTTTTCGGTCGTTTTTATATATCGGATGGAACCTCGTCCTATCAATTGCCAGAACCTCACTCTGACATCTGGATTTTACTTGCTTTAAATGACGATCAAACGGTCGCTTTGTTCACTAATTATGGAATGGGCATGATAATAGTCAATGAGAGTGACCTCGGATCGCTGTTGGAAGAGGTGCAAAGCACTTTGAGTCATAGAGACAATTTAAACTCTGGACCACCCGTATCGGATGAGCAGTTTCAATTGCCTCTCCCTCATGGTCATTTTGGGATTGATTCTCCTGAATAATTTAAATAAGCGCCCGGATCGTGACCCCGAGGGCGTTCTTGTCTAATCAGCCTTGCAGAGCATCAGCAGTCCGACTGAAAAGACACTTAAAAGTGATCTAGCAGCCTGTCGGACTTAAGACTGTCCTACACGGCAACTGCTCCTGCGTTGCTCTAGCTCCTGCATCCATGCAGTCGTGCGGTTGCAATAAATTGGTCTAAAAATCCCTGTTTCTTCGTCAAATAGCTCGCTATTCTCCTCAGAAACAGAGATTTTTATCCTCAATTTCTTGCAATCCTCGCTACGGGCGCTTAAGTCCGACAGGTTAAAAACAGTTCGCAACAATCTATTATAATCTAAAACTATCTTATAAAATCTCAAGCATAAATAAGAGATTAGTGAAGATAGGTGAGGCAGCTCGTCTACTTGGTACAGACCCAGTAACACTTCGAAAATGGGAAAGTACAGGTGAGCTGCTTCCTGCCAGAAAGACCAAAGGTGGAACTCGTTACTACGACGTGTCTGAATTCATAGGCTACAGTAACGAAGCTGCGACTACGCTTTGCTATTGCAGAGTATCCGGTCACGACCAAAAGCCAGACTTAGACGGGCAGCAAGAGTTACTGGAAGCCTGCTGTTCTGCAAAAGGTTGGCGAACTCAGGTTATACAAAAAAATGCTTGAGACTTTGCGAGATGTTGTTAGCTCACAAGATTGAACTCAGACCGACAAAACAACAAGCCGATTATCTTGATAGGGCTTGTGGTTCTCGTCGTCATGCGTTCAATCAACTGTTAGCCCATTTCAATCAAGAAGGCGTTAAATGGTCAAAGAAGGCTGCGAATGAAAAATACCAGGAACTCAGGCTTGAGTTTCCCTGGTATGCCGAAGTCAGCCAACGTGTCACCAGGAACACAATCGACGATCTTCATGACGCCTTTACTCACTTCTTTCGTCGGGTGAAGAAAGGAGAAAAAGCAGGTTATCCAAGATTCAAGAAGCGAGGACTACACGACAGTTTTTCTCTCAGAGAAAAACCCAAGTTTGATGTTGATGGCAGAACACTTCGCATTGAGAAACTGAAAACCCGCATCAAGATGCGCCAGGAGCTGAGATTTACAGGAACACCCTGTCAGGTGACGATCAGTAAGCGAGCCGGAAAGTATTTCGCTTCTATTTTGGTAGACACTCAGGATTACGACCCAAAAGCACAAAGCCATGAGTCTGTAGGCGTTGATTTTGGCATCAAGGATTTAGCTATTTGTTCGAATGGCAAAACCTTTGCTGCTAATCAGAAACTGAAAGGCTCTCTGAAACGCCTTAACAGGAAACAGAGGGCGTTAAGCCGCAAAACAAAGGGAAGCAACCGCTATGTGAAAGCCAAGCGAGCGGTTGCCAAACTGCATTACCGGATAAGTAACCAGCGAACAGCCGTACTACATGAGGTAAGTGATTATCTGACGTCAAGATTCAAAATAATCACCCTCGAAAATCTGAATGTCAAAGGCATGGTAAAAAACCGCAAACTGGCAAGAGCAATCAGTGATGCAGGTTTCGGTAAGCTGAGAGAACTTGTTGAATACAAGGCAGAGCTGAGAGGATGCCAGGTTGTGATTGCAGATCGGTTCTTTCCCAGCTCGAAGAAGTGTGCGGTTCATACTTGCGACTACGTAAATGACAATCTCACTCTGTCTGATCGTGAGTGGCGGTGTCCAAAATGTAAAACTCTGCATGATAGGGATTACAGTGCAAGTTTGAACCTTGATAACTATGGTCGAGACAGGTTACAGCTCGACGGGGTCGCCCAGACCCTAAACCCTACGCAAGAGTGGAGTTAGACACGATTCGTCGTGCATCCATGCCGATGGCGTAGATAAGTCTACATAATTACAGATTATGTTAGATTTTTAGTAGCGGCTGCTAGAGATTACCGTTCTCTGGCATGTATGATTACACGTCTCAGGCCATTGTTGCAGGCTATCGCAATTGCTGTTGCAGCAACAAACACTAATCCATTCACAATAAAGGTCACTAACACTGCAGATGCTTCCGACTCTTTAGTAGGTACATTCGGGCAGCTTTCACATTGGCACGGAGAGTGCCGCCCAAAGAATTTTTCATTCGTGTCATCAAAAGAACTGAAGTTTACAAAATTATAGAGTCTGGTTTTTAGAGGTCGGTCTAATAAGCGAGGATCAGAGATGTTATGAACATACATTTCAATTTCTGATATATTGCCGATAGGCGCGTCAAGTCGATTACGCACTTCATCTATGACATTAACGAAAAGGACATTGGGTAATACTATTCCATCAACCAGACAGCCTCCAAATGCACTGGCCGCATGCCTTCCTGTTTTGGTGCAAATGGGGCACTGACACTGGAGTGAGTTGTCTGAAAAGCTAATGAACTCCCCTTTAGTCTTAAATGAGTGCACCGACTTGTTGGCTGATAAAGCAAACTCTCTTACCGTATTGGCACTGGTCAATAGCGGGAAACCATTTTTAGGATCAAAAATTAATACGCCCTGTTGGTACATATCCCTTATTAACCTTTCAGTGTTGATAATGACAAAAACACGGCAGCCTGTGAAGTTATAAGAAGGTTGTTCTATATAGTCAGTAAAAGTGTTTTCCAGTGGCTTTGTGTAGAGCGGTGAAAATACTGAAACAAATAATGCCCCTACAGGGCTGAATCGAGTGAAAGTTGGATAGTAACTTCGGATCATTAACCAGGCTCTTCTGATCCAATGTGGAATTTCTTCGTTGAGTTCATCAAGATCATCCAGGTGTTTTACTATTTTTCCTATCTCTTCATGAATAGCTCTGGCTCTTTCCGAGTTCATCTGAACGGCCGAAGTTGTAAAGTAGATTGGAGTTCCATCAGGATTTGCGCTAAAGACAGCGGATTGCCTGAAAGTTTCTAAGGCATTTTTTATTGCTATAGGGGGAGCCTGTGTGGGTAGCTCGCTTTCACTAACGACTACATGACTTTTATTGAGACTAATGGCGCCTAAAACAGTTAAAGACGTAGAAGCTGATGTTGCGGCAAGTGTATTGGTTATAACAATTTCGGTATAGCCCGAATAAATTTCAGGGTTATCAGAGTCTGGCCGTTCGCTCGGTGGGCTGATTGGAACAGCCACCATTGGAACGGGCATGACCTGACTCACAGCTTTTGAAACCGTAGATGCTTTGTTCTTTTTTTTTGAGATGCACAGGAAATACTGATATGGACTGTCCTCCTTCAGTTTGGTGCCTGCTTCATCGCAGTATTCCGTCAGGCTACGGGAATATTTAAACTCCCAGGCAGAAAAAGCGGCTGGCACAAAAAAAAAGACAGCAGGACACAGAGAAGTATTTTTCTGTTTTTTATTCTCCGGAATTGAGGTAAATGAAAAATTGGGGTCATGATAAAAATAACCTGCTGAAGTACTACTTAAGTATAAATTTGAACAATAGGCGTCATTGGTAAGTATTTCTAATCTCTGCTGTCTGGTAAAGCATATCTCAGCTCCAGAAGCTCCTGTTTATAGAGACTGGCGTTACCACTCGGAGTTTATCTCACAGCTTCAGTTAAGGGGCCTGGTAAAAGAATTGCTGGATGTCTGGTCAGGCGCCAAAAAACGCTCGATTCTGATGACCCAGCGAGGTGATCGGGCAGCATCCAAGGGATTTTGTTAGAGGTGCTGTCGGTGCTGTTATGAACTTTTTTTGAAGAAGAGGGCTCTAAACATCCATTTAAATTTATCAAGAAAGGGCTTAATCATGGATTCATCTATCAAACCATTATCAAATGCATCAACTATGGTACCGCCTCAAACGAGAGATGGAAGTGCATATTCTCCTGTGACAGTAGATCCTTCACCTAAAAACCTTGTCCTTAAAGATGATGATGAATTCAAACCAGAAATTATGAGGACAAGGAAAAAATTAGAAGAATATTCTTTTGCAAGGCAGCATAGTTCTCCTTCGCATAAAAATAGAGATGCTCAACTTTTACCCACACAGCCTGATGCAGAATGGTTTCTAGATGAAGCTGCCTTATTACGGCAGCCTGCAATGTCCGTGGGTAAGCCTGATAAGCTGCCTGGTAACAGTAATGCTTACAAACAGATTAAAGTTATAAAAGCCTTCAAGGAAGGAAAACTTATTGCCAAAATGCTTGAAAATCCCAATCGATTCGTCATTAAAAAAACGGGTCTGCGTTCAGGCTATGACAGAGTTCGTATAGAGGTGGATGAGCTAAAACATAGGAAATGCATTCAAGTGTCATCAGTCAGCTATATCTCTCCCAATGTTCCAATTGAGTTATTCAGAGATATTGGTTTTCTTCTTGAGCGTGATAAGTGCGAAGTAAAGGCTATATATTCGAAAGATGTGTATACACAACTACTGGATAATCAAGGCGAAGTTTGTAAGTGGAGTATAAACAAGCATGAATTTGTAAAAGATGAGCTCTTAAAGATAATAGATCAAGAGTATGCCGGATCAGAAGCTGTTTCTTTAATGTTGAACACATATTTTAACTTTGCGCTACAGAATATTTACTCGAGGCTTACAGGTCAGGATCTTCGGGTTTCAATACCCGAGAAAGCCTTGGATTTAAACTTTTTTTTAAAAAATGAACAAGTCAAAAAAGCAAAATACTTTGAGCTGGAAACCAGTTTTAAAGGGGGCTACCGAACGGAAACAGGGAGTCACGAATTTAAAGAAGAGTCCATTTCTGCACTACAAGATTCATTGGATATAAAGTATGACTCGGAAAAATGCCCTTTAGAAAATGAACTTGTTATTTCATACGCGAAAAAATCCATTGTTGGAATGGTCGTTAATTTATCATCCTATGAAAAAAAATATGGAAATAATACTGAGACAGGTTTATCAAGTCTCATTGTTAATTATATTTCAGAAGACTGTAAGTTGTTCCGGAACTTAGTGAAAAAAAAGTTAGGACTTGAACTGGATGTTTTTCTCTATAATTCTGATACCTGTGAACTGTCTGTTTTGAAGAGAGAGGTTCAGAGTGAGAGGTGGAATGATGTGACAAAAATATGATCAGCGTAACCAAATTTATCTTCTACGGATTCGACCACGGGCAGCAGTTTTACAGCTTTTAGTGTTCCTCTGGTAACAGGGGAAACCTCTAGTTTGATGGTTGCGGATTCTGTATTGATAATCATTTTTGGTAGGTATTATCCGCAGGTTTTATTGTCATCGTCTTGATATTAGTATTTGAAAGTCGTATTGATATCCCATGACTTTTGTCTGGGTTGATAATGAAGATGAGAATAAAAATGATAAAAACTTCTTTTGTCGGGGTGGCGTCGTTGGCCACTGCCGTGTTTTCCAGTATGGCTATCGGTCATGGCTGGACAGAATTTCCCAAAGCAAGACAGACTATCTGTGCTGATGATGGCGGTTACTGGGGTAATCAGGATGGCTCCACGATTCCCAATACAGCTTGTCGTGCTGCGTTTCTGGAGTCTGGGACATACCCTTTTGTTCAGAAGAATGAGTTTGCTGCCAATGTCATTGATTATAATAACAACGCAGCTGTCAGGTCGGTTGTGACAGATGGTAATCTTTGCAGTGCTGGCTCTGCCGCCAAAGCGGGCATGGATATTCCTTCCTCGCAATGGCAGAAGACTGAATTGTCTGCCGGTACACACACACTGAGATTCAGGGCAACTGCACCTCACAATCCCAGCTATTGGCGGATTTATCTGACCAGGCCCGGATTTGATTCTTCCTTACAAAGGTTGCACTGGTCCGATCTCGAATTGATCAACAGCCATGATGACCTGCCCGTAGTGAACGGGTATTTCGAGATGGATATCAATATTCCCGAAGGACGAAGCGGTACCGGTATTCTTTATGTGCGGTGGCAGCGATCTGATCCTGCGGGTGAAGGTTTCTATAACTGTTCTGACATTGCTTTCAGCAGTGATGGAGTGACACCCCCTCCAACGCCTTCGCCAGATCCGGATCCTTTACCCGGGCTGGTGAATGTTGGAACCTATGTGAGCACCGGGCACAATATTGCTGAAGCCGGTGATAAGGTCCGCTTTCGACTCTTTGACGGCACAGGTAAAGAAGTGGTGGATGAGCAGATTGCCATTACCAGCAGCAATGCCGACTTTAACCTTTGGACCACAGAGTTGGCACTGAAGGTGAATGATCGCAATCAGGGTAAAGCCTTCATTGGTATCTGGCATCAGGAGATGAATCATTTGATGTATGATGAAGACAACCTGTTCAGCAATCGTATCTGGGCTTCTGACGCTAAACACTCCGCATCCACTTCCGTCATAAAAGCGGATAACGTCCCCACACCCTCTCCGACTCCGGATTACGAATATAAGTATCCGGAAGGTAAAGGTAGCTATCAGCCTGGTTCAGTTGTCCTTGGCACAGATGGCGAGGTCTATCAGTGTAAGCCTTTCCCATACTCTGGTTGGTGTAATCAGTCTACTTTGTATTACGCTCCGGGAACCGGTTTGCACTGGTCCGAGGCCTGGATGAAAAAGTAAGTCCGTTGATTCAGGTCGGGCTTTTGCCTGACCTGATCCGGTGGCCATCAAAAGCGACAATTGATGTCAATGTCTGTTTCATGAGTTCCGTAAAACGATTGTAAGAGACCAGACCTGGGAACTAGTGGCATACAGAATACACAGATCATAAACATGGGAGCCTCTGCTTAGTTGTATACGGTGTGTAACCGAAAGACAGCTAAATCGCCGAGACTCCCATTTTGAACGCATACCAATGATCAGTCAGCTTTTACCTGGTTAAGATTCTTTGCAATAACACACTTTTTATCTTTTGTCAGTGTGAATGTATATCGACCGGTATAAGGCATTACATCATCCCCACAAGCTATATAGCCGGGAATGTCAGGATCAAAAAATCCTAATTGTATATTTGAACCACGTTTTATACCTAAGTTTATCAATATAATATTGCCTTCAGTAATCGGTCTGGAGTCTCCTGGATGGAGAAACCCCCGTTGGTTATCAGCGGCAAAACCGTTTTTAGTTGCAGCAATTGCTGGGTAGACATTGATTCCTTTTTTAGTTGGATCACTTGGCTCATTCGAGTCGTTTCGGATGGTAAATACAGGAGCATCGCCTTTTAAATGATCCTGGCCTTTTGTGCAAGGAAAATCACTGCCCTCAAAAGCCCATCCATTTTCTTTACTTAGTGTAAAGCTATAATTACAACCTCCTTTATGGAACTGTTCATTTAAAGAAGTGTTTAATACTAGATTTATAGGAGTTGGGAACCTGTCTACTCTTACTACGAAGTAATTGGTTTTAGGATTTCGATCAAGATAAATGCTTCTATCATGCTTGTCGTATATGAGTGAAGCTCCATCGAATACTTCTATAGTGTATTCATCCGGATTGTCGAATACAAAAGAATCAGCAAACAAAGAAAACGAAAAAAATAGAAGCAGAGAAGATAAAAAGGAGATGGTTAATTTCATGATTTCACCCTCGCTATTACTTATCACATTGAACATTATGCAAGAATCGATTCTTGTCACACTGCCATATGGCGATATGGCTCTGTTTATTTCAAATGTCGCTTTACCCAACGCATAGAATCATTTTTCGTTTCGGAAGGCTTTTTTCCCGAAGTCCGAGCTCTCTGCTTACGGGCCAGAACATCAAGACGTCTCTCTCCCTTATGTGACTCGCTAAAAAAAGTTTCATCCTCCTCCAGTACCCCTGAGAGCTCATCGTAGGTGTCTTCAACCATAGCCGTTATACGATGTCTTGAATGAAATGGGGCATTAAGCGAAACCCCGAACTTGGCAGTTGCCGACCGCATATATGGGACATACGATATATTAGCTCATATTAAGAGTTCTACTGAGCTAAATCCAACTGCACAAACGAGCTTAGAGCATTAGAAGGTCTAACGATGGTTTTCTGAGTGTCGAAATCATGTTAGATAAGAACCCCACCTGGTGGTTCAAAAAAATGGCCGCAGCCAAAAGTCTTCAATGATGACTTTTTTGCTGCGGCCTGATTGGAAGGAGTCTCAAAAGCTTAATTTGATAGGCTTATGGAAGAGGGTGGCAGGCTATGCCTGCCGATGGATTATCAGCTCGGAAGGAACTCCTTGCCCCAGCCAGTACCGACAATTCCACGCTCAATCATTGACTCAACAGATTCACTGTCGTAGCCCATTTCAGCTAACAATTCTCTTGTTGAATGACCAAACCTTTCAGTAGGCGTGGCGGCTGCGATAACTGACTCAGTGGGTCTAATGGAATAATGGTCGATCTGTGTGATCTTGTGGCCGCTGGGATGATCAGGATAGATCGAGAAGGCAAAGCTGCCCAGGTCGGTACCTGCTTTACCATCAGCAACACGGCTGTATTGCTCTCTGAGATGTTCAATAGCCTGTGGAATGGCCGAAGCTACATCTACCTTGTCCAGTGAGGACTTCCAGTAAAGGGCTGGAGCTGTTTTAAAGGCTTCTGTCAGATAATCTGAGAGATTGTCAGCAGTTAATATACCTTTGAGACCTTCTACCTGATCCAGTTTGCCGAGTTCGGTATCATTGCTGTCCAGATAAATCCACCCTTCCTGTGTTTCATAGAAGTGAGACAGGGCGTTATAGCCCAGGGCCTGTCGACCTGAAGGCTCATTAAACGCAGCTCTTCCCCGGTAGTCAAAGGCAAAGGGAATCTGTGCCAGGTTGGTTACCGCAGACAATGATGTTCTTGCCCGGGTAGGCTGACCTGTTTTCTGGCGGTGGAAGAGAGCGACCGCCATGGCCAGTCCGCCGGTGAAACCGCAGTTTACGTCCAGAGTGCCGAGGTGGGCGTGTTCTTCCGGAGTCTCACGGCCACCGAAGCGACTCATGATGCCACTGTTGGCCTGAATGATGTCGTCATAACCAATGTAATTGGTTTTTGGTCCGGGCAATGGACCGCCTAAACAATCCAGACGACAGAAGAGAACGCCCGGGTTAATGGCTTGTAATGATTTGTGGTCCAGACCCAGAGGCTTCATTTGGCGTTCAGGAGCATTGATAACAACTATATCCACTGACTTGACCAGTTTGTTGAATACCTGACGCCCTTCCTCAGACAGGATGTTGACTAGAGCACTGCGTTTACCAACGCCTGTCTGAAAAGTAAAAAGAGTACCAATCAGAGGATCATAAAGCGGGTTGACCGGGTCCAGCTTAATAACTTCAGCACCAAAGCGAGCCATAAAGGCTGTAGAGTGTGGTCCGGCAATAACATTGGTCAGATCAAGAATGCGCAGTCCGTCCAACCAGTGAACGGGAGCTTTCTGCTGTCTGCGAACGGCAAACCGGTTCTGGTCATTTTCATCTGTGACTGTATTCAGTTCAAAGAGAGCGTCTTCATAGCAGACATTCTTGCGCGGAGTGGGTGTAACCATCTGCTCGGCAAACTCTTCGAGCCAGGCAATGGGGCCAGGTTGTTTCATCAGACCATAGACGGGATCATTAACCTCAACGATCAGGCCAGACTGGTTGGTGTGCTCATCATTCACCCATTCCCCGGTTGTTCTGTGAGGAGCACCTGGAATCTGTCCTTCACCGAAAATCTCCCCCCACTCTTGCGAGGTTTTGGTCAGGAATACTTGTTTCATTTTGGCTGAAATGATGTCAGCCCATTTCTTCGGTAATGGATAGACGCCTATGGACGTTTCACCATCCCACTCTCTGACTGGCAGGTGCAGGTCTTCAACATTTGGTAGTCCCTCAGCCAGCAGTTCTTCATAAATACCCAGAGCCTCCAGGCACCGGCGGGCATGATTACGGTGGGATGGGCATACACAGTAGAACATTCGGCCATCGGCGCATTCATAGGTCCGGTAGAAGGGGTCCAGGTACTCCTGAAGCTCTTTGTAACTGAGATCCATGGGAATGTTGTTGCTCTTGCGATGCCCAATTTCATGCTCGCGCATGGTTTTGTAACGCTCTGGTAATCCTTCGACAACGTAAGAGTTATAGGAGAGGCCTTCCATCATGGCAGCAATTATAGGAACTTCAATGTGATCACCTCTACCGGTTTTCTCACGTGCGGTGAGCGCCAGAACCACTGAACTGGCTGCCAGAGATGTGGCGTAGGAAGACGCCAGCGGCAGAGGAGAAAAGCTTGGGTTCAAACCCATCAGAATGCGGTTGAATCCCATGTCCGTGAAAGCTCCAGCAGTTGCTGCAACAACTGCTTCAGTGGCTTTCCATTCCCTTCTCAACTGATCATTACTGGCAAAGCCGGGAATTGACAGTGTGATCAGATCCGGGCGCGATTCTCTCAATTGCTGAAAATCAATGCCCAGACGTTTCATAACGTCGGGTCTGAAACTCTCAATGAGGATATCGGCTTTTTCAATCAATGACAGTGCCCGGAGCAAGCCGGACTCAGTTTTAAGGTCAAGCTTCAGGCAGAGTTTGTTTCTATTTAGAACGGCATTGGCGGGATGGTCCCATTGAGGACCTTCCGGTGGATCGATATGGACAACGGTTGCACCCAGATCGGCCAGTGCCATGGCAACAGCCGGCCCAGCAATCTGCTGACCAAAATCAATAACCCTGACACCATTTAATGGTAATTTATTTTTATAGTGCATCTGATAATCCTGCTAAAAAGAAGCGGCGCTTCGTTAAAATACGGTGCGTTCATTGCACGCGTTTATGCATGGAATGGTATGAATGGATGGCACGATCGACCAGCAAAAAAAAACATCCCTTAGACCTGATTTTTTTTATTGCAGAAAAAGGGCTTGCCATTCTTGCCGTGACTTAAATGAGAGTGTTTTCAAAATAAACTGGCTGATGTCGAAGTTTAATGGGCGTTTCCGAATTGAAAGGTGAACCCCTTCTTTGTTTAGCTATAAAAATAATATGGTCTCAGGTGTCTATTTTATTGTTTCTCATTTTTTTTTCAGCCACTGATAATAATTGCGCGCTCTGATATGCAAGTTGCATTTAATGATGCCCCTGAGGATCAATACCCCAAAAAGAAGGGTTAAGAATGAATAATAAAAATAAAAAAGTATCAATTCCCATAGATCAATGCTGTGAAAGTTTCTGGGGGCGCTCGCTCCCCACTGCCATGGATCTGGCCATAAGTCACCATGCCAAGTGTTCCGTCATGGTTGTTCGTGAATCCGAAAAGAGCAAAATATAATGAATAATAATACCATGTCGTATGCTGGTTGGCTTGCGGGAGCCAATCCAGTGATGGCCGTTGGTTCCGCTTTACTGGTTCTTGCATTTATTGTTTTTACCGTTGCCGATCCTGAATATGCCGATGGCATTTATACGGCGGCGAAAAACTTTATTGCTTCGGATCTGGGTTGGTATTACATAGGGATAATGTCGTTTTTCCTGTTTTTTTCCGTCTGGCTGGTGTTCAGCCGCTTCGGCGATATTCGCCTGGGCAGTGATGATGATAGACCGGAGTTCAGTCATTTCGCCTGGTTTTCCATGTTATTTGGTGCTGGCATTGGTATTGGTATCCTGTTCTGGAGCATTGCCGAACCGATTTACCACTTTCAAAGCAATCCCTTCATCAGCGAAGACGAGGCCATGACGGTCGAAGCGGCTCAGATTGCCATGAGAATCTCGATTTTTCACTGGGGTTTGCATGGTTGGGGGCTGTTTTCTGTGACTGGACTGATTCTGGCCTATTTTGCCTATCGTAAAGGGCTTCCCATTACTATTCGCTCGAGTCTTTACCCTATCTTCGGTGACAGGATTTATGGTCCTATCGGTCATGCAGCTGACTTACTGGCAGTATTTGGAACAGTTTTCGGTATAGCTACTTCGCTGGGACTGGGCGCACAACAAATGAATGCCGGGTTGGGCTATCTTCTGGGTATAGAAGTGTCGACCACCAATCAGGTGATCCTGATCGCAGTTATTTCGGTAGTGGCAACTCTTTCAGTACTGACCGGGTTGAACAAAGGCATTCGTATCCTGAGTGTTTTCAATATGCATCTGACCATAGTCATTTTGGGCCTGTTCGTCATCTTTGGCCCAACTGCCTATCTGCTGGGTGCATTCTTTACCAATACCGGTGACTATCTGTTGAATGCTGTTTCCCTGGGGTTGTGGGTTGATCCAGAGCCAGAGGCTCAATGGCAGGGATGGTGGACCATCTTTTATTGGGGCTGGTGGATTGCCTGGGGTCCTTTTGTCAGCATGTTTATTGCTCGTATCTCCAAGGGCCGGACCATTCGTGAATTTATTCTTGGTGTTCTCGTGGCACCTACGACACTGGCAGCCTTCTGGATCACTATATTTGGTAACAGTGCCTTCTATCTCGAGCTTTATGGCGATGGCGGTGTCACGGAGGCTGTGAACAAAGATATCACTACTGCGTTATTTACCACCCTGAAACTGCTCATTGAAAGTGAGTTGATGTCTTTATTGATGGCATGCATCTGCACCTATATGTTGGTGACTTATTTTGTTACCTCCGGGGACTCGGCGACGCTTGTGATCTGTACCCTGGTTTCCATGGGGAATGACAATCCACCTGCCCGATTCAGAGTGTTCTGGGGACTGGTGATTGGTGCCTCGGCAGCCGTTCTGCTGTACTCCGGTGGTCTTAAGGCTCTTCAAACAGCTTCTATCGTCGCGGCCCTGCCATTCTCGATCATTCTGCTTCTTGCCACTTATGGACTTATCAAGTCCCTGCGCGAGGAGGCTTTACCAGCTGAAGAGGGTTACAGGGTGTCCATGGCAAGAGACGGGCGTTCCTGATAGATATTGGCTGTGCGCTGGATTCGTACGGTCATTTTAGTAGATTACAAGAGGTTTGTTATGTCTACACGAGTGATTTTGCCCCGCATCATGCAGTTGGGGTCAGGGGCTAGCCTGGCTCTTCCTGATGTTTTGGCTAGTTTGAGTTGTGCAAAGCCTCTCATTATTTCTGATGCCATGATGGTTCAGCTAGGTTATGTCCGGGCATTGCAAGACTGTCTAACAGAAAACGACATTGAGTCCAGTGTTTTTGCAGATACTGTACCGGAGCCCACCGTCGGCTCGATTCAGACGGGTGTTGAAATGGCCAGGCAAGGAAACTACGACTGTATTGTTGCTCTGGGTGGAGGTAGTCCTATCGACAGCGCCAAGGCAATAGCTGTTCTCTCATGCCATGGCGGTGAAATGCGGGATTATAAGTTCCCGAGGATCATGGATCAGCCCGGAATGCCTGTGATTGCCATACCTACTACAGCCGGCACGGGTTCTGAGGCCACGCGAGTAACCATTATCACAGATGAGACCTGTGATGAAAAAATGCTCTGTGTCGGAGCCGCTTATATGCCCACAGCAGCACTGGTGGACTACAACCTTACATTGAGTGTACCTGCCCGAACGACAGCAGATACAGGTATTGATGCACTGACCCATGCCATGGAGGCCTATGTCAGTAAAAAAGCCAGCTTGTACAGTGATAGCCAGGCTCTGGAAGCCATGCGCCTGATTGCACCGAATTTGCGTACTGCCTACCACAATGGCAGTGATGAAAAAGCCCGCGAAGCCATGATGCTGGGCTCAACCTTGGCGGGTGTCGCCTTTTCTAATGCATCGGTAGCTCTGGTCCATGGAATGAGCAGACCTATTGGAGCTTTTTTTCATGTTCCCCACGGCTTGTCCAATGCCATGCTATTACCGGCTGTCACTGAGTATTCTATTCCTGCTGCGCCCGATCGTTATGCTGACTGTGCGCGGGCAATGGGCGTTGCCGAACAGGTAGACAGTGATGAAACGGCAAACCAAAAGCTGTTGATCGAACTGAAAGCTCTGAATGATGAGCTTTCAGTTCCCGGGCCGCAGGAATTTGGCATTGATAAAGATGCATTTTTTGAAGTGCTGGACACCATGGCAGTGCAAGCACTGGCATCCGGATCACCTGCTAATAATCCCAGGGTGCCTGACGCAGAAGAGATTAAAGCTATTTACCAGCGGCTCTGGGACTGAAACAAAACAAGACAGTCACAAGCAAAGAAAACCCTTTCTGACAATAACAAGAGAATGAATCATGAACACAGTTGCTCACCTTATCAATGGTAACGAAGTCAATGATGATGTTCGTCATCAGCCGGTTTATAACCCGGCAACGGGTCAGGCTGAAAAGCAGGTTGCTCTGGCTTCAAAAGCTACGGTAGAAGAAGCTGTTGCCGCCGCAGAAGCAGCTTTCCCTGCCTGGAGGAACACACCTCCCATCAAGCGTTCCCGCATCATGTTCCGGTTCAAGGAACTGCTCGAACAAAATGCCGAACGTATCTGTGAATTGATTGGCCAGGAGCACGGCAAGATTTCTCATGATGCCATGGGGGAGCTGCAGCGTGGTATTGAAAACGTTGAGTATGCCTGCGGTGCGCCAGAGCTGCTAAAGGGAGAGCACAGTCGGAATGCCGGACCAGGCATTGATTCCTGGAGTGAGTTCCAGCCTCTGGGGGTTGTCGCCGGGATCACTCCCTTCAATTTCCCGGTCATGGTGCCTCTCTGGATGTACCCGATGGCCATTGTCTGCGGCAATACCTTTGTTTTGAAGCCTTCCGAGCGGGTGCCAAGTTCAACCCTTTTCGTGGCTCAACTGCTGCACGAAGCTGGTCTGCCTGCAGGTGTCATGAATGTTGTCAATGGTGATAAGGAAGCTGTGGATACTCTACTCCATGATGAAAGGGTCGAGGCTATCAGCTTTGTTGGATCGACTCCTATCGCTGAGTATATCTACACGACAGCGACAGCTAAAGGCAAAAGATGCCAGGCATTGGGTGGTGCCAAGAACCATGCGATCGTAATGCCTGATGCTGATATGGATAATGCTGTTAATCAGCTGCTTGGTGCAGCTTTTGGTTCCTCCGGCGAGCGCTGCATGGCATTGTCTGTAGCCGTTGCCGTGGGTGATGATGCGGCCAACCATTTGGTAGGCAAGCTGGCTGAAGCCATGCAGTCCCTGAAAGTCGGTGCTTACAGTGATAGTTCCAATGATTTTGGACCGGTTATTACCCGACAGCATCAGGAAAAAGTAGTCGGTTTCATTGACAGTGCCGAAGAACAGGGAGCCGAGATTGTAGTTGATGGACGCCAGCCAGATGTTTCTGATTATCAGGAAGGTTACTTTGTCGGTGGCACTCTTATTGACAAGGTAACGCCAGAAATGACCAGCTATCAGAATGAGATCTTTGGCCCTGTTCTGCAGGTTGTTCGAGTCAACAGTATGCAGGAAGCCATGGATCTGATTGATTGTCATGAATACGGTAATGGTACTTGCATCTTTACCCGGGATGGGGAAGCCGCTCGTTATTTCTCCGATCACATCAGGGTGGGAATGGTTGGTATCAATGTGCCTTTACCAGTGCCAGTGGCCTATCATAGCTTTGGTGGCTGGAAGCGCTCACTCTTTGGTGATCTCCATGCATATGGTCCGGATGCGTTGCGTTTTTATACACGTCGCAAGACCATTACCCAGCGCTGGCCTTCGGCGGGTGTTCGGGAAAATGTCCAGTTTTCCATGCCTACTATGAAGTAGGCGGAGCCCAGGTAATAAGCCCCGCAATTAATTTGATTGCAGTTTTGTTACAAAAAATTAACTGTCTTCAATTTGTCTGGGGATGATACTGCAGGGCTTCGCCCTGCTGTGATTATTGCAATGAAAAAGCGACTACCCCCTTTGAACTGGTTGCGCTCCTTTGAGGCGTCTGCTCGCCTGCTCAGCTTTACTCATGCAGCCAATGAATTGAATCTTACCCAGGCTGCGGTCAGCCAACAGGTTAAAGGTCTTGAGTATCAGCTTGGAGTAGCCCTGTTCAAAAGGCTTCCCCGTGGGCTGGAAATGACGGAAGCCGGTATGGCTTATCTTCCTGCTGTTCATGAAGCAGTCAGCTCGCTGGCCGTGGCTACGGAAGAGCTGTTTGGCCAGGGCAGGGACAGATTGTTGACTGTCAGGGTCAACCTGGTGTTCTTTACGACCTGGCTGGCTCCCAGAATGGGCCGTTTCAAGGAAGAGTTTCCTGAGATCGGAATACGTTTTACCAGTAATATCTGGGCAGAGGACAAGGACAGAGAGGCGGACCTTGAAATACGTTATGGCCGGGGCGACTGGCCGGGGCTGAAGGCTGATTGTTTAACTGAGGACGAGCTCTTCCCTGTTTGCAGTCCGGAGTTGGCCAAGGGGCTGCCACTGCCTGAGTGTCCGGAACAGCTAACAGATCATACCTTGTTGCATGTTATTGGCTACGAAGAAGGCTGGGGGTACTGGTTCAAGCAGTTGGATTATGAATTCAGTGAAAACTCTTCAGGCATGCAGTTTGATACCCTGATTACAGCACTGGAAATGGCGAAATATGGTCAGGGTTTTGCACTCGGCCGGACGTCACTCGTCGCGGGAATGTTGGCCAGTGGTGAGCTGGTGGCACCATTGCCACAAAAAATCACGGCTTCTGAGGGATTCTATCTCACTTCTCCTTCTCGCCAGTACATGCATCCCAAGGCAGAAATGTTCAGAAGCTGGGTTCTGGAAGAGAGCCGGAAAAGCAAAGTTTCGTCATCAACGAGTCAGCTTAATAAGGATACGAAGGCAGCAAATACTGAAAACTGATTGACCTTATCCTCTCTGGCCAGACTGACTCCATTGAGGGATTGGAGATGCGGGTGATGTTCTTGGAGCAGTCAGTTGTTGCCTGTATCTCTGATGATCTTGTATTTCATACCGTGGGGCACAGCAAGGAAGCTTTGATAGCTCGGCAATTATTCGACTTCGGCTCTCCATCTGACTTTCACAACCCCGATTGATATTCACCTAAAGTCTGTTGTCAGAAATGAACAGATATTCAGGTAAACAAACATGTCTCCAGCTCAATAACAGTCTAAGAACTTCAAGCAATTTGGCTTGGTTGCCGCTATGAGTTGGGAGTTAAAGCTTGCCGGATATATCCGTGGCTGGATGGATTATTTCAGAATAACCGAATATTACCACCCCATACCGCAACTGGATCAATGGATACGTCGGCCATCCGTTGCTGTTTTATGAAACAGAGGCCTAAACCAAAAACCCGTTATAGAAACCTGATCAAGTCAGGCGTTGATCATATAAAAGCCGCTTCGATCGCAGCCAGTAGCAAAGGGTATTACCGGTTGAGCAGAACTTTTGCAGTACAGCAGGCATTGAACGACACTTTTCTTGAAAACCTTGGGCTTGTTTCTCTGATAGACTTACGGATCAGGTTTAACTATCCTTGATGACCCGCATGCCGGTGTGGTCTGGGGGCTGGAGGGTAGAGATTTCCGGCTACCCGATTTAGGTGGCTATAGCTTTTTTTTAGCCCACCACTTATTTTTGTATAAGCGGTCTTTGTAGTAATTGACAGTTCTATCACGATCTAATGTAGTGGCTAGCCTTCTTTCCATATTGATCACATTTCTTTGATCAACAACATCTGATTGGCTTCTGTAAACCAGCCGCATTAGTGCAAAGATAAAGTTATCTGACAGCGCGTGCAGATGCTCAAGCAGACCGTGAATGAAAGGATAGCTTATAACCAAATACACAAGAGTTGGATTTATTTCATAGCCATAGTGTGAGTATATATCCAGAGGGTCAGATTTGGCTTTAACAGATATAACTAAAATTAGTAGCAGTACTCCAGTAGCTTTAAACGTATGCATCAAAATGCCTTCCTAAAATGAAAAACTACCTATAAACACCTTCTTTATAGATCATTCTTCTAAGATAGCCAGCTACTGGTATGCCACCTAATGCCTGCATGTGAGGCGCCGAGTGTCCCAGACAGCTTGCTAACGACGCGACGCACTTGTTATGAGCCGGATTGATTTAGGACTGGCTTTAAAAAACTTCTTTCAACACGGATGACACAGTCGGTTTCCTCAGCGTATTTGAAGGCTGATATACACTCATTGTCTTGAAACGACTTTATTCTGTACTGCTCGTACTCAGCCAAACTGGAAAAAGAAAACACTGCGTACGCAATATTATTTGCACCTTCACTTGGTAGAAAATAACCATGATGTATACCACCAAATTTCTTTACCAAAGGAATCCATAATCTTGCATAGGTTTCAAACTCTTTGACTTTCTTCGGATCAATAACATATTTAATATGACATGAAATCATTATTCTTCTTCGATTTGAATGAGGTGGTTTCTCTGGCTGCATAATAGTCGTTTATACGAATCAGTTTCGCACATCATAATAAAGACTCGACATAGGTACCATTGGATATTCCTTTACGGCGTTATTCTTACTTTATTTTTTCTTTTGAGGGCTTGTATCTTCTGATTCGTATTTTGTGATTTGTATATTGTTCGGTTAAGCCATCTGTATGGTTGCAGATTGCCATATTTTCCTGAAAAAAACAGTGTTATGCGGAGGTTATATGAGATTACAAGAAAGGTTTCAAATTGCTATTCGGTTTACTGGTTTCTCCCTGTCTATTGAGCGCGCTTACTGGGGCTGGATTAAGTGCTTTGTAAGATTTCAGAAAATAAGTCGTCGAGATTTATTAACGAGTGATAATGTTCGTGATTTTCACAGCCATCTGGTGATGAAAAAGCACGTTGTTATCAGAACGCAGCAGCAAGCGTCGAGCTGCTCACTATAACGGGGCGACTCCGGGCTGTCAGTTGGATTATTCTCCCAGTAGCTGACAAAATGGCGATCCAGTTCACCATAGAGCTTGCGCTGGTTATTTTTCACAGCCAACAGGGAGTCCGCCCTGGCTTTAAGGATTTTACTGGCAATACTCTTTTGACAGCTCATGGCGTCAGCAGTCACAGTGCAACTTTCAATAGCCAGTCTGTCTAACAGCTCGGGTACCGCAGTAATCTCATTAGGCTTACTCTCGACTTTATGCTGGCCGAGGCTGATACCCGCTTCTGTAGACCAGGCATTAACCATGTGAATAGCACTGGATGATTTATCCCGAGAGCTACGAACTGTCTTGCCATCAATAGCAACAACACCCGATAGTGGCGTATCAATCAACCTATCTTTGACCCAGCCGGTAAAGAGGTCACGAAATTCTTCCGGATCAAGAAGTGCGTAAATCCTGTTAAATGTGTCGTGCGATGGAATGCCTCCGGGTAATTCGAGATACTTGCTGAGCCAATCTTCTTTGCATTCGGCACACTGGGCAATACTGTCCCAGTTGTCAGCTCCGCAAAGGAGTCCAAGAATGGTCATGAAAACGACTTCCCCAAGGATATGGGTGCATTTGGCGGCTTGTCTGGGGTCTGGCAACTGGCTGGTTCACTCAAGAAGAGAATGAAACATCATAAAAAGGCAGAATGTGCCAGAATCAAACAAGTCTTGGCAAGGGTATTTTCACAAGAAATTGTTCAAGAAATGTTCATGCGTTTGCCCTGCCTTTGGGTCTTGCTCACTGATTCGTACGATGGCATCTGCGCTATGAAAACCATCAACCCGCTATTCAAAGTTTTGTTTATGGTCGCTTTCTTACTTCTCCCTTACTCTGCCGGAGCTTGGGAGCTTATTCCCGCTCACCGAATTTCAGGTCAGTTCATTGATGATGTTCAGGCGCTCTATAGTAAGACAGATCAATATTTAAAAAGTTTTTTTAGATCACTGGTTTATAACCAGGGTTCAGTCCCTTTTCTTCTTCCTGCAATTAATAACTGGCAGCAAGCGTTTGTTTTCACAAGTGATATCAGCGATGAGCTTCGGGATGAAGAGGATTATTCTGTCGCAGAAATAAACTTCAGGACAACAACGTTTGGAACCACTCTGGCTTTTATGAACATGGGGAAAAAAGAACTGGTTGTATTATGCCCGGGTGGGACGTCCAGTGGTCAGGGGCAGCCACGACAGTCAGGCGACCCGGGTGCCTCAGGCGTGGGTAGCGGCGTGTATCAATTTGCTTGTGATCGGACAGGAAATCGGGGTACTTCCTTTATTTCGGGAGCAGGAGCCGGTGGCGATGGAGAAGACCCTGGGAAGTCAACTGACAAAAAAAAAGAACCTGATGATTTTTTATCAGCTAAAAAGACAAAATTAAAGCCAGACCCCATTATATTCTATGGGATAACGAAGACAAAGGCGAAGGACTTGGGTTTCTGGTTCCCGGGGTGGTCTGATCAACCTGAGGAATTAGTATTACCCACTGAGTGGGTTAAGATGAGTAGCTACTTTGAAATTGATTTAGATGAGCTGAAGGAGCTTTATTTAAAAAAATGTGAAGAAAAGAAAGTCTTAAGGTTAGGTTCGGTTAGTGCAATAGACCCCAATAATCCAAAGGATTTTTTTATGAGAAAACTCCTTTGGGTTGGCTCCAGACGCATGATGAATCTATGCCTTGAAAACTCAACAGAAAAATACGGCACCCTTCAGTCCAATGGCAATTATTACTACCTCGTTCCAGATACGACACAAACACGATCTTCAAATTGAATCCGTATTAAAGAGGTGTTCAAAATGCCAGCAATCAATCTTCCCAAAAAAATCCATTTTGTAAGCAGCGGTCCGCTCACTCTTCAGCAGGTGAGTAATATCAAAATTTGGGCTTTGTTAAATAGTGATTATCAGGTCAATGTCTGGTATGACTGGGAAGGAGTCACTGACCAGTTTATTTACAAATGTTTGTACGCCGATAAAATAAAAGAATACTTTGGGGACCGCAAATTAGAATTAACTGGTTTTGACACTCATACATTCGAGAAAATTATTGATGAGTATTATCTTCGTATACTCAATGACGAGTTAAGAAGCACGAAAAGAGAGCCGGAAAACATTGGTCACTATATCAATTCTATCAATGAGCTGCTAAGAAAAAATGGATTAAATTCTGATGAGGAATTTGGTCGAATTGTCACACAACAAACCGAGATAATAAGGGACTTACAAACCATAAGCACAATTACAATAAACAATATTTCAGAATCTTTTAGACAGTATTCCAGTAGCGTTTATGACCGAACCACAGATTTCAGAGAAATTGGGTCATATGAGGCGTTTCGAATAGGAAACTCATATCATATAGCGAACCTGATGGTAGGGTCACAGGTGGTATACAGGTATGGTGGACTATATGTGGATTCAGGTGCCTTACCTGACTTAAAAAGTCAGCTGTTCGATACTCTTGATGTAGTAAGCCTTACCCCTTACCAGTTAAAGGTAATTCGACGATCCATATTAGAATTAGCAGTCAGTCGCACAGGTTTTACATCAGTTCCTCCAAAGCAAACCGCTATAAGAGAGCTGAGAAAAACTGGATGGGGTATCAACCTTCTGCCTGGACTGGAAGAAAAAGTAAACTCAATTCCTGATTTTAAAGATCTTTTCATAAAACTTGGCACTAAGTCTTTAGCATCAGAAAGGCATATTATTTTGGAAACTATGGACAGCCAGTCAATACCAATAAAGAAAGTGGCTGTATTGGGAATGAATGTGAGCAATCCTTTGAAACCAAGAATAGTCAACTATCACTTGGCAGCCTTGGAGCTATCCAGTAAGTTCAATCTATCTAGTCAGAATAATCAGGATACCAGCAGACTGGAGAAGCAATTTATAGAAGAGATAAATAAAATTCGACGAAATATACTTTTTAATGGCGCAGCTGATATCTCCGGCGCAGGTGCACGGCCACCATTACAACCAGATCCTGTTAAAAGCTTTTGGGCTAGTATTGCTTACGCTAAATGGCGTTCATTGGGTCTATCACCCAGAGATTTTAGAGGAGATGTTTTTGGTGACGCCGCCATAAGGGATTGCTTCAGGGGCTATAGTCTTAACGCATATGGAGAGCCCCAAACATTGTTCATGCCAGATCATGTATACCTTCCCCAGAGCCAGCATCCCTATGTTGCCACCTTGAAGCCTCCTGTTAAATACGTAAGAGGGCTAAATTATGACAAACAAATTGTTATAATGTTTAACGTTGACCTTAATCTTTACCCAAATGCATTTTCTATATATGAGAACACTCAGACACATTTAAAGACTCTATATGCTTATGATGTTAATGGCTCACGCTTATATCCTATTACGGGAACAAAATTTATACCTGATGAAAATACAAGAGTAATATTCATCGGTCATGGACGTGATTACCTGACTGATATGTCAGGAGCAAAGGTGGCCGCGGCGCTAACAAAACTTATGCCAGGTGGCGGCAAAATAAAAAGAATATCGCTTAGAGGATGCAAGCTGGCACACCAAGATCACATGTATTCTGGGATTATTCACGAGAGCGCCCATGATGTTTATCCAGCAAATGTTCTGAGGGCATTGCGACAAGCTGGAATCATCACTGGTGATTTAACGGCATCAAAAACAGATATTAATATCAATTATCTCGGAAACAAGATTTATAAAACAGAGTCGGATGGGGCATTCGTTGAGCAAAGAAAACGGGAACTTACTCGCTACATTTACCAGCTGGCACCTGACAGTAATGTTGTTAAATACATGCTTAAAGAAGGCCTGGATGCACTGTCACCGGATATCCAGCAAAGGCCTGATCTTTTTGATCAGGACGCAATGGGCATAATGGACAGTGACATGATTTATAAAGACCCGAGCATTATTGACCATCAAGTGTCAAAAGAAATAAGGGTCAGCAATAAATTTCTTATAGGCGCAGATTATAACAGTATTCTACGGCTTGGAGAGTCCACTTTTGAGCAACAACCTCTTATTATCGTTGCGGAGCCGGATGGAACAAAACTTAGCGAATTCGAGCATGTGATAAAATCCACCACTTTCTTTGACGAATACAGTAGATGGAGACTCTGGCTTAACGGCAAGTTGTCTTCTGATTCACTGTCGGAAATTGATAAAACCACGGCGAGCTTTGCTCATTCTGAGGAGGTTCAGGTTGCTTACAGACGCTTGGCGGGTTGGATAAACCGTAATATCAAGTTTGAGCCACTCGATCCCACTGATCATAATGATGCCACTATTTTAAAGCAAAAATATGGTGAATTTGCCAAAGTTTATCTCAAATCAGTACCTGCACACACATTGTGTCGGCCGGGTGGCCGGTCAAGACGTAGTCTGGGGGGCAACTGCAGAACGAATCTTGATAAGACCATGTTGTCCCTGGATCTGTTAACGAATGACAAGACCCGGATTATAATCCCTGAACTGAGCTCACTCGATGTATCATCAATTGGACAGCTTGGGAGCAATGAATTTAAAGCGTTCCGAAGTCGTGTCCTGACACTCAGACTAAAAAAACGAGCCTACGCACTTTCAAGCCATCACGGATACCATAATGTAGTGGCTTTTGAAAGGGAGCTTCTGCCAATGGCGAGAGACTTCGTTCAAAAGTCCGGCAAACCGGGGGCAACCTATTTCTTTGATGGAACCTTTCTTAAAGATGATGCAACAGGACTTTC
The DNA here is from genome assembly GCF_032883915.1 of Endozoicomonas sp. 8E. Lineage (NCBI taxonomy): Bacteria > Pseudomonadati > Pseudomonadota > Gammaproteobacteria > Oceanospirillales > Endozoicomonadaceae > Endozoicomonas > Endozoicomonas sp. 8E. The sequence goes on along the minus strand of NZ_CP120717.1, from coordinate 3,938,231 downwards.
TTTTCGTATGATCGAGGGAGGGGCAGGCAATGCCCTGACGATTTTGTGCCGAATCCATTCGTTACTTGGTAGTCATTTTTTCTTTTTAAAAGAGACCAGTATTTTAGGGAAGCAGATCAAGAGCCTATCAATGGTTGCTGTAGAAAAGGGGTTAACCATTGAAAATGTTGGCAGACAGCTCAGGGCATGGGGTCTCAGTAACAATAATTGGGGTGCGCAAGTATTAAGATCACTGACAGAGGACACTATTCAAATACAGGTGATTGATCCGGATAAATCGGCAATCGCTGGCCGCTCTCTGCAGATTTTCAGGCTTAATGACAGAGTGACGGCTTTCAACACGCGCGGGAGTCGGCTCCTACCATTTTTCGGGAGTATCAGACGCTTGTCCGGTTTACCGGATTCAGACCGGAATACCCTGAAACCTGCACTAATAGGCATTGAGCAAAAGGTTTTTGCCCATCCTCTGGTTCGCTCGGGTGAAATCTATGTTGTCTCCAGACATTTTTTCAATATTGTTACCCAGTGGTTGACTGAAGCTCTGGCGAACACGAAATATATGAACAAGAATAAGGTTACCCCAGTTCCCGAGCTGTCTAGCCTCAGTAAAGATAAACTGGGTGTTAGTACGATTTCAGTAAAACTGGTGGATTCTGCAGGTAAAACAGTAACAACAATCAGCTTAAAAGTGGATGATGCAAAAGCACGTAAGTCTTTCCAGTACTTTAAGAATGAGATCCAACAAAGAATAAAACCATCAACAAAAAGCGGTCAGTCAAGGTTAACATTTGACTCGCTAGAGGGCAGAGGAGATGCCTTCAGCGTTTTTATGAACTGGGTATCACTCATGCAGTTGAGTACAGATACCGATGATCCAGCAGCGTTACCGGGTACCAAAAACTATAAACGAATTATTAAAATGCAGGTCGAATTTGGATTAGTCAATGCAATTATCGATACTACTGATTCAGCCCTGATAATAGGCAAATACGGTTTCACTAAGCAAGGGAAAGTACCGGCTAGCCTGGGTGATCGACTGGCCAATTATCTCGTAAAGACAAAAGGAGCTGGTTCAAAAATTGCAAAACATGGTGGTCAGTTTTTGCGGTTATCCGGTCCCGGATTGGCCGTAGCCACGGGCACGGCTGACATCGTACTATCCAGCATTGCCCTCGGAAAATGTAAGGACAAAGCTTGCCGTGAGTATCACGGCACTCAGATTAGCCTGAGTGCAGCTATGCTTGCGCCTGTCGTGGTGCAAGCAATCGCTGCCGCCGCAGGAGCATCTGCAGTTGCTGCTGCTGCTTCTGTAATCGGCTTGCCTCTCGCTATTGTGGTAACCGTCATAATGTTTCTGACGGGCAACAGAAATTACAATAGACAGCGTTTCGCAAACAACATGGCCTTTTGGCAGCAGCTATTCGATGATTTCACCTTGAAGGGAGGCTGGGATAGCAAGACAAAAACATGGAATCTGCTTTCAAGGCAGATAGATGATAGTGACAAAACTCTGGCCGAGCTTGAAAAGATACATGACGGTATAATAGATCCGAATAGTAAAAGGCCAGTTAGACATCGGGGGATTCTGGCTCCCATCCGCGAGATCGATCTCTACAGAAAACAAATAACTTATGGAGCGTTCCAGGTTCATAAGACTACCACCAATAGTCCATTGCTTACATACACTGATTTATCAGTTCCTGACTATAAACGCAGGCTTCATTGGTATAACTGTGGGTACAATACAACACCGTCCGGAAGTACCTTTAATTTTCTGGCACATCCGGCGGTAAAGGCATTTCTTGACAGACACATCGACTGGCATGAAGACGCGAAAGTCATTCTTCTTCCCGCAATGAAAAACTTAGCACTGCAGCAGTGGGATAATGATTACCAAAACATTGGAAAGACTGACAGTTGGAAGAGTTGGAAGGGGCACGAGGGCTTTGAAATGCTATGGGAAGCCTCCAGGGAAGCTACAACCAATAAGCCCAACAAAGACTTTGCTTTTGTATTTTACAGGAGCAGTAAAGGCAAGTCGAAAAGTACGCATACTACTTGCTGGGATAGGGGGCTGCCTACAACAGGTGATGCATTTGCCTTCATGCTGAAGGATTTGACTAATAGTAACATTATTGACACTGAAGACACTGGTCATGTCACTGTCAGGGCCGGCGAAGTTGATGGACAGACATTCATTGTTCCCGAAGATAACAAAATGTCCTGGTCATTTTATGGCAGATCCGGACATAAATTTTTCGTTAACTTGAAAAGCTTTGCCAAAGCTGACTTTTACCAAACCGGTGATGAACAGTGGGTCATTATTGATAGACACCGGTTTTTCTTCAGAAATCCTCTGGCTGGCCTGACGCTTCTGAACCGCAAGATCAACGCCGATTCAAAAAGCCAGATCGAGCTTGATATCAACTACACCCACCAACACCTGGATGAAGACCTTATTACCCCGTACATAGCACCATTCCCTTTTGAACCCGGTATCCGCGTGTTGAAATTTCATAATTTTAACGCTAGTGGTGCCAACCGCTACCCAATCATCTTTATTGGTAGTAATCAATACCCTTATTATGTTCTGGATGCTCAGGCCGGGCACTTTAAAATCTTTTATCCAGAAGTTAAAAACCCATCATTAACAGAATACTACCTCACTAAACTATCGAGTGAATATCACCAATCCAAAAATCTCTATCAGTCAGGTCGGGCAATTAATAGACCGTCCCGGTTCCTCAAGGTTTCAGAGAGTTACTGGTTGGATTTGAACACTAAACCCACTGATATTCCTGCGGATAGTTCTCGTAGGAGAAGATCTGGACGTCTTAGCTTCTATCCTGTGGCAGGTACCCCCAGTCTTGGTTATCTGTTTGCATCTTATGGCCATTATTATTTGTCTTATCATCAGCCTGACGGCAACCATTACCGACAACTCACTAACCTGAGAATTGATGGTTATGATGGAACTATTTCTCCTGCCATAGAACCAGAGGCCTTTACCATTCATGGTGTTTATTACAAGCTTGAAGCTGTTCCATCTCCCCATTATGTTGGACGGATGAAACCGATTATCAGGCCTTTACAGGTCACCTTGGTTATGGATGCCGTTAATCTTCAACGTAAAATGCGGCTACTGGGGGCAGGTAATACAGTGACTGCTTTGATTATGCAAAAAAGGGATGATTCCACTCCCATAGCACGAGGCATCTTGGATAAACCTTCAAGTGACGATTCAAACAGTATGTTAATGGTCTGGTTGCCCCGTACTCAAACTTTCCTGGTAGGTGCTGTGCTCGCCAGTGACGCGTGGCGTCAAAGAATTAAAGCAGCCCTGAGTAGAAACAACCTTTACGATACTCAAAAAAACGATTTTCCGAACTTGATTAATATACAACGGAGAGGAACCTCCCAATCTAGCCGATATCTGTTCACTCAGCCGAAGGGTAATCAAACTTCACTGTTTGTAATTGACACTGAATCCATCTTTGACAAGGCAGGAGTCCACACATTAATTCCGGATAAATACTCTCTGGATTTTCTAAACGATCATAATGAAAATATTAACACCGCCTATGTTGATGATGCAAATAATGAGCTGAATTTTATTTTTAATAGTGGTGTTATTGTCGGCACGCCATTATTAGATAAAGAACCCCAGTCAAGGGGAGGTCTTATATCTTTGAATAAAAGTGATCTACGAATCAGGGCGATTCGATATAAAGGAAAAAAACCAGTTTTCAATGAGCCTTACGTTGCTGGGCTTAAATCGAAACTGGCTCCTTATGTCCGTATTGCAAAAGATAACGGTGTACCAGTGCCCCCTTTTATACCTGTTCATAACCTTACACCAAAGTATGGAACGGGTGCTGAGGGTATCAATTTGAAAGAAGCATTCATCTGGTTTTTGCTGAAGCCGAAACGTCTCTACTTTACTGCTGGTTCCTTCCATCTTATCGATTTTAATCCTGATTCAAAAGAACTTTTCGCTTTGAATAGTGAAACAAAAGACATAGTATTCACGAAAGCAACTAAACCCAGAATGAGTCCATGGCTATCATTTCAGGTGTTTAACTCAGACCAGATAAGCTATGAAAATTATTTTTCAAATAAGGGCGTTCTATATGGGCAGGACAGTAATGGTGATATTTTTCGTATAGAAAAAAACCAGACAAGCTTAACGGAAGTAGACATCAGGGAAGAATTGAAGTCGTACAATCTAAAGAATGCTACAACTGAATATTTAAAAGAAAGCTATAATCGAATTTTAGGATCAAGGCTTCAGAACATTACTGCAAATGGTAATATTCTTTTACCGGAAGTGTTAAAGCTGAGTGATGGAAAAGGTCTGACTTACCAGCAGATTTGTTATCATACGGCAGAGTCCACTGTCGCCCCGGAGGGTACTTATATTTTTGATGGCAATGATGACATCAAATTTCTGGGGGCCAAAAGGCAAAATAACCTAACCACAGAGTGGTTTTTTTCTTCCGATGGGCTCCTGTATAAACAGGAGTCCAATGTGATAAAAAGCAATTTTTCATTTGAGTATGCTTTCACAAAGCCAGGCAGTAACGCCCTGTTCCTGAAAGTCGACCAATCTTCTGAGGCCAATGTTGTTCCACCTATCATGCTGGGTGAGAGTCGAAGCGACACAGTGTTACACATCATAAGCGGAAAATCAGACCGTTTTGATATTTCACGAAAAATGATAGAGCATTATCAGGGCATTATTGTCGAAACGCGAGTAGCATCAACGCTTTCGAGCCAAAAGTATTACCAGACTTCTTTAGATTTCAAGATACCAGTCAATGAATTCATTGCTTCTTTTGGGAATCAGTCGGTATATTTATTCCATTACCCGTCCAGACACAGCGTATTTTTTCCTGAAAATTACGAAAGCGAGATACTGAAAAAAACGCTGAATCAAAACCAGACATTTTCAACCGAGAGCAAGACTTCTTTAAGTTTTTATGGATGGAGAGGGTGGCTGTCTGATTTGATTCGTCAAATGATAAGCCAGGGTGGCAGCCTCTCACCACTGCCAATCAATATTGAACAATTTTATAATCGTCGTCAGATGGTCACTGCCAGCCCTGATCAGCTGCTGATCCTGAATGTCGGTGATTATCATCTGACCGGGTTTAGAAAACACGTACAACCGGAAAACCCTTGGTGCCACCTGAAGTTTGAGAGTCAAAATAAAACAAGAAATATCAAAATCAGTGACCCCTCCCTTCGTGCCGCCAAGGCTGGAAAGTTCAGGCTCAGTGATGAAAAAGGCAACAGGATTTTCTTCAACGTATTTGATCATCGTGCTCCGAACCGTGGTGTTGACATGGAACCTGTATGGACCGCATTGAATTCCGGAGAGGATCAATTCACTAAGCCGAATATTGGTAACTTCAAGCTATTTTCACCCACCTCTTATGGGGAAGTCAGGTACATGTCTGGTGCATTTACTTCAGACAAGGGCAACTCAAGCTATAGACTCGACCCCGTCCAACCCTGGCCAACGTCATTAGTGTTCGGCTGGGACGGCTTCCTGCAAGGCTATCCAATGAGGCTGATGGATCGCTTTGAGTGGGATCCGGGCGGCGCCCCCGAGTGGCTGCTGACTTCTGAAAATCGTTTTATCCGGTTATTTTCTACGCAGGGAGATTCCACAGCAACGTCATCAGGCCATCCGGTACTTTATAACCTGGATAGCAACCTTCTGAAGGTGATGAAATACGGGGATCATCGCAACTGGTATGTGTATTACGATGGGCATTTAATTCGCAGGGTAAAAGGTACAGATAGTGCCCTGGAGCCTGATTTCCTGACAGTGACTCTGGTTGATCAAATCGGGAGTAATATTTCAAGGACAAGGCATTTCCTTGCCTTGCCTTACGATTTTAGTGAATGGGTAGTGCGCTCTCATGATTCCAGTTCCCAGCCTTTTAGCATAGGCACTCAAAGTGGCATCCGGGTGACGCTGTCGCCAATGCCATTCACGACCCGGGGTTTTGTTCCAGAGCATGAGCTTACAGGGCTACTGATGGCAAAGAGCCTGAATAAGTTCGACGGCATTTTTTTTAATGATGGGTTAAAGCGACGCTCTGAACTGGAGAAACAGTTGGCAAAAGAGCCCCTGACAAAAATAACAGGGGAAAAACAAGACAATGCGCTTTTATTTTCAGGGAATGCCCTGAGTAATATTATTATTGTCGACAGCGTTAATATAACTCAACCTATCACTATTAACAGTTTAAAAGGAGATGACTTTATCCAGGTGCTTGGCATTCAAGACAGTATGTCGGGGTCAAAAAGCCAGCTGACGCTTGAAGAGAAAATCCAGTCATTCTCTAACCAGACCATCACCATCGACGCCGGAGAGGGACAGGATGTTCTGGACCTGTCAGCGGCCTATGATGGCATTAAGGTGGTCGGTTCACCCGGTGAGAAAACCATCTTTGTTTCTCCAGAAAGCTCATACGTTGACTTAAAACAACTCCGGCAGTGGAACCTGTTCCCAAGGGGGCTGGCTTCAAACGATCTTGAGTATGTTCTGGTAAAAAGCAGTGAAAACAAGTTCCGTACAGTGGCCAGCGTTACAGAAGCAACAGACGCGTACCTGAAAAAAACGAACTGTACATACTTCTTCGCCAGAATGGCAACAAATAACGAAGGAAAAGGAACCATCTATTTTGCGGATGGAGCCTTAATACCAAATGTTTGGGACTGGTTAAATGGTGAGCCTGTTTACAAACACTTATGGCAAGCCCTGGCGGCACCCGGCCAGAAATATAATTTGGCACAGGCACAAGCAACACTGAACAGTGCAATAGCCTACTCCTTGAGGGCCAGAGGAAAGTTGACTGACCATGAAGCAGATATTATCTACAGCCTCGACCGGCTGTTGCAGGAAATAGCACCGTTCAAAGACAAAGTGACTGTTTCAATAGCCGACCACCCTGAATCTGACACGTTAATTGTCAGTAGAAACCAGAAACTGGTCTTGTCTGTCGATGACTATCGACTAACAGGGTTTTCTGATGTCGTATTGCTAAACGAGACCTACAGTGGTTTGCAGTTAAATTTTGTGGATCAAAATACAACCAAAACGATCAACCTTATATCGGACGCCCAGGTTGTGCTCAGAGGAAGTACCGGCGATGTTGGTCTCAATCTTGTTGGTCGTTACGCCCCGGATTATTTTGATGATACGGGGCCTGTATGGTCTGCCCTGAATTCAGGAGAGGATCAGTTTACTAAGCCGAATGTTGGTCGATTCAAACTGTTTTCACCCACCCCTTACCGGGAAGTCAAGTTCAGGCCCGAGTTGGGGAGGTTCACTTCAGACAAGACAAACTCCAGCCATAGATTCAATTACAGAACAACAATGTCATTAGTGTTTGGCTGGGACGACCTTCTGGAGGGTTATCCGATGCGGTTTTTGGATCAAATGATCTGGAATCCCGCTATGCCTGAGTGGCTGCTTGCCCCTGTAAATCGTTTTATTCGTTTATTCTCCAACGGGAGGGAATATTCTGCAGCGATGTCATCGGGTCACCCGGTGCTTTACAACCTGGATAGCAACCGACTGAATGTAACGAAAAGTGCCAGCCATGACCGCTGGGACATATACTACAAAGGGCATTTAATACGTCAGGTAAGAACAGACAGTTCTAGCAAGCCTGACTACCTAACACTGACGGTGGCTGAAGCTGGCATAGACGATAAAACGGTTTACAGTGCATCACGTTTCCTTGGTGTGCCCTACGACTTTAGTAAATGGATGACAGTGCATTCTAAAAATTCCAGCTCCGGGGTACCTTTTTCTATAGGGCCATTTAGCGGTATCCGGGTGACCTTGTCTCCTGCGACAAAGGGTTTTATTCCTGAGCACAAACTCACCAACGGGAGTCTGAGTGCATACGACGGCATTTATTTTAATGATGGACTAAAGCTCATGGAAGAGTTACCCCTGACGAAAATATCAGGGCAAGAGAAGGATGAAGGGACTTTTTTTTCGGGTAACTCCTTAAATAACATTATTATTGCCAACACGTCCAATACATCAGGCCCGGTCGCTATTGACAGTGGTAAAGGCGATGACTTCATCCAGCTGCTTGGCGTTAAAAACAGTGAATCAGGATCAAAAGGCCAGCTGACGCTTGAACAGAAAATTCAGTCATTATCGAATCAAACAATCAGTATTGACGCAGGAGAGGGGCAAGATGTTCTGGATCTTTCAGCTACTTATGATGTGATTAAAGTAACGACTTCTCCCGGTGAGAAAACGATCTTTGTTTCACCTGAAGACTCATACGTTGATTTAAAGGAACTCGGACAGTGGAACCTGTTCCCAAGGGGGCTGGCTCCGGAAGGGCTTGAGTATATCCTGGTTAGTGCCAAAGGTAGAAAACTTCGCAAGGTCACTGACTTAAAAGAAGCAACCGATGTGTTCCTGACAACCGTCAATGGTAAAAACCTTTTCGCCAGGTTGAGCGCCACGAATGTGAATAAAGACAAAAAAGGGAGCATCTATTTTGCGGACGGAGCCTCTATACCCAATGTCTGGGACTGGTTTAATGGTCAGCCCGTTTCCAAACCCTATGGGGTACAGGTCGCAGAGGATAGAATAGACTTGGTGATGGGTCAGAGCTACCACTTAACCGGAATGCAAGAAACACTTAACAGTGCAAAAGCCTACTACTCAGAAGCCGGAGATACGACTGACCGTGCGGATGTTATTAATAGACTCGATCAGATGGTGCAGGAAGTAGCTACGTCCAGAGGCAAATTTCATTCAAACCATGAACCTTTCAAGCTAACTGCCGATCCGAATAAGCTACTTGTTCTTTCTGTTGAAGGCTATCATCTAACAGGGTTTGATCGGGCCTCACAACCAGACGGAACTCTCGACGGCTGGCTACTGAAGTTTGATAATCAGGATTCAACAATAACTACCAAAATCATTGACCCGTTTTTTCATACTGCCATGGCATGCCGGTTCAGGTTAAGAGATAGCAGTGGCGACACTCGCCTTAACTTATTTGATTATCGTGCTCCGGATCACGGTGTTAACATGGAGCCCGTACTGGCCGCTATAAAAAATCCCAGAGTGTTCGAGGGGATTGGTAACTTGCTGACAATTTCACTCCCTTATGAGAAAGTAAGGGTATCTATTTCCCCCCCTACCTCTACTGATTTTAATGAAAATAAATATTTTGAACTCTCAATAGAGTTTTTAACCCGGCGTTACAATGCTGATAGTATTTGGCCAACGATATTAATGTATGGCTGGGACGTCACCCTGCAGGGTTACCCAATGCGGCTTATGGATCGAATGATCTGGTGTCGTCGGGTGCTTGACCAGCACGACTGGCTGTTTACGCCTGCAAATAGTGCTATCCGGTTATTTTCCAACGGGCAGGAACATTCCGCAGCGGCGTCATCAGGTCACCCAGTGCTTCATAATCTGGATAGCCCCCTCCTGAATGTGACGAAAAATGCCAATCATAACCACTGGGATATACATTACAAAGGGCATTTAATTCGTAAAGTAGAAGGTACTCAGGAGCCTGATTATCTGACTTTAACCCTGAGAACTTTTGGAGAAACTAAACGTTTTCTTGCCCTGCCTTACGATTTTAGTGAATGGATGACAGTGAATTCTAAAAATTCCAGCTCCGGGGTACCTTTTTCTATAGGACCATTTAGCGGTATCCGGGTGACCTTGTCTCCTGCGACAAAGGGTTTTATCCCTGAGCATAAACTCACCAACGGGAGTCTGAGTGCATACGACGGCATTTATTTTAATGATGGACTAAAGCTCGTGGAACAGTTACCCCTGACCAAAATAACAGGGCAAGAGAAAGGTGGAGGGACTTTCTTTTCGGGTAACGTCCTGAATAACATTATTATTGCCAACACGTCCAATACATCAGGCCCGGTCGCTATTGACAGTGGTAAAGGCGATGACTTCATCCAGCTGCTTGGTGTTAAAAACAGTGAATCAGGATCAAAAAGCCAGCTGACGCTTGAACAGAAAATCCAGTCATTCTCGAATCCGGCCATCACCATTGATGCAGGAGCGGGTCACGATGTTGTGGATCTGTCAGCGGTTTCTGCTGGAATTGAGCTGAAGGCTTCGCCTGATAAGAAAACTATCTTTATTTCACCAGACTCACAGGCTAACTTGAAACCGCTCACCCAATGGAACCTTTTCGCCTTAGGGCTGGCCTCACACGAGCTTGAGTATATTCTGGTAAACAGCAACAAAGATGGCTTGCGTGAAGTGACCAATGTTACGGAAGCAACAGACGCGTACCTGAAAAAACCTGACGGTACACACTTCTTCGCCAGAATGGCAGCGAACAAGGAAGGAAAAGGAACGATCTACTTTGCGGATGGAGCCTGTATTAAGAATTTTGGACGTTGGTTAAGTGGAGAACCCGTTTCCAAACCCTGCAAGCAAACACAGACCAAACCGCTTACTACGTTAGTATTGAAAGGAACTGCCTTACCACCTGACCAGAACATGGATGATCTGACAGAGGTGCAAGAAACACTGAAAAGTGCAATGGCTTACTACTCAGATATCAAAGAAAAGATAACGGATTCTGAAACGGGTATTATTTCCAGCCTCAACCGGCTGGTACAAGAAATGGCCGTGTTTAAAGCCGATGCAGGCGGCGATCTGCCCAACCTGAGTACGACCCCATCACCTCCCAATAACATCAAAATAACAACCCCTCTTATAAACGGCAGCTCATGATAGGGGTGTAAAATACTGGCTTCTGAATTTTAATTGCAATAATGAGGCAGACGAAACATTGTCCCGTACACAGGTCTGAAAGAATCCGATATATCAAGAGTCTTCAGGAGTAAATGATGCACTGGTTGATTTTAACCTTCCTGACAGTCTGGTTATTGTCATATACGTTGTTTGAAGTCATGATCAGTCGGCCTCTTGGTCAGCTTCATCTTCTAGCTGTAGACGGTCTAAGATATTTGGTACATTATGCGACATCAGTTAACAGCTTGAATCCTCTCAGCCTGTGCCACTTTTTCTGAGCGCTCTGGCTCAGCTTAAAGACCATAGACAATTACTGTTCAGGCCCATGCAGCTAATAGTCTTGGCCGTTCTCAGGCGCTTAGTGCTTGGGCAACTCAAACGCTATGTCTCCTTCTGCCAAGAATGGAGCTTTAACCAACTCTTGCTTCTGAATACTGACAAGAAGTTCTTCCTGACTTTGTGTGGATTTCTGGAAGCCGACTTTGATAGCAATCAACTCTCTCTTGCTATGATCGGTGACCTCTATTAAGTACAAGCATGCATTGACGACTATCATCGTCTTGTATGTTGAAGTGTACCCCGTCAGTCCTGGTGTACACGCAATGCTTATTTTTCGAGTTTAGTTGGCTCTGATGTTTGTGAGACTGCCGGTTCGTTACAAGTAGGGAAGGGCCGCCATTGAATTGAATCTATTCCTATTGCCTAAGCGATCCCGCAACTTGGGATTTATTACCGGCACACTCGGCTTCAACTGCGTCGGCAAATAACCGTCTTGTTCTAATCCTCAACAGCGAAGTCAGTTGATCATCAGCAGATTGGCCTGGTTACAGGAGTGTCTGTACTTTATTGCTGTCAATGGTGTATTTCTTATTGTCAGTCGCAAACTTGCAGGAATAACACCGACACAGTCACACAACCTTTCCATGTCCTCAAACATTGGAAACGATCATAGTGGTAGCTGTTCCTGAAGAGCCCGATGTTTAAAAGGTTTATAACGGCTAAAATCTTCTCTCTTCGCTTTGGTCAAAGGCAGGCTCATTCGACAGGTTGCGCGGCAGGCTTATAGAGGTTAACAAAACCGGGCAGGGGATACCCTCCAGAAAGCAACCTTTTGCTCACCATCAGGCACAATAAAACCCGATTTTTTAAGCTTGGGGACCAGAGAAATTGGTCCCCAAAAAATCAGATTATTCTTCTAAATCATCGATATCATTATCAAAACCCATATCATGAAATTCATACCACATGACATTGATGATACCAAAGGCACACGCAAGGAGTACGCCCAGAATCCAGGCAAAATACCACATAGTCTGCCCTCCTTAGTAAAGTGAGTGGGTGTTTTCGTTAAGGTGTTCTGCTGTCATACGGCCCCACAATTTGTAGAAACACCAGGTGGTGTAACCCAGAATGATGGGAACAAATATCATGGCAACCACTGTCATAATTCCCAGCGTCAGGTAACTGGATGTTGCATCCCACAGTGTCAGGCTGACGTTAGGGTGGGTGCTGGACGGCAGGATGAATGGAAACAGTGAGAACCCGGCTGTCATAATAATGCCTGCCTGGGTGATTGAACTGCAGGTAAAGGTCAGGCCGTGCAGACGGCTGTTGGCCAGCAGGAAGACACCAATGGCGCCTGCAAAACCCATGACCGGTGCAATCAGCATAACCGGGTACTTGGTGTAATTAGCCAGCCAGATGCCCGCGTCTGCAATGTGAACTGTTTTGGTAAGAGGATTGGCTTCGCCATTCATAACCAGACCGCTAACGACTTCAAAGCCGGGCAGGTTGGCTACCCAGACACCCGCAAGTGCAAAGGTGACGATGGTCGCAAGGGCAGACATGCGTGCGACAATGGTCGCACGTTCTTTGATCGGGCTACCAGAGCGCATGCTTTGCCACACAGATCCCTGCATGGTCAGCATGGAGACGCTGACAACTCCACAAAGAAGGGCAAAGGGGTTCAACAATGAGAAGAAGCCCTGAGTAAAACTGGAACGCATTGTGTCATCCAGATTAAAACCAAAGCCCTGGAAAAGGTTACCAAAGGCTACGCCGAATACCAGAGAAGGTACTATGCCGCTGATAAAGAGACCCCAGTCACAGTACTTCGTCTGCTCGGGTTTAACCTTGGAGCGATAGTCAAAGGCCAGCGGACGGACAATCAGTGCGAACAGAACCAGCAACATGGCCCAGTAAAAACCAGAGAAGGCTGTGGCATAAACGATAGGCCAAGCCGCAAACAGTGCGCCACCTGAAGTGATCAGCCAAACCTGGTTGCCGTCCCAGTGAGGGGCGACGGCATTGATCATGATACGACGCTCTTCGTCAGTTTTGCTCATGAAAGGCAGCAGGTTGGCTGTCCCCAGATCGTACCCGTCCATTATGGCAAAGCCAATGAACAGAACACCGATCAGAACCCACCAGATGAATTTGAGAACTTCGTAGTCCATAAGGGCCTCCTTTTATGCCTGAGCCATATCGTCGGTATGATTGCGTTCAAAGTGGTAGCGGCCAGTGTGCAGGCTGCTAGGACCTTTGCGGGCATATTTAACGATCAGGTAAATTTCGATAATGATGCAGATACTGTAGAGCGCAGTAAAACCAATGATGCTGAGCCAGAGGTCTGCTTCTGTCCGGGTAGAAGCAGACAGGTAAGTGGGCAGTATGCCTGAGATCGACCAGGGCTGACGACCAAACTCAGCAACGAACCACCCCATTTCACTGGCAATGAATGGCAGTGGCAACGCGTAGAAACAGAGTTTGAGGAATTTTGGACTATTGTATTCAGTTCTGCGGGCTGTTTTATAGAAGGCGGTCACAAGCAGCAGAAGCATTACAACACCGAGACCCACCATGATTCTGAAAGAGAAGAACAGTGGCCACACGGTCGGAATAGCCTCTTCTGCAGCCTGCCGAACCATTTGGGGTGTCGCGCTTGGAATGTCGTCGGTATAGCGGCTGAGCAGCAAGCCATAGCCCAGGTCATCCACGACTTTATCAAACTCGCGACGGTTGTCAGGTGTATCTTCACCATTTTTCAGCTTTTCAAGCAATTCGTAAGCTTTGATACCATTGTTGATTCTCTGAATCTTGTCGTCGACCAGATCTTTGATACCCAGCACTTCTGTGTCTGTTGAGCGGGTCGCGATAATGCCCATGACGTAGGGGATTTTGATCGCATAATCTGTTCTCTGTTCTTCCTGGTTGGGAAGTCCAAAAACAGTAAAAGCGGCCGGTGCAGGTTCAGTGTCCCACTCGGCCTCGATCGCTGCCAGCTTGACTTGCTGTACGTCACCCAGTTCATAACCGGATTCATCGCCAAGCAGAAGCGTAGAGAGGATGGATGCCAGACCAAAGCCTGCGGCTACCGCAAATGAACGACGAGCGAAACCTATATCACGGCCTTTAAGCATGTACCACGCGCTGATAGACAGTACAAAGATGGCACCTGTTGTATAACCGGCAGATACCGTATGAATAAATTTCACCTGGGCTACAGGGTTCAGAATCAGGTCAGCAAAATTGGTCATTTCCATGCGCATGGTTTCATAATTGAACTCTGCACCTACCGGGTTCTGCATCCAGGCGTTGGCAATCAGTATCCACATGGCCGAAAGGTTGGTACCTATAGCCATGAGCCAGGTACAAGCCAGATGCTGAACCTTACTGAGTCGGTCCCAGCCGAAGAAGAACATGCCGACAAACGTTGACTCGAGGAAGAAGGCCATCAAGGCTTCAATGGCCAGTGGAGCACCAAAAATGTCACCGACATAATGGGAGTAGTATGACCAGTTGGTTCCGAACTGAAATTCCATGGTCAGACCGGTAGCAACACCGAGTGCAAAGTTAATACCGAACAATTTTCCCCAGAATTTGGTCATATCCCGATAGACCTGTTTGCCGGTCATAACATAAACCGACTCCATGATCGCCAGAATAAAGGTCATGCCCAGGGTCAGCGGAACAAAGAGGAAGTGATAGAGTGCTGTCATCGCGAACTGGAATCGCGATAGGTCGATGATTTCTTCTGTAATCATGGTGCTCCTCGTTAATGACAGTGTTAAATCAAATCCGTACTGGAAATCAGAAAATGCGTGCTGCCACAGAGGTCCTTCATGCTGCAGTTACCGCGCATTTCGTACAATAGATACATGCTAAATGCATGTTTATAGCCGGTGCGCCAGTATATACGAGTCTTAGATGGGTCTGGATCAATCTATGGCTGGTTAATCAGATTTGTGGACATGTTACTCGGATTTGTTACATATATGAACTACAGTAAGATGCAAAGTTTGATCTTCATCAAAAATGTTTTAAATACCTCGTTCTTCAGATGTTTTTTAGGGATATAAGTGCTTGATGCGTGAAAATAAAGGATAAATAACTGTGTAAATACGAAACATTTCGGTTGTAAAGTGGGTTTTTGGCCATAAGGAATACTGATATAGGTAATAACTGTCTATCAGTATTTCTGATCAGTATATAGAAAATATTCGCCCGCTTGATCGTTGTCAGGTCGGGCGAGAGGTGTCTCAGCGATGAGTACTGACAGAGCTGTATTTGCTGATGATTTTATTGGCGTTATATAAGTCAATTTGCCATTTGTTCTTGGCAGGGGGGACTTCTATGGGCGAAATATTATCCAGTGAATAGCGAGCGCTCATAGGGCTCTCGAACTGGGCAATGAACTGTAATCTTTTCAAATCAGCCTGATAGGTTTGTACCAGGAAGTTAATGGTCCTCTCGCTCAGGGGAACGCGATAGTAACGGATCAGGTTCTGGGCCAGCTTCTCGGCACTGGCCGAGAGGTTTTTGTCAACATCTGCAGCCAGAGCTTCCCCCAGTGTTGCCTTGGTCTTGGCGCTCATGCCTGGTTCAAGAAAAGCCAGGCTGGAAGCGTTGGAGCTCTCGATAGCCCTCTGAATTTGTGGGTCATGAAGATGTATATAGGGGTCAAGAATAGTTGCCACCTCAATAGCCACTTCCCTGGCACGTGTTTCTGTCAGGTCTTTCTGAGTAGCTGCCACGGGAGAGTGGGTTCGATAGCTTTCTCGCCTCAAGCGGGATTCCTTTAGAAACGCTTCCAGACGGTTGGCAACTTCCATCCTGGTATCATCGTCCAGCTCAATACTCTGCTCCGAAATCGTCAGGCTTCGTTTTAAGTTCTCTTTAGGGTTCTGCTGATAGAGCGTGGAGAGTTTTTGCCAGTACTTCAGGGCGCGTTTGAGTTTGTCACTGTCCCGGCCCTGTTTCAGGTAGGCGCGGTGAGCTTCATTGTAGAGTTGAATGGCTTTATCGAGCTGTTTGCGTTTTATGTTCAGGGCCATAACGTGTTTGCCGGTTTTACGGGTCAGGTCTCTGGCCTGACGAACCTGCAAACTGAGATTGTCGAGCGATTCACTGGCTGCAGTCAGCAACTTCTGGGGGCTTAGACCGTGATCGGTAATAATGCGATTCTGGACATCAACATTATGGAGCCAGGTTGTCAGGGCCTTGAGGCGGGAGTACACCCTGGCCCTGCTGATCCGGAAATCATTGCGTTCTTCCTCGAGCCTGTCCAGAGCCTTGGCCAGATCCCAGCGACCGGTATACTCAATTTTCAGCCAGGAAATTTCGCGCCCGCAAATCAACTCGAAGCATAATATGAGTATTTCCTCGACATCGTGAAGGGTCATCAATTCTTCATTGTCCCGCTCGCTGGCAGTGAGAATCCGTTCAATAAACAGAGGCTCTCTGGGTTGCCCTTCATGGGGTCTGGCAACGATACCGCTTAATCTGTTTTTGAGTGCTTTGGCTATGCGCGGGTGAAGTTCTTTGAGTTCGTTGTGATAACGCTCAGTGTCTTCAGAGACTTCGTGAACAATGTCGCGCATTCTGTGATAAAGGCCAGCCCTGCGGAATATTTCAATCTGTTCGGCCTTGCGGGCCAGTTTGTGATCACCCGTAATATCTTCAATGGCTGTTGATATCCATTCCGGGCCAAGATCGAACTTTCGCAAAAGAATACCGGCAGAATGGATCCGTCGTGCATCTTCGGTCATATTACGTTGGGCCAGGTCACGCACCATGTAAATGATTTCGGGAATTCGGTCGATGACGCTGAGCAGGTTGTTTTTGTCTTGATTGACCCGGCGTCCGTGGGTAACGTTGTACATCAGCTTGGTGAACAGGCCCAGGCCAATGGCCACAATGGAGTAGCCGACGAAATACAGGGTTCTGTCTAGCGGCATCGTGGTGCCGTAGCCAATATAGTAGCCTGCAAAAGCAGCCAGAAGAGTTACCGGACCGGCAGTCCAGGCGTACTGCAGTATGGTGACACTCCAGGGCTCCTGATGAGGAGCACGTGCCACTTTCTCCAGCCAGCTTAAATCTCGTTCTTCAAGCTGCAGGTCATTGTCATTCCGTTGCTGTTGCCAGCGACTGAGCAGAGCGGGCATTGTCGTATATTACGTTTTTTTCGGTGGGAGATGAGTACTATATTCTAAAGTCTCAGTATGACGGTGAAATATATGTAGATTTACGTTTCAAGATAAGCGTTTTGTAATCTCTTCTCTCGCAGGCTGTTGACCTTTGTCTGGTTCACGAACCGATAGTCGTATATCTGCACAGGAAGGCGCCCGACAGACTCTGTTCTTGCCCGAGTGCTTGGCTTGATATAAAGCGTCGTCTGCCTCTTTGAGTATTTTGTCGAGAGTGTCGGTCTTCGGGCTCGTGGCAGCAATTCCCAGACTGAGGCTCAGGGGAACAGGGCCTCCCTTGAAAAGTAATGCCGAGTTCCTGAGTCGCTCAGCGATCTTTACGCCACTGACAGCATCGGTATTGGGCAGGAGAACAACAAATTCTTCGCCGCCATAGCGGGCAATCAGGTCCTCTTGACGAAGATCTTTCCTTAGTTGACTGGCGAGGTCAGAGAGAACCTTGTCACCCGCCGGGTGACCGAAACGATCATTGATCTGTTTGAAGTCATCGATATCTATGAAAATCAGGCAGGACTGGGGCATTCCGGAGTCAGGACGGTGAAGCAGTTCTGAAGCCTCATTGAAAAAAGCCCTCCGATTGAGAAGACCCGTCAGTGAATCAAGGCTGGCCTGCAGTTTCCAGAATCGAGTCTGCTGACTGGCCTGAAACAGGGTTCGGGCATGGTTGCTGATGTCGGTTATCTGTTGCCACTTCAAAGGTCTGTTGGGTTGGCTTCCTGGTGAGACCACCAGCAAAGTATGGTGGTTTTCTTCACTGTGGAGCAGAAATATCCAATATTTAACGCCGTTTCGATCTTCAAGCCGGATATGGTGCTTTTGCTCCGAGGTAATGATGTCCATCAGCTCATCTTCAATAGTGTCAATGCTGCTTTTTAGAATCTGGGCAGCTTTAGGGTAATGGCTGCTGACATCCCACTGGTCTTTATTCTTAATCAATATCATAGAGGGTGCATCGGGAATTATCGCATCAAGAGTTGCCAGAATGCGCTTTCGAATGGTCTTTTCATCCATCAGTGCATTGCCGGGTGCCTGAAGATGTTTGCGAAGAGCAGAATCAAAGACTCGTCGTTTATCATACTGGCTGTTAACCAGGTTGATAGAGATAGCTTGACGATTCTTGTGTTTGCGGTTGACCCAGTATAGACCGTTAATCATCATGGATTGGAGAGCAATTAATGCTAGTTCGGCCTGACTGGGAATGACTCTGGGCCACTCTTTGGAGACCCAGCTGCTAAATAGGGCAAAGAACAGTGTGGCCATGACCGGTAACGCCAGTTTGGCAGGTCTGACTCCTTGCGAAAAAATGGTCAGCAGGCTGGCAATGAGCAGGACTGCGGACAGCGCGATCATTAAAAATGCCGCATTGAGAAGCCGGGTTTGCTCTGTGGCGAAGAAGCTGAGAATAAATCCGACCGACAGGCAGCAAAGCCAGAGTATAAGCCTGTCTGTTTTGGGAGTATAGAGTGCCAGCAAACCGAGGTTCTTGTAACAGCCGAGGGCTGAGACAAGGCTGATCATCGTTATGATCAGCACCCAGAATTCGGGGTCCCAGGACCCTTTAATCATCCAGAAAATGTCGCCCTGGTAAAATACGATCAGTGTCGTGGTAGCCAACAGGTGCGCAGTAAGCAATAGGTAAGAAGGGTGCCGGGTGTAGATCATTACAGCCGCTGTGACGACCAGAAAGAGGAGAAGCAGTGCCAGCAGTGAAGCTGAAAAGGCCTGATTCTTGTATTCATCCAGCATATAGAGTGACTGCGGCCAAAGGTGAGGGTTCAACCTGTTTGGCTCTGAGTTGTCTACACGTATATAAATATCGTGAGTCTTGTTCTCAGACAGCAGGAGTTTCAGAACTCTTGGGTCTGACTTGCGGTTTTGACTGCCGATACCCAATGAAGTGATCCGGTAACCCTTTTCAGAAGGTGTGAAGACATCAAGTTTCTTATGGGGAGTCCTTCTGAATACCAGCAACCAGTCTGAATTTAGAGAATGATTCAATGTCAGGCGGAGCTTGTACCAGCGATCACTGGTGCCGGGCTGTTTTCCGCTCAGGATCGCTTTCGGAGCAGGGACCGAAGTCAGGAAGCTGGCCAGTTTAACCGGTCCAGACGGTGAAGATTCTGCAACGGAAGCCCCATGGGTAGTATGGCTGACAAAAAAGGCCAGCAGAAGCACCAAAGCCCTGATGTAGATGACTGCTCTTTGCGAGCAGGTTGAGAAGGTCAATAGAACCCGCAATTCAGGCAGTCCTCCATGACGAATTGACAGCTTTTCACTCTTCCTTCAAAGGGTTGTCTATTAAATCTATTTACCCTGTAAATGATTGTGACACAGACAAGGTATGCAGGCCAAGGTGGCAGAGCGGATTCGTCACTAAATTAACTTCGACAGTGACGTTTCTTGTCACTGGTGTGAGCAGTGTACATCAGGACGTCGCGTCCTGATGTAGTGGATATTACATTGCAAAGTGCTCTTTAGAGAATGCGACTTTCTCGTCAATAGGCATAGTCCAGTTGGGCAGAGACTCAATCAGCTCCAGACGGGGTTGGATGCCGCGGTCATTGGCGATCTGGATAGCCAGGCCGGGTCGGGCATTGAGTTCAAGGATCAGTGGACCATCCCTTTCATCCAGAACAATGTCCACGCCCAGATAGCCCAGTCCTGTCATGTCATAACAGGCTGAAGTCAGCTTGAGCAGTTTGTCCCAGTGAGGTACTTCCAGTTTTTCAAAGCTGTGACCCGTATCAGGGTGCCTGTCAATCGGCAGATCAAATTGGACGGCTCTGAGGCTTTTGCCAGAGGCAATGTCCAGACCCACTCCAACGGCTCCCTGGTGAAGGTTGGCTTTACCATCAGAAGCCCGGGTAGCCAGACGCAACATACCCATCACCGGAAAGCCCCGGAAAACAATCATACGAATGTCCGGCACACCTTCAAAACTGTAATCATTAAATACCGGGTCTGCCACGATCAGGCTCTCGATCATGGCTACATCACTTTTGCCTCCGAGACTGTAAAGGCCACCCAGAATGTTGGAAACATGTCGGTTGATGTCTTCAAATTCCAGAGTGTCGCCACTGGCTTTTACATAACGTGGACCGTCGCGACCCACGATGACAAGAATGCCTTTACCGCCACTGCCCTGGGCAGGCTTGATCACGAAACTGTTGTGTTCTTCGAGCAGGGAGCCCAGATCTTTAATGTCGTGCTGGTATTCGACAACTCCCAGCAGTTCAGGGACGTCTACATTGGCTTTTTCTGCCATCCTTTTGGTGGTGAGCTTATCGTCCACCTGGGGAAGCAGTTTGCGGGGATTATATTTAATAACATAATCGAGGTTTCGCATGTTCATGCTGAGAATCCCGGCCTCGTGGAGGCTGGATGGACTGGCAAAACTGCGAAAAAACCGTTTGATGAACTCCATGGGTTAACCTCCAACCAGAGGTTTGAAGCGACGAAGCTCCAGTAGACGGTAACCGGTGTATTGACCCAGCATCAGGGTCAGGCCCAGGACAGTCAATAACAACTCCGGGAAGTTATAGGTCAGGTGCTCAACCAGTGGGGTGGACATCAGCAGGTAACTCATAGTGGCCACCAGCAGACTACCAGAGCCTTCAATCAGTACGTCTTTGGGGCCTTCTTCTTCCCAGAGGATAGACATTCTCTCAATGGTCCATGCCAGAATAATCATCGGGAAGAAGGTAACGGTCAGGGCCTGGGTAATCCCCATCTTCCAGCTGAGTACGCTCATAACGCCCATTATGCCTATGACGACGATGATCACCGCCGCCAGTCGGGCAACAAGGAGCATATTGAGCTGACTCAATATCGAGCGAATCCAGAGGCCAATGGAAACTATGGTGATAAAGATAATCAAACCAGGCAGTAACTGGGTTTCCAGGAAGGCTACAGAGATCAGGACCGGCATAAAGGTTCCTGATGTTCTCAGGCCGACCAGGATACGCATGATCAATACGACCAGGGTACCAATGGGAATCAGCAGAATGCTCTTGAAGGCATTCTGAACTTCCAGAGGCAGGGCGTAGATAGAGAAATCGACCAGTGCTGCATTGTCAGCCCGGGACGTTTCAATGGCCAGATCCCTTGTTGGCTCGTTCTGTGAAATCATCGAAAAAGAGACTTTGGACGCTGTGCCACCCATGACATCCAATAGGGATTTACCACCACGCTGCCAGAGGAAGAAGTTTTCCGGGTTGCCGGATGCTCCGGTTTCAGGATCAAAGAGTACCCAACCGTCATTGGTATAGACTTCCAGCATCTCTACTATGGGCTGACGACGTCTGCCGTCTTCAAGGTAAAGACCTCGAACAACCCGGGCCGGAATGTCGGCCATGGACAGCATCTCAATCAGAAGATTGGTGAGCTCGGTACGGCTATCAACCATGCTAAGCAGCATGTTGGTATTCTGACTGGGCTGTTGGGCAATAAATTCCTTGATCAGGGTGCCTGTGAAACTTCGACTATCAGCAGAGCGTTCTTTTACCTGTTCCAGCAGTGAGTCTGCTGCAGTCTGGTAAGGTTCCGGCAGGGACGGTTTGGCCTTCAGGGTATCGTTGTTTTCTTCAACAGGAGGGGCCAGAGGTTCCACCAGTTGTCGATCCGGATGCAGACTCACCTTGTAAAACAGGCTTTGTTTGCCACTGGCCTTGCGAATGCTCCACTCTGCACGACGTTGTCCATCATCATCATACTGGTTGATGCCATAACCCGGAGAAGCAAAGGATTCATTCAGAATGCGGAAGCCGGATTGTTGGTCAGGCAAGGTCAGGGATACCTTGACGGGTCCACCGTCAGCCTTGAACTGGATTTCAGCCTCAACACTCCAGACGGTAGTGGTTTCTCCCCGGGTTAAGGGGAACCCCAGGGCAAAGTGTTTGTATAAAGTCAGGCCCAAACCTGCAGCGATCAAAATGACCACCGCCAGACTGAGTTGAAAACGTCCTTTCATTCAAAACCTCACTTCTTTGTCTCAGCAATATTTTGCTGGGCAACATCAACCAGAGCTGTATTGCTCAGGAGTCTTTCACCAATAAGAATCGGATGCTCGTAACCAGTGCGATTGGTTAGCGTAAATTCAACATTTTTGGAAATCTTTCCCAAAGTTATAGGGATAAAGACAGTAACCCGGCTCTGGTTTGCCAGACCGCCGTGACGTTTGATTGAAACTTCACGATGGACTTTGCGCTCAAAGGTCTGGCTATTGTCACCATTGACGACCTTGAAACGAACCCATTCTTCGCCATTTTTGGTGTAGTATTCAATATCTGTCGCATCGATGGAAGACGTTTTGGCGCCTGTATCAATACGTGCCTTGAATGTGTTCTTGAATCCTTTGATACGAACCTCTTCAAGCTCTCCAAACAAAGCAAGGCCACTGACGTCGACAGGCTTGTCGATCTGTTCTTTGATACTCAGGTTGCCGCCAGTCGGGACCTTAACGGTAAATGTATCCAGTACTTTCTCGGTTGCGATGTATTTCTTGCCAACATTGGCTATGGCCATGTCCTTGAGAAAATCCCGGCCAATGAGCAGTGGGAATTCAAAACGTTCCCTGTCGTTCAGTGATACATCCAGGTTCTGGGTAATATCGCCGACCTTGACGTTTATGTTGACGACATAACGAGTCTGGGAATCTTCATCGCCCGGAACCTTGATCAAGACGGTGTCTTTGACTGGCAGCTCCAGAGTGACATTGGCCTTGCTGGTTCTGGGGAGATCAAAGCGAACCCACTTTTTGCCATCTCGTTCAAAGTTCTTAATGTTTCTGGCATCAATAGAGGAGCGTCCCGCACCGGTATCGATCTTGGCATCCATTTTCAGACCGTATTCTGTGAGAGTGCCTATCTCTGCAAAGCCCAGCACCAGTTTTCCGCCAACACGGGCGGGAGTCTGAACCAGTTGCTGTTTAACCGAAATGGTATCCGGGAGAAGAGGCTTGGAAGGTTTAAAAGTTTGTAATTCTTCTGTCTTCTGTTTTGAGTCGGGCGCCTCGGTTTCTGTCCTGGAGGTCTTTTGACTGTCCGTAGTTTGAGCAGGTTTTTGTAGCACCTGGCAGCCAGTCAAAGCGGATATCGCCAAGATAACCGCGGGTAATACCGGAAAACGGGTCATGGGTAAGCTACTTGTTTTTACATAAAATGAGTGAATGGTAGCCGCGATAGTCTATCGCAAATCGAGCAGCTTACTTGATGTTTGGTGACTTGCCAAGAAGTCTGGTCTTGTGAGCAGGCTAGGAGCCTGACCGAGAATAGCGCCCGTAGCGAGGACGGCAGAAAATTGAGGATGAAAATTCGGTTTTGTGAGGAGAATAGCGAGCTATTTGACGAACAAAAGCGGATTTTCAGACCAATTTGCTGCCGCCGCACGACTGCATGGATGCAGGAGCTAGAGCAACGCAGGAGCAGTTGCCGCGTAGGGCAGTCTATTCTCGGTCAGGCTCCTAGGAAGGGGTAATGCGTTTACCGATCAGGCAGGTCAGAACAATGGTCACCACAGAGGGTGCAACCCAGCTTAAATTAAAGTCGTACCCTGGCAGTGACTCAAGAGGTACCAGAAGCTTTTGTGTAATCGGATGGTTCAAACCCTTACTGGCATCGACCAGACTGAGTATAAAGGTGACCAGAAGCGTGGCTCTGTAGACCAGCTGAGGATTGGGTAGCAGGCTTTTGATCAGTCCCAGCAGAATCAGGGCAATAGAGACCGGGTAGAGAACCAGTAAAACAGGAATAAACAGTTCGATCATCTGGTTGAGATTAAAGTTGGCGAACATCATGCAGGAGAGACTGATGGCCGCCACAAGTACCTTGTAATTGAGTTTCCCGGAGAGATCACAGAAATACTCTGAAGCAGCAGTAATCAAACCAATTGCGGTAGTCAGGCACGCCAGTGTCACAACTGTTGCAAGCAGAACATTGCCATAGATACCAAACAGTTTGTTGACATAAACGGAAAGAATCTGGCCGCCGTTTTCAGGCTGTGCAATGATTCCGTGACTTTGAGAACCCAGATTGAAGAGGGACAGGTAAACCAGAGCCAGTCCGAAAGCCGCTATAAAAGCCGTTATGACAGAGTATCTGACCAGGGCGTCGGGTGAAGTAATGCCATGAGATTTAAGGTTGGTGATGATGACAATACCGAACAGCAGTGCAGCCAGAGCATCCATCGTCATATAGCCTTCAAGGAATCCACTAAAGAAAGGATTTTCTGCATATCCGTTCATAGGTTCACCGGCTTCTCCCAGAGGAGAGATGAGGGGAGAAATACCAAGAATCATCAGCAAGAGGATAAGGGCTGGTGTGATAATCTTGCCCACGGATTCAAGTAATTTTCCCGGATACAGGCTGAGATACCAGGCAGTGCCAAAGAAAATGACGCTGTATGTCAATCTGGAAGTGCTGTCGGGCTCTTTCAGAAACGGGATTATTCCGACTTCATAAGCAACAAGGCCGGTTCTGGGTACACCGTATATCGGGACAACAATGATGTAAATGCAGCAACCCATCAATGCAATCATGCTGCGTGGCAGTTCACCGGTGATCTCGTTAAAGCCGCCGCCAACTCGGGAAATCATGACCACAGCCAACAAAGGGAGAAGCACTCCGGTGACCAGAAACCCGGCCGCAGCGAGCCAGACGTGGGTGCCAGCCAGCTGACCCGCCAACGGAGGAAATATGAGATTGCCCGCGCCAAGAAACATGGCGAAGGTCATGAAACCCATTCCAACAATGTTCTGAAGGCTTAATCGTTGCTTCATGCGTAAGGTTCTGCCTTGATTGAATGTTATCTGGTCAGAGACGGATGTCCATGCTCAATCCTGTGAGATGAACGATTTTTTGTAATAAATAGGAAGTATGGACTCAATTTCGGAAAGTGGTAGTCCGGTCTGCGTTTTGCCCGGTCATTATTCGAGATGAGCATAAGATTAACTTTTGTTAATCTTATGCTCATTGGGTCTTCATTGTAGAGTCACTATCCTTTGCGATTATTCACTGATTTCATACAGGTAAGTGTCATGAGGCTTTTAAAAGAGGTCGTTCTGGGCCTTTTTCTGGTATCAACCGCCGCTCTGGCGAGCCAGGATGATGTCCTGCTCCAGCTGGCCATCGAAAATGCCAAAATCAAACCGGAACAGGCTATTGCGAAAATTACTGATCGCTATTCCGGGCATCTCAGCGAATTCGGCATTGATGATGAAGACGGTAGAATGGTTTATGAGTTTGCCATTGTTGACCCTGAAGACAGCGTTGAGTTGGAAGTAATTATGGATGCTGACTCGGGAAAGGTCTGGCTGGACGAAAAAGACAGACTTTCCAGCAAAACGCTGAAACGTAAAAAGTACCAACTATTAATGAACAGTGGCATGACTTTGAAGAAAGCCATTGATGAAGCGAAAAAGATTGTTCCTGGGCAGCTGATGGAAGCAGAGCTTGAACAGGAGAAGGGTATTGTATTTTTTGAAATTGAATTGTTGACGGATAAGGGCGTGCGCAAGGTGATTGTTGATCTTCAGTCTGGCAGGCCGATTCCGGTGACCCAAAAATGATCAGGCTTTTGATTACCTTCTATGGGCGGAACAGAATATTATGAAGTTGCTAGTGGTTGAGGACGACCGGACAACCCGTGAATACATTGCCAAGGGATTCATGGAGCATGGCTGGACCGTGGATGTGGCTGATAATGGTCGGGATGGTCTGTTTCTGGCATCGGGTGAGAGCTATGACATCATTGTTCTGGATCGTATGCTGCCTCAGATGGAAGGGCTCAAGGTGCTGGCGGCACTGAGAGCTTCTGAAAACCAGACACCGGTAATCATTCTCAGTGCCCTCGATGGCGTTGATGAACGCATTAAAGGCTTGAAGCAGGGAGGGGATGATTACCTTTGCAAGCCTTTCTCTTTTGGTGAACTTCTGGTTCGGGCAGAAATTCTGACTCGCAGAGGGCACAGTAAAGAAGCTAAAAATACTCTTGTTATCTCTGATCTCAAAGTGGATCTATTGTCCAGGCGTGTAGTCAAAAACAAGGTTGAGGTGAACCTCCAGCCGAGAGAGTTCCAGCTTCTGCGCTTTCTCCTGGAGCATCAGGATCAGGTGATTTCCAGAACCATGCTGTTTGAGTCCGTGTGGGATTATCACTTTGATCCGGGCAGCAACATTATTGATGTGCATGTTGCTAAATTGAGGAAAAAGCTGGATTCTGTCGGAGGGGCATCCCTGATTCACACTGTGAGAGGGGCAGGTTATGTTCTCCGTGAGCCGGCTTGACCCTCTGGGTCGGTTACGGGCATCCTCACTGCTGCGCTATACCCTGCTGCATACAGCTATTGTCCTGGTACTTTGTGGGTCAGCCCTCTGGTTAGTGAAAGACTACAGCCTGGGTTTCTATCAGAAACGACAGGATCAGTTTGTTCTGGAACAGCTCAACTCCTTGGCATCCCTGGCCAGAAGCCATTCAGAAAGTGAGTTAAGTGCGGCTGTAAGTCAGATGGCTGAAAATAACCGGCAAGTGCTGGTGGTTTTTAAAAGCGCCGAAGGCTATCTGGGTAATTTGAATTATCTGCCTGAAACCGTTCCCCTGTTTCCAGCGATGGGCAGTTTCTGGATACTGGGCGATTCGGTTCTCGGAGACGGTCGCTTCCAGAGAGTGAGGGGGAGTCGTATTAACAGTCGCTGGGGTCCCCTGTTACTGGCCTACAACTCCTCAGACTTTAACCTGTTTGCTTCTCGTTTCACTCTGGCACTTTATACCGCTATGGTATTGGTTTTGCTGGTGGGACTGGTGACCGGGTTTTTATTTTCAAAAAAAATATTGGCCCGTCTACGCGGTATCAATAATGTGACTGCAAAAGTCGGTGAAGGTCAGTTAGCAGCCAGAGTTAAAGTCACTGAAAAGGGCGATGAATTTGATGAGTTGGCAGGCCATATCAATCAAATGCTTGCGCAGATTGAAGACTCAGTAGAAGCCATTGCATCGGTAACCAGCAGTATTGCTCATGATCTCAGAACACCTTTATCCCGACTGAGGATTAAGCTGGATGGATACCTGCGAAATGGCGGTGCGGGTGTTGAGGATATTCTTGAGGCCCAGACTGAGCTTGATACGATCCTGCATACCTTCAATGCCATGCTGGAACTCACGAAACTGGAATATGGGCAGGGGAATCTTGAGTTTGTCCGCTGTGACCTGAAAGAAATAGGCTTCGAGGTGGTTGAACTGGCAGAACCTTTGGCAGAAGCATGTGAGCAGTCTCTGATACTTGAGGTGCAGCAACCTCTGGTTGTTCAGGGAAATCAACAGTTGCTGTTTAGAATCCTGTTTAACCTGGTGGAGAATGCAATTAAGTACTCCCCTGGAAAAGGTGAGGTCAAAATTCGTATTGATCAGGATTCAGTATCAGTGATTGATCAGGGGGCAGGTATTCCGGAATCAGAACAGGATAAGGTATTCCAGAGACTGTACCGGCTTGATCAGAGTCGAACAACACCTGGTCACGGGTTAGGTTTGTCGCTGGTTAAGGTGGTCGCCGAGCTGCACAATGCCAGGATCAGTTTTGAGCGACGAGAGCAATCTTTTGCTGTTAAATTGACGTTTCAGAGATGAGAGTAAAGCCTGATATATGGGCAGGCTTTACTCTGCTCGATCACTTATAGCCAGCCTTTTCGTTTAAAGAAAAAATAAGTGCCAAGAGCGCTTGCTAACATCAGAATCAGGGCCAAAGGGTATCCCCAACTGCTACTGAGTTCAGGCATTACCTTGAAGTTCATACCATAGATGCTGGCAATCAGGGTCGGTGGCAGAAACATCACGGCGGCTACAGAGAATATCTTAATGATATTGTTCTGTTCCAGGTTGATGAAACCCATGGTGGCGTCCATCAGGAAGTTGATTTTATCAAAGAGAAAGCCAGTGTGGGGTGTCAGAGAGTCAATATCACGAAGAATGTCTCGCACCTGGTCCACCTGTCCGTCATCCAGCTTGTGACGGCAGTTTTTCAGTATATATCTGAGGCAGCGCTGGCTGTCCAGCAGATTAAGACGAACTTTGCCGTTTATATCTTCCTGCAGGGTAATATTTTTCAACAGATCGTCAACGTCAGTGTCGTCGTCAGAAAGAGCATGCTGACTGGTGGCTTCGAGATTCTCGTAAACTTCTTCCAGAGTGTCAGCCAGAAACTGAACTTTAGTATCAAACAATGCGATCAAGATATCGATCGGTGTTCGTGCCTTGATGTGTTGCAGTTTCAGGTAATTTCTCATCAGTCGGAACAGGGCGGTAGGCTCATCCTGAAGAGTGACCAGCTGATCGTCACGAAGGTTGAAGGCAACGTTGATGCTGCGAAATTCCTGCCCTGCCTGATGAGGGAATAGGGAACGAATATGAAAACCTGTCTCACTTTCAAAAAATCGTGATGAGGCTTCAATCTCGTACAGTGCATCTTCGTCTTCTATAAATCCCGGGCACTCCTGTTTCAGCCAGTCATCCTCGTTTTCGTCCAGTTCAACAAGGTCCAGCCAGAGCGTATTTTCAGGAAGCGCCACATCGGTCTGTATGCGGGTGATGCAGTACTGCTCAGTATCACGGTGATAGGCGTTGATCATAAAATACAGACCCTGATAGCAAATCTGGTACTTGGCGCCTGTTGGACTTAGACTTTCCGGAAATGGCTGAAATCGTCTAAGTCCATCAGGCTCCATTATGAAGGGTCGCTCTATTGTACAGATCGATGCACCTTAGTCCAGCAGTGATCTGGCTTTGGTGAATGCAAGACACTGGTTCACCAGAGTGTGGTGATATGCCTTATAAGGCTTTTTACCTGTCAGCATATCGAGACAGTTCAGCCCGGGCTCTATAGGCTGGTTGTTTGATCGCCTGTATGTGCAGACCTCCTCATCATAGAGGTGACCCTTATCCGAAAGGGGTTGGGTGATTGCTGATTATGACTTTTGAGCCAATCTTTTAGCTGGTTGGCATCTACGGCATTCGACATTCGGATATCAAACCTCAGTGTCTGGCTGTTGCGCTCCCTGTCAAAACGAAATCCGATCAAATAATAAGCACCTGAGCATTGCAGCATGTTTACTATACGCTGAAAATTATAGGCTCTATGATGGATGGCTATATCGTTTAATCGTAAAGTCCACTTGAAACGGGTTTGGAAACCGGGTAATGCTAAATAAATACGTAGGAAGTAGACTGAGTTCCAGCCCTGCGAAAAGACATCCAAGTCTCAGGCCAAATCCTAAACCATATCCAGCAGCAGAAGTTGCCGCTGTTAAACAAAGCGTAGACAAGATTGCCATCTTTCCATTCCCTGCTTTCACTATTATCATCGTTTAGCAACCCGGAGGATTGATCTTGTAGTTCTTGTACTCTGGATGCTTATTCAGTTTCTGTGTCAGGGACTACAATCAGGTAGACATTTAATCAATGTCCGTGAGGTTTTAAAATTAAGCTCGTAATAATCCGCTATTGAAAGCACGGGAGTCAGAGGGAAAACTACTACAGTGACAAAGTTGCACAATAACTTAATGTTGCGAATTTTCTTCATAATCACAGCTTTTTAATCAAAAGCTTCAGAATAGTTAAGCCACTGTAAAAAGATGATTTTTATTTAGATGATATCTGAACGTAACAACTCTCAATCAGCCATTCCTGCTGAGTAATTAACGATGGAGGAAAAATAAAAAGACGGCTAAAGATATAAAATATTTCTTCGAATTTTTTATCAGGTGAAGAGAATGGAGTAGCACAAAAATAATAAAAACGTTGCTTAGACTTTTTACCAGAAAAAAACGAAGTGATTCAAATTATACTGTAATATTACTTTCTGGTATTTTTCAGTATCACCTATCAGAGGTGCCTTACTCATTTTCTTCCGGCAGGCCAGCTTTATCGATAATGAATTGTTACGATAGGAAAGCTAACCGGCCTGCCGCCTTTTGTAAAGTTAATATGAGCTCTAAAGTACAGTTTCGCGTTCGGCTGTATCCATCAGCTCGTTATCTTTCGGCTCATTATCTGCCTGCGCGCTATTTGCCGGCTCATTATCTGGCTGCTTGTTATCTGCCTGCTCGCTATCTGCTGGCTTGTTATCTGCCTGCTTGCTATCTGCTGGCTTGTTATCTGCCTGCTCGCTATCTGCTGGCTTGTTATCTGCCTGCTCGCTATCTGCTTGCTTGTTATCTACCTGCTCGCTATCTGCTTGCTTGTTATCTGCCTGCTCGCTATCTGCCTGCTTGTTATCTGCCTGCTTGTTATCTGCCTGCTCGCTATCTGCCTGCTTGTTATCTGCCTGCTCGCTATCTGCCTGCTTCTTATCTACCTGCTCGCCATCTACCTGCTCGCCATCTGCCTGTTTGTTATCTGCTTGCTTGTTATCTACCTGCTCGTTATCTGTCGGCTCGCCGGTAGAAGAGACCTCTATCTCAAAAGGATTAGCTAATTGCTGATTTCGAGTTTCGAGCCAGTTAGTTAGCTGGTCGGCATTCACAGCATTCGTCACCCGCAGCCTGAAACTCAATGTATTGCTGGCGTTTTGCTCGTTCAAACTGAATGAGAGCAACTCATAACTTCCAGAGTATTGCAGTATGGGCAACATATGCTGCAAAGTCTCGATTTCCAGATTACTCGAGCTGAACGTGAAGCTTACCTGAAACTCTTTTGGAAAGTTGGTATGACTAAAGAATAGGGCTTCCAGACCTAAAGCGACCAGTCCTGCACCCAGGCATCCGCCTCCCAGCTCTGGAATCCCCACACCGAATCCAGCTCCTGAAACACCCCCTGTCACGAGAAGCGTACCCACAAGCGCATATTTCATATAAGACCATGACGGATTTACTTCCGAGTTACATATATGGTTACCACATAAGCAGCTGAGCTGAGAGCTGGGCTCCACCGCTTCCGGGTCTGATACACAGTTAGGCCGGTAGAAAGGCCGGTTGGAATACATTTCGTCGGCTTCCATAGCCACCAGTCTGGCGAATAGGCGGATAAACGTTATCAGCTGGTTTTCATGAATGTTTATAAACTGCTTACCATCGCCACGGTCTGCTCTTTCCAGCCAGGCGGAAACCGAGGGACTTCTTGTGGGTAGATATTCAACGGATCGTCTCGCCATAGCAGCAGGTTGGGTGGTCAGAGTCTGGACGGGAGCGGTGGATTCAGCTCTATTATCAGAATCAAAGAAAGACACTGAGACTGGTAAGAAAGCCGCATCATTTGCCGGAGAAACCGGCTCGCCCCCAACAGCTCCATGCTCCTGATTAATATCATGAGCAGGCAATGTCAAACTAGGCGAATGACCAGGGTCAGAAGGCATTGGTCCGGTAACGGGTAACCAGCCAACCATGTCAGGTCTCCGGCTTTCACTATTTTCATCGGTTGGCAATTCCGAGTAGTCTCCCTGTAATCCGGGGGCTGCGGATGGTTCATCAGCCTCGGTTTTTGTGTCAGAGTATATGGACAGATAAACTTTGACGAGTGCCCGTGGGGATTTGAAATTAAGCACGAAATTATCTGCGACTGAAATTGTGGGGGGCAGCAGGAACACGAGTGCAGTGAAAAAACTACACAATATCTTGAAGCTCGAAATTTTTTTCATGATTACACCTGTTAATCAGAAATTTTAAAATAGTTAAGCCTATGGAAAAAAGGGGGTTTTATTTAGAACATTTCCGACTATGACAACTATCAGTCAGTCATTCCCTTTGACCATAGTAAATAAAGTATTTTATTAGACTTTTTGACAAAGATATCGAGGCTGTTTAGATCGGTTGTGATGTTACTTTATGGGCGTTTTTCAACACCTCTTGCAGGAGGTGTCTTAGTTGTTTTCTGTCAGTAGGCCGCCCTGTATTGATAAAAGACGGTTGCGATGAGACAACAAACGTCCTGTTTTCCGCCCATAAACGCAAGCTGAATTCTAAAGTCTGAATTCCCGCTCACCCATATAATAGTTGGGTCCGCTGAGGTCGGAGACCTCTATCTGGAAAGGGCTGCCCCATTGATGATTATGACTTTCGAGCCAGGCTTTTAGCTGGCTGGCATCTACTGCGTCCGACACCCTGACATTAAATCTCAGCGTTTGGCTACCGTGTTGATCGTCCGAACTGTACGATACCAATTCGTAACCGCCCGAGTATTTCAGCATAATCGCTATTTGCTGCAAAATACAGATTTCGAAATTGCTCGAGCTAAATGTGAAGCTGACCTGAAACTGATTTGGAAAGTGGGTATGACTATAAAATAAGCCAGAGACAGAGGCGAAGAGTGACCCGGCAGCCAGGGATCCGGCACCAAAACCAGCAGCTCCCATAGCAAATGCAGCAGTGGAACTTGCTGCTGTCAAAAACAACGCAGAGAAAGGCACAAACTTTCCATATTTCCAAAGCCGATTTGCGGCCGAGTCACATACAAAGCTTCCACACCGGGTGAAAGGCTGGTAGGTATTCATTTCTTTAGGTTCCGCAGCAACCAACCTGGCGAACGCGCTGACAAACGCATTCAGCTGGTTTGAAGGAATATGAATCAACGGGGCGTCATCGAGCATCTCTGCTCTTTCCAGCCAGGCGGAAATAGAGGCTCTTCCGGTTTTAAGATTTTGGATGGAATGGGTCGTTATCGCTTCGGGTTGAGTGGTTATGGGTTGCGCTGGAGAAGGGGGTTCACCTTCATCATCAGAATCAAACTCAAACTCAAGCTCGAATAAAGATACTGCAATCGGCAAGCCTCCAACGGCGCCTCGATCCTCGGTCTCATCATTATAAAACGGTGTCAGTCCAGAGGGGTGAACCTTGGAAAATGATGACTTAAAAATTGGCAGCCCTTCAGCCTTTCTGGATTTTCGATTCCCACTGGTATCAACGTCTGGTAACACAAAGGAATGCCCTTGTGGTCGGCATGCTTGCGATACTCTGTCGATCACTCTGTCAGGGCCTATGAATAAAGAGACTTTGATGAGAGTCCTTGAAGTTTTGAAATTAAGCACGTAGTAATCGGCTGCTGAAACCTTGGGAGCCAGCAGAAACACTGCTGCAGTGACAATATTGAACAATACTTTGATGAGCATAAGTTTTTTCATAATCACACCTGTTAATCAGAAGCCTTAAAATAGTTAAGCCACTGGAAAAAGGTGTTTTTTATCTTCAATTCGCGTAAGACCTCCAGCGAACGAGGGTGTCGCAGCAGCGAAAGCGGAGTATCACCGGGATTTACAGCAAGATAGCATCTTGTTGCCAGGAATATCTTAGCGTCAGGACATGGCGTGTAGGCCTTTTGAGCAGGCTCATTGGAATCTGTGACGAAGCAGGAATCACTGCGAAATCGTGAAAAAGTAGCTGCAAAGAGAATCCCCCGCTGATTTCTTTGAATCAGTGGGGGGATGTTTAGATGAGGATTGATCTGCCTGCTGCGGATAATTCCAATCTTGGCTCTAAAGCATGGTTTCGGATTCGCCCATGGAAGAGACTTTTATCTGAAACGGATTAGATAATTGCTGATTCTTACTTTCCAGCCAGTTTTGAAACTGGTTGGCATCCACGTTATCTGGCGCGCGGACATTGAACGTCAGTGTCTGGCTGGTGTTTTGCTCGTCCAAAATGAATGATACCAATTCATAACCTCCCGAGCACTGCAGAATATTCACAATTTGCTGAAAATCATAGACTTCCTGACTGATGAGCAAATGGCTTGAAGTGAAAGTGAAGCTCACCCGAAACTGGTTTGGAAAACGCATATGGCTGAATAAACAGGTACTCAGAGGAGTAGCGATGCTCCCTGCGACCAGAAATCCGTACGCCAATCCAGAGATTCCCGTAGCAAATCCAGTGCCGGTACCTGCTGCTGCGGCGAGAAACGTGGAGAGTACCGCAAACTTTCCACATGACCAGGTCGGATTTGCTTCGGAGCTAAATACATAGGTGCTGAAACGCAGAAAGGGCTTGCAGCTACGCATTTTGTTGACTTTCATAGCAACCAGACTGGCAAATATCCGGACAAATGCTTTAAGTTCATTTGCAGGAAAATGAAACTGTTTGCCGCCGCTTACCTCTCCTCTTTCCAACCAGGCGTAGACGATTGAGCTCCCTGTTTTCAGATAGTGGACTGAATGCACCGACACATCATCAGGTTGATTGGTTAAGGGTTGGGCAGATGAGGTGGAATCAGCTGCGTCGATAGAGTCAATAAAAGACACTGAAACTGGCGAAGAAGCTGGCCAGCGCCGAACTGCTCCGGGCTGCCGATCTAAATCAATACCAGTAGATCTGAAATCAAGGGGCTGACTCTGGGTAGAAACGGGCGGGCCGCCCGCTGCTCCCAGTTCCTCATCTAAAGCATTCCCAACCGTTGTCAACTCAGTTAGCAGTCCCTGTATAATGCCATCTACTGTTTCGGGTTCAAGGTTTTCATCAGTGCCTATCGATGTCAATTCGCGAGGCTGACTCTGGACTGAAGGTGGCGGCTCAGAAATGGGTAACCCGCCGACTGTGTTATGTTCATGGCTTTCACTCACATCACCGGGGGACATCCCGGTGGCGGTGGCTGGCTCTCCTGGTTCTCCATCAGTGTTAGTTTCTGGATCTATAGACAGGTATACTTTGACGAGTGTTTGTGAGGTTCTAAAGTTAAGCACGTAATTATCGGCCACTGAAACCATGGTGGTCAGCAGAAACGTCAATGCAACGACAAAACTGCACATCACCTTAACACTACAAAGTTTTTTCATAATTACTCCTCCAGCTTAATAGCCGGAAACGCATTTCCAAACTGCTCGGTGGATTAGATAACAATGAAAGGGATAGCTGGTCCAAGGCAGAACAAAGACCCGGCAAGCAACTACGCCTTCCCGAAAAAAAAACAGAAAATGCATTCAATTAATGCTTACCCGGAAACACTCTTCCATGATTGTTGATGGTGTTACCTGCAAACTGTAAAGGGGTAATAAAACAATCGCCATAATGTGTCCTTTAAAGACTAAAACATCATTACAACTGATTATCAGACGTTTTTAAAATAGTTAAGCTGCTGGAAAAAGATGCTTTTTATTTAGAATATTTCTGTCTATTAAATATAAAATAAAGGGGTGTCCACAAATTTTACTAACAAGAAAACAAAGAAAAACAAAGAAAAACAAAGAATAAATCGGGAAATTATTTGACCAAATTACTTAAAAATAGAGAAGGAAAAAGTATTCATATATTTGACTAACTGATCTGTTGAACTGCTTTATACGTTCATAGCAGGTGGGGGCTGAGACTCTAGCCCAAAGCAGAATGTTTTATCTGGGCAATGCTTTTTTATCATTGTGCGTCTTATTACGTTATCAGAGCATAATGTTGTGCTTATACTTCAGTGTTCAATTACTAAGTTTTTTCAGTCGCACTTTTTTAGTCGGCGGATTTAAGTTTTGATCTTTTTTATTGTGTTTCTACTGTATGATTTTGATGCTAAGATATTAGAATTTTCAAAAAAACTCCAGATATTCTCTTTTTTTAATGGGTTGGGTTTATTTCAATAAAGAACGTTTGAGTTGAACAGGTTGTTTCTATGTTTCTCATAACGACCTGTTTGTTAATTCAGCGGGGGGGAGTATGTTATTTCTTCTCTTACAGCGTTTTGATACCAGGCTGCTGCAGTCCGAAACAACGGGTATAAAGTTAATCTGAGCTCTAGAGGCTGGTTTCCAGTAGACCAACAGGATGTGTTGATGGCTCGCTAATGGAAGATACCTTTATTTGAAACGGATTTGTTAATTGTTGATTGTGCCTTTCAAGCAAGCCGCGGAGATTGCCAGCATTCACTGAATCAGGCACCTGGACGATAAACCTCAGTGTCTGGATGGAGGTCCGCTCGTTGAAATTAAATGACACCAGATTGAAGCCTCCTGTGCACTGCAGTAAATTTACTATCTGCTGCAAATGATTGATTTCCTCACTCATGAGTAAATTATTCGATCGAAATGTGAAACTCACCTGAAACCGGTTTGGAAATCGGGCGCGGCTTAACAGTAAAATACTGGGAGGAACACAGATCCCGGTACCCAGACATGTGCCTCCTAAGGCAGGGATGCCCAAACTAAATCCAACACTGGTAACTGCCGCTATAGCGATTGACTCAGTGAGGACCGCAATTCTTCCTCGATACCAGCGCGGATTTACGTCCGAGTCACATATATAGCTGCCGAGCCGGGTGAAAGGCTGACAGGAATTCATTTCTTTAGCTTCCGTAGCAACCAGACTGGCAAACAGAACGACAAATTCATCCAGCTGATCTGGAGAGCCTTCAAAAAAAAATGCATCACCGTCAGCCTCCACTCTTTCCAACCAGGAGGAAACGGTTGAACTTTTGGTTGGCATTGGGCGGATATATTCTTTCGATGTAGCAGCGGGTTGAGTTGTTAAGGGTAGGGAAAAAGTGGGTCCAGTCCCGTCATCAGGGTCAATGAAATGCAGTGAAACGGGTGAAGGAAGCCCCCCAAAGTTCTGGCCTTCGTCGTTAATAAGGTATGTCAAATCATAGAACTGACTTTCGGTAGATACCGGCATACCTCCCACTGCACCAGGTTCCTGATTTTCATCGTTACCACCTGATGCAAGATCAGAGAGCTGGGCCTGGGAAGAAGGCGTCGGATCAGAGATTGGCAAGCCACCTACCGTTGTATATTTTTGATCTTCACGATCATCACTGGGTAACAATCCAGAGGGTTGTTCTTGCAATCCTTGTTCTACCGATGCTTGATTCGTTTCTGTATTAAGGGGTACAGAGAGGTGTACTCTGACGAAGGTCTGCGGACTCTTAAAAACAAGTAGGAAATTCTCGGCAACTGAAGCTACCGGGGCCAGCAGGAGCAACAGAGTAATGACAAAACTGAACGATACCTGGATAAGATATAGTTTTTTCATCATCACACCTGTTGATCAAAAGCTTAAAAATAGTTAAGACACTGAAAAAAGATGTTAATTATTTAGAATATTTCCGACTATGCAACACTTTGCAGGTGTCGTTAATGCTTTCTTGACTCCGGTGTTCATTGGCACAGGCACAACGGGACACTGGAGTCATAAGCAGGTTGAAGCCCTGACCGGTCTGACTAAAAACTTATGGTTTCTGAAAGCGGATGACATCCTGTTCAGAGGCCTGTTGCAGAATCTGCTTCAGAGTCAGGCAGATATGCTCAGCAACATCAGGATCACTGATGGGCTGATGGTTTTTATCCGTGATAAAGAAGCTGTCTTCGAGCTTTTCACCAAAGGTAGCAACCTTGGCATTATGGACTTGCAGCTCCAGTTCCACGAAAGTCCTTACGACTCTGGCCAAAAGTCCGGGTCTGTCGGTTGCCTTGATCTCCAGTAGTGTCTTTTTAATGCCGGGCAAGTTGCTGATGGTGATCAGAGGCTCTTTGGCGAAGTGCCTCAGTTGTCTGGGGGTGCGTCTCTGGGCTGCAACGGGCATATGTCCCGGATCGCTGAGGATATCTTGCAGGTAACTCTGAATCTGCAAAATGCGAGACTCATTGTTACCTATGGCTGAACCGTCTTCTTCTAATACGGTATAAGTATCGAGACTGAACTGATCACTGGAGGTAATGATTCTTGCGTCCTGGATACTGATGTGCAGGGAGTCGAGTCCGGCTACCGTTGCAGCAAACAGATTGGGTCGGTCAGGGGCATAAACAAAAATTTGAGAACCACCGTGCTCCCTGTCAGTGTCTGTTTCCCGGGTCAATACCAGGGGCTGCTGCTCTTGGTGAGCGAGAATTCCCTGCGTATGCCAGGCGATTTCATGGGGGTCATGACGGGAAAAGTAGTCGTCATCCAGAGTGTTCCAGAGTGAATGAATCGATTGTATGTCCAGATTGTCATCAGCCAGCAGTTCGAGAGTCTCTTGTTGAATGTCCTGTAGTCTTTCATCACTGTCAGGCATATTCTCTATGCCGTACTCCAGGACCAGGCGGGTCTGGCTATAAAGTTGTTGCAATAAAGAAGAGCGCCAGCCATTCCACAACTCAGGGTTGGTAGCATTAATGTCGGCAACAGTGAGCAGGTAGAGATGGTTCAGGCTGTTCAGATTGCCCACTTTACGAGCGAAATCCTGAATGACTTCCGGGTCCGACAGGTCTTTTTTCTGGGCCGTTGTCGACAGGGTGAGGTGCTCGCGTACCAGCCAGACAATGAGTTTGGTATCTACACGACGCAGGCCGTGTCTACGGCAGAATACTTCGGCATCAACTGCGCCCAGCTGAGAGTGATCTCCTCCACGCCCTTTACCAATGTCGTGATAAAGACCGGCGACATAGAGTAACTCAGGTTTTTTGATGTCATGTATGATTTGAGAGGCAATAGGGTAGCGATGCTTGTTTTCTTCGTAGCGAAAGCTACGCAGGTGCTTGATCAGCAACAGAGTATGGGCGTCGACTGTATAGCTGTGGAACAGGTCAAACTGCATCTGGCCGATTATGCGACCAAATTCTGGCAAGTAGCGGCCAAGGATACCATAGCGAGCCATTCTTCTGAGGCTGATGGTTAATCCATAGGGTGCCTGCAAAAGCTGAAGGAATAATTTTGCGCACCTTGGGTCTTTTCTGAACTGACTGTCAACGGTGTGACGAATATCACGCAGCAACCGGATGGTTTCAGCCCTTGGGCCGAGAATATCGGGGTCGCGGGTCATGAGGACAAACATTTCCAGAATCGCTGGCGGGTGCTCAGCGAATACCCGGTCATGAGTGACTTCAATATACTGATTGCGTATCTGGAATCGATCATTGATAGCCGTTACGGTCTGCGGTTTGTCCGCATTCAGGATCTTGTCATCAAAATTCTGGAGGATCAGGTCTTTGAACTGACCAACAATCAGAACCGTGCGGAAGTAGCTTTGCATGAACTGTTCTACCGCCAGTGAGCCAGGTTGGTCCTGGTAGCCAAACTGTTCAGCCAGTGATCGCTGGTGGTCAAACAGAAGTCTGTCTTCGCCCCGGCCGGTCAGTGTATGCAGCGCCCAACGTATCTTCCACAAGAATGCCCGGCAGCGGATGAGTTGTTCGTATTCGGCTTCTGTCAAAAAATTCAAAGCCATCAGTTTGATCGGATCCTGGGTGCCGAAATGACGTCTTGCTGTCCAACCCAGCATGTGCAGATCACGGATGCCGCCGGGTGATCCTTTTATATTGGGCTCCAGACTGTACGCGGTGTCAGCGTACTTTTTATGTCGGGCTTTCTGTTCGTCAAATTTGGCCTGAAGGTACTGATTGCTGGGCCACATACGGTGGACGCTGATCTTTTCCTGAAGTTGTTTGTTCAGGTTTTCAGGATCGGAGAGGGGGCGTGCTTCCATCAGGTTAGTGATGATGGTCAGATCGTCTCTGGCCTGTTCGGCACATTCTTTTATGGACCGCACGCTGGAGCCTACTGTCAGGCCGATGTCCCACAATGTCGTCAAAAAAGTTTCGATTTCTGTCTGGTGGGTCTGGTACTCGTCATGCTCCAGAAGAATCAGAATGTCGATATCGGAGCCGGGATGAAGTTCGCCCCGACCGTAGCCTCCTACTGCAAGCAGGCTGATGTGTTCAGAATCGTCCCAGGCAGATTGTTCCCACACTGTGATGAGAATTTGATCAATAAGCCAAGTATGACTATAAACCAGCTGATCAATATTGACTTCTTTTCTGAACCATTGGTTGAGGGTATCTCTGCCAGACTGGATCGTGTTTTTATAAAGAGGGATGGGAGGCTGATTACTCAGGGCGGTAACAAACGAGTCTTTATCAAACAGCTGGACTTTAAGCTGATCCGGAATATTTGGGCTTGCGTGATTCATAATAGATTATTCTCCTGGCACTCCGTCGCTAAAAAAACGGCTCGCACTTTTTGTGGGCGAAATTCTACAGATCAGATTCCATAGATAAAACGTGCGAGCCATTCAGGGATCAAAAAGGAAGAGTTTCTTCACTTCTGAGAGTCAGTACCTCGACGCCATTAGCGGTAACAAGAATGGTGTGCTCCCACTGAGCAGAAGGGCGACGATCCTTGGTGACTGCAGTCCAGCCATCCCCCAGGAGTTTAGTGAACTTCTTGCCAGCATTGATCATAGGTTCAATAGTGAATGTCATGCCTTCCTGCAGAACATAATCGTTATGATCGCTATAACCATCGTAATGAAGTACCTGGGGATCTTCATGGAAGACCTTTCCGATACCGTGGCCGCAAAACTCTTCAACCACAGAGTAGTGGTTGGCATGAGCATGCTGGGCGATCACCCGGCCAATATCACTTAACCTTACACCGGGCTTGACGATTTCGATGCCCTTGTAGAGACATTCCTGTGTGACATTTACCAACTTTTCTGCATAGGGCTGGACGTTGCCGACCAGGAACATCTTGCTGGTGTCACCGTGGTAACCGTCTTTGATAACAGTTATGTCGATGTTGAGCATATCGCCGTTCTTGAGGGTTTTCTTGTCATTGGGAATGCCGTGACAGACAACATGGTTCAGAGAGGTGCAAATGGATTTTGGAAAACCGGGGCGACCGGGTGCAGCACCATAGTTCAGGGGGGCAGGAATAGCCTGCTGTTCATTAACGATGTATTCGTGACAGATACGATCAAGCTCGCCAGTAGTAATGCCAGGTTTTACGTGGGGGGTGATCATCTCCAGCACTTCGGCAGCCAACTTGCCGGCGATGCGCATTTTTTCAATATCTTCAGGGGTTTTGATCGTAACGTTCATTTCAAATATTCTTTGTCAGGCGCGGGAAACACCGAGAGTGCTCTAGAGTGAGTGACCTCTGATGACAGGGTAACAAGGTCGTTTTGATCACTCATGACGGTTTACTTCGGTGGCTTCCCAGGGGCTTTACGGATTCATTGCTGAAATTCTAACAGAAAAGAAGTGAGAGTTGGTTATTGTAAACCGGAACCGGCCGCAACTGTTTAATGAATCCTCCTTCAAAGAAATCTGTCGACTTTGAATCATCATTAGATTGTGGTATAAAACTGCGTCCTCGTGTTCAGGGTCACCTGATTTGCGAGGTTATTATTTGATTTTGAAAACAGAACTCACATACACCGACACATGATTCAGGGTGCCCGGGCGCTGTCGGCGAGAGCTGATCGTTGGGTCGAACTCATGGGGTGTGTGGAGGCCTAACCCTGTAACAGGAGAATTCTCATGGCTCAAGTCACCATGCGTGACATGCTCAAGGCGGGCGTGCATTTCGGTCACCAGACTCGTTTCTGGAACCCGAAGATGAACAAATTCATCTT
The DNA here is from genome assembly GCF_032883915.1 of Endozoicomonas sp. 8E. Taxonomy (NCBI): domain Bacteria; kingdom Pseudomonadati; phylum Pseudomonadota; class Gammaproteobacteria; order Oceanospirillales; family Endozoicomonadaceae; genus Endozoicomonas; species Endozoicomonas sp. 8E. The sequence goes on along the minus strand of NZ_CP120717.1, from coordinate 3,896,678 downwards.
TGGTGCTCGTAACAAGATTCATATCATCAACCTTGAGCACACCATGCCTGCCTTTAATGAAGCGATGAGCTTCATTCGCAAGCTGGCCGAAGGTAAGAACAAGATTCTGTTCGTTGGTACCAAGCGTGCTGCCGGTAAGATCATCCGTGAAGAAGCTGCTCGCTGCGGTATGCCTTTCGTGGCACATCGCTGGTTGGGTGGTATGCTGACCAACTACAAGACCATTCGTCAGTCTGTACGTCGTCTGCGTGATCTGGAAGCTCAGGCTGAAGATGGTACTTTCGAAAAGCTGACCAAAAAAGAAGCCCTGATGCGCCGTCGTGATCTGGAAAAGCTGGATCGCTCTCTGGGTGGTATCAAGGAAATGGGTGGTCTGCCAGACGCACTGTTTGTTATCGATGTTGAGCACGAGCGCATCGCTATCCAGGAAGCCAATAAGCTGGGCATTCCTGTCATTGGTATCGTTGACACCAACTCCAGTCCTGAAGGTGTTGACTACGTTATCCCTGGTAACGATGATGCGATTCGCGCCATTCAGTTATACATTAAAGCTGCTGCTGATGTTGTTCTTGAAGGTCGTGCTGCTGCCAACACCGGCGCTGAAAGCGAGTTTGTAGAAGTTGAAGTAGAAGCTGCAGAAGCAGTTGAAGCCAAGGCTGAAGACGGCCAGGAAGACGCTAAGGAAGCTTAATCTTCTGGTCGTTGCGAAAAGGGGGCGTGGCCCCCTTTTTCAGATTTAAAAGAGCGTTTGTCACTTTGGGGTGGTCATTGACAAGAGCTTCAGTATGCACAAGCCTATTTTGTATGTCATAAGCTTGAAGCGCTAAATAAATAAGCTCAAGGCTGCCCTTAATCCCTTATTGAATATTTGCGAGAGGAACCCACCATGGCAGCAATTACTGCAGCACTGGTTAAGGAACTGCGTGAACGCACTGGCCTGGGCATGATGGAGTGCAAAAAGGCTCTGGTTGCTTCAGAAGGTGATATTGAAAAGGCGATTGAAGAGCTGCGTAAATCTGGTCAGGCAAAAGCCGCCAAGAAAGCAGGTCGTACCGCCGCTGAAGGTATTGTCGCTACCAAGGTTGCTGAAGATGGAAGCTTCGGTGTCATGGTTGAAGTTAACTCCGAGACCGACTTTGTTGCCCGTGATGACAACTTCCTGGGTTACGTTCAGACAGTGGTAAACGCTGCTTTTGACCGTAAGGAAACTGACGTAGCCAAATTGATGGAAGGTGAGCTGGAAGAAGCTCGTCTGGCATTGGTGCAGAAGATCGGTGAAAACATTGGTGTTCGTCGTATTGAAATCGTTGAAGGTGGCGTGATTGACGCATACGTTCACGGTAATAAGCGTATTGCTGTTCTGGTTGGCCTGGACGGTGGCAGCTCCGAGCTGGCTCGTGATGTAGCTATGCACGTTGCTGCTGTTAATCCTCAGGTGGTTAACAAAGACGACATGCCAGCTGACCTGGTTGAAAAAGAGAAGGAAATCTTCAAAGCTCAGGCAGAGCAGTCTGGCAAACCAGCTGAAATCATCGAGAAGATGATTGTTGGTCGTATCAACAAGTTCCTGGCTGAAAACAGTCTGACTGAACAACCTTTTGTTAAAGACCCTGATGTCAAGGTGGGTGCCCTGGCCAAGAAAGCTGGTGCTACCATCACTGGCTTCGTTCGTTTCGAAGTTGGTGAGGGTATCGAGAAAGAAGAAGTGGACTTCGCTGCTGAAGTTCGCGCTCAGGCTGGACTCTGATCCTGATACTGGTTATTACTGGTTAATGGATGGTGCCTGACCTGTGAGCTGAACAGGCTTGATTGAGCCTGTTCAGCGGGTCTGCAGGTTTACCCGTGTTCTGGTGACTGAGCAATGATGCACTGCTGCAAGGTTGTATGTGACCGGCCGCTTTTGAGTTGCTAACAGTGCAAAAAGCTCATTTGGCAGGAAGTGGGGTGAGTCGGCAGGCTATCGGGGACAGGCGCTCCTTCGCCTAACTCTGAATTGGAAAGCTGAATATGCCGGCAAATGATCGACAACCGAAATACAAGCGCATTCTGCTTAAGCTCAGTGGCGAGGCCCTTCAGGGAGCGGGGGACTTTGGCATTGATCCCAGTGTTCTTGACAGAATGGCTCTGGAAATTGGCCAGCTGGTGGGTATCGGCGTTCAGGTCGGTATCGTTATCGGTGGTGGAAACCTCTTTCGTGGTGCAGCGTTGAGTGCTGCTGGCCTTGACCGTGTGACTGGTGACCATATGGGTATGCTTGCCACGGTCATGAACGCTCTGGCCATGCGTGATGCTCTTGAGCGTTCAAACATCAATACCCGGGTCATGTCTTCCATTCCGATGGATGGTGTTGTAGAGCACTATGACCATCGTCGTGCAATGCGCTACCTCAATGGTGGTGATGTGGTGATTTTTTCAGCGGGTACCGGCAATCCTTTCTTTACAACAGACTCTGCAGCCTGCCTTCGCGGTATTGAGGTTGAGTCCGATGTTGTGCTGAAAGCAACCAAGGTTGACGGTATATATGACAAGGATCCGGTTAAACATTCTGATGCAGTAAAATTTGAATCCCTGACCTATGATGATGTGCTCGAGCGCAAACTCGGCGTAATGGATTTGACTGCGATCTGTCTGGTCCGTGATCAGCAGATGCCCGTTCGGGTTTTCAATATGAATAAATCCGGTGCTCTGCTCAATGCAGTGGTAGGTGGCGAAGAAGGAACACTGGTGAGTGGGGTGGAAAATGATTGAAGAAATTAAGCAAGATGCGCAGGAGCGCATGAGCAAGAGTGTTGACTCTCTGGATGGTGCATTTGCCAAAATTCGTACTGGCCGTGCTCACCCAAGTCTGCTCGATAGCGTCAGGGTCTCCTATTATGGCTCCGAGACGCCATTGAGCCAGGTGTCTAACATTTCTACTGAAGATGCCAGGACTCTGGCTGTCCGTGTCTGGGAAAAGCAAATGGTTCCTGATGTAGAAAAAGCGATCCTGAAATCTGATCTGGGTCTGAATCCTTCCACTGCCGGTGAGGTGATTCGTATCCCTCTGCCTCCGCTGACTGAAGAAACCCGGAAGGGCTACACCCGTCAGGCACGCCAGGAAGCTGAAAACGCTAAAATTGCTATTCGCAATATTCGTCGTGATGCGCTGGCCGATATCAAGGAGCTGGAAAAGGAAAAAGAAATCAGTGAAGACGATGAACGTCGTGCACAGGACGATATCCAGAAGGTAACTGACAAATACATTGCGGCAGTTGATGCGGCGTTGGCCAGCAAAGAAAAGGACCTGATGGAAGTTTGAACGCTTCATCTTCCAATTGATTAGTTATAGACAGCCATGAGCGAAGAAAATCAATCTGTGTCAGTCTGGATATAGCAGTCTCGCTTTAATCGTAAATGTGGTTATTGTGATGTTGCTGTCAGCGCTGTGTCAGGGGGCATAGTTGCGTTTCTTTTACATGGCTGTTTGATTGCTCCGCTAAATGTCTCATTTGGTTAGGGATGATGTCTCTCAGGTGGATTTGTGTATCTGTTCTGAGTTGTTAGGAGTGGCACTTTGCTGGCGTTTTCAATTTATAGTGAACGCTTCCAAAGTGCTGCAAATAAATTGTATTTTCAGATCAACAAAATAGTGAATGGCCATGAAATCGCAAGAGGAAATCGGCAGCCTGGAGGAAATACCGGTTCAGAAGTTGCCCCGCCATGTGGCCATCATTCTTGATGGAAATAACCGCTGGGCAAAACGGCGACTGCTTCCGAGTCTTGCCGGCCATCGAGCGGGTCTGAAAGCAGTCAGAGAAGCGATTGAAGTCTGCGGTGAAGCAGGTATTGAAGTTCTGACCCTTTTTGCTTTCAGCAGTGAAAACTGGAACCGGCCGAAGAGTGAAGTGGATGGCTTGATGGAGTTGTTTCTGAGAACGCTGCGCAAGGAAACCGCCAAGCTCAAGAAAAATAATATCAGACTGAAGATTATAGGCGACGTTAGTCGCTTTAGTCCCGACATTCAGGAACATATTGCTGAAGCAGAAGCTTTGACTGCCGACGAAGCGAAGGTGACTCTGGTGATTGCTGCCAATTACGGCGGAATGTGGGATATTGCCCAGTCTGCCCGCAAAGTGGCTAACATGGTAGAGCAAGGGGAGATAACCGCTGACCAGGTTGATGAATCGTTGATTGGTCAGCATTTGAGTACAGTAGGTATACCCGAGCCTGATCTACTCATCAGAACCAGTGGTGAACAGCGTATCAGTAACTTTCTTTTATGGCAGTGTGCCTACAGCGAATTTTATTTTACCAAAACCTTGTGGCCGGATTTCGATCGCAGGGAGTTTGAGCGTGCGCTCCTGGCTTATGTCAATCGCCAGAGACGATTTGGCAAGACCAGTGAGCAGGTGGAGGCTGAGGCTACGTGTTAAAACAGAGAATTCTCACTGCCGTGGTTCTGGCAGTACTGGCCCTGAGCAGTGTCATTTTTCTTCCTCCCGCCGCTTTTTCAGTTCTGATTGCTCTGGTTATCATGCTGGGAGCCTGGGAATGGGCTAATTTGTCCGGCTTTAAAGATATTTTTGCCCGGGTGGGTTATGTGTTGCTGACCGGTGGGGTCTGCTGGTTTGTTAACGATATGTCAGCTCATGCACTGCTGACAGTATCTGTTATCTGGTGGCTGCTGGCATTTGCCCTGGTGAAGAGTTACCCGGCTTCTGCCCGTTTCTGTCACAGTCGATTGCTCAGGCTGGTGATGGGTGTGTTGACGTTGGTTCCAGCCTGGTTTGCACTTTCAAAACTCAAACTCCATGATCAGCATGGCTGGACCATTATTCTGGTGTTTTTGCTTGTCTGGGCAGCCGATATAGGTGCCTACTTTGCCGGTAAGAATCTTGGGCGTCACAAGCTGGCAGAGCGGGTGAGCCCCAAGAAAACGGTTGAAGGTTTGGTCGGTGGGCTGCTGATGTCGTTACTGGTGGCGGCCTGTGTGGGCTTGTATTTTGACCTTTCTATAGCTCGTGGGCTGGGTCTTTTGGTGCTTTCAGTTGTTGTTGTTCTGGTTTCCGTATTGGGTGATCTTTTTGAAAGCATGCTCAAACGTGAGCGCGGTATAAAGGACAGCAGTAATTTACTGCCAGGTCATGGTGGGGTGCTGGATCGAATAGACAGCCTGACAGCGGCTGTGCCGGTCTTTACTCTGGCTTTGATTGTCGGAGGGGGTTGAGCATGCAACAGATTTGTGTCCTGGGTTCAACCGGGTCTATCGGAAAAAGCACCTTGGATGTCATTGCTCGAAACAATGATCGCTACAGAGTCAGGTCGCTGGTCGCATGTCGAAGTCATGACGCGATGTTGGAGCAGGTGAGGGCGTTTAAGCCGGACTTTGCTGTCATGTCAGATCCTGCTGTTGCCGATCAGTTGCGAGCGTCGGTAAAAGCTGAAGGGATTAAGACAGAGGTTCTCGGTGGTAGTCGGTCAGTCGCTCTGGCAGCGGCTGATTCAGACATCGATATCGTCATGGCTGCTATTGTCGGAGCCGCAGGCCTGCTGCCCACTCTGGCTGCTGTCAAGGCAGGTAAGAAAGTCTTGCTGGCAAACAAAGAGGCGCTGGTAATGACCGGGTCGCTCTTTATGGATTCGGTAAAAGAGTCTGGTGCCGAGCTGTTGCCTATCGATAGTGAGCACAATGCTATCTTTCAGTGTCTTCCCCATGGCTATCGTGAAGGTCTTCAAAGGGTTGGGGTTCGCAGAATTCTATTGACCGCTTCGGGTGGGCCTTTCAGGGATGCACCGGTAGACACTCTGCCTGCTGTTACGCCAGCCCAGGCGTGTGCTCATCCGAACTGGAACATGGGGCGAAAGATTTCAGTAGACTCGGCCACCATGATGAACAAGGGGTTGGAGTTTATTGAAGCTTGCTGGCTCTTTGGTGCCCGTCCCTCCCAGGTCGAGGTGTTGATTCATCCGCAAAGTATTATTCATTCTCTGGTGGATTATGAGGATGGCTCAGTTCTGGCACAAATGGGAAATCCGGATATGCGCACACCGATTGCTCATGCAATGGCCTGGCCTGAACGCGTCCAGTCCGGTGTTGAGCCACTTTCTTTGGCGGATATTGGCAGGCTGGACTTTCAGAAACCCTGTATGCAGCGTTTCAGGTGTTTGCAGCTGGCTCAGGATGCTGCAACTACCGGCGGGACAGCAGCCGCTGTGTTGAATGCCGCCAATGAGACGGCTGTGGAAGCTTTTTTGGGTGATCATCTGCGTTTTGATCGTATCCCGGAAGTCATTGATGCTACGCTTCAGGCGCTTCAGGTTTTCAGCGCAGATGATATTGAACAGGTGCTGGATGCTGACCGAAAGGCCAGGTTGCAGGCCAGAACCCAGATTGAACAATGGCACAAGACAGCTTGATGCTGTCATGGCTTAAATACATATATTTACTGTCTTTCTGGCGATATTCTATTTACAGTCGTACATTGAATCATAAAACTCTGTCAACCACTGCTGTCTGGGAGTTCAAGGTCAAAGCAGGCAGGCAGGCGTACCGGAGGTTGGGTAGCGCGAAATGATATTTGGAACTTTGCAGACGTTTTTGGCTTTTGTCATAACGTTAGGAATTCTTGTCAGTATCCATGAGTTTGGCCACTTCTGGGTGGCCCGTCGTTGTGGTGTCAAGGTTCTTCGCTTTTCGGTAGGTTTTGGTAAGCCGCTCTGGAAGCGAACCGATCGCCAGGGTACTGAATACGTAATTGCAGCGATCCCCCTTGGCGGTTATGTCAAGATGCTGGATGAGCGGGAGGGGCCTGTATCTGAATCAGAAAGAGCCTTCGCTTTTAACAATAAGCCTGTCCTGTCTCGGATAGCGATTGTGGCTGCGGGTCCGATCGCTAATTTCCTGCTGGCAATAGCGGCACTCTGGTTAATGTATGTTTTGGGTGTAAAGACTGTGCTGCCGCAGGTTGAAAAAGTATTGCCTGATTCTCCTGCAGCGATAGCTGGCATTCAGCCCGGTGATGAGATTTTAAGAATCGACTCAACAGATACACCCGGATGGCAACAGGTTAATATGGAGCTTTTGTCGTTTATTGGCGACAATCGCTCTGTTGAAGTCGTCGTCAGGCCCGGAATTCTTGGTCAAAAGCCTGAAGGCAGTGAAGTTATCAGGCAGGTGCCCCTGAGTAACTGGCTGGTGGGCCAAGAGGATCTTAATCCCGTCAAGGCGCTGGGGATTCTACCTTACTCACCACAAATACCTGCCGTTATCGGTCAGGTTGTTGCGGGCGGTGCTGCCGAGCAAGCGGGCCTTCAGCCCGGAGATAAAATCCTTAAAACCAATGGTGAACCTGTACAGGATTGGTTGGCATGGGTTAACCTGATTCGTAGTCACTCTGGTAAAACACTGCAGTTAGATATTGAGCGTAACGGCAGTCTCCAGAGCCTTACCATCGTGCCTGGTGAGAAAGAGGTGGATGGTCAACGTGTGGGTTATATCGGTGCCGGTGTGCAGTCGGTCTCCTGGCCTGACGATATGGTCAGGACCTTGCAGTTTAACCTGCTCTCTGCAGTGCCTAAAGCCATTCAGGCAACATCAGCTTTGACAGGAATGACTCTTGAGTCGCTGTGGAAGATGGTTGTCGGGCTGGTTTCGGTAAAAAACTTGAGCGGCCCTATCACCATTGCTAAAGTGGCTGGCGCATCCCTGCAATCAGGACTGGAGAATTTTCTCTATTTCTTGTCCATGTTGAGTGTCAGTCTCGGGGTTTTGAATTTACTGCCTATTCCTGTACTGGATGGAGGACACCTGTTGTTTTATCTGGTGGAGTGGGTCAGAGGGAAGCCCCTGTCTGAAAAAACTCAGATGGTTGGGTTGAAAATTGGGGTGACTCTGGTGGTCAGTGTAATGATGCTGGCTCTTTATAATGACATAAGTCGGCTTTTCTGATGCAACTACCCAGAGTGAAAAATGAACACGGACTAAGAACGGATTCCATGAAGCGATCACTGTTGTCTCTGCTGATTGGCTCAATGGCCTATGCGTCAGGCGCTAACGCTTTTGTAGTGTCTGATATCCGGATTGATGGCCTTCAGAGGGTTTCAGCCGGTACAGTATTTAATGCATTGCCCATAGAAGTTGGGGATGATATTGAATCTGTGCAGATTTCCAGTGCAGCTAAATCCCTGTTCCGCACGGGGTATTTCAAAGATATTCAAATGGCCAGAGACGGTGATATTCTGGTCATTTCGGTTATTGAGCGACCTTCAATCAGTGAAATTGTCATTAAGGGTAACAAAGCCATCAAAACGGATGATCTCAAGCAGGGGCTGAGCAAGTCAGGTCTTGCTGAGGGTGAGATTTTTCAGCAGGCTACCCTGGAGGCTATTCGACTTGAACTGGAGCGTCAATATGTTGCTCAGGGTCGCTACGGTGCCAGTATTACCGCTGATGTTGAAGCTCAGCCCCGTAACCGGGTCAAGCTGACTATTAATGTCAAAGAAGGTAAGGTGGCGACCATTCGACATATTAATGTCGTTGGTAATACGGTTTTCCCCCAGGAAGATGTGCTGGATTTATTTGAACTCAGAGAGTCACACTGGCTCTCATTCTTTGGCTCCAGTGACAAGTATTCCCGGGAAAAACTTTCGGGTGATCTGGAGCGACTGCGCTCGTATTACCTTGACCGGGGTTACATCAACTTTAATATTCGCTCTACTCAGGTGTCGATCAGTCCAGACAAACAGAGTGTCTTTATCACAGTTAATATTGATGAGGGTGATAAATACTCAATCAGTGATGTCAAGCTGGCGGGTGACTTGATTATCCCTGAAGACGAAGCCAAAAGCCTGTTGTTGGCCAAGCCGGAGCAGGTGTTTTCCCGTCGGGTGATTACCACGACAGAAGAGATTCTGAGCAGGCGTCTGGGTAATGAAGGTTATACCTTCGCCAATGTGACAGGTATACCGACTCCGGATCACGAAAAGAAAACCGTTTCCCTCACATTTTTTGTTGATCCCGGTAAACGTGCTTATGTTCGCAGGATCAACTTCACCGGAAACACCAAAACCGAAGATGAAGTTCTGCGTCGTGAGATGCGTCAGATGGAGGGCGCTTCTGCGAACACTCAGAAGATTGAGCAATCCAAGGTGCGTCTGGAACGACTGGGCTTCTTCAAGTCAGTCAATGTTGAAACACCTCCGGTTCCCGGCACCAGTGACCTGATTGATGTGAACTACACCGTTGAAGAACAGCCTTCAGGCAGCATATCAGCCAGTGTGGGTTTCTCTCAGTCTGATGGTCTGCTGTTGGGCGGCTCTATCAGCCAGAACAACTTCCTGGGAACCGGTAACAAGGTGTCTGTGGGTCTGAACAAAAGTGATGTCAGTCAGCTCTATAACTTCAGTTTTACTGATCCGTATTTCACCGTTGATGGTGTCAGTCGTGGTTTCAACTTGTACCACCGTTCTTATGATTACAGTGATACTGATATCTCTAACTACGCCGCAGACACAACCGGTGCAAATGTTAATTTTGGTTACCCGATTTCTGAAACTCAGACGATCAGTATGGGATTGGGTGTCGATGCCACCAGTATTACAACAGGTTCAGAAACGCCGGATTACATTCTCAATTATCTGAAGGAGAATGGTGATAGTTTCACAAACATCAAGACGACGCTGAGCTGGTCTGAAAATGAATTGAATCGGGGCTTGTTGCCGACACGGGGTTACTCTCAAAGTGCATCGGCTCAGGTCACTATTCCGGGGTCGGATGTCAGCTTTTACAAGCTGGTTTATCGTGGCCAGTACTTCTATCCATTTACCGACTCACTGACAGGGCGCGTCTCTACCAGAATCGGTTATATCGGTGCCTATGGTGATACCACCGACATACCTTTCTTCGAGCATTTCTATGCAGGTGGCTTTGGCTCTGTTCGTGGTTATAAAGATAACTCCCTGGGTCCTAAGGCGAAAGAGCAGAATGACAATGATTACAACGCCATCGGTGGTGATTTTGTCTTCGAGGGTACCGCCGAAGTGCTCTTCCCTCTGCCTTTTGTGAAAGATCAGCGTTCGCTCAGAACCAGTCTGTTCTTTGATTACGGTAATGTCTTTGATACCAATTGTCCCAGCGGTAACATCAAGGATTGCTCGCAGCCAGATTTTGGTTCACTTCGTTACAGTGTGGGCGTGGGCTTGACCTGGATTACCCCACTTGGGCCGCTGACCTTTAGTCTGGCCAAAGCACTTAATCCCGAGGGAGAGGACGAGACTCAGGTATTTGCGTTCTCTCTGGGTACGCCTTTCTAAAAGCCTGTTCGTGATTTTATTGAGGGCTGCTCTTGGCATTTGCAGCTCTCAATAGTTTTCAAAAGCCAATACAAACACAGGTTGATCGAGTGCTTCCTCAGCAGTTTTCGGCTGTAATTACCACCTGCTTATTCCTGTGAGCCGATAACATCGAACGAAGATTTTATATACCATTAATGCACACTTTTTTTGCCAAGAGAAAGAATTAGTTTTTACTGATTCTATACAAGCAGAGCAGTATAAATAGATGCGATATAATACCATTTCATTATAATTAGAGTGTTCTCGCACGTCGCTTTAGGAAAGCTTTGAAGCTGTTTCAGAATTTATCAGGCGATTGTTTCAGGCTTTAGAGAGTTTCTGGTATACAAAGGTATACTCTGTTTTGGACTTTGCGTTTTTATTCAGGAGAAAGAACTTGAAATCGATCAAATTGGCGTTTGTTGCTCTGCTGCTGCTATCTCCATTAGCTCAGGCACAAAAAATCGCTGTTGTGGATTCTGAGATGGCTGTTCTGGAGTCAGACGCTGCCAAAAAATATGCCAAAGAAGCTGAAAAGATGTTTGCTCCTAAAATCAAGCAGCTCAAAGCACTGCAGGAAGAAATCAGAGTAATGGAGCAAAAACTGCAGAAAGACGGTCCTACTTTAACCGAGGGCCAGCGTGAGAATCGTCAGGTCCAGATCAAGCGTAAGTTTGAAGATCTGCAACTGCAAGATCGGCAGCTGCGAAGCGAAAAAGCCCGTTCTGACCAGACCGAACTGGGTAAGCTGAGACCGAAGCTTGATAAAGCGATTGAGGAAGTGTCGAAAGAGCAGGACTATGATCTGGTTCTGGAGCGTGGTGCTGCACGTTTCGTTAAGCCCGGTTTTGACATCACCCGTAAGGTGATTGAGCGTATGAATAAGTTGAAGTGATTCATGAAACAGTCTTTTTCCTTTACCTTGTCTGAGTTGGCTGACAGATTGGGTGCTGAACTCAAGGGTGATCGTGAGGGGTGTATCTCTGGCCTGAATACGCTTCAGGATGCTGTTGCTGGGGAGCTGGCCTTTTTAGCGAACCCCGCCTACGCTCGCTATCTTGAGACTACAGGGGCCAGTGCCGTTATTCTGGCTCCGGATCAGGCTGAAGCCTGGGCCGGGAATGCATTGATTCTGGATAATCCTTATCTGGGGTATGCTTCTCTCTCTCACCTGTTTGATACCGATAAGGGGTTGCCTGAAGGTATCCATCCCTCCGCAGTTATTGCTTCAGACGCCGGGATTCATCCAACGGCCGCAATCGGCCCAAAAGTAGTAATTGAGTCCGGAGTTCAGATCTCTGAGGGTGTTCGCATTGATGCCGGTGCTGTGATTGGTCATGACACTGTAATCGGTAAGAACAGTCATATCTGTCGGAATGTTTCAGTCTGTCACGGTGTCTTTATTGGTGAGCGCAGTATTATTCATGCTAATGCGGTTATCGGGGCTGACGGCTTTGGCAACGCCCGATTGGACGGGCAGTGGCATAAAATTGCCCAGATCGGTGGGGTGGTTATCGGTAACGATGTAGAGATTGGTTCCTGCACCTGTATTGATCGTGGCGCGCTGGGGGATACGGTAATACATGACGGAGTCAGGATCGACAATCTTGTACAGATCGCTCATAACGTAGTGATAGGAAAGCACACTGCTATTGCTGCTAATGTTGGCATTTCCGGTAGCACCAGGGTTGGTGAATATTGCACCATTGCTGGTGCTTCGGGTCTTGCGGGTCATATCACTATTGCTGATCATGTTCATCTGTCTGGAATGGCGATGGTCACCAAGTCCATATCCCGTTCAGGTGCCTATGCATCCGGGACAGGCATCATGGATGCGGGGGAGTGGAGAAAGAACGCGGTCCGCTTCCGGAGGCTAGATGATATGGCCAAACGTCTGAAACGGTGTGAACGACGACTCGAAGAGTGAAACCCGTTTGATTTGCCACGCGGTCGCCATCTATTGCCAAGCGTCTTGTTTACCAGCCTCTTGTTGCAGTGAGTAGGGTATTCAATATCATCTGGACTGCTGGAGGCAGGCGTTCCATAGTCTTTGCTGACAAAGCTGATGAGTTCAATTGCATGATCAATGTTCAGGAAGTTCAGTCCATACTGGCTCACCGCTATCCTTTTCTTTTGGTCGATAGAGTGATTTCTGTGGATCTGGAGAGAAATGTCATTGAATGCCTCAAAAATATTTCCGTCAATGAACCTCAATTTACCGGCCACTTTCCTGATCATCCTGTTATGCCGGGCGTGCTATTGATTGAGTCCATGGCACAGGCAGCCGGTATTCTGGGATTCCAGATGAAAGTCAGAGAGAAAGAAGATCGCAGTATTTACTATTTTGCAGGGGCTGATAAGGTTCGTTTTCGTCATCCTGTTGTGCCCAGTGATCAGGTATTGCTCAGGGCCAAATTTGTGGCCATGAAAAGAAATATCTGGAAGTTCTCCTGTCATGGGGAGGTTAATGGTAAGATGGTCTGCTCTGCTGAAATAACCTGTGCAAGAAAGGAACTATAGTCTTGATTGATTCCCGTTCCAGCCAAGAATCAAATACTGTTCTAGATGAATTGATCCATCCGACTGCCATTATTGATTCGAGTGCTGTTCTGGCACCGGACGTAAAAGTCGGACCCTTTGCCATTGTTGGTGCTAACGTTGAAATTGACTCTGGAACAGAAATTCATGCCCATGCTGTCGTCAAGGGGCATACCAGAATTGGCAGAAATAACCGCATTTTCCAGTTCGCCAGTGTTGGTGAAGATTGTCAGGATCTGAAGTACGCAGGCGAGACGACCTGGCTGGAAATTGGTGACAATAATGTGATCCGTGAAGGTTGTACTATTCATCGGGGGACTACCCAGGATAATTCGATTACCCGGATTGGCAGCAACAACCTGTTGATGGCCTATGTTCATGTAGCCCATGACTGCATCGTTGGTAATAACATTATCCTTGCCAATAACGCTACGCTGGCCGGTCATGTCAGGATTGGTGACGGGGTAATCCTGGGAGGGTTTACCACCGTGCATCAGTTTTGTGTTATTGGTGATTTCAGTATGAGTGCTGCTCATACCGCTCTCTTCAAGGATGTTCCTGCCTTCGTGATGGTCAGTGGTAACCCGGCCAAGGCTCATGGCATGAACTTTGAGGGGATGAGGCGTCGTGGTTACAGTCCAGAACTGATTCGTGAATTGCGTCAATGTTACAAGCTGATCTACCGGCAGGGTCTGCGGACTAATGAGGCACTGGACAGGCTTGAATCCATGAAAAGACAACCCCAAATCCAGTTGCTGATTGACTCTTTGAAAGCATCAACCCGAGGTATTACACGCTGATTCCCGGAATCAGTCTTTCCTGCCAGCCACATATTTTTTCACGGTAAATAGGAATGTCCAGAACACTGTCATTTGCTCTGGTGGCCGGGGAGGCCTCGGGTGATCTGCTGGGAGCAGCCCTGATCAGAAAGATCAAATGCCATCACCCCGATGCCCGATGCTACGGGATCGGTGGCCCAATGATGATTGCTGAAGGGTTTGAGAGTCTTTTCCCCATGGAGAGGCTTTCAGTGATGGGGCTTGTTGAGGTGCTGGGACGGCTGAGAGAGCTATTAGGTATTCGCAGGCAGCTGAAAGCAACTTTCGTAGCAGAAAAACCAGACGTTTTTATCGGGATTGATGCGCCTGACTTTAACCTGGCTTTGGAAAAGTTCCTTAAATCCAATGGGATACCTACCGTTCATTATGTAAGTCCTCAGGTATGGGCATGGCGAGAAGGCCGTTTGAAAAAAATCAGGCTTGCCGTTGATCATATGCTTGCGCTTCTCCCGTTTGAGGCAGATTACTATCAGGGGCATGGGGTCCCGGTCACTTTTGTTGGTCATCCGCTGGCCGATCAAGTGGCCTGGGAGCCGGACACGGTTGCAGCTCGGCGCTCCCTGGGAATGGATGAAGAAGGGCTTGTGGTAGCCTTATTGCCAGGCAGTCGAAAAGCTGAAGTATCCCGTTTGGGGAAACTTTTTTTAAACACTGCACGCCTGTTAAATAAAGACCATCCCGATATTCGCTTCGTCATTCCCTGCGCTAATGAAAAGAGAAAGTTGCAGCTGCTACCCATACTGGAAGCTTTTCCGGATCTGAATGTCACGGTTGCTGTCGGTAAAACTTCCGAGATGATGGCGGCAGCCAATGCTATTTTGATCGCTTCAGGAACAGCTACTCTGGAAGCCGCTTTACACAAGAGGCCTATGGTGATCAGCTATCGTATGGCGTCACTGAGTTTTGCGATTCTCAGCCGGTTAGTAAAAGTTGAACATGTTGGCCTGCCGAATTTGTTGGCGAGCGGGCCCTGTGTACCTGAGCTGCTGCAAGACGATGCGACCTCTGAAAAGCTTCATGAAGCCATGATCAGGGCATTAGACGATCAGGAGTGGCGAAGTCATCTGGTTCAGGAGTTTACAGCGATTCATAAAACCCTCAAGCGTGATGCCAGTGCTCTGGCCTATGAGGCGGTGATGTCGGTAGTAGGAAAATATGATGCAACAAAATGAGTTGGGTTTTTTTGCCGTCCCCGAGTCTGTTACAAAGGTTTGTGGTGTCGATGAAGTGGGCCGGGGCCCGCTGTGCGGTCCGGTGGTGACCGCTGCCGTCATTCTGGACCCTGATAATCCCATAGCCGGACTTAATGATTCCAAGAAGCTGCCTGAAAAGAAACGTGATGCGCTCTTTGAAGAAATCAAAGAGAAAGCACTGGCCTGGTCCATCGGAAGGGCTGAAGTTCATGAGATAGATGAACTGAACATTCTTCATGCCACTATGCTAGCGATGCAGAGAGCGGTTGCAGGCCTTTCAGTGAAGCCGGAACTGGCCCTGATCGATGGTAATCGTTGTCCTGATCTGCCTTGTCCTGCCGAGGCTGTAGTGAAAGGTGATGGTTCTGTTCCGGAGATTGGGGCAGCTTCTATCCTCGCAAAAGTAACACGTGATCGTGAAATGGTTGAGTTGGAAAAGCACTATCCCGGTTACGGGATTGCCGGTCACAAAGGCTATCCAACCAAGGTTCATATGGATGCTCTGAAAAAGCTGGGGGCGACGCCAATCCATCGTCGTTCGTTCAAGCCCGTCCGTGAGGCATTGGAAGCATCGGGGTTATAACAGAGCTGGCAGTTAACATAGCTCCGTTGTTAGAATTAAAAATCACCATCAGTCGGTTTACCTTCTCTCATGCCTGCACGTTTCATACATCTGAGACTTCATACAGAATTTTCCCTGAGCGATGGCCTGGTTCGTATCAAGCCCCTGATCAAGGCTGCCGCAGAGCAGGGTTTTCCTGCAGTAGCCGTTACTGATCAGTCGAACCTTTGCTCGCTGGTAAAGTATTATAACAGTGCCCAGGGGGCGGGTATTAAACCGATCAGCGGCGCTGACCTTTGGGTTACGCATTCTGATCCGGCTCTTGAGCCTGTGAGACTTGTATTGCTTTCTATGAATGAGAAGGGCTATAGAAACCTCACAGAGCTTATTTCCCGGTCTTTTCTGGAGAATCAGCAGCATGGCAAAGCCATTGTTAAAAGAGAATGGATTCAGGAGAAATCTGAAGGCCTGATAGCGCTATCAGGTGCCAGAGAGGGGGATGTTGGTCAGGCCATTCTTAATGGCAATGAAGCGCTGGCGGGTGAGCTTTTGACTGAATGGATGGAAGTTTTTCCGGGGCGTTACTATCTTGAGCTTCACAGAACATCCCGGGCAGGTGATGAGGAGTGCCTGCATGGATCCGTTGCGCTGGCTGAAAAATACGATTGCCCGGTAGTGGCCACCAACGATGTTATGTTCATCAATAGAGAAGACTTCGAGGCCCACGAAGCTCGGGTTTGTATTGGTGAAAGTTCAACGTTGGACGACCCGCGCAGGGTCAAAAGATACAGCGAAGAGCAGTATCTGAAAACGGAAGAAGAGATGTGTGAGCTTTTCTCCGACATCCCTGAAGCACTTGAAAATTCAGTGGAAATTGCCCGACGCTGCTCGGTTTATGTGCATCTGGGCGAGTACTTTCTGCCAGAATTTCCCATCCCTGACGGGATGACGATGGATGCCTTTTTCAGGAAGTTTTCTCATGATGGTTTGACTGAACGTTTGCAAACCATTCTGGACCCTGCTGATCCTGACTATGGCAGCAAAGAAAAAGTGTATCGGGATCGTCTCGATTTCGAGCTGGATATTATTCTCCAGATGGGATTCCCTGGCTATTTCCTGATCGTAATGGACTTTATCCAGTGGTCTAAAAATAACGATATACCGGTCGGGCCGGGTCGTGGTTCCGGTGCTGGTTCACTGGTGGCCTATGCGCAAAAAATTACCGACCTTGACCCTATTCAGTATGACCTGCTGTTTGAGCGATTCCTGAATCCGGAACGGGTGTCCATGCCTGACTTTGACGTCGACTTCTGTATGGATGGCAGAGACCGGGTGATTGACTATGTCGCCAGAACCTATGGTCGAGATGCGGTCTCCCAGATCATCACTTTCGGTACCATGGCCGCTAAGGCGGTGGTCAGGGATGTAGCCAGGGTGCAGGGCAAATCCTACGGTCTTGCAGACCGGCTCTCGAAAATGATTCCCTTCGAGATCGGTATGACCCTCGCCAAAGCTTATGAGCAGGAGGCCACGATCAGGGATTTTCTTGATATCGATGAAGATGGCAAGGAAATCTGGGATATGGCGCTCAAGCTCGAAGGGGTTACCCGGAATGTCGGTAAGCACGCTGGTGGTGTCGTCATAGCGCCGACCAAACTAACCGATTTTGCACCGCTTTATTGCGATGAAGCTGGTGGCAGTGTTGTTACCCAGTTTGATAAAAATGATGTTGAGTCAGCCGGTCTGGTGAAGTTTGACTTTCTGGGGCTGAGAACTCTGACCATCATTGACTGGGCATTGAAAATGATCAATCCCCGCCGCCAGCATCGTGGCGAGGATGAGCTTGACATCATGATGATCGATCTGGAGGACAAGTTCTCTTACGACATGCTCAAGAGAGCTGAGACCACTGCGGTTTTCCAGCTTGAATCCCGGGGTATGAAGGATCTGATCAAGCGTCTTCAGCCCGATTGTTTTGAGGATATCATCGCTCTCGTGGCCCTGTTCCGACCGGGGCCTCTGCAATCTGGCATGGTTGATAACTTTATTAATCGCAAGCATGGCCGGGAAGAGCTGTCCTATCCGGATGCTCAATATCAACACGAGTGGCTTCAGCCGATTCTGCAGCCTACCTATGGCATCATCCTGTATCAGGAGCAGGTCATGCAGATCGCCCAGGTGCTGGCAGGTTATACCCTGGGTGGTGCGGATATGCTTCGTCGGGCCATGGGTAAGAAAAAACCCGAAGAGATGGCCAAGCAAAGAGCCGTCTTTGAAGAGGGGGCTATCAAGCAGGGCATCGACGGCGAGCTGGCGATGAAAATCTTCGACCTTGTGGAGAAATTTGCCGGTTACGGTTTTAACAAATCTCATTCGGCTGCCTATGCTCTTGTCTCTTATCAGACGCTATGGCTGAAAGCCCATTATCCGGCAGAATTTATGGCAGCGGTCATGAGTTCGGATATGCAGAATACCGACAAGGTTGTGACGTTTATTGAAGAATGTCGTGAGATGGAACTTACCCTGCTGCCACCGGATGTAAACAGTGGTGACTATATGTTTGGTGTCAATGACGACGGGCATATTGTTTATGGTCTGGGTGCCATCAAGGGCGTTGGTGAGGGGCCTATCGAATCCATTGTTGAAGCCAGAAAGTCAGGCGGTCCATTCAAGGATCTCTTTGATTTCTGTGAGCGTGTTGATGCCAGGAGTATCAATAAGCGGGTTCTTGAGGCTTTGATTCGTTCCGGTGCCCTGGATCTGCTGGGGCCTGCACCGGGTAAAAAGGCCCGATACAATTTTAACCGCGCGGTATTGGAGTCCAGTCAACCTGAAGCCATGAAAGCGGCAGATCAGGCCGCCAAGAGTTTAGATTCTGGCCATGGTGATCTGTTCGGTGCACTGGTGCCCGCCGGTGAAGAGGATGTCTACGATAAGTACGGTAATGTTGAAGAGTGGGCCGATAAAGTTCGGCTGAGTGGCGAAAAAGACACTCTGGGTCTTTACTTGACCGGTCATCCCATTGATGAATATGAGCAGGAGATTAAACACTTTATTCGCAACCGTATCCGGGATCTTCAGCCAGCCAGAGGCGAAAGTCAAAACATAGCTGGCCTGGTGGTGGCCATGAGGACCATGAAAAATAAACGCGGCGACAAAATGTGTTTTGTGACATTGGATGATCGTACTGGCCGGATCGAAGTATCTATCTTTGCCGATGTTTATGAGCAGTGTCAGGCACTTATCAAAATGGATACGGTGATTGTCTTCGAAGGGGAGGTCAGCTTTGATGATTACTCCGGTAGCCTTAAGGTCAGAGCCAAGAAAGCTCTCAACCTGATTGATGCCCGAAGTTACTACGCCCGCAGGCTGCTGGTGGACTTGAGCAGTGGGCAGGTGGACAGTGCATTTCACGCCAAAATGTCCGGCTTGCTCGGACAGCATCCGGGTCAGCTCCCGGTGCAGGTCAACTATACCCGTGACGATGCTTCGGCCAGTATCCAGCTGGGCGAAAAATGGAATGTTAGTCCAAGTGATGATCTGGTAATGGGCTTGAGGCAATGGCTGGGCAAAGAGTCCGCCAAAGTGGAGTATCAGTAACAGACGCTTACTCTTATTAACTCGACATATTGATCGCTTTTACGTATTTTTCAGGTGATGCTGAATTCTTGAAGTGGAATCTATGAACCCGAATTATCTGGATTTTGAACAGCCGATTGCTGAGTTGGAAGCCAAGATCGAAGAGCTAAGACTGGTCAGCAGCGATGCAGAACTGAACATTACTGATGAAGTCAGCCGCCTGCAAGACAAGTGTAAGACTCTGACTGAGCAGATTTTTTCTGATCTGTCTGCCTGGCAGGTAGCTCAGCTTTCAAGACACCCGCGTCGTCCTTACACTCTGGATTATATTCAGCATCTCTTTACCGAGTTTGATGAGCTGCATGGTGATCGACACTTTGCAGATGATCCTTCACTTATCGGTGGTATTGCCCGATTCAATGGTCGTCCGGTGATGGTTATTGGTCATCAGAAAGGCCGTGAAATCAAGGATAAAGTACTTCGTAATTTTGGTATGCCCAAGCCCGAAGGCTACCGGAAGGCCTGTCGGCTCATGGAGATGGCCGAGCGTTTCAAAATGCCCATCATGACTTTTATCGATACACCGGGCGCTTATCCGGGAATTGGTGCAGAAGAGCGTGGGCAGAGTGAGGCCATTGCCTACAATCTGGCTGTTATGTCTCGCCTGAAAGTACCCATTATCTCTACTGTTATTGGAGAGGGAGGGTCCGGTGGCGCGCTGGCCATTGGTGTCTGTGATCAGCTGCTGATGTTGCAGAACTCGATCTACTCGGTGATCTCTCCGGAAGGCTGTGCATCGATTCTCTGGAAAAAATCTGAATATGCTTCCACAGCTGCGCAAGCCATGGGTGTAACTGCATCCCGGCTGATGGAGTTGGGGCTCGTAGATCGTCTGGTCATGGAGCCTCTGGGTGGTGCTCACAGTCAGCCAGAAGTGATGGCTTCTGCACTGGGTGTTGCCCTGGAGGAAGAACTCCGGAAACTGGAGAAAATGGATGCTGATGAATTGATAGAAAGTCGTTATCAGCGCATCAGGGATTACGGCGCTGTCTGATGACGGATCGGCCCTTCGAAAAGAATCGACGATTGAGAAAGTCTTTCATTCCATCCAGGGACGAAAGGTTTTTCTCGTTAATAGAGCATCTTTCTGAGCAAATCAGAAGCGTTGCAGGGAAGCCTGTTTTAGTGGCGTTTAGCGGTGGTGTGGATTCTACCGTTCTTCTTCATTTATCGGTGGGGCTGCGTGAACAGGGGAAGATCAAGTCTCTCTCTGCGGTTCATATTCATCATGGGCTCAGCGAGAACGCTGATTCATGGGCAGAACATTGCCTGTCCCTCTGTGAACAATGGCAAGTTCCTCTAGAGGTGGTCAGAGTTGCTATTGAGTCATCCTCAGATATTGAACGACAAGCCCGTGAAGCACGCTATGCCGTTTTTGAAGACCGTCTGCCTGAAGATGGTTGTCTGTTGATGGGGCATCATCAGGATGATCAGGCGGAAACAGTGCTTTTTCGATTGCTGCGAGGCAGCGGGTTGGATGGTGTAGCCGGTATGCCTGCTTCGAGAGGGTTAGGTGGTGGAGTCTTGCTAAGACCTCTGCTTAATATTTCCAGACAAACCATTGAAAACTATGCTGAAAATTATGGTTTGGGTTTTGTTGAAGATGAATCCAACCAGGATCAGAGGTTTCGGCGTAATTTCCTTAGGCAAAATCTGATGCCGCAGATTGAGGCTGTCTGGCCGGGTGTTGCAGTTCGACTGGCGCAGTTTTCCGAGGATGTTTCTGAAGTGAATCAGATGCTCCTTGAGCAAACAGAGCAGTACGCCCGGTCTATTATTCAAGCCCCGCCTTCCCGGCTTTGGGGTGAGCGCAGCGTTTTAGATCTGGAGGCGCTCAAGCTTATTAATGGTCTTGCAGCCCGAAGACTGGTTCGCTATTGGCTGGCCTCACATCAAGTCCAAATGCCGGACAGAGTCCGACTGAATGCTCTGTTCACAGATTTGATTGAAGCGGTAGAGGATGCTGAGCCTGTTGTCCTTATAGGTGCTTTTCAGTTACGCCGCTTTATCGGAAAGCTGGTGTTGCTTCGTAAACCTGAGCCTATTGAGAGAGAAGGTTTTGACTGGCAGTGGCGTGCGGATCGAGTGATCAAACTGCCTTTTTCAGGGGGGCGTTTATCGCTGGAAGAGGGAGGTGATGTCCGGCTCCCGGAAACGACATTGCGCATATTGTTTCGTTCTGAGCTGCCTGCTGGGCTGAAAGTTGCTGTGAAAGGTCGTGAAGGCCGTAAAACGATCAAACGTTGGTTGCAGGACTACAAAGTCCCCCCTTGGGTCAGGGAGTCAGTTCCATTTGTTTTTCATGGGGATCAGCTGGTGGCGTTACCAGGTTTTTTTGTCACAGACACATACGCCTGTGACCCGGGCGCTGGCATATCTTTGTCTTGGTGTCCCGATGTCTGAGTCTGGGTAGCAGGACTTAAACCAAACTTTCTACGCATTTTCTCAGTATGTGTTTTACGTTTAGAAGCGATTTTGGTATCCTGATCTCCCATCTTGAGTATTCATTTTTTTCCCGCATTTAAGAGTCAGCAGATAACAATGACGCGTTATATTTTCGTCACGGGTGGTGTTGTTTCCTCATTGGGCAAAGGCATCGCTTCAGCTTCCCTCGCAGCTATCCTTGAGGCACGCGGCCTTAAGGTGACGATGCTCAAACTGGATCCTTATATCAACGTTGATCCGGGCACCATGAGCCCGTTCCAACATGGTGAAGTGTTTGTTACTGAAGATGGTGCGGAGACCGACCTCGACCTGGGTCATTATGAGCGTTTTGTGCGCACCACTATGAAGCAGGGCAATAACTTTACCACGGGTCGAGTCTATCAGGATGTTCTTCGCAAAGAGCGTCGTGGCGATTATTTGGGCGGTACGGTTCAGGTTATTCCCCACATTACCGATGAAATCAAGCGTCGCGTTGTTCAGGGAGCCGGCGATGCTGATATAGCTATGGTTGAAATTGGTGGTACTGTGGGTGATATTGAGTCTCAGCCATTTCTGGAGGCGATTCGCCAGTTGAAAGTTGAGCTGGGTTCTTCCCGCGCTTTGCTGATGCACCTGACCCTGGTGCCCTATATCAAGACTGCGGGCGAAACCAAGACCAAGCCTACCCAACACTCTGTTAAAGAGCTACGATCCATTGGTCTTCAGCCAGACATTCTGGTTTGCCGCAGCGAACAGTTTATTGAAGCCTCTGCCCGTCGCAAGATTTCCCTGTTTACTAACGTTGAAGAGCGTGCGGTTATCTCTCTGGAAGATGCCGATACCATATACCGAATTCCCCAGATGCTCCATGAGCAGGGACTGGATCAGATTGTTGTCGACAAATTTAGTCTGGATACTCCGGCTGCAGATCTGTCTGAGTGGGCTGATGTTGTGGATCGTGACACCCACCCGGAAAAGGAAGTGACTATTGCCATGGTGGGCAAATATATGGAACTTCTCGATGCCTATAAATCCCTGATTGAAGCGGTTCGCCATGCCGGATTGAAAACCCGTACCAAGGTTAATATCCGTTATGTTGATTCCGAACTGCTTGAGCAGGAGGGACTGAGTCGTCTGGAAGGCGTCAGTGCGATTCTGGTACCTGGTGGATTTGGTCACCGTGGTGTGGAAGGCAAGGTTCAGGCGGTTCGTCATGCTCGTGAGAACAAGATTCCCTATTTGGGTATCTGTCTGGGCATGCAGGTCGCTGTTATTGAGTACGCTCGTAACAAAGCAGGTCTGGAAGGGGCCAACAGCTCCGAGTTTGATCAAAACTCCGAGCATCCGGTGATAGGTCTGATTACTGAGTGGCTGTCTTCCGATGGTGCTCTGGAGACTCGTACCGAGGCTTCCGATCTGGGGGGGACCATGAGATTGGGTGCCCAAAAGTGTAACCTTATCTCTGGTACTCAGGCTCACTCTGCTTACGGTAAAGACATTGTTACTGAGCGGCACCGTCATCGTTATGAGGTCAATAACAATTACCTCGAAACTCTTCAGGATGCTGGTCTGGTTATTTCCGGGCGCTCTGAAGACAATGCTCTGGTTGAAATGGTAGAAGTCAAGGAGCACCCCTGGTTTGTAGCCTGCCAGTTTCATCCCGAATTTACTTCTACGCCAAGGGATGGGCATCCACTCTTCAAGTCATTCATTGAAGCGGCTTTAAACTATCAGGCTAAACAGGATTAAGGGCGCGTATGTCTGAACAGAAATCAGTCTCTGTAGGCTCTATTCAGGTAGCTAACGACAAGCCGTTCGTGTTGTTTGGTGGCATGAATGTGCTCGAGTCTCGTGACATGGCCATGAAAATAGCAGAGCACTATGTCGCTGTTACAGAGAAGCTGGGTATTCCTTATATTTTCAAGGCTTCCTTTGACAAGGCGAACCGTTCTTCCATCTACTCCTATCGTGGGCCAGGCATGGAAGAAGGTCTGAAGATCTTTCAGGAGCTGAAGGAGACGTTCGGAGTGCCGCTGATCACCGATGTTCATGAAGTTCATCAGTGCCAACCGGTAGCCGAAGTGGTTGATGTTATTCAGTTGCCAGCTTTTCTGGCGCGTCAAACCGATCTCGTGTTTGCCATGGCCAAAACCGGTGCTGTGATCAACATCAAGAAGCCTCAGTTCCTGAGTCCTTCGCAGATGGGCAATATTGTCGACAAGTTTGCTGAAGCGGGAAATGAGCAGGTTATTCTCTGCGAACGTGGATCTTCTTATGGTTATGACAACCTGGTGGTTGATATGCTGGGCTTTCGTACCATGAAAGAGGTGAGTGGCCAGTCTCCCGTTATTTTTGATGCAACACATGCACTCCAGTGCAGAGACCCTATGGGAGCGGCTTCCGGTGGCCGTCGTCATCAGGTGGCAGAGCTTTCTCTGGCCGGTATGTCGACCCGTCTGGCAGGTCTTTTCCTGGAAGCGCATCCTGATCCGGATGCAGCTCGTTGTGATGGTCCCTCAGCGCTGCGCCTCACTCAGTTGGAAGGCTTTCTTACACAGGTGAAGGCTATTGACGATCTCGTTAAGTCCATGCCTGAGCTGGATACCCATTGAGTGTTTCGTTTGATATAAGAAAACCGCCGAATTCCGGCGGTTTTTTTTTGAAAAAATAACCTGTTTGATGGCGATAAAGGGTTCTGTCTTTAAGAGGTTGGGGCTCGTTTTTTTATCAAGCTTCATTGTCTGATTGTTATACGTTTTTCATCACTGTGATATCAAGGGCTTCCATTGAATTCAGATGTTTATCCTTGCGCCTTCGGTGTTGCTATGTGCAATAGTTGATAACCCGCAGGGAGTTGGTATAGTGTCCGCACTGCAACGTCTGGGAAGCTAAAAACAGTCCCATTGGATAATGGCGCTGGGAGGTTGAATCAGTTCTATTATCTAATCAGGCTGAGACGGTTGGGTTGGGAGGGTGTGAATCTCAGAGTTCAACAGTCTTCAGGATGATTCCTCACTGCCCGGTCAAGTCAGGTATATTTCCCTTCGTAGACAGGGTGTTGTGAAAAGTATTTTTGTCTTTCTGTGCAACGAGACTGAAGCAACGTACTTTTCATCGTCTATCGGCATTTGTGTAGAGAGAAAGCTATTATGGCAAAAATTGTTGAAATCAAAGGCCGCGAAATCATGGATTCTCGCGGTAACCCGACCGTAGAAGCCGATGTCATTCTGGAATCGGGTGCCATGGGTCGTGCTGCTGCACCATCCGGAGCCTCTACCGGTTCCCGTGAAGCTCTGGAGCTGCGTGATGGAGACAAGTCTCGCTACCTGGGTAAGGGCGTCCTGAAGGCAGTGGGCAACATAAACGGACCTATCCGTGAAGCTCTGCTGGGGCGCGATGCCGCTGATCAACGTGGACTGGATCTGGCCATGATCGAGCTGGATGGTACCGAGAACAAGAGTGTTCTGGGCGCCAATGCCATTCTGGCAGTATCCCTGGCTGCGGCGAAAGCCGCCGCTGCAGATAAGAAAATACCTCTCTACCAGCATATTGCTGATTTGAACGGCACTTCTGGCCAGTTCACAATGCCGGTTCCTATGATGAACATTCTCAACGGTGGTGAGCACGCTGACAACAACGTCGATATTCAGGAGTTCATGGTCCAGCCAGTCGCTGCCGGAACTTTTGCTGAAGGTCTGCGTATGGGGGCTGAGGTATTTCATGCCCTGAAGAAAGTACTGTCTGCCAAAGGCTTGAATACTGCGGTAGGTGATGAAGGTGGTTTCGCGCCCAATCTGGCTTCTAACGCTGACGCGCTGGCTGTCATCAAAGAAGCAGTTGAAGCCGCTGGCTACAAGCTGGGTACTGATATTACTTTGGCGATGGACTGTGCGGCATCGGAATTCTACGTTGACGGTCAGTACAACATGAAGGGTGAAGGCAAGATTTTCTCTTCCAATGAGTTTTCTGACTATCTGGCCAATCTGTGTGAAGAGTACCCGATTATCTCTATCGAGGATGGTCTGGACGAGTCTGACTGGGACGGTTTCAAATATCAGACTGAAATTCTGGGCGACAAGATCCAGATTGTTGGTGATGACCTGTTTGTAACCAACACCAGGATTCTCAAGGAAGGTATCGAGAAAGGTATCGCTAACTCTATCCTGATCAAGTTCAACCAGATTGGTTCACTGACCGAAACTCTGGAGGCCATCAAGATGGCCAAAGATGCTGGATACACTGCAGTGATCTCTCACCGTTCTGGTGAAACAGAAGATGCTACTATTGCAGATCTGGCTGTGGGTACTGCTGCAGGACAGATCAAGACCGGTTCTCTGTGCCGTTCTGACCGTGTTTCCAAGTACAACCAGCTGCTCCGTATTGAAGAAGAGCTGGGTACTAAAGCTCCATATCGTGGTCTTGCTGAATTCAAGCGTGCCTGACAGGTTGTTTGATTAGCGTGTCAATAAAGGGAGGCTTTTAATGTCTCCCTTTGTTCTGTGTAACGATCCTCTGCTTTTGTTGCTCTGGTTCACATTTTGGGTATTCCAGTTTTTTCTGTTTTCACCGTGGGCACATTTTTCAGTCTTTGATAGACTCAATGGCTGAAAACAATGAGAGATTCAGATGCTAAAGCTGGTGCATACATTACTCCTTCTGGCGCTGGTGGTCCTTCAGATACAACTCTGGATGGGAGAGGGAAGTGTGGCCGAAATGGTAGCGATCAAAAAACAGATTGCGCAGCAGGAACGAGAAAACGAGCGCTTGTATCGGCGAAACCGTTTGCTGGCTACCGAAGTTATTGAGTTGCAGAACGGTTTGCAAACCCTGGAAGAGCAAGCCCGTCTTGATCTGGGGATGATCAAGAAAGATGAAACGTTTTATCTGATATATGACTGAGTCTCCTCGCTACTTCAATACTGGCTCAATACCGGGCAAAAAATTCCACAACGCTGATCATTGCAGCTATTTTATAGATCGGGATAGGTGCCTGATCAGGTGCTTGAGTGGCGTTTCAGATTTATAACAGACTGAAACATACCCTGTTTGCAAAAGGTTCCTTCTGACCTTTCGTAGGTGACAATGTGAGTACGAGTATCCCTCATGAACCCCGTTTTTGGGCAGTTGTTCCTGCCGCCGGGGTGGGGCGCCGAATGCAGAGTGCAATCCCCAAACAGTATCTTGAGATTCATGGCCGCACCTTAATAGAGCACACGGTTGAACGTCTTCTGGGTTTTTCTGTCTTAGAGAAACTGATTGTTGTGATTGGTGCTGAAGATGAGTACTACAAGGATATTGAGATGTTGAGGGATTCGCGAATTATGTTGGTGCAGGGAGGGGATGAGCGTTACCATTCCGTCTTGAATGGGCTGAAGGCTTTGTCCGAGTTGGCAGATGCCGAGGATTGGGTGATGGTGCATGATGTGGCCAGACCTTGTATTCGTCACTCTGATCTGGAGTGGCTTGTGAAACAGTTAACTGGCCATACCACCGGCGGTTTGCTGGGAATGCCTGTGAGAGATACTATGAAACGCACTTCTTCTTCTGGTGAAGTGATTGAGACCGTGGATCGGGATGAGCTGTGGCACGCCCTGACCCCACAGATGTTTCGGATGAAGCTGCTTTACGATGCACTCAAAAAAGCGCTGGATGACGGAATGCCGGTCACGGATGAAGCCAGTGCTATTGAATACGCTGGATTCAAGCCGCTGATGGTCGAAGGGCACAGCGATAATATCAAGGTGACCCGTAGTGCTGATTTGACACTTGCAGCCCTTTACATTCAACAGCAAGACAAACTGATTGAGACAGTATGATGCGAATTGGTCACGGTTTTGATGTGCACCGCTTTTCCGATGAAGCAGCGGCTGATGCCAACATTGTGTTGGGCGGGGTCGGTATTGAACACAGTCACAAGCTTTTAGCCCATTCAGATGGCGATGTTCTCCTTCACGCCGTTTGTGATGCATTACTGGGAGCGGCTGCTCTGGGTGATATCGGTCAGCATTTTCCGGATACAGATCCAAGGTATAAGGGAGTTGACAGCCGACAGCTTCTCAGGCACGTGGTGACACTGATTCATGAGAATGGCTACCAGGTGGTCAACGTCGATAGCACCATTGTTGCCCAGACACCAAAAATGGCTGCTCATATTCCTGCCATGAAAGAAAATCTCTCCAGAGATCTTCAGGTTGAAACTGAAGCAGTCAATGTAAAAGCAACGACAACTGAGAAGTTGGGCTATACCGGGCGAAAGGAAGGTATTGCAGTTCATGCGGTGGTGCTTTTGACTCACAGCAAAGGCCGTTTGTCTTGATCCGTTTGCGCTACACCTGAAAGATTATTGTTTAATGAATCAAGTTTCTTATACACCAACCTGGGCTTATTGCTGGGGGGGGGCTTTGGGGCAGTGCGCTTTCAAGTCCCTGCCTGAGGATTTCATCGTTGAGGAAGAGCTGCCCTTTCTACCGGAAGGTGAAGGGGAGCATGCCTATGTCAATGTTCAGAAAACCGGAGAAAATACCGATTGGGTAGCAGGGCAGCTTTCCAGATTCGCTGGCGTTAAACGCTCTGCAGTCAGCTATGCAGGACGAAAGGATCGCTATGGTGTTACGCGTCAGTGGTTTAGTGTCTGGCTGCCCGGGCAGGATTCTCCAGAATGGTCGCAGCTGAATAGTGAATCCTTGCTTATAATTGCCGCCACCCGACATGGTAAAAAGCTCAAGACCGGAGCATTGAAAGGTAACCGCTTTATCATCACTTTAAGGCATGTGAATGTGTCGCAGGCGCTGCTGGAAGAACGCTTGAAGTTGATCGCCAGTCAAGGTGTGCCTAATTATTTCGGAGAGCAACGCTTTGGTCATGAGGGTGCTAATGTTGATCGGGCATTGCTGATGTTTTCCGGCAGTTACAAGCCTCATAGAAACAAACGCTCAATGTATTTGTCTTCAGCACGTTCCTGGATATTTAATCAGATCGTTTCTGAGCGTGTCAGTCAGAAAAACTGGACCCGCTACCTCGAAGGAGATGTACCCGGTTTCCAGGACAGTGGTAGCTTAATTCTGCGGGATCATGACCAGAATCTGATGGCAAGAATTGAATCGGGAGAAGTCTCGTTGACCGCTCCACTTTGGGGTCGAGGGGAGTTGCTTTCCGGATCGGATTGCAGAAAGATGGAAGAAGAGATTTCTGGACGCAACCTGTTGTTGTGTGAAGGTCTGGAGCAAGCAGGTTTGAAGCAGGAAAGAAGGGCCATCCGTCTGATGCCTGAAGCCATGAGCTGGAAATGGTTATCAGATGATTGTGTTCAACTTGAATTTTCTCTGCCAAAAGGCTGCTTTGCAACAGCAGTATTGAGGGAAGCTTTAGAGTGTATGGAAGGACGTTTTAATGAGAATACTGCTCAGTAACGATGATGGTGTTGCAGCCGCTGGGTTGTCCACCCTTTTCAGTTCGCTCGATGGCGTGGGTGAGAGAATTGTCTTTGCTCCTGACAGGAACAGTTCGGGCTTGAGCAGTTCATTGACTCTGGGTCGTCCCCTGAGGGTGACTGAGCATTCCAATGGTTTCAACAGTGTCGATGGAACTCCGGCTGATTGTGTTCATTTGGCGGTCAATGCGCTGTTGGAGCAAGAGCCGGATATTGTCGTTTCAGGCATCAATCATGGCCCCAACCTGGGTGATGATGTTCTTTATTCAGGGACAATAGGTGCTGCTATGGAAGGTCGTTTCATGGACTTACCTGCCATTGCTGTGTCTGCCTGTGGTAAAGGTGAAGAGGGCTTCATCACAGCAGGAAGGGTGATCAGAGAATTGATCTCCAAACTTGAACAATTATCTCTGCCAGAAGGAACCATTTTAAATGTTAATGTGCCCGATAGGCCTTATGAAAAGCTCAAGGGGCTGGCAGTGACTCGTTTGGGGCACAGGGAAAGGCCAGAAAAGCCTGTTAAAGTATTGGATCCCAGGGGAAAGCACGTCTATTGGATTGCTCCAGTTGGTAAAGAGCAGGATGCGGGTGAGGGTACTGATTTCCATGCCATTGCTGAAGGTTTAGTCTCGGTAACACCCCTTCAGTACGACCAGACTCATCATGCAACGCTTTCTCAGCTCAGTGAATGGCTGGGCAGATGATATGAAAGAGGTTGATATTCATGGTATAGGAATGACCTCCCGGAGAACCCGGGAGCGTCTTATCCATCGACTCGCAGGCCAGGGGATTGACTCTATCGAGGTTCTGGAGGTCATTCGGAATACACCGAGACATCTGTTTGTGGATGAAGCTTTATCTCACAGAGCTTATGAAGATACTGCCTTGCCCATTGGTTTCGGGCAGACATTGTCGCAGCCGTATATTGTCGCCAGAATGACAGAGGCTCTCATGGCAGCAGGTCCACTCAACAGAGTGCTTGAAATAGGCACAGGGTCAGGTTATCAGACAGCGGTCCTATCGGCGCTGGTAAAAAAAATATACTCTGTTGAGCGTATCAAACCCCTTCATGAACGAGCGAAGAAATTGCTTAGAGCACTTTCTATTCACAATGCTCAGTTTAAACTTAGCGACGGTGGTATGGGTTGGTCAGTCATGAGTCCCTTTGATGGAATCATTGTAACAGCCGCCCCGGATCAGATACCTGAAGAGCTATTGCAGCAGTTGTCCGAAGATAATGGTCGTCTCGTCATTCCTGTTGGAGGTCGCAGTGTGCAGGATTTATTACTGATCACCCGCCAGGGAGATACCTTCAAGAGAGAAATGCTTGAAGCTGTGCGGTTTGTGCCATTGCTGGATGGGGTTCAGAAGTAATACATTCCTTTGTATCTCAAGAATGAAAACCAGTTGGGTAACTCTGAAAAGATAAACGGGTCTCTTGCTGATTTATGCATTACAGAATAAGACAGGTTGGATTATGTCAAAAATGAAAGAAAGTCTGGGCATTCTGCTCAGGGGGATGGCGATGGGGGCTGCCGATGTTGTTCCCGGGGTTTCAGGAGGTACTATTGCTTTTATAACTGGTGTCTATGATCGCCTGTTAAGCGCTTTGAAGAGTATCAATCCCGGTTTGCTGTTCAAGCTCAAATCCGGAGGGCTTGCTGAATGCTGGAAGCATATAGATGGGAATTTTCTGGTTCTGCTGTTTGGCGGAATATTGATTAGCATAGTGAGCTTTTCGCATCTTATTACGTACCTGCTGGAAAGTTACCCGGAACTCATATGGTCTTTCCTCTTTGGCCTGATATTGATTTCAGGGGTTCATATGCTCAAACAGATAAAGCATTGGACTGTCGCTTCTATGATACTTCTTGTACTTGGCTGTGGTGTCTCCTATTTTATCGGGATACTGACGCCTATATCTCTGACTCCTTCTTACCTGATGTTGTTCTTTGCTGGTTGCATCGCTATTTCTGCGATGATTTTGCCGGGCATTTCTGGCAGTTTTATCCTGTTATTGATGGGATTATATCCTGCTGTTTTGGCTGCCGTGAAAGATCTGGATATTCTGGTACTGATGATTTTTGGATTTGGATGCATTGTCGGGTTGCTGACATTTTCTCATATCCTTTCCTGGCTGTTAAAGCAGTATCGTGATCTGACTCTGTCATATCTGACAGGGCTGATGCTCGGTGCCTTGGGAAAAGTATGGCCGTGGAAAGAAACCCTGGAAACGAGAATAAACAGTTCGGGGCAGGAAGTTCCTTTACTGGAAAGAAATATTTCCCCCTGGACGTATGAAACGCTTTCTGGTCAGTCGGCCTACCTGTTGCCATCCATTACTTTGATGTTGTCAGGTATTTTGCTGGTTGTTCTGCTTGAGAAATTCAGTAATCGTTTTACTGAAGATTAACTATTGGGCTCTCTTCCTGTACAGGTGAGCAATTAATTCTTAATAGTTATGAAGAGTTCGTTGCTGCTCCTGGCTGTTCTATAGATCCTTTCCGTCATTGTGTTGTTGTCCCGATCTCACGAACTTGAATACATTCCTGACAGCGCGGAAGGAGGCTGATATGAAAAGAATGTTTCGGTACTCATGATCTTTTGTAGGTAAACTGCGCTGGAATATAGGCGGTATCACTTGTTTTGATATATTTTTTTAGATTAAGAAAATTTAAATATATCCTAATTTATTATATTGTGGGACGTGCCTCACAGGCTAAATATGGAGCAGAGTTGATGGCAGGTGATCGTCTTGGGCAGGAAATTAATTTGAGTGTTTGCTCAAGAATATTCGGTTGGATAGTATTGACTCTATTACTGTCAGGATGTTCTCATGATCCTTCCTCAGTTCAGGTTAAAGAGCTCAGGCTACCCCCCAAAGTGGTTAGTGGTAGTCATATTGTTCGTGGCGGCGAAACTCTTTTTTCCATAGCTTGGCTTTATAGTAGAGATTACAAAGAGTTAGCTGATGTCAATGGAATACGCCCGCCTTACACGATCTTTCCGGGCCAGCATATTAATTTGACTCCCTCAAGCTATGCATTTCATTCTTCAAGTCCTGTAAAAAAGAGTACAACAACCTCATCTAAGTCTGCTGCGGTTAAAAAAACAACAGCAAAAATGCCTGTGAAAGTAAAACGATCATCCAGTATTTCAAGTTGGCACTGGCCGGCCAATGGAAAAGTGGTACAGGGATACCACAACGGCAATGGGCTAAATAAAGGGATTGATATCAGAGGCAAATTGGGAGAGCCTGTAAGTGCAGCTGCCGCTGGTGAGGTGGTTTACGCGGGTAGTGAGCTCGCTGGCTATGGCAAGCTGATCATTATGAAACATAACAACAGCTATCTGAGCGCTTACGCTCACAATAAGGAGTTGCTTGTGCGTGAAGGAGACTCAGTTAAAGCAGGCCAAAAGATAGCCGAAATAGGTTCTACAGGAACGACAGAGCCTAAGCTGCATTTTGAAATTCGGCATAATGGCAAACCGGTCGACCCGATGCGATTCCTGCCTGAACGCTGATTTCATTCTGCGGTGTCGGTAGAGGGATCTCACGGGTGTCGACTCAACTCTCAGTTGGTTGTTCGACAGACAGTGGGGCTTTCGGATAGGACTGACTCTTATGGCAGCAAAGAGGGAAGACTCAGAGCAAAATAATTTTGCTGAGGATTTTACCCAGGGAAAGAGTGAAATTGATAACGTGTTGGACTCTGATCTCAATGAAAATGAAGAAGTTGAAGAGAAAGAGCCTGCGCCGCAGACATTTACACCCAGCGCGTCAGATTACAGTAGGGCCCGTCGTGATGATGACGGTTTCTATAAATCCATTGATGCCACACAGCTTTACCTCAACGAGATTGGCTTTTCGCCTCTGCTAACGCCAGAGGAAGAGGTGCACTATGCACGTCTTGCCCGTCGAGGTGTTGAAGCCGGCAGGCGTCGTATGATTGAAAGTAACCTGCGACTGGTTGTAAAGATCTCAAGGCGGTATGTGAATCGTGGACTGACACTACTGGATCTTATTGAAGAAGGAAATCTGGGTCTCATCAGGGCGGTTGAAAAATTTGATCCTGAGCGTGGGTTCCGTTTTTCAACATACGCCACCTGGTGGATCCGTCAGACAATTGAGCGGGCCATTATGAATCAGACGCGTACCATTCGTCTGCCGATTCATGTGGTCAAGGAACTCAATGTTTACCTCAGGGCGGCTCGTGAGCTGACTCAAAAGCTGGATCATGATCCTACCCCGGAAGAAATTGCGCAACTGCTGGATAAACCAGTCGATGATGTTAAAAGGATGTTGGGGCTTAATGAGCGTGTCACTTCAGTTGACACTCCATTGGGTCCGGATTCTGATAAGTCCATCCTTGATACTATCTCTGATGAGAAGGAGTCTGATCCAGCGGAGTTGCTTCAGGATCTTGATCTTAATGACAGTTTGGACAAGTGGCTGGGAGAACTTTCTGAAAAGCAGCGTGAAGTGGTAGCCAGAAGGTTTGGTTTGAGGGGCTACGAAACCAGTACCCTTGAAGAAGTGGGCAAGGAAATTGGCCTGACAAGAGAGCGAGTCAGGCAAATACAGGTTGAGGCTCTTAAGCGCTTGCGCTCGATTCTTGAGAAACAGGGCTTGTCCGGAGAGTCTCTTTTCAGCTGATAGCATTGCCTTGAAAATAAAAAAGCCATGATCTTGGGGTCATGGCTTTTTGTTTGGGAAAGATTCAATGCCCGAACCATTGAAAGCAGTTATCAAGGCTGTTCTGCACAGCTCTTTTCCCATAGGGGTCTTCTGGGCTCTATCGTTCCAGATGTTCAAGCTTACCCTTAACACCATCCCATTTTTCCGCGTCGGGGAGTGCATCTGTTTTTTCTGTAATGTTATCCCAGACGTCAGCAAGTACGGCGTTGAGTTCAATAAACTCCTGCTGATCTTCTGGTACCTCATCCTCGGAGAAGATCGCATTGGCTGGACACTCGGGCTCACAGAGGGCACAGTCGATACATTCGTCCGGGTGGATGACAAGAAAGTTGGGTCCTTCGTAAAAACAATCTACGGGACAAACTTCCACGCAATCGGTGTATTTGCACTTTATGCAGTTTTCACCCACTACGAAAGTCATGATGTTTACACTCCGTTTGTTCAGGCTGATGATAAGTCAGTCACAATACATTCATGAAATGTCACCATCAGGAATGACATTTCCAATCGCATATCCCTGACTGGTTTGATGCAAGGCCTAACCAGTCGAGGCGACCAGTCTACCAGTATTGTTTCTAAGGTAGTAGTTCAACCAGTTATGAGCATAGTCAGTTTTGCGCAATCAGTGACTTGAGATCGTATAGCAACCCGAGAGCCTGACGGGGTGACAGGTTGTCAGGGTTGAGATCTTTGAGTGCTTCGACGGCCGGATGTGGCTGTGAAGCTGCAAACATATCTGCCTGAGCCGGGTTCTCATTACAAACTTTTTTGGCCTGTTTTGGGGGTTGTCGCATAGTCTGATCAGTCGAGCCTTCTTCCAATTGTTGCAACCTGGATCGCGCCTGAGAGACTACATTTCTCGGGACGCCAGCTAGCTGAGCCACTTGTAAACCGTAACTCTGACTGGCAGGGCCATCCTGAACCGAGTGCAAAAATACAATTTTATCGTCGTGTTCTGTAGCATTCAGATGAACGTTGGCAACTGAGCTGCACTCGTCTGGTAGTTGAGTTAGCTCAAAATAGTGAGTGGCAAATAGTGTGAATGCCTCAACGGTATCGGCCAGGTGATGAGCGCAGGCCCAGGCCAGTGACAATCCATCGAATGTGCTGGTTCCCCGACCCACTTCATCCATCAAAACCAGACTGCTTGCTGTGGCGTTATGAAGAATATTGGCTGTTTCAGTCATTTCCACCATAAAGGTGGATCGTCCCCCGGCCAGGTCATCGGATGAGCCTATTCGGGTGAATATTCTGTCTACCAGACCAATTTTTGCGTGATTGGCAGGAACAAAACTTCCCACGTGGGCTAATAAGACGATCAGTGCCGTTTGCCTCATATAGGTCGATTTACCACCCATGTTTGGACCAGTGATAACCAGCATTCTTTTTGCTGTATGCAGGTCAACATTGTTGGCGACAAAGGGCTCAGTCAACACCTGTTCGACAACCGGGTGGCGACCATCTTCAATATGAATGCCAGGGTCCGGGCTCAGTTCTGGCTGGCAGAAGTTCAGCGTCTCAGCTCTTTCTGACAGGTTGTTCAGAACGTCCAGCTCGGAGATGTTCATGGCTGTTTCCTGAAGAGGGCCCAGTGCTTCCAAAAGATTATCCAGTAATTCGTCGTAAAGTGCTTTCTCCCTGGAAAGCGCTCTGCTTTTGCTGGACAGAGCCTTATCTTCGAACTCTTTTAATTCCGGTGTGATGAAACGTTCTGTATTTTTCAGTGTCTGGCGACGTATGTAGTCTACTGGAGCGTCTTCAGACTCTCTGCGGCTGAGCTCAATGTAATAGCCATGAACCCTGTTAAAGCCGACCTTCAGGCTAGGTAGTCCTGTTTTCTCCTTCTCTCTTTTTTCCAGTTCAACAAGATAATCGCCTGCGTTCTGACTGAGAGCACGAAACTCATCCAGTTCTGTGTCAAAGCCCTCCGCAATGACGCCGCCGTCTCTGATGATGACGGGCGGATTTTCGACAATGGCCCGGCTCAGTAGGTCTGTAACCTGAGGGTGTTCACTGATGGCTTCAGCCAGTTTATAAATGTCCTCACTGTCGATCGTTTTGAGAATGGATTGCAGCTCAGGCAGCTGATTTAGAGCATCTCTCAGACGAGCCAAATCTCTTGGACGAGCTGATTTTAATGCTACTCTGGCAAGAATGCGTTCAATATCGCCAATACCTCGAAGCAAGGGTTGAATCTGCTCGAAGTAATAGCCAGATTTTATTGTTGAGAGAATGGATTGGCGTTTTTGTAACTTATTAAGATTTCTCAGGGGGCGATTCAGCCATCTTGAAAGTAATCGACTACCCATGGCGGTCGCTGTTTTATCGAGTACTGACAAGAGTGTGTGATCCCGACCGCCATTGAGGTTCCGGGTTAGTTCCAGGTTTTTTCGGCTGGCTGCGTCAAGAACTACGCTTTCTTCGCGAACTTCCTGCCGGATGCTTCGAATGTGGGGCAGGGCAGTTCTCTGTGTTTCCTTGGCGTATTGCAACAGAGAGCCTGCCGCCTCCAGACCGACTGTTAATGATTCGCAGTCGAATCCTTGCAAGTTTTTGGTCTGAAACTGACGGGTTAATCCTTCGTAGGCGCTGTCACGATCAAAGTCCCAGGGGGGGCGTTTGATTGTTCCCGGGCGTTCAACAATCCGGACAGGCCATTCAAAACTGTCATTGATGAGCATTTCGGCAGGGTTAATACGCTCAACTTCTGCCATCAGCGCTTCTTCACCTTCGACTTCTACGGCTGTAAATTGACCACTGCTGATATCCAGAGAGGCTATTCCATATTGATTTTCTGATCGGGTCAGTGCGGTCAGAAGATTGTCCTGCTGTTCGTCCAGCAGTGCTTCGTCACTCACTGTACCAGGAGTCAGGATCCGGACTACTTTTCTTTCAACAGGGCCTTTTGATGAAGCCGGGTCGCCAACTTGCTCGCAAATGGCGACAGAAACGCGCAGTCTGACCAGGCGAGCCAGGTAACCCTCTACAGCATGATGAGGGATGCCTGACATGGGGATGGGCTCACCGGCAGACTGTCCACGGGTTGTCAGGGTGATATCCAGTAACTCGGCGGCTCTACGGGCATCGTCATAGAAGAGCTCGTAAAAATCTCCCATGCGGTAGAATACCAGGTGTTCCCGGTGCTGCTGTTTGATTCGCAGGTATTGCTGCATCATTGGTGTATGCTGATTCTGGGTGTCTTTGCGCTGGCTCATAGATGAGGGTAAGCCTTGAATTCAGGTTGCTGACAAACAATCTGTCATTTTACTATGAAAAGCTGGCTGTTTTCATGGTAACAATGGTTTATCTTTAGCCATTGGTGGCTGCGGGCAGTTGAATGTATCTCTGACCCGAGCCAACAAACTCTTCCTGTTTGACCCTGAGGCTAAATTGATGTCCGGAGATTTTGACAAAAAGCTGCTGCTGCTGGCTGGAAAACTTCAGGCTGGAAACTTGAAAGTGGCTGCTGCTGAATCCTGTACTGGTGGCTGGCTCAGTCAGGTTTTTACCTCTCTTGCCGGTAGCTCATCCTGGTTTGAAGGTGCCATTGTCAGTTACTCCAATGCCATGAAACACAAGTTTCTGGGTGTGCCTGTTGCACTGATTGATCGTTACGGTGCTGTCAGTCAGCCTGTAGTTGAAAGCATGGCATTGGGTGCCGTCAAGCACCTTTCTGTGCCCTTGAGTGTTTCCGTTTCAGGCGTTGCTGGCCCTGAAGGTGGGACTGATGAAAAGCCGGTGGGTACAGTATGGATTGGCTGGTGTTTTAATGATCAGGTAACGACTGAGGTCTTTCACTTTTCCGGTGATAGGGAGCAAGTGAGAAGACAGGCCGTTGATGTCGCT
The DNA here is from genome assembly GCF_032883915.1 of Endozoicomonas sp. 8E. Taxonomy (NCBI): domain Bacteria; kingdom Pseudomonadati; phylum Pseudomonadota; class Gammaproteobacteria; order Oceanospirillales; family Endozoicomonadaceae; genus Endozoicomonas; species Endozoicomonas sp. 8E. The sequence continues at coordinate 3,859,198 of NZ_CP120717.1, read as the reverse complement.
CTGGACGGCCTGATTAAACTGGCGGATAGAATTTCCAGATAAATGCTGGACAAATATACAGATAGTGTTTAAATATACAGTATCTAAAGATTTGAATACTTAAAGAATAGTGGCCTGCACTAAAAGGTGGATCTGAATAATGGATGAGAACAGAAAGAAAGCACTAACGGCGGCTCTGGGCCAGATTGACCGGCAGTTTGGTAAAGGAACGGTCATGCGCATGGGTGATCAGAAGCAGGAAGCCATTCCAGCTATCTCTACAGGCTCATTACAACTGGATATAGCGTTGGGTATAGGGGGATTACCAAAGGGGCGTGTGGTTGAGATTTTTGGTCCTGAATCTTCTGGCAAGACCACACTGACGCTCAGTGTAATTGCAGAAGCTCAGAAGCAGGGTGCTACCTGTGCTTTCGTAGATGCTGAGCACGCTCTGGATCCTCAGTACGCTGGCAAGCTGGGTGTGGATGTTGATGATCTCTATGTTTCGCAGCCTGATACCGGAGAACAGGCACTGGAAATTACGGACATGTTGGTTCGTTCCGGTGCGGTTGATGTCATTGTTGTAGACTCCGTTGCGGCTCTGGTTCCCAAAGCTGAAATCGAGGGGGATATGGGTGACTCTCATGTCGGCCTTCAGGCACGCTTGATGTCTCAGGCTCTGCGAAAAATCACGGGTTCTATCAAACAGGCAAACTGTTTGGTTATTTTCATCAATCAGATTCGTATGAAGATTGGTGTAATGTTTGGTAACCCTGAGACTACCACGGGTGGTAATGCTCTCAAGTTTTACTCTTCTGTTCGTCTGGATATTCGCAGAACCGGTGCAGTGAAGCAGGGTGATGAAATCACTGGTAATGAAACCCGGGTCAAGGTGGTCAAGAACAAGGTCTCTCCTCCTTTTCGTCAGGCTGAATTCCAGATTCTTTACGGTCAGGGCATTTATCACATGGGTGAAGTGATTGACTTGGGCGTTAAACAGAAGCTGGTCGAGAAATCCGGTGCCTGGTACTCCTACAAAGGTACGAAAATTGGTCAGGGTAAGGCCAATGCAGCTCAATATCTGACCGACAATCCAAAGATTGCTCAGGAGATAGAAACACAGATTCGAGCTGAATTGCTGGGTTCTGCAGATCCTGAGTCTGATGCCTCTGCAAAATCAGATGCAAAGCTTCAGGATGAACTCCTGACGGAATAAGTTTTGGAAATCTCTGAAAAAGATATTCGACGTGCTGGCATGGGCTTGCTGGCGCGTCGTGAACACAGTTTTCAGGAGCTTCAGGAAAAGCTCAGTCGGCGTTACCCTGATTTTGATGTGATTCCTGCACTTGAGAGATTGCAAGACGAAGGTCTCCAAAGTGATGAGCGCTTTATCGAAAGTTATGTTCGTTCGAAAACTGAAAAAGGATACGGCCCTGTCAGAATACGCTCTGATTTGCGCAGGAAAGGCCTGACTGATCAAGTAATCTCATCTTTTCTGTTTGAGGACGATGATGTCTGGCTGGAGATTGCAAGATCCCGGAGGTGTCGCAAATTTGGCAATAACTTGCCTGTTGAAGCCGGGGAAAGATGTAAGCAGTATCGGTTTCTGGCACAGAGAGGCTTTACCAGTCTTCAGATTTCAAATTGTTTAATACAGTGTTCTTCAACTTAGCCCATATGAACAACATTTAACTTAAACAGAGCCTGCATGGCTGTTTTTCTTTCCCTTCTATATAATGTCCGTTTTTTATAGATTGCTGTTTAATCTCCCGTTTGGAAGACTTGTATGACTCGTGTGAAATATATGAAAAGTGCTGAGATTCGCTCTGCTTTTCTTGAATACTTCAGAGAAAATGGGCATGAAGTCGTACCCAGTAGTTCTCTGGTGCCTCACGACGATCCAACCCTGCTGTTTGCCAATGCAGGTATGAACCAGTTTAAGGAAACATTCCTTGGCAGGGAGCAGCGAGCATATACACGAGCAACCTCGTCCCAGAAGTGTGTTCGTGCTGGTGGTAAGCACAATGATCTTGAAAATGTGGGCTACACTGCCCGTCATCACACCTTTTTTGAAATGCTGGGTAACTTCAGCTTTGGCGACTATTTCAAGCAGGACGCCATTCGTTTTGCCTGGACTTTCCTGACTGAAAAACTGCAACTGCCCGTTGAGCGTCTCTGTGTTACGGTTTATGAGTCAGACGATGAGGCTTATAATATCTGGCTTAATGAGGTCGGTGTTGCTGCTGAAAATATCATTCGTATTGGTGACAACAAAGGAGCTCCATACGCTTCTGACAACTTCTGGCAGATGGGAGATACCGGTCCTTGCGGGCCTTGCACAGAAGTCTTCTATGATCACGGTGATCATATCTGGGGTGGTCGACCCGGAACCCCGGACGAAGATGGCGATCGTTTTATTGAAATCTGGAACATCGTCTTCATGCAATACAACCGTCAGGTGGATGGATTGATGGAACCTTTGCCCAAGCCATCGGTGGATACAGGCATGGGGCTGGAAAGGATTTCTGCGATTATGCAGGGAGGGCACAGTAACTATGATATTGATATATTCCAGAACCTGTTGAATGATGCTTCCGGAATTCTGGGTGGTGTACCAACAACAGAGGCTTCACTGCGCGTTATTGCCGATCATATCCGTTCAAGCTCATTTATCATTTCCGATGGCGTCGTGCCGTCTAACGAAAGTCGCGGATACACACTCAGGCGTATCATCCGTCGCGCATGTCGCCACGGACACAAATTGGGAGCCACTGAGTCGTTCTTCTATAGGCTGGTAGCTTCTCTGGTGCGTGAGATGGGTGATGCTTATCCTGATCTTGCAAAAAATCAGGCGCAGATAGAGAGAATATTGCTACAGGAAGAAGAGCAGTTTACTAAAACGCTCGATAAGGGAATGAAACTGCTGGAAGATAAGCTCCAGGGGCTTGAGGGTAGTGTTATTCCTGGTGATGTAGTGTTCACGCTTTACGATACCTATGGTTTCCCTGTTGATCTGACCTGTGACATTGCCAGAGAGCGTGAGCTGGCGGTGGATGAAGAAGGTTTCGAGCAGTTACTTGAGGCTCAGCGAGAAAGGGCCCGTGCAGCCAGTAAATTTGGTGTGGACTACAGTGAACAGTTGGTCATAGAAGGAACTACTGATTTCACGGGCTATGAAAATCTTCAAGACGGAGCTGAAGTTACTGCTCTGTTTGTTAATGGACAGTCAGTTGATTTTATTTCTGAAGGTCAACTGGCAACGGTCGTTCTGCAGTCAACACCATTTTATGCAGAGTCTGGTGGTCAGGTGGGTGATAGCGGCTTGCTCAAGTTTGAGGGTGGTAAGGTTAAAGTGCTGGACACTCAGAAACAGGGCGACAGTCATCTTCATATCTCAGAAGTATCCCAAGGTAAATTAAAAGTTGGTGATATTGTGAGTGCCTATGTTGATGTTGAAGCCCGGAAGGCAACGGAGCAGAATCACTCTGCCACCCATTTGCTACATGCTGCACTGCGCAAGGTTCTGGGTGAGCATGTTACTCAAAAAGGCTCTCTTGTAGATTATGACAAACTTCGCTTTGATTTTTCCCACTTTGAAGGGGTTAAGCCTGAAGAGCTCCGGGCTATAGAGAGACTGGTTAATCAGCAGATCCGTAATAATAGTCAGGTTGAAACCGAGCTGTTGGATATGGAAGCTGCTCAGGCTAAAGGCGCAATGGCCCTGTTTGGTGAAAAGTACGGTGAAGAGGTTCGCGTGCTTTCTATGGGTTCTGAAGGCTTCTCTGTTGAGCTCTGTGGTGGTACTCACGTTAATCGTACGGGTGATATTGGTTCATTCAGAATTATTTCTGAGTCCGGTATTGCAGCGGGTGTGCGACGCATTGAGGCTGTGACAGGTGGTGCTGCGGTTGATTATCAGGAGAAACTGGAAGATACCCTGAAATCCGTTGCAAGCCTGGTGAAAGGTTCCCAGGATAATGTACAAGATAAAGTTTCTTCTCTTCTTGATCGGAATAAAGAACTTGAGAAAGAGCTTCATAAACTTCAACAAAAGCTGGCTTCTGCCGGCAGTGCCGACCTTCTGTGTAAAGCAATTGATGTCGATGGTGTGAAGGTGCTGGCTACTGAGTTAGAGGGAGTGGACCCTAAGTCTCTCCGTGATATGGTGGATCAGCTGAAAGGTAAGCTCCAGACGGGTATCGTATTTTTGGCTGTGCCCGGCCACTCTAAGTTTCCTTTGGTAGCGGGAGTAACCAAAGATCTTACCGATAAGGTGAAGGCGGGTGACTTGTTGAAAATGGTTGCCGGGCAGGTTAATGGTCGTGGTGGAGGTCGTCCCGACTTTGCTCAGGGTGGTGGTTCAGATGCTTCCAAAATCAAAGAAGCGCTTGAATCTATAGTACCATGGTTACAAGAGCGTCTGTAATGTGATCGTTATACCCCCCCATAAAAAAACGAGCTATACGGCTCGTTTTTTTATCGTAAGCTTTTTTTAATAAAGCTATTCGTGTTAAATTCCGGCGTTGGCTGATTGACGTAGAACGATATAAACATGGCGCTGTTAGTACAAAAATTTGGCGGCACCTCTGTTGGGGACCTGGATCGTATCCAGGGAGTAGCCGACAAGGTGAAGAGGTTCAGGGATAAGGGGCATGATGTCGTTGTCGTTGTCTCAGCAATGAGTGGCGAGACCAATCGACTGACTGATCTTGCATCCAGTATTCAAAAACAACCCACACCCAGAGAGATGGATGTTCTGCTTTCCACCGGTGAGCAGGTTACAATAGCCCTTCTGGCAATGGCTCTTAATGAGCGTAACTGTCCTGCCCGCTCTTATAACGGGAGTCAGGTTTCCATTGTTACGGATCAGGCTCACACAAAAGCTCGTATACAGCATATAGATACAGAGAAGGTGCGGACTGACCTTGATCAGGGTCGTGTAGTGATCGTTGCTGGCTTTCAGGGCCGTGACGCTGAAGGCAATATTACAACCCTTGGAAGAGGGGGGTCCGATACCACAGCTGTTGCTTTGGCAGCTGCTCTTGAGGCAGATGAGTGCCAGATTTATACAGACGTCGACGGTGTTTATACAACCGATCCACGAGTTGTGGAGGGGGCAAGAAGACTGGACAAGATTACTTTTGAAGAGATGCTGGAAATGGCCAGTCTGGGTTCAAAAGTATTGCAGATTCGGGCGGTTGAGTTCGCTGGAAAATATAATGTCAAATTGAGGGTACTGCATTCCATGCAGGAAGGCCCCGGAACTCTAATTACGATCGACGATGAGGATGTAGCTATGGAATCACCGGTGGTATCTGGTATTGCCTTTAACAGGGATGAAGCGAAAGTTACTATTAAAGGTGTACCTGACATTCCAGGCGTCGCATCCCGAATATTGGGCCCTGTCAGTCAGGCCAACATTGAAGTGGATATGATTGTTCAGAACGTGTCTGATGATCGTACCACTGATTTTACTTTTACTGTGCACCGTAATGATTATCAGAACACTCTTGATGTTTGTGCCAAAGTCTGCAAAGAATTGGGCGCACGCGAGTATGACGGTGATGAAAAAATCGCTAAAGTTTCTATCGTCGGTGTGGGTATGAGGTCCCACGCAGGTGTCGCCACCCGGATGTTTGAGGCTCTGGCTGCCGAAGGCATCAATATCCAGATCATCTCAACTTCTGAAATCAAAGTTTCCGTTATTATTGCAGAGAAGTATCTTGAGCTGGCCGTAAGGGCTCTTCACTCTGTATTTGAGCTGGATAGGGAACCTGTGGAGAGTAGCGAAGTCTAAGGTTGAGTAGGGTGTCTTGAAAAGGGTATGGTGCAGTTTCAACGTGCTAAACCCGAGTGGCTTTGTGGCTGGTTTGATCAACAGTCAGGAGGAATATCGGACAAATACACCGTCATTCCCGTCAGGCATGGATTCTTCAACTAGAATGGGTTGTGCCTGTTAAAAACTTACAAAATGTGATTTTTTTGATGACTACATTTCTCTGCTAGTAAAAATACGCATGGAAATGTTGGGTTCGGTGGCTAGACTCTGTTGGCTGAGAGCTTCTCAAGCATGAAACGGTGATCTGGCAGTAGCTGCCTTGCTGAGAAAGTGTTCCCGTATTTGGGGCTAAAGGTCAATCAAGCAAAGCATCGCCGTGCTCAGGATTGACGGTCGTTGACTTACAGAGATGTAAATAAGGAGATTGTAATGCTGATTCTGACTCGCCGCGTAGGAGAGACCCTGATGGTCGGGGACGAGGTCACTGTCACTGTGCTGGGCGTTAAAGGTAACCAGGTGCGTATTGGAGTCAATGCGCCAAAAGAAGTTGCCGTTCATCGTGAAGAGATCTACCAGAGAATTCAGAAAGAAAAAGAGCACGGGGGGGTTCCATCCACCTCCGAGCCATACTGAGTATCTGGTTTAAACACCGAAGTCAGTTAAAAAATACCCGGCTAACAGCCCGGGTATTTTTTTATCTATAAAAAATATCTCGATTAAGCAATCGAAAATGTGTTCGTCGGCAAGGTGACAAACTTTGGAGCCTTTATAAAAGTCTCTGGTCGTAAGTAAGAAGAAAAAGCTTGCATTCCAAGGCGCGAACAGTAGTATTGATTGCACATGCGGTGAGGTGGCCGAGAGGCTGAAGGCGCTCCCCTGCTAAGGGAGTATACGGTTTGTAGCCGTATCGAGGGTTCGAATCCCTCCCTCACCGCCAGATTCTTTAGTGTTTTCTTTCTCATTAAGATTACAGGGGGGGCTGGTAGTTATCAATCTGCTCCATTCTCTGCTCCAGCCTTTGTGGTGTGTTACCCCTTCAACTCTAACGATTGCTGTACACTTCTCACTGCTCAGTGATTTTTGATAATGCTTTGAAATCTGATAAGGGATTATGGGGTCTTTACTGCCATAAAAATGTATTTGAGGAATGTCTTTGAGTTTATTTCGAAAATCTAACGGGTTTAGTGCAGAAGGCATTGGGCTGACTTTATGAAACTGGTTGGTGAAAAACGGGTCGAGGTTGCCAGCCACCGTCAAGATTGAGGTCACGTCATCCCTTTGGGCCGCGGATAACAGGGCCATAGTGGCCCCTCCTGAGTAACCAATCAGCTCGAGTTTTCTGTAACCACCCTTTTTCTTCAAATAATCTAAAGCCTCATTAATGCTTGTCAGAGAAGCCGTGTCGTAGCGGCCAAAAGTCCAGACTGATTTATTGCAGAACTTGGTCATGATGTAGTGGCAAGGTCTGCCCAGATAAGCGATATCGGAGTATGGATCCTCCAACATAAGACCGTGAACCAGTCTATTAACCGGTGTTGGGTCGGAAGAGGCTATACCCCTATTTAGCCAGGCTTTACCATCTCCTTCTATATAGACCCTTAATTTTTCTGTTCTAGCGTTTTCAGGTAGCCATGCCTTGAGGGTGTGGGTCGAAGTGGGTATTTCAACAGAGAACAGTTTTTTTGAGCTAGTCAGAATTTGTGTAGTAGTGGTATTAAAAGGAGCAGGGGTGTGACAACCAGAGAAAACAATGCAGAAAGAAAGTATTAAAAGAATGTATTTCATAGGTAAACAGTTTTATAAAACTAATGTACCTTTTTATTTATCGGAAGTTTAGGCTCTTAATATAGGGGTTTAACCTAGCCTTTTTTGATTTATTTTGTTGTGGTTGTTAAAAAGACACGAAAATTTCACCACTGCTTTAATTAGTAAATATTGGAAGCTAGTTGCTGGTTTCTAAAAAATCAAATTTATATATCTATAGAATCTATAGAAAAATCAATATCACTTTTAATTCTGAAAAAGTATTTAATATTACTTGTTTCGATCTGTACGATACCCTGCCTTCAGGCTTCTATGCCTAATGTGTCCGTTAATTTGAAAGCTCATGAATGAGAAAATTCAACGAGAAAAACATCCATATAAGAGGTTGGGGTTGGAGTAATGAGACAAGTTCAGGTGTTTAATAAGACACTGCTTTCCATAGCCGTGGTCACGGCTGTTGGTGGTTATAGTAATTGTTCACAGGCTCAATTCCTCGTGGATAGTAAAGATTTCTTTAAAACAGTTGAAAAAGTGGATCTTTCCGAGATGGTAAAAGTTCGGAATGAAATGCTTGCCGATGATCCACTGATTAAACAGGCTGACAAGGCAGTTAAACGATATGAAGTCTATAAAGTTAAACATGATGAAAAACAAACAGATGCCGAGCGTTTATTCATCAATGCCAGTTTCTGGAAGCAGCTTGAAATAGATGCACCCGATTTTTTATTGCTAAGTGAAAAAAGTGTATCTCCCTATGATGGCGAGCCAATAGAGTCAGAGCCTTTGGTTAAGCATCAAAAGGCCGTTTTGGAGAGAGCGCATAGAACACTTGAGTCTTTGGGTGTTGCAGAGACACAATCCAGCTTCAGCGGTCAAGATTATGGGCTTGATAAACACTTTTTTAAAAAAGACGGTCAAAGCCTTAATGAAGCTAGGAAAGCCTACGTAAAAAGATTGGTAGAGCTTGAAGATTTAGCACTTCGGGATGCCATTCTCGTTGAAAAAGAAGTTGTGGATGAATCTACCAATAAAACGAAAAAGGTCAAGGTGGCACCAGATGCAATCGTACTCAAAGGCATCGATTTATCTGATGGAGGTGTCAGAAAAACAGTTCTTGAAAAACTGGCCAAAGTTGAAGAAGTCTTTGAATTAAAGACAAATGGCAATGGTAAAGTGACCGGGCTGGGCTTCAAAACCAGAGTGTTGGAGCTGGCGGATGTCAGTAGCGGTTTTAAAGAAGGAGAAAGAGTGCCAGTGGTAGCATCAGCTGCGACTGGAGACGAGGCTGATGTTAAGGCATACGGCACAGTTGTTCTTTCTGAGAGATCCAGTGCGGTGCATGAAGGTTTCGGCACAAGTGAACGAGCACTTGATGCATTTGTTTCCAAAGAAGGTACATCGGTACGTATTGCAAAAGATGGCGCTATCCGATCTACGATCATCTATCTCAAAGATGTTGATGATGTAACGGGTGTTGATGTCGAGGTTGACGGAAAAAAAGCCAAGACTGTTGATACTTTTTTAGACTTGATAGGAGTTCTACCGGAGCATTTGGAAGTTATGGAAGAAGCCATGAATAAGAATGGTGAAAAGGTCCATAAGTCACTTGCACGAAAAGCTACGGTAGCAGTTATCAATGGGGCTAAAAAAGGTACTGTTAACCTGAAAGGCTATGAAGATATACAGATCAAAGGCTCCAGGTTAGTTGTTCGACAAATCGGTGTTGCGGAAGATGGTTGTACTCCAGCGTCCGTTGATGTCACTATCACAGACAGTGATATAACTGTTGATTCAGGTTCGGACGATACAGCAAATGCTGGAAAAGGCGTTGTAGCCGGTCAGAATATCGTTCTAAGTAATACCCATCTGCGTATTCAGGAAGAAAACAAGATTGCTCTGGAAAGTACTATTTCTGATGAGTCAGAAGGTAATGACAACACCAAGAAAATGAAACAGCCAAACTCAATTATGGTCACTGAAATCAAGGCTGTTCCAGTTAAAGGTCTTAATGTTCAAAAGGCAATTGAAGGCTCCATCGATGGCTTTGCGGAGCACGTTGTTGATGTTGAAGCTGAAGATGTACTTGATGTGTTTGAGGTTAGAAAAGGCTCTGTCGCACATGTCAGCCTTTCGGATATTGAGAAAGTTCTAGTTGAAGATGGTCTGCTGTATGTCGACGAAGTCAGTACGCTCGAAAAGCCACTGATTTCGTTTGACCTGAGAGGAAATGCGACTGTTCGATCAATGTCTAATGATACGAAGCCTGTTTTCGTCAGTAGAGACGCAGATGTAACTCTGGCTGTCGGACAGGAAGTGACCAAGGATATTCATGGTTTCAGAAACTTTGTATTGGATGGTGGTACTTTTGAAGGTAGCCTGAAAGGCTTCACTGGTTCAACAGTTACTCTGAAAAAAGGTACTTTGAAGGGTGGTGAAATTGGTGGCGTTGTTGATGGAAAAGAGAGCGGGCATGTAAGGGAAGTGCTTGTAACGGGCCAGGTTGATGTTAAGCCCGGCACTACTGAGCTGCGAACTTTGGATAGGGTAGCTACTAAAAAGTCTCAAATGCCTATCTATCAATCTACTGAACTCAAGCAGGTCAAAGTGGTTGCCCCTTTGGTTGTCGATTCCGAAGGTACGTTGAAACTCTTTAAGACGTTTAAGCAAAGCAAGCTGGATGAGAAAAATACCCCTGTTTTTGAGTCGGCACCTTCACTGTTAGCAACCAAGGGCAAAACGCTTGAGAAAGGTGCTAACCTTTTGCTTGTCGTGGATGCCGATGATAAAACACTTTCGTCTGTACCCTATGTCAGTGTTGATGGTTCTTTGAAGTTGAAGGGACAGAATCAGGTCAAACTTGATTTAACCAAAGGTATTGATAGTAAGAAACGTTTTGAAAATGCCAAAAATCTTTACGAGGAAGCCGAATCTGGCAATCCTTTGACTACTTCGATTACAGTTGTTGAGGCCGATAAAGTAGAGGGCAGCTTTGATGCTCCAGATACAGGTACTGTATTCATAGATGCTTCAGACAGTGGATTTGCGAAGAGTGAGAAGACTAGCAAGTTTATGTACTCAATTAATATTAAGTATGATGACAATCCAGTTCAGAAGTTGCGCTCTCAATATGGTCTGTCTGATGATCAGGCCAAAATGTACATTGCTACCTATGAATCGGCATTGTCTACTGACAATCTTGCTTCATCTCAGTCTATGTTCGACCTTGTAACAATGGCGGAGCAGCAGGGTATCAAGTTGTTTGCTGACCAGCAGTTGCCTGATCTGAATAACGGAGTGGGTCGTGCTTCTGTAACTTTGCAAAATAAAGTTAATGAGTCCATTGGTCGTCGTCTCAGCAGTAACCATACTGGAGTTAATGCGGGCGATATGTATCAGTCTCATGGGTTTTGGGTCGAGTATATTTTCAATAACGGAAAGCTTGATAGTGATGAATCTCTAAAAGGTTATCAAGCCAGAGTTAATGGAGTCACTTTTGGTGCTGATACCACACTTAATGATCAGATGACGGTCGGTTTTGCCTTCACTTATGGTAATACAAAGGTTGAAACTAACGACATCCAAAGTGAAACAACGACCGATACTTATATGGGTACCCTTTATACTGGATGGAATCAAAATAATTACTTCCTGGACTCGATGTTTAGTTACGGTAAGGGAGTTAATGAATACAAACGTAAAGTTCAGCTGGAAAAGACTTCTTACAGAGGTGAAGCCGATAGCACTATCTGGGGTGCACGTTTAGTAGCTGGCTATAACTATCAGATAAATCAGTGGGTTCTTAAGCCTCAGGTTACTTTTGACTATGCCAGTGTTAGCTTTGATGATCTCACTGAAAAGCAAACAGGTGACTGGGCTCAGAAGCGTAAGATGAAGGAATTCGAAGTCATGGAACTGGGTGCAGGTTTGACGCTTATGGGTGATTACGAGTTGGGTCGGGGTATTCTTCAGCCCGAGTTTGTTCTGATGGGTTATCATGACTTTAAGGATGAAAAGCCTGAAGCAACAGTGACAATCCTTCAAGGCGGTAAAACCTTGACATTCACTGGTGATGATCGTGAGCAAAATCGCTTCTTGGCCGGTTTGGGTATTAAGTACAAAATGGAAAACAACCTGAGTTTGAGTCTACATTATGACAATAATTGGATGGGGGACTTCAAGGCGGATAGCTTGAATGCAACTATCCGTTATGATTTTTGATTGGTTGCAAACTAGTGCCTAACCACCCGTGTCTTTAATAGGACCTGAACTTTTTAGCCCTGCCTGTGTGGGGCTTTTTTTGTTGTTGTGTGTTGTTGTTCAAATGTGAAAATTGCCACAATACCGTTGACTCCTCGGGGTTAAATCTCTATAGTTCGCTCCCGTTGATGCAGCGCGCTCGTAGCTCAGCTGGATAGAGTACCTGGCTACGAACCAGGCGGTCGGAGGTTCGAATCCTCCCGAGCGCGCCATTCACTGAAGCGGCAAGTGTCGTTAGTATAAATTGTACCGGTGAGGTGGCCGAGAGGCTGAAGGCGCTCCCCTGCTAAGGGAGTATACGGTTTGTAGCCGTATCGAGGGTTCGAATCCCTCCCTCACCGCCAGTAAATGATTCATCGGTATAACGCGCTCGTAGCTCAGCTGGATAGAGTACCTGGCTACGAACCAGGCGGTCGGAGGTTCGAATCCTCCCGAGCGCGCCATTTGAGAAGTTTTCAAATATGAGCGTCCGTAGCTCAGCTGGATAGAGTACCTGGCTACGAACCAGGCGGTCGGAGGTTCGAATCCTCCCGGACGCGCCATTTTGAAAAGTTAGATAACCCCGTCAAAACAAAGAATACGATGGTGAGGTGGCCGAGAGGCTGAAGGCGCTCCCCTGCTAAGGGAGTATACGGTTTGTAGCCGTATCGAGGGTTCGAATCCCTCCCTCACCGCCATTCTACTCTCTTAACTCATTGATTTATCAATAGTTAACTATATAAAAAATCTTCTTTTTCTTAGGTTTCAAAAAACTGTCCTTTGTATGACAGACTCAATTCTACAGCATTTGTTAAATGATCACTGCTAAGCATGACACTTAGGGTAGACATTAAGCTCAAAAAAGATCCATTTCCAGCGGCAGAACTCACCTTGAACAGCCAAAATAAAGCTTCGCGAAAAGTATCAAGGCTGAACAAGATGAGTATCGCAAATAGTAGACTAGTTGAAAAAAACTGCTGACGTGTTTTGACCGGTCTGAACTCCTCAGCATGGCGGAACAGCTTGGTTTTACTATACGACAGCGAGATATCCGCCCCTTGGACTTTATCCTTTCACTGATTGATGCCCTTGCTGGTGATGGAAACTGCGATACTCAAGCCGATCTCCACCGTAAATTTAATGAGTTGACGGGGCTGAATGTCTCTTATCGTTCCTGGGCAAATCAAGCTAAAAAAGACGCGATGCCTGCTCTTGTCCTCTGGCTATGGGTGCAATGTCTGGAAGTCTTTACCCGCAAAGTCATGGCGTTTGATGAGGACAGTCCATTTTCAGAGTTTGAGCACATTCTGATTCATGACGGCTCATCGCAGGCTGTCTACGATGCCCTAAAGGAAACATTTCCCGGCAGGTTCTCAACGGTCAGTCCTGCTGCTGTCGAACTTCATACGACAATGGATCTTCTTACCAACAATCTGGTGCGCGTGCAGCTCACTGAAGATACCCGTTCAGAAAGAGACTGTCTGCCACCACTGCCAACCTCCATGGCTAATATCCTGATGCTGATCGATGCCGGTTATTTTGAGTTGGAACGCTTTGCTGCCATTGATGATCGGGAGGGGTCTTTTATCTGCAAGGCACCTCAGAGTATCAACCCGACGATACTCAGCGCAGTACGAGAGGATGGCAAAAATCTCAATCGCTACAAAGGGAAAAAACTTAAGGAGGTGTTGTCTGGCTTCCCTAAAGATCAATGCCTCGACTTGGATGTAGAATGGCCAGGATTCAAAGCCTGGCCATATCGTTTGGTTGTCCGCTGGAATGACAGGAGACTGAAATGGGTATTCGTTGTAAGCAACCTTAACCGGGTTGAGTTCACCCTGAGTGAAGTACTTCAGGCCTATCGTCTACGATGGCAGATAGAGCTTATCTTCAAAGAGATCAAGTCCTATTTAGGGTGGCATCGTTTTAACACTAAATCAGCGACACTGGTTTTTAGCCTGATTCTGATGTCCTTCGTGGTTGTGACGTTGAAAAGGTATCTTGCCCATGCTGCGCAGGCGAACCTCTACGAAAGTGGAGCCATTGAAGAAATCTCGACGCATAAGGCGATGAAAAGTGGAACCCGGCTGTTTGGTAATGTCGTTTTATCTCTGATGAATGCAGGAAAGTCTCTGCTCTCACATACAAGGAAGCTGCTGGACTTCTGGGCAGATAATGCGAAACGTGAACACCCTGCACGAGATGGCTGTTCAGGGCGTACAAGATTAGGTCTTTGTGCTGTGGGTGGGGCTTAATGTCTAACCTAAGAAGTATGACATACTTGATAGTCATCCTGAGATCGAAATAGCTGAGTCTTGTTTGCAATACTCTAAGTTTGCCGCCATTCAGTATGAGGTGGCTGGTAAAGGTGTGTCGGTATAATAACAGCGATTTTAAGAAGAAATCATATCAATTTCCCAGATGAGCTTCATTCATTAGAAATTATCTGCCAAGAAAAGTAGTTTAAAAGTTGTTAACTTGCTCGAAAGTGCAAAGTAATGGAAGGTGTAACCTTTGCTACAAATGCCTCTTAGAGAGATTTAAAAACTGAATGTCGGAGCATTTCAATAAAGTTATTTTAATCTGTCTAACCTGAAACTAGTAAACTTTAAACTGTTTTTTCGGAATTTCGTGAATGTAGCAGCGAAGGGAACTCGCCTTATTCTGTGCTGAATTGGCTGCACAGCAATTGGATTGACTTTCCTCGATTCCCTCAGGATTCAGAGAGAGTACAGAAATATGAATTCAAGCTCAGGAAACTCTGCACCTGCCATTGGTGAGATCTCAGCAGCATCTGGTAAAGTAATCGCCATAAAGCCGGATGGAACCCAAATAGTTCTCGAACCAGGGGACAAAGTTTTTCTCAATGATCGGGTAGTTTCGGAAAATGGTGATCCCGTTTTCATTACAACATCCAATAATCAGATTCTGGAACTGAGTGGGCAGCAGCCACATACTCTTACAGACAGTGTGCTGTCTGGTCAGGATACTGATATCGATGAAGAACAGGTCGAGGAAGAGCTGGCTGATGAAGAGATTCAGGACGCCATTGCTGAAGGAGCAGATGTCGGCGGTTCCGTTGCAGAATCTTCAGCGTCCAGGGAAGATGCCTCTGAAGAGAGAAGCCCTGACCAGACAGAACCCAAGCTCGCCCCGTTAGATATGCCTGTTATCACACTTGAAAGTGATGACCAGGTAGATCAGGAATCAATTATCGAGTCTTCAGAGATCTTGGCTGCCAGCAGCAGGTCTGTCACTAACAATATTGTTCAACAACAAGAATCTGAGAATGAATCGGAGTCTCCAGAGCCTGCCGTTATTTCGTACCAGCCCGTTGCTCTGGCGTCGTCAATGGATGCTAATGAAGATGCACCGATCTTTCAGGGACAGCTTTCTGCGACAGATAACAGTGGTGGTGCTGGTGGAGCATTGACGTACTCCCTGGTTTCTGCACCGGAAGCAGGTTCAATAAATATTAGTGGTGACGGCTCTTTTGAGTTTAAGCCTGGAGCCGACTTTGATTATTTGGCACCGGGTGAAAACCAGACTGTTACTTTTGTCTTTGAGGTTATCAATTCACAGGGAAACAGAAGTCAGGCATCTGTAGGCATAACGGTAGAAGGTGTCAACGATACACCTGAAGTAGAGGCCCCGATTGTTCTTGATCTAAACCAGAATGATTCTGGCATTAGTCTGGATCTTTTACAAAAAGCTAGTGATAAGGATCTGAACGATGAATTGTCCGTTACGAGCCTTCGCTTGGTTTCTGGTAATGAAGTCGGCTTTAGTGTGAGCGGAGAAGGATCAGAGCTGGTTATTAACCCGGAAGCTTATAAGTACCTTGCCTTTGGCGAGACGGAAATCATCACCTACGAATACCAAGTGTCGGATTCACAGGGAGATTTCACAACCCAAACCGCCAGCATCACCCTGGCAGGAAGTAATGATGACCCGGTGGTTCAAAATGCAATTTTATTGCGGACAGATCAGAATTCATCCTTGCAGAGTATCGATTTGTTGGCAGGTGCCAGAGATATTGATCAAAGCGATACCTTAAATGTTATGAAACTCCGGCTCACCGCTGGTGATCCCGTTGGTATCAGTCTCTCAGAGGATGGCAACAGCTTATCTCTGGATTCATCCGCTTATAACCATTTGGCGGCAGGAGAGTCGGAAAAGCTTGAGTACAGCTATCAAGTTGAAGACGGGCATGGGGGAGTGGTTAACCAGACGGCTTCAATGACAATTGAGGGTTTTAACGATGCACCGACCATCAGCAGTGCCACCGATGTGACCGGGGCCGTGACCGAGATCGTCGACGGCGGTGCAGGTGAGAACAGCAACAGCCTGACTGACACCGGCTCGTTCACCATCGCCGATGTCGATTTGAGTGACCAGCAGACTGTCAGCGTCAGTGCCGGTGCCAATGGTTATCTGGGCAGCCTCACCGCCACCGTGGCGGACGACACTCAGGGCGACGGCAGCGGCCGGATTGACTGGAGTTTCAGTGTTGATGATGCGGACATTGATTACCTGGGCGCCGGCGAGACCCTGACCCAGACCTACACCGTGACTGTTGACGATGGCGAAGGCGGCACCGTCGATCAGCAGGTGAGTATCACCCTGACCGGTACTAACGACGCACCGACCATCAGCAGTGCCACCGATGTGACCGGGGCCGTGACCGAGATCGTCGACGGCGGTGCAGGTGAGAACAGCAACAGCCTGACTGACACCGGCTCGTTCACCATCGCCGATGTCGATTTGAGTGACCAGCAGACTGTCAGCGTCAGTGCCGGTGCCAATGGTTATCTGGGCAGCCTCACCGCCACCGTGGCGGACGACACCCAGGGCGACGGCAGCGGCCGGATCGACTGGAGTTTCAGTGTTGATGATGCGGACATTGATCACCTGGGTGCAGGCCAGACCCTGACCCAGACCTACACCGTGACTGTTGACGATGGCGAAGGCGGCACCGTCGATCAGCAGGTGAGTATCACCCTGACCGGTACTAACGACGCACCGACCATCAGCAGTGCCACCGATGTGACCGGGGCCGTGACCGAGATCGTCGACGGCGGTGCAGGTGAGAACAGCAACAGCCTGACTGACACCGGCTCGTTCACCATCGCCGATGTCGATTTGAGTGACCAGCAGACTGTCAGCGTCAGTGCCGGTGCCAATGGTTATCTGGGCAGCCTCACCGCCACCGTGGCGGACGACACTCAGGGCGACGGCAGCGGCCGGATTGACTGGAGTTTCAGTGTTGATGATGCGGACATTGATTACCTGGGCGCCGGCGAGACCCTGACCCAGACCTACACCGTGACTGTTGACGATGGCGAAGGCGGCACCGTCGATCAGCAGGTGAGTATCACCCTGACCGGTACTAACGACGCACCGACCATCAGCAGTGCCACCGATGTGACCGGGGCCGTGACCGAGATCGTCGACGGCGGTGCTGGTGAGAACAGCAACAGCCTGACTGACACCGGCTCGTTCACCATCGCCGATGTCGATTTGAGTGACCAGCAGACTGTCAGCGTCAGTGCCGGTGCCAATGGTTATCTGGGCAGCCTCACCGCCACCGTGGCGGACGACACCCAGGGCGACGGCAGCGGCCGGATCGACTGGAGTTTCAGTGTTGATGATGCGGACATTGATTACCTGGGCGCCGGCCAGACCCTGACCCAGACCTACACCGTGACTGTTGACGATGGCGAAGGCGGCACCGTCGATCAGCAGGTGAGTATCACCCTGACCGGTACTAACGACGCACCGACCATCAGCAGTGCCACCGATGTGACCGGGGCCGTGACCGAGATCGTCGACGGCGGTGCAGGTGAGAACAGCAACAGCCTGACTGACACCGGCTCGTTCACCATCGCCGATGTCGATTTGAGTGACCAGCAGACTGTCAGCGTCAGTGCCGGTGCCAATGGTTATCTGGGCAGCCTCACCGCCACCGTGGCGGACGACACCCAGGGCGACGGCAGCGGCCGGATCGACTGGAGTTTCAGTGTTGATGATGCGGACATTGATTACCTGGGTGCAGGCCAGACCCTGACCCAGACCTACACCGTGACTGTTGACGATGGCGAAGGCGGCACCGTCGATCAGCAGGTGAGTATCACCCTGACCGGTACTAACGACGCACCGACCATCAGCAGTGCCACCGATGTGACCGGGGCCGTGACCGAGATCGTCGACGGCGGTGCAGGTGAGAACAGCAACAGCCTGACTGACACCGGCTCGTTCACCATCGCTGATGTCGATTTGAGTGACCAGCAGACTGTCAGCGTCAGTGCCGGTGCCAATGGTTATCTGGGCAGCCTCACCGCCACCGTGGCGGACGACACCCTGGGCGACGGCAGCGGCCGGATCGACTGGAGTTTCAGTGTTGATGATGCGGACATTGATTACCTGGGTGCAGGCCAGACCCTGACCCAGACCTACACCGTGACTGTTGACGATGGCGAAGGCGGCACCGTCGATCAGCAGGTGAGTATCACCCTGACCGGTACTAACGACGCACCGACCATCAGCAGTGCCACCGATGTGACCGGGGCCGTGACCGAGATCGTCGACGGCGGTGCAGGTGAGAACAGCAACAGCCTGACTGACACCGGCTCGTTCACCATCGCTGATGTCGATTTGAGTGACCAGCAGACTGTCAGCATCAGTGCCGGTGCCAATGGTTATCTGGGCAGCCTCACCGCCACCGTGGCGGACGACACCCAGGGCGACGGCAGCGGCCGGATCGACTGGAGTTTCAGTGTTGATGATGCGGACATTGATTACCTGGGCGCCGGCGAGACCCTGACCCAGACCTACACCGTGACTGTTGACGATGGTGAAGGCGGCACCGTCGATCAGCAGGTGAGTATCACCCTGACCGGTACTAACGACGCGCCGACCATCAGCAGTGCCACCGATGTGGCCGGGGCCGTGACCGAGATCGTCGACGGCGGTGCTGGTGAGAACAGCAACAGCCTGACTGACACCGGCTCGTTCACCATCGCCGATGTCGATTTGAGTGACCAGCAGACTGTCAGCGTCAGTGCCGGTGCCAATGGTTATCTGGGCAGCCTCACCGCCACCGTGGCGGACGACACCCAGGGCGACGGCAGCGGCCGGATCGACTGGAGTTTCAGTGTTGATGATGCGGACATTGATTACCTGGGTGCAGGCCAGACCCTGACCCAGACCTACACCGTGACTGTTGACGATGGTGAAGGCGGCACCGTCGATCAGCAGGTGAGTATCACCCTGACCGGTACTAACGACGCACCGACCATCAGCAGTGCCACCGATGTGGCCGGGGCCGTGACCGAGATCGTCGACGGCGGTGCAGGTGAGAACAGCAACAGCCTGACTGACACCGGCTCGTTCACCATCGCCGATGTCGATTTGAGTGACCAGCAGACTGTCAGCGTCAGTGCCGGTGCCAATGGTTATCTGGGCAGCCTCACCGCCACCGTGGCGGACGACACCCTGGGCGACGGCAGCGGCCGGATCGACTGGAGTTTCAGTGTTGATGATGCGGACATTGATTACCTGGGTGCAGGCGAGACCCTGACCCAGACCTACACCGTGACTGTTGACGATGGCGAAGGCGGCACCGTCGATCAGCAGGTGAGTATCACCCTGACCGGTACTAACGACGCACCGACCATCAGCAGTGCCACCGATGTGGCCGGGGCCGTGACCGAGATCGTCGACGGCGGTGCTGGTGAGAACAGCAACAGCCTGACTGACACCGGCTCGTTCACCATCGCCGATGTCGATTTGAGTGACCAGCAGACTGTCAGCGTCAGTGCCGGTGCCAATGGTTATCTGGGCAGCCTCACCGCCACCGTGGCGGACGACACCCAGGGCGACGGCAGCGGCCGGATCGACTGGAGTTTCAGTGTTGATGATGCGGACATTGATTACCTGGGCGCCGGCGAGACCCTGACCCAGACCTACACCGTGACTGTTGACGATGGCGAAGGCGGCACCGTCGATCAGCAGGTGAGTATCACCCTGACCGGTACTAACGACGCACCGACCATCAGCAGTGCCACCGATGTGACCGGGGCCGTGACCGAGATCGTCGACGGCGGTGCTGGTGAGAACAGCAACAGCCTGACTGACACCGGCTCGTTCACCATCGCCGATGTCGATTTGAGTGACCAGCAGACTGTCAGCGTCAGTGCCGGTGCCAATGGTTATCTGGGCAGCCTCACCGCCACCGTGGCGGACGACACCCAGGGCGACGGCAGCGGCCGGATCGACTGGAGTTTCAGTGTTGATGATGCGGACATTGATTACCTGGGCGCCGGCGAGACCCTGACCCAGACCTACACCGTGACTGTTGACGATGGCGAAGGCGGCACCGTCGATCAGCAGGTGAGTATCACCCTGTCCGGTACTAACGACGCACCGACCATCAGCAGTGCCACCGATGTGGCCGGGGCCGTGACCGAGATCGTCGACGGCGGTGCTGGTGAGAACAGCAACAGCCTGACTGACACCGGCTCGTTCACCATCGCCGATGTCGATTTGAGTGACCAGCAGACTGTCAGCGTCAGTGCCGGTGCCAATGGTTATCTGGGCAGCCTCACCGCCACCGTGGCGGACGACACCCAGGGCGACGGCAGCGGCCGGATCGACTGGAGTTTCAGTGTTGATGATGCGGACATTGATTACCTGGGTGCAGGCGAGACCCTGACCCAGACCTACACCGTGACTGTTGACGATGGCGAAGGCGGCACCGTCGATCAGCAGGTGAGTATCACCCTGACCGGTACTAACGACGCACCGACCATCAGCAGTGCCACCGATGTGGCCGGGGCCGTGACCGAGATCGTCGACGGCGGTGCTGGTGAGAACAGCAACAGCCTGACTGACACCGGCTCGTTCACCATCGCCGATGTCGATTTGAGTGACCAGCAGACTGTCAGCGTCAGTGCCGGTGCCAATGGTTATCTGGGCAGCCTCACCGCCACCGTGGCGGACGACACCCAGGGCGACGGCAGCGGCCGGATCGACTGGAGTTTCAGTGTTGATGATGCGGACATTGATTACCTGGGCGCCGGCCAGACCCTGACCCAGACCTACACCGTGACTGTTGACGATGGTGAAGGCGGCACCGTCGATCAGCAGGTGAGTATCACCCTGACCGGTACTAACGACGCACCGACCATCAGCAGTGCCACCGATGTGGCCGGGGCCGTGACCGAGATCGTCGACGGCGGTGCTGGTGAGAACAGCAACAGCCTGACTGACACCGGCTCGTTCACCATCGCCGATGTCGATTTGAGTGACCAGCAGACTGTCAGCGTCAGTGCCGGTGCCAATGGTTATCTGGGCAGCCTCACCGCCACCGTGGCGGACGACACCCAGGGCGACGGCAGCGGCCGGATCGACTGGAGTTTCAGTGTTGATGATGCGGACATTGATTACCTGGGCGCCGGCGAGACCCTGACCCAGACCTACACCGTGACTGTTGACGATGGTGAAGGCGGCACCGTCGATCAGCAGGTGACTATCACCCTGACCGGTACTAACGACGCACCGACCATCAGCAGTGCCACCGATGTGGCCGGGGCCGTGACCGAGATCGTCGACGGCGGTGCTGGTGAGAACAGCAACAGCCTGACTGACACCGGCTCGTTCACCATCGCCGATGTCGATTTGAGTGACCAGCAGACTGTCAGTGTCAGTGCCGGTGCCAATGGTTATCTGGGCAGCCTCACCGCCACCGTGGCGGACGACACCCAGGGCGACGGCAGCGGCCGGATCGACTGGAGTTTCAGTGTTGATGATGCGGACATTGATTACCTGGGCGCCGGCGAGACCCTGACCCAGACCTACACCGTGACTGTTGACGATGGCGAAGGCGGCACCGTCGATCAGCAGGTGAGTATCACCCTGACCGGTACTAACGACGCACCGACCATCAGCAGTGCCACCGATGTGACCGGGGCCGTGACCGAGATCGTCGACGGCGGTGCTGGTGAGAACAGCAACAGCCTGACTGACACCGGCTCGTTCACCATCGCCGATGTCGATTTGAGTGACCAGCAGACTGTCAGCGTCAGTGCCGGTGCCAATGGTTATCTGGGCAGCCTCACCGCCACCGTGGCGGACGACACCCAGGGCGACGGCAGCGGCCGGATCGACTGGAGTTTCAGTGTTGATGATGCGGACATTGATTACCTGGGCGCCGGCGAGACCCTGACCCAGACCTACACCGTGACTGTTGACGATGGCGAAGGCGGCACCGTCGATCAGCAGGTGAGTATCACCCTGTCCGGTACTAACGACGCACCGACCATCAGCAGTGCCACCGATGTGGCCGGGGCCGTGACCGAGATCGTCGACGGCGGTGCTGGTGAGAACAGCAACAGCCTGACTGACACCGGCTCGTTCACCATCGCCGATGTCGATTTGAGTGACCAGCAG
Organism: Endozoicomonas sp. 8E; assembly: GCF_032883915.1. Taxonomy (NCBI): domain Bacteria; kingdom Pseudomonadati; phylum Pseudomonadota; class Gammaproteobacteria; order Oceanospirillales; family Endozoicomonadaceae; genus Endozoicomonas; species Endozoicomonas sp. 8E. The sequence goes on along the minus strand of NZ_CP120717.1, from coordinate 3,836,991 downwards.
ACTGTCAGCGTCAGTGCCGGTGCCAATGGTTATCTGGGCAGCCTCACCGCCACCGTGGCGGACGACACCCAGGGCGACGGCAGCGGCCGGATCGACTGGAGTTTCAGTGTTGATGATGCGGACATTGATCACCTGGGTGCAGGCCAGACCCTGACCCAGACCTACACCGTGACTGTTGACGATGGCGAAGGCGGCACCGTCGATCAGCAGGTGAGTATCACCCTGACCGGTACTAACGACGCACCGACCATCAGCAGTGCCACCGATGTGACCGGGGCCGTGACCGAGATCGTCGACGGCGGTGCAGGTGAGAACAGCAACAGCCTGACTGACACCGGCTCGTTCACCATCGCCGATGTCGATTTGAGTGACCAGCAGACTGTCAGCGTCAGTGCCGGTGCCAATGGTTATCTGGGCAGCCTCACCGCCACCGTGGCGGACGACACTCAGGGCGACGGCAGCGGCCGGATTGACTGGAGTTTCAGTGTTGATGATGCGGACATTGATTACCTGGGCGCCGGCGAGACCCTGACCCAGACCTACACCGTGACTGTTGACGATGGCGAAGGCGGCACCGTCGATCAGCAGGTGAGTATCACCCTGACCGGTACTAACGACGCACCGACCATCAGCAGTGCCACCGATGTGACCGGGGCCGTGACCGAGATCGTCGACGGCGGTGCTGGTGAGAACAGCAACAGCCTGACTGACACCGGCTCGTTCACCATCGCCGATGTCGATTTGAGTGACCAGCAGACTGTCAGCGTCAGTGCCGGTGCCAATGGTTATCTGGGCAGCCTCACCGCCACCGTGGCGGACGACACCCAGGGCGACGGCAGCGGCCGGATCGACTGGAGTTTCAGTGTTGATGATGCGGACATTGATTACCTGGGCGCCGGCCAGACCCTGACCCAGACCTACACCGTGACTGTTGACGATGGCGAAGGCGGCACCGTCGATCAGCAGGTGAGTATCACCCTGACCGGTACTAACGACGCACCGACCATCAGCAGTGCCACCGATGTGACCGGGGCCGTGACCGAGATCGTCGACGGCGGTGCAGGTGAGAACAGCAACAGCCTGACTGACACCGGCTCGTTCACCATCGCCGATGTCGATTTGAGTGACCAGCAGACTGTCAGCGTCAGTGCCGGTGCCAATGGTTATCTGGGCAGCCTCACCGCCACCGTGGCGGACGACACCCAGGGCGACGGCAGCGGCCGGATCGACTGGAGTTTCAGTGTTGATGATGCGGACATTGATTACCTGGGTGCAGGCCAGACCCTGACCCAGACCTACACCGTGACTGTTGACGATGGCGAAGGCGGCACCGTCGATCAGCAGGTGAGTATCACCCTGACCGGTACTAACGACGCACCGACCATCAGCAGTGCCACCGATGTGACCGGGGCCGTGACCGAGATCGTCGACGGCGGTGCAGGTGAGAACAGCAACAGCCTGACTGACACCGGCTCGTTCACCATCGCTGATGTCGATTTGAGTGACCAGCAGACTGTCAGCGTCAGTGCCGGTGCCAATGGTTATCTGGGCAGCCTCACCGCCACCGTGGCGGACGACACCCTGGGCGACGGCAGCGGCCGGATCGACTGGAGTTTCAGTGTTGATGATGCGGACATTGATTACCTGGGTGCAGGCCAGACCCTGACCCAGACCTACACCGTGACTGTTGACGATGGCGAAGGCGGCACCGTCGATCAGCAGGTGAGTATCACCCTGACCGGTACTAACGACGCACCGACCATCAGCAGTGCCACCGATGTGACCGGGGCCGTGACCGAGATCGTCGACGGCGGTGCAGGTGAGAACAGCAACAGCCTGACTGACACCGGCTCGTTCACCATCGCTGATGTCGATTTGAGTGACCAGCAGACTGTCAGCATCAGTGCCGGTGCCAATGGTTATCTGGGCAGCCTCACCGCCACCGTGGCGGACGACACCCAGGGCGACGGCAGCGGCCGGATCGACTGGAGTTTCAGTGTTGATGATGCGGACATTGATTACCTGGGCGCCGGCGAGACCCTGACCCAGACCTACACCGTGACTGTTGACGATGGTGAAGGCGGCACCGTCGATCAGCAGGTGAGTATCACCCTGACCGGTACTAACGACGCGCCGACCATCAGCAGTGCCACCGATGTGGCCGGGGCCGTGACCGAGATCGTCGACGGCGGTGCTGGTGAGAACAGCAACAGCCTGACTGACACCGGCTCGTTCACCATCGCCGATGTCGATTTGAGTGACCAGCAGACTGTCAGCGTCAGTGCCGGTGCCAATGGTTATCTGGGCAGCCTCACCGCCACCGTGGCGGACGACACCCAGGGCGACGGCAGCGGCCGGATCGACTGGAATTTCAGTGTTGATGATGCGGACATTGATCACCTGGGTGCCGGCGAGACCCTGACCCAGACCTACACCGTGACTGTTGACGATGGCGAAGGCGGCACCGTCGATCAGCAGGTGAGTATCACCCTGACCGGTACTAACGACGCACCGACCATCAGCAGTGCCACCGATGTGGCCGGGGCCGTGACCGAGATCGTCGACGGCGGTGCAGGTGAGAACAGCAACAGCCTGACTGACACCGGCTCGTTCACCATCGCCGATGTCGATTTGAGTGACCAGCAGACTGTCAGCGTCAGTGCCGGTGCCAATGGTTATCTGGGCAGCCTCACCGCCACCGTGGCGGACGACACCCAGGGCGACGGCAGCGGCCGGATCGACTGGAGTTTCAGTGTTGATGATGCGGACATTGATTACCTGGGTGCAGGCCAGACCCTGACCCAGACCTACACCGTGACTGTTGACGATGGTGAAGGCGGCACCGTCGATCAGCAGGTGAGTATCACCCTGACCGGTACTAACGACGCACCGACCATCAGCAGTGCCACCGATGTGGCCGGGGCCGTGACCGAGATCGTCGACGGCGGTGCAGGTGAGAACAGCAACAGCCTGACTGACACCGGCTCGTTCACCATCGCCGATGTCGATTTGAGTGACCAGCAGACTGTCAGCGTCAGTGCCGGTGCCAATGGTTATCTGGGCAGCCTCACCGCCACCGTGGCGGACGACACCCTGGGCGACGGCAGCGGCCGGATCGACTGGAGTTTCAGTGTTGATGATGCGGACATTGATTACCTGGGTGCAGGCGAGACCCTGACCCAGACCTACACCGTGACTGTTGACGATGGCGAAGGCGGCACCGTCGATCAGCAGGTGAGTATCACCCTGACCGGTACTAACGACGCACCGACCATCAGCAGTGCCACCGATGTGGCCGGGGCCGTGACCGAGATCGTCGACGGCGGTGCTGGTGAGAACAGCAACAGCCTGACTGACACCGGCTCGTTCACCATCGCCGATGTCGATTTGAGTGACCAGCAGACTGTCAGCGTCAGTGCCGGTGCCAATGGTTATCTGGGCAGCCTCACCGCCACCGTGGCGGACGACACCCAGGGCGACGGCAGCGGCCGGATCGACTGGAGTTTCAGTGTTGATGATGCGGACATTGATTACCTGGGTGCAGGCCAGACCCTGACCCAGACCTACACCGTGACTGTTGACGATGGTGAAGGCGGCACCGTCGATCAGCAGGTGAGTATCACCCTGACCGGTACTAACGACGCACCGACCATCAGCAGTGCCACCGATGTGGCCGGGGCCGTGACCGAGATCGTCGACGGCGGTGCAGGTGAGAACAGCAACAGCCTGACTGACACCGGCTCGTTCACCATCGCCGATGTCGATTTGAGTGACCAGCAGACTGTCAGCGTCAGTGCCGGTGCCAATGGTTATCTGGGCAGCCTCACCGCCACCGTGGCGGACGACACCCTGGGCGACGGCAGCGGCCGGATCGACTGGAGTTTCAGTGTTGATGATGCGGACATTGATTACCTGGGTGCAGGCGAGACCCTGACCCAGACCTACACCGTGACTGTTGACGATGGCGAAGGCGGCACCGTCGATCAGCAGGTGAGTATCACCCTGACCGGTACTAACGACGCACCGACCATCAGCAGTGCCACCGATGTGGCCGGGGCCGTGACCGAGATCGTCGACGGCGGTGCTGGTGAGAACAGCAACAGCCTGACTGACACCGGCTCGTTCACCATCGCCGATGTCGATTTGAGTGACCAGCAGACTGTCAGCGTCAGTGCCGGTGCCAATGGTTATCTGGGCAGCCTCACCGCCACCGTGGCGGACGACACCCAGGGCGACGGCAGCGGCCGGATCGACTGGAGTTTCAGTGTTGATGATGCGGACATTGATTACCTGGGTGCAGGCCAGACCCTGACCCAGACCTACACCGTGACTGTTGACGATGGCGAAGGCGGCACCGTCGATCAGCAGGTGACTATCACATTAACTGGCACCAACGATGCTTCGGTGATCAGTGGTACAGACACCGGTAGTGTTGCTGAAGATGCTGGTAATATCCTGACTGCAACAGGAAGCCTGAGTGTGAACGATGTAGATAACGGCGAGGGGAGTTTTACCGGAGAGACTATATCTGGCACCTATGGTTCACTGACCATGAACACCGATGGCAGCTGGAGCTATTCAGCGGATAACAGTCAGTCAGCTATTCAGGCTCTCGGGGATGGTGACAGCCTGAATGAAACCATTACGGTGAGGTCTCTGGATGGCACCACCCACGATATAGTGATTACCATTAACGGCACCAACGACGCACCCATTGCAGCTGATAACAATCTGAGTCTCAGTGAAGCGGGAAAGCATACGTTTACTCTTGCTGAATTTGGCTTCAGCGATGTGGATTCAGGGGATAGCCTTGCTTCCATTACGTTGACATCCCTGCCTGCTTCGGGAAGCCTGACATTAAACGGCAGTGCCGTCTCCATTAACCAGGTAGTCAGTGCCAGTGATATTCCCAACCTGGAATTTACCGCAGATGCCAGCATTAACGGTAGCCATCATGGCAGTGTAGGTTTCAAGGTGAGTGATGGTGCGCTGGAGAGCAGTGCCTATACCATTGACTTTTATACACCGCCTAAAATTGATTCGGTGATGCTAGATGGCAGTTTCCAGCCCGTAATCACCGGTACCGGTCAACCAGATGCCGTGCTGAATTTTACTATCAATGGTAACAATTACAGTGCATCGGTTGGCAGTGATGGTAACTGGAGCTTCACGCCCTCCTTAACATTGAACGACGGTGATCCGCTGAATATCAGTGTTACCTCGACGGAAGCAGGTGGTGTTGCCAGTTCTGCGACCACTTATAGCGCAGATGTCAGCCGGGGTGATGCACAGAGTAATACTGTGACGGGTGGCAACGATACTGACTTTATGTACGGTGAGGCAGGCGCTGATGTTCTGATTGGTGGTGAGGGCGATGACTGGTTAACAGGTGGCAGTGGTCAGGATCGGTTGGTTTGGCAAGCTGGTGATGGTGGCACCGCTGCCGACCCAGCTGTTGACCATATTACAGATTTTTCTGTTGGTGCCGGTGGTGATATTCTCGATTTGCACACCCTGCTCAGTGGTGAAGAAAGTACTTCGGCTGACCAGTTTATCCAGTTCCGTGTAGAAGGTAGTGACACCATTATTGATATCAGCACGGTGGCCGGTGGCGATATAGTTCAGCAAATTGTGCTGGAAAACACGGATCTCTCATCTCTGGGCAACACCGATCAGGAAATTATTGAAAAATTGCAGAGCGATGGGCAGTTAATCCTGAGCCGCACTATTGCTATTGATGACACCGTAATGGGTGACAATCAGATTGATGCTACTGAAGAAGGTGCTGTTCTGGTCTCTGGTGTAGGTGAGCCGGGCGCTTCTATCCAGGTCAGCATTGAGGATTCATCGGCTGCTACTGTCTCTGTGACTGTCACTGTTGATGTAGATGGCACATGGACTCTGGCAGGCAGCGAGCTGGATGTCAGTAGCCTGTCTGACGGCGAACTCGATATTACCGTTACCCAGACAGACAGTGCTGGCAATGTCACAACGGATACTTCAAGCGTCACTTTCTCAGGTACTGCCCCCACCCTGTCCTCTGCTGAAATCGTGGCCAATACCCAGAATCTGGTGCTGACTTTTAGTGAAAATATGGACAGGGACAGCGTTCCTGACCTGGCTGACTTTGATGTGGCCATTGATGGTAGCGCCGTCAATGTTCTTAATGTCTCTTACCTTAATGATACCCAGATTCGCCTAAGCCTGGACACAGCCGTCAGCCCCTCGGGCAGTTTGGCACTTGATTATACACCGGGCAGTAATGCTCTTCAGGAACAGGTAGGGATCAACCCGTTTGCGGCATTGAGCGGTTTTTCAGCTACAGTGACACCTGATGTTTCAGCAGCAGTCCGCCAGAATATGACCGTAGAGGGTGATCAGCTGATCATTGATTATAATGAATCACTTGACCATGGCAGCGTTCCTGATAGCAGTGCCTTCACTCTGTCTCTGGTGGGTGGTGGCAGCCGCACGGTATCAAACGTCAGTATTTCCGGTAGCCGAATGACACTGTCCCTGGACAGCCCGGTTGGCGATGCGGATATTGTTCAGTTGTCTTATAGCGTGGTGGATGCCAGCAATAATGGGGGCGGGCCCATTCAAGATGCTCAGGGCAATGATAGCAGTGATTTCACTAGTGCCCTGGTTGAGAATAATACTGATACATCAGTACCTACTCTCAACAATGCTGTGGTGGACGGTGACACCCTTGTCCTGACTTACTCAGAGGATCTGAACGAGAGTGTCAGTCTGACCGGTATTCTGAATGTTGAGGTGGCGGGTGCCAGCAGGTCGGTCAGCAGTGCCTCGATCAGCGGTAATCAGGTGACGGTGCAGCTCGCCAGTCCTGTGGCAGACGGGGAGTCGGTGACATTCAGCTACAGTCTGTCCAGTGCTGACAGTAGTAGTAACAACGACCGGGTCGAAGATCTGCGGGGTTTTGACGCCGCTGCCCTCAATCATGGCGACGTGACTGTCACCAATATCACGGATACGATTTCGCCCAGTCTGTCCACCGCCGAGGTGGATGGTAACACTGTGACATTAAGCTTCAGTGAGGCATTGAATGATAATGCCACCATCAACCCCTCCCTGTTCAGTATTGTCGTGGATGGGCAAAGTGAATCGGTCAGTAGTCTTGCCATCAATGGCCAGCAGCTGACCCTGACGCTCTCCAAAGCGATTACGGATGGCCAGTCGGTCACTCTGGATTACACTCCGTCCGCTGCGGGTAGTGCTCTGGACAATGATCGCCTGGAAGACCTTGTCGGCAATGACACCTCTTTGATATCCGGCTTCTCCGTCGACAACGTGACCAACAGCGCGGGTAACCCGGAAGTTGTGCGTCTTTACAGTGATGACGCGGATCAGTGGTATCGCGATGGTGACACTATTACCGTCAAGGTAGAGTTTTCTGAGCCAGTTCAGGTTACAGGGAATCCAACCCTGCAGCTAGAAACAGGAACCGTTGACCGTCTTGCTACGTACAGCGGTGGTACAGGAACAAATGTCCTGTCATTTACTTACACGGTGGCGAACCCCGATGAGTCTGCTGACCTCAATGCATTATCCACCTCTGCACTGGATCTTGATGGCGGCACGATCACCGACCTTTTAGGTAACAACGCAGACTTGCTCCTGCCTGACCTGAATGAAGCCGGAGCCCTGGCTCAACAAAACGACATCAGGATTGATACGGTGTCTCCTACCGTAGGACTCAGCAGCAGCTCAGCCAGTTCAGCGGGTATTCTGACGCTCTCCGGTGATGGTTTCAGCTCACTGTTGTCACCAGGAGAGTCCACCGATACCGATCTGACTGGCAGACTGGACTGGTCCAAACTTTCATGGCGGGTTGTTGACAATAGTGGTAGTAACACGGATATCAGCTTTAGCGCGGCTGATATTGAATCCGCTCTGGCCGTGAACGATCAACAATTGAACATCAAGATCAGTAGTAGCAAGCTTTCCAGCATGCGTGCCACCTCAGGCTATGGTAATGAGGAAGGTATGGATCTGATCCGGATTACCAGTGATGGCTTCTTCCAGGATGCGGCTGGTAACACCATGAACGATGGCAATAGCGCTGGCGTGGAGATCTTCATACTGCCTCCTGATGGTATTGCACCTTCTGTTAACGGTATCACCAGCTTGACAGCGGATGGGGAATACGCAACGGGTTCCGTTATCCGCTTGCAGGTGAGCTTTGATGAAGCTGTGGAGGTGAAGGGGACGCCGGTACTGTTGCTGGGCACTGGTGACAATATCTCTGCTGCCCGGTTCAGTTCCGGGTCTGGCACTCAGGATCTGGTGTTTGAGTACACCGTTCAGCCAGGAGACGAGGCGCCTGACCTGGATGTGCTCAGTGCCAGTGCCTTACAACTTAATGGTGGCACGATTAAAGACCTGTCGGGCAATGCCGCTGTGTTGACGGTTCCTGTTGCTGCCAATAGCGATTCACTGGCCAGTTCGGCGGATATCATGATTGATGGCTCCGCCCCTGATGTGTCTATTACCGGGGTTACCCTGGCTCCCGAAGGCGCCAACGATCAAAAGCTGACCATCAATGGCAGTGGTTTTGATGCGTTATTGGGCAGTGGCGAATCCGCTGGCCTGAGCCTGACCGGAGATGGCCTGTCGCGCTTTGACTGGAGCAAACTCTCCTTAAAACTGAAACAGCCTGATGGTAGCTTTGAAAGTGTCAGTCTTGACGCCTCCGATATTGGTTCAGTAGAGATTCACAACAACCGGGTTGAGATTGTCATTGATGAAGGCGTCAACAAGGTACTGGACAACAATGGTTTCAGTACCGTATCAGGGGACACCGCACTGGATATCAGTCAAGGCTTTATGGCTGACCGAGCGGGCAACCGATCTACTACGGATGCCCTTGCTGACCAGGCGGTCACGGTCACCAGCAACGGCGCTACGGTTCTTAATGTTTCCTCTGATACCGTAAACGGAAGCTATCAGGCCGGTGATGAGATTCTGATTCGTGTACGGTTCAGTGAAAAGGTCTCGCTGCAAAATTACGATGCCAACAATGATCCTCTTTTGTTGTTGCTCAATGACAGGCAGCCGACCCAAGCTGATCCTTATGGGGGTAATGCAGTTTACGTCTCCGGTGATGGCACCAGGGAGTTTGTGTTCCGCCATACCGTTAGTGCCGGGGAAAACATTGATGACCTCAACTATCGTGATACCAGTTCTCTGACGTTCAGTAACGGCCATGTCGGTTCGTCGGCTGTGAGTTCTCTGGTCAATGGCGCTGGCAGTAGCGTTAGTCTGACATTGCCCGGAACCGCCAGCACTGAGTCATTGGCAGGTAACAGTGAAATTGTCATCGACACGGATGCAGCTACCACCACCATCACCAGTGCCGCCTACGATGAAAACAAAAACCAGCTCCTGCTGAAGGGAGCGGATTTTGATCAACTGCTGAACAACAGCGAAAGTGCCACCGCCGATCTTTCAGGCAGGCTGGACTGGAGCAAGCTGGTAATTGATATCGACAAGGATGACGGTATCACCCAGAACGTCAGCTTCTCTGCCAGTGATGTGACGGTTGCCCGTCTGGCAGGAACGGATACCCTGTCGATTCAGTTGACTGACGCCAAGGCTGCTGAACTTGAGGGTATTTTTGGCTACAAGGGCTCGGAGGACGGTGTTGATATTCAGGCGGGATTCCTGAAGGATCTGGCGGGTAACGAAGGGGCAGCAGCTGTCAGTGACCTGGCTCTGGATTATGCCGATATTGCTGCTCCAACAGTAGTGCAGGTGCGGCTTGAAGATCCGGGTCGCTTCATTAATGGTGATGAAGTGGTCATCCTTGTCCAGCTCAGTGAGTCTGTGAATGTCAGTGGCATAGACCCTTCTGATGCCAGCACTTACCCAACCCTGGCACTGGATAATGGTGCTGTAGCTACTTACGACAGTGGTGCAGGTAGCGATACATTGAGGTTTGTCTATACCGTTGGCTCGGGCAACAGTGAAAACACCCAGGGGCTTAATTATGCCTCGGATACGGCACTGACCATACCTGCTGGAGTCATGGTCTTTGATTCCGCAGGGAATAACATGCTGACCAAGCTGCCTCCGGTTAACAGTAACGATGCACTGGCTCAGACGGGCAATGCCACCATTGATGTTAATGCTCCAGAAATTACCTCAGTTGATAGCCTGACCTCGGATGGCCCTTACAATGAAGGCAAGGTAATCCAGATCGAGGTGTCTTTTACTGAAGCTGTTGATATTAGTGGAATTCCAGCCCTAAATCTGGATACTGGTGGTCAGGCCACCTACTCCAGCGGTGCCGGAACGGACAAACTGGTGTTCAATTACACGGTTGGCAGCGGTGAGAATAGCTCGGACCTGGATGTCAGCAGCCTGGATCTGTCCAACGGCAGCATTACCGACCTTGCTGGTAATTCGGTTGATGTTAGTACGCTACCATCGGGGGCACAAGTGAACTCTCTAGCCACCAATGCGGCACTTGAAGTTGATACCACTGCTCCTTCATTACCAGGTCTGGGTGCGGTTAATTTCTGGGTGGGCAACGCAAGTGAGAATACGCCGGGGCGGATATTTATTTATTCAGATGGTAATCAAATACTTAATTCCAACGAAGTCAGCCAGATGACGCCGGACTGGAGCAAGCTGTACGTTGAAAATACAGAGACTGGCGAGCGGCATTATTTCAATGCAGATGATTTTTCGGCCAGTAGTTTTGAACGGCACCCAACAATAGGTCATGAGATGAAAATAGACCTGAACCAGAGTGGGGCTGATGCGTTTGAACAAGACTTTCGGGGCTACAGTGACTGGCCAGACATTATGGTTGTACACGTTGAAGAAGGGTTTCTGGTAGACCGTGCTGGCAACGACTATTCTTTTTCGTCACCGTCAAACGGTCTGGATATGGAAATTCTCTCTCCTACGGATGCGCCAACCGCGCTGGGGAGGCAAGGCAACGCAATTACGGATGTTCGTGTTGTCTCTGTGAATGACACTTATAAAGCCGGTGAGGAGTTGTTGATTCAGGTGGATTTCAACCATGTGGTTAAACTTGACTACAGTACAGCACCTGAACTCCGGTTTAATATTGGCGGCACGCAACAAACCGCAGTAATGGACACGACTGCCCACTTATCCGGCGAGTATAACAACAGCTTTTTATACCGTTATACAATTCAGAGTGGCGATAATGTTACTGGCAATATCTCCCTTGCGGCGTCCAACCCCATCGATACTGTGTTTAAAGAGCCTGCAACTTCTTCATGGAGTAATGGCGCTATAACGGTCAATTCAGAGCAGAGTATCGCCCTGACAGCACCTTCAGGAGCAGGTTCCCTGGATAACAACAGTTCAGATCTGATTATCGATACGACTGCTCCGCTCACCACCATTGCCTCGGCCAGTTATGACCCCGATACCAATCAGCTGGAGCTGTCGGGTTCAAACTTCAATGATATTTTAAGTGGCAACACCGCCGCCGACAGTGCTGAGTTAAGGCTGGTGTTGGACTGGAGCAAACTCAGCTATAAAGTCAATGGATCATTGACCGAGAGCTTCACTGAAGATGATGTACTGTCCGCCAAAGTGTTGGATAACAGTACACTCGTTATTGAGTTGGCAGCGGCCAAAGCTGATAGTATTGAAACCAACTCTGGTGGTGATTATAGCGATGATGCACTGGATATCTCCGCCGGATTTATTAAGGATCTGGCCGGGAACGCGTCAACCACCGATGCACTTGCTTCAGGCAGTGTGACTCAGTCGGATCTGAAAGCGCCTGATTTAACCTCATCGCTGGCTTCCGGTAATGAGTTGGTGCTGGGCTTCTCCGAAGCCATTTCCGGCTCGCCCTTGAACTCTGACTTTACCGTTCAAATTGATGGCAGTGCACGTCTGGTGACTGGAGTTGCTATAAACGGTCAGGAAGTTACCGTGACCTTTGATGGTGCCCAGATGGACGGTTCAGAACAGCTACTGTTCAGCTATACCGGCAGCAGCCTGAGTGACAGCAGCGGTAATGATGTGGACAGCATCAGCGATCGGGTGGCGGGCTTTGATCATAGTTCCAGTGCTGGTTTGGATACACTGATCGGCGATATAGGGGACGATATTTTCACCATTGACCATGACGACGTCACTGCTTCTGGTGGGCTGGGGACTGATATCTTTGATTTCAATACCACCGGCACAGCGCAAAACCCTGCCGAGCTGACTATTACCGACTTCAGCACCGATGAAGGTGATGTACTGAAACTGGATGATATTCTGGTGGACCCAAGTGATAGCCTTGATGAGCATTTCCATTTTGTTGCCAGTGGCAATGATACAGTGATGGAGATCAGTGATACTGCCAATGGTGATGTTACGAAGAAAGTCACCTTCAAGGATGTTGACCTGTTCGCCCTGGGCGGCAGTGATGCTGATATTCTTAATAACCTGATGGATAACAATAATCTGGATCATGGCGTCGGTAGCTAGTATTTTTCCGATCCGCACATCTTGTCGTCTTATTCATGATCTCATGGATTTGACGACAAAATACTGTTATGGCGGGAAATGTCTAAACAGTGATTCTTTCCCACTTGCGGGTCTGCCAGACCATGACAAAAGCCATTGAGCTGATCAGTCTTTGCAACGTCTGAACCAGCCAGACTGCAGTCAGTCCAAGACCGAGTACAGGCCCAACCAGCCAGCACAGCGGCAGCAGGATTAACCACTGTCCGGCGGCTCTTATGCCCAGCACAGTGCGATTTGCACCGGCACCCAGGAGAGCCTGTGTGAATACAAGGGAGGCTGCATCAAGGAAGATGCTCATACCGGTCAGCTGAAGAGGAATTTTTCCCATTTCGACAAGAGACTCCTGATGAAGGAAGAGGCTTAGCAGGAACTCGGGGGCAATAAGTAATGGCAGACTCAGAAGCAGCAGTACACTGGCTGCCACCTTGACAATATCCCAGCCCCAGCGCCAGGCTTTATCCGGTTTACCGGCTCCCAGGCTCTGACTCACCAGGGTATTAGCGGCCATACCCATACCCATACCCGGTAAAATTAATAACAGGGAAATATTCATAAGAACATGGGCTACGGCCAGTTCACTGGTTCCCATCTGGGCAATGATGGCAAATAGCACCATGAAGCCGAGAGAGAACAGCAACTGTTGCATAGAATCCGGAACAGCCAGTCTGATCAGTCGAATGGTTTGCCTGAAGTCACGTTTCATTAAAAATCTGAAGTCCATGAATCCCTGTTCTCTGGCGATCCCCAGAAGGCTGAACAAATTCAGCATGGCGGCGAGGTACATAGCCAGAAAAGTACCAAGTGCTGCACCGGGAACACCCATTGCAGGTAATGGACCTATGCCATAGATAAAGAGGAAACTTACCAGCGCATTGAAGAGATGGGAGACGACCAGAATACGCAGGAACCCTGAAGGTCTGCCAGTGCCATTCCAGTAACCTCTGAAAGAGAGGCAAAGAGCGGCAGCAGCCAGGGACATGACACGAATTCGAAAATAGCTAACGGCGGTGTCATGTACCAGTTCACCCTGGTTAAAAATTTGCAATATCCAGGGGGCTAACAACATCAATATGAGACTGACGGGCAGGGCAAAGAATAGTGCGATGATGATGCCATGGTTGACGGGTGTCGCACAGAGAAGGCTAAGGCCAGCACCTAATCTGCGGGCTACCTGGGCCTGTACACCGGCGGAGAGTCCTGCAACGAGGGAGAGTGCGACAAAGTTTGCGTAACTGGCGGCACCTACTGCAGCAAGTGCTTCTTTTCCCAGGGGCCCTACCAGGGCAGCATCGACAAGATTCAGGAGGCTTTGTGACAGCATCGCTATGATGATAGGGGTGCTCAATTTCAGTATGGTAGTAACGCGCTGTTTCAAGCAAACCTCAGGCTTTTTAGATGTTTCTGATAGATTGTATGCGTTTAGAAGTGTCTGTGTCACGCCAGAACTGAATGCTTTTTATCCTGCTGCAGAGATTATCGGCTGGTTTCTAATGAGAATATGTCCGGGCTGAAGACTTTCTGGAAAAGTGATTTAAAGTATTAAACATTTCAGTGACTGGAACAGATCTTTGAGAGCAGAGATCTGTTCCTGCCTGATTCGATAAGTCCTGGCTTATTCCAGGTTTGGGCGTAACCAGCGTTCGGCTTCTTCCAAACTCATGTCCTTTCGCTCAGCGTAAGAAGCAAGCTGGTCCCTGGCGATCTTACCCAGACCAAAGTATTTGGATTCCGGGTGAGAGAAGTACCATCCACTGACACTGGCAGCAGGCATCATGGCAAAGTGTTCTGTCAGGTTGACTCCGGTATTTTCCTCTCCATTCAGAAGCTCAAACAGTGCTGTTTTTTCTGTGTGGTCCGGACAGGCCGGGTAGCCCGGGGCAGGGCGGATGCCAGTGTACTTTTCCTTGATGAGTTCTTCATTACTCAAGGCTTCATGGGGAGCGTAGCACCAGAATTCCTTGCGAACTTTTTCGTGCATATGCTCGGCAAAAGCTTCTGCCAGACGATCGGCAAGCGCTTTGACCATGATGCTGTTGTAGTCATCACCTTTGTCTTCGTAGGTTTTAGCCAGTTCGTCTGCACCAATTCCCGCCGTAGTGATAAAACCACCCACATAGTCTTTCAGGCCGGTGGCTTTTGGCGCCACAAAGTCTGACAGGCAGTAGTTTGGCTTATCATCCGGTCTCGGGTTCTGTTGACGAAGATGATGAAGCATGACTTTGACTTCAGAGCGACTTTCGGTGGTATAAACCTCAAGGTCATCGTTGTTCACCTGGAACGCTGGCCAGAAGCCAATAGCCGCACGAGCACCAATCTTCTTGTTCTCAACAAGATCTTTCAACATGGCTCTGGCATCGTTGTAAAGGTTGGTGGCTGCTTCACCGACAATTTCATCTTCCAGAATATTCGGATACTTTCCCGCCAGATCCCAGGTGATGAAAAAAGGTGTCCAGTCGATGTACTCCACGAGTTTTTCCAATGGGTAATCTTCAAAGACTTTTACACCTGTGAAGGTTGGAACGGGTGGTTGATAGTTGTTCCAGCCTGCATCAAAACGATTATCAACGGCTTCCTGATAAGTCAGTAGTTGTCGCTTATTACTGCGCTTCTCGTGGCGTACTCGAATTTTTTCGTACTCGGTACGCGTCTCCTCGATCAGTTCCGGTTTTAATCGTTTACTCATCAGTCGAGTGGCAATACCAACACTGCGGGATGCATCGGTCACATAAAGCGCTATATCATTCTGAAACTGTGGCTCTATCTTAACCGCTGTATGAGCTCTGGAAGTGGTTGCACCGCCGATTAACAGGGGCAGATGCATGTTCTGGCGTTGCATCTCGCTGGCGACATGCACCATTTCGTCCAGAGACGGTGTGATCAAACCACTGAGACCAATGATGTCGACGTTTTCTTCCCTGGCTACCTGGAGGATTTTTTCGCAGGGCACCATAACACCGAGATCGATTACCTCGAAGTTGTTACAGGCCAATACAACGCCGACTATATTTTTGCCAATGTCGTGTACATCGCCTTTAACGGTAGCCATCAGTATCTTGCCGTTGGACTGAACGTCGCCGTCTTTCTCTTCTTCAATGAAGGGAATCAGGTGGGCAACGGCCTGTTTCATAACACGGGCACTTTTGACGACCTGCGGTAGAAACATTTTACCGGCTCCAAACAGATCGCCGACCACGTTCATACCATCCATCAATGGACCTTCGATAACATGAATGGGGCGATCTGCCTGTTGACGAGCTTCTTCGGTGTCTTCAACAATGTAGGTGGTTATCCCTTTCACGAGAGCGTGTTCAAGACGTTTGTTGACGTCCTGCTCACGCCAGGAAAGGTCTTCGACTTTCTTCTGGCCGGTGCTGCCAGCGCGATAGTCCTCTGCAATGGCCAGCAATGCTTCTGTGGCTAAGTTATTGCGGTTGAGAATGACATCTTCAACCCGTTCACGCAGCTCTTTGGGGATTTCCTCGTAAATTTCCAGCTGTCCGGCATTCACAATACCCATCGTCAGGCCATCTTTGATGGCGTGATACAGGAAGACAGCATGAATTGCTTCCCTGACCGGGTTATTACCCCGGAATGAGAAAGAAACGTTACTGACGCCGCCAGAGATCATGGCATGGGGCAGGTTTTCCCTGATGTGGCGAGTTGCATTAATGAAGTCCACCGCATAATTGTTGTGCTCGTCAATACCGGTGGCCACAGCAAAGATATTCGGGTCAAAAATAATGTCCTGGGGCGGGAAGCCAACTTCATTAACCAGAATGTCGTAAGAACGCTTACAGATTTCTATTTTGCGGGCTTCGGTGTCAGCCTGACCGGTCTCGTCAAAAGCCATCACCACAACGGCAGCACCGTAATTACGGCATAGCCTTGCCTGGTGGCGGAAAGCCTCTTCGCCTTCTTTCAGGCTGATAGAGTTAACAATACCTTTCCCCTGAATGCATTGCAGGCCGGCTTCGATGACATCCCATTTAGATGAGTCCACCATGACCGGTACTTTGGATATGTCCGGCTCGGAGGCCACCAGATTCAGGAAAGTGGTGATAGCCTTTTTGGCATCCAGCATCCCTTCATCCATGTTGATGTCGATGACCTGGGCACCGTTTTCAACCTGCTGGCGGGCTACGTCCAGAGCGGTGTCGTAATCTTCTTCAATAATCAGGCGTTTGAAGCGTGCAGAGCCGGTTACATTACAACGTTCACCCACATTGACAAACAGGGAGTCTGCAAAAATATTGAAGGGTTCAAGGCCGCTTAAACGACAGGCGACAGAAATTTCTGGAATCTGTCGTCTTTCAATGGACGCCATTTTATCAGCAATTGCACTGATATGAGCGGGTGTACTACCGCAGCAACCACCGATAATGTTCACCAGGCCGGATTCAGCAAATTCGGCAACAATTTCTGCCATTTCAGCCGGAGCTTGATCGTACTCTCCAAACGCATTCGGCAGGCCGGCATTCGGGTGTGCGCTGATATAAGTGTTGGCAATGTTTGACAGCTCTTCCAGGTAAGGGCGTAACTCGCTGGCACCCAGGGCACAGTTCAGACCTACAGAGATAGGATTGGCGTGTTGAACAGAGTTCCAGAAAGCTTCTGTGGTCTGCCCTGAAAGGGTGCGTCCGGAGGCATCGGTAATGGTGCCTGAAATCATGATGGGCAGTTCGTAGCCCAGTTCGTCGAACAGTTCCTTTACGGCAAAGATAGCGGCTTTGGCATTCAGGGTATCGAAAATGGTTTCGATTAAAATGATATCGGAACCGCCCTCAATCAGTGCAAGGGCTGCTTCTTTGTAGGCAATAGCCAGTGCTTCAAAGCTGGTGTTGCGATAGCCTGGATTGTTGACGTCAGGCGAAATCGAAGCAGTTCTGTTGGTTGGGCCTAGTACTCCTGCTACAAAACGGGGCTTATCAGGGTTTTGAGCGGTGGCTGCATCCGCGACTTCCCGGGCTATACGGGCTGACTCCCGATTGATCTCCGGTACGAGATGTTCCATCTCGTAATCAGCCATGGCAATAGTTGTAGCGTTGAAGGTATTGGTTTCCAGAATGTCAGCACCGGCATCCAGGTAAGACTGGTAAATCTCCTTGATAATTTCAGGGCGTGTCAGAGAGAGAAGGTCATTATTGCCCTTGAGGTCACAGCCGTGATGAGCAAACCGTTCGCCACGGTAATCTTCTTCATCCAGTTTATAGCCTTGAATCATGGTGCCCATGGCACCGTCAAGGATCAGAATCCGTTTCTCCAATTGCTCTTTGAGAAGGTTTGCTCTTGGAAAGTGTGCTCTTTCTTGACTGTTAGGCATGGGTACAGATTCCGGGCCAGTTCTCTCTATTGCCATGAAACAGGCCGCCAAGATTTCAGTTTGACGGCTCACGGCTGCTTGTAAGTATTTTCAGGAGGGCGATGGTATCAGAAATGAGCCGAAGAGTGTCTACTTCAAATTACTCATGTCCATAGAAAAAGTAAGTAATATGGGGGGGGATTGTGACACAGCTGCAGGCATAATGACGTAAACTCACGGGCGAATAAAATATTTGCGAGTTTTGACAGGCCATAAACCCAAAGGGTCTGGACCCCTCTTTGGCCGTTTTTAACATCGGGATGCTTATGCTGAAGCCTGAATATTGTCATGGCTATTCTTTTGAAGGCAAAACCCAGCGACCAGGGTGGCAACCAAAGTTACACTGGCAAGCGTCAGTGTACCCATTTGTGGCAGTGAACCCACCAAACCACTGACCATTGTAGCCAGCAGCATTTCTATGAAGAAGATCAGGCCGGCAGCGGTGCCTGCATTGCTAATCATATGTTCGGTGGCTCTGGCCTGGCATAGGGGCATAAAGAGACCCAGTCCCAGCTCAAAGACAACCATACCAAACATATAACCCGGAATAGAGCTGCCATGACTCCACCAGGCAGTAGCAAAGGAAATGTTTGCACCTGCAGCCAGAGTGATCCAGGCAAGTCGAGTACTTTTCTCACGTCCTAACCGGTCATTCAATTTGGGGCCATAGGTGGCACTGAAAAGGTAGCCTGCAATGGCTATCGCAAAGAGGAATCCATAATATTTTGGAGCCAGGCCCAATTGGCTGATCATTACAAAAGGACCACCGGCGACAAAAACAAAAGCGCCAGAGAAGGCTGTCCCGGCAGCGATAGTGAACCGTAAATAGCGCCAGTCAGTTAATACGTCTTTATAGCCTGAGAGGATAGGGTGGCCAACACTTCTGGGGATTTGATGTTTTTCAGGGATAAATAGCAGGCTAATCATCGCAATAATGGCCATTGCCCCCATGGCCAGAATGTTGTACCTCCAGCCTGCATATTCTTGAATAAATCCACCTGCGATGGGAGCCAGCATAGGGGCCAGTGTCAGGCAGGCGCTGATGTAGGACAGCATCCTCACTTCCATTTGGTCGCGGAAGTAATCTTTGGCCAAAATTCGGGCAACGGCAGTACCAAAGCAACCAAATACGGCCTGGGCAAAGCGTGCAGCGATGAACAGGCCAATGTTATTGGTCAACAGGGTGACAGCAGTGGCAAGCAGGTAGAGGGCATAACCCAGCATCAAGGTCTTTTTACGACCCAGGCGGTCAGCCAGCGGGCCCACAATGAGCATCGATATCGAAAAACCCAGCATAAAAATACCGATACTCCACTGGGTTGTAGCACTGTTACTGCCAAAATATTCTGTTATAGCCGGAAGAGAAGGTGAATATATATCGATAGATACCGGACCAACAATGGCAAACAGTGTCAGTATCATCAGGACAGTAGTGGAGTGTTTTTCTATATCTAATGAGCTCATGGCTGCGACTCGTTCTACTGAAATTTATGCGTGAAGGGATAAGTTCGACGGGCTCGAAGGAATTAATTGGACCCTTACTTTCAGGCAAAATTCCCCTGTACCCTGGAAAAAGAGCGCGAAGGGTACAAGCTTTTGAACTGGGTAACAATCGTATAATTTCACATAAGACTGGGGACTCACGAAGCATTAAAGAGACAACTACAGTAATGGGGTGTAACCTGCCGTCGTTGAAGCACAAGTCTTTAATACCTGACTGCCCCACTGGGGATTTCAACATAACGCCGAATGGCATAGAATGTCGACAGAATGTTGAGAGGGTTCTTGAGTTGAAGATTACATTTACGGAAGCAGCACGAAAGTACCTGGCCACCCTGTTAGAGAAGCAGAATGTGGAGGGTATTGGGGTGCGTCTGTTCGTTACCCAGCCTGGTACTCCTTATGCTGAAACCTGCCTTGCCTACTGTAAACCTGGAGAGGAGAAGGAAGGGGATCTGATTCTTGAGCTGGAATACTTCAATTGCCATGTAGAAGGAAAAAGTGAACAGTACCTGGAAGACGCTGTTGTTGATTTCTCCGAAGATAAACTGGGTGGCCAGCTGACTATCAAGGCACCGAATGCCAAATTGCCTCAAGTCAGTGAAGACAGTCCGCTGGACGAGAAAATCAACTATTTCCTGCAGACCGAAATCAACCCGGGGCTGGCTTCCCACGGTGGTGTTGTTTCTCTGGTTGAGATTGATGAGGATGTTGCTGTTTTGCAGTTTGGTGGTGGTTGCCAGGGCTGCAGTGCAGTGGATCTGACTTTGAAAGACGGTGTCGAGAAAACTCTGATCGAACGAATTCCTGAGTTGAAGGGCGTCAGGGATGTGACAGATCACAGCATTACCGAGAACGCATACTTCAAGTAAGAGGCTGTCTGTCTGAAGAACCGGTTTATAGGCTAATGGCACTCCGTTAAGCGAGTCCCGTCGTCCCATAAACCGGTTTTTTGTGCACTGGAAAATGGTGCAAATAGCGAATCAGCATCACTTAATTATGTATGTACAATATACAATCATATTTAATGCTGTTAATTGAAATGAGGCTCCGTTCAAACTTTAAAACTCATATAAAAAAAGAGGGACCGATTGTTCATCAGTCCACATTTATTTGGGAGGCTATGGCAATCAGGCAATTATCTGGCAGCAACGGGGTTGTCTAATTCCTCTTTGAAGCAACGATGGTTTAGAGCTTGCTCTGCTGTACATCTCTTCTCTGGGTTGGCTTCCAGTAGCTTAGGCAAGAGTTCTAAAATCATGAAACGATGCCCGGATCGAGTCTCTCTTTCCAATGTTTTACTACAGGCATCTTTTAATTTTTTGCCATATTTAACGATGGCCTCTCTGGATGTCTCCAACTTACCGGTGTTTTGCAGGGTCTCAACTATGTGTCCATTGGTAATCCTCTGACTCTCTTCAGGAGCAATCCAATGAGCGATAGTGACACCTAGCGCCCAAATATCACCAGCTGTCTCGTAACCTTTTTCGTGGGAGAAAGCTTCTGGTGGCAAAAGTTCAGGGTGAGGAACGTTAAAAATGGTGTCAGAAAAGTATTTTACCCGGTTCATCATGGATTTATCATGAAGTGCCGCTCTGTCCTGATGTTGGGTTGCCATGCCAAAACCATCAAGTCTAATCTGGTTATCATCCTCAACAATGCATTCTTTGCTGACACAGCCGTGGGCAAAACCTTTGCTATGGATGTAAACCAGACAGTCCAAAACTGGCTTTATTTTGTCTGTAAATGGTTTTAAGGACTCTCCGGCCTTAGGGCAGACCAGTGCTGCGGGTGATCCTGAATAGGCTTTGAATGTTTTTCCATCTGCCTCAACAAGGCTTGGTAAATAGCTAGCGCCTGTATCCTGTTTTCCTTTTTTTTGGTGCAGCTTCTGGATTGTTTCAACTTCGTTGGCATGCCATTTTTCAAGTTGTTGATTTTTCTTCTTGACCAATTCTTCAAGTGCAGTGCAGGTGGCCTCAAGCTCTTTGTCCGTGAGCTCATTGGCAGAGCTGTTCTTGCGGACATTAACCCAGTCTCTGATATCCTCAGGTACTCGTTTGTTAAGGTTGATGCAACGCTGGACAGAATCAGCATCTTCATCCCCCTTTTCTACACAATAGTGACCTTTGACTCCGACCAGTGCGCCCTTGGTTAAGTCTCTTGGATTAACGTAATAACGAGGGACAGGCTCTTGTGATTCAATATTTCGTTCAAAGACCGGGACAATTAATATTTCGACTCTTTCCAGCTTGAGCAGTTTGGCAACAAATTCAAGTTTGATGCTTCGCAAAAATGCGTAGAACCAACTTTCTTTATATTGTTTTTCCAGTGTCGGTAATTTATTGGCTGGTTCGGCTAGACCGGGTGTAGGTAGGGCTTCCATGGTAATCGTCCTTGATTGATCAATATTCACACTATAGATGAAAATGTAAATAAAATGACTGCGCTGGATGATATTGATACAAACAGTGCCTTGATTGATTTCTATCTTTGATTAGGATGTTGGGTTAACTCATTTTTTTCTATAAAAAAGCTGGATTTCACTGGATTGGCATTGAATGAAGTCGAATCTTATTACACAAGCTGGCAAAGACAAGCTTGAAGAAGAGCTGCATGACCTCTGGCGGCATAAGAGACCCAAAGTGACTCAGGCAGTTTCTGAAGCAGCAGCATTGGGTGACCGAAGTGAGAATGCTGAGTATAAGGAAGGGAAAAGGCTGCTGAGAGAAATTGATCGAAGAATTCGCTTTCTCACCCAGCGGCTTGATGTTGTCAAAGTGGTGGATTATTCACCTGAGCAGGAAGGCAAGGCTTTTTTCGGTGCCTGGGTAGAGGTCGAGAATGAGGAAGGGGATGTGCTTCAATGCCGGATTGTGGGGTCTGATGAAATTGACGTCAAGCGGGGCCACATAACGGTTAATTCACCCATGGCCAGGGCTTTAATCGGTAAGCAGGTTGACGACGAAGTATTGGTCAGAACGCCGGAGGGAAACAAAATCTGGTTTATCAACAAGATACAATACAAGCCTTTCAATTCACTTTGATAGCAATTTCGGTTCTGGATTTTTTAACCGGAGTTCATAACCAAAGAGCAGAGCCTTTTGCTGTATTTTTACCTAAGATGGTTTTAGGGTGTAACAGTTGGCCATAAACGTATATCATAATGCGCCTTTTTTGTGATGTTTCTGGTTGTTCCAGTAAATAAAAAAACTGTGAAACGGTATAAGCAAGCCATACTGTCAAATTTCTTCGTAGCCAAGATCATCAAATCTTGCGGCTCCCGGTGTACACACTTGGTAGAAGCCAATCTTGATATTGAATCTCGCGCGGATCGCACACTGTGTACAGAAGTGTTACACGGCGCGCACCACTATGAAGTGCTGACCAATCACTTGCTGCCGGAAGTTTGCCCGATTTGTGCTGCTATCTTGGCTAGAAGAATCAGTAATATGCCAAAAAAACGCTTGATTTCTTCCAGTTTTCTCAATGAAGTTTGTGTAGAAGTGCCAGAATCGCAAATGGACCTGTTATCTGGTCTGAGAGAAGAGATGGATGTATCCGGGACTAAAGAGGCCGCACAAGGACATCAATTCGATTTGTTTTAAAGGACGCTGACACAGTCATAAATTGACCGTGTCATGCTGTTAATTATTCTGTAATTCTTGCAGGAAGTATGTTTTTCAGCTTCTCCTTCATATCACGAAGGGTTTTCTCTGTAGTTTCCCAGTCAATGCAGGCATCAGTAATCGATACACCGTATTTCAGGTCTTCAAGGTTTTCGGGCACTTTCTGGGCACCCCAGCCAATGTTGCTTTCTATCATGAGGCCCACAACAGATTTGTTGCCTTCGATAATCTGATTGGTCACGTTTTCCATGACCAAAGGTTGAAGCGCCGGGTCCTTGTTAGAGTTAGCGTGAGAGCAATCAACCATAACGTTTGGCTTGATGCCGGCATTCTCAAGCTCCTGCTCGCAAAGAGTCATGCTGACAGAGTCATAGTTGGGCTTGCCGTTACCACCGCGCAGAACAATATGACCATATTGGTTCCCCTTGGTACGCGTGACAGCTACCTGACCATTGCCATCAATACCCAGGAAACGATGAGGATTGGATACCGAGTTCAGAGCGTTGATCGCTACTTCCAGGCCGCCATCTGTACCGTTTTTGAAACCCACAGCCGAAGACAAACCACTGGCCATTTCACGGTGGGTCTGGGATTCAGTGGTACGGGCACCGATAGCAGACCAGGACACCAGATCCTGCAGGTATTGTGGCGAGATAGGATCCAGAGCTTCGGTGGCTGAAGGCATACCAAGCTCAGCAACATCCATCAGCAGGCGACGGCCAATGTGCAGACCTTCTTCAATCTTGAAAGAGTCATTGAGGTGTGGGTCGTTAATCAGTCCTTTCCAGCCCACAGTGGTACGTGGCTTTTCGAAATAGACGCGCATGACCAGATAGAGAGTGTCGCTAAGCTCATCTGCCAGTTTCTTTAGACGTCCGGCATAATCCATGGCCGCCTCAACATCATGGATAGAGCAGGGACCTACCACAACAAAAAGACGATGATCCTTGCCATCAAGAATGTTGCGAATAACTTCACGGCCTTCGGAAACGGTTCGCTCAGCAGCTTCGCTCAAGGGAATTTCCTTTTTCAGCTGCTCTGGAGTGACCAGTAAGTCCTGGGATTCAATGTTCAGGTTTTCAATCGGTAATGCGGCCATTTGTTTCGCTCTCAACTTTAATTATTACTCCCTTCCGGGTTTGCGCCTTAGATTGCTCGCCCGGTTATGTAGAAGTCGGGCTTGCAGAGATCAACGACGGTGATTCACTCTAATCAAGAACTGTGGCTGCTACAACCCTGTGAATAATAATTTTGCTTAATTTAAGTCGTTGCTATCATTGTGGAATCTTGCTGGTTTACATTAGGTAGCGAATACCTAGCACCAGCAGAATGGCGGCCAGAATCATACGCATTATGTTCTCTGGCATGTATTTGCCAACTTTAGTGCCCACATAAATGGCTGGGAGTGAACCAATCATCAGTGCTCCCAGAAGGTTAAAATCAACATTGCCCAGCAAGGTATGACCTATCCCGGCAACGAGGGTAAGGGGGACAGCATGTGCCAATTCAGTGCCGACTACTCTCACAGAAACCAGTGCAGGGTATATCAGCAAAAGGATCGCTGTACCTAGTGCCCCAGCTCCTACAGATGACAGGGTGACCAGAACGCCCAGGACCATCCCCATAAATACGGTAAAGTACTTCAGTCTGTTCCCAGACAGCATTTTTGTGTTGTAAAACTGCATTTTTTTCAATTTGTTGCTAAATATAAGCACCAGTGCTGTCAAGGTAAGCATAAAGCCAAGGCAGGTAGTAAGTATCGGGCTATAATGATCGCTTCCGGTGAAAAGATATTTCAACAGGAATATAGTAGCCACAGTCGCTGGGATACTTCCCATACACAGTAGTTTGACGAGTCGCCAGTTAACACTATTTTGTCGATGATGAACCCAGACGCCGCTGACTTTGGTAAGGGCGGCATACAACAGGTCCGTACCTATTGCTATGTGAGTCGGAAATCCAAATAAAAGGAGTAGCGGAGTCATTAGTGACCCGCCTCCTATGCCGGTTAAGCCAACGGCAAAGCCCACGCTGGCACCCGCTGAAATGTAGAGCAATGTGTCCATAAAATATGGTCTAAAGTTATAAGTAGCTCAGGCGATGTTTGAAATCATGATTAAAGCTGCATGATTCGCTGGTAACTGTAGCGACCGGCTTGTATTCTTGGAAGTAATTAAATGATATTCTCTTATGCCGCTATGAACTAAGAGTGCTTGTATTTTTTCACGCTATGGGTAGACGTTAGCTCGACCGGAGGCCATCAATGAAGCTGCAACAACTGCGCTATATCTGGGAGGTCGCTCACCATGATCTCAATGTATCCGCCACAGCGCAGAGTTTATATACCTCGCAACCCGGTATCAGCAAACAGATTCGCCTGCTTGAAGATGAACTGGGTGTTGAGGTGTTTGCCCGCAGCGGTAAACATCTGACCCGAATCACCCCGGCTGGTGAAAAAATTATAGAAACTGCGGGTGAAATTCTCAGGAAAGTCGAAAGCATCAAACAGGTGGCACAAGAGTTCAGTGATGAACGTAAAGGCTCTCTGTCCATTGCTACGACTCATACTCAGGCACGTTACGCGCTGCCTGACATCATCAATAATTTTATTTCCCAGTATCCGGATGTATCCCTGCACATGCATCAGGGGGCTCCGATCCAGATTGCCGAGATGGCCGCTGACGGTGTCGTCGATTTTGCCATCGCGACCGAAGCGCTCGAACTCTTTAACGATCTGGTGATGATGCCCTGCTATCGCTGGAATCGCTGTGTGCTTGTCCCTAGAGATCATCCACTGGCACAAATATCTGAACTGACACTGCAGGATGTTGCCCGACATCCTTTGGTGACTTATGTATTTGGTTTTACAGGTCGCTCCAAGCTGGACGAGGCCTTTATGAATGAAGGCTTGTCGCCCAGAGTTGTCTTCACGGCAACCGATGCTGATGTCATCAAAACCTACGTGAGATTGAAGCTGGGTGTGGGGATTGTTGCGAAGATGGCCTATGACCCAGAGCTGGATTCTGACCTGGTTCCCCTGAATGCAGATCACCTGTTTGAACCTAGTGTCACTAAGATTGGTTTCAGAAGAGGGACCTTCCTGCGCGGATTTATGTATGACTTCATCCAGCATTTTGCGCCACACTTGACGAAAGAAGTTGTGCAGGAAGCGATTTCAAGGCACAACAAAACCGAGGTAGATGAACTTTTCTCTGGTGTTCAGCTGCCCGATCACTGACTTTTATTTTCTTTTTTGAAGTGGCGGCTGCATCACGCAGCCTGCCGATTCAGCACTTCCTTCACCAGCTTGAAGTAAACTGTGTAGACTCTCGGTTCCTGACCGTCTTCCTCAACAACAAAAAACGGAGCCTTGTCTACCTGGTAGTGGTCGGCCAGAAGTGCACCTTCGCTCGAAGTTTCACCTTCTTTGGCAATCAGTACCTGGTCAATTTTTTCAAGGTAACCGGAGCTTTGAAGTCGCTCCAGAACTTCACTGCATTTTTTGCAGGGGCTACCGTCCGCCATTATTTTTTTGACCATGGTGATTTTCATCAAGAGACTCCTGTGGCTAGTTTGCGATTTATTTTATTATGAAAACGCTGTTTTTTCTTCGCCCGTGGTCATTTATTCACAGAAAGTCTCGAGAGCTGACATCAGGTTTTTTACCTTGGTTATGGATTCCTGATATTCCTGGTGGCAGTCTGAGTCTGCAACAATGGCACCTCCACCCCAGCAGCGAAGCCTTTGATTCTGCGCAACCAGAGTTCTGATGGTAATGCTGGTGTCCATCTTGTTGTTACAGCTAATATAGCCAATGGAGCCGCAGTATACGTTTCTGGCGACAGCTTCAAGTTCACGAATGATTTCCATGGACCTGATTTTTGGGGCGCCGGTGACTGAGCCACCCGGGAAGGCTCCTTCCATCAATTCGAGAATGCTGTGTTCCTCACTCAGTTCGCCGGTCACTGTGCTGACCAGATGATGAACATTGGCATAACTTTCCAGTTCAAACAGTCTGGGAACGTTTATGCTTCCGGGTTTGCAGACTTTACCGAGATCGTTTCTCAAGAGGTCAACAATCATCAGATTCTCAGAGCGATCTTTTTCGCTGGCCAATAATTCTTGAGCATGGGCGAGATCTTCTTCAGGTGTTTCACCCCGGGGCCTTGTACCCTTTATGGGGTGAGTTTCTACTTTGGAATCTGTCACTTTTATAAATCGCTCTGGCGAGTGACTCAGGACAACAACATCGAGATGGGACAGGTAAGCAGAATAGGGCGCCGGACTCACTTTCCTGAGATGTTTGTATGCCTGCCAGCAGTCTCCATGGTATCGACTGGTGAATTCCTGAGTCAGATTCACTTCATAGGTATCTCCTGCAAGTATGTAATCCTTTACTTTGTTGAAGGCGGATTCATACTCTGATTCGCTGATGGTAGTAGAAAAATTTTCCTGCAACTGGAATGGCGTTGAATCCTCGAGACCTGCTTTGTTATGGATGCGAGCAAGAATGCTTTCCCGGTTATTGTCTGGCATATCAGGGTGGCTGAAAAAGACGGTTTTTTGTTGGTGGTGGTCGCAAATAATGGCCCAATGGTAGAGACCCACGCTCATTAAAGGCGCTTCTAGCTGTCGTGACTGAATCTTTTCTGGCTCACTCAAGCCGCAGAGTTCGTAGCCCCAAAATCCGAGGGCGCCACCCGTAAAGGGTAAATCAGGATGCTCTACTTCCGACATGGTTGCGAGTAGATCATCCAGTATCTTGAAAGGTGACCGATCGCTCTCAACCCGAATTTCACCGGATAGACGATTGGTGGTCTTTATGCGGTAGTAGCTGTCTACGGTGACGACGGCCCAAGGATCAGCCGTGATGATGTCATAGCGATTGTGTTGTTCTTTTATGGAAGAGGACGAACAGCTGTCCAGATAACATGCCCAGGCTTGCTTGATAAAAGGCTCGAAATAAGGGCTGGAGTCACTCAGGTAGTCCAGTTCAACGATGAATAGCTCTTTCATAAAAGGCATAAAAATCCCGGGTTAGATCAGACGCGCATTTTACCTTCAGAGTATTGTTGGCGCTACGGACTTTTCTGGTGTTTTATTGTTCAGGAGTATTGTTTTCAAAGACCGGTCAGGCTCTAAGAAGTTAATCTTTATTCAGTTGAAAGCAATATATCGTGCAAAAATTTTGCTAATTCTCAGATTGTTAACAATAATCTATATTCCGAAGCATTTCTAATGTATAAATGGTTGTAAAAAAGAATATTGTAAACAGTTCTTATGCCAGAAAAGTTCTCAAACAAGGATCCGGTTCGTATTGAGACTCAGGCGCAAGAGGTGGTGGGCCTGCTGATCGGAGATATTACTTCGGGTCGTTTAAGTCAGGGCAGCCGAATCTCAGAGCCAGAGCTTTCAAGAAAGTACGGAGTCGGGCGTGGTCCTCTTCGAGAGGCTCTCCTGAAACTTGAAGGTGCTGGTCTCGTTGTTCGTGCTCCCCATGTAGGTGCCAGGGTAGTCACGCTTAACCAGAATGAATTATCAGAAATTTTTGCCGTTCGGGAAGCGCTTGAGGGAATGGCGGCTCGATTGGCAGCGAAACATATGTCCGATCAGCAACTGCTGGATCTCGAATTCCTGCTTAAAACACACGCCAGCCATATTTATGAGCACAGTGGTCAGTCATACATTGATCAGGAAGGCGATCTGGATTTTCATTACCGCGTGATCCACGGATCCTGTAACCAGAGGCTGATCCGCTCGCTCTGCGATGAGCTCTATCATCTGATTCAAATGTACCGGAAAACTTCAGGTCGTACTGCTCGTCCTGAAGAAGCGTTGACTGAGCATCAGATGATCTTCAGGGCTCTGAAAGACCGTGATGGTGAGCTCGCCGAAATGTTGATGCGTCGCCATATTGCCCGGGCCAGAAAAGAAATTGAACAATTCATTGACTCCAATCACCAGCATGGCTGAATGACATAACCTTTGCTCCAGGGAGCGAAATCTTTTTCTGGATAAATAGAGGACTTGAAATGAGTGATAAAAACAACGCCCTTGGTCGACTTATTGCTAAAGAGGGCATTGTTACCGCACCTGGTGTATACGACGGTATCTCTGCTCGTCTGGGTGAAGAAGCGGGCTTTTCTGCACTGTATGGAAGTGGTGGTGCGATAGCACGAAGCACAGGTGTCCCCGATATTGGTCTGCTGACGCTGACTGAAGTGGTCGATCGTGTTCGTCAAATCTGTGAAGCTACTTCACTTCCTGTAATTGCCGATGCGGATACTGGTTTCGGTAACGAAGTTAATGTCAGGCGCACCGTAGAACTTTTCAAAAGCGCCGGAGTATGTGGCTTTCACCTGGAAGATCAGGAATTTCCAAAGCGTTGCGGGCATCTGGATGGCAAGTCTCTGGTGTCCACTGAAGAGATGTGCAAGAAAGTTTCCATTGCTGCCAAGTATGCCGGTAATGTCACTGTCATAGCGCGAACAGATGCTATTGCGGTAACCGGCTTTGATGATGCAATCGAACGGGCCAAGGCCTACTTTGAAGCGGGGGCGGATATGTTGTTCGTCGAAGCGCCCCAGACTATTAAGCAGATTGAAGAGATCGCAAGACAGGCACCTGGCCCGAAACTGATCAATATGTTTTACAGCGGCAAGACACCGCTGGTACCCACAGAAGATCTGAAAGCAATGGGTTATCAACTGATCATCATTCCTTCTGATCTGCAGCGAGCTGCAGTGACTGCTATGCGTGAAGTGCTTGAAGTCATCAAGCGTGACGGCAACAGCGGTGCCATTGCCAATGGCATGATGACATTTCAGGAGCGTGAGCGACTGGTTAAGACCAAAGAGTTTCTGAACCCTTAATCATGACACTTATTTAATAAGAAGAACGGAGAACGATCATGGCAGAAAAGACGCTTTCCAATAAGAAACTCAGTGGTGCTGGCCTGCGTGGTCAGTCTGCTGGGGAAACTGCACTCTGCACCGTTGGTAAAACCGGCTCTGGTCTGACTTATCGCGGTTATGACATCAAGGAACTGGCTGACAAGGCACAGTTTGAAGAAGTGGCTTATCTGCTGCTTTATGGCAAGCTGCCCAATCAGACTGAGCTGGAAGCCTACAAAACCCGTCTGAAAGGTATGCGTTCACTGCCTGATGCCCTGAAGATGGTGCTGGAGCAGATCCCTGCGGGTGCGCACCCAATGGACGTTATGCGAACCGGTTGTTCAATGTTGGGTAATCTGGAGACTGAGCATGGTTTTTCCCAACAGCTGGATCACATCGATCGTATGCTGGCCATCTTTCCGGGCATGATCAATTATTGGTACAACTACAGTCATAGAGGCATTCGTATTAGTGTAGATACCGAAGCAGACTCCATTGCTGAACAGTTTCTGTGGACTTTGCATGACTGTAAGCCAGAGCCTCTGCATGTTCAGGTAATGCACGCTTCCCTGATTCTGTATGCCGAGCATGAATTTAATGCTTCTACCTTCACCGGCCGTGTCTGTGCTTCCACACTTTCTGACGTTCACAGCTGTGTAACGGCTGCAATTGGTTCTTTGCGTGGACCTCTGCATGGCGGTGCTAACGAAGCCGCTATGGCTATGATTGAGAACTGGCGCTCTGCCGATGAAGCGGAACAGAACATTATGGCCATGCTGGCTCGCAAGGATAAGATTATGGGCTTTGGTCACGCGATTTACCGTGAGTCTGATCCTCGTAACGCCATTATTAAAGAGTGGTCCAGGAAATTGTCTCAGCAGGTTGGCGATGAGCACCTGTACGCTGTTTCCGAGCGTGTTGAAGCGGTCATGTGGCGCGAGAAGAAATTGTTCTGTAACGCCGACTTCTTTCACGCTTCTGCTTATCACTTCATGGGTATTCCAACCAAGCTGTTTACACCGATCTTTGTTTGTTCACGGGTTTCTGGCTGGGCGGCACATGTTATGGAGCAGCGAGCCAATAATCGTATTATTCGTCCTTCTGCGGACTACACCGGTCCGGAAAGTGCTGAGTGGGTTGCGATCGAAGATCGTATATAAAAAAGAAGGCCTGAAGTTATGAACATTGCACATCGCAAACCATTACCGGGCACTCAGTTGGATTATTTCGATACTCGCGCAGCCGTCGAAGCGATCCAGTCTGGTGCCTACGCAACTCTGCCATATACTTCCCGGGTTCTGGCTGAGCAGCTCGTTCGTCGCTGTGACCCCGAAACCCTGACGAATGCCCTGAAGCAAATCGTAGAACGTAAACGTGAGCTTGATTTTCCCTGGTATCCTGCCCGTGTCGTGTGTCATGACATTCTCGGCCAGACGGCTCTGGTTGATCTGGCTGGCCTCCGTGATGCGATTGCCGAACAGGGAGGTGATCCTGCCGAGGTTAATCCGGTGGTTCCCACGCAGTTGATTGTTGATCACTCTCTTGCTGTAGAGTTCGGAGGCTATGATCCGCACGCTTTTGAAAAGAACCGTGCTATTGAAGATCGACGTAATGAGGATCGCTTTCATTTTATTGAGTGGACCAAAACGGCCTTTAAAAATGTTGATGTTATCCCGGCGGGTAACGGCATCATGCACCAGATCAATCTGGAGAAAATGTCTCCGGTGATTCAGGCCCGCGATGGTGTCGCTTATCCGGACACCTGTGTGGGTACAGACAGCCATACGCCTCATGTCGATGCTTTGGGTGTTATTGCAATGGGTGTTGGTGGGCTGGAAGCTGAAACGGTTATGCTGGGGCGTCCTTCCATGATGCGTCTTCCAGAGATTATTGGTGTCGAGCTGTCAGGCAAGCGTCAGCCCGGTATTACCGCAACCGATATTGTTCTGGCCATAACAGAGTTCCTGCGTAATGAGCGTGTTGTTTCTTCTTACCTCGAGTTCTTTGGTGAAGGTGCTGCGGATCTGACTATTGGTGACCGTGCCACTATCTCCAACATGACACCGGAGTTTGGTGCTTCTGCGAGCATGTTTTACATCGATGAGCAAACCATCGACTATTTAAAGCTTACAGGGCGTGAGCCGGAGCAGGTGGCACTGGTTGAAAATTATGCCAGGACAACCGGGCTCTGGGCTGATGATTTGAAAACTGCCGAATACGAGCGTGTACTCAGGTTTGACTTGTCCACTGTTGTTCGTAATATGGCGGGGCCATCAAATCCTCATCGTCGTCTGCCCACCTCTGAGCTGGCTAAGCGTGGCATTGCTGTAGATCTGGAAAAAGCTCAGGCCGAAGAAAAAGCCGGTCTTCTGCCCGATGGTGCAGTGATCATTGCTGCCATCACCAGCTGTACCAATACCAGCAACCCTCGCAATGTTGTCGCTGCGGGCCTTGTTGCCAGAAAGGCAAATGAACTGGGTCTGGTGCGCAAGCCCTGGGTTAAATCCTCTTTTGCACCAGGCTCCAAGGTTGCCAGACTCTATCTGGAAGCGTCTGGTTTATTGCCTGAGCTGGAGAAACTGGGCTTTGGGATTGTCGCCTACGCCTGTACGACCTGTAACGGTATGAGTGGTGCCCTGGACCCGAACATCCAGAAAGAATTGATTGATCGCGACCTCTACTCTACAGCGGTATTATCCGGTAACCGCAACTTTGACGGCCGTATCCACCCCTATGCCAAACAAGCCTTTCTGGCTTCTCCGCCTCTGGTAGTGGCATATGCCATTGCCGGTACCGTTCGTTTTGATATAGAAAAAGATGCACTCGGGACAGATAAAGACGGCAATGTCATCACTCTGAAAGATATCTGGCCAAGTGATGAAGATATTGATGCGATCGTTGCTGAAAGTGTGAAACCAGAGCAGTTTAACGAAGTTTACATCCCTATGTTTGATCTGGGTAAGGTAAAAGAAGCCAGTAGTCCGCTTTACGACTGGCGTCCAATGAGTACCTATATCCGTCGTCCTCCTTACTGGGAAGGAGCGCTTACTGGTGAGCGAACTCTCAAAGGTATGCGTCCTCTGGCACTTTTGGGTGACAACATTACTACCGATCATCTGTCACCATCGAATGCCATTCTGGCGAGTTCTGCGGCAGGTGAATATCTGGCGAAAATGGGATTGCCTGAAGAAGATTTCAACTCTTATGCCACACACCGTGGTGATCATTTGACCGCACAGCGAGCGACCTTTGCTAATCCGAAACTGCTCAACGAAATGTGTCTGGATGACAAGGGTTCGGTGAAACAGGGTTCCCTTGCCCGTATTGAGCCTGAAGGTAAAGAAATCCGCATGTGGGAAGCGATTGAAACCTACATGAATCGCAAGCAACCACTGATCATTATTGCGGGTGCCGATTATGGCCAGGGGTCATCCCGTGACTGGGCTGCGAAAGGTGTTCGTCTTGCCGGTGTTGAAGCTATTGTGGCTGAAGGCTTTGAGCGTATCCACAGGACCAACCTGGTGGGTATGGGGGTACTGCCACTTGAATTCAAGGATGGCGCTACCCGTAAAACTCTGGGTCTGGACGGCACTGAAACTTATGATGTTCTGGGTGAGCCTGCTCAACGAGCGAATCTGACGCTGCTGATTCATCGTGCCAATGGTGAAACCTTGGAAGTAACTGTGACCTGTCGCCTTGATACACAAGAAGAAGTTTCTGTATACGCTGCTGGTGGTGTACTACAGCGATTTGCCAAGGACTTTCTGGAGGGCAAATAAGAATGTCGTATGTGCCTCAGATCAAGGTGCCAGCCAGTTATATTCGGGGTGGCACCAGTAAAGGAGTCTTTTTCAGTTTGGATGACCTCCCTGAGCGGGCACAGACTCCCGGTGAAGTCCGTGACAAACTGTTGCTGCGGGTGATTGGCAGTCCTGATCCTTATGGAAAGCATACTGACGGAATGGGGGGAGCTACTTCAAGCACCAGTAAAATCGTCATTCTGTCTAAAAGCCACCAGCCTGATCATGATGTGGATTATCTGTTCGGCCAGGTTTCCATTGATCAGCCTTTTATAGACTGGAGTGGTAACTGTGGCAACCTGACTGCCGCTGTCGGTGCTTTTGCAATCAGTAAAGGTCTGATTGACCCCAGTCGTGTACCAAAGAATGGTGTTTCTGTGGTGCGCATCTGGCAGTCCAATATAAAAAAGACCATCGTTGCCCATGTGCCTGTCACTGACGGAGTGGTTCAGGAGACTGGAGATTTTGAGCTGGATGGAGTGACCTTTCCGGCGGCAGAAGTTCAGGTGGAGTTTCTTGATCCGGCCGATGGTGATGGCGTTATGTTCCCAACGGGTAACCTGATTGATGATCTGGAAGTTCCCTCTCATGTTATAGAGGGTGGGACGCTGAAAGCCACGCTGATTAATGCAGGTATTCCAACCATTTTCCTGAATGCGCAGGAGCTGGGTTATATCGGAGCTGAGTTGCAGGAAGCCCTTAATGGTGACAAAGAGGCATTGGCACGTTTTGAAACCATTCGTGCTTATGGTGCTGTCCGGATGGGGCTCATTGACCGTGTGGATGAAGCTGAAAAACGTCAGCACACTCCCAAGGTTGCCTTTGTCGCCAGGCCCACTCCATATACCGCAGCCAGTGGTAAAGAGATCAAAGCGGATGATATTGATCTGTTGGTAAGAGCCTTGTCCATGGGCAAGCTTCACCACGCCATGATGGGAACTGCGGCAGTAGCCATCGCTACTGCTGCCGCTATTCCCGGAACACTGGTAAACCTGGCTGCAGGTGGCGGTGAACGTGATACGGTTCGTTTCGGACACCCCTCCGGAGTCCTGTGTGTTGGGGCAGAAGCTGCCCTGGAAAACGGAGAGTGGACAGCGAAAAAAGCCATTATGAGTCGCAGTGCCCGGGTTTTGATGGAAGGTTGGGTAAGAGTCCCCGGGGATTCTTTTTAATTTGACACCCATGACTCCATCGAATATTACTTCAGCCGTCGTTTGAGGTGAGCAAGATCCATAATACGAGTAGAAATTTCTTCAACGGAGTAATCAGTACTGTTGATGTAGGGAATGCGTTCCTTACGATAAATCTGCTCAATCGTATGGATTTCAAATTGACATTGCTGGCTGGATGAATAGCGTGAGTTCGGGCGTCTTTCGTGGCGAATGCCGGCCAGACGACCGGGGTGGATCGTCAGGCCGAACAGTTTGTCCCTGTGTGGCTGCAGGGGTTTGGGGAGTCTGAGCGGTTCATCCAAATCTTCTTCTGTGATGGGATAGTTCGCAGCGAAGATGCCAAACTGCAGGCCCAGGTAAATGCAGGATGGGGTTTTACCACTTCTGGAGGCCCCCAGCAGAATAATATCTGCCTTGTCATAATTTCTTGTTTTTGCTCCGTCATCATTATCAAGTGCAAACTGAACGGCTTCTATACGTCGGTGGTAAATATGGCTGTGAGTTGTGGAACGCTTTTTGCCTGTTCTATAGAGAGGGTGTTGGCCGAACTCATGCTCAAGACCCGGCAGAAAAGTTTCGAAGAGGTCTATTATATAGGCACCACTGGTGTGAAGTATGCGACTGACGTCTTCATTCAGAACTGTCATGAAGACGACAGGTCTTATTTGTTCTACTTTGTGAATGCTGTGAATCTTTTCAATCAGTTGAATGGTTTTTGCAGTGGAATCTATATAAGGGAAGGTAACATGTTGAAACTCATAGCCTTCAAACTGCGCGAGGAGACTCTGTCCGAACGACTCCGCAGTGATTCCTGTGCCGTCTGAGACGAAAACTGCCGTTCTTTTCACATTTTTTTCCTTCAAGGTATTTCATTTTATAACAAAATCTAACATAGTGTACCTACCGAAACACGGAAGCGATAGGCTGGACTGAGTCTGGTATATCAGACGTTTGTCTTTTGTACAAAAAAGCCAAGAGTTGGCCGTAAGCATACAAGCACACCTGGCTAACCGAAACAGCCATAAGCAGATAGAAAAGAGCGGGGAATGCTGCTTTGAATAATTTTGTAGTTGGCCTGGAAACTCTGGGCATGGGAGACGTCGAAAAAGTCGGCGGTAAGAACGCCTCTTTAGGCGAGATGATCAGTGGCTTAAGCAAGGCTGGGGTAAAAGTGCCTGGTGGTTTTGCGACAACGGCCGAGGCTTATCGGGACTTTCTCGATGGCAATGGACTTTATCAAAGAATTCATAACCTGCTGGATGATCTGGATATCAATAATATCCGGGCGTTGACCACGGCTGGTGCAAAAATCCGTCGCTGGATTATGGAGGAGCCTTTCAGGCCGGAACTGGAAGAGTCCATTATCAAAGCTTACCAGTCCCTTTCCGGGAGTGATGACCTGCCAGTAGCGGTCCGCTCCTCAGCGACTGCGGAAGACCTTCCCGATGCCTCTTTTGCGGGTCAACAAGAGACTTTTCTGAATATTCGCGGTGCAGAAAACGTACTGATTGCTGTTCGCGAAGTGTTTGCCTCACTCTTTAATGATCGAGCTATTGCTTACCGTGTTCACCAGGGCTTTGATCACAGAAATGTAGCACTGTCTGCCGGTATTCAGAGAATGGTGCGCAGCGAGACTGGTTCTTCCGGGGTTCTGTTCTCTTTGGATACTGAGTCCGGTTTTGATCAGGCTGTGTTTATTACGGCTTCATACGGTTTGGGTGAGACAGTTGTTCAGGGTGCTGTTAATCCGGATGAATTTTACGTCTATAAGCCTGCTGTCAAAGCCGGGCGCCCCGGTATTCTGAGACGCACCCTGGGCAGCAAGGCGATCAAGATGATTTACGGCCACAGCGGTTCGGCAGGTCGTTCCGTAGAAACGGTAGATGTGGATCTGGATGCCAGAGGACAGTTCTCAATCAACGATGAGGATGTTACTGAATTATGTCGTCAGGCCATGGCTATTGAAGCACATTACGGCTGTCCAATGGATGTTGAATGGGCTAAAGATGGTGATGATCAGCAGCTCTACATTGTTCAGGCTCGTCCTGAAACCGTACAAAGCCAGAGCAGTGGCAGAAAGCTGGAAAGCTTCATCCTCAAAGAGAAGGGTGCGTTACTGGTTGAAGGTCGCAGTATTGGCCAGAAAATCGGTCAGGGTAAAGTTCGCCTGATCGAAGATATTGATGAGATGGACAAGGTTCAGGAAGGCGATGTTCTGGTCACTGATATGACTGATCCTGATTGGGAGCCGGTAATGAAGCGGGCTTCTGCCATCGTGACTAACCGGGGTGGCAGAACCTGTCATGCGGCCATTATTGCTCGTGAGCTGGGTATCCCTGCGGTTGTGGGTTGTGGCGATGCGACCTTCAGGCTCAGGGAAGGCACTCCCGTAACTGTTTCCTGTTCAGAAGGGGATACCGGTTTTATATATGAGGGTCTGTTAAACTTTGAACACAAGGTTCGTGACCTGGATGTCATGCCAGAGTTGCCTTTCAAGCTGATGATGAACGTAGGTAATCCGGATCGTGCTTTCAGTTTCTCTCGTACGCCTAATAAAGGTGTAGGTCTGGCAAGACTTGAATTCATCATCAACAAGATGATTGGTGTGCATCCGAAAGCTCTGCTGAATTTTGACAAGCTCCCTGTGGATGTGAAACGACAAGTAGGTGAGCGCATATCAGGCTATAGCAGTCCGGTAGACTTTTATATTGAAAAACTGGTAGAGGGAGTCTCCACCATTGCGGCGGCCTTTGCACCGGAAAAGGTCATTGTTCGCTTGTCTGACTTCAAGTCCAATGAGTACTTCAATTTGGTGGGTGGTCATCTCTATGAGCCCAATGAAGAGAACCCGATGTTGGGTTTCCGGGGAGCGTCACGCTACATTTCTGAAGATTTTCAGGATTGTTTCGAACTGGAATGCCGGGCCATGAAGCGGGTCCGTGATGAAATGGGGCTGACCAATGTTGAGCTGATGGTGCCTTTTGTCAGAACGCCGGACGAAGCGGGTCAGGTGGTTTCCATCATGGAGAAGTTTGGTCTGAAACGAGGTGAAAACGGTCTTCGAGTCATCATGATGTGCGAATTGCCTTCTAATGCGCTGATGGCTGATGACTTCCTCCAATACTTTGATGGTTTCTCCATTGGCTCCAATGATATGACTCAGCTGACACTGGGTCTGGACCGGGATTCCGGTCTGATTGCCCATCTCTTTGATGAACGTAATCCTGCCATCAAGCAGTTATTGTCGATGGCTATTCAGGCTTGTAGAAAACAGGGTAAATATGTAGGTATTTGTGGTCAGGGCCCGAGTGACCATCCTGACTTCGCCAAATGGTTGATGGAAGAGGGAATAGAGACTGTTTCTCTGAATCCGGATTCTGTGTTGGAAACCTGGCTGTACCTCGCTGACAATGAGTCTCGATAGCTATGAGCTATAAATGAAGCCTGCAATGCGGGCTTCATCATTTCTCTTTATATTCACTATTCACTTCACTTGTCTTCTTCACTTCATTGATTCCTGTACACTTTTTGTCGGCAAACCCTGTCGATAAAAGAAGGAAAAAAGAATGACTCAGTTTACAACCCCGGATCTTTGTGATGATTTTCCTGAACAGATCTCCGTTGCTGAACCAGGTTTCAAAAACTTTGGTGGCGTTAATGCTTTTCATGGACAGGTCGTGACCTTGAAGTGTTTTGAAGATAATTCTCTGGTTCGTGAGTGGGTAGGGCAGCCGGGAGAAGGCAGAGTGCTGGTGGTTGATGGCGGTGGCTCCATGCGCAGGGCCATGCTGGGCGATATGCTGGCAGAGCGTGCCGTTGAAAACGGGTGGGCAGGGATAATTATTTATGGCTGTATCAGGGATGTTGATATTATTGCCGATTTACCACTGGGTGTTCAGGCGCTGGGCTGCCATCCCATGAAAACAGATAAAAAAGGCGTGGGTGAGAGTAATCTGGTGGTCTCTTTTCATGGTGTTAATTTTGCACCTGAGGGCTATGTTTACGCCGATAACAATGGAATGCTTTTCTCCCGAGAGCGGTTGCTATGACGCACTCTTGAAAGAGTATTGTCGTCTCTGCTGCATAAACAGGGTTTGAATCTGGTGCTGGCGGAAGATGGCAGTCAGGCTATAGAAACGTCAGAATAAGATGAGAAAAGATGCATAGCAGCGGGTGTGGACGATTATCCCCCCCGGTTGAAAACAGCCTGCTGTTAGATCGCCTGAAACGATGGCTGGGTCATCGATGAATGATCATGGAGTACTTTTCAATATCAATGTTTCCGCCTGAAGCGATGATTACAGTTGTTTTTCCCATGAACTTTTCTGAGTGCTGCAATAGTGCCCCGAGTCCAATTGCGCCACTGGGCTCGAGGATCAGCTTCAGCTTGGAAGCTGCAAATCGGATGCCTTCGTGAACAAACTCTTCATCAACGGCCAGACCGGCGACTTCTGAATTCTGTATGATTGAGAGATTGTTTTCCCCCGGGCTCAAAGCCTGAAGGGCGTCACAGGAACTGAATAGTTTGCCGTCCGCTCTGGCACGGTGCCCTTCTTCAATCGATAAAGTCATCCCTTCGTATCCGGAGGGTTCAATTGCCAGTACCTGAGTGTCAGGATAGTTCGCAGTATTAAAAACCATGCTCGAACCGGCGGCCAGGCTACCACCACCGGTCGGGCATAACAGGAAATGGCAGGTCTCCCCCATCTGTTCAAGTTGTTCGGAAGCTTCCATGGCAACAGCGGACTGACCCTGAATCAGAGTGGCATCATCAAAAGGGTGAAGCAGAGAATAGTCATGCTGCTGGGAGAGCCTAACGGCCTCCGCGGCAGCTGCCTCCTCTCTGGATGGATCGGATTCGTAACAGAGTTTAACATCGGCACCATGGGCGCGGGCGCTTTCTATCTTGTTCTTCGGGGCATCAGCGGGCATAACAAGGTGAACATCAATGCCCAGTATCTCGCCTGCTGCAGCCAGTCCTCTGGCAAAATTGCCAGAAGAATAGGCAACAACGCCTCGAGATTTCTCGTGTTTAGTGAGTTTCAGAAGTCTGTAAAGGGCTCCCCTGAATTTAAACGCGCCGGTTTTTTGCAGAGACTCAGCCTTTACAAATACTTTGCCCTGGACTCTGGCTCCCAGTTCTTCGCTGGGAATCAGAGGTGTCTTTCGAGTGAAGCTCTGCAGGCTTTGATAGATTTCCTTCAGGGTTTTTAAGTCAGGGATAGGCATAGAGGTCGGCATAGGGGTTCCATTTTGTACAACTCAGTACAGAATAGACACTATGCAGGGGGTGGGGGTTCCTATCGCTATGGAAAATGGCTCGTAATAAGAAGCAGCTCTTCATCCGTTGAAGATGAAGAGCTGCTTCGGGTGCTAAAAATTGTCAGAAAACCCCTAAATTTCTCACAATCAATTAAGGCACTATCGGTTTTTCTGGATCA
Organism: Endozoicomonas sp. 8E; assembly: GCF_032883915.1. NCBI lineage: Bacteria > Pseudomonadati > Pseudomonadota > Gammaproteobacteria > Oceanospirillales > Endozoicomonadaceae > Endozoicomonas > Endozoicomonas sp. 8E. The sequence goes on along the minus strand of NZ_CP120717.1, from coordinate 3,796,669 downwards.
CGTGTGTGATGTGGTCAAAGTATCCTGTCCCTACTTCTTTCTGAGGGCATGAAAAGGTGTAGCCTCGTTCAAACGCAGCCTGCTCGGGTTGCTGAACCATTTCTGCGTAATGTTTCATGCCCTCTCCCTTACCGTAGTGGTAGGCCAGATCGAACATGTTGTGCCACATACTGTGAATGCCTGCCAGTGTGATGAACTGGAATTTGTAACCCATCTCACTCAGTTCATCCTGGAAGCGGGCAATGGTTTTATCGTCCATGTTCTTTTTCCAGTTAAAGGAAGAAGAGCAGTTATAGGCCAGTAATTGATCCGGGTATTCGGAGCGAATAGCTTGAGCAAAGGTTCTTGCCTCATCCAGATCCGGTGTCTCTGATTCATACCAGAGCAGGTCGGCATAAGGTGCGTAAGCCAGTCCCCGGGCAATCGCCTGCTCAATACCCTTGCGGGTGCGATAGAAGCCTTCTTTGGTTCTCTCGCCGGTCAGGAAAGGCTGATCATAATCATCAATATCAGAGGTGATCAGATCAGCTGTACTGGCATCGGTTCTTGCCATAAGCAGAGTCGGAACTCCGGCGACATCTGCGGCCAGTCGAGCAGAAATCAGTTTGTCGACAGCTTCCTGGGTAGGAACAAGAACTTTTCCTCCCATGTGCCCGCACTTTTTGACAGAAGCCAGCTGGTCTTCAAAGTGAACACCCGCAGCGCCAGCTTCGATCATGCTTTTCATCAGCTCGTAAGTGTTACGGACTCCACCAAAGCCGTCCTCGCCATCGGCAATAATGGGGGCGAACATATCTCTGAAGCCTTCATCACCGGGTTCAATACCATTTTTCCATTGGATCTGATCTGCTCTCATGAAACTGTTGTTCATTCTTTCGATCAACGCCGGTACCGAATCTACCGGATAGAGAGACTGATCGGGGTACATGGAGCTGGCTGAATTATTGTCGGCAGCCACCTGCCAGCCAGACAAGTAAACGGCTTCCAGTCCCGCTTTAACTTGCTGCAGTGCCTGACCCCCTGTCAGAGACCCCAGACTGTTTACGTAACCCTTGCGTGACTTGTTTTCATAGAGTAGAGTCCAGAGTTTGTCTGCTCCCATTTGAGCAAAGGTATTTTCTACCTTAATGGAACCGCGCAGACGGACGACATCCTCAGCTTTGTAGGTGCGTTTTACATTGGCCCAACGAGGATTTGCTGACCAGTCCTTTTCGATGCGAGCAATCTCTTCAGCGCGATTATAAGTAGACATTTTATCGCCTCTCCTGAAAATCAAACGGTTGTTTGTCAAGGCAATTTCAATCTATAACAAAAGATAACAAACTTGATAATTTATTATGGTTATAGTGAATATTCTCGTCAAAAATGTCACAATACCTTTCCTCTGCTACTAATAGTTGGCCCTTTTACTGAAAAGCTCTTTTCATAGTCGGGAAGTTAATGTCATTGGATTCACGGAGGCTTTAAAGCAGTATTCTCTGGATTCAGGTGTCCTTGATGTTAGTCAAAAAGCTTGCTACCGCTTATAGCAATAAATGAGGGCGTTTTTCAGGATCAGACGATTGTCTGACTTTGCAGCAGGGGGATAACTATTTTTGGCCATCTGGCGAACCGCTTCAGGATGTAAACAAAAAATATGAACTTGGCTCGTGTTGATCTGAACCTGCTGGTGTATCTGGATGTGCTTCTGCGTGAAAGAAGTGTCACCAAAGCGGCTGAGCAACTGGGCATAACCCAGCCAGCCATGAGTAACGGGTTGAAAAGGCTCAGGACTCTGTTTAACGACCCTCTGCTGGTAAGAACCAGTGAAGGCATGTCACCAACAGAGAGGGCTCTCGCCCTCAAACCCCAGATTGCAGACGCTCTGAAACTTTTGGAGCAGGCTGTTCTGCCCAGAGATGCCTTTAATCCTGGAGAAAGCTCCAGAGTGTTTCGTGTTATGGCCAGTGATTACTCAGAATCTACTGTCATTCCTATGGTGCTGAAAAAGCTCAGGGCTCAGGCTCCCGGGATTACTCTTGATATTCTCACGCCCAGTGATGTGACCTTTCATGATGTGGAACATGGTCGTGTTGATATGGCCATTAACCGTTTCAGTCATATGCCACAATCTTTCCACCAGTCATTGATCTGGGAGGACTCTTTTTCCTGTGTCCTGAGTCGGGACAATCCGGTTATTAGTAATTTCACCCTTGATAGTTATCTTTCCGCCCAGCATATTTGGGCAAGTAAGACAGGCATGGGTGTCGGAGTAGGTATTGATCCAAAAGATGTGCAGCAACTCGGATGGGTTGATGAGGCACTGTCGGCTATTGGTCACAAGCGTGATATCAGGGTTCTTACCAGACATTATCAGGTAGCTATGCTGCTCTCATCCCAAAATGACCTTATTGCGACTCTGCCCAGTAAGCTGGCTGAATTACACCGCCATGAAGATGAGTTGGTGGTTCTGCCGCCACCATTTGAGATTCCCCCAATCCAGCTTCGTATGGCATGGAGTCCGTTGTTGCACCATGATGCAGGGCACAACTGGTTACGGCAGGTCATCAAGGCTACTACACAACAAGCCAATCCAGTTGACGAGCCTGTTTGATAACAAATGATAATATATGTGAAATAAGCGGCCCAATTATCTAGAAAGTTGTGTTAACTAGTGTTAATCTCTGATTGCCTTTGAGCGATGGCGGGTAGCTAAGTGCTTTGCCTGTCGAAGTCCTGATAATACCCAAACGAGGTCCACCGGAAGGTAAGATAAAATGAACTGGTTAACACAATTGAACACAGAACATACTCTTTACTCAGTAGCTGATGAATGCATTGAGAATACATCAGAAAGCTACTACCTGATAATTGCCGAGCAAAAGCAGGAATCACATCCGGACGATTGAGCTCAAAATCCAGAAAAGCCGCCATTGTGCGGCTTTTCTATGCATAAGCTTTGTTAATAATTGCTATTTATTGAAAAAATATCATATATAACTGAGTTGAATTGGTCATCACCTGTCGGTTCAAACAGAATAGTGTCAGACTTGAGTTGCCGGTTTTTTTGGTGAAATCAGGCGGTTCATCTCGACATTGGCGTTCCCCCCACACCTGATTCCGGTGAGGGGTTTCCTGTTAGTCACCTGACAGGTTTCTGTTTCATAGTTCGTTGCTCAGGGAGTAGTCTTGGTTGTCGCGTAAAATCCCCGTAGTGGGAGCTTTTAATGGGCGAATCGAGCTTGCTTCACGCGCTTCAAACTAACTCTGCAGACTTAACATCCCGTGAGCCCTACGGTTAGGTCTAATAGAAACGGAAAAAATAGTTCACAGGCTTGCTCTGCGCAAGTCTCGCTTACATCCCCACCTGGTTCGGTGGTGGTCTTACGCGAATTGAAGATAAAAGCGTGTAGAAGGAAGGCATATGGCTGATCGTATTCAGATCGGAGGTTTGCAGATAGCGGCCCCTATCCACAATCTCTTGGTTGAAGCTATTGAGGGCACTGGAGTGACTCCAGAGGTCTTCTGGTCAGGTTTTGAGCGTGTTCTGGATGAGTGTGTTGTTGAGAACAGGTCTCTGTTGCAGAGGCGAGAGGCTCTGCAAAATCAAATTGATCAGTGGCATAAAGATCATAAACAGCAGCCCCATGATCCTTCTGCCTATAAACAGTTTCTGTTGGAAATCGGTTACCTGCAATCTGAAGGCGAAGACTTTAAGATTACAACGGAAAATGTTGATTCAGAAATTGCATCCCAGGCGGGGCCTCAGCTGGTTGTACCTGTGATGAATGCCCGTTTTGCCCTCAACGCAGCGAACGCTCGTTGGGGAAGTCTTTATGATGCTTTGTATGGTACTGACGCTATTCCTGAAAGTGATGGTGCTGAGCGTGGTAAGGGCTATAACCCTGTGCGTGGACAGAAAGTTATCGCTTTTGGTAAGGCGTTGCTCAATCAGGCGGCGCCACTGGTCAAAGGAAATCATTCCAAGGTCACCGGTTATGCTGTCAGGGAGGGAGAGTTGGCTCTCTCTTTGGAAGACGGCAGCGTCACAGCGCTGGCCCAGCCTGTAAAGTTCGTTGGGTATACAGGCAGTGAAAAAGCGCCTGACAGTATTCTGATCAAAAATAATGGCCTTCATATTGAGATTCAAATCGACCGTCAATCTCCTATAGGAAAGGCTGATGCAGCCGGAGTGAAGGATCTGGTGGTAGAAGCGGCTCTGACAACCATTATGGACTGTGAAGATTCTGTGGCTGCCGTTGATGCTGAAGATAAAGCACTGGTTTATCGAAACTGGCTCGGATTAATGAAAGCTGACCTGCAGGAAACATTCATTAAAGGTGATAAAACCCTAACCCGTCAGCTGGTTGCTGATCGCAACTATACATCCCCCACAGGTGAAGCGTTTTCTCTGCATGGCCGGAGTCTGATGTTTGTTCGAAATGTCGGGCACCTAATGACTACTGATGCCATTCTGGATCGTCAGGGAAATGAGATTCCGGAAGGCATTATGGACGGAATGTTTACTACGCTGATTGCCATGCATGACCTGAAAAAACAGGAAGGCATGAGAAACTCCCGCACCGGCAGTGTTTATATTGTTAAGCCAAAAATGCACGGGCCCGAGGAGGTAGACTTCACCAACAAGTTGTTTGGCAAGATTGAAGCTGTTCTGGGTCTTGAGAATAATACCCTGAAGGTTGGCATAATGGACGAAGAACGTCGTACTTCTGTCAATCTCAAAGCCTGTATCCGGGCGGCCAAAGATCGGGTCGTCTTTATTAATACAGGTTTCCTTGATCGTACCGGGGATGAGATACACACCAGCATGGAAGCCGGTCCGATGATTCCAAAAGGTGAAATGAAACAGTCTGTCTGGATCAATGCTTACGAGGACCAGAATGTTGAGGTAGGGCTCGACTGTGGTCTGGCCGGTCGTGCCCAGATTGGTAAAGGTATGTGGGCTATGCCGGATGAGATGGCTAAGATGCTGGCGACTAAAATCGGGCATCCCCAGTCAGGAGCGAATACGGCCTGGGTGCCTTCACCTAATGCCGCGACACTGCACTCAACTCATTATCATTCCGTAAATGTTCTTGAAGTTCAGGAATCTATATCTGAGCGTCAAAGAGCGAGTCTGGATGATCTTCTGACTATTCCTTTGTTGCATGACAGGTCTTCTCTGACTGACGACGTGATTCAGCAAGAGCTGGATAACAATGCTCAGGGTATTCTCGGTTATGTTGTTCGATGGGTGGACCAGGGCGTGGGTTGTTCAAAAGTTCCCGACATCCACGATGTAGGCTTGATGGAGGATCGCGCAACGCTGCGTATTTCCAGTCAGCATATGGCTAACTGGATGAGGCATGGTGTCTGTTCTGAGGAGCAGGTGATGGATGCCATGAGGCGTATGGCAAAAGTGGTTGATGAGCAGAATGCCGGGGATCCTGAATACCGACCTATGGCTCCCGATTATGATGCCAGTGTTGCTTTTAAAGCAGCATGCGAGCTGGTCCTGAAAGGTTGTCAGCAGCCTAATGGATATACCGAACCGGTACTGCATGCAAGAAGGCGTGAATTTAAAGCCACTGCAAAATGAAATAACTGAAAGGTTATAAACAAAGCCCTCAATTGAGGGCTTTGTTGTCTTCTTGAGACGGTTTGCTCGCTTCGTTATCGTCAGGTTAGATCGCTTTGGCTTGAGTAGCAGCGTTGCCCACATAATTCGCGGGTGTCAGCTTCTTAAGTTCAGCTTTTACCCCGGCAGGCATGTCCAGGTTATCAATAAAGGTCTCCAGAGTCGCCTGGGTGATACCTTCCTGACCACGAGTCAGAGCCTTGAGTTTTTCGTAAGGCTGCTCGATACCGTATCGGCGCATAACTGTCTGGATGGGCTCCGCCAGAACTTCCCAGGCATTATCCAGGTCTTCATTCAGGCGTTCAGCATTGGCCTGTAGCTTGCCAATACCTTTCAGAGTCGATGCATAAGCAATCAGGCTGTAACCCAGACCCGCTCCCAAGTTACGCAGAACGGTTGAGTCTGTTAGGTCGCGCTGCCATCGGGAAACAGGTAGTTTCATTGCCAGATGCTGCATAACGGCATTAGCAATACCCAGATTGCCTTCGGAGTTTTCAAAGTCAATCGGATTAACTTTGTGAGGCATGGTGGAAGAGCCCACTTCGCCGACTACGGTTTTTTGTTTGAAGTATCCCAGGGAGATATAGCCCCAGATATCACGATCAAAATCGATCAAGACAGTGTTGAAACGGCAAATGGCATCAAATAGTTCAGCGATGTAGTCGTGAGGTTCAATCTGGGTGGTGTAGGGGTTCCATTCCAGGCCCAGGCTGGCGACAAACTTTTCAGCATGTTGCTGCCAGTCAACTTCAGGGTAAGCGGACAGGTGAGCATTGTAGTTACCAACGGCACCGTTGATTTTGCCCAGTGGGGTGATTCGGGTGATTTGCTGAACCTGACGGCGCAGACGGTAAGCAACGTTTGCCATCTCTTTGCCCAGCGTGGTGGGAGAGGCCGTTTGTCCGTGAGTACGGGACAGCATTGGCTGATCGCCGTGCTGATGAGCAAGGCTTTCAATTTCCTTGATGATCTGTTGCATGGGCGGTAGTACCGCCTGTTCCATGCCAGTCTTCAGCATTAGTCCGTGGGACAGGTTGTTAATGTCCTCGGAAGTGCAGGCAAAGTGAACAAACTCACTGATAGCAGCTAGCTCACTGTTGTCCTGTACCTTTTCCTTGATCAAGTACTCAACGGCCTTAACATCATGGTTTGTGGTGCGCTCAATTTCCTTGACACGCTGGGCATCTTCAAGGGAAAAGTTGTCGACCAGCTGGTCTAAAAGCGCGTAAGCACCCCTTGAAAGTTCAGGAACTTCGCTGATTTCGGGGTGGCTGGCCAGTGCCTGTAACCATTTAACTTCAACAGTTACCCGGAAGCGGATCAGACCATACTCACTGAAAATGCTTCTCAGGCTCTGGGTCTTGTCCCCATAGCGACCGTCGACGGGGGAAACAGCAGTCAGTGCAGACAGCTCCATGTTTAACATGCCTTATGCTCGTAGAAAGGGCGCATCATACCGGAAAACCGCTTAGGATGCAGGGTGGATGATTCGGTTTAAAGCTGATTCAAGCCATTCAATAGCTTTTTTCGGCTAAGTAATAACTGCCAGCGGCTGCCACCTGTCTGGCGCCAGAGAATGGCAGCGCGTATCCCGGCAAACAAAATGGCGCGTATCTTGTCAGCATTGCCCTGATTCTGAAGATGTTGGAGGTCGCCTGAAACTTGCACTCTTGTCTTAAAGGTGCTGATGGTGTCGAGGTAAATACCGGCAAGGCTGGCAATAACATTTTCATGGAGGATGCCAAAGTGTTCGGCCTGTTCCCTGCAGCGTTGCAGGCGCTGGGAGATCTCACCAAGCATGTTACGATTTCGGGAAAGTTTGCGTTCCAGATGTATCAGGGTCAGGGCATAACGAACGGTGTCGGCCTGGATTGCGTCGGCCTGACGCTGAAGGACATCGTTTAGAATTTTTCTGCCAGTGAGCAGGCTGTCGTAGCCATTGAAGACATCTTCAACACGATCAGGAGAAATGACAAACAGGCTGCCAATCAGTGGCTCCAGTGGCTCTTCACTGATTTGCCCGCTCTTGGCCAAACGTTCTACAAGGCCAGCAGCCTGAAAAATTGCTGAGAGGGCAGCTGCCTGTTCCTTTGCTGTGTATTGCACCTGATTTTCTCTACCTTATGTGTGCTTTCTCTATCCGGAAGGTTGTCTGCTCCCGGTTGTGGAGAGTTGAGTTGAGCGAACCGATTGGTGTTTTATTGAATATGAGCCTCACTCAGAGAGTGGTGTCTGGTTTCAATAACCCCACCGCCCAGACAAATATCATTCTGGTAGAAAACGACAGATTGCCCCGGAGTGACCGCTCTCTGAGGTTTGTCAAAAACCACAAGGTATCTCCCGTCTGATGTTTGCTCAAGGCGGCAGGCCTGATCCTGCTGCCGATAGCGGATCTTGGCGGTTAGACTGGCTGGTAGTGCAGGCGCTGAGCCGGAGATCCAGAATATTTCAGAAGCGGTCAGGGCTTCAGAGAACAGCAAGGGGTGATTATTGCCCTGAGCAACGATCAGCCGATTGTTCTCAAGATCTTTCTCAACAACATACCAGGGTGATTCTAAAGCGCCTTTCAGTCCGCCAATACCAAGGCCCTGTCTTTGGCCGATGGTATGGTACATCAAGCCTGAATGCTCGCCAATAACTGCACCCTGATCGGTCGCAATGACGCCAGGCTGGGCCGGAAGGTACTGCTTCAGGAAGTCACGAAAACGACGTTCACCAATAAAACAGATACCTGTGCTGTCTTTCTTGTTGTGGGTGATTAAGTCGTGTTCTTCTGCTATGCGTCGAACTTCAGGCTTTGCTATTTCACCCACCGGGAACAGAGTTCTGGCCAGTTGTTCGGTGCCGACCTGGTGCAGGAAGTAGCTCTGGTCTTTATTGGGGTCGAGACCCTTTCTCAGACAAGCCTGGTCATTAATGTTATCTCTGCGGGCGTAGTGGCCCATGGCGATACAGTCAGCTTCCAGTGTCTGGGCATAATCCAGAAAAGCCTTGAACTTGATTTCTTTGTTGCAGAGAATGTCGGGGTTGGGGGTACGTCCGGCCTTGTATTCCTGTAAAAAATGCTCAAAGACATTATCCCAGTATTCAGCAGCGAAATTGGCTTTATGGAGTTTAATGCCAATTTTGTTGCAAACGGCCTGGGCATCTTCCAGATCGGTCATGGCAGTGCAGTATTCAGTGCCATCATCTTCCTCCCAGTTTTTCATGAACAGACCTTCTACCTGGTAACCCTGCTGTTTGAGCAGAAGTGCAGATACTGAGGAATCAACGCCACCGGACATGCCTACGATTACATGGGTGTCCTGAGGGTTTTTGTCAGAAAAAGTGGCACAAGAGTCTATCATAATTACTGTATGGCTGAATCAGGAAGCCGGGCATTGTACCCGTCTGATGAATTCACTTCTATAGAGTCTTTCGATATGCAAACAGAAGATTGTGTAGCAAAACTACATTTATTCCTTACGCACATTGGTATATCTTATAGGCGATAACGTCAAAAGCGTTACGGGGCTGTGCAAATAAAGTGATAAATAGTGGTCGTCAAACTCCACTTAAACCCCTCCGCAGAGGCACCACAGCCAGTTGTTTTTTGGAGATAACATGACAACAGATACAACCAGAATTATTTACACTATTACTGACGAAGCTCCCGCCTTAGCCACCTATTCATTGCTCCCTATCCTCAAGGCTTTTACCCGAGCCGCAGAAGTAGCTGTTGAAACCAAGGATATTTCACTGGCTGGTCGAATCATAGCTAATTTCCCCGAGAAGCTGAGTGCAGAACAAAAGCAGAGTGATGCTCTGTCTGAGTTGGGTGAGTTGGCCAAGACGCCTCAGGCAAACATTATCAAGTTGCCTAATATCAGTGCTTCTATCCCGCAACTGACAGATGCGATCAAAGAGCTTCAGGAACACGGTTATGACATTCCTGATTTCCCTGTAGAACCCGGAAATCCTGAGGAAGAAGCGATCAAGGCTCGCTATGCTAAAGTGCTTGGCAGTGCGGTAAACCCGGTTCTTCGAGAGGGTAACTCTGATCGCCGTGTAGCGGCTCCTGTAAAAGAGTATGCGAAGAAGAACCCTCACTCCATGGGTGCCTGGGCTCCTGATTCCAAATCTCACGTTGCTCATATGCACAGCGGAGACTTTTACTCCAGTGAGCAGTCAGCAGTCATGCCCGAGGCCACGGATGTAAGAATCGAGTTTGTTGGCAATGACGGGGCAGTTTCGGTGCTTAAGCCCAGCACCAGCCTGCTGGCCGGTGAAGTTATTGACAGCGCTGTCATGAATGTGAAGGGTTTGAGAGCATTCTATGAAGCTTCTGCCCAGGAAGCTAAAGAGCAAAATGTTCTGCTGTCCCTGCACCTGAAAGCTACAATGATGAAGGTTTCTGACCCGATCATGTTTGGTCATGCTGTCACAGTCTTCTTTAAAGACGTATTTGAGAAACACGCTTCTCTATTTTCAGATCTGGGTGTTGATCCGGACAACGGTTTGGGTGACGTTTATGCCAAGATTGCCAAACTGCCTGCTGAGCAGAAGGAAGAAGTAAAGGCGGATATTCAGGCCGTATACAAGACTCGCCCTGAGCTGGCGATGGTGGACTCCGATAAGGGTATCACTAATCTGCATGTACCGAACGATGTCATTATCGATGCGTCTATGCCTGCCGCTTTGCGTTCTTCGGGCCAGATGTGGGGGCCTGACGGCAAGCTGCATGACACTAAAGCCATGATTCCTGATCGTTGCTATGCGGCTATTTATCAGGAAGTCATTGATTTCTGCAAGAAGAACGGCGCTTTTGATGTCACCACTATGGGTAATGTTTCCAACGTAGGTCTGATGGCTCAAAAAGCTGAAGAGTACGGTTCTCATGACAAGACCTTCAAGGCACCTGCAAACGGCATTATCCGTGTTGTCGAAGAATCTGGCAGCACTGTGTTTGAGCACAATGTTGAAGAGGGTGACATCTGGAGAATGTGTCAGACCAAGGACGCGCCGATTCGCGATTGGGTCAAGCTGGCCGTTAACCGTGCCCGGGCAACAGGAGCTCTGACTCTTTTCTGGCTGGACGAAAACCGTGCTCACGATGCCAACCTGATTGCCAAGGTCAACGAATACCTGAAGTTCCACAATACCGAGGGCCTGGATATCCGTATTCTCTCTCCGGTAGATGCCTGCCGTCTGAGTATGGAAACGATTCGGACAGGCAAAGATGTCATTTCCGTGACCGGAAACGTTCTGCGTGATTACCTGACCGACCTGTTTCCGATTCTGGAGCTAGGTACCAGTGCTAAAATGCTCTCTATTGTCCCTCTGCTGGCTGGTGGAGGTCTGTTCGAGACTGGTGCTGGTGGTTCAGCCCCCAAGCACGTTCAACAGTTTGTTAAAGAAAATCATCTGCGTTGGGATTCTCTGGGTGAATTTCTGGCTATCGCTGTATCGCTTGAAGATATTGCAGTTAAGACTGGGAATGCCAGGGCCCAGATTCTGGCTGACACATTGAACGCTGCTATTGGCCAATATCTGGATGCTAACAAGTCACCTTCCCGAAGGGTGAAAGAGCTTGACAACCGTGGCAGCCATTTCTATCTGGCTCAGTTCTGGGCAGAAGCTTTAGTGGCTCAGGAAGTGGATCAGGAACTCAGCAGCAAGTTTTCCAGTCTGGCAAGGGAGCTGGTCGAGAAAGAAGGGCAGATTGTCTCAGAACTGACAGATTGTCAGGGTGGTGCTGTTGATCTGGGTGGCTATTATGAGCCTACTCCAGCTAAAGCCACAGAAGCTATGCGTCCAAGCACTACCTTTAATGCGGCAATTGATGGCATGATTTAATTTCCGGGCATTTTTCCACCCATCAAAAATGGCTGCAGGTTTTTTCTGCGGTCATTTTTCTTGCTTGTCGGATCAAATGATTATTTTTCTGATTCTTTTGCTATTTTATTCCGGTTGTCAGTCGATGGTATCCATGAAATCAATAGCTTTTGAAGTGACGAGTGACGTAAATTGTTTTTCTTTGCTCTCAGCGTGTTTAGAATGGTATTCAGGGTGTGGTGCTTTTGACGTTTGTTCGTCATCGACACCTGGTTACAGGCGGTCCAGAGCCTGGTTAATTCAGCTGTAAATTCACCTGGAAGCGAGTGCAATGCAGCAGATAGCAGTTCATCAATACATGAGTAACTTTGAGTGGCTTCGTCTAAGCTTAGAGAATGAAGGGATAGAGCAGGAAGGCGATCATGATGTAGCACTGGCACCAGCTAAAGCCAGAGTCAAACCGCCCGCTATGTATCAGGTACTGCTCTTGAATGATGATTTTACACCGATGGATTTTGTGGTTGAGGTCCTGGAGAAGTTTTTCAGCATGAGTAGTGAACAGGCAACACAAATCATGCTGATGGTTCATACGCAAGGCAAGGCTGTATGTGGATTATTCAGCAAGGATGTGGCTGAAACCAAAGCCCAGCAAGTCAACGAGTACTCCAGAGAATTCCAGCATCCCCTGTTGTGCAAAACAATTAAGGCCGATTAGTGTTCTCAGGGTAATATCATATGCTCAATAAAGACCTCGAACTGACTCTTAACAGTGCTTTTCGTGATGTAAGAAGCAAGCGACATGAATTCATGACCGTGGAACATCTGCTTCTGGCACTGCTTGATAATGAATCCGCGTCCCGTGTTCTGGTAGCTTGTGGTGTAGAAACCGAAAAGCTGCGCAGGGAGCTGATTGATTTTGTTGATTCAACAACTCCTTTAATACCCACCAACGATACCGAGCGAGAAACCCAACCCACTCTCGGATTTCAGAGAGTTCTGCAACGCGCTGTTTTTCATGTGCAAAGCTCAGGAAAAAAAGAAGTGACCGGAGCAAATGTTCTGGTTGCAATCTTCAGTGAGCAAGAGAGTCAGGCCGTTTATTTTCTAAAGCAGCAGGACGTTGCTCGCATAGATGTCGTAAATTATATCGCTCACGGAATTTCCAAAATGCCGGGTAATGAGTTGGAAGAGTTGGGTGGTGAACTTATGGAGGAAAGCACTGACTCTGAGGCCGCCGGTAAAGACCCCCTTAAGAATTACGCCACTAACCTGAACGAACAGGCCCGTATAGGTAAGATTGATCCACTGGTAGGTCGGGCAGAAGAGGTTGAGCGGGTATCCCAGATATTGACGCGACGTCGTAAGAATAATCCTCTGCTGGTGGGTGAGGCCGGTGTAGGTAAAACAGCGGTTGCTGAAGGTCTGGCAAAAAGAATTGTGGACGGAGAGGTGCCTGAGGTGCTCTCCAAAGCGGTTGTGTACTCTCTGGATCTTGGTTCGTTGCTGGCTGGAACCAAATACCGTGGTGATTTTGAGAAGCGGTTCAAAAAGTTGCTCAGCGAACTTAAAAAGCTCGATAACGCCATTCTCTTCATTGATGAGATTCACACTATTATTGGTGCCGGCGCTGCATCCGGTGGTGTGATGGATGCTTCTAATCTTTTAAAGCCACTACTGACTTCCGGTGATCTTCGTTGCATCGGCTCAACGACCTTTCAAGAGTTTCGAGGTATTTTCGAAAAAGATCGTGCCCTGGCCCGTCGTTTCCAGAAAGTGGACATCAGTGAACCGAGTGTTGACGATACCATTGATATTCTTCGTGGACTCAAGAGCCGCTTTGAAGAGCATCACACCATTGAATACAAGGATGATGCCCTGAAAGCAGCAGCAGAGTTAGCTAGTCGCTATATTAACGATCGTCATATGCCTGACAAAGCGATTGACGTTATTGATGAGGCTGGTGCTTATCAGCGTCTTTTGCCAGAAAACGAGCGCAAGAAGTTCATTGAGGTGGGTGATGTTGAAAGTATTGTCGCCAAGATTGCACGGATTCCACCTAAGTCTGTCTCTTCTTCTGATAAAGAGTTACTCTCCAAGCTTGAAAGAAATCTCAAGATGGTGGTCTTCGGTCAGGACGAAGCCATTGTTTCTCTTTCAACTGCGATTAAATTGTCACGTGCTGGTTTGAAGGCGCCTGACAAGCCGGTGGGTGCTTTCCTGTTCTCTGGACCAACAGGTGTCGGCAAAACGGAAGTTTGTCGTCAGTTAGCCAAGTCCATGGGGGTTGAGCTGGTCCGTTTTGATATGTCCGAGTACATGGAAGCTCACACCGTTTCAAGACTGATTGGTGCGCCTCCTGGCTATGTCGGTTATGACCAGGGTGGACTTTTGACAGAAGCGATCAACAAGACACCCCATTGTGTCTTGTTGCTGGACGAAATTGAGAAAGGACATCCGGATGTGTTTAACCTGCTTTTGCAGGTGATGGACCACGGCACTCTAACAGACAACAATGGTCGTAAAGCTGACTTTAGAAATGTTATTCTGATCATGACGACCAATGCCGGTGCTGAGAGCATGACGCGTACTTCTATTGGTTTCACTGAGCAGGATCATACGACAGACGGTATGGAAGCCATTAAGAAAACCTTTACACCGGAATTCAGGAATCGTCTTGACTCCATCATTCCCTTTGACTCACTGACTGAAGATACTATCAAGCATGTTGTCGATAAGTTCCTTACAGAGCTTCAGGCGCAGCTGGATGAGAGGATGGTCCAGATTGACGTTGATGATAAAGCACGAGAGTGGCTGGCAGAGAAAGGTTATGATCGTATGATGGGTGCTCGTCCTATGGGGCGTATTATTCAGGAACACCTCAAGAAGCCCCTGGCGGAACAGATCCTTTTTGGTAAGCTGTCTGAGAACGGTGGATTTGTTCGCGTGACGGTCAAGAAAGGAGGGTTGTTCCTAAAGTTCGAACCTGCCAAGAGCCTGACTTCAGATCTTGAAGTTGTGGACGGTGAGCAGGGCTGAAAAATGCCAGGAGAGGGACAGGGGCAAGAGGCCCCTGTCAGCGGGAACGGTATGTGATACGACCTTTGGTCAGATCATAAGGGGTCAGTTCAACTTTGACCTTGTCACCTGTCAAAATGCGGATGTAGTTTTTACGCATTTTGCCTGAAATATGAGCGGTCACAACGTGGCCGTTTTCCAGTTCTACACGGAACATAGTATTAGGTAGGGTGTCAATGACAGTGCCTTCCATTTCAAGACTTTCTTCTTTCGCCATATAAAGTTTGACCTCAGGAATAGAGCGTTAGCTGAATAAATCTGGCAGGCATTCTGCCTGAAAACCAGCTTTAAAGCAAAGTGAACCGGCCTTTATCCATTTAAAAACATTGTTTGTCATCACTTTCAATCCTGATTAACCAGGTAACACGGTGAATTGACTGAGAGGTGATGACGCTGTAGCTGATTCAGCCTGTCTAAATAATCAGCTACAGCATGCGTTAGGGCGACTACTTCAAAGTAACCCAGCGGTTGTTAACGTAGACTTCCAGAGGACGGTATTGAATTTTGTAACTCATTTTTTTGCAGTCCTTGATCCAATAGCCCAAGTGGAGGTGCTTGAGCCCTAGTTTTTTGGCTTCCTCTATCTGCCAGAGAATGCAGTAACTACCCAGGCTCCTGGTTTTGCTGACTTCAGGGTCATAAAAGGTATAAATTGCAGAGAGTCCATTTGACAGCTCGTCGGTGACTGCGACAGCCACCAGTTTTTCGTCCAGCCAGAATTTGTAGTAGCAACAGAATTCAGGGCAACCTACCAAAAAGGATTGGAATTGCTCCATGGAGGGAGGGTACATGTCGCCATCGCGGTGCTGCACGGAGATGTATTTTTTGTAAAGCTGATAGGTCTCTTCATCATATGAAGCTTCGGATCGAGTGATCAGGAGATCCTGATTTTTTTTGAATAGTTTTCTATGCTTGCGTCTGGGTTCGAAACTGTTGACAACTACTCTGGCCGGAATACAAGCGCTGCAGCCTTGGCAGTGAGGTCTGTATACGTGTTGACCGCTTCTTCGAAACCCTATGTCGGCCAAGTGTCGGTAAAGAGCTGGATCCAAGTCTTTGTCGGGATCCATAAATAATGTTATAGCCTGCTTATCCTCCAGATAGCTGCAGCTATGTGGCTGGGTTGCGTAGAATTTTAGGTCTTTAAGTGCGCTCATCAGCTTCGGCCGTCCTTTGCCCTATCTAATTCCAGTGTGCACTGGTTGCAGGCGTTCGGCAACCGTCTTTCAATGCCTTGAGAAATGCATCCCGGCTTATCATTCTCGCGCCCAGTGATTCCAGGTGAGGGCTGTGTATCTGGCAATCGATCAGATGGAAGTTCCTATTCAGTAACTCTTTGCACAACATAATCATTGCAAGTTTTGAAGTGTTGGCTTCGAAACTGAACATGGACTCTCCAAAGAATACTTTGTCAATCGTAACGCCATACAGCCCGCCCACCAGCTTATCGTCTGACCAGACTTCCACCGAATGAGCCAGACCCTCTTTAAAAAGGGCAGTATAGGCTTCTTTCATTTCTTTGATGATCCATGTGCCATCCTGATTGGTCCGTGGAGACGAGCAGGCAGTCATGACCTCACTGAAGGCTTCATCAAAACTCACTCGATAAGGGTGCTTTTTTAGAAAGCGCTTCATGGAGCGGCTAATGTGCAGGTGCTCTGGATAAAGCACCATTCTTGGGTTAGGAGACCACCAAAGAATGGGTTCGCCTTTGTTGAACCACGGGAATATGCCCCTCTTGTATGCGTCTGTCAGTGTCTCAGGGGCAAGGTTGCCACCCATGGCCAATAGGCCATCAGGGTAATCCAGAGCCTCATGAACGGCAGGGAATTGAGGTTTATCCGGATCAAGTAGAGGTATGGTTTTACGCATTATCTGGGCAACCGGGTAAAAAAATAGATTAAGTCTTCGATTTTGCTTCTGGTGAATACGGTAATCTCGGTCTTTGATTGGTGTATTCACTAATGGGCGTTCGTTCTCGCAGGGGCTATTTTCATAGACTCCTTTCCCCTCATCAACAGGAGATAGCTGTGACCCAGCTAGTTGAATTATCCCATCAACCTATTTGGCGACACTTTCAGGCACTTTGCAAGATTCCCCGTCCCTCCAAACATGAAGATGCTGTGCGCGCCTACGTAAAGGAGTTTGGCGAAAATCTTGGCCTGGATACCCTGGTAGATGAAGTTGGCAATGTGATCATCCGCAAGCCAGCTACTCAGGGTATGGAGAACTGCCGTGGTGTCGTTCTCCAGAGTCATCTGGACATGGTGCCTCAAAAAAACGCGGATACGGAACATGATTTTACTAAAGATCCTATCAGGGCGTACGTTGATGGCGATTGGGTTACTGCAGAAGGAACCACTCTGGGAGCTGATAACGGTATTGGTGTTGCGGCGGCTATGGCAGTATTTGAGTCGACGGATATTCCTCATGGTCCTGTTGAAGCTCTGTTTACCATTGATGAAGAGAGTGGCATGAGCGGTGCTCACGGTCTTAAGCCAGGTTTGCTGAACGGTGAGATTATGCTGAACATGGACTCTGAAGATGAAGGAGAACTCTACGTTGGCTGTGCTGGTGGTGTCGATATTTCTGTTTCTCACAGCTATCAGGAAGAGTCTCTGGAGGAGGGGTATAGCAGTTTCAGTCTTGCGTTGAAAGGCCTGAAAGGCGGTCATTCCGGCGTTGATATTAAACTGCAGCGGGGTAATGCCAATAAACTGATGGTGAGGCTACTGAAAGCCTTGACTGGAATAGGTGCCAGACTGGCAGAATATTCCGGCGGTTCACTCAGAAATGCAATCCCGAGAGAAGCCTTTGCTCAGGTAGCTATCCCTTCATGCAATCGCGAAGAAGCTGCCCGCATAGTTGATGAGTATCTGAATGTATTCCGCACAGAGCTGGCAGAAGTAGAGCCAGATCTAAGTCTTGTTATACAGGCCTCAGAATCTGTTCAGAAGGCTATGCCCCTTGAGGCACAAAGTCAGCTCTTGGACACCCTGCATGTATCTCCAAATGGCGTCCACCGAATGAGTCTGAGTGTCGAAGGCGTGGTGGAAACGTCAAATAACCTTGCGGTCATCAAGATAAAGGAGGGTCGGATTACCATAGAAAATATGGTGCGAAGCCTCATTGACAGTGCGAGGGAAGAACATGCCGAGAGTATTGCTGGTCTTTATCGGTTAATGGGAGCAGAAGTCAAAAAACAGGGGGCTTACCCCGGATGGAAGCCTAATACCGAGTCCACTATTTTGAAAACCATGAAGGATATTCATGAACAGCTGTTCGGTTACGAGCCTGAGATCAAAGTTATTCATGCTGGCCTGGAGTGCGGGTTACTGGGGAGTGCTTACCCAAACTGGGACATGATTTCATTTGGCCCAACCATTCGGTTCCCCCATTCGCCGGATGAAAAGGTTCATATTCCGGCTGTTGAAAATTTCTGGAACTACCTGATTAAAACACTGGAGGCCATACCAGAAGCCTGATTGACCAATAATGCTGCCAGAATGAGCAAATAAACTGGCAGCATTGCAAAAAATTGTGTAAATTGCGCTTTCCTAGGGGAGGCAAGTGTAATAGACTTGCCTCCGTCTAAAGTCAGTCTGCTTTTGCCAGCCATTGAATGAAGAACAATTGATCTCATTATCAAATATCCCCCATACATGTGTGGATGCCCTGCGCTGGCAAGGGCTGCTTCCTATTGTCATCACTTCAAACTCTTTTCGGAGGTAGGTAATTAATATGGGTACCCTGAGCGCGGGAGGCCGTTTCTTTAAAAATGAAGAACTGGACGTTATTGAGCAACAGCGCCTGCAAGCTCTCCTTGATATCACTGATCAGCACGATAAAGAAGTGACTCAGCTGAAGTCACGGCTTGATGCGGCTGAGCAGAAGGCTGAAAAGCTGAACAAGCAGGTCAAGAGCGCTGATAACGAGCTGAAAACGCTGCGAGCCAGCAATCCTGATCGTATGAAGAAACAGATCAAACGTCTGCAGGAGCAGAACCGGACTCTGACGACAGAGAACGGGACACTGAAAACCAAGCAGAAGCAGCTGACTCAGCAGCTAAATGCCAGCAAGCAGGAGTTGGAGCAACTTCAGGCTGAAAAGGTTGATCAGGAAGAAACCGAAGAGAGCTGATAAAAGGCTCTTGTAATGTGCAGCAGGCTGTGCAGCGTATGGATGTGAGGCTCAAGCCATCAGGCAGTTATGTCTTGAAAAGATATATACTGTATAGCCCTTGCTGATTAGCACGTTTATTCATTCAGTTGCCTTTTCCTGGTCAAGGAGGTTCTATCAAAGCCCAAAATTCATTTATCCTTTCTGGGTTATCTGTATAAACTTTCTCTGTAGCATCAGAGCGCTTTATCGCCATACCTGTCAGGTAGGGTAATAAACCACCAAGAGGATAGTTTATGAGTAACTGGACGTTGTGTCAGTATGAAGGCGTTGATCACCTTGAGAGATCCTATACCTTCAAAAAGTATTCGAAGTCTCTCTGTTTTCTTAATGCGGTGGCGGGACTGGCGGAGTCCTACGTACATCATCCAAGAATGGTTATTGAGTGGGGCAGAGTAACGGTTGCCTGGGGGACTCATGAGTCTGATCAAGGGTCAGGAGTCATGGCCAGAGATCGTCATCTCGCTCAGGAAACGGATCGATTGTTCGAGCTATTTCAGGTCAAACAGGTATCGGGCGATATCCAGCTATGATTGTCTCTGAATTGGCTGATTAAGCCAGAACTTTGGTGTGTTCTATAACCGTCAGAGAAATCTTTTTTATCTAAAACATACCTGGTTGCGATCAAGCAAGAATAAAAACTTGCCAGGGTGGAGAGCAAGTTTGCAACAGAATTTTGATATGCTTCAATGCAATCAAACAACAACGAAGCCGTCAGCTCTCATAATACACCCTCAGGGTTAATGTAAGTCTACAGAGTAATTGTCTGATAGCTTCGTTATCAGCCATGAATGCCCTAGAGGGTATTCTAAAAAACAATGAATGAGAATTTCGTTGATAGCTATCTAAATGAACTTCAGCAGGAAGAGGTCGACCGGTATTGTAAATGCCAAAGGATTTCTCTGAGCTTTGCCAAGATCGCTGCTGAACTCAGTCACGCTGATAAGAAAAACATCGGAGCTGACTGCGATCTGACAATTTCCGGACCCTATAAAGTCATCAGAAAAGATACCTGAGAACAATATGCCCAGCTTTTCTCTTTGAGTCCTTGCCTCTAATGGGCTCTTGGCTTCGTCAGAAGACGGATTTGCTCTTTTGTGTCGCCTTGAGTCAAGAGATCGTTTTTTTAGACACTCTTTCCATTCTTGCTCAACTGTACCCAGCATAGTGAAACAATGTGCCTTTCGTACTTGCCAACTTGCAAAATAACCCCGAATACTTCTTCGACATTTCCGAGATGAAGTTTTTTTGAGTGCTTTATAGTAATACCTCTATTCAATGTATTGATTTGTAGAAAAATATAACATCCCGAGCTTCAAAACTGAGCACTGCCTGCCATTGTTCAGCAAGGTACTGAAAGGTTTCTATTGAGTAAAAACAGACATGGGTAGGGTCATTCTTGTAATGCCATCGGCAAAAGGCTTCCTGATCTATCACCATTTTGGTCATGAATACCAGTGTCCCGTCGGGTCTGATCATACCCCAGAGTTTCGGCAACCATACATCCGGTTGATGGATGTGCTCTATGACTTCAGTGGCTGTAATAAAATCGTATGTTTTTTCCAAAGCGCTTTGATCCGGGTGGAAAAAGGGGTCATACAGAGCCATAGGCCAACCGGCTTCAGCCATCATCAAAGAAAGTGTGGGGCCAGGCCCGCAGCCAAAGTCCAGTCCCTTTGCATCCAAAGATATTCTGTCTTTCAATGGCTCTGCCACCCTTGAAAGAAATTTCCGATATCCCGGCTCAAAGGCGTTGTTTTTATGAAGCTCATATTCTGAGCGTTCCTGCTCAGGCGTTGGCCAGCTTTTTTGATCAGCAAACACCAGTGAGCACCTAGTGCATCTGAAATAATCTCTTCTTTTATCGCTGGCAAAGTCGTTGGATACGGCACTGCACAGGGGACATTGACTGTTTTCAGTGGTTGAAAGTAACATTATCAATTGCTTTCATGAGAGTATTCAGCGAATTTGGAAATAGGCACCCAGCCCGTCTGTTTCTGTTGATTTTCTACCCAGCCCCAGGCGTTAATCTCACGCAAGATTCTCAAATCTTCGCCTACATTCACGCTGAGTTCTCTGGCGTTGTAGTCCTCTAGTGCAATCCCCTCTTTCTGACTCAAGCGTCTTATCAGTGGCAGGGGGGCCCAGCCTTCTTTGCCCGATCCCGATGTGACCCAGATCCATCCGGGAAATTCATCATCACTTTTACCTAATATCAGACTGTCACCTTCACTGAAAGTCACTGGGTCCGGGTAGCAGGCCTGATAATCTTCTATAACCTTGACTGTTTTCATAACTCAGCTTTTAGTAGACAACTCATTCATACCCTCTTCCAGACCCTTCACCGTCAGAGGGAACATTCTGCCCTCCAGCTGTTCATGGATGATCTTTGTAGAATGGGTGAAAAACCAGCTGTCTTTATTGATGGGGTTCAACCAGATAGCATTGTCAAAATGATCCAGAACACGCTGCATCCAGGTGTGCCCCGGTTCATCATTCCAGTGTTCAACGCTTCCGCCCGGTGAGGTGATTTCATAGGGTGACATCTGGGCATCTCCAACAAAAATCACTTTGTAGTCTTTACCAAAGCGATGAACGATGTCCCAGGTTTCGGTCTTTTCAGTTTGTCGGCGAACGTTGTTTTTCCAGACCCATTCATAGAGATAGTTATGAAAGTAGAAAAACTCCATATGCTTGAATTCAGAGCGTGCACAGGAAAAGAGTGCTTCACAGTCTTTCACGTGAGCATCCATGGAGCCACCGATATCCATAAAAAGCAGTACTTTTGCTGAATTACGCCTTTGCGGAACCATTTTTATGTCCAGCAGCCCTTTATTGGCTGTGGATCGAATGGTGTCATCGAGATCCAGCTGATCCGGAACTCCCTGTCGTGCGAATTTTCTGAGTCTGCGCAGGGCCATTTTCATATTGCGACTGCCCAGTCTTTCATCGTCATCCAGGTTTTGAAATTCCCGTTTATCCCAGACTTTACTGGCGCTCCGGTTTCTGCTCTGGTGTTGCCCAATGCGAACCCCCATTGGATTGTTACCATAAGCACCAAAAGGCGACGTGCCGCCAGTGCCAATCCATTTGTTCCCCCCGGCATGACGTTCTTTTTGCTCCTGCAGACGCTGCTTCAGTGTCTCCATCAATTCTTCAAGGCTGCCCAGAGCCTTGAGCTTTTCCCTCTCTTCTTCACTGAGCTGGTTGATGAATTCTTTTCTGAGCCATTCTTCCGGTATAGTGGCTTCAAGCAGATCTTCAACGCTCTCAATGCCGTCGAAAAAAGCTTTGCAGGCTTTATCGAAGCGGTCGTAGTGACGTTCATCTTTGACCAGTATGGCTCTGGACAGTTGATAGAAAGCTTCGTTATCCGCGAAGACTACATGAGCCTGCACAGCTCTGAGCAGGTCAAGATATTCTCGGGTACTGGCCGGGACACCAAAGGCGCGAACCGTATCGAAAAAGTTAGTCAGCATCGGTTCACCTTATCGACGGGTCATGAAGGCGAGCCGTTCCAGTAGATGAATATCCTGTTCGTTTTTAACCAGGGCTCCGCAGAGTGGCGGTATAGCACTGCGAGCATCGCTGTTTCTGAGCACATCGACGGGTATGTCGTCAGAGTTCAATAGCTTGAGCCAGTCAATCAGCTCAGAGGTAGAAGGCTTTTTCTTCAGGCCGGGGATATCCCTCAATTCAAAAAACATCTGCAAAGCTTCGGAAACCAGCCCCTGCTTCAGGGTGGGAAAGTGAACATCGACAATCTGCTTCATAGTGGCCGGATCAGGGAATCGGATGTAGTGGAAGAAACAGCGTCTGAGAAACGCATCGGGCAGTTCTTTTTCATTGTTACTGGTGATGATCACGATGGGCCGCTGTCGAGCCTTGACCATTTTCCGGGTCTCGTACACAAAGAACTCCATCTTATCCAGTTCCTGAAGCAAATCGTTGGGGAACTCGATATCAGCCTTGTCGATTTCATCAATCAGCAGAACAACCTGTTCATCGGCGTCAAAGGCCTCCCACAATTTACCCTTGACGATGTAATTGCTGATATCGTGTACTTTTTCATCGCCCAGCTGGGAGTCGCGCAGTCTTGAAACTGCATCGTACTCATACAATCCCTGCTGGGCCTTGGTGGTGGATTTGATGTTCCACTGCAAAAGTCGTTTGCCCAGGGATTCTGCCACTTCTTCTGCGAGCATGGTTTTTCCGGTTCCGGGTTCGCCCTTGATCAGAAGAGGACGTTGCAGGGCAATGGCAGCGTTCACAGCAGTTTTCAGTTCGCTGGTTGCAATATAATTGTTGGTAGAATCGAATTTCATGATCACAATCGGATTTCTTGGCGTTAGAGTTCTGTCAGCACTCTAGCGAGGTTTGTAGCTGCTGTGAATACTTATTTGATATTTTGTCCGATCAACGAAGACTGTCCTTCCATGATTCCCCTGACTTTATAGGGGCTATGACAGATTTAGGACATTGTTGATTTTTTCTGTCAGACTATTCGCTCAATTGATTCTACTTTTCAGGCTAAGGAGTGACTAAATGGGCTTTGAGATTACAGCCATTGCATTGGTAGTCCTGATCGCTGTGCTGATAGGCACAGGTGTCAGAATGGTTCCACAGGGCTTTCATTTCACTGTAGAACGTTTTGGTAAGTACACACGAACACTGTCTCCCGGTCTGCATGTTATAGTGCCTGTCGTTGACAGGATTGGTAAGAAAATCAATATGATGGAGCAGGTTCTTGATATACCTTCACAGGAAATTATCTCCTCCGATAATGCCCAGGTAACGACAGACGCCGTTTGTTTTTACCAGGTTCAGGATGCTGTTCGCGCGTCCTACGAGGTCAATGAACTCTATCGGGCTATGCAGAATCTGGTGATGACAAATATTCGTGCGGTTCTCGGCTCCATGGAGCTGGATGAGATGTTGTCCAACCGTGACCGTATTAACAACATGCTGCTCGTCAAGGTGGACGAAGCTACCAGCCCATGGGGAGTGAAAGTGACTCGCATCGAGATTCGGGACATTGCTCCTCCTAATGATCTGGTGGAATCCATGGCCCGTCAGATGAAAGCGGAGCGGGAGAAAAGAGCTCAGATACTTGAAGCAGAAGGTAGCCGGGAAGCGGCAATTAAAGTAGCAGAAGGTGAAAAACAGGCTCAGATTCTGCAGGCAGAAGGTGAGCTGGAAGCAGCCAAGAGAGAAGCTGAGGCCAGGGAAAGACTGGCAGAGGCGGAAGCGCGGGCAACTGAAGTCGTTTCCCAGGCTATTGCTAATGGCGACGCCCGGGCTATCAACTATTTTGTTGCGCAAAAATACGTGGATGCCTTGCAATCCGTTGCGGCCGCAGAAAACAGCAAGACCATCATGATGCCACTGGAAGCGGGTAATGTGATTGGTTCGTTGGCGGGTATTAAAGAGCTCGTTGATGGCTTGAAGAAAACACCTTGACAGGATCTGGTATATCAATGGACTTTCTGAATACTTTGCAACCCTGGCACTGGTTGATTGTTGCGTTCCTGTGTCTTGGTCTGGAAGCGCTCGGGGCAGGTGGCTTCCTTCTGGGCAGTGCTGCAGCGGCTTTGTTACTGGCGGCGTTGGTGTGGCTGCTGCCCGAAATCAGTTGGGCCTGGCAACTGGTCTGGTTTGCATTGGGTAGCCTGATCTTTACGGTGGCTTACTGGAAGTTTTTCCGTCGGGTGAATGAAAAAAGTGATCACCCTCAGTTAAATCAGCGTTCTGCTCAATTGATCGGCCTGGTGCTGGTTTTGGAAAATGACCTGCCTGGCGGGCAGGGAAAGATCAGGGTTGGTGATACCCTCTGGTCCGTTAAAGCGCCCGGAGACTTTGAGAAAGGTTGCTCAGTCATCGTCACCGGCACAGAAGGAATGATACTTCTGATCGACAGACATAACTGACCGTGGAGAACAAATCGTGGGGCCGATAAAAACTAGCCTGCACTTTATCACTCAGAATCTGATGAGGTTGAGCTGGCTGGCACTGCTTGTTGTTTTGCTGCTGTTATTTTTTGGCAGCTGGTTGTTAATGTGGCTGTTCGGAGAACAGGAACTGACTTCTCCAAAGAACTGGTTTTATTATTTTGTGGCCACGGCAACCACGGTGGGTTATGGCGATTTCACCCCACAGACAGCGGGCGGAAAAATGACTGCTTCACTTTTTTTAATGCCGGGTGGCTTGGTGATTTTTGCTGGCTTTCTCGGCAAGCTGTCTTCATTTTTTGTCGAGTTATGGAGAAAAAATATGAAGGGCAAAGGCGATTATTCAGCATTGACCGGGCATATAGTGATTTTGGGCTGGCATCCTGAAAGGACAGCCAGAATGATCGAACTGATTTTCGGGGATATCCGCAGAGAAGATCGTAAGGTGGTGCTCTGTGCCACAGAAGAGATGGACAACCCTTTTCCTGATCAGGTTTTGTTTATTCAAGGCAAGAGCCTGAGTGATTATGAATTGCTTAGTCGGGCAGGAGTGATTTCTGCCGACCGGGTCATCATTTACCGCTCCAACGATGACAAAACACTGACCAGCTGCCTGACCGTAACAGCGATGACGAAAACCGCTCATATTGTGGCCTGGTTTGAGTATGAACATATGGTTAAACTGCTGAAGTCCCATTGTCCGCAAGTGGAGTGTCATACCAGTGTTTCCATGGAGATGCTGGTGCGATCAGCTCAGGACCCCGGCTCTTCTCGAATCCAGGGGCAGCTGCTGTCAACGCTGATTGGCCCCACACAATACAGTGTTAAAGTCCCTGAAGACTTTAAGGGAGTGAGGTTCAATCGATTGCTGGAATTTATGAAGGAGCAACATGAAGCCATTGTTCTGGGAGTCGCTGAAACGGCCACCGGTGATGATCTGGTTCTCAACCCCGATGGTGAACAGCGAGTAACAGCGGGTCAACTGGTTTATTACATGTCGGCACAGAGAATTCGCTCCGGAGAAATTCGCTGGAGCGATATTAAGCAGTAATTAAATGGTCAGGGATTTAAGGCATCCCGGTTAATTTTTCACTCATGGTGGTAGTGAAGCTGGCCTTCCCGGAATGCAATAAATTCTCCGGACTTCATAATGTTCCAGCTCTCATTGGTGGTCAGAGGCTCGGTGGCGACTACGGTGACAATATCGTTTTTTGTTGTCACCTGCTTAAAATCAACACTCAATGAATCATCCTTCAGAGTCGCTTTTTCAAAAGGTGCTTTTCGGGTAATCCAGCTTAGTTTGGTCGTGCAGAAGCAATAAAGATGTTTTGAATCCGTTAATAACATATTGAACACCCCCATCTCTCTTAATTCCAACGCCAGCTTATGGATATAGCGGTGCAGGGTTGCAGCTCGGGCGGGGGGTTTAGGAAAGCGTTCCCTGAGCTGGCACATTAACCAGCAGAAAGCATATTCGCTGTCAGTGGTGCCCACCGGACGGTAATAGCAAAGCGGTTTTTTCTTGATACCCTTAAGCTGGCCATTGTGGGCAAAGGTCCAGTTTCGTCCCCAAAACTCCCGGGTAAAAGGGTGGGTGTTTTCCAGAGAAACCCGTCCGGCATTTGCCTGACGGATATGGCTGATCACAATATCGCTCTTGATTGGATAATTCCTGACCAGTCTGGCGATTTCTGACTCACAGCTTGGATGGGGGTCGCGAAATTCACGCACACCCGCTCCTTCATAAAAGACGATACCCCAGCCATCACTGTGGGGACCGGTGCGTCCGCCTCTCTGCATCAAACCACTGAAGCTGAAGCAAATGTCGGTCGGTGTGTTGGCGCTCATGCCCAGCAGTTCACACATCTCAACTGTCCGTTAGTATTGTTTCTTGGCATTGTTTGTTCCGATGGTTCACGAAATTATCAGCAGGTGGGTTCTTGCCTTTTGGATCGTATCTCGCTGCCAGAGGGTTTCGGTGCCTGCCCAGTTTTTTTCTTGTCTGTCTTTGTCTTCTTTAGAGGCAGGATAAAGGCAATCAGGGCCGCAAATCCAGTGGTGAACACAATGATCATTCCTGTTCTGGACATGGCTTCAAAACCGTGGGTCATGCCATCGTATATCATTGTAAACAGCGCGGGAGACAACAGATCAGAGCCCCTGGTTATCCACCAGGGTGTACAAAGCAGGGCGGCAGCTACAAGACGCAGTACCCACTTCAGGCGCGCAGACAGTCTTCCGGTGATCATAATAAGGGACACCAGACAACCCATTGCACCTGCCAGGTAAATTGTCCAGCCTAAAATAAATTGCGAACTTGTCATCCTTTCTCCTGTTGACGATGGCACCGGGTTAAGCAAGAGCTGGAGTGAAAATAGCCGATAAGAAAATTCAGGTGGTCGATCCCGGGATGTCGGCCGATTAAAACTGAAACAATAGTCTATATTGATGCAGGTGTTAACCCGTGAATATAACGCCTGAAGCAATCCAGAGTCTTAACTTGAGGCCACTTTAACATATGTTTTTGACAATTTGATCTTTTCCCGGCCTGTTGCAGGTATTGCCTTCGCAGTCATGGCTATCGGGGTAGATAGAAAAAACCGCTTTATCGAATGACAACAATAACCCAAGAGGACGGACGCTATGGTCAATCTATCTGGGATTGCCTCCTGGTTTGACTGGCTGGCACTCCTGTCACTGATTTTATTATGGGTAGGCTATACCATTTTTGCCTATCGAAGGGGGCAGGCGACGGCATGTCTGGCCAGCGTACTGGCACTCTATAGACGAGACTGGATGTATCGGCTGCTTGGCAGGGATAACCGAATAGCCGATGCCAGTCTGCTCGCCAGCCTTCGGGCATCTGTCAGTTTCTTCGCTTCCACCAGTATTCTGGTCATGGCGGGTCTGGTCACCGGAATCGCAGCATCAGAAGAAGCCGTCGGCGTTCTGTCGGCTATGCCTTTTGTGACGACCAATACCCGTGAACTCTGGGAACTCAAGGTATTGGTCATGCTGGTTATATTTGTGTATACCTTCTTTGAGTTCACCTGGAGTCTCAGGCTCTACAACTTTACCTGTGTTCTTATGGGGAGTGCCCCCCTGATGCAGGATATCAGTGGTAATAAAACGGAACAGAAAGTATTTGCGGACAAGGTCGGCTTTATCATGACGCTGGCCGCCAATCACTTTAACTACGGCCTGCGAGCCTACTATTTTTCTCTGGCCACATTGTCCTGGTTTATTCATCCGTCTCTCTTTATCATCAGCACGGTCATGGTGGTGGTCATTCTGTACCGTCGGGAGTTTCATTCCAAAGTCCTTGATACGCTCTCTGATAATGCAAAGGAGTAGCAGGCAAAAGAATATTCATAAAATTCTCGAATTCTGCCTTGAAATCAAAAAGCCTGTCCCCACATTAGTTTCAAAGCAATTTATGATCAGGCTGATCGCTCAGGAGAAGGTTCTGAACGACGGCCACTGCCAGAAAACAATGTAGAGGGTCAAATGACTGTCGAAGCCAAAAAAGAAACACTGGGTTTCCAAACCGAGGTCAAGCAACTTCTTCACCTCATGATCCACTCCCTGTACTCCAACCGCGAAATCTTTTTGCGGGAGTTGATCTCTAACGCTTCAGATGCTGCTGACAAACTGCGCTTTGAAGCGTTGCATAATGATGGTCTGCTGGAAAGCGATCCCAATCTGGATATCCGTGTTGATTTTGACAAGGGAGCAAAAACCGTCACCGTCGCTGATAACGGCATTGGTATGAACCGTGAGGATGTTATTGCTCACTTGGGTACCATTGCCAAGTCCGGCACCGCTGACTTCCTGCAACAGCTGACCGGTGACCAGAAGAAAGACTCCCAGCTGATTGGTCAGTTCGGCGTCGGTTTCTACTCTGCCTTTATTGTCGCTGACAAGGTCACCGTTGAAACCCGCAAGGCAGATGCACCCGCTGAGCAAGCCGTCCGTTGGGTATCCGACGGCTCCGGTGAATTCACCGTTGAAGGGATCAGCAAGGAAAAACGTGGCACCTCCATCATCTTGCACCTGAAGGACGATGCCGAAGAGTTTGCTGACGGCTGGCGTCTACGCAACATTGTTCGCAAGTATTCTGACCATATCTCCATGCCGATTCTTATGGTCAAGCAGGAGATGCCTTCAGAAGAAGAGGAAAAGCACGAAGACAAGGCGCCTGAGTGGGAAACAGTTAATACCGCCAAGGCACTCTGGACTCGCTCCCGTTCTGATATTACTGATGAAGAGTACAAAGAGTTCTACAAACACATCAGCCATGACTTTGCTGACCCCATAAAGTGGAGTCATAACCGTGTTGAAGGCAAGCTGGAATACAACAGCCTTTTGTTCATTCCTGCCAAAGCTCCCT
This sequence comes from Endozoicomonas sp. 8E, assembly GCF_032883915.1. Classification (NCBI taxonomy): domain Bacteria; kingdom Pseudomonadati; phylum Pseudomonadota; class Gammaproteobacteria; order Oceanospirillales; family Endozoicomonadaceae; genus Endozoicomonas; species Endozoicomonas sp. 8E. Next base: position 3,767,646 of record NZ_CP120717.1, on the reverse strand, counting down.
TCGATCTTTATAATCGTGATATGCAGAAAGGCCTGAAACTCTACGTTCAGCGCGTTTTCATCATGGATCAGGCCGATGAATTCCTGCCCATGTACCTGCGTTTCATTAAGGGTGTGGTGGATTCTAACGATCTCTCTTTGAACGTATCCCGTGAAATCCTTCAGAAAGACCCCGCTGTCGACGGCATGAAAGCCGCATTGACCAAGCGTGTTCTGGACATGCTGGAAAAAATGGCCAAGAAGGAAGAAAAGCAGTATGCAGAGTTCTGGAAAGAGTTTGGTCAGGTATTAAAAGAAGGCCCTGCCGAGGACTTCGCAAACCGTGAGAAAGTTGCCAAACTGCTGCGTTTTGCTTCTACCGAGAGCAAGGGCACTGATCAGGATCAGTCTCTGGAAGGCTATGTTTCCAGAATGAAGGAAGGTCAGGACAAGATCTACTACATCACTGCAGAAACCCACAATGCGGCGGCTAACAGTCCTCACCTGGAAGTGTTCAGGAAGAAGGGGATCGAAGTTCTTCTGCTGAGCGACCGTGTCGATGAGTGGCTGATGTCCCACCTGAACGAATTCGATGGCAAACAGTTTGCTGACATCGCCCGTGGTGACCTGGATCTGGGTCAGCTGGACGATGAAGGTGACAAGAAAGCCCTGGAAGAAAGTGCCAAAGAGAAAGAAGATCTGCTCAAGCGCATTAAGGATGCCCTGGCGGACCAGGTTGAAGAAGTCCGTGTAACGCACCGTCTGACGGATTCACCCGCCTGTCTGGTCGTAGGTGACCACGATATGGGCGCCCAAATGCGTAAGATCATGGAAGCTGCGGGACAGGCCATGCCTGAATCCAAGCCTATCTTTGAGATCAATCCAGAGCACCCTCTGATTACCCGTCTGGACCAGGAAGCAGATGAAGATCGTTTTGCTGATCTGTGTCGTGTGGTCTTTGATCAGGCCAACTTGGCTGCAGGTGGCCAGCTGGATGATCCTGCCAGCTACGTTCAGCGTTTGAACAAACTCCTGTTAGAAATGGCAGGCTGATAGATGTTGGAGCTGGAGCTTAATCCAAGTTCCAGCTCCCAACTGTCACTTGCTCAGTTTTTTCCACCCTGTCTTAAAGTCGTCCCTGAGTTCTGACCATCGGTTTTTGACATCGTGCCTGAACTCCTTCATCTCTTTGCTTGCTTTCAATTGAAAGTGCTTGAATTTTGAGTTCGTGCTTTTCATCTTGACATCAATGCTGGCCTGTTCTGCCTCGTGTCTGAGATTATTGGCAGCTTTCATAAAGTTCTCAAGTGTTAACACCTTGCACAGGTAGTTGCTGATAGGCTTAAACTCCAGAGCCACGTCTTCAAGAAACTCCGCCAGTATGTAAAGCAGGCTGTCCAGACTTGATCTGGATTCAACGTCCCGATTACAGGTACGACCACTGGCGGTTTGCGGAAGGTTGTCAGTCTCAGGCTGATACGGTCTTCCATAGGGTTGTTGTCCTTCTACTTTCATAAACGATACCTCCCTGTTCGTTTTAATCTCTGTTTGATTGTAGAGTTATTTAATGCTGTTTCGGTCCTGTTTCGTAAGTTCAGTTAACCAGTTGGTTATCATTCGGCCGGTTGATTCATAAGCAATAGCTTCCTCGTCTCCTTTGGTCCCTCCATTCAATGAATCACTACTATGTTTGCACTCAGAATAGTGGAGAGGACTCCCTGGGCAGTATACGACCTTGATCGATTAGACTTAAGGTTAACTTGACAAAATTACTGCCAGTTCAGTTCATTGTTTCCAGTTTTGATCTACGCTGTATTGAGGCTGAAACGGGTTTTTCTCATCAGTTCCCTGTGACAGTGGCACTCTTTCATGAAGTCCGTCCTTACCGTATCTTTGTCAAAATGGCTAACTGTTCTGTTAGCGCTTCTTCTGATTTCTGGCTGCAGCATGCAGTCATCTCCCATTCTTTATCCAAAAGGGCCGGTTGCTGAAACCGAGCGGGATCTGTTATTCCTCGCGACAGCCATCATGCTTTTTACTTTGCTGCCCGTTTACCTGATCACTTTCTGGTCATGCTGGCGTTATCGAGCCAATGGCAAAGGGGCCTATAGGCCAGACTGGCACAAATCCATTTTCGTTGAACTGTTTATCTGGGCCGGTCCACTGGTCATTATCGTTGTGATCGGTGTTCTTGTTGTGATTTACACCTACCGACTCGACCCCTATAAACCTCTGGTCAGTGATGAGAAAACGTTCAGGGTTCAGGCAGTGGCACAGAACTGGAAGTGGCTTTTTATCTACCCGGACCAGCAAGTAGCGGTAGTCAATGAACTGGCTTTTCCCAGTGGCAGGCCCGTTAATATTGAAATTACTTCAGACACTGTCATGACATCTTTCATCATCCCTGCGCTGGGTGGCCAAATTTATGCCATGGCTGGAATGACCACTCATCTGAACCTCGAAGCCTTCGAGCCAGGTCGCTGTACTGGAAGAAATACCCAGTTCAGTGGCAGGGGCTTTCCTCATATGGTGTTTGAGGTTCAATTACTCTCTGAAAATGACTTTGCACGATGGCTCGATAACGTCAAAAAAGCGAATAAACGACTGGACTCAATGAGTTATCAGAAGCTCCTCAGGCCGGCAACAAAGTACCCGGTAGAGTATTACTCCTGGGTTGAACCGGAGCTATTCAGTCGAATCATTGCTAAATACACCGGAGCAAGCGGTGCCTTACCCCTGCAAAAAACCGGAAGTCTGGAGTAAGCCATGTTAGGCAGATTGACCATTGATGCACTGCCGTTCTATAGCTGGGTCGCTATGGGAGGTGCTCTTGTTACCGTACTGATTGTGCTTTTGACGGCTCTGGTAGTGACCTGGGCAGGCAAGTGGCGATATTTGTGGGAAGAATGGCTGACCAGTGTCGATCATAAGCGAATCGGCGTTATGTATATCATGCTGGCACTGGTCATGCTTGTCCGGGGTTTTATTGATGCCATTATGATGCGGGCTCAGCAAGCGATTGCCCTGAATAATGAAGGATATTTGCCGCCGGAGCATTTTGAACAGATTTTTACTTCCCATGGCACTATCATGGTCTTCTTTATGGCCATGCCGTTTCTGACTGGCCTGATCAATATCGTTGTTCCGCAGCAGCTTGGCGCCAGAGATGTGGCTTTTCCCTTCATGAATTCGGTCAGTTTATGGCTGACTGCTGCAGGTGCCGGGCTGGTGGGTATTTCTCTGGTTCTGGGCAAGTTCTCAACAGCGGGTTGGACCGGGTATCCACCTTATTCAGGTATTGGTTTCAGTCCGGGGGTTGGTGTGGATTACTGGATCTGGGCGCTGCTGGTCAGTGGTGTGGGCAGTACCATGACAGGAATTAACTTTATAACAACCATCTTAAGATGTCGGGCTCCTGGCATGAAATTGATGCAGATGCCGTTGTTTGTCTGGACCACACTTTGCACCAGTATCCTGATGGCGTTTGCTTTTCCTGCCCTGACCGTAGTGGCGGCTCTGCTGGGGCTGGACAGGACAGTGGGGATGCACTTTTTTACCAATGAGCTGGGCGGCAATATGATGAACTTTGCCAATCTGATCTGGATTTGGGGACACCCTGAAGTCTACATTCTGATTCTGCCTGCTTTCGGAGTATTCTCTGAAGTGACCGCTGTGTTTTCCCGGAAAAGGCTGTTTGGTTATCGTTCGTTAGTCTATGCCACCATGGCTATTGGACTGTTGTCGTTCACAGTATGGTTGCATCATTTCTTTACTATGGGCTCCAGTCCAAACGTTAACGCCATATTTGGTATTGCCACGATGATTATTGCTGTTCCCACAGGCGTTAAAATATTTGACTGGCTCTTTACTATGGTCAGGGGGCGGATTGCTTTTCATCCCGCTATGCTGTTTACCATCGGTTTTATTATTACCTTTGTAATAGGGGGTATTACCGGAGTCTTACTGGCAATTCCTCCGGTAGACTACCAGATGCATAATACCACCTTTTTAGTAGCGCACTTTCATAACATGCTGATACCCGGCGCCTTGTTTGGTTACTTTGCAGGCACTCAGTTTTGGTTCCCCAAGGTCTTTGGCTTCAGGCTCAATGAGTTTTGGGGCAAGATGGTGTTTTCCTGCTGGTTGATCGGTTTCTATCTCGCCTTTATGCCACTCTACGCCCTTGGGCTTCTGGGTATGACAAGAAGGCTTGAACAGTACACTCACCCTGATTGGCAACCTTTTCTGCTGGTAGCCTTTGCAGGGGCATGTGTTGTACTGGTTGGCGTTTTCAGTGTCTTTATGCAGTTTTACGTCAGTATTAAAAACCGTAATGAACATCGGGATCTAACCGGTGATCCATGGAATGGCAGAACCCTTGAGTGGGCCACCTCCTCACCGGCAGCACCCTATAACTTTGCTGTGATTCCCGAAGTTAATTCCGTTGATGCCTTCTGGGAAATGAAAAAAAAGGGGGAGGCCTATGATTTTCCTGATCAATATGAGCCGATCATAATGCCTGCTAATACCGCAGCCGGCGTTTTGATCGGTCTGTGCGGTTTTTTAGTAGGGTTTGCTTTCGTCTGGTACCTCTGGTGGCTGGCTATCCTCGCTATGGTTAGTGCTATGGCAGTGGTTATCGTCAGAAGTTGCAATGATCATGGAGAGGAGATCATCACGCCAGAAGCCATCATGGCGATTGAAAGTAAACGTAAAGCTCAGTTGATATCCGTTGAAGGTCTCTCAGCCAGAGGAGCGCCTGCATGAGTCATAATAGGCTCCAACAAGTCATGGCTGAGCATCTTGAAGAATGCCTTGATAACCGGGAATTCGGTTTCTGGCTCTACTTGATGACGGATGCGATTATCTTCGCGCTGCTTTTTGCTACCTATGTCAGTATGTTCAGAAATACTGCCAACGGCCCTGAGCCCATAAATCTCTTTGATCTCAAACATGTTTCTCTTGAGACTGCCTGCCTGTTGATCTCCAGTGTCACATTTGGTTTTGCCTGGTTGGCAGCTATGAATAAAAAACTACCGACTGTGATGCTTTGGTTAATCATTACCCTCGTTTTTGGTGTCTCCTTTGTTTCTCTGGAAATCGCCGAATTTGCAGAAATGATCAGAGAGGGAGCTGGGCCACAAGCCAGTGGTTACTTGTCGTCTTTTTTTACACTGGTTGCTACCCATGGCATCCATGTGAGTATTGGCATGCTCGGCATCCTGATGATGGTTTTGCAGGTTTTTATGAAAGGGCTGACGCCTCAGGTCTGCTCCAGGTTGTTTCGTCTTGGTCTGTTCTGGCATTTTCTGGATATTGTCTGGATCGGGATCTTTTCTGTCGTTTACCTGCCGGTGTTCATATAGGAGGGAGCCGTGCAAGCACATGAACATAGCCTGAAAGACTATCTTACAGGGTTCGTTCTGGCGATCGTTCTGACGGTGATCCCTTTCTGGGTCGTCTGGTCCTCAGCTTTCCCGGCCAAAATACTGTTTGCCATTATTGCTCTGTGTGCTTTGATTCAGGCTCTGGTTCACTTACGCTTTTTTTTAAACATCGGCCTCAGGCATACAGGCAGGGACTATCTGACAGCGCTGTTTTTTGCCGGAGTTCTGATTTTCATTATGGTGGGTGGGACTGTCTGGATACTGTTTGATCTGAACTTCAGAATGATGTGAGTGGTAGAAGGCAACAGCGATTTATTAGGCTGCTGCCTTAAGAGTCAAGCGACAATCGCGTTATATTCTTTCACTTCCCTGGCGTATATAGCCAGTCCTCCCAGTGAGGTTTCACGATATTTGGCCTGCAGATCAAGACCGGTTCGATACATGGTTTCGATGCAGCTATCGAGTGATACTGCGTGAGTACCGTCACCACGCATAGCCAGACGTGCAGCAGTAATTGCCTTGATAGCCGCCATACCATTTCGCTCGATGCAGGGGATCTGGACCAGACCGGCAATAGGGTCACAGGTCATGCCTAGATGATGTTCCATGCCGATTTCTGCGGCATTTTCCACCTGCTCAATGGTTCCGCCCTGAACAGCAACCAGTGCCGCGGCGGCCATGGAACAGGCAGATCCCACCTCTGCCTGGCAGCCTGCTTCTGCGCCCGATATAGAAGCATTCATTTTAATCAGTGAGCCGATGGCTGCGGCGGTGGCAATAAAGTCACGGATGCCCTGGGTATTATTACGAGAGATAAATCGAGTGTAATAGGCCAGTACTGCCGGGATAACACCGGCAGCACCGTTGGTAGGTGCGGTGACTACCCGGCCACCACAGGCATTTTCTTCATTGACAGACATGGCAAACAGGGTAACCCAATCCATAATGGCAAAATGGTCGCTCAGCATCGCTTCAGGATTTGCCAGCAAGTGTTTGTGCATATTAGCAGCTCTTCGTTTAACACCACTGACTGGCAAATGACCTTCCTTGGACAGTCCGCGATCAATGCAGGCTTTCATAACAGCCCAGATGCTGTCGATTTTGTTATGAACCGAATGAACATCGTCATTATGTCGGGCGAGCTCATTGGCCATGGTCAGTTGAGCAATGGAAAGGTTGTTCTCACGACAAAGTGTTAACAGTTGTTCTGCTGAACGAAAAGGGTAGGGGATTTCAATCTTATCAGAGGCTTCTTCGGAATTGGCAGGCACTTCCGGCTGGCTAAACTCTTCCAGAGTTTTGATAAAACCGCCTCCAATGGACAGGTAAGTATTCTCATAAATAACAATACCATCATTGTCTCTGGCCAGTATCTGCATGCCATTGGGATGCTCAGGCAAACAGGTTTCGTTATGGAAAGCCATCTGGGTGTCGTAGTCAAAACTGACGGTGTGCTGACCAGCCAGCTTGATTTGCTTCTTTTGTTTGATTTCTTCGACGATATTATCGGTTTCATCGGGGTCAACAGTGTCAGGCTGAAAACCAGTCAGACCCAACATAGCGGCCTTGTCAGTGCCGTGACCATGGCCTGTCAGTGCAAGAGAACCGTACAATTTGACTTTAACAGTAGCTGCTTTGTCGATAATTTTTTTTGTATGAAGTTCGGACAAAAAACGCCGACCTGCCCACATAGGACCGACAGTGTGAGAACTGGAAGGACCAATACCAATCTTGAAAATGTCAAAAATACTCAGCATGCCGCTTTGTCAACTTATGGTTATTGTCGCCTGGTTTGATTCATAGCCAGACGTTTATCAGTACGAATTGTACACAGCGCGTCGAGGGTAACCGATATCAGATTAGCTGTGAAACGATAGTTTTGGATACACCCAACTCTTATCCTGATGTGTAATGAGCGAATCTAATGTCGGGTTCAAATATTGCTTTAAAAAAGCATTGTCATTTGGTGTGATCTCTCATAGAATAACGCCAGATTTTGGAAGTTGTTGGTTTTAAAGACTTTTTTTATCTGAAAATCGATCCAAAAAGGCGAGTTAGCAAAGCGGTTATGCAGTGGACTGCAACTCCATTTAGACCGGTTCGACTCCGGTACTCGCCTCCATTCCCTCTTTCAAGAGGATCTAATCTTTCACCCCGGACAAAAATGCATGGAGCTTTGGTGCCAGAACAGGTCGGCCACTTATCTATTTTCCAGGCTTATGATGAGTTCAAGAGGTGTTAGTCGCCAATTCAGTGATAAAAGAAAGCACTCCAGCGGCTTGGGAATTCTCTCCGTTCCTTGATAAATTGCAGCAGGGTTTTCAAGGGCATTAATTTCAGGGAAGCCCTGGCCTTCTTGAAGCCGAGGCCGTAAACAGGATCGTCACTGTTTTCTATCGCTGCTCTGCGGAATTCTGCGTCTTTTGTATCTTGGTTTTTCAACCAGATATACTCCATCATGACGCACATGCCTTCTTCAACCTCCAGTGGCAGGTCGCGATAGTTGTTGTAGAAGAACCAGGCATGGGTTAATTCATGGATGGCTACGGTTCGGAAATGTTCTTCTGGTAGATGCCTCTGGATCAGAATATCGTTGAACTCTCGGGCTATGACCTGACCATTCGCTGTCGTAGAGATACTCCATCGTGCCAGACCCAGTATTGGCCTTTCATTATGAAAGTTATGCCGACTGGCTTCCCTGAGTTCATCACGGCCGCACAGTGTCAGGGGGGTTTTGGATTGGTGCAAATTCAATCCTACAGAAGAGAGGGCAGAGCGCATCTGCTCCATGATTCTGTCTCCTTCTTCCTGAGAAACTACACCGTGAAGATTGCAGAGGTTGCAGATCACCAGCCCATCCGGGAAAGACATGCCGCCATCGGTGATGTTTTTGCAGACTATGCGGCCGCAACTTGAACAATTGGTATAGTCCTGATGGGTTTCGCAGAAGGTATTACCCCAAAAATCCATCAAATATTGTTCACCGAGGGGTCTGCGGCAGACAGCACAGGGCGGATGATGCTGCTTCAGGTAGCAGTCCAGATGCCAAGGCATGCCATCGTTTTCTACGTATTTGTCTTTGATGGTCTTCCGGCATCCGGGGCATTTCAGGCATCTTGGATGAAAAGGGCGGCCATTAAAGCCAACAAACGATTTGTTTAATAACGACTTTTTGCAGGTTCGACAGTTAAAACAATGCGTGTGCCAATGACTACCAAGGGCTTCCAGACCATTTCCGTGGATTGGCTTTCGACAGCTCTTGCAGAAATTCATGTCCTTCCCTGGCCATGTGATGCTTACTCAATAACTTTAGCAGGAGCAGGTTAAAGCTGTTGATGATTCAGAGAAAATGGGTTTCAGTCATTTGCTTCAATCTCCTGGCCTCAGTGTGGTAATACTGGCTGGTGGTGTTGATCGAGTCATGACCTGCAAAAATGGCCAGATCTTCTATGTCCATCTGACGAGCAAGGTGTGTCAATGCAGTATGTCGCAGAGCATGGAAAGGCATAGCCTTGAATCGACTTGCCCGCAGGCTGTTACTGACAGCCATCCCGTTTGATTGAGAAGCGCAGAAGTCCATAAAGCTCTGCCACCAGAAACGTAAACCTCTGGAGGAAAGTCCGCCTATTTTGCCCTGAATTTTGCGTGTTCTGGGAGCTAATGGAAAGTCGTCCCCCAAAAGGCCTTCATAGTGAAACCTTTGCCTGAACGCCTTGATCTCTTCAATAAGCTTGTTATTCAGTGGCAGCTGACGACGTTTTCGACCCTTCCCCAGAATACTGAGAAAATAGCCGCCTTCAATATCTGGATGAATATCATTACAGCTATGTCCGGTCAGTTCAGACTCTCGAAGTCCGAGACCGTAGCCCAACATAATGATGTAGCGTGTTCTTGCTGACTCTGATTCAGAGATGCGCTCACTTTGCCTGTGCAGCTCAAGGCAGTTCAGTAAATGTTGCCATTCTTCTTCATGAAAGAAGCGGACAATAGAGGTGCCTCTGGCGAGCTTTTCGCCGGAACGAACCAATGAAACAGCGGGGTTGCCCGGTGTGTATCGATTTTTCTCCAGAAAAGAAAAGAAAGATGAGAGTACGTCTATGATCTGATCAGTGCTTTTTCCAGGCTTGATAGGTGCCTTAAACAGTATTCTTTCTGGTTGTCCGGGGAGAATACCTTTCTTTAACCAGCGATCTGGCAGATTTTGTAGATGATGAAGATACATCTGAAGATGCTTTAGCCGAACTTCTTTATAAGTTGCCCCCATATCCTGGTACAACCAGGCGCTGAAACGCAAGATTTCTCTTTCATAGCGCCTGAGCGTTTCGCCAGAACGGGCTGCAGATTTGTTTAGAAACAAAGTAAGAATCTCACTGTCATTGACAGCGCCGGTCATATCAGTATTTAACGACGATAAGTCGGACTGATGGTGCGGATGGTCGCCCCCGGGAAGTAGCAGAAGTTTTGAGAGCGCTGGTAAACTCATTGCCTGCTCTCTTTACTTTGTTCAATAGACAGCTTTAGAGCATCGTTATAGCCTTTAAGTCGTTCAACTTCGCGCTCCAGTGCTTTTTTTGAATCAAGTTCTTCCTGTAGCTCCCTATTTTTTTGCTCAAGGCCAGCTTGATGCCTTCTGGACTCTTTGATGACATCCTGGTTATGTCGGGCTTTTTGTTCTGTATCCATGAGCTGTCGCACTGCGCTGGTAATCGCCTCAACAGGAAGGTTCAAAAGCAGTGTCAGCTCTTTGATAGCTTGAAGCTCTAAATCTGATTCTTTGACAATGGCTTTGTAATGATTCCTCTCTTCGCAGGCTTCCAAATGGGCTTTAGACTTGGCTTCCAGTCGATATTGAATTTCATTGTGCGCTTTCTCGACAGCCAGTCCGGACTCTTTCTGTTGCTCTAGCTTTGATTCAATATCCGTTCTTAGCCGACGCTCACTGTCGACGGTTTTGATCCAGTGGTTGATTTGTGCCTGGTACTGACTGTCGAGCTTAGTCTCCAGAGAGGCGAGGGCATCAGTATGCTCTTTTTTATTGGAAGCAAGAATTTCCTCAAGCTTTTTGTTTTTTTCGATCTCTCCGTTTAGCTGTTCCTTCAACTGAATAATGCTTTTCTCATGCTCTGACTGTTGCTGAATCAGCTTCTCTCCATTTTCTTGTAACAACTTATTTTCAGCCGCTAATTGCTCCAGTTGGTGTTTCAGGTCCAGTCTTTCTTCAGAGAGCTGTTGGACTAGCTGTTGCAGCTCGTCAATTTCCTGATTGGCCTGATCTTCAAAGTCACGCTGCGAGGCGGTTGCATCATGCTTCCATTGGATAAGAGAGCGTTTCAGAACACGCACGAGATCATCAGGTAGCGCTTCATTTGCTTCTTTCTGGGCGTCATCCAGAAAGCGCCACTCATTGTAATAGGGCAAAACCGTTTGTTTCCCCATTTGGGCAATGCGGGCGAGTTTATCGGCATTAATTCGTTCACCTCTGGTCTTGAGGTCGTCCAGGACTCTGAAAACCAGCTCTCTGCGCTGAATTTCCTTCTGATTCTCGCTATTGGCTTTGTTATCCATGATTTTTTGCTCGAAGAAATACTGTTAGTACCAGTATTATAATACTGGTATTAACAGTATTGAAGATTTTTATTTACTACCGGTAACTGATCTTACCGGTAGTAAGTAATGGTTTTTGCGAAAATTCTAAAGATCTGCTTTAAATTCGAATGCGTACAAAACAATTCTGATGAATGACATACGATGAGGACTGAAAATGGATAGAAGAAAGTTTATGCAGCTTGGGTTGGCCTGCAGCTTAATCCCACTGGTTGCAATGGATACTGTTGCCGAACCGGCAGCCGCTGGTGAAGTCCAGGAAGACGATCCACAGGCAAAAGCTCTCAACTACGTGAAGAATGCTTCTGAGGCCAAGGGCAATCCAAAATATAAGGAAGGGGAGATCTGCAAAAACTGCATGTTCTTTGAGGCTAGTAAAAATAATGGCTGCACACTTTTTGCCGGTCGCAGCGTAGAGGAGGGTGGTTGGTGCACAGCCTGGGTAGCAAAACCGAAATAATTTACCCTTTTAACAATTCCTTGTTCGGGGCTATCTGAAGAGTGACTTGTAACAGTCCCACAGCAGGTACAAGACTGCGTCCGGTGCAACCATTGGAGTCGGGCGCAATATAAACCGAAATAAGGGCTCAAGCTGGAAAGACGTACTTGCTAATATACCCGTTAGCAGCATTCCTGAGCCCAAAAGGAGGGTCACTTAATATAGCGAGCTTTGGATTTTACTTTTTCGACCAGCTTCTTACCTTTGGGGGTTAAGGTCAGTTTGAAATAACGACCGTCATCCTCATGTTGAGCCTTTTTAATCAGACCCAGACCAGGACGGTCATGACGGCCTTCGCCCAAACGCTTCACACTGACAGCAATATCGCTGGGTGTGCCGCAGGTCAGTTTTTCAGCATTCACCAGGTCAGTTATGGTTTCGCCAGGATTCTCAGCCACTACCAGCAGGATCTGCCACTGGATAATGGTCAGTGGGTATTCCTGAAGCAGGTGGGTAAGTTTAATCAGACCTTTTAATGTCATTATTAATCTACCTTTAAGTTAGGTTATGGGTACGCTGTGAGCTTAAGGCGTCGTATACTTCTTGTGTTTCGGCCTCTAAAGCATACTGCACAACGGGTGCAACAACAGAGGTACCAGAACAAATATTAGACAGTTTTATACTGATCTGGCAAATTTTAAGAGTCAGGTCGTCTATTTTAATACAAAGGTGACATAGCTGTTACGCTTTGAAACAAGTAAGGCTACTATTAACCCATGATCAAAAAATGCCTTTTTCCTGCTGCCGGTTACGGGACACGCTTTCTGCCTGCGACCAAATCGATGCCCAAGGAAATGATGCCCATCGTAAACAAACCCCTTATTGAGTACGGCGTTGACGAAGCGCTGCAAGGTGGTTTGCATCAGATTTGCATCGTTACAGGACGGGGTAAACGGGCTTTGGACGACCATTTTGATATAAATTATGAGCTGGAACATCAGATTCAGGGAACAGCCAGGGAACAAACCCTTTCGGGCATTCGGGGTTTGATGGACGAATGTACGTTCTCCTATACACGTCAGCGTGAAATGAAAGGACTGGGTCATGCCATTCTGACCGGAGAAACCCTGATCGGAGATGAGCCGTTCGCTGTCGTCTTAGCCGACGACCTCTGTATCAACCTTGATGGAAAAGGTATTCTGTCCCAGATGGTTAAACTGTACAAACAGTTCCGTTGCAGTATTGTCGCTATTGAGGAAGTGCCTGCCGAAGAGGCCTACAAGTACGGGGTTATCAGTGGTGAAATGATCAAGCCAGGGCTATACCGTGTTGAAGATATGGTAGAAAAACCGGCTCAAGGTGAAGCGCCCAGCAACATGGCTATTATTGGTCGCTATATTTTAACGCCGGATATCTTCGACATCCTCAGAGAAACACCTCCGGGCAGTAATGGTGAGATCCAGATCACAGACGCTCTGCGTGAACAGTGTAAGGCCGGTTTGGTTCTCGCCTATAAGTTTGAGGGTACACGCTTTGACTGTGGCAGTATCGAGGGTTACATAGAAGCGACTAATTTCTGCTACGAGAATGTCTATAAGGCGTAGAATCGGCAAAGTTACTGAAACAGAGATTGCTAAGGAATTTCTGGAAGCAACAGAGAGTGGTAGTTAATAAGTTTAAGGTTTATATAGTCGGCATACATTGCCGGTTTTTTGATATCATAGATTGCGCATAATATATATTATGTTAAATATAGACATGATCCGAAGATTGATTCAGAGGCATTGACCATGTCTGCATCAGATTAACGTAAGATGTTTTTTCCTTGGAACTATTCAGGATTCAAGACCCTCTTCCTCTGTTGTATGGAACTTTTTTTTTATTCACTGGTCAACAAGCGTAAGTACCCGTAGAGGGTAACTTTCCTTCATCATGGATAAAGCCAAGAGAATAAAACGATGGACAGATTAACTAACACCTCATGTAATCCGGGACCAAGCCAGTCTGGCTATAGTGCTAAAAGCGATGCTAATGAGAATTATGGCAATGCCTCATGCAAAACCGTAAGGCCTGTCAGCGGTGAGCCATCTGGAATCAATCAAGCGGATTTCACACCCACCCCTGCAGCAAGACAAAAAGAGATCGAAATTTCCTCCAGAGCAGTTGCTTTCGATGTAAATGCTTGTAAAGCGGCTGAGCGCAAACCAAAACTGGATTTTGTTGATGTCAGTAGTATTGGTCTTATTTACTGGCAAGAAATCTTTAAGGCGGAAGCTCATCCCGGCAAGAAGTTTGAGGTTAGCAACAGGCCGGGTGAATGCCGTGATATTTGCGATATTTCAGAAGACTCAATAGTTGGATTAATCAAATATCATAAGCTTATGGCTAAACCTAAAGCTTTTTTAGCTGGGGACATAGTAACATATGCTCCATTATTGCCGTCCGAGTTTGATGAGGTTCGCAGTTTTTTGGAGGACAACTTAAATCTGGATCCAAAAGACAATGTTATCATTGATGCGGGCTCAGGGCCTTTTTGTTATCACAGTGCGCTATTTGCCATGGCAGGCTTTACTGTGAGACCTTACGACTATTCACCTGGCAGAAGTCTCTACGATAAAGAAGATCATGGCTTAGCAGAAAAAGCTCTTTCTCCTTTTCTGAAGGTAAACGATAAAGATTTGACGGGCGATGATATTACTCCCTCATTTTTTGATAAGAACTCAGTATTATTTATGAGTTTCCCTGACTTGCCGGGGCATCCTATTAGCTTTCCTCTGGTAAAAAAATACACTGAATCGGAAGCATTGAATAAAGTGGTTGTTCTTCTTATTGTCAACGATGATGACCAACAGGGTCATTTTTTTTCTGTGTCAAAAGAGACAATAGAGTTTCTCAGAGAACACTATGAATTGCTTGATAAAATTCCTTTACGAGGGACTTTGTCAAATCCTACGCAGGTGCAAATCTACGTCAGGAAAGGATTCAATCGAGCAGATTTCACAACAGATCCTGTAACAAGTAAAAACATGACTACCGCTAAAGATAGAATGCGTGAAGCTTTCATAGAACTGGAAAAACAAAATTTCAGACATGCGGAAGAATTATTCCGAGACATCTTGAACGAAGCCCCGCTCATGCTGAGTCTTAGTGAATGCGAGAATATTATCATAGGGCTTGCAAGCTCGCTGAAAGAACAGACCTATGAAAAAAGGACGCAAGCCTGCTCTATTCTGGAAGTGCTAAGGTCGAAAAACTCGCTAAATGAATTCGGAGCTTCGACTATTCCTAACCTTGACCTGACCCTGAGTCTTTGTGAACAAGCAGCTGGACGTTACCGTGTTGCTGAAGCACGGCTGCTGGCTCTGAGAAATAAAGGGCAAGATGCCGACGAGAGAGCACAATGTGAGCCATCTGGTAATTTTGACTTTGACCAGGCTCAGGTAAAAGTGTGGGAGTTGATGCGTAAACATGAATTGGCTGAAAAGCTGCATCTGAACTTGAGTGGCAAGCCTCCGGGTGATAGTGAGAGCAGCCTGAGCCAGCCTGCTGATAACGATCCGGCCTGAATAAAGATTGGAGAAAATGGAACTTTTATTTTATTCATTTTATGGAACTTTTGTTTAATTCACTGGTCAATATTTACAAGTACCCATAGAGGGTAATTCAACTTCGCCATTATGGTCACTCTGCAGTTTTATGGTTTTTTTCACAGAGGGTTACCAGCAATTCTTTGAGTGTTGCCCACTTTGGTCATTAACAGAGGCAGATATAGATTGGAGAAAATTTAAATGGATATTTCATCGACGCTAAATCGAAGTACAACCGATCAGAATGAAAGGTTCTGGCTAGTGGGTCTGAGTGACTCGGAGGAGGATTCTGCATCAATAACCAGTACTTTTCACTCACGAAATACCTCTACAACAGAGCCACTTGAAATACAGAGTCTGAAGATTCGGGGATTTTCACAACGAGAAATCAGTGCAGCAGAGAAAACACTTCAAGAGAGAAACATTACCCCCACCTATGAAGCTATATCCCACTTTTTGGATCCGGGCTCGCGCACTGGTCGTTTTCCTCTTTTTGACCAGCTCAGTGAAGCTATTAAACGGACACCAGGCGTTCAGGGTAAAGCCCGGCTGGCCGAGGCACTGACAAAATTTGCAGAGTTAGTCAATAATGATGTAGCCGAGAAACTTGACAAACACTATGCCACCTTGTGGCCCAATAGTGCGGAAATTGCAACCATCGTCGACGGTTGGCCTCCTGAACTCAAAGAGCAAGCTCGATATATTAAAAGAAACTGGCCAGAACTGGTCTTAAAAGGTGACGTGAAGTTTAACTTCGGTTCTACGTCAGAGGTCTGCTCCAACCACTATCGAGGCTATAGAGGTGCACCAACACAGTTAGGCTATCTGGCATTTTTCCGTCTGGTCAAAGACATCTGGTTCGGTGCTATAGATACGAACAATGCATGCACTATGAACAGAGTCTGCCATCTGCTGATTTTCTTTACCAAGGAAATATCTGGCAATACCACCAAATATGAAGGAGCCAGTCGAAAAGAACAATTCGAAAATGTCATTCAACGGGAGCTGAAAAAAGGCATCTCATCGACTTATGATATTGGCGCTTTTGCTTTTATGCTGGTAGCAAACCCATCGTTATGGACTGATCATAAACTTGAAACCTTTCAGTTGATGATTGGCAGGGCCTTTACTGACAAGACCGATAAACTGACTCCTCTGTATTCGCAGTGGCAGGATCCAGCCCAGCAAGATAAGGTTTGCAAAAAGGTTGAGGCCGAGATCATCCCTAATATTGCCCTTACCTTACATTACCTTGATGGCATTTTTAACTACCTGATGAACTATAGATCAGTGGTCAGTTGGAGAAGCAAAACACTCACTGAAGCGATAGCTAATGGAGACTATTTCGACAGCACCACTAAACAGTTGGCGTTTCCAATTCAACTGGCTGAATGGAAAACGTTACCTCCTATTCCGGAAGTAAAAGAGATACTGTCTCAGTTTTATACCAATCCCAACAATCAGAAACTGTTTTTAGGAACAGAAGAATTCAAAGTATTCCAAAAAGAACAAAGGCGACTGAAAGCCAGACAAGGGTTCACTGAGGCCATTAAAACTACGATAAAGCAGATTAAAAAAGAGAAATCTGAACTCATTAAAAAGCAGTTCAAAGAGCAGGGATTTGCAGCAACAAAGGATAATCAGGGCAATATCAGCTATGGAGAGGAATATTATCGAGCGCGCAAACAATACATTAGTCACCTTAAGGAACAAAAACTGGCCGTTGAACAACATATTGGCATCCCTATTCCCTTTAAAGTAACGGCTTTGCAGTTGAACCAGTTGCTTGAGGCATTTGATGAATTACCCATTGCTGAGCAACGGTACTGGAAAATGAGCCGCGCTTATGCTGAGAGCACTGCCATTCCGGAACTATTGGAAGATTTGACACTGTCACAAGATTCGGAGCCTTCAGATCTGGCCGATGAGCACGAAAAACTGAAGGAACAACAAAGTAAATTTATTACTTGCCGCTGTTCAACGTGTACCGTTTGCGAAGCAACCCGTTATCTTTGCGAATGTAGGGATGGCTTGAACCAGAGGCTTGCCATAAGAGAGAACAAACACAGAGATCACGTCCTGAAACAAAGAATTGTTAAAAGCGTTAAGGATTTTTATGCTAAAAATTTCTGTACAGAAGGCACTCCTGTGTTGGTAGAAGATAAGCAAATAGCCATTCCCGCAGCACAGACACAAAACCCAAATAACAGAAAACGCACAAAGTCCCCTGCTGATCCTGATAAAAGCACCCTCTCCCATCCAGCTAAAATGACTCGTTTGGAGCACATGCTCACGGATGGAAGCCGGTGTGAGAAAAAACACCGCTCAGAATTCGTGATTGATAAGGACCAGCGCAAGTTTATAACCGAAGTATTTCGTAAAAAAGTAAACTCTCCCGCAAAAAAACAACGACGTCACCGACATTCAGCACTACCTGCCGGGCAACTAAAATATAATAAAGTGCTCCGGCAACTGTATAAACACCATGCTGACAACCCAACCTCCCGAATAAGCAATGCTAAAATCCTTGACTGGTTTGATAAAAACCCGGAACAGGCAGCTGCTGCTGTTAGCTATTTGCAGAAAAAGCCACAAGAGACAAGATCACTGTTTAAACCGGACACTCTGCAGTCTGCAAGGCCTAAGTCATTTAAGGCAATTCCATGTCAGGAGGTCTATCACAATATTGAATCATTTAATAAACACCTTCATGACCTGGCAGCTGGAAAGGATAATAACTTTATTCCCCTGGATAAAAGGAAAATGAAGGGGTTATACCTCCATAAGACCTTCTGCCTTGCCTGTCGGACTAATTTTGGTCAGAAGCGCGAGCTGCAAGCCCATTTAAAAGAGACGCATCAGGCAAGCATGGAGAAAACCTTTGAACGTATTCGAGCAATGGGACATGAGGCGACGGACGAACCGATCCCCACTGCCATGCTTGACCCTGTCAAAAACAGGGAGCCTGAGCAAATGTCTTTCGATCAACGATCTAAAGCAATTGCGGCTCTTTTCGAGCATGAAAGTGTATAGATATAGAGATGCAATTTATCCAAATTGCAGGCTTAGAAGCCAGAAGGGCATAATCCTCAACAGCAAGCATTATGCCCTTGACGAGATCAGCGAACTTTAATAGCTTGCCATTTCCCGGAGATCATCAACAAGCAGGGAGTCACCAGCAATGTTAACACAGTGGCAAAGGTCAGCCCCCCTGCTATGGAGGTCGCCAGCTGATTCCACATCTGGGTGGAGGGCGCTCCAATCTCGATGGAATGATCAAACATATTGATGTTCATTGATAATACCATGGGCATCAGGCCCAATACGGTTGTGATGGTTGTCAGCATAACGGGCCTGAGGCGCTGGGCACCGGTTCTGAGAATTGCTTCACGGATACTGTGCCCTTCTCTTTTAAGACTATTGAAAGTATCGATCAAAACAATGTTGTTATTCACGACAATACCCGCCAGGGCAATAATGCCGATACCACACATTACGATGCCAAAGCTCTGACCGTTGATCATCAGTCCCAGGAAGACACCACCGGTGGCCAATATCACGGCTGACATAATTAATGCGGCCTGATAGAAGCTGTTGAACTGGGTGACCAGGATCATGGCCATGACAAACAGCGCAACACTGAATGCTTGCATCAGGAATTGTCCGCTCTCTTTCTGGTCCTCTTCCTCGCCCTTAAAGTCAAAGCTGACACCATCGCCAAAATTGGCCGCTGCTAACGCTTGGGTCAGTAACGGGATTTGTTGTGAAAGCAGCTCTCCATCAACCAGATCAGCTGAAAGGGTGATGCTTCGTTTACCGTCTATGCGTTTGATATTATCGAGCTTGCTACTGACCTGCCGCTCTGTAAAGTTACTGATGGGCACCAGTCCGGAAGAAGTCATTAGACGAAGCTGGTCAATACTTTCCAGGTGTCGTTCACTTTCAGGATAACGGATGCGTATATCCACCTCATCGTCGGAATCGTCAGGGCGATAGGACCCCACTGTTAATCCGGATGTGACCATTCTTACCATACTACCGGTTGTTGTAACGTCGGCTCCATATCGGGCAGCTTCAGCACGATCAACACTCAGTCGCCACTCGTAACCGGGTGCTGGCCCTGAATCTTCAATATTGGTAAAAGAACCCAGATTCTCGAGCAGGTTTCTTGCTTTAGCCACTGCATTGTAGAGAGTGTCAAGATTGTCGGCCCTGACAACCAGCTCCAGAGGCTTACTGCCGGGAGGACCATCCTTGACACGTTCAACGGCTATATCAAGCCCTGAGAATACTGACAATCTTTGTTCAGCCTCCCGGGCAATGGCCAGAGTGGTGTCACGGTACTGCCAGTCTTCAAGATTGACTCTTAACGTCCCTACAATCTGGTTATCTCCGGTTCTGGCATAAAGTGTCTCCATGCCAGGCAGATCCAGCAGGCGGGCTTCTATGTTTTTCATCAGGGCATCTTTTTCATCAACGGAAAGGTTCCCTGCGTTCACTTTTACGGTAATGATAATGGCGTCAGTATCCACATCAGGGAAGAATTCGACGCCACGGGAAGTCTTGATAAAAAGAGTAAAAATCAGCGCTACCGTGATGCAGGTAAAAAGTAACACCTTACCAGGGTTGTCTATCGCGCGGGCTAAAAATGAAACATATCGCCCGGTGAATCCGGTGGTCTGATCAAATTCGCCTGACTCAACAGCCTGCATGGATGCTTTTTCTCCAGCCCCCAGTGAGCGGGGTTTGCCAATCATGGCACCCAGCGTCGGGATGAAAATCAGGGCCATGATCAGTGAAGAAGCCAGTGTTGCAATCAGAGTCAGGGGCAAGTACTTCATAAACTCCCCCATCATTCCCGGCCAGAACATCAGTGGAAAGAAGGCTGCCAGTGTTGTGGCTGTGGAGGCGGTGATGGGCCAGGCCATTTTGCGAGAGGCTTCGAGATAGGCCTGTTGGCGATGAATCCCCTCCCCCATTCTCCTGTCTGCATACTCAGTGACAACAATAGCGCCATCAACCAGCATACCTACCGCCATAATCAGCGAGAAAAGCACAACCATATTAATGGTCAGGCCCATAATCTCCAGGATCAGAATGCCCGACAGGAATGAACCGGGTATTGCGATGCCCACCAGAAAGGCACTCCGAGCCCCCAGAGCACCAATAATAATGATCACAACGAGAATTACCGCAGACAGAACATTGTTCTGCAAGTCAGTCAGCATCCTTTTTATTTCTTCGGACTGATCACCCACGTAATCCACTTTCAACGTCTCGGGGCCGGCTGCAATGCCATGATTGATGATAGTTTTTGCCACTTCAATGGCTTCGATAATGTTCTCGCCGGGTCGTTTTTTTATTTCCAGGGCAATACTGTTTTCGCCGTTCAGGCGGGCATACCCCCCGCCCTCTTTAAACGTACTCAGGACGGTAGCAACATCTGCAAAAGTCACTACCCGGTTCTCTTCTACTTTTACCGGTTGGGAAAGAATATCTGCCGGGGTTTTGTAAACGGCAGGCACTTTAATAGAGTAACTGCCCTGACCGGTATCCATACTGCCAGCGGCGACCAGCTGATTATTCTGTGACACCAGGTTAATGACATCGGCAGGCACCAGACCGTAACTTTCCAGCTTCATAGGATCGATAATAACGTCTACGACTTCTTCCCTGTCACCGGCAATGTCTACTTCCAGAATCGCCTTGCGGGATTCCAGTTCATCCTTCAGGGCTCGGGCAATCTTTACCATGGTTCTTTCAGGAAGATGGCCCGAGAGGATGGCAGTCATCACAGGGTTTACACTGGCCATGGTAATTTGTTCAATGACGGGCTCATCGGTTCCGTCTGGCAGCTTGCTTTTTGCCAGATTCACCTTGTCGCGGACATCGGCGAGCGCCTTATCAAGCTCCATACCGGCCTCAAACTCAAGCGTAACAGAGGCATGGGATTGTGACGCAGTTGCAGAGAGTTCCTTGACACCTTCAAGTCCCTGTAGCTCTTTTTCCAGGGGCAGAATCAGTAATCTTTCTGAATCTTCCGGTGAAATGCCTTCGTAGCTGACGGAAACATAGATGATGGGAATAGGAATATCCGGTGAAGATTCTCTGGGAATTGTCAGATAGGACACCATTCCTGAAATAAGAATCAGGACAAACATCATCAGAACTGTTCGACTGCGATTCAGTGACAGACCAATCAGGCTGCTCATGGTGTCTCTCCTGCAAGCCTGTCTCCTGCCGCTGCAAGAGCCTGCTCCAGTTCAACCATCACCCGGTCCCCTTCCCTGACAAAGCCCTGTCCTCTGGTGATGAGTCTGGCATTGGCAGGAATACCGCCAAGCCAGATACCGCTGGCTTCAGATTTGACAATATCGACGGCAGTAAAGTGCACCTGATCCTGTTCATCCACCCATTTGATGCCGGGGTTACCGGTCTCATCCAGACTTAATAAGGCCGGTGAAACCTTGATGGCTTGAACTTGTTCCAGTTGAAGTTCAGCCTCAACACTCAAACCGGCCGGAATCTCCATAGCAGCATTAGGCAGACTGAGTTCTACCTTAAAGGTTCGGGTGCCTGACTCCGCCAGACGGGCAATGTTGCGAACTTTTGCAGAGGCTGTTGCACCGGAAGCAAAACGAATATCTGCACTATCACCCTGGGTAACTGCAGCAATATGTGACTGGGGAACATCAACAGACACCACCAGAGGATCAAGATCGAGTATCTCAGCGACGGGTTTCCCTGTTTCAATATAATCACCCTGCTCAACAAACCGGTCATTCAGGATTCCGGTTACCGGAGCACGGATTCGGGTGTTATCGAAATCAATTTCAAGCGTTGCAAGCGCTGATCGCGCTTCGCTCAGGTCCACTTCCAGTCGTGGCAAATCATTCTCAGCAATCAGGTTTTTACTTTTCAGTGACAGTGCCGATTCATAGTCCAGCTCAGCTTTTCGGACTCTGGCTTTGGCAGTAGCAATTTGCGCCGGTAATGCCCCACCTTTCAAAGTGACGATAGCTTCTCCACTGTTTATGAGCTGCCCTTTCTGACCTGTTGCGGCTACCACCCTGGCAGAAATTTCTGCACTGATCGTCACGATCCTGTCGGGCTGGGTTTCGCCAAATAAGTTAAGGGTACGGTGAATGGATTCAACAGGAAAAACTCTGGCTGAAACTCTGGCCAGTGGTAATTCAGCAACAGGTCTGTTTTCCGCCAGAGATGAGGACTTACCGGTATCGGACATGGAAGTCACATCTGCGCTCAGCAGGTAGATTCCTAAAAGCCCCGCCATTCCTCCAGCAAGGATCCAGGATCGATTAATGTCAGGCATAGAGTCTTCGCAATGTGTCGTGATGGTTCCAGAGATGTCGTACGACCTTGTACGACTCTTTAAAGGAAACTATATAAAAGCTGACCAGTAAGCAGCAAGCCAAGGCTAATATCTTTGCACATCTCTGACCTTTGGGTCTGGCGTTTCAGCTTATAACCAGGAGGCTTTTCGGCTATGATGCAGCTCATACCACCTAAGGAAGCCGTTTCAAGGTTATGAAAGTCATTACATTCAATGTCAATGGAATCCGTGTTCGTCTGCATCAACTCAAGGCTCTGATCGAAAAGCATCAGCCGGAAGTCATTGGACTGCAGGAGATCAAAGTCACTGATGAAGATTTCCCGGTCGAGGCCATTGAAGCCCTGGGTTATCATGTTGAGTATTTCGGACAAAAAACACACTATGGCGTTGCCTTGATGAGTCGTCAAAAGCCAGTCCGGGTTGAGAAAGGTTTCAAAACCGATGGCCCTGATGCCCAAAGGCGTCTTATCACCGGAGAATATCAGACCGACAGTGGCCAATCCTTTACCGTCATTAATGGTTATTTCCCTCAGGGCGAGAGCCGTGATCACCCTACCAAGTTTCCAGCCAAGCAGGCTTTTTATCAGGATCTGATGAGCACTCTGGAAAAAGAGTATTCACCGGATCAACCTTTGCTGGTTATGGGCGACTTTAATATCTCTCACACCGATACTGATATTGGTATCGGCCCCGATAATGCAAAGCGCTGGCTAAGAACGGGAAAATGCAGTTTCCTGCCGGAAGAAAGAGAGTGGTTTGACCAACTTCTGGCCTGGGGGTTCACTGATTGCTTCCGTGCATGCGCTAAAAAGAACAGTGAAGAACTGTACAGCTGGTTTGACTACCGCAGTCGTGGATTTGATCGTGAGCCCAAACGAGGTCTTCGAATAGATGGTGTTATCGCAACGGACTCTTTGATGACGCATTGCAAAGCAACCGGCATTGATTACGATATACGTGGTTTGGAGAAGCCTTCAGATCATGCTCCTCTCTGGGTAGAATTCGACGTCTGACTATTATCTGACAAAAAATAGCCTCTTTTATCAAGAGGCTACAACATTTTCTTAACGTTCTTTAAAACTATTCAATAATCTCGACTGTGTCGCCAGATCGGATAACGCCTTCAGATTCATGGATCAGGTTTTGTCCAAAAATGACGCCCATTTCCGCTCTCCTGTAACCTGACAATGTCAATAGCGGATCTTTTCCTGTCTTAGTGCCTGTTGCCGGATCAACCGTTGTCATGACACATCGGCTGCAAGGCTTGGCGACACGGAAAACCACCTCACCTATTTTGATTCTTTTCCAACGATCTTCTGCATAAGCGTCGGTGCCCTGAACGACAATATTGGGTCTGAAACGGTCCATGGTGACCGGAGTATCAAGGCGGCTGTTAAGCTCCTGCAATGAAGCTTCTGTAGTCAGAAGAAAAGGGAAGCCATCAGCAAAACCTGTGCAATCTCCTTCATTGGCAAAGCGAAGATCCACCTGACGATGCTCCTGACTTGAGAACTTAACCATTCTGCATGGCAAGCCAAGACATTCCGTGAGCCATTGGGATGCGGCATCACCCGCATCAAGCGCCTGCATTTCATCTTTCCAAACCACAACACGCTTTTGAGAGGCTGCAGACGCTTGCTCCGGGTCTTTAATCATAAGATCAGACATGCCCGGTGCAGACAGGATCAATCCACCTTCGTCTGGGATAGCAGAAATCAGTGCCATTTTTGGATAATGGCGCTGGGTCATAAATTTGCCTTCGGGCTCGACGACCAACCAGCGTCGATCATTAATAAATCCCATACGATCAATAACAGCCTGATCGACTGAAATCTTCTTGAGTGACTTCACCGGATGAATGGCAAGATGGGAAACAGTCAGGGAAGAATGAGTCATTAAAGTCTCACTGTGAATTTACAGATTGAGCGCATAGCCCGATTGCCATGCCCACCTTATTTTGGAGAGAATGTACCAGATTTTTACCTGTAACTTCGAGGTTTTATGAAGCCTAATCTGGTGGACATCGGTGTAAACCTCACCGATAAGCAATTTTCAGAGGATCGGGACGAAGTCGTGGCGCGTGCCGTTAAAGCAGGCGTGAATACGATGATTCTTACAGGAACCTCTGTTGATGCGTCTGAGCAGGCATTGGAACTGGCTGAAAAGTATTCCGATTACTGCTATTCAACGGCCGGCATTCATCCTCACGATGCAAAAAACGCCACAGAGTCCTGTTACAAAGCCCTGAAGGAGCTGTTTCAGGCACCGCCAGTGGTTGCTGCGGGTGAAATGGGTCTGGACTTTAATCGGGATTTTTCACCCAGACCGATTCAGGAAACCGTTTTTCAGCAACAGTTACAGCTGGCCGTTGAAGCAGGTCTTCCTGCTTTCTGCCATGAACGCGATGCAGCTGAGCGTTTTACAGCCATTACCAGAGAGTTCAGAGATCATCTTGATGGGTTGGTTGTGCATTGTTTTACAGCCGACAAAAAAGCGCTCTATCAATACCTTGATCTGGATATGCACATTGGCATAACCGGCTGGGTTTGTGATGAAAGGCGTGGTACGCACCTGCATCCATTACTGAAAGAGATTCCGGCAAATCGCCTGATGATAGAAACCGACGCCCCCTGGCTTCTGCCCAGAAGCATGGACAAAAAACCAAAGAGCAGGAGGAATGAGCCTGCCTATTTGTCCTGGGTAGTGAAAACCATTGCTGAGCAAACGGGCAAAAGCTACTGGCAAGTGGCCAAAGAGACATCACAAACGGCCAGAAACTTCTTCAATTTGGATCCAGATGAACAATGACGTCGGCATTGGGAAGGAACGCCATAATGGCATCTTCCGCTGCCTGACCAATATCATGAGCTTCGTGCAAGCTCTGATCACCATCAAGGTCGATGTGCATCTGGATAAAGGGAACCCGGCCAGAAATACGGGTTCTCATCTCATGAATACCAAGAACCCCTTCAATAGCCAGCACAATGCGCTCAATGTCCTGAACCTGCTGCTCTGGCAATGAATGGTCCATAAGCTGCTGAACCGCATTCCATGCCATTTTGCCAACACTGACCAGCATATAAATCGAAATCAGGAGAGCAAATGCCGGATCAAGATAGAAATACCCCTGACTGGCACCATAGAGCGCAATAATAACAGAGGCATTGGTGAGCAGATCGACCCGGTAATGTGCGGAGTCTGCAGCAATGGCAGCAGATCCGGTCTTCTTCACGACATAGTTTTGTATAGACAGGAGTATGAGAGTCACCACGATTGAGAACAGCATGACGGTCATGCCCACTGTTTCATTGTCAACGCTGCCTTCCTCTCCAAACAGCTGGTCAGTAGCACTGAGAAACAAAATAATGGCCGAGCCAGAAATAAAAGCGGATTGGGCCAGAACAGCCAGATACTCTGCTTTGCCATGGCCGAATCGATGCTCTTTGTCGGCAGGCTCGAGAGAAATTTTGACTGCCACCAGTGTGATCACCGAGGCAACCACATCCATGACAGAATCCAGCAGTGTTGCCAGAACACTCAGAGAACCGGTCATAAACCAGGCGGCAATTTTAACAAATAAGAGGATGGCGGCAGTTGTGACTGAAGCCACTGAAGCGAGCTTCATTAACTTTTCATGGCTGCCGGATATTTTTTTAAAAGCTGTAGACATACGATCCATCAATGTTGCGTGAGCTGTTTCCCTGATTTCAGAATACTGAATCTGTAATAAAAATCCTAGCAGCCTGTCGGACTTGAGCGTCCGTAGCGACGAGGATTGCGAGAAATTTTTAGACCAATTTATCGCAACCGCACGACTGCATGGATGCAGGAGCTAGAGAAACGCAGGAGCAGTTGCCGCGTAGGACAGTCTTAAGTCCGACAGGCTGCCAGGAGCCCGACTAAGAAGCCATCAACTCCGGGATGAATGCTCAGTCAGGTGGTTGTAGATCCATTCTCCGAGCTGTTCCATTTCAAACGGCCAGCCTATCTCATCACCCTCTTCGGTAGCGATCACCGGGATTCTGACACCATATTGTTCAATCAAATCGTCAGATACGCTGATTTCAACCGCCGACCAACAGAATTGACTATGAAGTTGGGGATGTTGGCCGAGAATTATAAGGAACTCTTCAACATGATCACACAGATGGCAACCGGATGTGGTATAGAAAGATAAGTGCAGCACAAGTTTTCCTGAACAGCGGGAGGCTAAGTCGGATACAATTGTAACCGTTCATTTAGCTCACCCCAAAATTTTGCTAGGAGCCTGACCGAGAATAGCGCCCGTCGCGAGGACGGCAGAAAATTGAGGATGAAAATTCGGTTTTGTAAGGAGAATAGCGAGCTATTTGACGAACAAAAGCGGATTTTCAGACCAATTTGCTGCCGCCGCAGTAGGGCAGTCTATTCTCGGTCAGGCTCCTAGAGAGCTGCATTTTCACTGTAAAAAGAATAACCAGGCCTGATAAACGATGGACTTTACTTTTTTCAATCAATTGATGTTAATTCTGGCTCTCTCCGTGGGAGCCATTGCTCTGTTTCATCGACTGAATCTGCCAGAAAGCCTCGGCTATCTGGCGGTAGGTATCGTGCTTGGCCCCACCGCTACCGGCTTGATCGACCATAGCTTTGATATCAGCTTGCTGGCAGAAATTGGCGTGGTCTTCCTGCTGTTTACTCTTGGTCTGGAGTTCTCGCTTAAACGAATCAAGTCCATGAAGCGGGAAGTGTTTGGGCTTGGGGGCGGGCAGGTCCTTTTGTGTGGGGCAGGAATCTTTGTGGTTTTGCTGGTGGTTGGAACATCAGTAAAAGAAGCATTGATCGTCGCAGCGGCTCTTGCTTTGTCTTCTACTGCGATTGTTTCCAAAGAGTTGACCCAGAGCAATGAAATTCGCAGTCGTCAGGGCCAGATGGCGATTGGTGTGCTGCTGTTCCAGGACATTGCGGCGGTTCTGTTCCTGATTCTGGTTCCAGCCCTGGCGGGGGCGGGAGACAAATCAATCTTCACCACCATTAGCATGGCTCTGGCCAAGGGCCTGCTTTTTGTCCTGCTCATGATGGCCGTTGGTAAATGGATTCTGCCCAGGGTCTTTAACGAAGTCGCGAGGACCCGCTCTGAAGAGTTATTCGTATTAACCGCTCTCATGGTTGCCCTGATGGCGGCCTGGTTAACCCATGTTCTGGGTTTGTCCATGGCCCTGGGTGGTTTTATTGCCGGCATGATGATGGGTGAGAGTAACTATAAGCATCAGGTGGAAGCGGATATCCGACCTTTCCGGGATATTTTACTGGGACTGTTCTTTGTCTCCGTCGGGCTGATGCTGGATCTGAATATCCTGCTGAATTTCTGGCCAGCGATTATTCTGGGTACAGTGGGTCTGGTCATCTTCAAGCTGGGTATCATTACGCTACTGGCAAGAGTGCTCAGAGAGAAAAAAAGTACTTCACTCAAAACCGGTCTGGCTCTGGCTCAGGGGGGGGAATTCTGTTTTGCCCTCATTGCTCTGGCTACTCAATATGGCCAAACGGAGGGAGAAAGAGCTTCCGTGGTGCTGGCCATCACTATTCTATCCATGATTCTGGCGCCATTGCTCATCAGAAACAGCAGCAAAATTGTCAATCTTTTATATAAGAAACAAGAGGCTATACAGTCCCAAATTGATCAGGGCGATATTGAGCAGCAGGTCTCCCACATCAGACAGCATACCCTCATTTGTGGCTACGGCCGTGTGGGACAGACAATAAGCCGGTTCCTGGGGCAGGAAAAGCTGGCCTTTGTAGCAGTAGATAATGACCCGTTACATGTTCATGAAGCCGGACTCGCAGGCGAACCTGTCTTTTATGGAGACTCGCGTCGGTTGGAGCTTCTGGAGTCAGTTGGTTTGAAGCGCGCCAGGCAAGTCATTGTCTGCATCGATCGCAGTGAAAATGCCCTGGAAATTGTCAAAACGATTCGCTCCCATTATCAGGATATTCCCATTCTGGTCAGAACCCAGGATGACAGTCTGACAGATTCGCTCAAAAAGGCCGGTGCCACAGCCGTTATTCCTGAAGTGCTCGAATCCAGTTTGTTGATCGTCAAGCATGTTCTGTTAATGCTGGGCATAGATCGTAATCAGGTTAGAGACAAGATCCATAAAGCCAGAGAACAACAATACGATATTCTCAACGGTTACTATCCGGGCTATGAAGATGTTATGGGAGACAGTGAGGAAACTTCTTTACGGCATGCTGTTAGCGTTTGTCGAGGTAATACCTGTGAAGGATTGAATCCCTGTGAATTACCGCTTGAAGAAGACGTTTCTGTTGTTGAAGTAAAACGGAATGGCCAAAGTCTGGATCCGGAAGAGGTGGATGCCCTCGAACAAGACGATATTGTTATTCTGACGGGACCTCTTGCACCTATGCAGCAATCTGAAAAGAACCTTATCTGATATTCTGGCAGTCCTGAAATACGGGCTGCCACATTCTCAAAATCCTCTCGAAAAATTAAACACTTTTCAGTGTGAGATTACTGCCTGAGACAGGAATAACCATTTATATAATAAAAATAACTCCATTCATTTCAATATGATACAAGAATAACCTAATAATTATTCAAACAGGCACTATAATGATTTTTCGAAAGGATTTTCAGGTAAAACAGGGTGTTAACAAAAATTTTTATAATTATTAAATAGGTGAATAATATGGTCACTCGATCGATTCGGCTGTCTCTCGGTTCGTGTTTTATGCTGACGTTGATTCTGACCATGAAGCCTCTTAATAGTCACGCCATCTTTCCTGGATTTTACTTGCCATCCTACTTCTCAGGTATGGAAGGGTATCCGGTTATTTCTGAAGAAGAACCTAATCAGAATGCTACCCTGATCCGGCATCAGCAGCCTTTTTTCTGCAATGATTATGAGACTAATTTTAATTATTTTAATAGTCTGCCATCCGCCTCATTATTCAAGTTTGGTGGTTTCGCACTATTGGGAGCAGCTTTTACCAATTCAATAGCAGGCGGAGTGGATCCCCTTAATTACTGGCACAAACCTGTTTTTCTATTGAATCTGGTCACCATTCTTTCCTGGTCTATCCCTCAGACCAGCTTCACCAACGAATACGCTCTACCTGTTGCACAATACCGTGAAGTCGAAAAGATGTTGGACCAAATAAAAACGACAGAAAGCAACGAGACTCAGCTTTACAAGGAAGAACCTTCAGCCGGTTACGTCCTGACCGGCCTGTCATTTGCTGGCCTCAATTTACTCGCTGAATTTTATAATGCCAACAATCCATCTCCGGGACCCGGAGTGAATATGATGGAAAATTTCGCCATCGGAGCTAAATCCATTGGTGTTACCAGCAATATGGCTTCAGCCCTGAGAACTCGCTTTAAAAATATTTACCTGAGTAGAGGCTACACAAGCCATGAAGCAAGTGCGGCAGCATCAAGAGATGTAACCACCATCTATGTTGTCGTTCTGGCTGGTGTGGTTAATACTGGTCTGCTCAACTCAGCAGCCATGGAAGGTATAAACGCCAAAGATATTGAGCAGTATTCATTGGCGATGGCTCGTTATGTCGGTCGAAAATACTACCACGTATCCCTATCAGGCGCCCTGATGATCAGTGCCGCTTATGAAACCATTGGCTCTCTTGAAAATTACTGTATGGCAAACTTTGATCATGTTTTACCTCATGCCCACTATGGGGAATCAGAAAAACTGGTTTTATGTAAAGGATTAGCTTCTGTTTCTATGGCCAGCATGAGCGGTCTGGCCTTATTGAAATTCTCCGGTGGTTTGCCCTGGATCTATCTTGTGAATGCAGTCGAAGCAGCGGGTCTGGTTAACACTGAAATGGCGATCACTCTGGGTCGAAACCTGTTCGATCATCCTGTCGCTAAAGATACGGCTGGGCTCGCCATGGGAGGGGCTATTACGGCAGGGTCGCTTTACCTCAACCTCCGTTACTTCCCCGGATCGATGATGATGTACTTATTGCAGGGCTCCGGGTTAATCATGATCTACGAAGTGGGCTCTGCACTGGTTAGTCATTCTTATCCGGCTGCAGGTAAGGTTCTGGCACTTGGTCATACCGTGATGGGAAATTATGACTATGCCTGTAAGCGAAGACCCTAGCAGCCTGTCGGACTTAAGCGTCCGTAGCGAGGATTGCAAGAAATTGAGGATAAAAATCTCTGTTTCTGAGGAGAATAGCGAGCTATTTGACGAAGAAACAGGGATTTTTAGACCAATTTATTGCAACCGCAGTAGGACAGTCTTAAGTCCGACAGGCTCCTAGGCTCAGTCATCAAACACCTTAAGCTTTCAGGTGTTTTAATTATTAAAGGACGCTCTATGCAATCAATGGTCAAACAGTACATTTTTCTGGTTTTATTTGTTTGCTTCACTTCTCTCTGTGCAGCCCAATCAAACTTGAAGTTGCGCGATCCTCATTCTGCTCCTGCTACAGATTTTGAAACGGGAATCGATGTACATGCTGCCTGGTTTCAGCAGCACTTTGGTGTTGATGCTTTACAAGAGCAGGAGACCGGAGAATTTATAATAACTGAGCTACCGGATATGTATTCGGAAGATGCAAGAGCATTTCTCGAGGTGACGTTACCTCACCTGTTAAAGGCAAGAAGTCTGGATCACGAAATTCGAGCACCCTGTAATCAGCAGAGACTCAAGTGTGATGTTGAGATTTACCTTTTCAATCAACAGGAAACTTCAAAGCAGCTGACAGAGATTATACGCTTTACAGTACTTACGCAGATAAAACCAGCCGAAGTATCCTTAGGCTCTGATCATTCATCATTAGAAAAAGATTCCGAGTCACATTGTACTGCGAAAATGGGCTGTCCTACTGCTACTGATTCGGAAACAAAAACGGCTTTATTTCAGGAGTCAGATCTGCCTGAACTTGGTACGGACTGGCTGGAAAAAGTCCATGTGTATCAAAATAAGGAGAATGGAGACAGTCTGGTCATAAGGGATAACATTGTTTATTACACCGGTAAATCACTGACTGTTCTTCTCAAACTTTTTAATTCCCTGCTCTTCCGTTCGGGACCTGTTGATACCAGTAACGGATATTATGGACATTTCGCCAACGCGCAAATACTGGCAGAAGCTCTGGCATTGGGGGATATAATACCGCTTTTGATCAGAGATCATAATTGGTCTTACATCACACCTCAGATAGATGCCAGCGGTTACACTTTGTCTCTTGCTATTTTTGGCACCTATTTACATTATCGGGATAATCTGGGTCTGGTCCTGAACAAGAAAGAGATGTCTGAGTCTGATGTGCGGCTATTCTATACGTGGAAGCTGTTTGCGAATATTGCGACCAAAGCGATTAATGAGGTTGCCGAGAAGAAAATATTTGCCAAAGAGACCGATAGCGAGATTAATAAAATCAAATCCTCGCTGTTCACCAGTTTAGTAACAGCCCTTCCCTATGGAACAAAGTTAATGGTCACTGCCTTTACGGGTAATACCTATGCCAACAATATATTGAAGGCTGTACCGGCAGATCACTTCCTCTCCTGCTCGATCAGTGTCAATGGTGCCTGCATTCAGCTGTTCTTCCATCGTATTCTGGGTGAAGCTGATATTACCATTGTTCCTGCTACCAGTCTGGAACCGGCCAAAAAAGTGACATCTGGTCTTTCTTATATCCCATCAGCCATAACACAGGCTGCTATAGGAAAAGCGTTTAATGGCCTTGGAATGACCGTATGCGGTGGACATTATATAAAAGGGGCCGGGTATGCATTGATTGATGGTGTCGATAAATATCTGATGGCTCAGGGGGCCAGTGACTTAACCCGCTATTCAGCGTTAACGGCTGGCACTCTTTTTATGAGTTACAGCAACTACTCATTCAGTAAGACATTTGCGAGCGGATTCACCAATCGCTACGCAAAATATCTCATGATCTGGGCAACCACAACGTTTATGACATTGTCTGAACTCTACTTTCACACAACTGCGCTGAGGTGACTTCTAAGATTATCATGCTTTGTCACTTCTTCTTCTGTCATATCACTTGCGACTTCATCGCAGGCATGTAATAAGATGAGATGGGCTCACGAAACAGGGAATTATCATGGCAAAGGGCACTGGCTTCCTGTCAACGTTGCAGAGCGCTCTGGCGTCTGCGTTTGGTGTGCAAAGTGAGAAAAACAGGGCGCGTGATTTTTCCCATGGACGCCCGGCGCACTTCGTTATCGCCGGTATATTGGGAACACTTTTTTTTATTCTGATCTTGGTGCTGGTGGTAAAACTGGTGCTCAGTCAGTCTGGCTAGCTTACTGATGGCTGACCCAGTATACGGCAGTAACAACAATCAGTGTTACGATTGAAACAGCTGCAATAGCATCAACAGTACTGTCTTTCATGGGCTTTCCCTGAGACATTTCTCATCTCCTCAATCAGTTATTTGATGGCGCTCCTCCAAGCTAGCTGATTATCGTTTTTCGGGCAACTGCACAATGAACGTTTTCCACACCATAAGCCTTGATTGATACATTTGTCTGAAATAATGTATTCATGGCATTGTAGCGAAGCGACATATTCAGTCTCTCTTGTACATAGATTTCTTCGGATATGCAGTTTTCATCTAGTTATATAAAAAAAATTTTTATTACTAAGTACAAAAATACTGTTATCTTGTCTACTCTCGGTCGTAGCTGGAATCTGCATCGAGCCTGAAACAGATTTCCAGAAGCCTGATACAGTCAGGCCTCTGGATAGCTCGCCAACCCAATTAGAAAAATTATTCCCATGTATAAATACGATGAGTACGATCAACGCATCGTCGACGAAAGAGTGAGTCAGTTCAGAGACCAGACTCGACGTTACCTCGCCGGTGAGATCGCAGAGGACGAGTTTTTACCCCTGCGTCTGCAGAATGGCCTCTATATTCAGCGTTTTGCTCCCATGCTGCGGATCGCAATCCCATACGGCATGTTGAATACCCGCCAGGTTAGAAGACTTTCTGAAATTTCGCGCAAATACGATAAAGGCTATGTGCACTTCACTACCCGCCAGAACGTACAGTTGAACTGGCCTCTGCTTGAGCAGGTTCCTGATATCCTGGCTGACCTTGCAGAAGTGGAGATGCATGCAGTGCAGACCAGTGGCGCCTGTATTCGTAACACGACGACTGATCAGTTTGCCGGTATTGCACGAGATGAAATTGTAGATCCAAGACCCTGGTGTGAAATCATCCGTCAATGGTCCACATTCCATCCGGAATTTGCCTTCTTGCCCCGTAAATTCAAAATCGCTGTTTGTGGTTCTGAAGAAGATCGTGCAGCTACCATGGTTCATGACATTGGCGTCCATGCCTTCCGAAATGAGAACGGCAATGTGCGATTCAAGATACTGGCCGGTGGTGGGCTGGGACGAACTCCCATGGTCGCCAGTGTCATCAGAGAGTCCATAGAACCTGAGCATTTATTGACCTATCTGGATGCGATTCTTAGGGTTTACAACCGCTACGGCCGTCGTGACAACAAATACAAGGCGCGTATCAAGATTCTTGTAAAAGCCATGACACCTGAAGTGTTCACTGAGAAAGTGGAATCAGAATGGGAGCAGATCAAAGACTCTGCATCCCTTCTGCCTGAAGCCGAAATACAGCGTGTCAGCCAGCACTTTATTGATCCGGAATACAAGGGACTGGTGGATCAGGACTTTAATGATCTGGCTTTAAAAGCGCCGGCAGGTTTCCATTCCTGGCTGAAACAGAATGTGTTTCCCCATAAGAAATCAGGTTACTGTGCCGTCACCCTGACTTTGAAAGCTACCGGGGATGCTCCTGGTGATGTATCTGCAGAACAACTGGATGTCATTGCAGATCTTGCCGATCAATACAGTCTGGGAGAGCTCAGAGTCAGCCACGAGCAGAATCTGATATTCGCAGACGTAGAACAAACGGCACTGATTGAACTTTGGGAAAAATTGTCAGCTGTCGGTTTGGCGACGGCCAATCGTGGCCTGTTGACCGATATGATCTGCTGCCCGGGTGGTGATTTCTGTGCACTGGCCAATGCTCGGTCTATTCCTCTGGCAGAAGAGATTCAGCGCAAGTTCGAAGATATTGACTATCTGCATGACGTCGGTGAGCTGGACCTGAACATTTCAGGCTGCATGAATGCCTGTGCCCATCACCATGTGGGTCATATAGGTATTCTGGGTGTCGACAGAAAAGGCATTGAATATTATCAGGTTCAGGTTGGTGGCTCTGCTTCAAAAGAAGCTGCCTTGGGCAAGATTATTGGACCGTCTTTCAAGCGTGAAGAAATTCCTGACGTGCTGGAGAAGATCCTCAACGTATACATAGAGCAGCGTCATGAAGATGAACTGTTTATCGATACCTGCCAGCGCATTGGCATAACCCCTTTCAAGGAGCGTGTGTATGCCCAGGCTGCTTAAAAATAATGAAGTCTTGGAGAATGATTATCGGATTCTGGATTCAGAATCTGCAGATCAGGCATTTGCAGGGACACTGCTGATTCCGGCCAAGGAACTCAGTCGATATAAGAAACTGCTTGAACAAAAGCAGCAGCCAACAGGCTTGTTCCTTGATAGTGATGATGAAGTCGAAAGTTATGCTGACATACTGTCCAGCTTCGACCTGATCACAATTAATTTTCCCAAGTTTATTGATGGTAGAGGCTACTCCCTGTGCCGCACCCTCAGGGACCGTTATCATTACAAAGGGGATATCAGAGCCGTGGGCGACGTGCTTATCGATCAGATTTTTATGTTGCAGCGGTGTGGCTTTTCAAGCTATTACCTCAGAGAAGACCAGAAAGCAGAAGATGCTATCAAGGCATTGGATACTTTTACCCTAAGGTATCAGGGAAGCAGTGATGATCCTGAACCTCTCTACAGAAAAAGAAAGGCATCATAGAAGATGCCTGATCCATCTTGTTAAGGGCTGCTGTCAGCGGCCCTGCCCTTCTCTTGTTTAACGGACTCACAGCCTTGGGTATATACTTGGGCTTTTAGCTTCGAGCAAAATGCGGGCTGGAATAGCCTTTTTATAAACAATCATTTATCTGGCGAGTCTAATGGAAAGTGGTTCCCTGCTCTTCTCTTTTTTCCTTATCTTCAGTGGTGCCGCAATACTCGCTACTGCTGCACTTTTTACCCGTCAACCGCTTCTGGTCGCCTACATTGTACTGGGTGCCTTCCTGGGCCCCTATGGCATGGAAATGGTTACGGATACCGGGCTTTTGAATGATATTGCCCACGTCGGAATTATATTCCTTTTGTTTTTGCTTGGACTGGATATGCAGCCCGCTCACCTGGGTCATCTGCTCAAGAAAACAGCTACGGTAGGATTAATCAGTTCGATCATATTTGCACTCACCGGATATGGGCTGGGACTGGCGTTTGGTTTCAGCCAAAAAGAAGCCGTCATAACCGGCGCGACAATGATGTTTTCCAGTACCATTATTGGTATCAAATTATTGCCAACCACGGTGCTGCATCACAAACATACAGGAGAAATTCTTGTCAGCCTGCTGCTTTTGCAGGATCTGCTGGCGATTCTGGTTCTCCTGCTGCTTTACAACTTTGATGGTGGATTTGCCAACAGTAAAATGGATGTTCTGATGGCTCTCGCCGCACTTCCTATGATCATAGCTGCGGCTTTTCTGGCAGTTCGTTATGCTCTGCTGCCATTGATGGCACGCTTTGACCGGTTTCATGAATACATGTTCCTGTTAGCCATTGGCTGGTGTCTTGGCTTCGCTGAACTGGCCCATGCCTTGAATCTTTCCTATGAAATTGGTGCCTTTATTGCCGGGGTCAGCATTGCTACCAGCCCGATTTCCCAGTACATAGCCATTAATCTCAAGCCTTTGAGGGATTTTTTCCTGGTTCTGTTCTTCTTCTCAATCGGTGCCAGCTTTAACCTCAATCTGTTCGGAGATGTGTGGCTGCCTGCGGTTATCATGACCGTTATTTGTCTGCTTCTGAAACCTGCCACATTTGGTATTTTACTGAGTGCCAATGAGAACAAATCTACGGCATGGGAAGTCGGTTTCAGATTGGGCCAGACCAGTGAGTTTTCTATTCTGATTGCAGTACTGGCAGCGGGACAGATGTTGATGGGAGAGATCGCAGCTCACGTCGTCCAGGCAACTGCCATATTAACGTTGATCATCTCTTCCTACGTGGTGGTGTTTAACTATGAATCACCCATAGCGGTATCGGAAAAGCTGAGAAGAGACTAAAACAAAAAAAACCGCACAATACGGGGTTCTCCCATCCAGATAACACTACAACTCGTTCCCATGCTCTGAGGTCGTCATTCCCGCGAAGGCGGGAATCCAGCGCCAACGGTGGATCTCTGCCTTCTCGGGGATGACAAGGCCAAGTGGGCATCGGGCAGTATGGTTCTGGTGGTGAGTCTGTGTGGATTCCCGCCTTCGCGGGAATGACGAGAATGAAGTCGGGAATGACGAGAATGAAGTCGGGAATGACGGGAGTCAACTCGTTCCCACGCTAGAGCATGGGAACTATCCAGATATCACTTGGAGCAGTTAAGAAAAGTATCGACCCTGAGACAATCTTTCCCAGATTTTTCCGAAGGCATTGTCCAGAGTCGTTTCAGCAGCCAAGCCCAGTTTACTGGCCATTCCTTTCTTCACTTCATAACTGACCTGAATAATGTCTGAGGAGTCTACCCTGCTATAGATATACTCATCACTGGTCATGACCAGATCAATCAGGTTTTTCTCAATCGCCTGACGGCCATACCAGATTTCACCGGTAGCGACCTCTTCTATGTTGACCTGCTCACGTTCTTCCTTGATAAACTCCTTGAACAGCTCATGAGTGTCCTGGATATCCTGCTTGAACTTATCACGACCTTTTTCAGTGTTTTCACCAAGAACCGTCAGAGTGCGTTTAAATTCACCGGCAGTGTGCAGTTCAATATCAACATCATGTTTCTTAAGCAATTTGTTGATATTGGGCAGCTGAGCCATCACACCTATGGAACCAATTACGGCAAAAGGCGCAGCAACAACCTGATTAGCCGTACAGGCCATCATATAACCGCCACTGGCAGCCACTTTATCGACTGCAATAGTGAACTTAACACCACGATCCCTGATGCGTTGTAGCTGGGAAGCTGCAAGACCATAAGCATGCACCATACCACCTGCACTCTCCAGCTTTAGAAGTACTTCATCCTTATCTGTGATAACAGACAGTACTGCAGTGATCTCTTCCCGAAGGGACTTGACCGCCGAAGCTTTCAAATCGCCGTGAAAATCAAGGACATACAAACGTGGTTTTATTTCCTTTTGTTTGTCCTTCTTTTTTTCCTTGTCGGCTTTCTTTTTTTCCTTTGCCAGCTGCTTCAGACCTTCCTTGTCGAGAGTCGCATGCTGAAGATCATCCTTCAGGTGCTGATAATGTTCATTCAGTTTCTTGATTTCAAGATGCCCTTTACTGATCTTTTTGGATTTTTGTCCCATTGTTGCTGCCGCAACAATGATGATCAGCAGTGCCACAACAAATGTG
The DNA here is from genome assembly GCF_032883915.1 of Endozoicomonas sp. 8E. Classification (NCBI taxonomy): domain Bacteria; kingdom Pseudomonadati; phylum Pseudomonadota; class Gammaproteobacteria; order Oceanospirillales; family Endozoicomonadaceae; genus Endozoicomonas; species Endozoicomonas sp. 8E. Next base: position 3,729,749 of record NZ_CP120717.1, on the reverse strand, counting down.
ACCACTTTGGCAAGGAATAAGCCGTATTCCGCCAGATACTCCAAGAGAGCCTCCAATAATTCATTTCAATATGAGTGCTTAAGGATACCTGAAAAAGAGAATGTGAAAAGTCCGTCGTTTTGTGGATGATAGTGTACTGGGTTTCCGGTCAAAATCTGATGCGAATCGTTTCCTGTTTGAATTGAAGAAGCGCCTCAGTGACTTTGGTTTGTCCTTGCATGAGAACAAGACACTCCTGATCCGTTTTGGAAAAATTCGCACAACGGGTTGCAAAAGCTAATAAAGGTAAACGTCCAGAAACCTTCGAGTTTTTTGGGTTTACCTATTATTGTTTGCAAACTCGGAACGGCTATCGTTTCTGGTGGAGACAGTCGGTTTGATGACCTTTTGTTCCGTATTTTTCGTATGTTAAGAAATTGCACGGAGCTAGATATTTTAAAAGCTATAAATAATATGATTGTATAATATCAAATATCTATCAACATCCTGGATATTGTGAATTTAGGGGGTATGTCCGGCAGATCATCTCTACGGAACCATTCAGCACTCACCAGCTCTTCCTCTTCAAGGCTAATCTCACCTGATTTATATTCAGCGTGATAGCCCAGCATCAAGGCATGGGGAAAAGGCCAGCTCTGACTGAGTTGGTACTTTATTTCACCGACCTCCAGACCGACTTCTTCCCTGATCTCTCTTATAACAGCTTCCTCAGCACTCTCGCCCGGCTCTACAAAGCCCGCGATAACGGTATGCATTGTTGTATCACGCAAATGTCGCTGATGCTGAACAAGCAGTACTTCATCCCCTTTATGGATAAGAACTATGATGCACGGAGATATCCTTGGATAGTAAGTCATCTCACAGGCTGAACAAACCATTGACCAATCCCCTTCGCTTGACATGCATGGGCTACCACAGCGTCCACAGAATTGGTGGTCTTTTCTGGATCTCAGGATTTGAGCAGCATGACTGTATAACGCCACCATCGATTCAGGTTGCATTGCCATATATTGCCGGGCATTAACGGCACTCCCCTCTTCAGGAATTTGGTCTGTTTTTATAACCGACACCGAATATTCGTCCAGATTTCCAGTTCTGATTGATTCGTGGTCATCCATCCAGGGGCGTTTCTCCCAGAGGAACTCACCCTCGGAATTCATCAGGATGTCATGACCACACAGAATCAGATAACGATCAGCCAGCCCCCCTTCCGGGGTCCAGCCGTTTTCAGGTTGGTATTGGTGCATGTATGTCACTGCTTTCGATGGTGAGTCAATGGTCAATCGGTCATTGCGAACCTGAGCTGGTAGCAACTACCAATTTTGCTGGCCTATCTTTTCCAGTTTTTCCTGATGCAACTTTAATTCAGCATCGGTCGGCCTGATGATTTTCAAAACGGGCCTGTCCGAAGCTAGACGTCTGATAACCGTTACATCATCAGCCCCTTCTCCGGTTCCTCCCAAAAGCAGAGAAGTCTGTCCACCCGTCATGGCGAGGTAGACTTCAGCCAATATCTCAGAATCAAGCAGTGCTCCGTGGAAGGTACGGGCCGAGTTATCGATAAAATAACGTTTACAAAGTGCATCCAGGTTATTTTTCTGACCCGGGTGCTTCTTTCTGGCTATAGCCAGAGAGTCGGTAATTTTGCTGTAATCCTCAACCTGCCCAAGGGCAGGATCCAGCCACTTTAGCTCATGGTTGAGAAAGTTAATATCGAAGGGTGCATTGTGAGCAATCAGCTCGGCATCTTTGATAAAATCCAGAAAATCTTTGGCCACTGCTGCAAAGAGCGGTTTGTCCTGAACAAATTCGTTGGTAATACCATGAACCTGAATGACCTCATCATCCATATGCCGCTCAGGATTGATGTAGACATGATAAGTATTACCCGTCAGCTTACGGTCAATCATCTCCACACAACCGATTTCGACAATCCGGTGGCCCTGAGAAGGGTCTATCCCGGTGGTCTCCGTATCCATTATGATCTGGCGGTTCATTGTTTCTTACCTTCAATAATCTCTTGAGCACCACGACAGGCGAGTTCATCCGCCATTTCATTTTCCCGGTGTCCGGCATGACCTTTTACCCAGCACCACTCAATCTTATGATGAGTATTCTGGGCATCAAGCCGCTCCCATAAATCTTTGTTTTTTACAGCTTTACCCGCCGCTGTTTTCCAGCCTTTGCGTTTCCAGCCGGACAACCACTCTGTTATGCCCTTGCGTACGTATTGGGAATCGGTTGTGACACGCACCTCGCAGGGCCGGGTTAATGTTTCCAATCCGACAATGGCGGCCATCAATTCCATGCGGTTATTGGTGGTTTGCTTCTCGCCACCATACAGTCCTTTTTCTGCAGTACCGTAACGCAGAATGACACCCCAGCCACCGGGGCCAGGGTTCCCTTTGCAGGCACCATCTGTAAAAAGCTCAACGAGCTTGCTCAACGATTATCTCCCACTCGACTGGACCCTGTAATCGGTTTTCCGACCAGGGATTGCCCCACGGAGGACCAGACAGGCTTGATGGGTGTCATGCCTGCCACTTCCCGCGTGGCAACTATGATGTAAAAACTGCCAAAGGGCAGCATCCAATTATGACAGCGCTGCTCAATCAATTCCGACTTCAAGCCCATGGCTGAGTGGTTGGAAGGGAGCAGATAGGCACCATGAATCACCTTCTCAACACTGAACCCCAAGAGGGTTAACCAGTCTTTCATCCGACTTGGACTAATGAACTGGACACCACTGAATAACTTTCGATAACCCGGAAGTATCATACACTTGATATTGCAGAGACTCAGAGGGTTAAAACCGACTACAATCATCTTGCCTCCGGGGATGATGGTATGCGCCGCTTCGCTGAGAAGTCGGTGCGGGCGATCAGACACTTCTACCATATGATGCAGCAAGACAAGGTCAAGGCTGCCCGGAGCTATCGGCCAGTGGTAAGGATCAAGCAACAATGAAGACGCCGGCTCAGAGTTTAAGGGGTGAAACTGAAAGTTTCGGCTTACCTGAGACCCTGACAACAGAGCCGCAGCTGGAGATACAGATAATTCAACTGCATGATAACCAAAGATGTACTTTAACTCATGTTCTATATGACAGCGTTCTGTCTCAAGTACAAACTCCCCTGCACCGGATTGCATCCAACCCTGCAGGGCCTGCAATTTTTGAGGTATTTCAGGTCTGGTCGTTTTTTTAAACCATTGCATCAGGCTTTTTCCGTGTATGCTGCAGTTAAATCAGCAAAAACCTCGAGCCAGATTGTTGTCCTGCTCAAATACACATCTTATCTGGCACGGCAGGATTCAACCAGCATCGGTGTCATCCCCTATGACAATCGTAAAGAAAATAGTACAGACTTTACACGCAAAATTTGTAAAAATGATCTTTTGTCTATTTCAGGCATTAGAATGTTATTGACCATTATCCGACAGAATGTCCTATGATCCACATTCAAGCTATCCCGGCTTTTCAAGATAACTACATCTGGCTGCTCTGTGAAGATTGCAGTCAACAATGTCTGGTGGTTGATCCAGGCGATGCTGACGTGGTCGAAAAAGCACTGGATAGAGTCAATCTGGAATTGTCGGGCATTTTGATTACCCATCATCACCGGGATCATACAAACGGCATAGAAAAACTAACAAAGAACCGTAGCATTCCAGTCTATGGCCCTGATAATCCAGCAATTTCCGGCATTACCCACAACCTGAATGACACAGAGATACTGACAGTACTTGGTACCGAATTCAGTATTCTGAAAACTCCGGGCCATACGCTCGATCATATTGCCTATTTCGCTCATCCTGATCAGGATGATCCCATTCTATTCTGTGGCGACACCCTCTTTTCAGCCGGGTGTGGCCGACTGTTTGAAGGGACTGCTGAACAAATGCAGAGCTCATTCAATAAACTCCGCTCTCTACCCGAAAACACCCGTGTATACTGTGCACACGAATACACGCTGGCAAACTTGGCTTTTGCCCAGACCGTAGAACCCGACAACCAATCTATTGAGGAGTATCGCAACAGAGTCATCCGGCTTCGCGAACAGAACAGGCCAAGCCTGCCCTCTAGCATCAGGCTGGAACTTACCATTAATCCATTCATGCGTACTGACCAGAAGAGTGTCATTATTGCTGTTAAGGAGCACGCCCCAAATGCCGCTCTGTCAAACGATGCAGAGGTATTTGGAGCATTGCGTCATTGGAAGGATCACTTTTGATGACGATAAACCCTGTGTTCCTTCAAAATAAATATAGTTTTTATGTCTGAACCTTTGATTACAGAGCAAACGTCCGGTCGCTGTACCGGACCTGAAGTTAAACCCCTGGTTCGAGTCTTGAGTGCCGCGACACTCGTGATGACTCTTACAAGCTGTCAGAGTCATTCTCCAGAGCAGGCAGCTACTCCACCAGTCAAAGTTGAGCAAAAAGTTGCCAAAGGGAAAACGGCCAAAAAAGCACTGAAGAATCAGCTAGCCAAAAAACCATTGACCGACCTGTGGGATAGAACTCGTCAGGGCCTCGCTATGGACCTGGATAATAATCATCCCCGGGTATTGGCAGAATTACGCTGGTACAAGAAAAACCAGGGCTACTTCAACCGCGTTTCTAATCGTGCCAGTCCCTATTTCTATTTCATCCTGATGGAAGCCGAGAAACGTGGCGTCCCTCTGGAACTGGCACTAATGCCCATAGTGGAGAGTGCCTTCGATCCATTTGCCTATTCCCACGCAGGTGCATCCGGCTTATGGCAATTCATGCCAGCTACCGGAGAACATTACGGACTGGAGCAGAACTGGTGGTATGACGGTCGTCGTGATGTGGTTGAAGCTACTCGCGCAGCACTCGACTATATGGTTAGTCTGCACAAAATGTTCGATGATTGGGAATTAGCACTGGCTGCTTTCAACTCAGGACCCGGGCGAGTCATGAATGCAGTCAACAAGAACAAGAGACGGGGTAAATCCACCCGCTTCTGGGATCTGGACCTGCCTAGTGAAACCACCGCTTACGTTCCAAAGCTTATCGCCCTGGGCAAGATCGTTCGTGATCCGGCCAAATACGGTATCAAGCTAAAGTCAATTCCTAACAAACCTCATTTTGCCAAGGTTAAAACCGGTGGCCAGCTGGATATGGCCAAAGCCGCCAATTTGGCTGGCATTACACTGAATGAGTTATATCGCCTGAATCCCGGGATTAATCGCTGGTCCACTCCTCCTTCTGGTCCGCACCATCTGCTGGTGCCTGTTGCCAAAGCCGAATCCTTCCGAGCTGAACTGGCTCAACTGCCAGCGGAGAAACGTATGCAATGGCAGCGCTACTCAGTGAAGTCTGGTGATAGCCTGATCAGGATTGCCAATACCTTTAATACCAAGCCCGGGCTCATCAAGGAAGCGAACAAGATGGAGACAGACTTGATCCGGGTTGGTCAGAGTCTGTTGATTCCCGTCGCTGTCAAAGAGAAGGAAGAGTACGCCCTGACAGCACCGCAGCGCCGTATCGCCAAGCAAAACACCCAGCGTGCCGGACGACACAGACTGAATCACTCTGTTAAATCCGGAGACAGCTTCTGGAGCATAGCCAAAAAGTACAATACCGGTGTCCAGGAACTGGCTCGCTGGAACGGTATGTCACCCAGAGATAATCTCAGGATCGGACAGCAACTGGTGGTATGGACCAAAACCAACGCGCCCCGGGACGGTGTTGTTCGCAGGGTCAATTATAAGGTTCGCAATGGCGACTCCCTGTCTCGAATCGCTGACAAGTTCAATGTAGCCGTGGCCCAGATCAAAACCTGGAATACCTTTGACAGCAAATACCTGCAGCCTGGTCAACAATTGACTCTCTATGTTGATGTGACTCGCGCCTACGAATGATACATTTATAATGCTCAGACCCGCTTTTTCTCGGGTCTGACGTGTTTCTCTATAAACCACTCCCCTATCCTGTCGATGCTATATTCATTCGGTTCAACAATACCGGGATGCATCATTGAAACGACTGACGCTCTCTCTTCTGCTCTTTTTTCTGGCTGCGCACGCAATGGCTGCGGGTGAGCAATGGCAGCATTATCTGTCCATCATGGACGAGCCTCTGTATGAGAAAGATTTTAAACACTTCCGATACGTCAATCCTGAAGCGCCCAAAGGTGGCCATCTGCGATTAGCAGCCCTTGGAACCTTTAATACTCTGAATCCTTACAGTGCCAAAGGGATAGCCCCCTCGCTGGCGAATAACACTTTCAGGTTTGGCTTTCTGGAGTTGAACGAACCCCTGATGGTGGGCACTGGTCCTTACGCACCTTCCATGGAACATAAGAATACAGCCTATGGTTTAATCGCTGAAGCGGTGGCTTATGATCCGGAAAAACAAAAGCTCTCATTCAAGCTGAGACCAAATGCCCGTTTTCATGACCAGCATCCCATTACCACGGAAGATGTTGAGTTTTCCTATAAAATACTGCTGGAACAGGGGCACCCAAACTTCAAACTCACACTAGAGCAAGTTGAACATATCCAAATCGAAGATCGCTACGTTATCCACTTCTATCTAAAACCTTCATCCTCTAAAGCGCTCCCAATTAAGCTCAGCGAGCTACCTGTCTTACCAAAGCATTACTGGCAGAATCGTGATTTTGAAAAAACCACACTGGTCCCCCCCTTACTCAGTGGTCCTTATAAGATTTCCAGGGTCAAGCCGGGATCAACGATCGTCTTTGAACGAGTGCCAGACTACTGGGGAGAAGAGCTGCCCGTTAATAAGGGGCTTTATAATTTTGATAAAGTCACTCTGAATTTCTACCGTGACCGTCATGTCAGCTTTCAGGCTTTTAAGAACGGTGAGACCGATGTCCACTATGAAGGCGAGGCGAAAAACTGGGCAACAGCTTATGACTTTCCAGCGATGCAACAAGGTAAGACAATCAAGCTGAACATTCCGGACAAGATGCATTATGGCAGAAGGTTCTTTGTCTTTAATCTCAGATCCCCACTGTTTCAGGATAGAAAAGTCAGGCAGGCTATCAGCCTGTTATTCGACTGGGAATGGTCTTCAGCAAACCTCTTCCATAACGCCTATGTTCGCACCACCAGTTTCTTTGGTGCCCATGAGAATAATGCATCAGCGGTCCCGGCACAGAGTGAAAAGGAACTGTTTAAACCTTTTCAGTCGATAGTGCCACCGGGGCTCTATTCCGACCCTTTTGAACTCCCAAAAACTAACGGAGATGGGAATATCACAAGCCAACGAAGACAGGCCCTGAAACTCCTGAAAGAGGCCGGCTGGCATTATCATCAGGGGCAATTACTAAACGCCCGGAATGAACCCTTTCACTTTACATTTCTTCACTACTCAAAACTGGCTGATCGTTACATACTACCTTTTGCGGCCAACCTTGCCAGTGTGGGAATCAAAATGGATTTTCGTGCCATAGACCTGAGTCAATATCAGCGCAGACTGAGACAAAGGGATTTTGAGATGGTTCAAACAACCCTGATCGTGCCTTTTCTTCCCGGCGAAGGCCTTAAAGGGCTGTTTCACTCTGAGTCTGCGGACGTTGAAGGCAGCCAAAATCTGGCCGGCATTCATAACCCGGCCGTCGATGGCTTAATTGATCATGCCCTGGCAGCCAACACCATAAAGGCTCTTTGTACCGCTATGCAGGGTCTGAATCGTCTCTTGCTCTGGGAATATTACTTTATTCCCAATTGGCAGGGGCGTTTTGTCAGAATCGCTTACTGGCAGCATCTACAACCTCCTGACACTTTTCCACCCTTTGGCATTCGTCTCACTTCATGGTGGATGAAACCAACCTCTAAAGCCCTTCCACAACAAGGAAAAGAATGACTATCAAACGATGGGTAAGGACACTTATAGCGCTGAACATTGCCTGGTTTTATCCTTCTTTACAGGCCAGTGTTCAGGAATCCTGTCACACACTTCATGCCATCAGCCTGATCGGCACTCCCAAATATCCTGCTGACTTTCAACACTTTTCCTATGTCAATCCTGATGCTCCCCGTCAGGGCAAGGTCAGACTGGCGGTTCTTGGCACTTACGATACCTTTGATCTCTTTAGTTCCAAAGGTGTGCCTGCTGCCGTTGGTCCCTACATCTACGATAGCCTGATGTTTGCCAGCCGGGATGAACTCGGCAGTCTGTATCCAATGATTGCGGAAGCTGTCGAATACCCTGATGACAATCGCTGGGTACGTTTCGTTATTAACCCGAAAGCCCGTTTTGCCGACGGCAGCCCGATTACTGCCGAAGTCGTAAGTGATACATTTCTTCAATACAAAAATGGCGACTTCTCCAACTTCAAGCGCCTGTTGAAAGATGTTAATCAAATAGAAGTTGAACCCGGAAACCGGGTAAAACTGACCCTGAATGTCCCCGAAGACAAAAAACTGCCTTTTCTACTGGCCCGGCTACCCATCATTCACAGTAGTTACTGGAAAAAGTCTGAAGATGTTGACAGTAAGATCCACATTCCTGTCAGCTCAGGGGCTTACACCATCAAACAATATGAGCTTGGCCAGACCGTTTTTCTTGAGCGAAACAAGGATTACTGGGCTGAGAAGCTACCTGTGAATATTGGCCGGAATAACTTTAAGCAGATCAGACTGGAGTATTTCAGGAACTCTACCCTCTCACTCGAGGCTTTTCTCAGCGGCCACTACGATATCCGGATAGAGAACCTGGCCAAAAACTGGACTTACGCCTACAAGGGTAAGGACGTAGAGAGCGGGAAGATCATCAAGAAAAATTACCCTCGCAAGAGCTTTCAGGTTCAGTCCTTTATCTTTAACAGTCGAAAAGGCCCCTTTAAGGATCAACGGGTCAGAGAAGCCATCAGCCAGGGTTACGATGTAGCCTGGACCAACGCCAATCTTCTTTATGGCATTTATTCAGCGCCCGGAAGTCTGTTTGCCAACTCGGATTTTGCCCACTCAGGCATACCCGATAGAGCTGAAATCCAACTGCTTGAGCCTTATCGGGACATACTTCCTGAGAAGCTGTTTAAACAACCTTGGACTGGTGTACAAACAGATGGCACTGGCAATATCCGAAAACAACTCAGCTATGCCAATCGACTTCTGAAACAGGCAGGCTGGGAACTCAAAAACGGCAAAAGGGTCAACAAGGAAACCGGTGAGCCACTGAGGTTTGAATTGATGCTGGCGGTGCCAGAACAGGAACGTGTTGCCATACCGTTCAAAAGTAATCTGGAAATGCTCGGTATTGAAATGCAGATCATCTCAGTGGATGTCTCCCGGTACATTCAAAGAGTGCGCAATCACGACTATGATATGCTGCTCAGAACCTTCCACCAGCCTGATGTGCCTGGCAACGAACAAAGAGAATACTGGAGCAGCAGTACTGCCGATCAACAGGGCACGCAGAACCTCGCAGGTGTCAATCACCCTGCGGTTGACGCCATGATTGAGTCTATTATCAAGGCTGAAACCATCGACCAGTTGCAGGCCGCCACCAGCGCTATGGATCGCATCCTGCTCTGGGAAAATTACACCATTCCCCAGCTCTACCATCGTTACTGGCGGGTAGCACACAGAAGCGGCTATAACTATCCTGACAACGGAGGTCTTTATGGCTCTGTGGACCTTAGCATCTGGTGGGAGAAAGAACCAAAATGAAACGTCTGGTTGCGGGAATAGTTCTTATAGTAGCGACCTCTTTGGCAGTGGGAGCAGAAAACATTCCTTTGAAGCATGCCATAAGTCTGTATGGTGAACCGAAGTACCATAAAGATTTTGAACACTTTGACTATGCCAACCCGGACGCACCAAAAGGCGGTGAATTCAGACAGGCTGTAACCGGCCAGTTTGACAGTCTTACCCCTTTTGTAGATCGCGGTTCGGCCGCGGCTGGCAGCGACTTGCTGTATGACAGCCTGCTGCAAAGATCCTGGGACGAACCTTTAAGTAAATACGGTTTGATTGCCCAGTACATAGAATTGGACCCTGATAACCGCTGGGTTGCCTATCATATTAATCCCAAAGCTCGTTTTAATGATGGCCATAAGGTGTCAGCCAGTGATGTAAAATTCTCGTTTGATCTTCTGAGGGAGAAAGGCTCAACCTTCTACCGCCACTTCTATGATGATATCGAGAAAGCTGAAGTCACAGCGCCTATGAGGGTACTATTTACCTTTAAAAACAACAAAAACCGGGAGCTGCCTCTGATTCTGGGGCAAATGCCTATACTTCCCGAACACTACTGGAAAGACAGGCATTTTCCGCCCTCCGGATTTGAAGTCCCTGTCACCAGCGGCCCTTACCAAGTCGATAAAATCAATCCCGGACGATCCATCACTTATAAAAGAGACGAAGATTACTGGGCAAAAGATCTGGCTGTAAACCGGGGTCGGTATAATTTTGACCGCATGCTGTTCGAATATTACGGAAACGAATCTGTGCTTTTAGAAGCAATGTTCAGCAATCAATATGACTTCAGACTGATCACAGACCCAACAATCTGGAATACCCAACTGAGCGAGAACCGTATTAAAAAATATCGTCTGGTACAAGAAGTCATAAAGAACCATAACCCCCAAACCCTGACGTTAGCCTACAATACCCGGCGACCTTTTCTAAAAGATACCAGAGTCAGGGAAAGTCTGGGATACGCTTTTAATTTTAAACAGATCAACGACCACCTTTTCTTTGGAATGTATCGACCTGCTGAAAGCTTTTTTGCAGGCTCTGAACTGGCAGCCAGTGGAATACCCTCACCTGAAGAACTGAAATGGCTGACCCCCTTTCAGCAACAACTGCCTGAAGCCCTCTTCCATGAACCCTTCAAAGTACCTGATAGCCGACTGGCATCGGGCGACCGGTCGAGTATGGCAAACGCACTTAAGTTGTTAAAACAGGCTGGCTGGCAAATAAAAGATAATCAACAAGTTAATGCTCTGGGGGAACCACTGGTCCTGAACGCACTGGTGGCCAATGAAGAACACGAAAAAGTTCTGCTCTCCATCAAGGATGGTCTGAGTCGTCTTGGTATTACCTTAAATGTTCAACGTATAGACCCACTCCAGATGGTAGCCAGACTCCGTGAACTGGATTTTGAACTGGTACTGCATACCTACCGACATACTGCATCACCCGGCACCGAACAGGTATCCTTCTGGGGATCAGAAACCGCTGATCAACCGGGAACCAGAAACCTGTCGGGTGTTCATTCACCGGTGGTCGATCACATAGCTCAATTGATTCCATCAGCCACCAGCCGTGAAGAACTGCTGTCAATGATTCATGCCCTGGACAGAGTCCTGCTGTGGGGACACTACTCGCTGCCTCTCTGGTACTCACCTTCCTGGAATGTTCTCTACCGGGATACTCTGAAGCATCCTGAGACGACACCTCTTTATGCTCTTGACCTGAGTACATGGTGGTATCAGACAAAAAAACCACCAACAGCCAGAGCTAATGCTGGTTCAACACTTGAGAAAGCACATTAACCGCTTGGGTGATCGGTTACATCGCGATGCTAAAAATCAGGAACTCTCTGGTTCCCTGATCCGTAAGTGTGAATTCTTTAGCAACATAGGCATTTTAATTGCCTCAGATCAACTTTTACCGTCATCTAAAGATATTAATGATCTTTTTATGATGAATTAGACCTTGCCTGTCAGGTTTGATAGGTGTTTACAATATTGTCAGAATATCGAGATCACTGCGCAAGAAGCAATACCTGTAGTCGAGGAGCCGACTATAGTTTTGAGGCAAAAGTTATAACAATGCGACCCAGGCTAACCATGAATCATACAATGATGATAAAAAGATCGTTGAAGAGAACGATTTTCCAGTCCCTCCCTATTGCGACCCTCTTGCTTTCCCTGTCTTTGATGCCTGTACCGGTAAAAGCAGAAGACGCAGTTAATAAACTCACTTCCCTCTCCCTGTACGGCGACAGCAAATACTCAAAAGATTTCAAACATTTTGACTACGTGAATCCCGATGCCCCCAAGGGTGGTACATTGCGAATGGCCAGCATGGGGACTTTTGACAGCCTGAATCCCTATATAGACAAGGGAACTCCGGCTTCGGGATTAGGCTTGATTTACGATACTCTGATGACCAGCAGTGCCGATGAGCCTTTCTCCATGTACGCCCTGGTCGCTGAGTATGCGGAGCCTGCTGCTGATAACAGTGGTATCACTTTCCATCTCAATTCAAAAGCCCGGTTTCACGACGGACAACCGATAACGGCTGACGATGTTGTTTACAGCTTTGAATTACTCAGAGATAAAGGTTCACCTTTTTACAGGACATATTATGGCGATATAGTCAAAGCAGAAGCCCTGTCCAAACGCAGTGTGCGCTTCGTTTTCAAACACAACCGTAATCCTGAACTTCCCCTGATCATTTCCCAGCTTCCGGTTCTTCCAAAACACTTCTGGGAAAAGGAGTCGAATAACTTCGAAGAGGGCAACCTGACTCACCCTTTGGGCAGCGGTCCATACAAAATCCGCTCTGCCGAGCCGGGTCGCAGTATTGTTTTCGAGAGAGTTGTTGACTACTGGGGTAAGGATTTGCCAGTCAACACAGGTCGCTATAACGTTGATGAGCGTCGTTATGACTATTACCGGGATGCCAACGTATCTCTGCAAGCATTGAAAGCCGGGGAATACGATCTCCGCTTTGAAAATATTGCCAGAAACTGGGCCACCGCCTATGACACGCCGGCGGTTAAAAAAGGTGAGTTGATTCAGGAATCCATTCCAACCAAAGCCCCTCAGGGTATGCAGGGTTTTGCTTTTAACCTGCGCAGAGATATTTTCAAGGACGTCAGAGTTCGAAAAGCGTTGAATTACGCCATGGACTTCCAATGGCTTAACAAAAATCTGTTCTTTAACAGCTACACCCGAACACAGAGCTATTTTGCCAACTCTGATATGGAAGCAACGGGCGTTCCTGAAGGTAAAGAATTGGCCTACCTTGAGCCTTGGCGAGATCAACTGCCCGTTGAGCTATTCAACGACCCCTTCAAGCTGCCTGTCACCGATGGCAGTGGCAGAATCCGTAGTCAGCTCAGCGAAGCTCTCTCCCTGATGGAACAGGCAGGCTGGACACTGGAAAATGGCTCGCTCCGGAAAAACGGCAAGCCCTTTGAATTCGAAATTCTTCTGTATGATTCAAGCATGGAAAAAGTGGCCCTGCCACTGAAGAAAAACCTTGAAGCTATGGGCATCGATGCCAACCTGCGAATCGTGGATATTTCACAATATATAAACCGCCTCAGAAGCTTCGACTTCGATATGCTGGTCAGTCGCATTCCCCAATCCAGTTCGCCCGGAAACGAGCAAAGGGACTTCTGGGGCAGCGAATCAGCGGACCTGCCAGGCAGTCGAAACCTTATAGGGATTAAAAACCCGGTAGTTGATGGCCTGATCAGGGAAGTAATCAATGCCGACTCCAGAGAGGATCTGGTCGCCGCCGTTAAGGCTCTGGATCGGGTGCTGCTCTGGAATCATTTCATGATCCCCCAGTGGTATCTGGCCAGTAACCGGGTTGCCTATTGGAAGCCCCTTAAACACCCTTTGAGCCGACCTGATCAGGAACCTCTTTATCAGTTGGACTTGGACTCCTGGTGGATGGAACCGACAATCATCAAGACTTCTTCAGACACAACCGCCGATGGCGAAGAAAAAAATGAAGGCATACCGCTCTGGCCTGTCGGCATTCTATTAGTCATCCTGTTTCTGGGATGGGTCATCCGCCGTTCAAAACGTCGCAACTGATTATGAAAAGCTATATTCTGCGCCGTCTGGCGTTAATGATTCCGACACTGTTTGGTATTCTGCTTCTGAACTTTGTCATCATTCAGGCTGCACCAGGTGGCCCTGTTGAGCAAATGATTGCCAAACTGGAAGGTTTTGAAATCAATGCCACCAGTCGCATCGGAGGCTCCAGCAGTGCCGAGATTCAGCAATTAAGTGTGGACGAATCCGGTGAGTATCGAGGACGGCGGGGACTGGACCCGGAACTGATCAAAGACATCGAAAAGCTTTACGGTTTCGACAAACCGGCCTACGAGCGCTTTATACAGATGGTTGTCAACTACGCTCAATTTGAATTTGGCGACTCCTTTTTCAGGGATGCGAAAGTCATCGACCTCATCAAGGAAAAGTTACCTGTCTCAATCTCTCTGGGTTTATGGAGCACACTGCTGATTTATCTGATCTCCATTCCCATGGGTATTCGAAAAGCAATAAAGCACGGTAGCCACTTCGATGTCTGGACCAGCGCGGTCATTACCACAGGCTATGCCATTCCCAGCTTTCTGCTGGCCATCCTGCTAATTGTCCTGTTTGCCGGTGGCAGTTACTGGAACTTCTTCCCACTGCGCGGGTTAACTTCGGAAAACTTTGATCAACTTACTCTGATCGGCAAACTGGCAGACTACGCCTGGCATATGGTTCTCCCGGTTTTTTGTATTGTTATTGGTGGTTTTGCAACATTAACGATGCTGACCAAAAACTCTTTTCTCGATGAGATTCATCGCCAGTACGTGCAGACAGCCCGCGCCAAGGGTCTGGATGATAACCAGGTGCTGTACGGACACGTTTTCAGAAACGCCATGCTGTTGGTGATATCCGGATTTCCAGCAGCCCTGATTGGCATACTGTTCACCAGTTCACTGCTGATTGAAATTATTTTTTCGCTGGATGGACTGGGCCTGCTCGGATATGAAGCCGCCATTAATCGCGATTACCCTGTGGTCTTCGGATCTCTCTTTATCTTCACTCTCATAGGCATGCTGGTAAAACTGCTGGGCGATCTGACCTACATGCTGGTTGACCCGAGAATTGACTTTGAGGCGAGGGACTAATATGGCATCGTCTCGAAGCATAAAACCTTCCCGTATAAGCCCGCTCAACCAGCGACGCTGGAACAGTTTCAAAAGTAATCGGCGGGGCTATTACTCACTCTGGATTTTCGGTTTCTTGTTTTTCACCACGTTATTTGCCGAGTTCATCGCTAATGACAAACCCCTTCTGGTGTATTTCAAAGGTGAAATCTATACCCCCATTCTTCACATCTACCCCGAGACAGCGTTTGGTGGCGAGTTTGAACTGGAAATGGATTACCGCCAGGACTACGCAAAAGAGTTGATTGAACCCCACGGCTGGATGCTGTGGCCACCGATTCATTACAGCTACGATACTATCAACTATGCCCGAGTTGCTCCGGCACCTCCCACGTTTGACAATATTCTGGGCACCGATGACCAGGGCAGAGATGTGCTGGCAAGAGTCATTTATGGTTTCAGAATATCCGTGCTTTTTGGCCTGATTCTGACGCTTTTCAGCTCCCTCATAGGGGTTGCCTTAGGCGCCATACAGGGATTTTACGGCGGACGAACTGATCTTATAGGACAACGGTTTATTGAAGTCTGGTCAGGTATGCCCAGTCTGTATCTGCTGATCATTCTTTCCAGTTTTGTCGAGCCCGGTTTCTGGTGGCTGCTGGGGATTATGCTGCTGTTTTCATGGATGGCACTGGTGGATGTGGTCCGTGCCGAATTTCTGCGTGGCCGAAACCTTGAATATGTCCGTGCAGCCAGAGCCCTGGGGATGACCGATAGCCGGTTAATGTTTCGTCATATTTTGCCCAACGCCATGATTGCAACAGTCACCTTTATGCCCTTTATTCTGACCGGAGCCATCACCACCCTGACTTCTCTGGACTTTCTGGGTTTTGGTCTGCCAGCCGGATCACCTTCACTGGGTGAGCTGATCGCCCAGGGTAAGAACAATCTTCAAGCGCCATGGTTGGGCATTACAGCCTTCATGGTAATGTCAGTGATGCTGACCCTGCTGGTGTTTATCGGGGAAGCCACCCGTGACGCTCTGGATCCACGCAAATACGTTACAGGTCACTAAGCAATGACAAGTCCCCTGCTCCAAATCAAAGACCTGAAAGTCCGCTTCAATCATAACGGTGGCAGCAGCGATGCGGTAAAAAACGTCAGTTTTGAACTGTTTCCCGGAGAGACGCTGGGTCTGGTGGGTGAGTCTGGCTCAGGTAAATCCATTTCTGCCCTGAGCATACTGCAACTGCTTCCTGAAAATGCCAGTCACCAGGGCGAGATAGTGTTTGCTGGCAAAAACCTGTTGGCTCTGTCAGAAAGAGAAATGCGAGGCGTTCGGGGTCATCAGATTGGTATGATTTTCCAGGAGCCCATGACCGCTCTCAATCCACTGCATACCATAGAGAAGCAGATCTGCGAAGTCCTCAGTCTGCACCTGGGAATGCGCCCTCAGCCAGCCCACCAGCGTGCTTTGGAGCTGCTTGAAGTGGTGGGCATTCAGGAGCCCGCCAAAAAGCTTTCAGCCTATCCTCACGAACTGTCCGGTGGCCAGCGCCAAAGAGCCATGATTGCCATGGCTCTGGCCTGCGAGCCAAAGATCCTTATCGCAGATGAGCCCACCACGGCACTGGATGTGACCGTCCAGAGGCAAATCCTGACACTGTTGGCAGAGTTGCAGCAGAAACTGGGTATGGCTATTTTATTTATCAGTCATGACCTCAACCTGATCCATCATGTTTCCCATCGAATCTGCGTCATGAAACATGGAGAACTGATTGAAACCGGTGCCACAGAAGCGGTTTTTAATCAGCCAAAACATCCTTATACGATAGAGCTGCTCAATGCTGAGCCTTCAGGGGCTCCTGCTCCAGTCTCTGGTGAGCACCATAAGGTTATCGAAGGACGGGACATCAGGGTCTGGTTTCCAGTCAAAGCCGGATTCTTTCGAAGAACGGTTGACCATATCAAAGCCGTCACCGATCTTTCCATCTCAGTTGCAAAAGGTGAAACGCTGGGTATTGTCGGTGAATCCGGTTCTGGAAAAACCACACTGGGTATGGCCCTGCTTAAGTTGCAGGAAAGTCAGGGTCAGATCTACTTTGAAGGAGAAGCCCTCCACCTCCTGAACCAGAAACAGTGTCGTCCATACCGACGACAGATGCAGGTTGTTTTTCAGGACCCCTATGGCAGTCTGAGTCCGAGAATGACCATAGCCGATATCATTGGCGAAGGACTCGATATCCATCAGCTGGCCAGCGACAGTGAACGGGACGATCTGATCATAAAAGTCATGGCAGAAGTCGGTCTTGACCCTCAATGGCGGCACCGATATCCCCATGAGTTTTCTGGCGGGCAGAGACAGCGTATTGCCATAGCCAGGGCCCTGGTTCTGAAGCCCGGACTGATTATTCTTGATGAGCCCACTTCGGCTCTGGACAGGACTGTCCAGTCTCAGGTTATTGAGCTGTTGAGAGACCTGCAGAAAAAATACAACCTGAGCTATATTTTTATCAGCCATGACCTTGCAGTAGTGAAAGCTATGAGCCACAGGATTCTGGTAATGAAAGACGGTGAGATAATTGAGCAGGGTTCAACCGAACAGATCTTTCACCATCCGCAAACAGGATACACCCGCGAGCTGCTTCAAGCCGCCTTCGAAAGCCATCAGCGGCACTGATTCCTGGCAGGAAAAACAGTCTGCATCCTGAGAGTATTTCATCATTCTTTTATGGAGATGATGAAATACTTCACTCCCTGATTCATTGTCATCACTCACTTTTCAACTATCTTCACTTCACCTGCAGACGAATCCCGTCGGAGTGAGCAGTATGTCCCTGTTTGAACATTACCAGCAAAGATATGACCTGACCCAGGAAGAAGAGATGAGCCTCCAGGCTTTCCTGGAACTGTGCAAGAATGAACCCGCAACCTACGCCAGTGCCGCCGAACGTATTCTTGAGGCAATTGGTGAGCCGGAGCTTATCGATACTTCCAGAAACCCGAGGCTCAGCAGAATTTTCTCCAACAAGTTGATCAAACGCTATCCGGCGTTTGATGGCTTCTTTGGTATGGAAGAAGCCATTGAACAGATGGTTTCTTACTTTCAATACGCCGCCCAGGGACTGGAAGAGAAAAAGCAGATTCTCTACTTGCTCGGCCCGGTGGGCGGTGGTAAGTCCTCTCTGGCAGAAAAACTCAAGGAACTGATAGAAAAAGTGCCCTTCTATGCCATTAAGGGGTCACCCGTGTTCGAATCACCCCTGGGTCTTTTCAACCCGGAGCAGGACGGAGAACTGCTTGCGAAAGAATTCGGTATACCTGGCCGCTGTCTGCGTTACATTATGTCCCCCTGGGCTGTTAAGCGCCTTGAGGAATTCAAGGGTGATATCACCCAATTCAGAGTCGTCAAACTCTACCCTAACCGACTGAAACAGATTGCCGTTGCCAAAACTGAACCCGGCGATGAAAACAATCAGGATATTTCCAGCCTGGTGGGCAAGGTGGATATACGACAACTGGAAGAGTATTCCCAGGATGATCCGGATGCCTATAGCTTCTCGGGGGCACTTTGTAGAGCCAACCAGGGCATCATGGAATTTGTCGAAATGTTCAAGGCGCCGATCAAGGTACTCCACCCTTTACTGACGGCCACCCAGGAAGGTAATTACAACAGCACAGAAGGTCTTGGCTCCATTCCTTATGAAGGCATTATTCTTGCCCACTCGAACGAATCAGAGTGGCAGGCATTCAGAAACAACAAAACCAATGAAGCTTTTATTGATCGCGTCAATATCATCAAGGTGCCCTACTGCACCCGCATGAGTGAAGAGATAAAAATTTATCATAAGCTGCTTGAGCACAGCTCTCTGAACAAGGCGCCCTGTGCCCCGGACACACTGCGGATGCTTGCTCAATTCAGCGTCCTGTCCCGAATTGTTGATCCGGAGAATTCTTCCATTTACTCGAAGATGCGGGTTTATGACGGCGAGAATCTCAAAGACACCGATCCCAACGCCAAATCGCTTCAGGAATACAAGGATGCCGCTGGCGTTGACGAAGGTATGGAAGGATTATCAACCCGTTTTGCTTTCAAGATTCTCTCAAAGGTCTTTAATTTTGACCCTACCGAAATAGCGGCCAACCCGGTTCACCTCTTGTACGTCCTTGAGCAGCAGATTGAACAACAACAGTTCCCTGAAGCGTTGGAAGAAGGATACATCGGCTTTCTCAAGGAGTATCTGACGCCGAGATACGTTGAGTTTCTGGGTAAGGAAATACAGACGGCCTATCTGGAGTCTTATTCTGAGTACGGCCAGAACATATTTGATCGCTACATTACCTACGCGGATTTCTGGATTCAGGATCAGGAGTTCAGAGACCCGGATACCGGACAGATTCTTGACCGTAAGGCACTGAATGATGAGCTGGAAAAAATTGAGAAACCAGCGGGCATAGCCAACCCGAAAGACTTTCGCAATGAGGTAGTGAATTTTGTGCTCAGGGCCAGGGCTGACATGCAGGGCAAGAATCCTATCTGGCTCAGTTACGAGAAGATGAGAGCCGTGATTGAGAAAAAGATGTTCTCCAACACAGAAGATCTGCTGCCGGTCATCTCATTCAATGCCAAGGCTTCTCATGACGACCAGAAGAAACATGCCGACTTTGTGGACCGCATGGTCCAACATGGCTACACCGAAAAGCAGGTCAGGCTGCTGTCTGAATGGTACATCAGGGTCAGAAAGTCCCAGTAGCCCAGCAAGTGACCGCCATGAGTATCATCATTGATCGACGCCTGAACAGCGGCAAAAAAAGTACCGTTAACCGTCAACGTTTTCTGCGACGGTACAAAAACACCATCAAGGAGTCTGTAAAGGAGCAAATCAACCAACGCTCGATTACAGATATGGAGCGTGGTACGGATGTCGCTATTCCCAGGAAGGATGTATCAGAACCGGTCTTTCATCATGGCGACAATGGTCGTAGACAACATGTTCATCCCGGCAACAAGGAGTTCCACTCTGGTGACAGGTTCAAGCGCCCAGAGGGTAGTCAAGGTCACGAGACAGGTGAAGGCGAAGCCAGCCATCAGGGCTCGGGCATCGATGACTTTGTCTTCCAGATCAACCGGGATGAATTTCTTCAGTATCTCTTTGAAGATCTCGAGCTGCCCAACCTGATCAAGAAAAACCTGATGGACACGACAGAATACTCTCTCAGGCGTGCCGGATTCACCCTGTATGGTTCTCCCGACCGATTGAATATAGTGCGTTCACTCAGGGCTGCTAATGCCCGCAGAATTGCACTTTTCGGCAAGGAACGCAAATTGATCAGGGAGTTGAAGCGTCAACTCAGGGAGCTTGAGGTACAACCGGGTAATCGTGACAGGGAGAAGGAAGAGGAGCTGCGCAATCAAATCAATGAATTGAACAAAAAGCTGCGTCGGTTGCCGTTTATTGACGACTTTGATCTGCGGTTTAACAATCTGGTGAGGGTGCCACAACCTTCCAGCAAAGCCGTTATGATCTGTATCATGGATGTCTCAGGTTCCATGACCCGGGAGATCAAGGATATAGCCAAACGGTTTTTTCTTTTGCTTTACCTGTTTCTGGAAAGAAATTATGAAGCCACTGAGGTGGTTTTTATAAGACATCATTCGGAAGCACGAGAATGTAACGAACACGACTTTTTCTACGCCAGGGAAACGGGAGGCACCGTTGTCTCTTCAGCACTGGTGTTGGCCAGGCAGATCATTGACGACCGTTATCCGCCGGCAAAATGGAATATTTATGTTGCCCAGGCCTCAGATGGCGATAACTGGGACAGCGATAACCCACTCTGTCATGACGCCATCACCCGGAAGCTTTTGCCTCTGGTCCAGTATTTTGCCTACGTAGAAATCGCCAACCGGCACCAGAACCTCTGGCATACCTACAAGGACATCGAAAAAAACTTCAGTGAACAGTTTGCCCAGCAGCAGATTCGTGACCAGAGCAATATCTATCCGGTCTTCCGACGTCTTTTTGAAAAGAAAGTGGAATAGCCATGACTCGCCAGTACCTTTCAACCGGCTCCGAATGGACCTTCGAATTACTTGACGTTTATGACAGAGCCATTGGCCAGCTGGCAGAAAAATTCAAGCTTGATACTTACCCGAACCAGATCGAAGTCATTAATTCGGAACAGATGATCGATGCCTACGCTTCAGTAGGCATGCCCCTGATGTACCATCACTGGAGTTTTGGTAAAAAATTTCTCACCAACCTTCAAAACTATCAGCGTGGCCACATGGGTCTGGCCTATGAAATCGTCATAAACTCTAACCCCTGCATTGCCTATCTGATGGAAGAAAATTCCATGGCCATGCAAGCGCTGGTGATTGCCCATGCCTGTTATGGTCATAACTCTTTTTTCAAAGGCAACTATCTCTTTCGCCAGTGGACCAATGCGGACTCGATAGTCGATTATTTACTGTTTGCCAGAAACTACATTTATCAGTGCGAAGAGAAATACGGTGTGGATGCCGTTGAAGAGATGCTCGATGCCTGTCATGCGTTGATGAACCAGGGGGTCAATCGGTATATGCGCCCTTCCGCTATTTCTGCAGAAATGGAAAAAAATCAGGCACGGGAGAGAGAAGAATATATCCAGAGAAATATCAATGACCTCTGGCGTACGGTCCCGACCAAAAAGGAAGACCCTGCCAAACTGAGAAGACGTTTCCCTCCAGAGCCGGAAGAAAACATCCTCTACTTTATTGAAAAAAACGCCCCACTGTTAAAAACCTGGCAGCGGGAACTGATTCGAATTGTCCGCAAGATAGCCCAGTATTTTTATCCTCAGCGACAGACCCAGGTCATGAATGAAGGCTGGGCCAGCTTCTGGCATTACACACTGATGCATCAGCTCTACCGGGAAGGTCTGATAAACGAAGGCTACATACTCGAGTTTCTGCATTCCCACAGTAATGTCGTGTTTCAGCCGGATTTTGATGATCCACGCTATTGTGGCATTAATCCTTATACCCTGGGCTTTAATATCTACCGGGATATTCGCCGGATATGCGAGCATCCTGCTCAGGAAGACCGGCTCTGGTTTCCTGATCTGGCGGGCAGTGACTGGCTGAAAGCTATCCATCACGCCATGGTTCAATACAAGGACGAGAGCTTTATACTCCAGTTCCTTTCACCCAAAGTGATGCGGGATATGAAGTTATTTTGCATTGATGACGACCACAAAAAAGCCTTCCTGGAAGTCAGCGCCATACACGATGAGTCCGGTTACAAAGCACTCAGAGAGGCATTGTCCAATCAATACAATCTGGGTAATCAGGAGCCTAATATCCAGGTTTATGATGTTGATGTAAGAGGAGACCGCTCACTGACCCTGATTCATACCATGCACCTGGGCCAGAACCTCCACGCAGGAACAGCTATGGAAATTCTCAAACACCTGCACCTGCTATGGGGGTTTGACGTACGGTTGAATTCCGTGGACGCTAAAGGTGTAGTACAACACAGTTACTGCACCTCGGAAATACACTACACCCCCTGAAAAAGCTCATCAGATGAGCTTTTTCAGGATGATGTCAGTTCGTCTTCCTTGATAATGAAGAATAAACGACTAATGCCTGTTATTGAAGAGGCACGGTCTTGTGGTGATTACCGGTCATGTGTTGCAAAATACGATTGACCTGGCAGCTGTAACCAAACTCATTATCATACCAAACGTAGAGTACGCAGCGGTTACCATCAACAATGGTGGCCTGACTGTCAACAATACCCGCATTACGGTTACCGACAAAGTCACTGGATACCGCTTCAAAAGAGGTGACGTAATCGATCTGCTTCTTCAGATCAGAGAACAGCGCCATCTCGCGGAGATAGCTGTTAAGCTCTTCAACGGTGGTGTCTTTGGACAGATTCAGGTTCAGGATCGCCATGGATACGTTGGGAGTCGGAACCCGAATGGCATTACCGGTCAACTTACCCTGCAACTGAGGCAGCGCCTTTGAAACGGCCTTGGCAGCTCCAGTTTCAGTGATCACCATGTTCAGGGCGGCACTGCGACCACGGCGGGAACCTTTATGGTAGTTGTCAATCAGGTTCTGGTCATTGGTGTAGGAGTGAACGGTTTCCACATGGCCGTTCTCAACACCAAATTTGTCGCAGATCGCTTTCAGTACGGGTGTGATCGCGTTGGTGGTACAGGATGCAGCAGAAATAATCTGATCTTCATCATTGATGATGTCATGGTTAACACCAAACACAACATTTTTCAGATCGCCCTTGCCCGGGGCAGTCAGCAGAACTCTGGAAGCACCCTTAGACTGAAGATGTTGACTCAGACCTTCCTGGTCACGCCATACACCGGTATTGTCTACGACGATGGCGTTGTTAATACCGTAGCTTGTGTAGTCGATGGAATCCGGAGAGTTGGCATAGATAAACTGGATTGCCACACCGTTGGCGTAGATGATGTTGTTCTCTTCATCCACACTGATCGTGCCGTTGAATGAACCATGCACCGAGTCACGTCTCAGCAGACTGGCACGCTTTTGCAGATCGTTTTCCGCTTTGCCCTTGCGAACAACAACCGCTCTCAGATTCAGACCGGAACCACCCGCTCGTTCGATAAGAATACGAGCCATGAGTCGACCAATACGACCAAAGCCATAAAGAACGACATCTTTATCGTCATGGCCATTGCCATTCTTGCCATCCACCAGCCCGGAGACCTGACTGCGAACGTACGCTTCCAGGGTCTGGTTGCCTTCACTTTTTTCGTAGCCGGATGCCAGCTTGCCAATATCAATTCTGCCCGGAGCCAGGTTCAGCTTGCTCAGCAATTCAATGACAGGGAATGTCTGACGTACACAGAGGGCAGAACCTTCCACCTGGCGGACATATTTGTGAGATTTAAGGATGTCAATCACAGAACGGTTGATGATTGAGCGGCCATAGATCGAGGTCACAACGTTGTTTTCGCGATACAAGCGGCCGATCAATGGAATCATGGATTCGGCTAAGGCTTCACGTTCTCTCCAGTCCTGAAAATGGTCTTTTCCCACGGTTCCAATCCTGTAATTTTTATGCACTCAAGGCTGTCAATCAGCTCAAGGCTGTTTACTTCTGGCAGACTGTCACCCGAAAGCAACCGGCAGGTTACCTCAAACAACATAGGTCTACGTTTTTTTGGCCTTTCGGCTCAGGGGCTATTATCCAGAGTTCACCCCCACTTGGCAACAAAGTACAACAAACTTTAACACCGCATCCAATCGCTCTTTCGATATTTAGGAGACTGTTGGTGCGATAGTGCATGGTATCTGGCGCTCCGAGCAGCTACAATTGCGGATCTAGCGTATACAGAACAAGTCACCTTTCATGTCGCAGGCCAACTTGAACTCATCTTCTTTCCAGCTTCCAGAGACTCCAGGGCATAAAACCTTCTGGGGTCATTTGAGCCAGTCAACAAGCTCATACGCCGTAGCCAGCGCCGCCCGGTCAACCCGTCGCCCGCTACTGGTTATTACCCCGGATTCCGCTCAGGCCAATGCCCTTGAAGAAGAACTGAGCTTCTTCCTTAAAGGTGATCAGTCCATCCGGATCCTGCACTTCCCCGACTGGGAAATACTGCCCTACGATGCTTTTTCTCCCCATCAGGACATCATTTCCCAGCGGCTGAAAACCCTTTATCGCCTGCCCCGCAGCGAAAAGACCCTGCTGATCATCTCGGTTTCCACCCTGCTGCACCGACTCTGCCCCCGGGATTATCTGGAATCCAACTGTCTGGTTTTGAAGCGGGGTGAAACCTTTGTACTTGCCGAGAAAAGGCAACAACTGGAACAGGCGGGTTATCGTTGTGTTGAAACCGTCTATGAGCATGGTGAGTTCGCTATTCGGGGCTCACTCATGGATATCTTCCCCATGGGTTCCGATACCCCCTACCGGATTGACCTGTTTGATGATGAAATCGATACCCTGCGAGTCTTTGATCCGGAAAGCCAGCGTTCCATTGAACAGGTTGATCATATAGAACTGCTTCCGGGCCATGAATTCCCGATGGACAAAACCTCCAGGGATCGCTTCCGCAGTCTGTTCAGAGAAGCGTTTGATGTGGATCATCGAGAGTGCCCTGTATATCAGGACATAGGACAGGGAATGGCAAGTCCGGGTATTGAATACTACCTCCCCCTGTTTTTCGAAAAGACAGCCACGCTGTTTGATCATTTGTCCACTGACACAACGATCATTCAATATCAGGGCGTGCAGGAAGCGATTGAGCACTTCTGGCAGGATCTGACGGATCGCTACGAAAACCGGAAAGTCGATCAAAACCGTCCGCTTCTGCCTCCCGCAAAGGTTTTGATGCCTTCAGAAGAAATCAACCGGGCCCTGAAACAATACCCGCGTATTATCCTGTCAGCCGAGTGTGTTGACGCCTCGGACAGCTTCAACCTTGATCACCAGCCATTACCTGAGCTGACCCTGAATGCCCGTGCAAACAATCCTTTGCAGCCTCTTGAAGACCTGATCAAATCAGGGCCGAGGGTTCTTCTGGTGACTGAGAGCGCGGGTCGCAGGGAAGTCCTGCTGGAAATGCTGGCACAGTCCGATATTCGCCCCGATCCATTCAACAGCTGGGATACCTTCCTGAGCAGAAAAGAGACGCTGGGGATTACCGTGGGTACTTTAGCGTCAGGATTCTTTCTCAAAGATCTGAATATTGCCCTGATTCCGGAATCTCTGCTTCTGGGCCAGAGAGTTATGCAGCGCCGCAGGCGAAGGGGCGATACCCAGACCGATACCGATCAAACCATCCGTAACCTGACCGAGCTGAGAGAAGGTGCTCCAGTGGTCCATATTGATCATGGCGTAGGACGGTATCGTGGTCTTCAAACCCTGTCCGTTGATGATCAGGAAACTGAATTCCTGACCCTGGAGTACGCCAGCGAAGCTAAACTCTACATTCCTGTCGCTTCTCTGCATCTTATTGCCCGTTACACCGGCACGGATGATGAGCTTGCTCCCCTGCACCGTCTTGGCAGCGAACAATGGACCAGGGCTCGTCGCAAGGCGGCTGAGAAGGCCAGAGATGCCGCAGCAGAGCTACTGGACATCTACGCCCGACGAGAAGCCAGAAAGGGCTTTGCTTTTTCGGCACCGGATCAGCAGTATCACGCATTCACTGCCGGCTTTCCGTTTGAGGAAACACCGGACCAACAGCAGGCGATTATCAATGTCATAAAAGACATGTCTGAGGGTAAACCCATGGACCGACTGGTCTGTGGTGATGTCGGTTTTGGCAAGACAGAAGTGGCCATGAGAGCTGCCTTCCTGGCGGTTCAAAGTGACAAGCAGATAGCGATCCTGGTCCCGACCACCCTGCTGGCTCAGCAGCATTACGAAAGCTTTCGTGACCGTTTTGCCGACTGGCCCGTTGAAATCGACGTAGCCTCACGTTTCAAATCGGCAAAGCAGATTCAAGGGCTCAAGGAGAAAGTCGCAGAAGGCAAACTGGATATCATTATTGGTACCCACAAACTGATTCAGGGTGATTTCAAGTTCAAGAATCTGGGTCTATTGATTATTGATGAGGAGCACCGCTTCGGAGTCAGGCACAAGGAAATGCTAAAATCCCTGCGTTCCGAAGTTGATATTCTGACTCTGACGGCTACCCCGATCCCACGGACACTTAATATGGCAATGTCGGGTATTCGCGACCTGTCAATCATCGCCACACCACCTGCCCGAAGGCTGTCAGTTAAAACCTTTGTCCGGCAAAACGACAAATTACTGGTCAAAGAAGCCATTCTGCGTGAGCTATTGCGCGGCGGTCAGGTCTATTACCTGCACAACGAAGTTTCCAGTATCGAGAAGGCGGCTTCTGATTTGCGGGAGCTTATTCCTGAAGCACGTATTGCAGTCGGTCACGGTCAGATGCGTGAAAGAGAGCTGGAGCAGGTCATGTCCGACTTCTATCACAAGCGACATAATATCCTGGTCTGTACTACCATCATTGAAACAGGTATTGATATACCGAATGCCAATACCATTATCATCCACCGCTCGGACAAGTTTGGTCTGGCACAATTGCACCAGTTGAGAGGTCGGGTCGGTCGATCTCATCATCAGGCCTACGCTTATCTCTTGACACCTTCACCAAAATCCATGACCAAGGATGCCCTGAAAAGACTGGAAGCCATTGCCGAAGCCCAGGACTTGGGAGCTGGCTTTATGCTGGCATCCAATGACTTGGAAATTCGGGGGGCGGGTGAGTTGCTGGGTGAAGAACAGAGTGGGCAGATTCAGAATGTTGGCTTTACACTCTATACCGAAATGCTTGAGAAAGCGGTGGAAGCGATCCGAAAAGGTGAAACACCGGACCTGGACAAACCTTTGCAGCAAGGCAGCGATGTGAACCTGCGCCTACCCGCACTGCTTCCTGAAGACTATATTCATGATGTTCATAACCGACTGATTCTCTATAAACGAATTGCTGCAGCGAATAACGACGAAGATCTGAAAAACCTTCAGGTTGAACTGATTGACCGATTCGGCCTGCTACCGGAACAGACCAAGAACCTGTTTCGGCAGACCCGCCTCAGGTTAAAAGCCGAAAAAATGGGTATTATTAAAATCGATGCCGGTGCCGCCAGCGCCCGAATCGAATTTAACAATCAACCGGACATCGACCCCATTGCGATCATTCAGCTGATTCAATCCGAGCCGCACCTATACAAACTGGAAGGTAGCAGCGTGTTGAAGTACAGTGGCTCCATGGAAAAAGCCGAAGCTCGATTCAAGCTGCTTGAGCAACTACTGGATCGACTGGCGGCATGATCGACTGGCTCCACAAGAGTGAGAAGCAGTCATGCGTCTTTTCGATCAATGACTGCTTCATACGGCTCTGAGTCCTTTAAAACTGTTTACGAAACGGCATGACCACACTTTTGAAGTCCACTATTCAGATACCTCGGCAGTGGCACACAGCTGCACACCAGACTGAAGGTCAACGAGTTTCAGGATTGAGCAGGGATTTTATGAAACGCCTTGAGCTGATAAAAACGACTGTTAATCAAAATGTCGCCCTCGGCATGATTCAAAAAGCGATCGGTACCCTACTTCTGGGCACAATCTCCATGACGGCCATTGCCAGTGAGGATACGCAGTGGTACCAGGCCGACATGATTGTATTTTTGAACGAGCAGAGTATGAGTGGCAATGAGAAATGGCCTGAGATTACTGCTCACCCTCTTCCCGCTGACACCATTAAACTAAAATCCTTCAACTCCGGGACGGAGGCAAAAGGAACCTCTTCTGATCTCACTGACGTTCTGGATCGTCCTGACAAAAAGCCTGCAACAGATCTGGAACGGGATGCCTTTGTGTCCCTGCCCTACCCATCACAGTTGTTGCAGAGCGAAAGCAGTGCCCTGTCCAAAAATGATGGCTACCGGATTCTCGATCAAAAAGCCTGGCTGATGCCGCTCAAGGAAGGCAAAAGTTCGAGGCCAATCAGGATCCGCAGCTACAACACACAAAGTAAAAAACCGAGTATGCTGGAAGGTACCGTTACGGTCAGCTCCAGTCGTTATCTGCACGTAAAAGTTAATCTCTGGTACAGCGAACTGGCCTGGGAAGCACTGGCAAAAAACATGGAGAATGTTCAGTCGCACCCGGAATCTCAAAAGCAACCAACCCTGGATAAAAATCTGCAACTGGTCACGGCACCTGACGGTCAGCCCATGAAGATTTCCCGTAATTTTCATTTACAGGAAAGTCGCAGAATCAAAAACAGTGATGAGGTTCAGTACCTGGACAGTCCGGTCATTGGCGTTCTGTTCAAGCTGACGCCTTATAAAAAACCGGATAAGCCTTTGCTACCTGAAATGGAAGTTGACCAGGAAAAAAGCCCGGATCTTGGCATTCTACCCGGAATTATTGATCAGAAAGGCAGCTGATTCGAATTAATACCAATCGTGCTTTCTAACTCCCGTGATGAGCATGGAGATTTGAGCCTAAGACAAGACGGCGTGAGGAGTCATACCCTTAGCTATGGCGACGATCGCAAACGCAGGATTAAGGCTCAAATCTTTAGCGCAACAGGGGGTTAGAAAGTTCGATTGGTACAATAAGAGCTGTCAGTGGCGCAGCTCTTTTTTCATGATAAAGCTGTTCTTGTCCTGGTTTGACTCGTAGGTCACCTGATCCATCAGCTTGTTCACAATGTGCAGACCACGACCACTGCATAACCAGGCTTCAGGATGCTCCGGATCAACCACCATTTCAGTCTTATTCTGCATGACATCGTCCGGAATACTCTGTCCCCAGTCACTAACAGAGATATTCATCATGGTCTTGTCCAGATTGATACACACTTCCACCGGATGACCCGCTTCATTCTCGTAAGCATGCTCAATGGCATTGTTGACAATCTCTACCAGACAAAGCTCTAACCGATTAATTTCAACAGGAGATAGGGTGGTCATGGCACAGACACCTCTGACCGCCATAGCCACTAGCGTTGTATTGGATAACTGGCTGTCGATTTCCAGCTTCAGCACCTGTGACATGTCAGCTCCCTTTAACTGCCTCAGCCACTGAACCATGGAGTTTGAACAATTTATCCATGGACGTAAGATCAAACAGATCCTGCACCGCAGGCTGAGCAGAAGCCAGACCGAATGATCCGTCACCTGACAATTTCTTAAGACCGGCTACCAGCACACTCAAGCCTGTGCTGTCCATAAAACGTACTTCAGCAAGATCGACAACTATATCGGATTTGCCCTCTTCAATCAGATCAAACACATAGGTTTTAAACGCTTCGGCAACGGAAGCATCCAGACGGGACTCATTAATCCGGACCACCGTAATGTGGCCTTCCTCGTGGTGTTCAAACGCCATGCCATCCTCCTGGCTTTTAAGGTTTCCATTCCAGTAACAGGTAGGTCACATCGTCATCGAAACGGTCCAGCTCACTCCAGTCTCTGACATTTTTCTCTACCTGGTCAATAACTGATTTTAAATCTTCATCTAAAGTATCTTGCAGGCATTGCAACAAACGGGTCTCACCAAACTGTTGACCTTCAGTGTTTTCACATTCTGTCACACCGTCAGAATAGAGAAACAGGCGGTCACCCGGCTGAAACTGCAAAGTGCTCGAAGTGTATTCCATATCCGGCATCATACCGATGGGTACTCCTCCACCCGCTACGGGCTCTACAAAGGCTTTATCACGATGAATCCATAAGGGTTGCGGATGACCCGCCTGGGATAATGTGACTTGACCTGTGCGACTATTAATAAGTCCATAGGCGATGGTGAAATAAAGCATTGATTCCGGTGTCAGCTGAAACCGCCTGTTCAATGAGGCCAGAACCTTTTCGGGCGCACGCACCTTATTGAATGGCTCATGATCCAATGTTTCCTTGACGATGGAGCCTCTGCCCGATGTTTCTGAGAGAATATTATTCAGAGTAAACGAGAAGAGCGCTGAGGGAATACCATGCCCGGCCACGTCCAGTTGATAGAACCCGAGCGTTTCGCCATCAATAGCCTGATAACCAAACATGTCCCCACCCAGTATTTTGCTGGGCTTGAAAAACCAGTCAAAAGAAACATGTTGTATGGTTGCCGGTTGAGCCAGCAAAACTTCCTGGGCTTTGGCCGCTGATTCAAGATCTTTTTCAACGGTCTGAATCGCTTCAACCAATTGTGTGTTCTGCTGTTCGAGCTGCGTCTCAAGTTCGATGATACGAATCCCTGCTTTCAGGCGGGCAGCCAACTCATCAAAATTAACCGGCTTGGCAAGAAAGTCATCTGCCCCGTCATTCATGCCTTCAACAACCGCCTCATGATCTGCATTACCGGTGAGCAGGATAAAATAGATATAACGTCCAAGATCTGTTTTTCGGGTCTGCCTGAGCAGTTCCAGACCATCCATCTCAGGCATCATCCAATCGCTGATGATAATTCTGACATCCTGATGTTCCTGCAGAATCTCCAGAGCCTGTATGCCATTTCCGGCTTCAAGTACCTGATGCCCCTGCTTTTTCAACACCACGGAGAGCATCAAACGCTGGTCACGAGCATCTTCAACGATAAGAATATTCATTTAGCCCTTATCGGCCAGACCCTATTTCATCTTAATCAGTGGGTATCAGTATCAGGTGAGTTGCCTGACTCTGGTTCAGGATTCGCTTTATGAATCACTTTCATCACCGGATAGGCGAACTCCGCCCCTGCTTTTTGCACCGCAGAAGCAATGATCAACATGACGCTTTCCTGGACTCTGACAAAGTCCACTCTGCCCTTGGGAATGACATGTACGCGGACCTGACACTCCAGTGATGAATCCCCATATTTAAGAAACCTTGCATAGTGGGGCTCCGAACAATCCAGCTCGGGATGCTGCAGAAATTCAGTCGTGATCTCATTCATGACGGCGGGAATCTTGTCCAGATCCTCGTAGCGAATACCAAAGTTTTCAACAACCCGGCGGTTACGCATTCTGGATGGATTTTCCAAAACGATACTGGTGAAGACCGAATTCGGGACAAACACGGGTCTGCGATCAAAATTTCTTATCTGGGTCAGTCGCCAGCCAATATGTTCTACGTGCCCTTCTATTTGCCGGTCCGGAGAACGAATCCAATCGCCTTCTTTAAAGGGCTTATCCAGCATTAACATCAAACCACCAAAGAAGTTGGCCAACCATTCCCTGGCAGCCATACCCACAATCAAGCCGCCTACGCCACCAAAAGTCAGCAGGGCGGAGAGCGAATAGCCTAACTTTTGCGCCAGAATCATTACCGCCAGAACAATCAGAACAATATGAAAAAACCGGGACAGGGTTCTGGCCAAGTCGAGATCTTTATCTTGAACGCCCGAGATCTCGGCAATCTTCGGTAACTGCCTGATGAGTCTCAGAAGAAGCCAGAGTGGAAGTAATACTGAGGAGACGGTTTCTGATGTGGCCAGCCAGTCATGGCCTTCTTCTTCACTGTGGTCAACAAACCAGTGAGCGAGATAAAAAAAACATAATAACCACGGAAGAAGCAACAACGGAGGACGAAAAGCTGAGGCCAGACAGGCTCTCACCGATTGATTCTCGGATTGAGCCCATCGACCAAGCAGGAAGTGACTGAACCAGGAAACGATAAGTGCAGCCACAGGCGCTGTCAGAAGATCGATATTATCCCCTTTAAGAAGAACCTCCCAAAACATTGCCTGCTCCTCGCACAAGAAAACCCCGTGGTAAGGGGGATATCGGCCATCACCCTCCCAGTTATATTCGGACCATTGAAATTATCCCTGAGGGATAAAAGCTGGACGAACATTACTTTGATTTCAACACTGAAGGGTTGAAATCAATCTATCATAGCTCGCTCAGCGGTTTTTGCCGGTGTCTGCTTCAACTTGCCGAGCCACTCTTCCGGGAGATCGAGCGTCCGGGTCGGGAAGGCAATATCAGCACCATGAGAATGGATAATAGCCATTATCCTGACCAGGACATCCTGTTTGACCCTGAGGTACTCTGCCCAGTCTCTGGTACATGTAAAGCAATAGATTAAAATATCAAGGCTGGAGGGCCCAAAGGCATTGAGCGATACGAGAAGAGTCTTATCGCTGGCGATTTCATCGTTGTCGTTCAGATACTGTCGTATTTCCTCAACGATCACTTCCACCTTCTGGCCATCCTGATACCTCAGGCCAACGGTTTCCTTGATCCTTCTATTTTCCATTCGTGATGGATTCTCAACAGAAATGCTGTTGAAAGTGGCGTTGGGAACGTAGAGTGGTCGCTTATCAAATGTCTTGATGCGGGTTTCTCTCCAGCCAATGTATTCCACAGTGCCTTCAATGTTTCTATCTGGAGAACGAATCCAGTCACCAACCCGGAAGGGTTTATTCAGGTAAATCATCAGACCACCAAAGAAATTGGCCAGCATATCCTTAGCGGCAAAACCAACGGCTAAACCTCCCACACCACCAAATGCCAAAAGACCTGAGATACTGTAGCCAAGTGACTGTAATATAGTCAGAAAACAGGTGATGATGACCACAATTCTGCTTAATCTGCCAATCGCTACTATGGTCGTTGGATCATTAGACTTATCGCCTGCCAGTTCAGGATTCAGTAAGTTTCGTTCCAGCTGACGAATGAAACGGATAATGCACCAACCCACCAGAGTCAAGATAATGACATCCCTGAGGTTATTCAGACCATCGATTAACTCAGAATCCGTAGCCTTGGCGACTACAGCAACAATCCAGCAGAAACCAATGACCCAGATCAGCAGGGTCACAGGGGTTCTGAGTCCCCTGATAACGGCATCATCCCAAGGGGTAAGGGCTGCACGACCATCTCTGGAAAGATGATCAAACACTCTGGACAAGATCAGATTGATAACGCCTGAAATCAGCAGGACAATAACGATCTGAATAACCCAGTGGGGAATATCCAGTTCATGAAGAAAAGGGTAAGAAAGAGACATTATTAAACTTCCGGATCGAGAACGGGACACTTGACACTGAGAATGATTCCATTCCCAAAGCATTGAAATCATTCTAATGACGTTTTATGGCAGATCAGTTAAATCGTTCAGAAAGGTAATCCAGCCTGTCCTTGCAACTAAGATAGCGATCCATAGTCACCAGCTCTTCCAGAGCTCGACCGCCACGGGCCTGAAGAGGTGAAAGATCAGGCGTTGAGAAAGAAGACCGTTCAAGCCAGGGCAGAACTTCCCGGACACCCTCTCTGCTGCTCAATAACAATAAATCACAACCCGCATTCAAGGCTTTTTCAACACGGACCGTGTAACGTCCGGCTGAAGCTGCACCCTCCATGGTCAGACAGTCGCTGATAACTAATCCATTAAAGCCGATCTGCTCTCTAAGGATGTCTTTCAACCAGACTGATGAAAAACCACAAGGTTGATCATCCACATCAGGAAAAACAATGTGAGCGGGCATAATCGCTTCTATGCCCTGCTCTATCAGGGCTTTGAATGGCACCATATCCTGCTGCTGGATGGCATTCAGCGAACGACTGTCCCTGGGCAGGGTCAGATGAGAATCTTCATTAACACTGCCATGACCGGGAAAGTGTTTACCTATACAGGGCATTCCTGATTCACGGACACCACTGCACCACGCACCAGCCAGTTTAATTACGTTTTCTGGCTCACAGCCCAAGGCTCGATCGCCCACTATATCCGTCAGACCCAGATTCAGATCCAAAACTGGAGCCAGACTCATGTCAAGGCCGCAGGAGAGTAGTTCTTCTGCCATAAGCCAGCCACAATCCTCAACCAACTCCAGGGCTTTCTGGGGATCACAGTTGAAATAGCTGGCGTAACGCTCTGCAGGTGGCAAACGGGTAAAGTCGTTCCTGAAACGCTGAACCCTGCCACCTTCCTGATCCACCATCAGAATCAGGTTCTGTCTGATACTTCTTATGTCTCTGACCAGATCACACAACTGTTTGCGATCGTGGTAATTCCGGGCAAAAAACAATACACCGGCAACACCGGGATGCAGGAGTAGTTCCCGCTCTTCAGGCTGGAGGGTCTGACCCTCAAGGTCGATTATCAGAACGCCATTATTTTTCGCATTGTTATGATCATGCCTATACATACTTTTCTTGCTCTCCTGACCCGTCTGCATGCGATAAAACTACTCAGGCAGAATATCAATAGTAGTTCCAGGAAGAACCCGGTCAAATAAATCAATCATGTCATGACCATGCATCCTGATACAGCCCCTTGAACCCGGCTCGCCCATCACAGCGGTATCGGGCGATCCGTGGATATAGATATATCGTCGCATGGTATCGACATTTCCCAGACGGTTGTAGCCGGGTTCAAGACCACTTAACCAGAGAATTCTGCTCAAAATCCAGTCCCGACGTTCAGAGTATTGTCGAAGTAGTTCGGGTGAATAGATCTCACCCGTATAGCGTCTTCCTACAAAAACAGCATGGAGAGGGAGACCCTCACCGATTTTCGCACGAATAATATGATGCCCCAGTGGAGTCTGCCAGCTGCCTTCCTGCTGCCCTGTTCCCCTACTGGCGGTTGATACAGAGTAACAAATCGTTGCTGCACCCTTTTGTATCAGCTCCAGGGTCTGCGAGGCAATTCTAACATTAATGTGCACAGATGAATCTCGTATTGACTGGCTTTGATGTGGCTCAGGCTTGAGAGCCTGCAACCCGAATAAACATTATCGACCATTATCATAGGTGGCATGAGCGCGCAGA
This sequence comes from Endozoicomonas sp. 8E, assembly GCF_032883915.1. NCBI lineage: Bacteria > Pseudomonadati > Pseudomonadota > Gammaproteobacteria > Oceanospirillales > Endozoicomonadaceae > Endozoicomonas > Endozoicomonas sp. 8E. The sequence continues at coordinate 3,694,634 of NZ_CP120717.1, read as the reverse complement.
CCAGCTGCCATAAATGGCACCATTCTTCTCATAATGTTCTCAAGATTGTCATCAATGTCATAATCTCTCTCGGCAATGGAGAGAAGTGCACCGGCGCCAGACACTGAGAAGACAGCAGAACCAAGACTGAAATAGGTACGCCAGAATTTATCGGCTATCGGAAGGTCAGGACAGGCTTTGAACAGCAACTCAAAGTATCGGCTGAAGACGGTTCCATAAGTTTCCGTCAGATAACGCTTCAAATGCCCCTGGTTCTGTGTGAAAGCCAGCCCCATGAGTTTCATAAAAATAGAGATGTCATCGGGTCTTCTGGGTTTCACAGCAAGAATATGGTCAACAAGTATCTCAAGCACAGCTTCAAGATCAGGTGGCCCACTCTGATCGGACCACTCATCCAGAGTGGTATCCAGCCCTTTCATGAAGGGGTCCAGAAAACGGGTAAAAACCGCCTGTATCAGGGCTTTTTTGGAGCCAAAGTGATAGTTCACTGCAGCCAGGTTAACCCCTGCCTGCTTGGTAATGGTTCTTAAGGAAGTTTCTGAGAAGCCATGTTCAGCGAAGAGCAGCTCGGCTGAATCCAGAATTCTTTCGACAGTAGAAAGTTGTGCCATGGTACAAAGCATTTTATAAGTTTATTAAACGACTGTTTAAAACCTACGTATCTGGCCCTGAACTGTCAAGGCTGCTGCAGCTTGAATCGACATCAAGTCAGCGCTTCGAGCCAATGCTCTGGACGACCTTGCATACCCATTATCTTACACTCTATGACAGCCACCCTTCAGGTGCATTCAAACGCACCACTTTATTGCAGGGAGCAAGGCGTTATCGTAACTGACTAACCGGTTAGTGATTTTTGCGAAAACAAATTCTTAACTATTAGATGTAAATGGCTGCGTCGTGACTCACGATTTACAGCTATTTCAAAGCGTGGACGCAGTGAGTTCGCTGACTATTTAGTTATCAGGAAAGGAGTTAAGCCTATGCAACCTCTCGGATATTCAATAGAACGAACATCACTGTCACCGCAGCCATTAAATCTGCCAGACACATCCTCCAAGATCACCGTAGTGGCTTCTCAGGTCGTTAAAAATCTGATGGATAGAGTAAAATTCTCAATTCTGGACTTTACCGGCGAATCAAGTATAGCGCTGTCTTCTGTTGGCCTGGCTGCCAATCTTGGCATGCTTCTGGCGAGCATGGATGATAAAGACAAGAAGGCAATGATTCTGGGAATCCCCGTAGAAGCCTTAACGGATGAGCTGGAGACTGAAATCCACAAAGAACTCGGCCAGCTCAGTGTAAACCACGCTTACGTTAAGCATCCTGGTCAAAAACAGGCAATCTCTTGTACTAACTTTATAGCGATTAAAGATGCCAGCAGGAATGAGCAGTTTGAAAAGAGGCTGTCTGAATGTTATCAAACCGAACTTGAGTGTCATGTCAGTTGCGTAGCGGACGTCACAGAAACATACATTAAGGAGAAAACCAATGGCAAAATTAACAGCTTGTTTGATGGTTATTCTGAAGCTCAACGGCATGAAATTACAGCGGCCATAGTTAATGCGATGAGTTTCGATTTCCAGGGCATCTGGGAGACAAGTCTATCTTCAGATAAAATCACCACGGGCAATTTTATGTGTACAACTGAAATTGATTTAAAGAAAGTTAAGATGATGAGTACAACTGATAATTTCCCAATTGCTGACAACGGAAAATTCATTGCCATTGCCAAAGAATTAAAATCTATAAATGGAGAAAACCTTAGATTGGTCGCAATAAAACCGCGTATTGAATCTACGTTCTTAATTACACTTCTTGATTCTGAAACAATTGATCACCTGATTGAAAGATTAAATGATAATAAAATGACATTAAACGTAAAGCTACCAAAAATAAACATGGAAACTTGTGAAAACCAATTATTCAAAAGAATTCATCAGGCATGTGAAATCAACACACTAGTAGCAGGAGATTTATCAAAATTAGGCGAACAGGCAGACCAAAATTTAAATATGATTCAGAACATTACAGTAACCGTTGATGAACAAGATGCTTGCAAGCCAGTTACCAATGCCGAAAAAACCACCGTAAAGGACGATCCTGAAATCCCTGACTTTGAATTTCTATGCCCTGGCTACATTGGCATTGTAGACTCAGAAGGTAATCGGTTGCTTGATTTGGTCATTAAGGATGACAGATTTTTGGAAACCGTGGAAAACCAGGACTCTGACGATCTGATGTTTGATAGCTTTGATGACTCTGATAGCTTTGATGACTCCGATAGCGATGATGATCTAACTCCCAAAAGAAACTATACATTTGATGCTAGATGGTACGCAGTTCAAAAAAGCGCAAATAATATAAAAAATATTGAAGACGCTATTGAAATTAGAATCAATGAGTTTCTTTCCAATCCTCTTCGCTATGGTGATATGACTATTTTAATACAACATAGATTTAACCAGGATGAAGAGCTTGATATTATTAACGCTCGGGTAAAGTGCTTACCCGAACTAGATATCGATGTCGCTTCTTTGGATGACGCCAAAAATCTTAAAAAAAGAATATTAGAATTAATTGGAGAAGAATATAAGGATTTATTTAGGTTTGAAAATTTTATCGAATATTTTAGAGTTGAAGTTAAATCTAATGCATGGGATACTCTGCTGAAAAAGTTAACTGCTAGTAAATCGTGAATAAATATAATGCTAAATTCAGGGACTGATCAGCTCCGGAGTTTTTTATTAGCAACAGTTTCTAAGCATAGTAAACACGACAAACCCAACCGATATTTCAGTAAAGCCTGACAATGCTGTAATCGTCATTTATGGCTATTTGCAATAGCATGGAAGCAGTGAGTTTATTCTCACTTAATTTGTAGCAACCAAGGAGAGAATACTATGGACTCTTTTACCCACTCAACCGGAACAACTAGATCTTTAAGCCAAACTATGCAATGGCAGCCATCTAATATACCAGCAACTTCCTTCGAGATCACCTCACAGGCTTCAAAGATTGTTAAAAAACTAATGAATAAACTGTCACTAGCGATCTTGTGTACTCAAGGTGAAAAAGACGACAAAAGCAAGGTAGTCTCTTCTGTCAGCCTGACTCCGGTAGTGGGTATGATTCTGTTGAGTATGGATGATAAAGCCAGAAAGGCATTGATTCTCGGAATCCCCGAAGAATCCTTAACCGATGAGCTGGAGACTGAAATCCATAAAAAACTCGGTGAATTCAGCAAAGACCACTCTTACGGTAATCATGGTGATGAAGATCAGGCAGTCTTTTGCGCTAACTTTATAGCGACCAGGGATGCTACCAGAAATGAGCAGTTTGAACAGAATCTGTCTGAATGCTATCAAACTAAAAAGTTGGAGTGTCATGACAGTTGCATAGGGAAAGTTACAGAAGATTTCATTAATGAGAAAACCAATGGAAGAATTAAAAAGTTGTTTGAAGGTTATTCGAAAACTCAACTGGATAAAATTTCAGCGGTCATAGGTAATGTGATGGAATTCCTGTGTAGCTGGGAGCATACGTTTCCTCTAAAAAATACATGCGCGCGTTCATTTCTATGTGCAGATGGAACTCGTATTGATAATGTCAAGATGATGAGAATGACAGAAGTCTGTCACTATTCTTTTAATAATATATTTGGTGCCATTGCCAAAAATTTCCGATCTGCGAATGGAGAAGAGCTTAAATTAGTTGCGATAACACCGCAAAAAGAAAGTGCGACAGCAATTAACAGACTTGATTCCGGAACAATTGATTATCTGATTGACGGTTTAAATCGCAATAAAGCCAAATTTCATATAACACTACCTAAAATAAAGATAGAAAACAGTTGTGATTCTCAATTACTCGAGAAAATTTGCAAGGAATTTGGAACCGATGTAATACGCGCAGAAGACTTATCAAGACTCGGCAACTTTTGGAATCATGATTTTAAGGTTTTTCAGAAGATCACAACAACCATTGATGAAGAAGGTGCTCGAGGCAAGGTTGCAACTAAGGCAGAAATTACTGAAAGGGGTCTTTCTAAAATCCCCAGCTTTGGTTTTGTCTGCCCTGGTTACATGGCCATTGTAGACAAAAAAGGTAATCGGTTACTTGAGTTAATCGTTAAGGATGGCGACTTTTTTGAATTTTATCCAGGCGAAGAAAACTCAGCTAAAACTTTGAAATCTAATGACATGAAAGCTGATAAAAGTTTGAAACCTAATGACTTGATAGCTGATAGCAAAAGAACTTCTATGGAAAATTCTACAGATCACACAAAAAGATTTGCATCCAAAATAGACGTAAAAACAACTGAAAAAACTATTCAATCTATAAAAGACAAGTTAAATGATGATAAATATTTTTTGAGTCTTGATGTAAGCGCATTAATACATCATAGTTTTGATCCGAATGGGGAATTTAATATCAAAAGTGCTGATGCAACTAAATCTGAATTATCTATCAAAACTGACAGCAAGGAAAACGCCATTAAAATCAAAGAAAAAATAATAGAATGGCTTAATTACAAAAATCAATGTTTTATTGAAATTTGGGAGGATTCTAATCGCTTTAAGGTAGATATTTCATTTTCTGCCTGGGATACAATTCGGGAGAAATTAACTTCTAAACAATCATAGATATATACAATGCCAAATCCGGAGATTAACCACCTCCGGATTTTTTATTAACAAAAGCTTAACCTATAGTGGTCCCCATAGGTTACAAAGACGGACAATTAAAGTTTTCGGGCAGAGATACCTCCACTATGGCAACCAGACTCTATTGCAGGGAATAAGGTGTTATCGTAACTAACTAACCGGTCAGTGATTTCAGAGAAAGGAAATACTTTAATATCAATTAGTAATGGCAATGCTGCAACTCAACATTTATGTCTATTTGCTCAGCATGGAAGCAGTGAGTTTATTCTCACTAATTAATTTGTATCAGGAAAAGGAGAGAAGACTATGGACTCTATCAGACCTTCTATCAATACGGCGCAGTGGCAGCCATTTAATCTGCCAGACTCATCCTTTGAGACCACCTCACAAGCTTCTGATATTGTTAAAAAACTGCTGGACAAAGTGTCATTAGGCATCCTCAGCGCTAAAGGTGTCAGGGACGACGAAAGCAAAGTAGTGTCTTCTACCAGTCTGGCTCCGGTTTTGGGAATGCTTCTTGCGTGTATGGATGATAAAGCCAGGAAGGCAGCAGTTCTGGGTATCTCTGAAGAACAATTAACTGATGAGCTGGAGACTCAAATCCATAAAAAACTCGGTGAATTCAGTGTAAACCATCCTTACGCCGAAGATCCGGATCTGAAACAGGCAATGTCTTGTACCAACTTTATAGGTTCTGCCTCTGCCGTCATGAATGAGCAGCTTAATCAGATACTGTCTGAATGTTATCAAACCGAAAAGCTGGAACGTCCTGACCATGAGAGGTGCCTGGCCGACGTCGCAGAAGACTTCGTGAAAGAGAAGACCAATGGAAAAATCAAAAAGTTGTTTCATGGTCATTCTAAAGCTCGACGAGAACTGATTAAAACGGTAATTGGCAATGTGATGGAATTCGACGGTTTCTGGGAGCGTCCATTTTCTAAAGAAAAAACTGCCTCAGGCAAATTTATTTGCGCAGACGGAAGTATGATTGAAAACGTCAAGATGATGAAATCAACTGAAAATGTTCAATTTTTTGATAACAGAAAGTTTGGTGCCATTGGCAAAGAATTCCGATCAGTGAATGGTGAAGATCTTAAATTAGTCGCAATAATAACGCCTGATGACAGTCCGACAGGGATTAATAACCTTGATTCTGATACAATCAATCACCTGATTGACGGATTAAATGGCCGTAAAAAAAAGATGGATCTAATGCTACCCAAAATAAAAATAGACGGCAGTTGTGACACCAATTTACTCGAAAAGATTTCTCAGACATTTGGAGCCGATGTCATAAAGTCTGAAGATTTAACAAGATTAGGCCAACCCTCAAATTGTGATCTGGAAATTCTTCAGAAGACCAAAGTATCCATTAATGAAGAGGGAGCTTATGGTCAAGTTGCCACTGCCGCAACAAGAACGCTCAGAGGCTTCGGTGCAAAAAAACCACCACACTTTCATTTTGTCTCCCCTGGTTACATTGCCATTGTAGATGGACAAGGCAATCGGTTGGTGGAGATGCTGATTAAAGATGGCAGTTTTTTAGAATTTTATGCGGCCGGGAAAAACTCAGCTGAAAGCTTGAAATCTAATGATTTGAAATCTGATAAAAGAGCGAATCCTAATGACTTGGTAGCTGACAGCGAAATGACACCCATCGAAAATAATACAAATTACAGAAAAATACTTGAATCAAAAAAAGACGCAAAAATTATTGAAGAAACTATTAATTCTTTAAAATATAGGTTGTCTGACGATGAAAGTGTTGATGTGAGTAAACTAATACAACATAGGATTGACCCGAAAGGGGATTTTAATGTCAAAAGTGCCAATGCATTTAATTCTAAATTAGTTATCGAAACTGATATTAAGGAAAACGCCTTTGAAATCAAAGAAGAAATATTAGAATGGCTTGGTTACGAATATGATAGTTTTGTTAAAGTTTGGCATACTTATGATGGTTTTGAAGTAGAAGTTTCACGTGATGCCTGGGATACACTGCGAAATAAATTAACTTCTACACAATCATAAATAAATAAAATGCCAAATCCGGAGATTAACCATCTCCGGATTTTTTATTCAAAAAAGCTTCAGAGAAGTAGCTTGCGAATTTCAGTCAACAGTTCATCAGTATAGTGGCAAAGCATGCCGCATCTGCACCATTGACAACCCTGTTGTTTGTTTTTGCTCATCGTCCCAGCCATAATAACTTGCCAGGACAGAAATACTGTATATAATCACAGATACTGTATAAAAAAACAGATTGAGTGACCATGATCAAACTGACTAAACGGCAATCCGAGATACTGGACCTGATCAAATCTCATATTGAAGAGACAGGTTTCCCACCCACCAGGGCCGAAATCGCCAAGACTTTCGGCTTTCGCTCACCTAATGCTGCAGAAGAACATCTCAGGGCGCTGGCCCGTAAAGGCGCTATCGAGATTACCCCCGGAGCCTCCCGTGGTATCCGCATTCCAGACAGCCAGCCTGAAGGCCTTCCGATTATTGGGCAGGTTGCTGCCGGTAACCCGATCCTCGCCCAGGAACATATCGAAGACCACCTTATGCTCAACCCCGCTTTCTTCAATCCGTCGGCAGACTTCCTGCTGAGAGTGAAAGGGATGAGCATGAAGGACGTCGGGATTCTTGATGGTGACCTGCTGGCCGTTCACAAGACAACAGATGTTCGAAACGGTCAGGTTGTCGTCGCACGGATTGAAGATGATGTCACCGTGAAAAGATTCGAGAAACAAAAAAACAGAATATTGCTGCATCCGGAAAACGACGAATTCGAAACCATAGTCGTTGATCTCACTCAGGATGTTTTTGCGATCGAAGGTTTAAGTGTCGGAGTCATCAGAAATCAGTCCTGAAGCAGAACTTGATGAGCTATTGACCATTATTCCAAAGACACTACCCGCGGCTGTTGTTTAAGCCCCACTACGCTGAAGTGCGAATAACAAAAAGCGTCCGGGCTATGCCAGGAGGAAGAATTTATGCTGTACCGAACAAGCAGTGAAAGGCACAATTTTTCAGCCTCAAGCTTTCAGACCAATAAAGTTTGTAATAACCGCCCTCCCCTGAAAAAGACTTTATCAGGGAAAACTAAAAATTCTCTGAAACCCAGTATTAATGAACTCATTCTGTCAGGCCAACCCTGGCAGGCCGAACAGCTCCTGACACCCATTCTCAGTCAGCTTTCCAGCGACAGTGATCGTTGGTTGACCTTGATTCTGACCGATAAATCAGACAACAGAACCCTGCACTGGTTAAAGAATTGCGATTTAAATCATGACAAGGTGCAAATCTTTAGCTCCAACAATATTAATCAGACATTGGAGCTCACCAGAAAAGCGCTGGCATCCGGAACCAGCCACACAGTCATCAGTTGGCTGGGACATTTGGATAAAGGGTGGTTAAGTAAGCTTGAAAGCGCAGCCAGGAATGGACAGTGTCAGGGGCTGGCTATTCGCAGCAGACAGGTTGCATGATGCCTGTCATTTTCATGAAAATAGAGTCAATGCAGTACTCTGTTCTCAGGAATCTCTTCTTCGGAGGATTGCGGACGAGTGAGTTCAGCAACTTCGCGCATGCCAGCATCAAACATGACCTTTGCCACTTGCAGATGGTCCCCTTCAAGATACTGTTTGGCTTCCTCTGAAAACTTCATAGTCAGCAGGGGCTCACCCTCGTCATCACTGCGTCGCAGAACAATCTCTCCTGTTGGAAGTTCCACAATTTCCAAAAACGATGCAGCCATAGTTCGTTCCATAAATAGCGTATAAGAGGGAGAAATCATGCAGCATTGTGACTTATGATGCAATAGGTCAGTCTGAACATCATTTAAATAAATCGGTGTCTTCTTATCAAAACCAACTTCTCAAATCACAAAAGTTAGAGGAAGAGCTCGCGTTTATACAAAGAAAACATCTGCAAGAATAAAGAACGAGCCTAACATGTGGCTCCAGCTGACTGCGGTCGGCACAGCAGCTGGACCCAGCGTTATGTGGCTAAAATAAGTATTGCCTGCTATACCACGTCTTACTTTAGTGTCTTGGTGCATAAAAATGAAATGCTACATATGCTCATTGCTGGTATGTTTGACTCTTATTTCATCTAGTTCTTATGGTCAGTTAGGCTTTTGGAAGGGTTATTCGATAAGTGAAAACCTCAGAGACACATATTTGCGAACCCTGAAAATAGATAAGTTAAACGACGATAATACCTTTTCAGCAAACACAACAATATCTGAGAGAGACGGTTCTTCTTTAGCAAACTTCCATGCAGTCGGACAAGTGTATTTTTATGAAACCGGTTATAACATTTCATATGTTGAAACATTTGTGAGCGGTATCCTTTGTGACCTCTCAGGCTGTTGGAAGTCACCTATAGGACTCTTCGGTGATGCAACTATTTCACACGAAGGTGTAGTGATACACGGTCAATGGAGGGAAGTAGGTTTAGTTGGTTCTGTGGGGGCAGAATTTCAATTGAACCTACAGCCAAATATTAGTAATATTGCACAAAACCAATCTCTTTGCGGTATAACACATCAATGTAGCTTCCCGGAAAAAAATATCTACATTAAACAAACTCCAAATTTCTACTTTAACTTTACTCTTGCTCCTCAAAATTTTTCCCTCCAGGCTTCAACAAATACATCGTTAACTGTTGTGAGTTTTAATGAGTCAACATATGATGTTTTTTTAAGATTCAGCCATTAGCAGAATGTATAATTAAAGGGCAACCTATTAATGTAGAAATAAACTGTAATAATAATATTACCAGCTACGAATACAACGCTGAAGTTAATGCTGATGAATGCGGTATAGAAGTTTGTGCATCCTCTGCAATGACAACACCACCTCCAATGACAACATCATCTGCAATGACAACATCATCTGCAATGACAACATCGTTTGTTGAGTTTTTATAAACGTTCTCTGGCAGTCTAATAATAATTCTACTTAATGAAGGTGTGTTTTTTAATGGCTAACCCGACAGCCAAGGCGGGTAAAAAATCCAATCACCATTCAAGATTGAAATTTCTGAAGTGCCCTACCAACTCCTTGAGGGAGGCAAGAATACTCTTGGCACTTTCTGGCGTCTTAATACCTTTGGTGACTTCACTAGTATCCGAAGCGATCATAATCAGATCGCTACTGCTTGGATATGATTGTATATTATCTTTAATATTTGAAATATCGTCATAAGCTTTAAGTAAAGCTGCCAGCCAACTGTCCGATGACTCCAGTTGCTTTAACTGCTCGAGTTCAGACACTTCTGCCGGTTGCTTATCCATCAATCTGCAAGCATCTTCCAGAGACAGCAACCGGGTCAGCTGCTTACCGTAGGGAGACAGTATCTCCGCCAGCATCGAGGAATAGGCTTGACTGGCATGCATCAGAAATGCCTCTCGAAAAGCCTCCTGCTCAAAAGCTTCTGCCCTTTCCCAGGCATCCAGCTGTAAACGGGCATAGTGTAACTTTTTGTTGGTATGGGAACGCCACTGCTCAGACATAATCTTTCTCAAAAATAGAAAGACCTCCACGGATCTCGGTGAAGGTCTTGTTTGTGACGAGGCCAGATCAGGATTTTTTGCGCTTTTTGGTGACTTTTTCTTCCCACCTGCCTTCCTGGAAGGTAGCACTCCACCCTGTCGCCTTACCTTCAGACTCACTCATAACATACTGAGTCCTGGTTTTGCGACTGTAGCGAATGATTGCGGGATTACCATCAGCATCCTGTCTCGGTGCATCCAGAAGATAATGATACTTTGGATCAATAGCCGCCTGATGCGGGATCAGTTCACTCACCAGAGGAGCACGGGTCTCACGGTTCTTCGGGAACTGACTGGCCGCCAGAAAAAGGCCTGAGGCACCATCTCTGAGAATATAATGATCATCCACTTTCAGACATTTGAGCTCAGGCATGGGTACCGGATCCATTTTTGGGGGAGCCGCCTCCCCGCTTTTCAACAGCTTGCGGGTGTTTTTACACTCGCTGTTGGTGCAACCAAAGTATTTGCCAAAGCGTCCGGATTTGAGCTGCATCTCAGAACCGCACTTGTCACACTCTAGCACGGGACCGTCATAACCCTTGAGTTTGAACTGACCTTTTTCCACCTCATAGCCTGAGCAGTCCGGGTTATTACCACAGACGTGAAGCTTACGCTGCTCATCAATCAGGTAGCTTTCCATCGCCGTAGAACACTTGGGACAACGATGCATGGCCCGCAAAGCGTTAACTTCTGCATTCTCATCGTCAGCATCTTCAACTTCTTCGCCAGGCACCAGATTAATGGTACATTTGCAGCGTTCCTTGGGTGGAAGCGAGTAACCGGAACAGCCCAGGAATACCCCCGTACTGGCCGTGCGAATCATCATATCCCTGCCGCAATCAGGACATTTGATATCGGTAGGAGAAGGGTCATTGGATCGCATACCGGCGCTGTCGTCTTCAGCCTGCTCCAGCTTGCTGCTGAAATCACTGTAGAAACTGTCCAGCAGGTTTTTCCAGTTCTCACCACCTTCAGCCACTACATCCAGATTGGACTCCATCTTGGCGGTAAAGTTGTAATCCATAAGATCATGGAAATTCTCAACCAGCCGGTCTGTGACAATATCGCCCATTTTCTCGGCATAGAAACGCCGATTTTTCAGGGAAACATAACCGCGATCCTGGATAGTCGAAATAATGGAAGCGTAAGTCGAGGGCCTGCCTATTCCACGCTTCTCCAGCTCCTTTACCAGAGCCGCTTCACTGAAGCGAGCTGGCGGTTTTGTAAACAGCTGTTTCGGGTCCAGTTTTTTCAGATCCAGCGGATCACCTTTTTCCAGAGCCGGCAGAATGATGTCTTCGCCCTTCTTGGCTATGGCCGCCATAACCCGGGTATAACCATCAAACTTGAGGGTTCTGCCCCTCGCCTTGAGATCACAATCGTGCACCCGAACTGTCAGGGACGTACTGAGGTATTCCGCAGGCGTCATCTGACAGGCAACAAACTGTCTCCAGATCAGTTCATAGAGTCGCTCTGCATCTTTCTCAAGACCGGAAATAGAGCCTGGCTCAGCAGTCACTGAGGAAGGACGTATTGCTTCGTGCGCCTCCTGAGCGCCTTCTTTACTGGAATACCGGTTTGGCTTTTCAGGCAGATACCTTGGGCCGAACGTACCATCAATAAACTCCCGGGCACGCTCCACCGCTTCCTGGCTCAGATTGGTCGAGTCAGTACGCATGTAAGTAATGTGACCCGCTTCATAAAGGCGTTGGGCCATCATCATGGTCTTCTTGACACTGAAACCCAGACGGGTACTGGCCGCCTGCTGCAGTGTTGAGGTAATAAAGGGTGCAGAAGGACGACTTCGGGTTGGTTTGTCTTCACGTACGGTCAGCTTGTAATCAGCCTGCCTCAGCTTTTCAAGAACAACCCCGGTGGCAGCCTCACTGGCAGGTCTGAAGGCATCCCCGGCTTCTTTGGCCACCTGAAAACGAATAACTTCTCCATTTTCCGTAGCCAGGTCGGCATACACTTCCCAGTACTCTTCCGGGATAAAGCTTCTGACTTCACGCTCCCGCTCAACAATCAACTTGACCGCTACTGACTGTACCCGCCCTGCTGACAGGCCACGGGCAATTTTTGCCCAGAGCAGGGGGGAAACCATATAACCTACTACTCGGTCGAGGAACCGCCTTGCCTGCTGGGCATTAACCCGGTCAATATTGAGAGAGCCGGGCTCTTTGAAAGCTTCCTGAATGGCATTTCTGGTAATTTCGTTGAAGACTACCCGCCGATAACGACCAGGCTCCCCCCCAATGGCCTCCTGAAGATGCCATGCGATGGCCTCTCCTTCACGGTCCAAATCTGTTGCGAGGTAAATTGTATCAGCCGATGCGGCCAGGCGACGCAACTCATCAACCACCTTCTCTTTGCCAGGCAGAATCTCGTAACGGGCCTGCCATCCTTTTTCAGGGTTGATGCCCATTCTTTCAATCAGTTGCTCTTTAGCTTTGCGCTTCTTGTGGATGATTTTCTGCTCAGGAGATAGCTTACGTGTCTCAGCAGCAGCCTTTGCCCGAGCTTTGGGGTCCACAGGCTTCTTGGAGCCACCTGCGGTGGGCAGATCACGGATGTGACCAACACTGGACTTAACAACAAAGTCCTTGCCCAGATATTTGTTTATTGTCTTCGCCTTGGCCGGCGATTCGACGATAACTAAAGATTTACCCATGCTACCTTACACGTCCTGTAATCAGCTCCATTGTTCCGGTTATGCTGACCAGCCTGGAAAAAAGATCATAAAACACTCAGTGCTGTCTGCGACCAAAACAAGAAAGGTCGGGAATTGAAAATTGTTTCAATATATAAGGTCAAGAAAAACATCGGTCAAGGAAAACCCTGCAATGATCCTGAATTTTTCTCGAACGACCCTCTTATTTATCGTTTCACAGCCTCAATGATTAATCCAGCCAGTTATAAGCAATAATTTCCTTGAATATCAAAAGATTATTTAATTACTGTGAAGCCTGGCAGATTTCATGACGATCATTGACGGGAAAAAATGTCGGGTTTTACCGACAAAACGGTTTATGCAGACATTGAAAAAGATACTCATTTTCGAAGAGGAGTTTCTGCATAAAAATACATAATAGAGGAAGACCCCGGAATAGAATTCCGGGGCGGGTACTTTCAGGCAGGGTCAGCCAGACAGGTACCTGCCTGGCAAAGGCCGACGCCTTACAGACGTTCAAACACCGTAGTAATACCCTGACCCAGACCTACACACATGGTAGCTATACCAATCGTACCGTTGTTCTGCTTCATTACGTTCAGCAGGGTACCGGAGATTCGGGCACCGGAGCATCCGAAGGGGTGACCCAGGGCAATAGCGCCACCGTTCAGATTCACCTTCTCATCCATCTTGTCGAGTAGATTCAGGTCCTTCAGGACAGGCAGTGCCTGAGCAGCAAAGGCTTCATTCAACTCAACATGATCAATATCATCGATAGTCAGCCCTGCACGCTCCAGAGCTTTCTTGGTGCTGGGCACAGGTCCGTAACCCATGATGGACGGATCAACACCGGCAACTGCCATGGAACGAATTACAGCCATTGGCTGAAGACCCAGATCCTGTGCACGCTGTGCAGACATAACGATCATGCAGGAAGCACCATCGGTAATCTGGGAAGACGTACCAGCTGTCACTGTCCCTTTCGGGTTAAAGGCAGGCTTTAACTGCGCCAGTCCTTCGAGTGTGGTTTCAGGACGGATCGTCTGATCTTCAGTGAAAACTGCCAGATTGCCATCATCATCATGCCCCTGCATAGGGATGATCTCATCTTTGAAGTGACCTGCTTTGGTCGCTTCCCAGGCTCTCATGTGAGATCTCACACCAAATTCATCCTGGGCTTCACGGGTAATGCCGTGCATCAGACCGAGCATTTCTGCAGTCAGGCCCATCATACCAGCAGCTTTGGCAGCGTATTTGGACAGGCGCGGGTTAGGATCTACTCCGTGCATCATGCCCACATGACCCATGTGCTCAACACCACCTACAACAAAGACATCACCGTTACCGGTTTGAATAGCCTGAGCAGCGGTGTGCAGTGCACTCATGGAAGAACCACAAAGACGGCTGACAGTCTGGGCTGATGAAGTATGAGGAATCGGAGTCATCAAAGATGCCATACGGGCGACGTTCCAACCCTGCTCCAGAGTCTGGTTGACACAACCCCAGATCACGTCTTCAACTTCTTCAGGATTAACACCGGGATTACGGTTCAAAACTCCGGTGATAAGGTTGGCAGACAGGTCATCGGCACGAACATTCCGGTACATGCCACCCTTGGAGCGACCCATAGGGGTCCGGCCATAGTCTACGATTACGGCGTCTCTCGGATTAAGGCTCATAGTCAATTCTCTCTTAAATCTGTTGATCGTGATTAACCACTTTTTCTGTGGCTCAAGGCTGTTTACGCGCCGTAAAACGTTTTGCCTTCACGGGCCATTTCCCGCAGCTTTTCAGTGGGCTGATACAGAGGACTGATGTGAGCGTACTGATCAGCCAGTTCAACGAACTTGTCGACACCCATGCTATCGATGTACTTCAGGGCACCGCCACGGAAAACCGGGAAGCCGATGCCGTTGAGCAGAGCCAGGTCAGCCTCGGCGGGCGTATCAACAATGCCGTCTTCCAGTGTGCGAACGGTTTCCATACACAGCGGAATCATCATGCGATCAATAATTTCCTGTGTCTCAAACTCACGACTTTCGCCAGCCACTTCAGAGAGAAGTTCATAAGCCGTTTCGTCAACCACCTTTTTGGGCTTACCCTTCTTGTCCTGCTCGTACTTGTAGAAGCCGACATTGGTTTTTTGTCCGTAACGCCCATTCTCGAACATCACATCAATAGCGTTCTTCCAGTCACGGGACATACGATCAGGGAAACCTTCAGCCATCACTTTTTCCGCATGAGAGCCGGTATCGATACCTACAACGTCAAGCAGGTAAGCAGGACCCATGGGCCAACCGAATTTCTCCATGACTTTATCGACTTGCAGGAAGTCGGCACCGTCTTTCACCAGCGCAGCGAAACCGCCAAAGTACGGGAAGAGCACCCGGTTAACCAGGAACCCCGGGCAGTCATTTACAACGATGGGAACCTTACCCATCTTCTTGGCATAAGCAACAACCGTTGCCACCGTTTCTTCGCTGGTCTTCTCACCACGAATCACTTCAACCAGAGGCATTGCGTGAACCGGGTTAAAGAAGTGCATGCCACAGAATTTTTCTGGTCTTTTCAGATCTTTAGCCAGTTCTGTTATAGAAATGGTTGAAGTATTTGAGGCCAGAACAGCGTCCTCACTGACGTGATTTTCTACTTCGCCCAGGACTGCTCTTTTAACATTGAGGTTCTCGACAACGGCTTCCACAACAACATCAACATCACCAAACTCACTGTACGACAGAGTTGGAACAATGTGATTAAGAACCTCACCCATTTTCAGAGGGTCCATACGACCACGGGCCACTCGTTTGGACAGCAGCTTGCTGGCCTCGGTCAGCCCCAGGTTCAGACCTTCCTGAGCGATGTCTTTCATCAGGATGGGAGTGC
The DNA here is from genome assembly GCF_032883915.1 of Endozoicomonas sp. 8E. Classification (NCBI taxonomy): domain Bacteria; kingdom Pseudomonadati; phylum Pseudomonadota; class Gammaproteobacteria; order Oceanospirillales; family Endozoicomonadaceae; genus Endozoicomonas; species Endozoicomonas sp. 8E. The sequence goes on along the minus strand of NZ_CP120717.1, from coordinate 3,678,853 downwards.
CTTTGTAAGCAGACTGGTAAGCAATACCACCACCCATGATGCCGGCACCCAGAACAGCGGCCTTCTCAACTTTTCCTGCCTGTTTGGTCAGCTCCTTGGTCTTCTTCTTGAGCATCTGGTCGTTCAGGAACAGACCCACCAGAACATCAGACACAGGTGTCTTGGCCAACTTGATGAAACCTTCAGCCTCCACTTTGAGGGCTTCGTCTCTTGGCAGCTCGGCATGCTTTTTGATCGCTTTGACAGAAGCCACAGGTGCTGGCATATGAGGACCAGCCTGCTGCTTGACAACCGCCATGGTTGTTTCAAAAGCCATCAGGGATTCCAGCAAAGGTAGCTTGAGAGGTGCGCGTTTCTCATCCTTACGGGCATTGAAGTCCAGCTCACCTGCAAGGCAGCGTTTGATGATAGCTACTGCTGAATCCACCAGTTTCTCGGTTTCAACGACTGCGTCTACAGCGCCTACTTTCAGAGCCGCATCAGGCTTCTGCTCACGACCGGCAGCAATCCACTCAACAGCGTTATCAACACCGATCAAACGTGGCAAACGGACAGTCCCACCCCATCCCGGGTAGATGCCCAGTTTAACCTCAGGCAGACCGACACCGCCTTTGTTGGACAGAACACGGTAGTCAGCACACAGGCAGATCTCAAAACCACCACCCAGAGCGCTGCCATTGATGGCGGCAACGGTCGGCATATCCAGATCTTCAAAACTGCTGAAGACCTGGTTTACACCCATGACCATCTCCATCAGTTCACTGTCTTCCTGACGGAAGTTGGAGGTGAACTCCTTGATATCAGCACCGACAATGAAAACGCCTTCCTTGCCGCTGGTAAGAACGACACCCTTAATGGTGCCGTCCGACTTGATGGCCTGGACTGCAGCATTCAGATCCTCAATGGCAAGCCGGTTGAACTTGTTCACCGACTCCCCTTCCAGGTCAAATCTCAACTCAGCGATGCCGCTTTCAAGTGCCAGAACCTTGAACGCTTTCCCCTGATATATCATTTATCTCTCTCCGGACGGATTGAAAAAGGTTGCCCTGATAACTGACGTCTGAACAAATGGCGCCAGAAGTCTGACTGAGAATAGTGCCTTTAACAAAAATGGCAGATTATTCTCAGTAAGACTCCTGGTGAATGCATCTCAGACAGTGTTCGCCAGAAATTCATACAACCGTTTGAATTTTTGAGCCTACCTTCTTTGAATTCTTTATCAATGTCAAGGAAATGAATACCAATATATCCGCAAAAATACTGATTCAGAACAAATCACCGTTGCAAATTTACTTGGACAACTCCAGCTACAGCCATACAATGTAGGCGTTTGGTCTATGATGCCTGCAGCAAAACGAAACTTTATATCACAACTTCATATCGCAACTTTATGTAGCTGTATAGAGTGCACAGCCATGATCCGGAGATGCAGCTCACCGGCTCAGATGACAAAAATGGCTACGAAACTGGATTGAGCTGCATTTCTCTGAAAAACACCGGGAAGAGAGAGACAGTCTATGAGTCAATATAACCATATACTCGTTGCTATTGATCTGTCTGACGAGGCAGACGATGTTCTGGATAAAGCAAAGTCTCTTGCAGAAACCTACCAGGCGAGACTGACTCTGGTGCATGTGGTTGAACCACTGAGTGTGGCTTATGGCAGTGATATCCCACTGGATCTCACAACCCTTCAGGATGAAATCACCCAGCAGGCCAGAGAGCGTATTTCGCGTTTGGCAGAGAGTATTAATCTGGACAAGGGCGAACAGCATGTCGTTTATGGCCGCCCGGAAAGAGAAGTACATCGCATCGCTGACGAATCAGACGTTGACCTGATCGTTGTTGGAAGCCACGGCAGGCACGGTCTGGCCCTGATCCTCGGCTCAACATCAACCAGCATTCTGCATGGTGCGGGCTGTGACGTTCTGGCGGTAAGAGTGGGTAAAAATAACAACCATAAATAAGTACTCAACCATACGAAATCATATTTTCTGACTCATTGTTCAGGCACTCTGACTGCGTTGCAACTCTGGTCACATAGCTTGCTATGTTCCCGTCGTTGCGCCTTGCAGAGCACCTGCCCAATAAGCCAGAAATATTCGATTCCGTATGGCTGATTACTTAAGAACAGAAGTGGTGAGTTAACATTTAGCAGATATCTGTTCTTAAGACTGCACGCTGCTGACTGTTGACTCCCGACTTAATAAAAATAGTATCTCATGGTTGAGGACTTGTTTGCATCTTCCTTAAATAATCGAGCCACTTCGTGAATGCCATCAAATAATATAGACGTTTTATCAGATCTCTTTTCTGTAACTTTGCTGCCTTGTCACGTAGACGTTTTCTCAGTTCTTTTCTCTGTAACTTTGCTGCCTCGTCCATGGCTTCATTAGCTTGTTCAGCGTCATTAGAGCCAATAGATGTGTCAGAAGGAAGCAGGCCAATAGTTGTGTCAGGAAGCAGTTCCCATAATTCAAATGATTGAAACACCAGATCCTTAAATCCAACAATGAGGATTTCCAGTATGACGCAATAATCATTTTGATCAGGAAAAACTTTGTGTAATTGTTGGTTTATATAATATTTGATGTGTACCAATAGTTTTCGAAATAATTTAGGTTCCAGATTTCCCAAAGCATTGTATGTTAGAGTTATCCAATTCTCGATTCTTTTAAATAATTCCTTTTCTTTGCGCTCATAGTTATAAAAGGTTGTCGTTTTGCCTGATGCTCTGAAATATTTCTTTATATTATCAATTTCTGTCTCTACGTATGAACACCTTGAATGATCGAAAGGGTCAAGCATCAGACTTATGACATCAATCAGATTCAAGAACTGATTACCCCAGGCCACTAATTCAGGTTCTTCATTACCATACTCTTGTATTAGCTCCAGCATATGATCAGCTGATCTTTGCTGTCGCTTATAGATCGCTATTCTATGACTATTAATGTTCTTGTTGAGTAGTTTGGCAGCGTCCCTTAATAATGAATCGACTAATACATCATTGGATTGCCCAGACTCTAAGGGAGCCTCCAATTGCTGCAAAAGTTTCATACGTTCTGTTTCAAAAGATTTCAGACCGGAAAAGATTGAAGACGATTCTGCAACATTTTCTTTTAAAACATTTTTATCTTTTATCGGTTTACTTTTACCTAAAAGCTCATCTTTATGCCAGTGAAGTCTGGATATTCCAGCTATTTCAGCAGCGTGAAGCAGGAGTGAAGTAAAAAAAACATGGGTCCTTTGAGAGGAAGCTCCGCTTGAATTTATGGCTGCATAGTAAGCCAACAGCAAATACGCGAGGTTCTCTTGTTGTTGCGAATTGTTAAGATCGACAGGAGACAGAGTACCCTGGATATAAGATAGAGCCTCCATGATTGCATTCTGATTTTGATCAAGGTCAACGTGAAGACTAGCCTTGACTTGCTCAATCATGCTTGCAATGGTCAGATTATTACCCGGGGGCATTTCCGGAATGTTGTTCAACAGCGTGGTTAGAGTGTCTTCTGAGAGGCCTGAATTTAATTTGCGGATAATTTCTGCAATTTGTTCACGGGACATTGGCGGCAGCGAAAGGTTCATCAAAGGCTGCATCTGCGCTGCTTCAGCTCCCTGTGGTTCTTCCTGAACCTCAATCTCATTGACGTCTTGTTCATTCCCGGTGTTCATAGCAAAGATAAGATTGGTATCATTTGGGGTGACTAAGGGAAACCTCCCTGTAAGAGCATTATGGTTAATCAAATCGGATAGAAAGTCGGACTCTTTTGTTCCCTTTCCTTCAAAAAATCCTTCATCCACCGGCGTTAATAAAGGGTTTGCTGCCAGCAATGCCATACAGGGGCAAGCCATGATAATACCAAGGGAACCGGCGACTAGCTGACTAGCCCTGGTACAATGGGTGAATATTGATAGCCTTATTGTTTTTGATAATTGAGAAATGGAGTGGCTGATCATTCTACTTCCTTAAAGGTTTGAAGCACCCTCGGAAAGTAGACCAAGGATCACAATAATGCTCAATTCTTGTCACGAATATCAGATCTGACACTCACCGGCGCATTGCCTTCTCTGGGAGGCTGTCGGAATTAAGCGTCCGTCTGGGCGACCCCGTCTGGGCGACCCCGTCTAGGCGACCCCGTCCAGGCGACCTCATAGCGAGGATTGCGAGAAATTTTCAGACCAATTTATCGCAACCGAACGACAGTATAAATGCAGGAGCCAGAGCAGCGCAGGAGCAGTTGCTGCGTGGAATTTACACCTTCTGCTGTATCAATCCCAATCCAGCTCAAAATAATCCCAGTCAGAATAACTGCTGGAATCACTACTATCAGTGTAACTACTTTCAGATTCACTCTGGTAATCGAATTCAGAAACCTCCGTACTCCAACCAATTAAATAATCGAGCCATTTCGAAAATTCATTCAATGAATCCATGCGTTTCGTCAGGACTCTTTTCTCTAACTTTGCTACCTCGTCATTCAGACGTTTTATCAGTTCTTTTTTCTGTAACTTTACTTCCTCGTCATACGTGGCTTCGTTAGCTTGTTCAGAGTCTATAAAGCCAATAGTTGTATCTGGAAGCAGTTGCCATAAATCAATTGATTGCACCACCAGAGCCTTAAATCCTATAGTGAGGGTTGCCAGTATGGCGAGATAATCATTTTTATCAGGAAAAGCTACATGTAATTCTTGGCATATATAATTTTTGATGTGTACCAATAGTTTTAGAAATGATTCAGGTTCCAGATCCCCCAGGTCAATCATTATTTCTACTATTCCTTTCCTGATTTCTTTAAATAAATTCTTTGTTATGTGCTCATGGTTATAAAAGGTTGTCTTTTTACCTGATACTCTGAAATATTCCTCTATGTTATCAATAGCTGCAGTTAGGTCTATTAACCTTATATGATCGAAAGGGTCAAGCATCAGGCTTATGACATCAATCAACTTCAAGTACTGATTGCCCCAAGCCACTAATTCAGGTCTTACGCCACCATATGCTCGTATTAGCTCCAGCATATGCTCAGCTGATCTTCGCTGTCGTTCATATTTCGGTATTCCGCACTTGTCAATGTCGCGGTTTAGCAATTTGACAGCGTCTCTTAATAATCCATCGACTGATGCATTATCGGGTTGTCCAGACTCTAAGGGATTCTGCAATTGTTGCAAAAGCTTAATGCGTTCTATTTCAAAAGATTTAAGACCAGAAAAGACTGAAAATGATTTTGCAACATTTTCTTTTAAAAGATTTTTATCTTCTATTGGTTTACGTTTACCTAGCAGTACCTCTTTATGCCAGTGGAGTCTGGATAGTCCAGCTACTTCAGCAGCGTGAAGCAGGAATGAAGTAAAAAAAACATGGGCTCTTTGAGAGGAAGCTCCACTTGAATTTATGGCTGCATAGTAAGCCACCAGCAAATACGCGAAGCTCTTTTGTTGTTGTGAATTGTTAAGATCGACAGGAGACAGGGTACCCAAGATATAAGATAAAGTTTTCATAATTGCATTCTGATTTTCATCAAGGTCAATCTGAAGACTACCCTTGACTTGCTCAATCATGCTTGCAATGGTCAGATTATTACCCGGGGGCATTTCCGGAATGTTGTTCAACAGAGTGGTTAGAGTGTCTTCTGAGAGGCCTGAATTTAATTTGCGGATAATTTCTGCAATTTGTTCACGGGACATTGGTGGCAGCGAAAGGTTGATCAAAGGCTGCATCTGCGGTGCTTCAGCTCCCTGCGGTTGTTCCTGAACCTGACTCTCATTGACGTCTGGCTCATTCCCGGTGTTCATGGCAAAGATAAGATTGGTATCATTTGGGGTGACTAAGGGAAATCTCCCCGTAAGAGTATTGTGGTTAATCAAGTCGGATAGAAAGTCAGACTCTTTTGCTCCCTTTTCTACAAAAAATCTTTCATCCACCGGCGTTAATAAAGGGTTTGCTGCCAGCAATGTCATACAGGGGCAAGCCATGATAACACCAAGAGAACCTGCGACTAGCTGATTAGCCCTGGTAAGATGGGTGATTATTGATAGCCTTGTTGTTTTTGATAATTGAGAAATGGAGTGGCTGATCATTCTACTTCCTTAAGGGTTTGAAACCCCTCGTAAAATAGACCAGGGATCGCAATAATGCTCAATTCTGTTCACGAATATCAAATCTGACACTCATCGGTTCATTGTCGTCTTTCGGAGCCTGTCGGCTTTAGCGTCCGCAGCGACGATTACAAGAAATTTTCAAATCAATTATCGCAACCGAACGGCTGCATGAATGCAGGAGTCAGAGCAACGCAGGAACAGTTGCCGTATGGGACAGTCCGATAGACTCCTGGCGTCAGGTCAAATATTATTGAGCTTGTTCAGCCAGCAATAAGAATACTGGCTTGTGTTAATGGCAAGCAACCACATTATCGGGAGATTTTCCGGGATCTGGAACATCCGTTCATACTTGCGAACATTTCACATACTGATTTGCACCTTCTGGCGAGTCAATGTCAATCCTTTTCAGATTCACTCCCGTCAGAGTAACTTCTGGAATCACTAAGATCAGTATCACTTCTTTCAGATTCACTACTGTATGTGTAATCAGGAACACATGTCCTGCTACCAAAGAACCAATCGAGCCATTGTACGAATTCATTCAAGTATTTTAGGCGTTTTTGCAGGTATTTTTTCTTCCTCTCTATTCTACCAAGATCTTCTCCTTTTGCCGCTTCATTATACCCGGCTTCGCCAGCTTGCTCAGAGATATCATTAATTGTAACAGAAAGCCGTAACCATAATTGATATGATTGTTCATGCAGGGACCTGAATCCTGTGGTGAGGGTTTCCACTATAACCTGATGATGCTTTTTATTAGTAAAAGTAACGTGCAGCTGTCGCGCTAAATAGCTTTTTAAGTATTGAATGACTATTTTAAATGATTTATGACTTTGATTTTCCTGGTCGAACGTTGCGTCTACTATTACTTTTTTTATTTCTTTTAGTAACTCCCTACTTTTTCCACTCGCGTGAGAGATAAAGGTTGTCCTCTTATCTGATTTTTTAAAATAGCTGTCTATGTTATCAATCTTTTCTAACAAATCTGCATTTTCCGAAGCGAAAGGGTCAAGCATCAGTCCTATGAGATCAATTAAACTCAAGAACTGATTATTCCAGGCTACTAATTCAGGTTCATCTTCACCAAATTCTTCGATAAGATCGAGCATTTGCTCAGCTGACGTTATATGTGGCTTACACATTGATAGTTCGTTCCTATCAATCTCATGATTGAGCAGTTTGGTAGCGTCACTTAGTATGATATCGACCAATTCTACTGAGCGATCCTCAAATGGATCCTCAAATGGATCCTCAAATAGATCTTTATACTGCAAAAACCTAAAGCGTTCTTTTTCTAAAGACGTCAAAACGTAGAATAATGGATATGATTTTGCAATATTAACTTTTAAAACATCTTTATCTTTTATCGGTTTATTTCCACCTAATAGTTTAATTTTTTGTCTGTGAAGAATAGATATTCCAGCTATGTTAGCTGCGTGAAGCAGGAATGAATTAAAAAAAACATGGGCTCTGCGCATAGAAGCACCACTTGAATTTATGGCTGCATAGTAAGCCAGCAGCAAATATGTGTGACTCATCTGTTGTTGCGAATTGTTCGGATTGACAGGAGACTCGGTAGCCTGGATATGAGATAGAGCTCCTATGATTGCATTCTGATTTTGGTTAACGTCAACGCGAAGACTAGACTTCACTTGCTCAATCATGCTTGCGATGGTCAGGTTATCAGCAGGGGGCATTTCCGGAATATTGTTCAACAGAGTGTTTAGAGTGTCTTCTGATAGGCCTGGATTTAATTTGCGGATAATTTCTGCAATTTGTTCGCGGGACATTGGCGGCAGCGAAAGGTTCATCAAAGGCTGCATCTGCGCTGCTTCAGCTCCCTGCGGTTGTTCCTGAACCTGACTCTCATTGACGTCTAGCTCATTCCCGGTGTTCATGGCAAAGATAAGATTGGTATCATTTGGGGTGACTAAGTGAAACCTCCCTGTAAGAGCATTATGGTTAATCAAATCGGATAGGAAGTCAGACTCTTTTGTTCCCTTTCCCTCAAAAAACCTCTCATCCACCGACGTTAATAAAGGGTTTGCTGCCAGCAATGTCATACAGGGGCTAGTCATAATAATACCAAGGAAACCTGCGACTAGCTGATTAGTCTTGGTACGATAAGAAAATACTGATGACTTTGTTGTTTTTGGTAATTCAGTTATGGAGTGGCTGATCACTCTAACTCCTCAAGTGTTCGAACGTCTCTCGAAAAGTAGTCCAGGGATCACAACTATGCTCAATTTTGTATTTCAGGAGCTTGTTTGACTTAAGCCCGTCCTTTTCGCTAACTACTCCTGCATTGCTTTAGTTCCTGAACCCATGCAGTCATCTGGTTGCAATGAACAGGCATAAAAACCCCTTCTTCTTCGTCAAATAGCCCGCTATTTTAGAGGCGGTAATTTTTATCCTCATTTAAATGTACGTCCGAGCAAAGCAAAATTTTCACTGCCGGGTTCGCTCTTCGATCTAGTTGTAGCTGCTTGCAAACAAGATCAGCTTTGCCTGCAAACAGAGGCCCTTTCGTGCCCGAATTAACTGAGAATAAGGGCTTGGCTATGCTCACTTTAAGTGAGAATGTGCCCGAATTCAGTGATAACAGATTGCAAACAGACCGCCCTGCCCACATTAAATGAGAATAAGCTGACCCTTTGATAGCTGGAGCCTACAGGCTGATTCCCTGGCTTTGAAGTTGGGTCATGAGTTCATCCCGTTGTGTTGCTGGCAGATTGCCTTTGATGAAATTCCGGACTTCACTTGCTTTGATATCAAGGACTTCAGCCAAAGCCCGAATATCGTATCCCTGGCGAATAAGCTGGGCTTCAGGACTGTTAAGGTCAACGGCCAGCACTGAAGTAATCCGCTCTGCTGTGATGGGCTGGATGCCGACCCGATAACTTTCCGCAAGAGCTATCCCCAGATACTGGTTGATCTGAAGGGGCGTTGAGAGGTGGTCAGCCAGATAGTTGAGTGCTTCAGGCTGAATAATGGTGTCGGTTTTGGTTTTGCCTTCAAAACATTGTTTGAACAGCCACTGTATGTATTCCGGTTTGTTCTTCTGAACCCCTTCCAGCATAAAGATAGTGGCCCGGGCTCCAATTTCTTCCATGGTAGGCCGCTTCAGGTCATTAGACAGTTTGGGATGACCAGCCAAAACAATGGAGAGCGTTCCGCCCGCCCCCTGAATCACTTCTATCAACCGTTTCAGTGCAATCAGTGTTTTACCATGCAAGTCATGGGCTTCATCAACAAACAGCACCACAGGCTTTTTCTTGTTCTTGATCAGGTCTCTCAACTCCCTTTCTCGTTGTTCAGGTTGTGAAGGGATTTTTTCGTTCTTGCTGCGTCTCAGGTCGCAGAACAAGGCTGAAATCAAGGTTCCCAGGTTCAGCCGATTTTTTTCAACAGAGAGCGATTGACTGACCAGAATATCCTTCTCTTTACTGAGCAGACTATGGACATGCCTCAACACCCGGGTTTTCCCACACCCTACAATCCCTGCCAGCGCGATCAAGCAACCGTGTTTTATATGGTGTCGGATTTCCTTGAGGGTGTGTGGGTATTCCGGAGCCATCCGGCCACCAATTCCGTTAACATTCGGCCACCCATTCCGTTAGTATCCGGCCACTGATTCCGTTGCATTCGGCCACCCCTTTTCGGGCCAGTGGCATGCCAATGTAATCTGCTATGGCTCTGCGCGCCGTCAGTGAGTCTGGCCAATGGTATTCTGTAAAGGGGTCTTGAACCTGAAATGGCACAGAAGCAGGTTGATCTTCTGACTCCAAAGACAACAGCTTTGTTGGCAACCCCATTTCCTGATAAGCCGCATCGGGAAGAGACAGCACTTTGGCCAGTCCTTCAATGCGATCAGCGCGCTCTTCTCGAACCGTTTTCTTTTGGGCTCGATACTTATGCAGAGGTATAGGGCCTCCGGACGGATAGAAAGGACCGAACCGTTTACCCTGATGTTCAACAAACAGTTCTTCATCATAGAGCCCCCACCAGATGACCGCTGTTTCACCCGCCAGTTCCGAACTCAACAGGTAGTTCACACCGTTAATGCTTGTTGAGATAACTCATCACCCGGTGGAAACCTGGCTTCTTGTAATGGGTCCATTATCCATGTAAATCATGTCCGGAATCCCATGAGGGAAGTCGTTACTCTCTTTCGGTGACATAGCCGTGAACAGAAACCGCAAAGCGGCTTCCACGTCTTCACCATAAACACAATGATACTCTTGGTAAGCTGCACCACTGCGATCATCCACAACACTGTAAATCATCAGGGTAGGCGAGCCCGAACCATCTCGAATCCAAGATGGCCGCTTGATGTGCTTTAGGTCTGAGGGGCTCAGATCAAAGTGCCAGCATTCATTACTCTTCAGGGCCTGAAAACGGACGGCTGGGGGTTGTCGGGAAAGTGTGGCCCGATCATATCCCCACTCGCGGAGGTATTTTTCAATCGTTGTGCGCTTCAACTGTCCGGGTGAGGCTTTCAGCAAGCCCTGGTCTGTTTCCACACCAAAGGTTTCCAGTAGCTTGATGGCTTGAGTGGTTGGCAGGCAGCGCTGTTTTTTATTACAGGTCCTGACCTTAATGGCGGCGATAACCTCACAGTACGCTCCAGCTCCTTATGAGACATAACCCGGGGCAGACCGCAATCACTTCGTTTTGTTGAAGCTGGCTTCCCGATTTTCCGAAGCGCACGGTACAGACTGGCTTGAGAAACCCCGTATAGTTCAGCCGCTTCCCGGATAATGGTGCGCTTTTCAGGGCTTCGAGGCGAGAGGGTCAACCGTCTCCGATGAATATCCTGTAGGGCTTCAGAGGGTATCGCTTTTCTGTTCATGGGGCACAACCCCCTCAACACTTTCGCTACCTATGGGTACACCTCGATAGCGAAGATAGGAATACAGGGTGGACTTGCAAATGCCCAGCTGGCTGGCAATGTCATCCACCGTCAGATGCCCCTCCTTGTACAGTGTCTCAGCAGCACAGGCTACTTTCTGGGCTTGAGGTGAAAGCCCTTTCGGACGGCCTCCCTTTCGGCCACGTAATCTTGCTGAAGCCAAACCGATACGGGTTCGTTCCCGAATAATCTCCCGTTCAAATTCAGCCAGAGCCGCAAATAGGTTAAAGCTCAGCCTTCCCTGTGGAGTCGAGGTATCAACGGGGTCATTCAGACTCACCAATCCGACATTCTGTTCATGAAGTTGACTCACCAGACCGACCAGATGACGCAAGGATCGTCCCAGTCGATCCAGCTTGCAAATGACCAGAGAATCCCCCGGCCTGATCGAATCTAACAGACTATCCAGCCCTGGACGCTCCGCCCGGGCTCCACAGGCAATGTCCTGGAATACTTTCTGACAACCGGCAGCATTGAGTGCATCAATTTGAGAGGTCAGGTTCTGGTCACTGGTACTGACTCGGGCATACCCAATTTTCATCGCAAGCCGCTCACAATAGTAGGGAATACTCAACTGTTCATGAGAAAGGTAGACGATTAAAAGATAAACGACGAATTTATACTATTTTTCAAGGTGCCTGGAAGAAGGTGTTTCAATGGGATACAGTCTGGAAAAACGATCGTTTTTTCAGACACTACTATCGTGCAAATTTCATAAATCGGGGAAACGCTCTATGGCAGTAATACCTGCGTCAAGTGCAGAAATATCAAGGGAAAGCGAATAGACGGTTTCTTATCAGGTACGGGTTGGCGGCCACTGTCGAGCAGTGTGGAGAACACGCAGCACGCGCACCAAGTCTTGGGTTATGTCGTAAATCAAAATGTAGTTCTGGTGCGCAATCGGCTCTCGCGTTCCCGTAACACGCCCAGGGCGACCAAGGCCAGGGTGATAGACCAGCCGCGAAGCCTTTTCCGATATCAACTCATCGAGGGCGAGGGCAGCGGCCGGGTTATCCTGGGCGATGTATTCCCGGATATCTTTTCGGTCGAGGCTGGCCGGTTTGGTCCAGACCAGCCTCACGAGCTAGAGCCTAACAGTTTGCGCTGCGTTTCTGCTCGCCATGCGGCAGCTTCGGCTTCCACGTCCTCAGCGACTATTAGCTCGCCCGCATTGGCCGAGTCTATGCCTGCCTGAACTTCGCGCCGAAACCATGCGTCATGCTCTGCTGCCTCCTGCTGCTGCCGTACAAAATCCCGCATGAAGTCACGGAGAAGTTGCGCCCCGCTACGGTCGCTAGATTTGGCCGCTTGGGCAAACTGGCTTTTCAAAGCGTCATCGACCCGGAAGGTAAAAGTTGCCTCGCTCATGGTTGTGTCCTTATGTGTTACAAGATAATTACACCGTAGCACATTGGCAGTTTTCCGTCTATTACACACCGTAGCGCGTATGGGTCATGTCACTGCGCCTCGCTCATCAATATAGTTTTACTTTACCAGTAACATGAAACAGTGCCGTGAAAACCGGCCTCCCTGCACACTTGCACAGACGAACTCATTATCCTGCTCTGCGGTGGTGACAAGGCTTCCCAGAAGCGAGATATCAGGCTCGCCAAAGAACTGGTAAAGCGTTGGAGCTAAAGCCATGAACAAAGAACTGCATGACTTGTAGGGCAGGTACAGCAAGGTATTTGAGTTATTCTCACTTAATGTGGGCAAGACGGGCTGTTTTCAGGCTGTTATCACTTAATTCGGGCATATTCTCACTTAATGAGAGCATGACCGGACTTTTATTCTCAGTTAATTCGGGCACAAAATGCCCCTTGTTTGCAGGCAAAGCCGCTCTTGTTTGCAAGCAGCTACATCTAGTCAGCTGTTTTTTGCTTTGGAATTTCCTGGATTTAACCGGCAAAACTTCAACAGCACTTTCCTGACGAGCAATTTAACAAGACAATAAGAGTCTCTGGGTGCTCCTATGATTTTGCATCAACTCGCTGACAGTCTGTTATCTTCTTTTCGTACTTGCGAACATTTCTCTTACTGAGTTACACCTTTTAGTGTAAAAAGATCACTCCGGCCTAAATCACTCCTGTCAGAATCACTCTCATCAAAATCTTCCCTGTCAGAATCTTCCCTGTCAGAATCACAACTTTCAGATTCACTATTGTAAGGACAATCAGAAAACAGTTTACTCCTGCCAAGGAGATGCTCGAGACATTGCACGAGCTCTTCAAGATACTTTAGCCGTTCTTGCAGGTGTTTTTTCCTCTTCTCTTTTTTGCTAAGCACTTTTCCTTCTTGTACCTTTGCCATCTCGTCATGTACGATTTCATCAGTCTGCCTGGTGGAATCAGAGCCAATAGTTGTATCACTAAGCACTGCCAATAACTCATATGATTGTTCCAGAAGAGCCCTGAATCCTGTAGTAAGGGTTACCATTATAACCAGGCAATCATTTTGATCAGTAAAAGTTAAGTGTAATTTTTGTACTACATATATTTTTATGTCTCGAATCAAATTTTTAAATAATTCAGGATCTTGATTTTCCTGGTGAACTATTGAATCCACTATGACTTTCTGAAATTCTTTAAACAATTCCTTTTTTTTGTATATGCCGAAGTGAAAGCTTGTCTTCTTACCTGATCTTCTAAAATAATCCTCCATGTCGACAATATGTCCATTTAGATCTTCATATTCTGGAGCAAAATGGTCAAGCATCAGGCTCATGATATCAATTAAATTAAAAAACTGATTACTCCATGCTACTAGTTCAGGCTCATTTCGACCATATTTCTCTATAAGATCCAGCATTCGCTCAGCTGTTTTTCGCTGTCGCTTATAAAGCGATATTGCGTTCCTGTCAATATCACGGTTAATCAGTTTGATAACGTCTCTTAATAGTGCATCGACCGAGATATCAGACTGCTCAGTCTCTGAGGCATTTTCTAATTGTTGCAAAAGTTTAATCCGTTCTGTTTGAAAATATTTCAGCCCAGAAAATACTGAAGATGATTTAGCAACATTTTCTTTTAAAACATCTTTATTTTTTATCGGTTTATCTTTACCCAGTAGTTTATCTTTTTTTAAGTGAAGTCTGAATATTCCAGCCATGTCAGCGGCGTGAAGCAGAAATGAAGTAAAAGTAGCACAGGCACTTTGAGGCGAAGCAGCACTTGAATTTATGGCAGTATAGTAACCCAGCATCAAATATGCGAAGCTCTGTTGTTGCTGCCTGTTATTCAGATTGACTGGAGACCCGGTACCCCGGATATGAGACAGAGTCTCCAGAATTGCATTCTGATTTTGATCAACCTGTACGTGGAGAGAAGACGCCACTTGCTCAATCATGCTTGCAATTGTCAGGTTATCACCCGGCGGCGCTTCCGGAATATTGTTCAACAGAATGGTTAAAGTGTCCTCCGGGAGGCCTGTATTCAATTTCCGGATAATTTCTGCAATTTGTTCACGGGACATCGGCGGGAGCGGAAGATACATTAAAGGCTGCATCTGCGGTGCTCCAGCTCCCTGCGGTTGTTCCTGATCCTCATTCTTATCTTCGCCTTGATCATTGCCATGATTCATGACGAAGATAAGATCATTATCATTCCCGGTGACTGAAGGGAACCATCCTTTCAGAGCATTATGGTTAATCAATCCGGATAGGTAGTCAGACTCTTTTGTTCCCTTTCCTCCAAAAAACCTCTCATCCACCGTTATTAATAAAGGGTTTGCTGCCATCAGCGCCGGGCAGAGACAAGCCATAATAACCGTACCAAGGGTGCCTGCGACTAGCTGTTTAGCCTTGGTACGATGGGAAAATTTTGATGACCTTGTTGTTTTTGGTAATTGAGTAATGGAGTGACTGATCATTCTGCCTCCTGAAACGTTCAAAAGCCCTTCGCAGGCTAGTCTAAGGATTGCAATAATGCTCAATTTTATGTATGGGTCACCAATATCCGATCTAAACACTCACCGGCTTATTGTCGTCTTTAGCGTCAGGTAACCTGCTCTCCTTAATGCTCTCCCTAAAGAGTACTCTGCCTGATTCAATAATTTGCATGAACGTTCTAACACAGCGAATTTTTCCTGACGGTTACGCTCTCCACCGGATGATGCTTTAACGGGAAAACGCCAGCTGTTTACCAGGAACGGCAAATTCTTTTTGTAACTGCAAACATTTCACTTACTGAGTTGCAGCTTCGGTGTGTCAACATCGCTCCCGTCTGAATCAATCCAGTCTGAATCAGTCCAGTCAGGGTTATTGTCAAAATCACTACTGTCAAAATCACTACTGTCAGTATCACTTTTTTCAGATTCACTACTGTCAGTAGGATCAGGAACCATTTCACTACTACCAAAGTAATATTCAAGCCATCCGACGAGTTTTTTTAAGTACTTTATTCGTTTTTTCTGGTTTCTTTTTCTCTTCTCTTCTTCACCAGGCTCTGTTCCTTCATGTTCTTTAGCTGCCTTGTCATGCATGACTTCATCAACCTGCTCAGTATCATTGGAACCGATAGCTTTATCAGGAAGCAGTGCCAATAAATCATATGATTGTTCCAATAGAGCCCTAAATCCAATAGCAAGGGTTTCCACTAAGGTGTCGCAATCATTTTCATCAGTAAAATTTAAGTTCAATTGTTGCGCTAAATATATTTTTATGTATAAAAACAATTTCTTAAATGATTTAACATCTTGATTTTTTTGATCAAGCATCATGTCCATTGATACTTTTTTTAATTCTTCAAGTAAATCCCTTCTTTTATCTCTACCGGAATAAAAGGTCGTACTCTTACCTGATTCTCTAAAATAATCCTCTATATTTTCAATAGTTACATTCGGACATTCGCATTCTGGCGCGAAAGGGTTAAGTATCAGACATACGACATTAACTAAGTTCAGGAAATGATAATTCCAGGCTATTAATTCAGGTTTATCTTCACCATATTCTTCTATAAGTTCCAGCATTCGTTCGGATGATTTTAGCTGTCGCTTATGGCTCGACATTCCGTTCCTGTCGATGCCATCGTTGAGCAGTTTGGCTGTTTCTCTTAGTATTGCATCGACTGATATACTGACTTGCTCAGACTCTGATGGATCCAGCACTAGTTGCAAAAACTTGATGCGTTCTGTTTCTAAGATTTTCAGACCAGAGAATACCAAAGATGATATTGCAACATTTTCTTTCAAAAAAACTTTATCTTTTACCGGTTTATCTCTACCTAACAGTTGAGCTATGTGCAGATGGTGGAGGAATCCGGACATTCCAGCCATATCAGCGGCGTGAAGCAGAAATGAAGTAAAAAAAGCATGGGCATTGTGAGGGGAAGCAGTGCTTGTATTTATGGCCGCATAGTAAGCCAGCAACAAACAGGCAAGGCGCTGTTGATGTTCTGAATTGCTCGGATTAACAGGGGTCTCAGTCCCCTGAATATAAGATAAAGTTTCCAGGATTGCATTCTGATTTTGGTCAAAGTTAATTTGAAGACTCGTCTTCACTTGCTCAATCATGCCTGCAATGGTCAGGTTATCACCGGGAGGCATTTCCGGAACATTGTTCAATAGAGTGGTTATAGTGTCTTCTGAGAGGCCTAAATTCAATTTCCGGATAATTTCAGCGATTTGTGCACGGGACATTGGCCAGAGTGGAAGGTCCATTAATGGCTGCATCTGCGTTGCTCCAGCTCCCTGCGGTTCTTTCCGACCCTTACTCTTATTTATGCCATGCTTATTCCCGGCGTTCATGGCAAAGATAAAATTAGTATCATTAGGGGTGGCTAAAGGAACCCTCCCCGTAAGGGAATTATGGTTAATTAAAGCGGATAAGTAGTCAGACTCTTTTACCCCCTTTTCTTCAACAAATCTCTCATCGAATGGCGTAAAAAAAGGGTTTGCTGCCAGCATTGCCGGGCAGGAGCAAGCCATAACAATGTTACCAAGGGTACCTGCGACTAGCTGAGTAGCCTTGGTACGATGGGAAAATTTTGATGACCTTGCTGTTTTTGACAATTGAGTAATCGAGTGGCTTATCATTCTGCCTCCTGAAGCTTTCAAAAGCCTCTCGCAGGCTAGTCCAAGGATCGTAATAATGCTCAATTTTATGTGCTGCTCACCAATATCTGATCTAAACACTCATCGGCTGATTGTCGCCTATGGCGTCAGATAAGACTCAGACGACCTGTTCTCCTTAAAGAGCACTCTGCCTGATTCGATAATTTGCATGAACGTACAAACACAGCGTATTTTTCCCTGAACGATCAGCTCTGTGTGATACTCCCGTGACTTTGCATGCACGGGAAAGATTATTGTGATCAGCAAGCTCTAATAATGCTGGCTTGTATTGAGCGGCAGGAGAGTGGCTCTGATTCATTGGGGGTTACTTTTGATTTGGTTTTGTTTTTTGTTGGAACATTAAACATAAACCGGTAACCCTCTCCAATGAAAGAATACAACAACCGTTAATAAGAACAGAAGTTGTGAGTTAAATGCTGGCAGATATAGGACTGCACATTAACGACTGTTAACTCCACACTTAACACTGAACATTTTCAACTCATATTTTCTAGTTCTTCCCAACGCTCCATCTTCTGTTCAATATCCTGATTGACGGCTTCCAAACGTGCGAGAGTAGTTTGAACGACTTCTTGATCGCTCTGATAGAAGGCAGGATCGGCAATAGTTTCTTCTAGCTGAATCAACTCTTCTTCCAACTTTTCAAGTTCTCCCGGCAAAGCATCCAGTTCACGCTGAAGCTTGTAACTGAGCTTTTTCTTTTTCGGTTCTGACCGGGACTGAATGTCAGGTTCAGCCTTCTTTTCTGGCTTACTGGTTTGCGGTTCAGCAACCAGATCACTGACCTCGCCTCCCTGTCTGAGCCAATCTTCAAAACCACCCACATACTCTTTAATCCTGCCGTCAGGCTGGAATACGAGGGTACTGGAAACCACATTATCGAGAAATTCACGATCATGACTGACCAACAGCACCGTACCCTGGAAGTCCACCAGTAATGACTCAAGGAGCTCAAGCGTTTCGACGTCCAGATCGTTGGTTGGCTCATCCATGACCAGCAGGTTAGCGGGCTTACTGAACAACCTTGCCAGCAGCAAACGATTTCGCTCTCCGCCAGACAAAGCCTTTACAGGAACACGACAACGGTTAGCCGGGAACAGGAAATCTCCGAGATAGCTGATCACGTGTCGGCTGGCTCCATTAATCATGATGCTCTCACGGCCTTCAGCCACGTTATCTATAACCGTTTTTTCAAGATCCAGTTGATTTCTCAACTGGTCGAAGTAGGCTACTTCCAGCTTGGTACCTTCCTTGATAGAACCGGATTCAGGTTGAAGTTGCCCCAGCAAAATACTTAATAATGTTGATTTGCCAGCACCGTTGGCGCCAATCAATCCAATCTTGTCTCCCCGGATCACCCTGAGATCAAAATCTTTAATAATGTGCCGACCTTCCCAGGACTTTGAAACCCCTCTGGCTTCCATCACCAGCTTACCGGAACTACCGCCCTGCTCCAGAGAGAAGCTTGCCTTACCCTGAACTACCCGGCGCTCCATTCTTTCATTTCGAAGCGCTTTCAACGCTCTGACACGGCCTTCATTACGGGTTCTTCGTGCTTTGATACCCTGGCGAATCCAGGCTTCTTCCTGAGCCAGCTTTTTATCGAAAAGCGCATTCTGTTCCGCTTCCACTTCCAGTGCGTGAGCTTTTCTGTCCAGGTAAGTTTTATAATCACAGTCCCAACTGGTCAGGATACCCCGATCGAGTTCGACAATCCGGGTAGCGAGAGACTGCAGGAATGAACGATCGTGAGTGATAAACAGAAGTGCGCCCTGAAAATCAAGCAGCTGTTTCTCAAGCCAGTCAATGGCAACAATATCAAGATGGTTAGTGGGTTCGTCCAGCAACAACAGATCAGGTTCACACACCAGTGCCCTTGCCAACTCTACCCTTCTGCGCCAGCCACCGGAAAGCTCCTTCATTTTCTTCTCTTCCGGCAAACCCAGTTTCTGCATCACTGTGTCTACTTTTTGCTGAAGACTCCAGCCATCAGCGGCTTCCAGCTTTTGCTGAACTTTTTCCAGAGCTTTTATATCTTCATCCGACTGAATATTCTGGGACAATTGGTGAAACTGACTGATCCAATCGCCCACTTCTTCCAGGCCGGAAGCCACGACATCGTAAACTTTTTTCTCATCCTGCTCAGGAAGATCCTGGTTCAGAACGCCAATACGCATACCTGGCTTTCGCCAGATGCTACCATCATCTGCATCGATTTTGCCGGATACCAGCTTCATCATGGTGGACTTGCCAGCACCATTACGCCCCAGCAAACAGACCCGTTCACCTTTACGTATCTGAAACTCAGCGCCATCCATCAAGGGATGATCGCCATAGGCAAGGTTGATATTGTCAAATCTTAGTAATGGCATTCTCGAGTTAACCTGTCCTGTTCAACGTCCTGCAACTGCGATAACGCAGGATTAAAAATGCCGCCAAGCATACCTGCTAAAGTGTTACGAGCCAAAAAATCCAGGCAAAAATCCACAGCTCACGATAAGGCTATGTTTATCTTGCGGTCCGCTGTTCTTTGCCATCTTTTAAAACAAAGCGGTTTAACCAAAGCGGCCTGAAGGAAGAGTAGCCAAAGTGGCGAAGAACGGAATGTTTTCAGGGCACAACTTTCAGGGCGCAACTTCAGGGCACGATCATCTCAACCAATGTCGCCAACCCCGGGCCGGGCAGCTCCATTTCAAGTACAGCTGCATTGCCAGTCATAAAGCCGGGTCCCTGATGAATCGATCCTTCGCAGAGCAGTCCGGTTAAAGTGCCTACCAGAGGCATATGACTGGCAAGAGCGATATTGCCTCGAGCAGGCAGTTCTGAGATCACAGCCATCGGATCGTCATCTGGAGTAATGCAATCCAGTGTTTCCAGAGAGCATCCCAGCGTTTCTGCCAGAATCCTGCCGGACTGCTGAGCCCTGAGATAAGGGCTGGCCAGTACCCTGTTGATGCCAAGATGGGTCAGCTTCGAGGCTGTGCTGAGCACTTCTTGCTGACCCATATCGGTTAAAGGTCTTTCCTGATCATTTGGCACCGACCAGCTGGCCTGTCCATGACGCATTATGATCAGTTTCATTTCAATACCTTCCTGCCTGAATGAACTGTTATACGACGGTATAAACAGCTTTGGATGAAACGATAGATAAACCTGAACTACTCAACACAACTTCAGACATCTTCCTCATCATTGACAGGCTTTTTCTCTCCGGGCCAGTCGCTGAATGGGTAAGGCTTGGTGTCGGCGTTATAAGTAACAAACTGGATAATCTGATAGAAATACTGGTTCAGGCCGGCTGTGAAATCCAGCAACCGTGCGTTCGGTTCGGATTTAATAAATCCGTGAACCACCTGAATAATGGCAATCAATAGAATCAGCAATCCGACAATATGGGCCAGCATGTAAAACAACACCATGAACAACAGTCTGAGCCATCGGGACTCTGATTTCAGATTGTCTAACACTTTCTCATCCATAAAAAAACCCTCGCCGTATTTGTTAATGGATATGCGTCGTTAAATGACAACATAAGGAAGGAAAGCCCTCCAGCCCTTCATCTGACCATAAATTCGACATCGGTTTTCTGCTCACGAAGCATCATACCGCGTACCAGCTGATTGACATCAAACTCTTTGAAGATAACCATGTGCAATGCTTCAACGATCGGCATATAGACTTCCAGCTCAACCGCTTTTTGCCTGACCTGCTGTAAGGTATTCACTCCCTCGGCGACCTGACCCAGTTCAGCTTCAGCTTCTTTCAGGGTTTTCCCCTGACCCAGAGCATAACCAACCCTGAAGTTACGGCTGAGACTGGAAGTACAGGTGGCGACCAGATCCCCTACCCCGGACAGTCCCAGAAAAGTCATGGGGTCTGCACCAAGCTTGACAGCAAAACGACTCATTTCTGCCAGACTGCGGGTTATAAGCATACTCTTGGTATTTTCACCCATACCCATGGCCGCCCCGATACCCGAGACGATGGCATAGATATTTTTCAGGGCGCCGGCCAGTTCAACGCCATAGACATCCCGATTGGAATAGACCCTGAAATAATCCGAATGCAGCACCTTCTGTACAATCTCACACAACTCAATATCTTCACTTGCAATCACGGTTGCCGTCACTGCCTTGGCGACAATTTCCCTGGCCAGGTTGGGGCCACTGAGAACACCCACTCTGACTGAGTCAAGTTCCTCATTCAGAATTTCACTCATCAGGTCAAAGGTAACCGGTTCGATCCCCTTGGTGGTACTGATCACCATTTTGCCTTCCAGTGCATCGCCTGCCATCTGAACCACTGAACGGAAGGATTTGCTGGGAATGGCAATCAGAACCAGATCTGCAGATGAGACCACGGCCTCGATATCAGTAGAAGCCTGAACCGAAGGATGAATGGTAAAATCTGGCAGATAACGATGATTAATATGATCCTGGTTAATCCCCTTTACCTGCTCTTCACTGCGCATCCAGAGTTTAACCTGATGGCCGTTGTGAGCTGATATATCAGACAGTGCCGTACCAAAGCTGCCTCCACCCAGGATGGCTATGGTATACTGCTTGCTATCGTTATTCGGCGTCATCATTATAACTTCGGCTTTATTTCTCTTGATCCGGTGCAAATCAGCCTATTGGGCAGGCCATGAGTCAAGAACCATCTTTTTGACCCTCAAGTCTAGGAGAAATGATTCAAATAAATAATACAATACCTGAAACGTTTATTGCATGGGCTAAGTACATAAGTTAGTGCATAAGTCGGTATTGCGTTTTTCAAGGCATAAAAAAACCTGACCATTAAGGTCAGGTCTTGATTAAATGTCACGAGAGCTGCCACATCTGTTGTTTTTTTGTTAATTTCAACAGAATTCGATGATGAGAGTCTTAGACCGGTGGTATAGTGCACACCGGAACGATAGTAATGAATTCCCGTGATCAGTGATCAGCCTGAAGGGGAGTCGACGTACCCATGTCACCCCTGTCTTGGGAGGCTGACCATGGCATTTTCCAGGAATAATGAACGAATGAAGCAACAATCCTTCGATAAAGACGACCTGCTCCGCTGTTCACAGGGTGAGCTTTTCGGGCCAGGCAATGCCCAACTGCCAGCACCCAACATGCTGATGCTGGACCGTATCGTTCGGATCTCTGAGGAAGGCGGTAAATACGGCAAGGGCGAGATCGTTGCCGAGCTGGATATCACCCCAGACCTTTGGTTCTTCGACTGTCACTTTCCGGGCGATCCGGTGATGCCAGGCTGCCTGGGTCTGGACGCTATGTGGCAGCTGGTCGGTTTTTATCTGGGCTGGATGGGTAATCCCGGTCGTGGCAGGGCGCTGGGCAGCGGTGAGGTCAAATTCACCGGCCAGATTCTACCAACGAATAAGAAAGTGACCTACCAGATTAATATCAAGCGTATCATCAGCCGCAAACTGGCGCTGGGTATTGCTGATGGTACTGTCAGCGTCGATGGACGTGAGATTTATACTGCCGATGGGCTCCGGGTAGGCCTTTTCCAGAGCACCGACGCATTCTGATTCATTCGGATAATTCAGGTTTAGATTAATGAAACGTGTTGTAGTTACAGGGATCGGCATTACCTCCTGTCTGGGAAGCTCCCAGAGTGACGTGGCCGACAGTCTTAAACAGGGAAAATCCGGTATCCGCTTTAACGAAAGCTACGCTGAAAAAGGCTTTCGCAGTCAGGTTTCCGGCACCGTCGACATTGACCTTAGCGAACATATTGACCGTAAAACCCAGCGTTTTATGGGTATGGCGGCTTCTTACGCCTACATCGCCATGAAGCAGGCTATTGAAGATTCCGGCCTGTCAGAAGAACAGGTTTCCAACCCAAGAACCGGCCTGATTGCTGCCTCCGGTGGTGCCTCATCTGAAAACATTGTCGAGGCCGCTGATATCATGCGTGAAAAAGGTGTCAAGCGTGTGGGCCCTTACCGTGTAACCCGCACGATGGGCAGCACAGTATCTGCCTGCCTGGCGACCCCATTCAAGATCAAAGGCGTCAATTACTCCATTACTTCTGCCTGCGCTACCAGTGCTCACTGTATCGGTAACGCCGTTGAACAGATCCAGCTGGGCAAACAGGATGTTGTCTTTGCGGGCGGTGGTGAAGAAGAGCACTGGTCACAGACCGGCCTGTTCGACGCTATGGGCGCACTGAGCAGTAAGTACAACGACAGCCCGGAAAAAGCTTCCCGTGCTTACGATGCTGACCGTGACGGCTTTGTCATTGCCGGTGGTGGTGGCATGGTGGTTCTGGAAGAACTGGAGCACGCCAAAGCCCGTGGTGCCAGAATTTACGCAGAAGTCGTGGGTTACGGCGCTACTTCTGATGGTTATGACATGGTTGCTCCTTCCGGTGAAGGGGCTTCCCGTTGCATGCGTCTGGCTCTGGAAACGGTTGCTGGTCCTGTCGATTACATCAATACCCACGGTACATCGACTCCCGTTGGTGATGTAGCAGAACTGAAAGCACTGAAAGAGGTCTTTGGTGACAAAATGCCTACCATCAGCTCCACCAAGTCCCTCTCTGGTCACTCTCTGGGAGCGGCTGGTGTGCAGGAGGCTATCTACTGTCTGCTGATGATGAAACACAACTTCATTGCAGCTTCAGCCAACGTAGAGACCCTGGACGCGGAAGCCAGGGATCTGCCCATTCTGGTCGGCAAAGCTCGCGAGCAGAAACTGAACCGCATCATGTCTAACAGCTTCGGTTTTGGTGGCACCAACGCTTGTCTGGTATTCCAGAACTACAAAGACTGATTGCCAGGGATTCAAATTTCCGGGTGTTTCAGAAGAATGATGGAGCCTGGCCTTGTGATTAAACCCCACAAGGCTTCTGTTTTGGCTAAGGAAGCCCAACTGAAATACTCCAATTCAACTAACAATGCTGAGATAGCGTTTAAAAGCGTCCTCTTCTGCCTCAACGACCATTAATATGTAGTCTTGATAGCACTGGCTGGTATGAGCTTTATCCAAAGCTTCATAATAAGCAAGACGGTTCTCCGCTCTGATAATGACGGGTAAATAGCCACTGCTCATTAAGTCAAAGTTCATCAGCACGCGGGCTGTACGGCCATTGCCATCGACAAAAGGATGAATTCCTGCAAAATCAACATGCAGTCTCGCTGCCCTCTCAACAGGGTGGTAATCCTGATTTTCATAGCCATCCACCAGTTCCGTCATTAACGACTGCAAGTGCAGGTGTTCAGGAGGTATGTGTTGAGCACCTGCAATCATTACATTTTCCTGTCGATAGCAACCCGCATTAGTGTTATCAATATTTTTTAATAGCAACTGATGAATAGACTTAATCAGTCGTTCACTGAATGGCTCATCTCTTGCGATTACAGACTCTACCCACTCAATGGCCTCCCGGTGATTAATGGCTTAAAAATGCTCCCTGATTGACTTGCCGCCAACAGTAATACCCTCAAGAACCACCTTGGTTTCCTTGAGAGTCAAGGTATTACCCTCTATCGCATTGGAATGATAAGTCCACTCAAGCATCATTGCTTCATGGAGCGACTGGACACTGTTTTTTGGCAGGGGCCTGAGGGCATCCAATTGGGCTTTGAGAGCATCTATGGTTTCAAACATACCGTGAGTAATCCATTGCAATCATACTTGTGCCCATTGTATGGCAAACAGGTTGCTTATGCTCTGGGTCATCAGTAACGGCGCAACTGTCATCCTTTCTATGCCACTCTTTGTTATTCTGGCTTACTTTATGGTTAGTATTAATTAACAAAATAATGAATTACTGTTCGTTTTATCTGTCAATACAACCAAGCCTGAAATGCATTAGGACGAAAAAGCCGCCTTCCAGGAATGCGAAGCCAGCTGATCGGGAACTTATAAAAATATTACGGAGTCTATGACAATGAACCCAGTGACAGAAACAAACTTACAACTTGGCCCTGCTTTAGCGCAATCAGACATTTCGGGCACTAAAGAGTCAGTACCAAAAGAATTAGCAACTAATCACTTAAAAGCTGATCAAAGCCACCCATCGCAGGTTGAAGGGAAATCCTTATCAGAAAGAAAGGTTGACTCCGCCAATAAAGTTTTGTTCCTTGATGAAGAGCAGCACACGGAAATATTCTATGCTAACCAAAAATGCGATGGAACAATCTTTTTTGAACAAATTGACAATCCAGAAATCTACGCTGAAGAAACTCTTGTGTTTTGGGAGCTTAAACTTTTACCTTTTACTTTGAATGGAGTTAAGCATTATAAAGTGCCAGCTAATACCCCTATTCTAAAGGAAGAATGTTTGGTTTCTTTGCCTTTAACTGAGGAAGCAAATATTGATTCATGTTATTTGAATCAAATAAAAAGCAGGCTGTCCTGTCTCTTTACAAAGGGCTTTGAGAATGTTTGCAAAACGGTTTTGCCTCTTGAGAATAAAGAAATTGATTCTCAGGGTCTCTGTCATCAGCTTGTAAATTATTTGGCATTTGGTATGGATAAACAAAAGGATATAAAATTCAATGGGTGGTATGAAAAACTTCCTTTTGCTTCTATTCATACATATGATAAAACAAAACTATGCATCGGAGATATTCTGCAATTATTTTCAAATGAAGAATTGATCCATAGTCTGTTTTATATCGGAGGTGGTAGATGTATAAGTAAGCATGGTCCGATTGATATATTTTTCCAATCTTTACCTGGTGCTCTGAAGAGATACCCTTCAGAATCGATAAGGATCGTTAGATTAGCACCTGAATATTATTCAAAACAAATACCGTTTAGAGTAGCTGATCAAAGCCACCCATCGCAGGTTGAAGGGAAATCCTTATCAGAAACAAAGGTTGACTCCGCCAATAAACTTTTGTTCCTTGATGAAGAGCACCACACGGAAATATTCTATGCTAACCAAAAATGCGATGGAACAACCTTTTTTCAACAAATTGACAATCCAGAAATCTACGCTGAAGAAACTCTTGTGTTTTGGGAGCTTAAACTTTTACCTTTTACTTTGAATGGAATTAAGCATTATAAAGTGCCAGCCCATACCCCTATTTTAAAGGAAGAATGTTTGGTTTCTTTGCCTTTAACTGAGGAAGCAAATATTGATTCATGTTATTTGAATCAAATAAAAAGCAGGCTGTCCTGTCTCTTTACAAAGGGCTTTGAGAATGTTTGCAAAACGGTTTTGCCTCTTGAAAATAAAGAAATTGATTCTCAGGGTGTCTGTCATCAGCTTGTAAATTATTTGGCATTTGGTATGGATAAACAAAAGGATATGAAATTCAATGGGTGGTATGAAAAACTTCCTTTTGCTTCTATTCATACATATGATAAAACAAAACTATGCATCGGAGATATTCTGCAATTATTTTCAAATGAAGAATTGATCCATAGTCTGTTTTATATCGGAGGTGGTAGATGTATAAGTAAGCATGGTCCGATTGATATATTTTTCCAATCTTTACCTGGTGCTCTAGAGAGATACCCTTCAGAATCAATAAGGATCGTTAGATTAGCGCCTGAATATTATTCAAAACAAATACCGTTTAGAGTAAATTACTGATCCTTTTGTTTGCCTCTCTATGCCGATTTAGCTGTGACAGGTGGAAAGGATTTAGCCCCTGATCGAGGACAAATACTTACTTGAAGTGATGAAAGCATGAACGGAATAAATAACAAATCCAGTATTGACAGCACCACCCCATCAACATCTAATCAACCGCCATCAGAAACACTAACTGTTGTCAGTATGGGTAGAGACATCAGTGTACATAACGAGAGTGAACCTTTGTCACTCAATATTTCTCCCTCAGAAGGTGCAACCCAATCAATTGCGCCAGAGAAAGAATCACAGCTTGTTAAAGAAACTTTAGATGAAACTATCTCTGTCTTTTCAAGATGCGTCTCACTTCATAATGAGGTTAAGGAAGACAGTAGATTTTTGTCTCATGCTGCTTCTGAAACATTAACTGCAGATACACAATGTATGCCTGAAAAGCCTCCCGTAGAAGCAAAAGCTGCCACCTTATCTCCATTAGAGTTGAGTATCAATGAACTAAAGAATGAAAATGTATGCCACACAACGGTATCAGTTCTTGAAAAACATCTCTCAAAAGAAAGGTATTCAGTAACTCATACCTTCATGTTTGACGAACAACAATTATACAAGGAATACATCAATGGCAATCCAGAAAACAATTATGCTTTTTCACACAAAATCAGCCACATAGACAATGATGTAAAAGTATATTCTCATGAATTTGTTATTCTGAGGAAAGACAACAGATTTCATATATTACAGTCGATGGTAGATGCGTTTAGTCTTGACCAATGGCTGAATGGTGACTCTTCTACAATAGCCAAAAATAAAAAAAGCTTAAAAAAAACCAATGATTTGATTTTGTTTTATCAGGAGAATAATTTGCCATCACTTTTTTCTAAAGAAAGGGAAGATGAAATAAAAGAAATGACAAAAGAATTAAAAAAAATAGAACCATCATTTAATAAAACAATCAAAACAAGAAAAAACAAATCCTGTTCTAAAGCTATTTTCAACCAGAAGATTTTGCCTACATTGTTTTCAACCTTAAGCAATTCCGATGATCGTCCTTACTTTAGAATATTCTCAGCTTCAAGAAAATACTTAGGCATTGATCCAAAATATGAGATGTTTTTCGAAGTATACGATTTCCAAATATAAGTTCGAAGCAATTCTGACTGAATACACCAAACCAGTAAGACTGGACCCATCACTCTACAAGAAAAAAAGGAAAAACCTTCATTTCAGGACTCATTCTCATTACAATTTTGCTGAGCTCGGCAGCAGTTTGAGAAAAGCCAGGTAGTTTCAGTTATTGTCCAACTTAAAAAGGTATAACCATGAAAACACGTGCAGCTGTCGCCTGGGGGCCAGGCAAGCCTCTCACTATTGAGGAAGTTGACCTTCAAGAACCTCAGGCTGGTGAGGTCCTGGTAAAATTAACAGCATCCGGCGTATGTCATACCGATGCCTTTACCCTGAGTGGTGAGGACCCCGAGGGTATCTTTCCCTGTATATTGGGTCACGAGGGTGCGGGTGTTGTAGAAGCTGTAGGAGAAGGAGTTACTTCCGTCGCGGTGGGTGATCACGTTATCCCGCTATACACTCCGGAATGTGGCAAATGTAAATTTTGTACCTCCGGTAAAACCAATCTCTGTCAGGCCATTCGTGAAACACAGGGCAAAGGCCTGATGCCCGATGGAACCTCGCGTTTTTCAAAAGATGGGCAGCCCATTTATCACTTTATGGGGACATCAACCTTTGCAGAGCATACGGTATTACCCGAAATTGCCGTGGCAAAAATCAACCAGGCCGCACCATTGAATAAAGTCTGTTTGTTAGCTTGTGGTGTATCTACCGGTATTGGTGCTGTGCTGAATACAGCGAAGGTGGAAGAGGGAGCTACGGTGGCTATATTTGGTCTGGGCGGTGTTGGCCTGTCGGCAGTTCAAGGCGCTGTGATGGCCAAAGCCGCACGTATTTTAGTGGTGGATATTAATCCCGATAAATTTCAAATGGCCAAAGACCTTGGCGCAACCGATTGCATCAACCCAAAAGATTACGATAAACCCATTCAAGAAGTGATTGTGGAACTCACCGACGGCGGAGTGGATTACTCATTCGAGTGTATCGGTCGAACTGAAACCATGAGAAGTGCCCTGGAGTGCTGTCATAAAGGTTGGGGTGAGTCGACGATTATTGGTGTCGCTGGCGCTGGTCAGGAAATCAGTACCCGTCCCTTTCAATTAGTCACAGGCCGTGTCTGGCGCGGCAGCGCCTTTGGCGGGGTTAAAGGGCGGACGCAACTGCCAGAGTATGTTGAAAAATATATGGCGGGTGAAATTAAAGTCGACGAAATGGTCACCCATACAATGCCGTTAGAAGACATTAATAAAGCCTTTGAGCTGATGCATGAAGGTAAATCGATTCGCACCGTCATCGAATATTGACAAATGAGTGAATGGGGCGTCATGAATTCTACTCACTCGCCAGATACTTTTTAAGTGAATCAACAGACAAAACCAGCTATGAAAGAATTATCTCGTGTTAAATGCTTTGGTGGCGTTCAACTGCAGTATGAGCATGAAGCTGACACTACCCGCTGCACTATGCAGTTCTCGATTTATTTACCCAGTAAAACCGAGTCCGAAAAGTTGCCGGTTCTGTATTGGCTGTCAGGTCTTACCTCTACGGATCAAAACTTTGTGACAAAAGCGGGAGCCCAACAGTTTGCGCAAGAGCATGGTGTTGCTATTGTTTGTCCAGATACCAGCCCTCGTGGAGAGGATGTGGCAGACGATCCTGAAGGCGCCTGGGATTTGGGTTCAGGGGCCGGTTTCTATGTCAATGCAACAGAGCAGCCATGGGCTGAGCACTATCAGATGTACGATTATGTGGTGCACGAACTTCCAGCTCTGATCGAGGCCAACTTTCCCGTTACCGGTAAAAAATCAATCTCAGGGCATTCTATGGGTGGCCACGGTGCCTTAGTGATTGGTCTGAACAATGCCAATCATTATGAGTCAATTTCAGCTTTTGCGCCGATCGTAAAC
Source organism: Endozoicomonas sp. 8E (assembly GCF_032883915.1). Classification (NCBI taxonomy): domain Bacteria; kingdom Pseudomonadati; phylum Pseudomonadota; class Gammaproteobacteria; order Oceanospirillales; family Endozoicomonadaceae; genus Endozoicomonas; species Endozoicomonas sp. 8E. The sequence continues at coordinate 3,649,183 of NZ_CP120717.1, read as the reverse complement.
CCCAGTCAGTGCCCATGGGGGCAAAAGGCGTTTACTCATTATTTAGGGCACAACCAGGACTCATGGCTTGCCTACGATGCCACTGTGTTAATTGAGAATCAGGCATACGATCGTGTCTTGCCTGTTATGATTAACCAGGGTCTGTCGGATAATTTCTTGCAGCAGCAATTACTGACAAATCATTTCAAGTCGGCGTGTGATAAGGTGAATTACCCCATCAGGCTATCTATGGATGAAGGCTATGACCATAGTTATTTCTATATAGCCAGTTTTATCAGCGATCATATCGCTTTTCATGCCGAGGCCTTAAACTCTTCACTTTAAAAAGACATTTAAAAACTCAGTCTTATCAGCCACTTTAGCTCCGATGGCAGCCAGGTGGTAACTGCCATTGGTGACGACTTAGTGAAAATCACTAAGCGAGTTAAATCGCTGTCATCAATGGGCATCCGAGAAGATCATTCCGGGTTGCGGTGTTTACAAGGTGTCTGTCTCTCTGATAACCCTCAGACGTCCTTTTTTCCGAGCTTCAGTAGTATCTAATATTGACTCAAGATCCTGGAAGTAAATATCAAGTTCAGAAATCTTGCTAATATATTTTCCATCACCGATATATACCACGCTATGGTAAACCAAAGGTTTATGTTCAACGCAGGCAGGCTGCTCTGTTATTTGCACAATATCTCCAAACCTTAAATCCTGTTCTCCAGTAAACTCAATGACTTTTATGTTTGGAAGTGATTCGAAAAAAGCATCATGATCATATCTCGGGGACTCAAAATTTGATAACCCAAGGCTCAAGTAGTAAGCAAAGTCGTGACATACGCCTTTTATTGGTTCTTTTGTATCTTTATCTAAAACTATGCAAACATTTTTAAAACCTTTTGTTATGACATCAGAAAGTCTCCTTTTAATCAGGTTGTTTTTTTCTGCTTGTCGTTCAGTAAAATTTTCTAATAAAACCTCATCACTTCTTGAAACAGAATTACAACCTGTGAACCTGTTTATACGATGATAAATCTCTCCATTGAGAATAAATGGAAAGAATTTAAGCTCACCAGTACCCAACATCATAGTTGCCTTGTATTGGCAGAACTCCAGTTTCCACTGTGCTGGCTGATCAGATTCTGTGGTGCATGGAACAACCGTCGCCGGTTTTAATAAGGCTTTTGATGTCTGGTCATCTTGTAATGGTTGCATGGTTTCTCTTAGATAGCTGATTGAAAGCCTCAACAAATCCATATAAAAAAAGTTTCACTGACATCCGAGTCAATGAAGATGACAATGAGCGACAGGGAAGAACGGCTGTGGAGCTCAATATCCTGAAAATAACAAGAAAGGTGCTATGAATCAGTATTCATTTTCAAAGCAAACAAACTTATAGCACATAAAAAACAAAGGTCAATTGCAATAGCTCGAATTATTTTATCTATTTTGTATTCATATAACACCAATACATCAGGCTTTTGTGCAAGGCAGAGTCTGTTCTCTTCTGTTAATAAGGTGGGTTTCAGAACGGCCAACTTCAGCGCCGATGGCCACCAGTTGGGATAACACGGTAAAAATCACTGAACTACGAGAGAATAATTGATTGTTATCACTCAGCGACGCCATTCTTTGTGCTCTGAAAGAAACTTTGTTAGTTGTACTTTACAACATGTTATGAACTTTCATTCCTTAAGCAACTCTAAATTACTGCGCCCGTTTTTAATCGACTTGCTAATCCAGGACAAATGCTAACTTGCAGGGAAAAACCATGGACGGAATAGATAACAGCTCCAGAATTGTTGGCTCCCCCCTGACAACACCTCATCAATCTCAATCAGAGACACCACTGGGTGTCAGTATGGGTAGAGACGTCACTGTCTATAACAAGAGTCAACCTTCATTGCTCAACTTTAACCCGTTAGCAGGCACAGCACAATTAACTGTCCCAGAGGAAGAATCACAGCTTGTTAAGGACACTTTAGAAGAAGTTTCCTGTGCATTTTCAAGAATTGTTTCAGTTCAAGATGAGATTAAGGCAGGTAGTAGATTTTTATCCAATGCTACTGATGAGACATTGGGTGCAGATAAACAATGCATGTGTGAAAAGTTTCCCATAAAACCAGGCAGCGCTTCTTTATCTCCATTAGAGTTGAGCACTAATGAACTAAAGAATCAATATGTATGCCACATAACAGCAGAAGTCCTTGCGGAAAAACTCGCTAAAGGAAATTGTTCAATCCCTTATGTTTTTTCATCTGAGGAACAGCATTTATATAAGACTTACATTAATAGCGACCCAGAAAATGATTACATATTCATCCATAAAATCAGTTACATACATGAAAATATTAAAACGTATTGTCACGATTTCGTAATTCTCAGAGAAAACAACAATTTTCACATATTACAATCGATGGCAGGTATGTTTACTCTTAATCAATGGCTTACTGGTGACTCTTCAACAATAGAGGACTATACAAAAACCTTTAAAAAAGGCAATGATCTAATTTTATTAAACAGCAAAAGCCAATTGAAATTACTTTTTCCGAACAACACAATGGATCAAATAAAAAAAATATGGAAAGAACTAAAAAGCACCAAACACTCATTTAATAAAACAATTAAAACAAAAAAGAACAAACCCTGTTCTAAAGCTATTTTTAATCAGAAGATTGTACCCACACTGTTTGGAACTTTAAGAAACTCGGATGATCGTCCGTATTTTAGAATATTCTCTGCTTCAAGAAGACACTTAAATATAAAACCAGAATACGAGATTTTTTTAGAGCTACAGAATGCAAAAATATAAGACTCCGACCATTTAAAATCAGCACTGACTTTATCATAAAGTCACACTTCAACTTTCTTAAGTACTCAGCCATACGGAATCGAATATTTCTGGTTTATTGGGCAGGTGCTCTGCAAGGCGCAACGACGGGAACATAGCAAGCTATGTGACCAGAGTTGCAACGCAGCACGACTGCATGGATGCAGGAGCTAGAGCAACGCAGGAGCAGTTGCCGCAAGTGCCTGAACAATAAGTCAGAAAATATGATTTCGTATGGTTGAGTACTTACCATTGATTATTTTAAATTAACACTCTGTTATTTGTTAGTCGTACTAACAACATGTTATGAACTTTTATCCTGAAAGGAACTCTCAATAGATGGAGTAAATCAATATTGGATGACCTTCAAAACAATATCCATGAATGTCGGATAAATCCAACTTAATAAAAAGGAACTTGATATGAATAACTTAAATAGCACTCCCGGTGCTAACGGACTTCCAGACTCACACTTAACAAAACCTGTTCAGCCGCAGAGCGCATCAGCAGCTGTTGGTTTCGGAAAGGTTGTTACTGCAGTTGAACTGAGACAATTTTGTATGGAGCGGTATGACTGTTTGCAACAGCCAAGCCACCATCTTCAAGCCGAAGGAAGTATCGGTATCCTCCGTTCGGTGACCGTCAGTACCGATGGCAGCGCGAAAATCTATAATCGGCAGGTCGATGGATCATTAGCAGAGTCCACCGTTCCCACTAGAGGTGCTGTCAGCTCAGCTATCTTAAGCCTCAATGGTCTCCATCTGGTAACCATCAGTAACGATAATACGGCAAAAGTTTTTGACCTGGCAGATGGATCATGCACAGAAAAAACCTGTATTTGCCTTGGTGACAAGATCAGATCAGCCACCTTTAGCAATGATGACAAGCATCTGGTGACCATCAGTAACGATTACTCGGCAAAAATTTTTGACCTACAGGCAGATGGATCATGGATAGAAAAAGCCTGCATTTTCCATGGTGACAAGATCAGATCAGTCACCTTTAGCTCTGATGACAGGCATCTGCTGACCACCAGTGACGATCACACAGCAAAAATCTTTGGATTGACTGACGACGGATCATGGGCAGTAAAAGCCACCATTTGCCATAGTGGCAAAATCGGAATAGCCACCTTCAGCGCTGATGACAAACATGTGGTGACCGCCAGTGACGATCACACGGCCAAAGTCTATTGCGAGGCGGCCGACGGATCATGGTCAGAACAAATCACCATTCACCACGATGGGCCGGTCGAATCATTAATCTTCTACTACGATGGCCGAATCCTGGAGACCACCAGTGAGGATGGAACGAGGCAACTTACTGCTCTGACTTGAATTGATTGATGGCTCGGAAGCAGAAGTTCTTGACAGCTCAGAACTGAGTTCGATGCAATAAAACAGGGTGCTTCTGGTTATTTAGATATGGTTCCTTCCCACGCTGGAGAGGGTGTCGCAAAACACCAACAGCTCGTTCCCATGCTCTGAGGTCGTCATTCCCGCGAAGGCGGGAATCCAGCGCCAAGGGTCGATCTCTGCCTTCTCGGGGATGACAAGGCCAGGGGGGCACCGGGCAGTATGGTTCTGGTGGTGAGTCAGTGTGGATTCCCGCCTTCGCGGGAATGACGAGAATAAAGTCGGGAATGCCGAGAATAAAGTCGGGAATGAAGGGAGTAAAGTCGGGAATGACGGGAGTCAACTCGTTCCCACGCTGGAGAGGGTGTCGCAAAACTCCAACAGCTCGTTCCCATGCTCTGAGGTCGTCATTCCCGCGAAGGCGGGAATCCAGCGCCAAGGGTCGATCTCTGCCTTCTCGGGGATGACAAGGCCAGGGGGGCACCGGGCAGTATGGTTCTGGTGGTGAGTCAGTGTGGATTCCCGCCTTCGCGGGAATGACGAGAATAAAGTCGGGAATGCCGAGAATAAAGTCGGGAATGAAGGGCGTAAAGTCGGGAATGACGGGAGTCAACTCGTTCCCACGCTGGAGAGGGTGTCGCAAAACTCCAACAGCTCGTTCCCATGCTCTGAGGTCGTCATTCCCGCGAAGGCGGGAATCCAGGGCCAACAGTCGGTCTCTGTCTTCTCGGGGATGACAAGGCCAGGGGGGCACCGGGCAGTATGGTTCTGGTGGTGAGTCAGTGTGGATTCCCGCCTTCGCGGGAATGACGAGAATTAAGTCGGGAATGACGAGAATAAAGTCGGGAATGCCGAGAATAAAGTCGGGAATGAAGGGAGTAAAGTCGGGAATGACGGGAGTCAACTCGTTCCCACGCTGGAGAGGGTGTCGCAAAACACCAACAGCTCGTTCCCATGCTCTGAGGTCGTCATTCCCGCGAAGGCGGGAATCCAGGGCCAACAGTTGGTCTCTGTCTTCTCGGGGATGACAAGGCCAGGGGGGCACCGGGCAGAATGGTTCTGGTGGTGAGTCAGTGTGGATTCCCGCCTTCGCGGGAATGACGAGAATTAAGTCGGGAATGACGAGAATTAAGTCAGGAATGCCGAGAATAAAGTCGGGAATGAAGGGAGTAAAGTCGGGAATGACGGGAGTCAACTCGTTCCCACGCTGGAGAGGGTGTCGCAAAACTCCAACAGCTCGTTCCCATGCTCTGAGGTCGTCATTCCCGCGAAGGCGGGAATCCAGGGCCAACAGTTGGTCTCTGTCTTCTCGGGGATGACAAGGCCAGGGGGGCACCGGGCAGTATGGTTTTGGCGGAGAGTCAGTGTGGATTCCCGCCTTCGCGGGAATGACGGGAATGAAGCCGGGAATGACGGGAATAAAGCCGGGAATGACGGGAATAAAGCCGGGAATGACGGGAATGAAGCCGGGAATGACGGGAGTCAACTCGTTCCCACGCTGGAGAGAGTTTTGCGACACCCACTGGAGCGTGGGAACGAGTCATGAAAAAATTTTGTTGGTTTTACTTATCAACCTGTTCTGAACTTCCAGGCAAAAACCGAATCTAAATTCAAGTATCGACTGTAGCGCCCCTTGCTCATCAAGGATGAAATACTCACTTTCAAGGAACAAAATAGACAATATCTCCATCATTGAAGGCCTTCACCCGCCACCACCCAAACGAGCTCGATTGGAAACATCAGCGGTTACAAGGGCAGGAAGGAGCATCACAGTATCTGACAGGGAAGAAAAGGAAAAACCTTCGTTATCAGTTTCCCCGTCGTCATCTGCCATGATTTTTCACGATTTGGAGCCTAGAAGCCTGACCGAGAATAGACTGCCCTACTGCGGCGGCAGCAAATTGGTCTGAAAATCCGCTTTTGTTCGTCAAATAGCTCGCTATTCTCCTTACAAAACCGAATTTTCATCCTCAATTTTCTGCCGTCCTCGCTACGGGCGCTATTCTCGGTCAGGCTCCTAGGGATATCCGCAGTTCAGAACGGGTTTACACCCCCCCTTCCCGAGACTGTCTTCGATGATAAGGCTCTGGCAAAAGACTGGTATCATCGGTTCTCTTCAGCACAGCAGTATCAACTAAGCACAGCCATCAAAACAAAAGATGATAATCAACTCCGTGATTGGTTAGAGTCGTTCTCGAATGACCAGGCGCTGGTGGAGTCACTCATAAATCTCAATCGCGAGGATAGTTGTTTCCCTGCCCGGTTATATTTCACCAAAACCAGGCTGATGTCCGAATGCAGAATATTTAATTTGGTGAGAAAAAACACCATTCACGAAAATAATGTCGCCTCAGCCGCCCTCAGTGCCGAGGCCTGCCATCTGTTAACCGGCAGTCGCGACAATACAGCAAAAATCTACCGCCACATGGCTGATGGATCCTGGGAAACAATCACCACCATTCCCCATGAAAGCTGGGTCAACGCAACTGTTTTCAGCCTCGATGGGGAGCATGCGCTGACCGCCAGTCGCGATGGCACAGCGAAAATATATAGTTTGGGGTGCGATGGGTCATGGTCAGAAAAAGCCTGCCTTTCCCATGATGGCTGGGTTCAGTCAGCCAGCTTTAGCGACGATGGCAGTTATGTGGTGACCGCTGGCGGCCACATGGTGAAAATCACTGAGCTAAAGCGGAGTGATTTATTGCCTGCCTCACCCCTTTTTCAGCGTATCTGTACAATCTTGTGATTTTTCTTACTCAACAGGGGTGGTCAATGAGTGACGCCATTCTGCCCCTGTTGAAAGAAACAAACCTTGTTAGCTGCACTTAACATCCTGTCATGAACTTTCATTCTAAATCCGATTCTAACTAGCTGGATCAATATTGAACGTCGTTGCTTATCGAGGATACGTACCTGCTTGCAGAGAAAAAAAATATGAATGGAATAGACAACAACCCCAGAATTGAAGTTTCACACTCGCCTCCTGAGCGAGCTCATTTGCAAACACCAGAGGGTAATCATGCAGATAGAAGGGTCAAGGTACCTGACCAGAAAATAAAGGATAAACCTTCATTGCAGGCTTTAACCAGATTACCACTTTCCATGATTTTTTCCTATTTGGAGCTAAGAGATATCCGCAGCATAGAACTTACCTGTACCTTTCTTCACGAGGCTGTCAAAGAGGATAACGCTCTGGCAAAAGCCTGGTATCGTCGGTTTCCTTCAGCACAGCAGTATCAACTAAGGGCCGCCATCAAAACAAAAGATGCCACTCAACTCCGTGCTTGGTTAGAGTCGTTCACGAATAATCAGGCGTTGTTGAAGTCACTCACAGACCTCAACCCGGTGGGGGTTTGTGTGCCTGCTCAGTTATATTTCACCAAAGCCAGGCTGATGTACGAATATAAAATATTTAATCTGGTGAGAAAAGATACCATTCACGCAAATGAATCTGTCGACTCAGCCGTCCTCAGTGTCGATGGCCGCCATCTGTTAATCGCCAGTCTCGATTATACAGCAAAAATCTACCGCCGCATGGCGGATGGATCATGGGAAACAAACGCCATCATTCCCCATGGAAGAAGGGTTAGCTCAGCTATTTTCAGCCCCGATGGCGAGCAAGTGTTAACCGCCAGTTGGGATGGCACAGCGAAAATATACCGTTTGGAGTACGATGGATCATGGTCAGAAAAAGCCTGCATTTTCCATAATGACTCGGTTCTGGCAGCCAGCTTTAGCACCAATGGCCGCCATGTGATAACCAGCAGTTTCGACAGAACGGCGCAAATCCATAGCCGCAAGGACGATGGATCATGGCAATTGACAGCCACATTTTCCCATGATGATGCTGTTTACTCAGGTAACTTCAGCCCCGATGGCCAGCATGTGGTCACCACCGGTTGGGATAAGACAGTGAGAATCCATCGCCAAAAGACCGATGGATCATGGGAAGAAGCAGCCTTCATTTTTAACCATCAGGATCGTGTCAGGTCAGCCACCTTCAGCCCTGATGGCCGCCACCTGGTGACCGCCAGCGAAAGCGAAGATGGCACGGCGAAAATCATTAGACAGCAGCCCGATGGCTCATGGTTGGAAATAGCCTGCATTTCCCATAATCGCACGGTTCTATCAGCCACCTTCAGCCCCGATGACCACCATGTGGTCACCACCAGTTGGGATAAGACAGTGAAAATCCATCGCCAGAAAAACAATGGATCATGGGTAGAAAAAGCCATCTTTGAACATGAGGATCCTGTCAAGTCAGCGGCCTTCAGCCCTGATGGCCGCCATTTGGTGACCGCCAGTGATGATGGCACAGCGAAAATCATTGGTCTGCAGCACGATGGGTCATGGTTAGAAAAAGCCTGCATTTCCCATGGATACAGGGTTGAATCAGCCCGCTTTAGCGACGATGGCAGTCATGTGGTGACCGCTGGTGGCAACACGGTAATAATCACTGAACTACGGTGGAGTGATTTATTGCCTGCTGCCCCACCCCTTCTTCAGCGTATCTGTACAATCTTGTGATTTTTCTTACTCAACACGGGTGGTCAGTGAGTGACACCATTCGGCCTGTGTTGAAAGAAATAAACTTTCTTAGCTGCACTTCACAACATGTCATGAACTTTTATTCTAAAACCGACTCTAAGCAGCTGGATCAAGATTGAACGTCGTTGCTCATCAAGGATAGCTACCTGCTTTCACAGAAAAAATATGAATGGAACAGATAATAACTCCAGAATTGTAGTTTCACTCTCGCCACCTAAGCGAGCTCATTTGCAAACACCAGAGGGTAACCATAGAGACAGGAGCGTCAGGGTATCTGACCAGAAAATAGATTATAAGCCTTCATTGCAGGCTATATCCTTATTATCACTTTCCATGATTTTTTCCTGTTTGGAGCTTAGAGATATCCGCAGTCTGGAACTTGCCTGTACCTTTCTTCGCAGGGCTGTCAAAGAGGATAACGCTTTGGCAAAAGCCTGGTATCGTCGGTTTCCTTCACCACAGCAGTATCAACTAAGAACAGCCATCAAAACAAAAGATGCCAGTCAACTCTGTGATTGGTTAGAGTCGTTTACGAATAATCAGGCGTTGCTGAAGCCACTCACAGACCTCAACCCGGTGGGGGTTTCTGTGCCTGCTCGGTTATATTTCACCAGAGCCAGGCTGATGTCCGAATATAAAATATTTAATTTGGTGAAAAAAGACACCATTCACGAAAATGGACTTGTCTACTCAGCCGCCCTCAGTGTTGATGGCCGCCATCTGTTAACCGTCAGTTCCGACAATACAGCAAAAATCTACCGCCACATGGCTGATGGATCATGGCAAACAAATACCATCATTCCCCATCAAAGCCGGGTCAACTCAGCTATTTTCAGCCACGATGGGGAGCGTGTGTTGACCACCAGTCGGGATGGTACAGCAAAAATATACCTTTTGGGGTGCGATGGGTCATGGTCAGAAAAAGCCTGCTTTTCCCACGATATCCCGGTTATATCAGCCAGCTTTAGCACCGATGATCGCCATGTGATAACCAGCAGTTCGGATGGAACGGCGCAACTTCATAGCCGGAAAGACGATGGATCATGGCAATTGACAGCCACATTTTCTCATAATGATGCGGTTTCCTCAGGTAACTTCAGCCCCGATGGCCACCATCTGGTCACCGCCAGTTGGGATAAGACAGCAAAAATCCATCGCCAGAAAACCGATGGATCATGGGAAAAAAACGCCTTCATTTTTTATCATCAGCTTCCTGTCAAGTCAGCCACCTTCAGCCCTGATGGCCGCCATCTGGTGACCGCCAGCGACGATTGGACGGCAAAAATCATTAGTCAGAATCCTGATGGCTCATGGGTAGAAAAAGCCTGCATTTCTCATAGAGACCGGGTTACATCAGCCAGCTTCAGCACCGACTGCCGTCATCTGGTGACCACCGGCAGTGATTGCAGAGTGAAAATCTACGGCCAGAAAAACAATGGATCATGGGTAGAAAAAACCATCTTTCACCATAAGGATCGTGTCAGGTCAGCGGCCTTCAGCCCTGATGGCCGCCATTTGGTGACCGCCAGTGATGATTTCACGGCGAAAATCATTGGTCAGCTGTCCGATGGGTCATGGGTAGAAAAAGCCTGTATTTCCCACAGATACTGGCTTAAATCAGCCAGCTTTAGCGACGATGGCAGCCATGTGGTGACCGCTGGTGGCAACAGGGTGATAATCACTGAACTACAGAGGAGTAACTTATTGCCTGCTGCCACAACCCTTTTTCAGCGTGTCTGTATAACCATGTGATTTTTCTTACTCAACAAGGGTGGTCACTGAGTGACGCCATTCTGCCTGCGTTGAAAGATAGAAATTATTAACCATTGTCCTGAATCAGAGTCCTGTTTTTGTTAGTTGAACTAAACAACATGTCATGAACTTTCCCTCTAAATCCGATTCTAACTACCTGAATCAATATTGGACGTCTTTGCCAATCAGGGATAAGTACTCACTTTCAGGGAAATAAAACATGCATGGAATAGATAATAAATCGAGCACCGATGGTTCACACTCCCCACCACCCGGGCAAGTTCGTTTGCAAACACCAAAGGTTATCTGCGCAGGCAGGAGCGTCACTGAACCCGACAAGGAAATCGAGAATAAACCTTCATTGCAGGGTTTATCTTCATTATCACTTGCCATGATTTTTTCTCATTTGAAGTTTCGGGATGTTAGCAGCTTAACAAAAGTATGTACCCGCTTTCGCGATCTTATCAAAGAAGATAACACTCTGGCAAAAGCCTGGTATCGACAGTTTTCTTCACCACACCAGTATCAACTCAGGAAAACCATCAATACAAAAAATGGGAATCAACTCCGTGCCTGGTTGCAGTCATTTACTAATGATGAGGCGGTACTGACGTCGTTCAAAGATTGCAAACCTGAGAGTGTTTATTTACCTGCACGGTTATATTTCACCAAGACTAAGCTGATGTCCGAGTGTAAAACCTTTAAATTGGTTAATAAAGCCAACATCAAGGAAGACAGGGCTATCGAAACAGCACTCCTCAGTGTTAACGGCCGCCATATGGTAACCGTCGCTGAAGACCCAAGAGAAAGAACGCCGCAAATCTACGTTTATAAGACTGACGGATCATGGGAAAATATAACCACCATTCCCCATGAGGACTGGGTCAACTCAGTTATTTTTAGCCTCGATGGTGACCGTGTGTTGACCGCCTGTGGCGATGGCACAGTGAAAATCTATGACAAGGAGGCTGATGGGTCATGGAAACATAAAGCGACCCTGGCAAATAATCGTCATGCATTAAGCCTCATTGTCGATGAGCGCCATGTGTTGACTACCAGCAGGGACGGAACGACGATGATCCATGGCCTGAAAGACGACGGATCATGGGAATTACCATCCACCCTTTCCCATAATGCACGTATCGAATCAGCCGCCCTCAGCGCCGATGGCTGCCATCTGGTCACAGCGGGTTTTGATTACACAGCAAAAATACACAGTCAGAAGACCGATGGATCATGGGAAGTGAAAGGTATCATTCCCCATGAAAGTCTCGTCTACACGGGCAACTTCAGCCCGGACAGTCACTATATCGTGACCGCAAGCCGCGATTTCACAGCAAAAATCTATGGCAGGCAGGCCGATGGGTCATGGCTGCCAGAAATCACCATTGAACACGATTGTGCTGTCAAGTCAGCCACCTTCAGTCCCGATGGCCGTTACGTGCTCACTGCCAGTAACGACTGCACGGTGAAAATCTATTACCTGAACGCTGATGAAAAATGGATAAAAAAAGCCACCTTTAACCATGACGATGGGGTCAATTCAGCCAGCTTCAGCCCTGATAGCCGCCATCTGGTCACTGCCAGCAGGGACGGAACGGCGAAAATCATCGGCCAGAACGACGATGGATCATGGTCAGAAAAAGCCAGAATTTACCATAAAGGCAATGTCTTATCTGCTACCTTCAGCGCCGATGGCAGCCATGTGATTACCGTCGGCAGGGACTGCGAGGTGCAAATCACTGAACTACGAATGAATGATGCATTACCTGCTGTCATTGTCTGACGTCTTTCTGCGAGTGCGAAAAGACAGAAACTTTGTCAGTTGCACTTAACAACATGTTATGAACTTTTCATTCCGAAGCAGCCTCTAAGCTGAACACATAATTTTCGAACGTCTCTGTTGATCGAAGATAAATTCCAGATTTATGAGGAGCCAAACATGCACGGAATAGATAATAATCCCTTCGTTGAAGGTCCAGTCTCACCACCAAAAGAGCGAGCTCAATTGGTAACACCAACGACTGACAGCGCAGGCAGGAGCGTCACTGTTGCTGGCGAGGAGAAAAAGCCAAGAACATCACTACTGTCTTTATCCTCATTTTCCATGATTTTTCGCTGTTTGCAGCTTAGAGATATTTACAATACAGGACTGTCATGCAAGCGCCTCCAAACCGCTGTCAAAGACGACAATGCTCTGGCAAAAGCCTGGTATCGCCAGTTTTCTTCAGCACACCAGCATCAACTAAGCACGTCCATCAATGCAAAAGACAGTAATCAAATTCGTGATTGGTTAAACCCCTTCACAGAGGATAAGGCGTTAGTCGAGCCATTGGCAAATCTCAGACTGGAGAGCGTTTATTCGCCTGCCCTGTTATATTTCACCAGAGCCCGGCTAATGTCTCAATATGAAACATTTAATCTGAATACAGAAGCCACCATTCACAAAAATAATCTTATCAACTCAGCCGCCCTCAGCGTCGATGGCCGTCATCTTGTGACCGCCAGTAATAACTCTAAGGCGACTATCTATGACCAGAAGAGTGTTGGATCATGGGTAAAAAAAACCAGCATTCCCAGTCACTACAATGTCAAATCACCCATTTTCAGCCCTGATGGTCAGCATTTGCTAACAATCAGCACCGATTACACGGCGAAAATATATAGCCTGGGGTCCGATGAATCATGGGCATTATCAACCACCCTCACCCTGCGCAATGATGGTATTGTCCAATCAGCCGCTTTCAGCACCGATGGCTGCCATGTAATAACCGTCTGCTGGGATCACACAGCGAAAATCCATAGCCGGATGGACGATGGATCATGGGCAGTAACAGCCAGCATTTCTCGAGGTTATATCGAACAAAACAAACCCATGACCGACGACGTCAATAAGATATCTGCCTCCTTCAGCACCGATGGCAACCATTTAGTAATCACCTGGGGGGATCACACAGCGCAAATCCTTAGCCAGAAGGCCGATGGATCATGGGAATTAGAAGGTATCATTTCCCATAAATACAGCATCAATTCAGCCAGTTTCAGCCCCGATGGCCGCTATGTAGTAACTGCCAGCGATGACCAAGAGGCGAAAATCTTTGGCAGGGACAGCAATGGATTATGGGTACAAATAGCCACCATTCACCACGAGCGTTCTGTTAACTCAGCTGCCTTCAGCCCCGATAGCCGCCATATAGTGACTGCCAGTCATGATGGTACAGTGAAAATCTACTACCTGGACGCTCATGAATCATGGCAAGAAAAAGCCGTGTTTGAACATCCTGACGCTGTGTCTTCAGCCACCTTCAGCCTTGATGGCCACCTTATAGCGACGGCTTGCGACAACGGTATAGCAAAAATCATTGGTCAGGCGACCGATGGTTCGTGGTCAGAAAGAGCCAGCATTACCCATGATGACTTTGTTACGACAGCCACTTTTAGCGCCGATAATCGCTATGTGGTCACCGCCAGTTGGGATGGAACAGTGCAAATCAATGAACTGCAGAGAAATGATTGAATGCTGTTGACTGAGTGACGCCATTCGGCAATTAACCAGCTCAATGCTTTACGTAATTGCCAATCAAGAATAAATACTCAGTCTCTGGGAACAAATCATGAATGGGATAGGTAATAACTCCAGCATTGAAGGCTTTCATTCAGAACCTGAACGAGTTCAATCAAGAACAGATGCGGCTAGCCGTGCGGGCAGAACAATCTCTCTAGCTGACACAGGAAAAAATGAAAAACCTTCACTGCAGCATTTATCCTTATTATCTCTTTCCAGGGTTTTTCGTTATTTGAAGCTCAGGGATATTCGCAGTTTACAACAGGTATGTATCCACCTTCGCGATCTTGTCGAACAGGATAACGCTCTGGCAAAAGCCTGGTATCGCCGGTTTCCTTCACCCCATCAGCATCAACTGAGCATGACCATCAGTAGAAAAAATGACTATCAACTCCGTGATTGGTTGCAGTCGTTTTCGAATGACAAAGAGTTAGTCAATTCGCTCGTGGGGCAACGGGAAAGTGTTTATTTTCCTGCTCTGTTGTATTTCACCAGGGCTAAGCTGATGTCTCATGATGAAAGGTTTAAACTGGTCACAAATTCCATCATCAAGGAAGAGAGAACTATCAACTCAGCCGCCCTCAGTGCCGATGGCCGCCATCTGGCCAGCGCCAGTAATATAGTGAGAATCTACGGCCAGGAGGCCAATGGATCATGGACACAAAAAGGCTACATTTCACACAACCGTGACCTCAACTCAGTCAGTTTCAGTCCCGATGGTCAGCATCTGGTGACTGCCTGTTATGATGGTACGGCAAAAATATATGGTCTGGGGTGCGATAAATCATGGACACAAAAAGCCATCATTACCCATGAGTATTCGGTGCAATCAGCCACCTTCAGTGCCGATAGCCGCCATGTGTTGACCGCCAGTTGGGACAAGACAGCGAAAATCCATAGCCAGAACGACGATGGATCATGGCAATTAACAGCCACCTTTTGCCATGATGATTTTGTCCAATCAGCTACCTTCAGCAGCGATGGCCGCCATCTGGTCACCGCCAGTTGGGATAAAACAGCGAAAATCCATAGCCAGAAGGACAATGGACCATGGAGATTAGAAGCCATCATTCACCATAATGACGTAGTCAATTCAGCCAGCTTCAGTCTCGATAACCACTGTGTGGTCACTGCCAGCAGGGATCACACCGCGAAAATCTGCGCTAAGAACGACAAAGGTTTATGGGAAGTAAAGGCCATCATTGACCACAAGGATCATGTCAAGATAGCCAACTTCAGCCCGGACAGCCGTCATGTAGTCACTGCCAGCAAAGATGACACAGTGAAAATTTACGGCAGAAAGGCCGATGGCTCATGGGAAATAAAAGCCATCTTTTATCATAGGTCCTGGGTCATATCAGCCATCTTCAGCCCTGATGGCCGCCATATTGTGACTGCCAGCGGTGACTCAACGGCCAAAATCATTGCTCAGAAGGCCGATGGCTCATGGTCAGAAATAGCCAGCATTGCCCATTTTAACTGGATAACATCAGCGAGTTTTAACGACGATGGCCATCGTGTGATCACTGCCGGTTGGGATGCCAGTGTGAGAATCACTGAACTGGAGTGCTATCATTCGTTGTCTGCTGTCACTAAGTGATGCCATTCTGCGTGTACTGAAAGAAACTTTGTCAGTTGCACTTAACAACCTGTTATGAACTTTCGTTCCGAAACTGGCTCCAACTAAATAAATGATTGTTAACCGACCTTGTTAATCGAAGATAAATATCAATTTTGCAGGAACCAGTCATGCATGAAATAAATAATAATCCCGGTATTAAACCTCCATTAAAACGAGTTCGAGATCGATTGTTAGCACTAGTGGGTTGGAATGCGGGTAGGTCCGTCACTCTACCTGATAAGGAAATAAGGCAACAATCTTCATTGCTGGCTTTATCCTCAGATACACTATCCAGGATTTTTTGCCATTTAACACTTCGGGATATTCGCAGTTTACAAAAGGTATGTGTCCGCCTTCGTGACGTTATCAAAGCAGATAACACCCTGGCAAAAGCCTGGTTTGGCCAGTTTTCATCACCACACCAGAATCAACTCAGGATGGCCATTAATGTAAAAGACAAGGAACAACTCCATGCCTGGCTTGAGTCGTTCTCTAATGATCAGGCGTTACTCAATTGGCTCACAGATTGCCGAACAGAAAGTGTTTATTTACCTGCTCTGTTATTTTTCACCAGGGCTGAGCTGATGTCTAAATGTGAAAACTATGAACGGGTCACTAAAGCCATCATTGATAAAACTTATCTTGCCAACTCAGTCATCGATACTCCTGATCACCTGCCGATGGAATTCCTTACTAAAGTGTATTCAGCCGCCCTCAGTGCTGATGGCCGCTATCTGGTTACCGCCAATGGAGACTATACGGTAAAAATTTACGCCCGCAAGGCGGATGGAATATGGGAAATAAACACCACTATTCCCCATGAAAACCGGGTCGAGTCAGTCATTTTCAGCCCCGATAGTCAACATTTATTAACCATCTGTTTGAATTACACGGCGAAGATATGTGCTCTGGGGTGCGATGGGTCTTGGGAACCAAAAACCATCATTCTCCATAGTGGACGCATCAAATCAGCCGCCTTCAGCACCAATAGTCAACATGTGGTGACCGCCAGTTGGGATTGCAGAGCGAAAATCTATAGCCTGAAGGATGATGGATCATGGAAATATACAGCCATCCTTCCCCATTGGTCTTCTGTCTATTCAGCCACTTTCAGCACTGACGACTGCCATTTGGTAACGGGCTGTCACGATAAAACGGTAAAAATTCATAGCCTGAGGGCTGATGGATTATCATGGCAAGTAAAAGACTCCATTCCCCATAATGGTATTGTCATATCAGCCAGGTTCAGCCCCAATGGCCGCTATCTGGTCACCGCTAGCAGGGATTGCAAGGCAAGAATCTTTATCAAGAAGGCCGACGGATCATGGAAAAAAATTTCCACCATTGAACACAATGGAATCGTCAACACAGCCACTTTCAGCCCCGATGGCCGCCATGTAGCCACTGCCAGCTACGATGGCACGGTGAAAATCTACGGTCGAAAAGCCAATGGCTTTTGGGAAGAGAAAGCCACCTTTTCCCACAAGGATTGGGCCTTATCAGCGACCTTCAGTCCTGACGGTCGCCATCTGGTGACTGCCAGCAGAGACAAAACGGTGAAAATCATCGCTCAGCAGGATGACGGGTCATGGTTAGAAAAAGCCACCATTACCCATGATGACAAGATCTCATCGGCCGCCTTTAGCGCCGATTGCAGCCAGGTGATCACAGCCAGTGAGGATGGTACAGTGATTATCACTGAACTACGGAGGAATCCTTCATTGCCTGCTGTCACTGACTGACAGCGTCCTGCACATACCGAAAGTCATTTTGTCAGTTGCACTGACCAACCTGTTCTGAACTTTCATCCTGAAACTGTCTCTGACTGACTAAATGATTTTTAACCGCCCTTGTTGATCAAAGATAAATAACAACTTTGCAGGAACCCGTCATGCATGGAATAAATAATGATTCCGTTATTGAACCACTAATAACGCAAACTCTATCGCTAACACCAACGGGTAACCATACGCGCTGGTCCATCACTGTAGCCGACAAGGAAAAAAATTCTTCATTTCAGGATTTAACCTCAGATACGCTGTCCCTGATTTTTCGCCATTTAAAACTTCGGGATATTCGCAGTTTACAAAAGGTATGTACCCGCCTTCGCGACCTGATCAAAGAAGATAACGCTCTGGCAAAAGCCTGGTATCGCCAGTTTTCTTCAATACACCAGAATCAACTGAGAATGACCATCTTTGCAAAAGATAAGAATCAACTCCGTAACTGGCTTAAGTCGTTTTCGAATGAGAAGACGTTAGTCGAGTCACTCATCGATCTCCAGCCGACGAGTATTTATTCACCTGCGCTGTTATTTTTCACCAGGGCTGAGATGATGTCTAAATGTAAAACCTTTGAATTAGTCACTAAAGCCACCATTGGCAAAACTTATAATACCAACTCAGCCATCAACTTCGAAGAATACCTCCGTATAAAACGCCTCAATAAAGTCAACTCAGCCGCCCTCAGTGCCGATGGCCTTTATCTGCTAACCACCAATGGCGACGATTCGGCAAAAATATACCACCAAAAGGCTGATGGAACATGGGATAAAAAAAACACCATTACCCATAACACTTGGGTCGAATCAGCTACCTTCAGTAGCGATAGTCATCATGTAGTAACCGCCAGTGCGGATGGCACGGCGAAGATATACGATCTGGGATGTGATGAATCATGGGAACAAAACACCACCATTCTCCATGATCGTTGCATCGTATCAGCTACCTTCAGCACCGACAGCCAACATCTGGTTACCGCCAGTCTGGACGGGACTGTGAAAATCCATAGCAAGATGCTCAATGAGTCATGGAAGCTTATGGCCGACCTTCCCCATGAGAAAGCTGTCTATTCGGCCACTTTCAGCACCGATGGCTGCCATGTGTTAACCGCCAGTCAGGATGATACTGCGAAAATCTATAGTCAGCAGACCGATAGATCATGGATAGAAAAAGAGGTTTTTTCCCATGAGGGAGCAGTCCTGTCAGCCACCTTCAGCGCCGATGGTCATTATGTGGCCACTGCCAGTAGGGATTGTAAGGCGAAAATCCATAGCAAAAAGGCCGATGGATCATGGCAACTAAATACCATTATTCAACACATGAAAGGTGTCAACTCGGCCACCTTTAGCCCCGATGGCCGACATGTGGTGACTGCCAGCACTGATGGCACAGTGAAAATCTGCGGCCGAAAAGCCGATGACTTATGGGAAGAAAAAGCCATCATTCACCATAAGGGCTATGTTCACACAGCCACCTTCAGCCCTGATAGCCGCCACGTGGTGACTGCCAGCAATGACGAAACGGCAAAAATTATTGGTCAACAGGATGATGGGACATGGTTAGAAAAAGCCAACATTGTTCATCATAACTCTATCTCATCGGCCACCTTTAACCCTGACGGTAGTCAGGTGATTACATCCAGTATGGATGGCACAGTGAGAATCACTGAACTGCGAAGGAATCATTTATTGTCTGCTGTCACTGACTGACAGCGTCCTGCACATACCGAAAGTCATTTTGTCAGTTGCACTGACCAACCTGTTCTGAACTTTCATCCTGAAACTGTCTCTGACTGACTAAATAATTTTTCACCGCCCTTGTTGATCAAAGATAAATAACAACTTTGCAGGAACCCGTCATGCATGGAATAAATAATGACTCCGCTATTGAACTACCAATAACGCAAAACCTATCGCTAACACCAACGGGTAACCATGCGCGCAGGTCCATCACTGTAGCTGATAAGGAAAAAAAATCTTCATTTCAGGATTTAACCTCAGATACGCTGTCCCTGATTTTTTGCCATTTAAAACTTCGGGATATTCGCAGTTTACAAAAGGTATGTACCCGCCTTCGCGACGTTATTAAAGAAGATAACGCTCTGGCAAAATCCTGGTATCGCCAGTTTTCCTTACCACACCAGCAGCAACTGAGGATGAGCATCAGAACAAAAAATAAGAATCAACTCCGTGCGTGGCTTATGTCGTTTTCGAATGATATGGCATTAGTCAAGTCACTCACAAACCGCCAACCGATAAGTGTTTATTCAGCCGGTCTGTTATTTTTTAACAAGGCTAAGCTGATGTCTGGATGTGAAACGTTTAAATTATTCACTAAAGCCACCATTGACAAAACTTATAAAACCAGCTCAGCCACCAGCAATGTCGAATGCAACCGTTTAGCGGGACTCAATCAAGTCAACTCAGCCGACCTCAGTGCCGATGGCCTCCATCTGGTCACCGCCAATGGAGACAAAACGGCGAAAATTTACGGCCAAAAGGCCGATGGAACATGGGGAAAAAAAACCACCATTTCCCATGACGGATGGGTCGAGTTAGCCATTTTCAGCCCCGATAGTCACCATTTAGTCACCGTCAGTTTGAATGGAAAGGCGAAGATATATGATCTGGCGTGCGATCAATCATGGGAACTAAACACCACCATTCTCCATGATGGTCTCATCAATTCAGCCAGCTTCAGCACCGATTGCCGACATCTTGCGACCGCCGGTTCCGATAACACAGCGAAAATTCATAGCCGGAAGGACGATGGATCATGGAAGTTGACAGCCATTCTTCCCCATAAGTCTTCTGTCCGTTCAGCCACTTTCAGCACCGATGGCTGCTATTTGGTAACCGCCTGTAACGATATGGTGGCGAAAATCTACAGCCAGAGGGCTGGTCGAAGCTGGGAAGAAAAAGATACCATTCCCCATGATGGTGCTGTCCTGTCAGCCAGTTTCAGCGCCGATGGTCACTATGTGGTCACCGCCAGTATGGATTACAAGGCGAAAATCTATGAGGAGAAGTCCGATGGATCATGGCAAGAAAATACCGTCATTCAACACACGCAAACTGTCAACTCGGCCACCTTCAGTCCCGATGGCCGCCATCTGGTGACCGCCAGCAACGATGGCACAGTGAAAATAGTCGGCCGAAAAGCCAATGGCTTTTGGGAAGGTAAAGCCACCTTTTCCCATAAGAATTCGGTTACATCAGCCACCTTCAGCCCTGATGGCCGCCATCTGGTGACTGCCAGCTATGACAAAACGGCAAAAATCATTGGTCAGCAGGATGATGGCTCCTGGTCAGAAAAGGCCAACGTTGTTCATGATGACTGGATCTTATCGGCCAACTTTAGCGCCGATGGTAGCCATGTGGTCACCGCCAGTAGTAATGGCATAGTGAAAATCACTGAACTACAGAGGAATGATTTATTGTCTGCTGTCGCCGAGTGATACCGTCCTGTAAGTACTCAGCCATACGGAATCGAATATTTCTGGCTTATTGGGCAGGTGCTCTGCAAGGCGCAACGACGGGAACATAGCAAGCTATGTGACCAGAGTTGCAACGCCGCACGACTGCATGGATGCAGGAGCTAGAGCAACGCAGGAGCAGTTGCCGCGAGTGCCTGAACAATGAGTCAGAAAATATGATTTCGTATGGTTGAGTACTTATATGCCGAAAGAAATTTTGTTAATTCACTTACCAGCCTGTTTTGAACTTTCATTCTGAAATTGTGTCTGACTAACCAAATAATGTCTAAACCTCCTTGTTGATCAAAGATAAATAACAACTTTGCTGGAACCCGTCATGCATGGAATAAATAATAATTCTGTTATTGAGCCACTACTGACACAAGATCAAGCTCTATTGCTAACAGCAACGGGTAACAGTGCGGACAGGTCCATTACTGTACCTGACAAGGAAAAAAAATCTTCATTTAAGGATTTAACCTCAGATACACTGTCCTTGATTTTTCGCCATTTGAAACTTCGGGATATTCGCAGTTTACAAAAGGTATCTACCCGCCTTCGCGACCTTATCAAAGAAGATAGCGCTCTGGCAAAAGCCTGGTATCGCCAGTTTTCTTCAGCACACCAGAATCAACTGAGGATGACCATCAGCATAAAAGATAAGAATCAAATCAGAGCCTGGTTTGAGCCGTTTACGAATGATCCGGCGTTACTCGAGTCACTCACGGTTCGCCAGCCCACGAGTGTTTATTCACCTGCTCTATTATTTTTCACCAGGGCTGAGCTGATGTCTCAATGTAAAACCTTTGAATTAGTCACAAAAGCCACCATTGAAAAAATTTATAACGCCAACTCAGCCACCAGCACTGACGAGCTCATGCTTATAGAATCTGACAACAGAGTCTTCTCGGCCGACCTCAGTGCTGATGGCCGCTATCTGGTCACCGCCAATGGCGACAATACTGCAAAAATCTACGGCCACAAGGCTGATGGCACATGGGAAATTAAAACCACCATACCTCTTGATAGAGGGGTCGTATCGGCAATTTTCAGTCCCGATAGTCACCATCTGGTCATCGCCAGTCCGTATGACATGGTGAAGCTATGTGACCTGGAATCCAATGAATCATGGAAACCAAAGGCCACCATTAGCCATGATCTTTCAGTCTGTTCAGTCAGCTTCAGCACCGATAGTCGACATGTCGTAACCGCCAGTACTGATCACACAGCAAAAATCTACAGTCAGATGGATGATGGATCATGGAATTTAACTGCCATCCTTCCCCAATACAGTCCTGTCCATTCAGCCACTTTCAGCACCGATGGCCGCCATTTGCTAATCGCCTGCTGGGATAAAATCGCGAAAATCTATAGCCAGAACGACAGATTATGGGAAGAAAAAGTGGTTTTTCCCCATGAGGAGGCTATCCTGTCAGCCGCCTTCAGCGCCGATAGTCGCTATGTGGTTACCGTCGGTATGCAAGATTGCAGGGCGAAAATCTATGAGAAGAAATCCGATGGATCATGGGAAGAAAACACCTTCATTCAAGACACTAAAGATGTCAAATCGGCCTCCTTCAGCCCCGATGGCCGTCATTTGGTGACGACCAGAAAAGATCAGACCGTGAAAATTTACGGCCGAAAAGCCGATGGCTTATGGGAAGAAAAAGCCACCTTTTTCCATAACGACTGGGTCTTATCAGCCACCTTCAGCCCTGATGGCCGCCATGTGGTGACGGCAAGCAGGGATGGAAGGGCGAAAATCATTGGTCAGCAGGATGATGGTTCATGGTTAGAAAAAGCCAACATTTTCCATGATGACTCTATTTCATCGGCCACCTTTAGCGCCGATGGCAGTCAGGTGATCACATCCAGTGTGGATGGCATAGTGAAAATCACTGAACTGCGAAAGGTTGAGTACTTAAATAGCAACTTTGCAAGAGCCAGTCATGCATGGAATAAATAAAAAAACCGTTACTGAACCATCACTTACAGAAGCTCAAGCTCTATCGCTAACACCAACAGGTAACCATACGGGCAGGTCTGTTAGTGTACCTGACAAGGAAAAAGAATCTTCATTTCAGGATTTAAGCTCAGATACGCTGTTCTTGATTTTTCGCCATTTGAAACTTCGGGATATTCGCAGTTTACAAAAGGTATCTACCCGCCTTCGAGACCTTATCAAAGAAGATAACGCACTGGCAAAAGCCTGGTATAGCCAGTTTTCTTCAGCACACCAGAAGCAACTGAGAATGACCCTCACCATTAAAGATAAGCACCAACTCCGAGCCTGGTTTGAGTCGTTTTCCAATAATCAGGCGTTACTCGAGTCACTTACAGACCGCCAGCCAACCAGTACTTATTTACCTGCTCTATTATTTTTCACCAGGGCTGAGCTGATGTCTGAATGTGAAACCTTTGAACTAGTCACCAGAGCTACCATTGACATAAGATGTGAAGTCTACTCAGCCAACCTCAGTGCTGATGAACGATACCTGGTCACCGCCAATGGAGACAATACAGCAACAATCTTCTGCCACGAGCCTGATGGGTCATGGGAAATAAAAACAACCATTCCACATGAAAAATTTGTCCAATCACCGAATTTCAGCCCCGATAGTCACCATGTAGTAACCGTCAGTGATGATGGCACGGCAAATATATATGGTCTGGGATGCAATGGAACCTGGGAAGCAAACACCACCATTCGCCATGATCTTGAGATCAGTTCAGCCAGCTTCAGCACCGATAGTCGTCATGTCGTGACCGCCAGTTGGGATAACACAGCGAAAATCCATAGCCGAAAGGATGATGGATCATGGGTGTTAACCGCCATCCTTCCCCATAAAAAATCTGTCAATTCAGCCATTTTCAGCACCGATGGCCGCCATGTGGTAACCACCTGCATGGATAAAACGGCGAAAATCCATCGCCAGAAAGACAATGGATTATGGGAAGAAGAAGATACCATCGCCAGTTATGCCAATGCCCTTTCAGCCACGTTCAGCCCCGATACTCGCTATATGGTCACCGCAAGTATGGATGGCATGGCGAGGATTTATAGCAAGAAGGCCGATGGATCATGGGAAGAAAATTTCATCATTGAACACAGGAAAACTGTCAACTCGGCCACCTTCAGCCCCGATGGCCGTCATCTAGTGACTGCCAGCAAAGATTACACAGTGAAAATTTACGGCAGAAAAGCCGATGGCTTTTGGAAAGAAAAAGCCATCTTTTCCCATAAGGATTGGGTTTTATCAGCCACCTTCAGCCCTGATAGCCGCCATGTGGTGACTGCCAGCTATGACAAAACGGCGAAAATCATTGGTCAGCAGGACGACGGGTCATGGTCAGAAAAAGCCAATATTGTTCATGGTAAACCTATCTCATCGGCCACCTTTAGCGCCGATGGCAGCCAGGTGATCACAGCCGGTTTCGATGGCATAGTGAAAATCACTGAACTACGGAGGAATCATTCATTGTCTGCTGTCACTGAGTGACGCCATCCTGTGAATGTACCGAAAGAAATTTTGTTAGTTTCACTGACCAACCTGTTATGAACTTTCATTCTGAAACTGTCTCTGACTAACTAGCAGCCTGTCGGACTTAAACGTCCGTAGCGAGGATTGCAAGAAATTGAGGATAAAAATCTCTGTTTCTGAGGAGAATAGCGAGCTATTTGACGAAGAAACAGGGATTTTTAGACCAATTTATTGCAACCGCAGTAGGACAGTCTTAAGTCCGACAGGCTGCTAGAACGCCCTTGTTGATCAAAGATAATTAGCAACTTTGCAAGAGCCAGTCATGCATGGAATAAATAATCCTCCTGTCACTGAACCACTACCAGCGCAAGTTCAAGCTCTATCACTAACACCAACGGGTAACAGTGTGGGCAGGTCCATTACTGTACCTGACAAGGAAAAAAAATCTTCTTTTCAGGATTTAACCTCAGATACGCTGTCCCTGATTTTTCGCCATTTGAAACTTCGGGATATTCGCAGTTTACAAAAGGTATGTACCCGCCTTCGCGACCTGATCAAAGAAGACAACACACTGGCAAAAGCCTGGTATCGCCAGCTTTCTTCGGCACACCAGAATCAACTGAGAATGACCATCAGCAGAAAAGACAAGAATCAACTCCGAGCCTGGTTTGAGTCGTTTTCTAATGATCAGGCGTTACTCAAAACACTTACAAACCTCCAGCCCACAAGTGTTTATTCACCTGCTCTGTTATTTTTCACCAGGGCTGAGCTGATGTCTCAATGTAAAACCTTTGAATTAGTCACTAAAGCCACCATTGATATAAAGTCTGAAGTCTACTCAGTCGACCTCAGTGCTGATGGCCACTATCTGGTCACCGCCAATGGCGACAATACGGCAAAAATCTACTGCCAAAAGGCTGATGGAACCTGGGGAAAAATAACCTCTATTGCCCATGACGAAAGGGTCAAATCAGCGATTTTTAGCCCCGATAGTCACCATCTACTTACTGCTGGTGATGATGACACAGTAAAGATAGTTAATCGGGAGTGCGATGAATCATGGCAACCAAACACTACCATTTCCCATGATGCAGGCATCAATTCAGCCAGCTTCAGCACCGACAGTCGACATGTCCTGACCGCCTGTTATGATGGCATAACGCAAATCCATAGCCGGAACGACGATGATAGATCATGGCAGTTATCAGCCACCCTTCCCCTTCCCCATTACATACCTGTCTATTCAGCCTTTTTCAGCACCGATGCCCGCCATGTGGTGACCGCCTGCGACGATAAAATGGCGAAAATCCTTAGCCAGAGAGACGATAGATTATGGGAAGTAGAAGGTGTCATTACTCATAATGCTCCTGTCATGTCAGCCACCTTCAGTGCCGATGGTTGCTATTTGGTTACCGCCAGTAGTGATGGCAAAGCGAAAATCTGTGAGAAGAAAGCCGATGGATCATGGGAAAAAAATACCACCATTCAACACAGGAAAACTGTCCATTCGGCCGTTTTCAACCCCGATAACCGTCATGTAGTGACCGCCAGCAAAGATCGCACAGTGAAAATAGTCGGCCGAAAAGCCAATGGCTTATGGGAAGAAAAAGCCACCTTTTCCCACAAGAATTGGGTCTCATCAGCCACCTTCAGCCCTGATGGCCGCCATCTGGTGACTGTCAGCTATGACAACACGGCAAAAATCATTGGTCAGCAGGACGATGGCTCATGGTTAGAAAAAGCCAACATTGTCCATGATGACTCTATTTCATCGGCCACCTTTAGCGCCGATGGCAGCCAGGTGATCACATCCAGTGTGGATGGCGTAGTAAAAATCACTGAACTACGGAGGAATCATTTATTGTCTGCTGTCACTGAGTGATACCTTTCTGCATGTGCCGAAAGTCATTTTGTTAGTTTCACTGACCAACCTGTTATGAACTTTCATTCTGAAATTGTCTCTGACTACTAAATAATTTTGAACCCTCCTTGTTGATCAAAGATAAATAGCAACTTTGCAGGAACCCGTCATGCATGGAATAAATAATGATTCCGTTAATGAACCACCACTACCGCATATCCAGGATCTATCGCTAACACCAACGGGAAACCATGCGGGCAGGTCCATTACAGTACCTGACAAGGAAAAGAAATCTTCATTTCAGGATTTAACCTCAGATACGCTGTCCCTGATTTTTCGCCATTTGAAGCTTAGGGATATTCGCAGTTTACAAAAGGTATGTACCCGCCTCCGCGACCTGATCAAAGAAGATAACGCACTGGCAAAAGCCTGGTATCGACAGTTTTCTTCAGCACACCAGAATCAACTGATGATGACCATCACCAGAAAAGACAAGAATCAACTCCGAGCCTGGTTTGAGTCGTTTTCTAATGATCAGGCGTTACTCAAAACACTTACAAATCTCCAGCCCACAAGTGTTTATTCACCTGCTCTGTTATTTTTCACCAGGGCTGAGTTGATGTCTCAATGTGAAACCTTTGAATTAGTCACAAAAGCCACCATCGATATAGAGTCTATAGTGCACTCAGCCGACCTCAGTGCTGATGGCCGCTATCTGGTCACCGCCAATCGAGACGATACGGCAAAAATCTACGGCCAAAAGGCTGATGGAATATGGGAAATTAAAACCACAATTCCTCATGATCAGGAGGTCATATCAGCAATTTTCAGCCCCGATAGTCACCATCTGTTAACCGTTAGTGCGTGCAAGGCGAGGATATGTGACCTGGAATACAATGAATCATGGGAACCAAACACCACCATTCGCCATAATTGTCAGATCAGTTCAGCCACCTTCAGCACCGATAGTCGTCATGTCATGACCGCCAGTCATGATGACACTGCAATAATCCATAGTCAGAAGGATGATGGATCATGGCAGTTAACAGCCATCCTTCCCCATAACCAATCTGTCAATTCAGCCTTTTTCAGCACCGATGGCCGTCATGTGGTAACCGCCTGCAATGATTGTACGGCGAAAATCCATAGCCAGAACGACGAATTATGGGAAGAAAAAGATGTCATCCGCCATAACAATATTGTCCTGTCAGCCGCTTTCAGCCCCGATGGTCGCTATGTGGTGACCGCCAGCCAGGATTACAATGCGAAAATCTATGAGAAGAAGTCCGATGGATCATGGGAAGAAAATAGCATCATTCAGCACAGTAAAGCTGTCAGATCAGCCACCTTCAGCCCCGATGGTCGTCATTTAGTGACGGCCAGCAAAGATTACACAGTGAAAATTTGCGGCAGAAAAGCCAATGGCTTATGGGAAGAAAAAGCCTCCTTTACCCATAAGCTTTGGGTCTCATCAGCCTCCTTCAGCCCTGATAGCCGCCACCTGGTGACAACTGTCATGTTTTGTAAAACGGCGAAAATCATTGGCCAGCAGGATGATGGAACATGGTTAGAAAAAGCCAATATTGTCCATGATGACTTTATCACATCGGCCACCTTTAGCGCCGATGGCAGCCAGGTGATCACATCCGGTTTTGATGGCATAGTGAAAATCACTGAACTACGGAGGAATCATTGGTTGTCTGCTGTCGCTGAGTAACACCTTCATGTATGTGCCGAAAGGCATTTTGTTAGTTGCACTGACCAATCTGTTCTGAACTTTCATTCTGAAATTGTCTCTGACTGACTAGATAATTTTTAAACGCCCCTGTCGATCAAGGATAAATAACAACCTTGCAGGAACCCGGTATGCATCGAATAAATAATGACTCCGTTATTAAACCACCAATAATGCAAACTCAAGCTCTATTGCTAACGGGTAACCATGCTGGCAAATCAATCACTGTAACTGACAAGGAAAAAAAATCTTCATTTCAGGATTTAACCTCAGATACGCTGTCTCTGATTTTTCGTCATTTGAAACTTCGGGATATTCGCAGTTTACAAAAGGTATGTACCCGCCTTCGCGACCTGATCAAAGAAGATAACGCACTGGCAAAAGCCTGGTATCGACAGTTTTCTTCAGCACACCAGAATCAACTGAGGATGTCCATCAACAGAAAAGACAAGAATCAACTCCGGGCCTGGTTTGAGTCGTTTACGAATGATCAGGCGTTACTCAAGTCACTCACAGTCCGCCAGCCGACGAGTGTTTATTCACCTGCTTTATTATTTTTCACCAGAGCTGAGCTGATGTCTAAATGCAAAACCTTTGAGTTAGTCACAAAAGCCACCATTGACAAAACATATGAAGCGAACTCAGCCACATCCTTTGAGGACCGCATGTATATGGCACTCCTCAATAGTGTTATATCAGCTGCCCTAAGTGCTGATGGCCGCTATCTGGTCACTGCCAATGGAGATAAAACGGCAAAAATCTACGGCCTCCAACCTGATGGAACATGGGAAAAAAAAGCCGCCATTCCCCATGACGGAGAGGTCCAATCAGTGATTTTCAGCCCCGATAGTCATCATGTAGCTACTGCCAGTTCGAATGGCACGGCAAAGATAGTTGATTTGAGGTGCGATGAATCATGGGAACCAAACACCACCATTCGCCATGATCCTGTGATCAGTTCAGCCAGCTTCAGCACCGATAGTCGTCATGTCGTAACCGCCTGTTTGGATAAGACAGTGCAAATCCATAGCCGGAAGGATGATGGATCATGGGTGTCAACAGCCACCCTTCCCCATAAAAAATTTGTCCATTCAGCCATTTTCAGCACCGATGGCCGCCATGTGTTGACCACCGCTGGTAACACGCTGAACATCCATAGTCAGAAGGACGATGGATCATGGGAAGAAAAAGATGCCATTCCTCATGTTGGTGATGCCCTGTCAGCCATCTTTAGCGCCGATAGTCGCTATGTGGTCACCGCAAATATGGATGGCACAGCGAGAATCTTTAGCAAGAAGGCCGATGGATCATGGGAAGAAAATTTCATCATTAAACACAGGAAAACTGTCAGCTCGGCCACCTTCAGCCCCGATAGCCGTTATGTAGTGACTGCCAGCAAAGATAACACAGTGAGAATTTACGGTAGAAAAGCCGATGGCTTTTGGGAAAAAAAAGCCACCTTTTCCCATAAGGATTGGGTCTTATCAGCCACCTTCAGCCCTGATGGCCGCCATGTGGTGACTGCCAGCTATGACAAAACGGCGAAAATCATTGGTCAGCAGGATGATGGGTCATGGTCAGAAAAAGCCCATATTGTTCATGATGAACCTATCTCATCGGCCTCCTTCAGCGCCGATGGCAGTCAGGTGATCACATCCAGTTTCGATGGCATAGTGAAAATCACTGAACTACGCAGGAATCATTTATTGTCTGCTGTCACTGAGTGATACCTTTCTGCATGTGCCGAAAGTCATTTTGTTAGTTTCACTGACCAACCTGTTATGAACTTTCATTCTGAAATTGTCTCTGACTACTAAATAATTTTGAGCCCTCCTTGTTGATCAAAGATAAATAGCAACTTTGCAGGAACCCGTGATGCATGGAATAAATAATGATTCCGTTATTGAACCACCACCGCAAGTCCAGGCACTATCGCTAACACCAACGGGTAACCATGCGGGCAGGTCCATTACTGTCCCTGACAAGGAAAAGAAATCTTCATTTCAGGATTTAACCTCAGATACGCTGTCTCTGATTTTTCGCCATTTGAAACTTCGGGATATTCGCAGTTTACAAAAGGTATGTACCCGCCTCCGCGACCTGATCAAAGAAGATAACGCACTGGCAAAAGCCTGGTTTCGACAGTTTTCTTCAGCACACCAGAATCAACTGAGGATGTCCATCAACAGAAAAGACAAGAATCAACTCCGGGCCTGGTTTGAATTATTTTCTAATGATCAGGCATTACTCGAGTCACTCACAGATCGCCAACCGACGAGTGTTTATTCACCTGCTTTATTATTTTTCACCAGGGCTGAGCTGATGTCTAAATGCAAAACTTTTGAGTTAGTCACAAAAGCCACCATTGACAAAACATATGAAGCGAACTCAGCCACATCCTTTGAGGACCACATGAATATGTCACACCTAAATAGGGTTGTATCGGCCGCCCTGAGTGCTGATGGCCGCTATCTGGTCACCGCCAATGGAGACAAAACGGCAAAAATCTACGACCACCAACCTGATGGAACATGGGAAAAAAAAACCACCATTCCCCATGACAGACAGGTCAAATCAGCGGTTTTCAGCCCCGATAGTCATCATCTAGCAACTGCCAGTGTGAATGGCACGGCAATAATATTTGATTTGAGGTGCGATGAATCATGGGAACCAAACACCACCATTGTCCATGGTCGTGACATCAAATCAGTCGGCTTCAGCACCGATAGCCAACATGTGGTGACCGCCAGTTTTGATTACACAGCGAAAATCCATAGCCAGAAGGATGATGGATCATGGCAGTTAACAGCCATCATTCCCCATAACGATTTAGTCAATTCAGCCACTTTCAGCACCGATGGTTGCCATGTGATCACAGCCAGTCTCGATAAAACGGTGAAAATTTACAGCCAAATGGACGACAGATCATGGAAAGAAAAAGATGTCATTACCCATAATGATGGCGTCCTGTCAGCCACCTTCAGCGCCGATGGTCGCTATGTGGCCACCGCCAGTAAAGATTGCATTGCGACAATCTATGAGAAGAAGTCCGATGGAGCATGGGAAATAAATACCACCATTCAACACAGCCAAGCTTTTAACTTGGCCACCTTCAGTCCCGATAGCCGTCATCTGGTGACTGCCAGCAACAATTACTTAATGAAAATATACGGTCGAAAAGCCAATGGCTTGTGGGAAGTAAAAGCCATCTTTGACCATGAGCCATTCGTCGTATCAGCCACCTTCAGCCCTGATGGTCGCCATGTGGTGACTGCTTCTAACTATCTCACAAGGGCGAAAATTTTTGGTCAGCAGGATGATGGAACATGGTTGGAAAAAGCCACTATTATCCATGATCGCCGGATATCATCGGCCTCCTTCAGCGCCGATGGCAGTCAGGTGATCACATCCAGTTTCGATGGCATAGTGAAAATCACTGAACTTCGGAGGAATCATTTGTTGTCTGCTGTCACTGGGTAACACCATCCTCAATGTACCAAAAGAAATTTTGTCAGTTTCACTGACCAACCTGTTCTGAACTTTCATTCTGAAATTGTCTCTGACTGACTAAATAATTTTAACCGTCCTTGTTGATCAAAGATAAACAGCAACTTTGAAAGAGCCAGTCATGCACAGAATAGATAATAATCCCGGTCCTGAACTACCAATACCGCAAGTTCAAGCTCTATCGCTAACACCAACGGGCAACCATGCGGGCAGGTTCATTACTGAACCTGACCAGGAAAAGAAACCTTCATTGCAGCATTTAGCCTCAGAGACACTGTCCTTTATTTTTCGCCATTTGAAACTTCGTGATATTCGCAGTTTACAAAAGGTATGTACCCGCCTTCGCGACGTAATCAAAGAAGATAACGCTCTGGCAAAAGCCTGGTTTCGCCAGTTTTCTTCAGAACACCAGTCTCGGCTATTGATGACCCTCACTAGAAAAGACAAGCATCAACTCCGAGCCTGGTTTGAGTCGTTTACCAATGATCAGGTATTACTCGGGTCACTCACAGATCGCCAGCCGACGAGTGTTTATTTAGCCAGTCTGTTATTTTTCACCAGGGTTGAGATGATGTCTCAATGTAAAACATTTGAATTGGTCACTAAATCCACCATTGACAAAACTTATAACCCCAACTCAGCCACCAGCGAAGTTGATCGCCTCCGTATGGTACACCTCAGCGGAGTCGACTCAGCCGCCCTCAGTGCTGATGGCCGCTATCTGCTCACCGCCAATAACGACTGTTCGGCAAAAATCTACGGCTGCATGGCTGATGGAACATGGGAAATAAAAACCA
The DNA here is from genome assembly GCF_032883915.1 of Endozoicomonas sp. 8E. Lineage (NCBI taxonomy): Bacteria > Pseudomonadati > Pseudomonadota > Gammaproteobacteria > Oceanospirillales > Endozoicomonadaceae > Endozoicomonas > Endozoicomonas sp. 8E. The sequence continues at coordinate 3,616,889 of NZ_CP120717.1, read as the reverse complement.
TCATTCGCCATTACGGAGACACCAGATCAGCGATTTTCAGCCCCGATAGTCGCCATGCTGTCATCACCAGTGATGCCAAGGCAATGATATATGATCTGGGATGCAATGAATCATGGGAACAAAACACCATCATTCTCCATGGTCGTGACATCAAATCAGCCATCTTCAGCAGCGATAGTCGGCATGTCGCGACTGTCAGTATTGATGACACAACACAAATTCATAGCCAGAAGGATCATGGATCATGGGAGTTAACAGCCACCCTTCCCCGTCGGAATGCTGTCCTTTCAGCCACTTTCACCCTTGTTGGCTGTCATTTGGTAACCGCCTGTCGGGATAAGACGGTGAAAATCTATAGCCAGAAGGGCGATGGATCCTGGGAACAAAAAGATATCATTTCCCATGATAGTGTTGTCGAGTTAGCGACCTTCAGCGCCGATGGTTGCTATGTGATCATCGCCAGTACCGATTGCAAGGCGAAAATCTATGGCAAGAAGTGCGATGGATCATGGGTAGAAAATACCGTCATTCAACACGGTAATCATCTCAACTCGGCCACCTTCAGCCCCGATGCCCGCCACGTAGTGACTGCCAGCAGCGATCGCACAGTGAAAATTTATGGCAGAAAAACCAATGACTTCTGGGAAGAAAAAGCCACCTTTTCCTATAGCGGGTCTGTCTTATCAGCCACCTTCAGCCCCGATGGCTGCCATGTGGTGACTACTATCTTCTTCAGTAAAACGGCGAAAATCATTGGTGAGCAGGATGATGGCTCATGGTTAGAAAAGGCCAACATTGCCCATGATGACTGGATCTCATCGGCCACCTTTAATGCCGATGGCAGTCAGGTGATCACATCCAGCCAGGATGGCATAGTGAAAATCACTGAACTACGGAGGAATCATCTATTGTCTGCTGTCGCTGAGCAACACCTTCATGTATGTGCCGAAAGGCATTTTGTTAGTTGCACTGACCAAACTGTTCTGAACTTTCATTCTGAAATTGTCTCTGACTGACTAGATAATTTTTAAACGCCCCTGTTGATCAAGGATAAATAACAACCTTGCAGGAACACGGTATGCATCAAATAAATAATGATTCCGTTATTAAACCACCAATAATGCAAACTCAAGCTCTATCGCTAACGGGTAACCATGCTGGCAGGTCCATCACTGTAACTGACAAGGAAAAAAAATCTTCATTTCAGGATTTAACCTCAGATACGCTGTCTCTGATTTTTCGTCATTTGAAACTTCGGGATATTCGCAGTTTACAAAAGGTATGTACCCGCCTTCGCGACCTGATCAAAGAAGATAACACACTGGCAAAAGCCTGGTTTCGACAGTTTTCTTCAGCACACCAGAATCAACTGAGGATGTCCATCAACAGAAAAGACAAGAATCAACTCCGGGCCTGGTTTGAATTATTTTCTAATGATCAGGCATTACTCGAGTCACTCACAGATCGCCAGCCCACAAGGGTTTATTCACCTGCTCTATTATTTTTCACCAGAGCTGAGCTGATGTCTCAATGTAAAACCTTTGAATCAGTCACTATAGCCACTATTGACAAAACGTATAAAGCGAACTCAGCCACCAGCGATGACGATCGCGACGATATAATACACAAGAATAAAATCAACTCAGTCTGCCTCAGTGCTGATGGCCGCTATCTGGTCACCGGCAATGGAGACCATACGGCAAAAATCTACGGCCACAAGCCTGATGGAACATGGGAATTAAAAACCATCATTCGCCATGATGGAGTGGTCGAATCAGCGACTTTCAGTCCCGATATTCAACATCTGGTGACTGCCGACGGGAATGGCAAGGTGAAGATACTTGATCTGAGGTGCGATGAATCATGGGAACCAAACACCACCATTCGCCATTATGGTGCCGTCAGATCAGCCACCTTCAGCACCGATAGCCGACAGCTGGTGACCGCCAGTTACGATAGAACAGTAAAAATCCATAGCCGGAAGGACGATGATGGATCATGGCAGTTAACGGCCACCCTTCGCCATAAAGATTTAGTCTTTTCAGCCAGTTTCAGCACCGATAGGAGCCATCTGGTCACAGCCTGCTGGAATAAAACGGCGAGAATCTACAGCCAGAAGGACGGATCATGGGAAGTGATAAAAGCCATTCCCCATAGAGATGCTGTCCTGTCAGCCACCTTCAGCGCCGGTGGTAACTACGTGGTCACCGCCACTATAGATGGCAAGGTGAAAATTTATACCAAAGAGGCCGATGGATCATGGGAAGAAAATTTCATCATTGAACACAAGGAAACTGTCAACTCGGCCACCTTCAGTCCCGATAGCCGCCATTTAGTGACTGCCAGCGACGATGGCACAGTGAAAATTTACGACAGAACCGCCAGTGGCTCATGGGAAAGAGAAACCACCTTTCGCCTTAAGGAGAGTGTCGCAAAATTCCAACAACTCGTTCCCACGCAGAGGGTGAGAATACATAACTCCCCTGAAAACCAGACTCTACAGCGTGTGATATTGTATGGGTTACCACGCTGGAGGGTGAGAGCCAGAGGTTTTGATAAACCCTCTGATTGTCGGGGCTTATCAGCCACCTTCAGCCCTGATGGCCGACATATGGTGATTTATCACAAAACGGCGTTCATCATTGGTCAGCAGGATAATGGGTCATGGTCAGAAAAAGCCACCATTACCCATGATGAAAGGATCTCATCGGCCACCTTTAGCGCCGATGGCAGCCAGGTGATCACAGCCAGTGTGGATGGCATAGTGAAAATCACTGAACTACGGAGGAATCATTTATTGTCTGCTGTCACTGAGTGACACCTTTGCGAAAGAAATTTTGTTAGTTTCACTGACCAACCTGTTATGAACTTTCATTCTGAAATTGTCTCTGACTACTAAATAATTTTGAACCCTCCTTGTTGATCAAAGATAAATAACAACTTTGCAGGAACCCGTCATGCATGGAATAAATAATGATTCCGCTATTGAACCACCACTACCGCAAGTTCAAGCTCTATCGCTAACAGGTAACCATGCGGGAAAGTCCATTACTGTAACTGACAAGGAAGAAAAATCTTCATTTCAGGATTTAACCTCAGATACACTGTCCCTGATTTTTCGCCATTTAAAACTTCGGGATATTCGCAGTTTACAAAAGGTCTGTACCCGCCTTCGCGATGTGATCAAAGAAGATAACGCTCTGGCAAAAGCCTGGTATCGACAGTTTTCTTCAGCACACCAGAATCAACTGAGGATGACCATCAACAGAAAAGACAAGAACCAACTCCGAGCCTGGTTTGAGTCGTTTTCCAATGATCAGGCGTTTCTCGAGTCACTCACAGATCGCCAGCCGACGAGTGTTTATTCACCTGCTCTATTATTTTTCACCAGGGCTGAGCTGATGTCTCAATGTAAAACCTTTGAGTTAGTCACAAAAGCCACCATTGACAAAATTTGTGAAGTCAACTCAGCCACCAGCATTGACGACACCGACCCTATAAGAAACCTCAATAAAGTCCACTCTGCCGCTCTCAGTGCCGATGGCCGCTACCTGATCACCACCAATGGAGACCACACGGCAAAAATCTACCGCCAAAAGGTTGATGGGATATGGGAAAGAACAACCTCCATTCCCCATGGCAGTTCGGTCAGATCAGCGATTTTCAGCCCCGATAGTCACCATCTGGTAACCGTCTCGAATCACAGGGCGAAGATATGTGGCCTTGGATGCAATGAGTTATGGAAACTAAACATCAACATTCTCCATCATCATCAGATCAGTTCAGCCACCTTCAGCACCGATAGTCGTCATGTCGTGACCGCCAGTTTTGATAACACAGTGAAAATCCATAGTCAGAAGGATGATGGATCATGGGGGTTAACAGTTACCTTTTACCATCATTATTCTGTCTATTCAGCCACTTTCAGCAGCGATGGCCGCCATGTGGTAACCGCCTGCGGGAATAAAACGGCAAGAATCTATAGCCAGAGAGACGATAGATTATGGGAAGAAAAAGAGGTTTTTCCCCATGAAGGTGCTGTCATGTCAGCGGCCTTCAGCCCTGCTGGTAACTGTGTGGTCACAGGCAGCCTCGATGGCACAGTGAAAATCTATAAGAAGAAGTCCGATGGATCATGGGAAAAAAACACCATCAGTCAACACAGTAAAGGTGTCAACTCAGCTACCTTCAGCCCCGATGGCCGTCATGTTGTGACTGCTATCTTCGATGGCACAGTGAAAATCTACGGCAGAAAAGCCAAAGGCTTATGGGAAGAAAAAGCCTCCTTTGCCAATAATTTTTTGGCCATGTCAGCCACCTTCAGCCCTGATGGCCGCCACCTGGTGACAACTACCTTGCATTGTAAAACGGCGAAAATCATTGGTCAGCAGGATTATGGTACCTGGTTAGAAAAAGCCAACATTGTCCATGATGCCGCTATCTCATCGGCCACCTTTAGCGCCGATGGCAGCCAGGTGATCACATCCAGTGTGGATGGCGTAGTAAAAATCACTGAACTACGGAGGAATCATTTATTGTCTGCAGTCACTGAGTGACAACATCCTGAATGTGCCGAAAGTCATTTTGTCAGTTGCACTGACCAAACTGTTATGAACTTTCATTCTGAAACTGTCTCTGACTAACTAGAACGCCCTTGTTGATCAAAGATCATTAGCAACTTTGCAAGAGTCATTCATGCATGGAATAAATAATCCTCCTGTTACTGAACCACTACCAGCGCAAGTTCAAGCGCTATCACTCACACCAACGGGTAACAGTGCGGGCAGGTCCATTACTGTACCTGACAAGGAAAAAAAATCTTCTTTTCAGGATTTAACCTCAGATGCAATGTCCCTGATTTTTCGCCATTTGAAACTTCGGGATATTCGCCGTTTACAAAAGGTATCTACTCGCCTTCGCGACCTGATCAAAGAAGACAACGCACTGGCAAAAGCCTGGTATCGCCAGTTTTCTTCGATACACCAGAACCAACTGAGAATGACCATCAGCAGAAAAGACAAGAATCAACTCCGAGCCTGGTTTGAGTCTTTTTCGAATGATAAGGCGTTACTCGAATCACTCACAGATCGCCAGCCCACAGGTGCTTATTTGCCTGCTCTATTATTTTTCACCAGGGCTGAACTGATGTCTAACTGTGAAACCTTTGAATTAGTCACCAGAGCCACCATTGACGATCAAAGCCATGTGGCATCCGCCAATAAAGTCAACTCAGCCGACCTCAGTGTTGATGGCCGCTATCTGGTCACAGCCAATGAAGACCACACGGCAAAAATCTATGGCCTCAAGGCTAATGGAATATGGGAAATAAAAACCACTATTCCCCATGACAAATGGGTCGACTCAGCCATTTTCAGCCCCGATAGTCATAATGTATTAACCGTAAGTTTTAAAACGGCGAAGATATATGATCTGGCATGCGATGAATCATGGGAACCAAACACCACCATTCTCCATATAGGTATCATCCATTCAGCCAGCTTCAGCACCGATAGTCGACATGCGGTGACCACCAGTTGGGATAAAACAGGGAAAATCCATAGCCGGAAGGATGATGGATCATGGCAATTAACGGCGATCCTTAAAAACGCTCTCTTTTCAGCCAACTTCAGCAATGATAGCTGCCAGGTGGTAACCACCTGTTGGGATAAAATGGTGAGAATCCATAGCCAGAAAGCTGATGGTTCATGGGAAGAAAAAGATTCCATTCCCCACAGTGGTAGAGTTATTTCAGCCAACTTCAGCCCCAATGATTGCTATCTGGTCACCGCCAGTCGGGATTGCAGGGCGAAACTCTTTGAGAAGAAGTCCGATGGAACATGGGAAGAAAATACCCTCATTCAACACAGTAACGGTGTCAAATTGGCCACCTTCAGCCCCGATGGCAGCCGTCTGGCGACTGCCAACAAAGATTGTATGATGAAAATCTATGGCCGGAAAGCCGATGGATCCTGGGAAGAAGAAACCATTATTTATCATAAAAATGAGGTTACATCAGTCAACTTCAGTCCTGATGGCCGCCACCTGGTGACGACTGCCAGGCAATGTAAAACGGCAAAAATCATTGGACAGCAGGATAATGGCTCATGGTTAGAAAAGGCCAACATTGCCCATGATGACTGGATCTCATCAGCCACCTTTAGCGGCGACGGCAGTCAGGTGATCACATCCAGCGAGGATGGCATAGTGAAAATCACTGAACTACGGAGGAATCATTTATTGTCTGCTGTCACTGAGTGACGCCTTCCTGCATGTGCCGAAAGGCATTTTCTTAGTTTCACTGACCAACCTGTTATGAACTTTCATTCTGATTTTGTCTCTGAATGACTAAATAATTCTTAACCGTCATTGTTGATCAAAGATAAATAGCAACTTTTCAGGAACCCGTCATGCATGGAATAAATAATGATTACGCTATTGAACCACTGGTAACGGAAGTTCAAGCTCTAGCGCTAACACCAGAGGGCAATAGTGCAGGCAGGTCCATTACAGTGCCTGACAAGGAAAAAAACTCGTCATTTCAGGATTTAACCTCAGATACACTGTCCTTGATTTTTCGCCATTTGAAGCTTCGGGATATTTGCAGTTTACAAAAGGTGTGTACCCGCCTTCGCGACGTTATCAAAGAAGATAACGCAATGGCAAAGGCCTGGTATCGTCAGTTTTCTTCAGCACACCAGAATCAGCTGAGGATGGTCATCAGCAAAAAGGACAAGAATCAACTCCGAGCCTGGTTTGAGTCGTTTAGCAATGATCAGGCGTTACTCGAGTCACTCACGGATCGTCAGCCAACAAGTGCTTATTTACCTGCTTTATTATTTTTCACCAGGGCTGAAATGATGTCTAAATGTAAAGCCTTTGAATTAGTCACTAATGCCACCATTGACAAAATTTATAAAACCAACTCAGCCAGCAGCCCCGAAGATCGCGTCCGTATGGAACGCCTGAATAAGGTCAAATCGGCCGTGCTCAGTGCCGATGGCCGCTTTCTGGTAACCTCCAATGGAGACCATAAGGCAAAAATCTACCACCACAATCCTGATGGAACATGGGAAATACAAACCTCTTTTCCCCATAGAAGCCATTTCCAATCAGCCATTTTCAGCCCCAATAGTCACCATTTAGTCACCGTCAGTGGTCATTACAAGGCGATGATATATGAGCTGGGAAGTGATAAATCATGGGAACAAAAAACCACCATTATTCATAATGGGCACATTAAATCAGCCACCTTCAGCACCGATAGCCAACATCTGGTCACCGTCAGTCTGGATGGTAAAGTGAAAATCCATAGCCAGAAAGATGATGGATCATGGGGGTTATCAGCCTTCTTTTCCCATCAGTATGCTATCTATTCAGGCACTTTCAGCACCGATGGCTGCTATCTGCTAACTGTCGGTCAGGATAAGAGGTTGAAAATCTTTAGCCAGGAGGACGGTGGATCATGGGAAGAAAAAGAGGCCATTCCTCATAGTGATAGTGTCTGTTCAGCCACCTTTACCGCCAATGGTGGCTCTCTGGTCATCGTCAGTCCGAATCGCGAAGCGAAAATCTATGAGAAAAAGGCCGACGGATCATGGAAAGAAAGTGGCATCATTCAACACGGGGATTTTGTCAGCTGGTCCACATTCAGCCCCGATGGCCGTCATGTGGTCACTGCCAGCAGAGATCGTACAGTGACAATTTACGGCAAAAATGCCAATGGTTTTTGGGATAAAAAAGCCACCTTTTCCCATAACGGTTGCGCCTTATCAGCCACCTTCAGCACTGATGGCTGCCATGTGGTGACTGCCAGCCAGGACGGAACGGCGAAAATCATTGGTCAGCAGGATGATGGGTCATGGTTAGAAAAAGCCAGCATTGAGCATGATAACTTTATCTCATCGGCCTCCTTTAGCACCGATGGTAGTCAGGTGATCACATCCAGTGAAGATGGCATAGTGAAAATCACTGAACTACGGAGCAATCATTTATTGTCTGCTGTCACTGAGTAACACTATCTCAATAACACTATCTCAACAGCACTCTCCTGCATGTGCCGAAAGTTATTTTGTTAGTTTCACTGACCAACCTGTTATGAACTTTCATTATGAAATTGTCTCTGACTGACTAAATAGTTTTAACCGTCCTTGTTGATCAAAGATAAGTAACAGCTTTGCAGGAACCCGTCATGCATGGAATAAATAATAAATCCGCTATTGAACCGCCAGTAACTCAAGCCCTATCGCTAACTCCAACGGGTAACAGTGCAGCCTGGTCCATTACTGTATCTGACAAGGAAAAAACCTCTACATTTCAGGATTTAACCTCAAATACACTGTCCCTGATTTTTCGCCATTTGAAACTTCGGGATATTCGCAGTTTACAAAAGGTATGTACCCACCTTCGAGACCTGATCAAAGAAGATAACGCACTGGCAAAAGCCTGGTATCGCCAGTTTTCTTCAGCACACCAGAACCAATTGAGGATGACCATCAGCAGAAAAGATAAGAACCAACTCCGAGCCTGGTTTGAGTCGTTTTCCAATGATAAGGCGTTACTCCAGTCACTCACAGAGCGCGAGCCTACGAGTGTTTATTCACCTGCTCTATTATTTTTCACAAAGGCTGAGCTGATGTCTCAATGTGAAACCTTTGAATTAGTCACAAAAGCCACCATTGACAAAAATTATAAAGGCGAGTCATACGATCACTCTCCCTATATATCAGATATAGAATATTACAATCGAGTCAATTCAGCGGCACTTAGTGCTGACGGCCGTTATCTGGTCACCGCCAATGGAGACAGTACGGCAAAGATCTACGGTCAAAAGGCTGATGAAACATGGGAAAAAAAATCCTCCATTCCCCATGGCAGTTGGGTCAGATCAGCGATTTTCAGCCCCGATAGTCATCATTTAGTAACCGCAGGTTCGGATGGCAGGGCGAAGATATATGATCTGGTGCACGATGAATCATGGGAACCAAACACTACCATTCTCCATAGCCGTTACGTCGTAGCAGCTACCTTCAGCACCGATAGTCGGCACGTGGTGACCGTCGGTAGAGAGCAAACGGCGAAAATCCATAGCAAAAAACACGATGGATCATGGGAGTTAACAGCCACCCTTCCCCATGAAAGTACTGTCAAATCAGCCACTCTCAGCAGTGATGACTGCTATCTGATAACCGCCTGTTGCGATGGAACCTTGAAAATCTATAGCCGGAAGGACGAAGTATCATGGGAAAAAAAAGATGTCATTTTCAATAATAATGGTGTCCTGTCAGGCACCTTGAGCCCCGATGGTCGCTATTTGGCCACCGCCGGCTTGGATCTATGCAAGGCGAAAATCTTTAGCAGGAAGGCCGATGGATCGTGGGGAGTAAATACCACTATTGAACATAAGAGAACTGTCAACTCAGCCACCTTCAGCCCCGATAGCCGCCATCTTGTGACTGCCAGCCACGATGACACAGTGAAAATATACGGCCGAAAAGCCGATGGCTTATGGGAAGAAAAAGCCACCTTTTCCCATAAGGATTGGGTCATATCAGCCACCTTCAGCCTTGATGGCCGCCATGTGGTGACGGCTAGCCAGGACAATACGGCGAAAATCATTGGTCAGCAGGATGATGGCACATGGTTAGAAAAAGCCACCGTTGTCCATGATGACTGGGTCACATCGGCCACCTTTAGCGCCGACGGCAGCCAGGTGATCACATCAGGTTTGGAAGGCATAGTGAAAATCACTGAACTACGGAGGAATCATTTATTGCCTGCTGTTGAGTAACACTATCTCAACAGCACTACCCTGCACGTACCGAAAGAAACTTTGTTAGTTTAACTGACCAACCTGTTATGAACTTTCATTCTGAAATTATCTCTGACTGACTAAATAGTTTTAACCGTCCTTGTTGATCAAAGATAAGTAACAGCTTTGCAGGAACCCGTCATGCATGGAATAAATAATAAATCCGCTATTGAACCGCCAGTAACTCAAGCCCTATCGCTAACTCCAACGGGTAACAGTGCAGCCTGGTCCATTACTGTATCTGACAAGGAAAAAACCTCTACATTTCAGGATTTAACCTCAAATACACTGTCCCTGATTTTTCGCCATTTGAAACTTCGGGATATTCGCAGTTTACAAAAGGTATGTACCCACCTTCGAGACCTGATCAAAGAAGATAACGCACTGGCAAAAGCCTGGTATCGCCAGTTTTCTTCAGCACACCAGAACCAATTGAGGATGACCATCAGCAGAAAAGATAAGAACCAACTCCGAGCCTGGTTTGAATTGTTTTCTAATGATCAGGCGTTACTCAAGTCACTCACGGATCGCCAGCCCACAAGTGTTTATCTACCTGCTCTATTATTTTTCACCAGGGCTGAGCTGATGTCTCAATGTAAAACCTTTGAACTAGTCACAAAAGCCACCATTGACAAACATTATAAAGCCAACTCAACCCCCCCCATTGCCGATCACATGAATATGCCATACCTCAATAGGGTCAACTCAGCCGCCCTAAGTGCAGATGGCCGCTATCTGGTCACCGCCAATGGAGACAGTACGGCAAAAATCTACCGCCAAAAGGCTGATGGAACCTGGGAAAAAAAAACCTCCATTCCCCATAACGATTGGGTCAGCTCAGCGATTTTCAGCCCCGATAGTCACCATCTGCATACTGCCACTTTTGATGGCGCGGTAAAGATATATAGTCTGGAGTGCGATGAATCATGGGAACCAAACACCACCATTCCCCATGATGCTTTCATCGATTCAGTCAGCTTCAGCACCGACAGTCGACATGTCTTGACCGGCAGCTGGGAAGGCATAGCGAAAATCCATAGCCTGAACGACAATGGTAGATCATGGCAGTTAACAGCCATCCTTCCCCATAACAGCTCTCTCAATTCAGTCATCAGCACCGATGCCCGCCATGTATTGACCGCCTGCAATGATGATACGGCGAAAATATTCAGCCAGATGGACGACGGATCATGGGAAGAAAAAGAGGTTTTTCACCATAATGGTGTCCGGTCAGCCGCCTTCAGCGCCGATGGTCGCTATGCGTTCACCGCCGGTAAGGATTGCCTTGCGAAAATCTATGAGAAGAAGTCCGATGGATCATGGAAAAAAAATACCATCATTCAACACAGGCAAGCTGTCAACTCAGCCACCTTCAGTCCCGATAGCCGCAATTTAGTGACTGTGACTGCCGGCAAGTATTGCACAGTGAAAATATGTGGCCGAAAAGCCAATGGCTTGTGGGAAGTAAAAGTCACCTTTGACCATAATAAATGGGTCTCATCAGCCACCTTCAGCCCTGATGGCCGCCATCTGGTGACCACTCCTTTCCATAACAAAACATCGAAAATCATTGGTCAGCAGGATGATGGTTCATGGTCAGAAAAAGCCAACATTGTCCATGATGACAATATTTCATCGGCCACCTTTAGCGCCGATGGCAGCCAGGTGATCACATCCAGTCTGGATGGCGTAGTGAAAATCACTGAACTACGGAGTAATCATTCATTGTCTGCTGTCACTGAGTGACACTATCTCAAAAGCACTCTCCTGCATGTGCCGAAAGAACTTTTGTTAGTTTCACTGACCAAGCTGTTTTGAACTTTCGTTAAGAAATTGTCTCTGACTATTTATGATAATTTTTAAACGCTTTTGTTGATCAAAGATAAATAACAACCTTGCAGGAAGCCGTCATGCATGGAATAAATAATTCCGTTATTAAACCGCCAATAACGCATGCTCAAGCTCTATCGCTAACGCCAATGGGAAAAAGTGCGGGCGGGTCCATTACCGTACCTGACAAGGAACAAAATTCTTCATTTCAGGATTTAAACTCAGATACACTGTCCCTGATTTTTCGCCATTTGAAACTTCGGGATATATGCAGTTTACAAAAGGTATGTACCCACCTTCGAGACCTGATCAAAGAAGATAACGCTCTGGCAAAAGCCTGGTATCGCCAGTTTTCTCCAGCACACCAGAATCAACTGAGGATGACGATCAACAGAAAAGACAAGAATCAACTCCGAGCCTGGTTTGAGTCGTTTTCCAATGATAAGGCGTTACTCCAATCGCTCACAGAGCGCGAGCCTAAGAGTGTTTATTCTCCTGCTCTACTATTTTTCACCAGGGCTGAGCTGATGTCTCAATGTGAAACCTTTGAATTAGTCACAAAAGCCACCATTGACAAAATTTATAAAGCGAACTCAGCCACCAGCTTTGACGAGCTCATGTCTATGGAATTTGACAATAGAGTCCACTCTGCCGATCTCAGTGCTGATGGCCGCTATCTGGTCACCGCCAATGGCGACAACACAGCAAAAATCTACGACTACAAGTCAAATGGAACATGGGAAATTAAAACCACCATTCCTCTACACAGACCGGTCAATTCAGCAACTTTCAGTCCCGACAGTCACCATCTGGTCCTCGGCAGTTTGCATGGCACGGTCTGGCTATGTGACCTGGGATCTGATGAATCATGGAAACTAAACGCCACCATTCGCAATGTTAGTCCACTCTGTTCAGTCACTTTCAGCACCGATAGTCGACATGTCGTGACCGCCAGTTTTGATAAAACTGCAAAAATCTATAGTCAGAAGGATGATGGATCATGGCAGTTAACAACCGCCCTTCCCCATTACAATTCTGTCCTTTCAGCCATTTTCAGCACCGATGGCCGCCATTTGGTCATCGCCTGCGGGGATAAAACGGCGAAAATCTATAGCCAGAGGGCCGGTGTATTATGGGATGAAAAAGAGGTTTTTCCTCATGAGGAGCCAGTCCTGTCAGCCGCCTTCAGCGCCGATGGTAACTATGTGGTCACCGTCACTATGTATGATGGCAAGATGAAAATCTATGAGAAAAAGTCCGATGGATCATGGGAAGAAAATATCTTCATTCAACCCATTAACGCTGTCAAATCGGCCTCCTTCAGCCCCGATGGCCGTCATCTAGTGACGACCAGAGGAGATGGCACAGTGAAAATTTACGGCCGAAAAGCCAATGGCTTATGGGAAGAAAAAGCCACCTTTTCTCATGAGAGTTCGGTCTTGTCAGCCACCTTCAGCCCTGATGGCCGCCATTTGGTGACTGCCAGCTATGACAAAACGGCGAAAATCATTGGTCAGCAGAATGATGGGACCTGGTTAGAAAAAGCCAACATTGTCCATGGTGACACTATCTCATCGGCCACCTTTAGCGCCGATGGCAGTCAGGTGATCACATCCAGTGAGGATGGCATAGTGAAAATCACTGAACTACGGAGGCATCATTTATTGTTGGCTGTCACTGAGTGACACCATTCTGCATGTAGATCGTGTCGCAAAACTCTCTCCAGCGTGGGAACGAGTTGACTCCCGTCATTCCCGGCTTCATTCTCGTCATTCCCGGCTTCATTCTCGTCATTCCCGGCTTCATTCTCGTCATTCCCGCGAAGGCGGGAATCCACACTGACTCACCACCAGAACCATACTGCCCGGTGCCCCCCCCCGCCTTGTCATCCCCGAGAAGTCAGAGACCCACTGTTGGCGCTGGATTCCCGCTTTCGCGGGAATGACGACCCCAGAGCATGAGAACAAGCTGTTGGAGTTTTGCGACACCCTCCTTCGCGGGAATGACGACCCCAGAGCATGGGAACGAGCTGTTGGAGTTTTGCGACAGCCTCACAAGGCTTATTCCAATTCGCAGTCTCAACAAAACAGACTACCCTGTATTAACTCAGCAACCTAACCGCTCTGGCAATGTACACCTTTTACACCTTTTTACAGCTGTCCAATGTAGCATTTGTAGCAACAGTAATTTCCTTTTTGACAAATCCTGAAGTGGCCACTGGTGAATACTTGGAATGGCAGCTGCCTGTAAACCAACAAAGTGATTCCTCTATATCCGTTCGAGCCAGGTCGGTAAGTGTTGCGACAAAAACTCAGGGCACACGAACGCAGTCTTTTACTGGCGAAGTCACTATTTTCGGGCAGATCGACCAGCCATTTATCGTCTGTGCACAAGGCTTAAACGCTCAGGGCTTTACTTATGAAGCCAGTGCTGTTGTACCTCTCCCTTTTTCTAATAGTGATAAATCAACCCATCTTTATGTGCTCAGGTTGAGTGAGCAAACGGGCAGAATAGCGGTTAAAGAAAGCCAGCCTTGCCCGGAGTCTTTTAATCACCCGTATCCATTCACATCAGGGCAATATCTGCGTTCAAAAAAGCCTTTTTTAGTGGTAAATGGACGAGTAGAAAAAACGCACGATACTCAAAATGCCGGGGCCATTCCCCCTGCCGGCATGCCAATCAAGCCTGTGTTATTTCAAAGCCCTTCAGGTGGTGGCTACGATACTGACGATGACAACGATTTCAAACGACCGCCCTTTATGCCCGTACCTGACAAAATGATGGTCGACCTGATTCTCCTGCCCACTCTAAGCCTGCCTGCTAACTGGCGTGATTATTTGCCTTTTGTCGGAGTGTACCACTGGCTTACCAATACACAGCCCGAAGGGGTAACGATTGTTGTACGGTTCGGTGATTCACCGCCTCTTACCTTCCGAATCAGCCTGGCTGAATCCCGGGAACTGGCGGTTAAGCTGCTTAATACACGGGAGCTTTTACACTGGCTCGCTCCCAGGCTCAGTGGCAGGGAGCATCTGATACAACGGCTTCTGGAGCTGACGACAGACTCAGATGAACGGCCCTGCCCATTGTCTGAAGACATCCTTAAATCCCTCCGCAAGCAACTGGCTATCGTGTTGGAACTACCCGATACTGAGTTCAGTCTTGAGTTTGAATACTCGGAACTGGAACGCACCTTTAAAAGACAGACCAGGACTCAGACACCCCCCGAAAACGTACAGTTGGGAAACGCCCAAAGCACAAGTTCACAAAATCCCGCAGTGAATAAAGGCAACAAACAGCGTTATTCAGGCCGCCTGACACACAACAATGAAAAAAAACAAAACCAGCCAGAGCAGAATTATCCAGAACCTGATAACAAACGTACCGATTACACTCATAATGCATTTTCCGGGGATGATGAGTATTACACCGTCATACTGCATCAAACCGAATATCACGTCAGCAAACGACAGGTGTTAGCAAATCTGGACAGGCCTGCGTCAGAAGCCGGTTTAAGGCTATCCTGTATGGATTGCGAACAAAGCGGGTTTCTGCTTCAGGAAGTACTGCCTCACGCACAAAGGCACTGGATAACGTGCGATCAGTGTCAACAATTCAGACCCATTGCAGGTACCCTTGACGCGCGCCAAGTAATGCTAAAAATCCATACCCAAAGTCAGTGCACTCGGTACAGAGGGCAGGTACCGGGAACACCTTCAATGGACAATACTCTGACTCTGTTCCGTTTCATGATTCGTTTCGGAACCGAAGAAACCCTGCTCGACCTGTTACAACAATTCGATTTACCGATAGTCGCTGAGGATTTAAATCAGACAGATCGTAACCACAGAACCGTGCTTCACGATCTGGCTCAATATACTTCACCGGCAGTCATCCGATCGTTTCTGCAGCGTTTCAAGCATTGGGTAACCGCTGAACTGATACAGCTTCCAGACAATTACGGCTGGACTTCAGCACACTACCTGTTTCAATATCAGTCAGAACAGGACATCATGGAAACCATTCAATCTAATGGCAAGATGATTACCTGGGAATTGCAGGCTCGGCAGAACCGCCGAGGTTCAACTCCGCTTCATATTCTTTATCACCGGAATTTCGTCCGGGCAGTGGAGGGCGTGTTTCAAAGATTACAAAATCAGACAGGCAGACCTGTTAGCCAGTATCTGGCAATGCAGAATTTCAGTGGCGCAAACCTGCTGCATATTCTTTTTGCCAG
This sequence comes from Endozoicomonas sp. 8E, assembly GCF_032883915.1. Lineage (NCBI taxonomy): Bacteria > Pseudomonadati > Pseudomonadota > Gammaproteobacteria > Oceanospirillales > Endozoicomonadaceae > Endozoicomonas > Endozoicomonas sp. 8E. Next base: position 3,601,014 of record NZ_CP120717.1, on the reverse strand, counting down.
TTGCAGTACCCCGCTGATTTATTATTTTATTGACCAGAATTATTCCCTGATGACCGATGCTATGCTGGTGGCTGAAGCCCATAATGGCGAAACGCCACTGCACATACTGTTTGGTCAGGGTTCTTCAGCTACCATTGAACGGATTATTGAAGGCTGTCGCATTTACCTTGACTCTAAGGTGTTAGGCAAAAAACGAGCCATTGATGGCTATACCCCGCTGCATCTTCTCTTTGCCAGAGGTAATAACTCTCTGACCAAAGCATTTCTGGGCAGGGTTTACTTTGATTATCTCATAGGATTAACAACCAACCATGCCGGTGTCTCTGTAGCTCAGATGTTGTTACAGCATACTTCTCCTGCAGCTGCATCGTCTTGGTTGCTGGCTAACCTTGAGCATAAGCATGAGCAGCTACTAAAAACACTTTTGGAGAGTAACCCTGAACTCAGCTGGGACGAACTGTTTCAACAGGCCAGGCTGCTTCAAGTCAGGTCACATCGACTTGACTGGTTGAAGGAAGAGCGAGAAAAAAGCATCACAGAAAAATCCATAGTCACTGTCGCCAGTGCTGAAAACCAGTTACACGAAATAGCAAGAAACAACTCACCTGAAGATATTGCAGCAATCTTCGAGCGCAATGCAGAAACCATTACGCCAGCCATGCTATCAAAAGCCAATAGTGCTGGTTTTACGCCTTTTCATATATTGGTTGATCGAGGTATCAGCGCCGGTACTATTTTTTCCTGGCTTTTGCATGGTTTATCAGATGCCGTGGCCAATGAACTGCTTGATATAGATCTCTTTGGCGCACTTGGCTGGCGGCATATATACGATTATGCCCGTGTATCTTCTTATCTTGAAAAAGACCTGAAACTCAAACAGGTTCTGGGGCTGCTTGAGCCGATATTCAATCAGAAACCCACATCATCTGAAATGGCTTCATCGCCATCAACTCAGGAGTTTTCAGACGCAGTGGCTCATATGGAGTGTCCAATTTGTATGGAGGCAATGGCCGAAAATGTTGCGGCCACTCCCTGCTGCGGTCAACTCTTCCATAAAGATTGCATTACTAGTTGGGTAAAAGGCAAAAATCAGTGTTCTCACTGCCGCAAGAGTATTTCAGCCAATCAATTAACAACCATCCGACTGCCTGAGATTTTTGTGACGAAAGTGTTTGATGTTCAGCCTAAAGTGAAGCCAGAAGAAAAAAACTCGTCGCCTGATGGAGCAAAATTACCCCACTTTGCTACCGGTCAAGGCCACACAGAGAGCGTCCAGGCCGAGATATTGTCGGACAGTGACCGAATCAAGCACCTTCTGGATTTGCACTCTGCTGTCCGCACTGGCAACACACAATTGATCAAGAAAGTGCTGGACTTTGACCCCTCCCTGGCCAAAGAGAAGAATATCCTTGGCGAAACGGCTCTCCACAAGGCTGCTTTTGAAGGCCACACAGTGGTCATCCGGACATTGCTGGACTTTGACCGCTCACTGGCCAAAGAGAAGGACAACGATGGCAAAACGGCTCTCCACAATGCTGCTTTTTGTGGCCACACAGTGGCCATCCAGACATTGCTGGACTTTGACCGCTCAATGGCCAAAGAGAAGGATAAATATGGCAAAACGGCTCTCCACACAGCTGCTGATTGGGGCCATCCAGAGGTCATCCAGAAATTGCTGAACTTTGACCGCTCACTGGCCAAAGAGAAGGATAAATATGGCAGGACGGCTCTCGACTATGCTATGCAGCTTGTCTGCACAGACTGCAAGAAACTTCTTGAAGACTATGGAGCCCAATCATCGGGCAGCCTTCAACAGTGAGCAATAAAATTGCGCGCAGAACCGATTCTTGATTACTTCAAACCTCCCCCCTCATACTGCGCCAAACCCGGCGCATCCTGTCGTTACCCTGACTTTTACTGACAGCTATCGAAAACCAATAACACTATCTCAATAACACTATCCCAATAACACTATCTCAATAACACTATCTCAATAAAACCATCCTGCACGTGCCGAAAGAACTTTTGTTAATTTCACTGACCAAGCTGTTTTGAACTTTCATTCTGAAATTGTCTCTGACTGACTAAATAGTTTTAACCGTCATTGTTGATCAAAGATAAATAACCACTTTACAGGAAGCCGTCATGCATGGAATAAATAATGCCGTTATTAAACCGCCAATAACGCAAGCTCAAGCTCTATCGCTAACACCAATGGAAAAAAGTGCGGGCAGGACCATTAGTGTACCTGACAAGGAACAAAAATCTTCATTTCAGGATTTAACCTCAGATACACTGTCCCTGATTTTTTGCCATTTGAAACTTCGGGATATTCGCAGTTTACAAAAGGTATGCACCCGCCTTCGCGACGTGATCACAGAAGACAACGCTCTGGCAAAAGCCTGGTATCGACAGCTTTCGCCAGCATACCTGAATCAGCTGAGGATGACCCTCACCCGAAAGGACAAGAATCAACTTCGAGCCTGGTTTGAGTCGTTTTCCAATGATCAGACGTTCCTCAAGTCAATTACAGAGCGCCAGCCCACAGGCCTTTATTCGTCTGCTCTATTATTTTTCACCAGGGCTGAGCTGATGTCTCAATGTAAAACCTTTCAATTAGTCACTGTAGCCACTATTGACAAAACTTATAAAGCTGACTCCAATGATCTCTCTGCCCATATTTCAGATATGGCATTTCACAATCGAGTCAATTCAGCCGCACTCAGTGGTGACGGCCGCTATCTGGTCACCGCCAATGGCGACTACACGGCAAAAGTCTACGAAAAAAAAGCTGATGGAACATGGGAAATAAAAACCACCATTTCCTATTTTGATGAAAGGGTCGAATCAGTGGTTTTCAGCCCCGATAGTCACCATGTACTGATCTCCAGTTCGATGAACACAGCGGAGATATATGATCTGGGCGATGAATCATGGGAACCAAAGACCACCACTCTCGATGACCTTTACGTCGAATCAGCCGCCTTCAGCCCCGATAGCCAGCAGGTGGTGACCGCCGGTAGCCGCCAGGCGGCGAAAATCCATAGCAAAAAACGCGATGGATCATGGCAGTTAACAACCCCCCTTCCCCATGAAAGTACTGTTAAATCAGCCGCTTTCAGCAGTGATGGCTGCTATCTGATAACCGCCTGTTGCGATGGAACGGTGAAAATCTACAGCCGGAAGGACGACGTAACCTGGGAAAAAAAAGATGTTATTCCCATTAATAATGATGTCCTGTCAGTCACCGCCACCTTCAGCCCCGATTGTCGCTATGTGGCCACCGCCGGTGTGTATGATTGCAAGGCGAAAATCTTTAGCAAGAAGGCCGATGGATCATGGGAAGTAAATACCACCATCGAACATAAGAAAATTGTAAACTCAGCTAACTTCAGCCCCGATGGCCGCCATCTTGTGACTGCCAGCGACGATGGCACAGTGAAAATAGTCGGCCGAAAAGCCGATGGCTCATGGGAAGAAAAAGCCACCTTTTCCCATAAGGATTCGGTCACATCAGCCACCTTCAGCCCTGATAGCCGCCATGTGGTGACTGCCAGCGATGACAAAACGGCAAAAATCATTGGTCAGCAGGATGATGGGACATGGTTAGAAAAGGCAACCATTGTCCATGATGACTGTGTCTCATCGGCCACCTTTAGCACCGATGGCAGTCTGTTGATCACATCCAGTGAGGACGGCATAGTGAAAATCACTGAACTACGCATGAATCATTCATTGTCTGCTGTCACTGAGTGACACTATCTCAACAGCACTATCCTGCATGTACTGAAAGAAACTTTGTTAGTTTCACTGACCAACCTGTTATGAACTTTCATTCTGAAATTGTCTCTGACTGACTAAATAGTTTTTAAACGCCCTTGTTGATCAAAGATAAAGAACAAGATTGCAGGAACCCGTCATGCATGGAATAAATAATAATACCGCTATTGAACCACTTCTAACACGAGCTCTATCGCTGACACCAACGGGTAATCATGCGGGCAAGTCCATTACAGTACCTGACAAGGAAATAAAATCTTCATTTCAGGATTTAACCTCAGATACACTGTCCTTGATTTTTCGCCATTTGAAACTTCGGGATATACGCAGTTTACAAAAGGTATGTACCCGCCTTCGCGACCTGATCAAAGAAGATAACACACTGGCAAAAGCCTGGTATCGCCAGTTTTCTTCAGCACACCAGAATCAAATGAGGATGACCCTCACCATTAAAGACAAGAATCAACTGCGAGCCTGGTTTGAGTCGTTTTCCAATGATCAGGCGTTACTCGAGTCACTCACGGATCGCCAGCCGACAAGTGTTTACTCTTCTGCTCTATTATTTTTCACCAGGGCCAGGCTGATGTCTGAATGTGAAACCTTTGAATTAGTCACTAAAGCCACCATTGACAAAACTTATAAAGCGAACTCATCCACCCCCATTGCCGATCTCACGAATATGCCATACCTCAATAGGGTCAACTCAGCCGCTCTCAGTGCTGATGGCCGCTATCTGGTCACCGCCAATGGCGACCATAAGGCAAAAATCTACGGCCTCAAGGCTAATGGAATATGGGAAATAAAAACCACTATTCCCCATGACAAGTGGGTTGTGTCAGCCATTTTCAGCCCCGATAGTCACCATGTATTAAGCGTAAGTTTAAATACGGCGAAGATATATGATCTGGCATGGGATGAATCTTGGGAACCAAACACCACCATTCTCCACAATGCTCTGATCAATTCAGCCACCTTCAGCAGTGATAGTCGTCATGCGGTGATCACCGGTTGTGATAATACAGGGAAAATCCTTAGCCGAAAGGATGATGGATCCTGGCGATTAACGGCCACCCTCAGGAAAGCCTTCCACTCAGCCAACTTCAGCGATGATAGCTGCCATGTGGTAACCACCTCTTATGATAAAATGGTGAAAATCCATAGCCAGATGGCGGATGGATCATGGGAAGAAAAAGATTCCATTCCCCACAGTGGTAAAGTCATTTCAGCCAACTTCAGCCCCAATGGCTGCTATTTGGTCACCACCAGAAGGGATTTCAGGGTAAAACTCTTTGAGAAGAAGTCCGATGGATCATGGGAAGAAAATACCCTCATTGAACACAATTACATTAACAAATCGGCCACCTTCAGCCCCGATAGCCGCCATTTACTGACTGCCAGCAGCCGTGGCACAGTGAGAATCTACGGTCAAAAAGCCAATGGTGTATGGAAAGTAAAAGCCACTTTTTACCATGATAATGATGCATTGCCAGCCAGCTTCAGCCCTGATGGCCGACACCTGGTGACAATTATCAAACGTTGTAAAACGGCAAAAATCATTGGTGAGCAGGATGATGGCTCATGGTTAGAAAAAGCCAACATTGTCCATGATGACTTTATCACATCGGCCACCTTTAGCGCCGATGGCAGCCAGGTGATCACATCCAGTAAGGATGGCATAGTGAAAATCACTGAATTACGAAGGAATCATTAATTGTCTGCTGTCACTGAGTGACACCCTCTTGAATGTACCGAAAGTCATTTTGTTAGTTTCACTGACCAACCTGTTATGAACTTTCATTCTGAAATTGTCTCTGACTGACTAAATAATTTTTAAACGCCCTTGCTGATCGAAGATAATTTGCAGGAACCCGGCATGCATGGAATAAATAATAAGCCCGGTATTGAACCACCACTAACGCAGGCTCTATCGCTAACACCGACGGGTAACCATACAGGCAGATCCATCGCTATAGCTGACAAGAAAGAAAAGCAAAAACGTTCATTGCAGGATTTAGCCTCAGATACACTCTCCATGATTTTTTGCCATTTGAAACTTCGGGATATTCGCAGTTTACAAAAGGTATGTACCCGACTTCGCGACGTTATCAGAGAAGATAACGCGCTGGCAAAAGCCTGGTATCGCCAGTTTTCTTCAGAACACCAGTCTCAACTAAGGATGACCATCGCCAGAAAAAATAAGAATCAACTCCGTGTCTGGTTTGAGTCGTTTTCCAATGATCAGGCGTTAATCGAATCGCTTACGGATCGTCGGCCGACGAGTGTTTATTTACCTGCTCTATTATTTTTCACCAGGGCTGAGCTGATGTCTAACTGTAAAACCTTTGAATTAGTCACTAAAGCTACCATTGATAAAACTTATAAAACCAACCCAGCCATCAGCATTATGAATCGCATCCGCCTGGGACACCTCAGTAAAGTCAATTCAGCCGCCCTCAGTAGTGATGGCCGTTATCTGGTCACCGCCAATGGAGACCGTACGGCAAAAATCTACAGCCAAAACCCTGATGGAACATGGGGAAAAAAAAACACCATTCCTCATGATGGCCACGTCAAATCAGCGATTTTCAGCCCCGATAGTCTCCATGTAGTAACCGTCAGTAATAATGGCACGGCAAAGATATGTGACCTGGGAGACAATGAATCCTGGGAACCAGGCACCAGCATTCGCCATGAAGATCGGATCAAATCAGCTTCCTTCAGCACCGATAGCCAGCATGTGGTGACCGCCAGTATGGACGGAACGGCGAAAATCCATAGCCAAAAGCGCGATGGATCATGGGAGTTAACAGCCACCCTTCCCCATAACGAATTTGTTTACTCAGCCGCTTTCTGTAATGACGGCTGCCATGTAGTAACCGCCTGTAAGGATAAGACAGCAAAAATCCATAGCCAGAAGGCCGATGGATCATGGCAAGAAAAAGAGATTTTTCCCCATGAGGAGGCTGTCCTGTCAGCCGCCTTCAGCGCCGATGGTCGCTATGTGGTCACCGCCAGTATGGATTGCAAGGCGAAAATCTTTGAGAAGAAGTCCAATGGATCATGGAAAAAAAATACCATTATACAACACAGGGATGCTGTCAACTCAGCCACTTTCAGCCCCGATGGCCGCCATCTGGCGACTGCCAGCAAAGATCGCACAGTGAAAATTTACGGCCGAAAAGCCGATGGCTTATGGGAAGAAAAAGCCTCCTTTCCCCATAAGCTTTGGGTCTTATCAGCCAACTTCAGTCCTGATAGCCGCCACGCAGTGACTACTGCCATGTATTGTAAAACGGCGAAAATCATTGGTCAGCAGGATGATGGCTCATGGTTAGAAAAAGCCAACATTGCCCATAATGACTGGATCTCATCGGCCTCCTTTAGCCCTGATGGCAGTCAGGTGATCACATCCAGTGAGGATGGCATAGTGAAAATCACTGAACTACGCAGGAATCATTCGTTGTCTGCCGACAAAGTGTGACAGGTTGATACCAGGTAGTGGATATTCTGGCAGCTCTGTTTAACCGGTCAGTTTGTTTTTAGAAGCTTTATCAAACGACACAAGTCTTTTTAGAAAATACTCCCGCATTCATCAAGCAACTCCAGTTCCTGACAACTCTGATAAACATCAGGATCAACATCGGATAATAATGGGTCTTGCTTTTTTAACTGTTCTATTTTACTGCACGCCCTTTGCCGCCATTCTTCCAGTATGTGAGTAGCGCTATCGATTCTGGCTTTTTTAAGGAGGGTCACTGTATGCATAAGCTCCATTTCACTCTCGTACTCCTCCAGTAAATTCAGTATTTCGCTGCCAAAGATTTCTGTCTGGTTGAGCTTTAACCATAAACTGGCAAATGCCTGTTTTTGTGGTTCCAATTCATTCTCTGGCTGATAGGCTTCAGCTTGCCTGGATTGAACGTTATCCAGTTTCTGCCATTGATCTGCGGTCAAATAATAGTGTTCAGATATCCCGGTAATTTTCAAAACAGTCCTGAACTGCTCCTCTGACCAGTTGCTGATGGCCATTTTTTCATCCCGTATTTCCAGCTGTGGCATTGGAAAGCGGTAGTTTTGAGCTCCGTCACCTGGCACCTCAATTTCAAGCCACTGCCCTTTGACGGTAAAAGACATCTCATTAAGGTTCTGCATCAACACAGCGATATAGCTCAGGGCCAACTGTTCTCCTGATGGGATAATTCCGGAGACAGGTATCTCAACATGGTTACTGTCGGTCGTTTGCATCCCGGACAAAAAGTGATCGGGGATATCGTTATCCCAGGATAGAAGACTATGGGTTTTTAGCAGCGCTTCAAACAGTATCTGGATACCTTCTTTGGTGATGTCATGGGTTTTTAGTTGCAGGCAGGCTTCAAGCAGCTTCTTTAACCAATGGGAAGAATGCTCTTTGCTGAGTTTTTGCAGGGCGCTCAACGAGGGAAACAAATCGAATACAGTCTGGGCATGGCTGGCATCCAGAAAACGTAGCTGATCATCTTTTGTTAAGGGTTGCAGAATTTCCAGATAGAGCCCTTGCATATATTCGAGTTTCAGCACTCCTGACAATGGTTGCAACAGAGCTGAATACTGCTCCCATAGTCTTTTATCCGGCAATGACTTCAGCCGCTTGGCAAAATAGACAAAACGCTCCCTGTCTTCATCGGAAGAACACAGGAACATTGCTCTATTTAACACGCGCAAAGGCACGGCTTTCATTGAATGACGCCACAAAAAATGCCGATCCAGTTGATTAGCCTCAAGGTAGCGCTTGATACTTTTCCCTCCAGAAGAAGATAAAAATCCTATCAATGATTCCAGCATAAGAAGCGTTTTAGTCTCTTTATGCAATTGGCAGAACTGTTTTAAAACCGTCCATTTTAGCGACCAGCCTGGCTTGGGGGTGGAAAGATAAAGAGCGACTGTTTTTATCAGGCGATTGTATTTATCATCTCCTTCATTATGCGGGTTGCAGTGCTCTCCGGTAAGTTCTGTAAGCAGTAACTGTTTCAGTTGTGTTTCCCGGTCTTGCAGCAGCTTGATAGCAGGTAGCCCTGCTGATGCCCAGAGCCTGGACATGATTTGCAGTAGCCTGTGATTGAGCGCCCCCCGGCAACCTATCCAGTCCAGCACTTTTTTCACAGGGTCATGTTTGGGTAAGCCTTGGCCGTGATTTATGGACGAAAAAACGCGGAACAGCTCCATATTGAACTCCCCACCCTTGTGTTTCCATTGAGACCAGCCGAGCATCTCCTTCACTTTCTCATGTTTGAGGATACCTCTGCTATTATTCATCGACGAAAAGGCGCGGAACAGCTCCATATTGAACTCGCCATCCTTGTGTTTCCATTCAGGCCAGCCGAGCACCTCTTTCACTTTCTCATTTTTGAGCATACCTTTGCTATTGTTCATGGACGAAAAGGCGCAGAACAGCTCCATGTTGAACTCGCCATCCTTGTCTTTCCATTCCAGCCAGCCCAGCACCTCTTTGACTTCCTCTTGTTTGAGCATGCCTTTACCATTGTTCATGGATGAGAAGGAGCGGAACAGCTCAATGTTGAACTCGCCATGCTTGTCTTTCCATTCCGGCCAGAACAGCACCTTTTTCACTTCCTCGTGTTTGAGCATGCCTTTGCTACGATTCATGGATGAGAAAGAGCGGAACAGCTCCATACTGAACTTGCCATTCTTGTCTTTCCATTCAGGCCAACCCAACATCTCTTTCACTTCCTTTTGCTTGAGCATGCCTTTATTACTGTTCATAGATGAGAAAGAGCGGAACAGCTCCATACTGAACTCGCCATGCTTGTCTTTCCATTCAGTCCAACCCAACATATCTTTCACTTCCTTATGTTTGAACATGCCTTTTTTACTGTTCATAGATGAGAAAGAGCGGAACAGCTCCATACTGAACTCGCCATCACTGTCTTTCCATTCCGGCCAGCCCAACATCTCTTTCACTTCCTCTTGTTTGAGCATGCCTTTACCACCGTTCATGGATGAGAAGGAGCGGAACAGCTCAATACTGAACTCACCATCCTTGTCTTTCCATTCCGGCCAGCCCAGCACCTCTTTCACTTCCTCTTGTTTGAGCATGCCTTTACCATTGTTCATGGATGAGAAGGAGCGGAATAGCTCCATACTGAACTCGCCATCCCTGTCTTTCCATTCCGGCCAGCCCAGCACTTCTCTCACGTCCTCTTGTTTGAGCATGCCTTTACTACTGTTCATGGATGAGAGGGAGCGGAATAGCTCCATACTGAACTCGCCATCCCTGTCTTTCCATTCCGGCCAGCCCAGCACCTCTATCACTTCCTCATGTTTGAGCATGCCTTTGCTACTGTTCATGGATGAGAAGGCGCGGAACAGCTCCATACTGAACTCACTATCCTTGTGTTTCCATTCCGGCCAGCCCAGCACCTCTTTCACTTGCTCATGTGTGGGCACGCCTTTACCATTGTTCATGGATGAGAGGGAGCGGAACAGCTCCATACTGAAATCGCCATCCTTGTCCTTCCATTCCGGCCAGCCCAGCACCTCCTTCACTTCCTTTTTATTGAGCACGCCTTTACCATTGTTCATGGATGAGAAGGAGCGGAACAGCTCCATACTGAACTCGCCATTCTTGTCTTTCCATTCCAGCCAGCCCAGCACCTTTTTCACTTCCTCATGTTTAATCATGCCCTTGCTGCTATTCATGGATGAGAAAGAGCGGAACAACTCCATATTGAACTCGCCATCCTTGTCTCTCCATTCCAGCCAGCCCAGCACCTCTTTCACTTGTTCATGTTTAATCATGCCTTTGCTGCTATTCATGGACGAGAAGGCGCGAAACAGCTCAATGTTGAACTCACCATCCTCGTCCTTCCATTCCGGCCAGCCCAGCACCTCTTTCACTTGCTCATGTGTGGGCACGCCTTTACCATTGTTCATGGATGAGAGGGCGCGGAACAGCTCCATACTGAAATCGCCATCCTTGTCCTTCCATTCCGGCCAGCCCAGCACCTCTTTCACTTGCTCATGTGTGGGCACGCCTTTACCATTGTTCATGGATGAGAAGGAGCGGAACAGCTCCATACTGAACTCGCCATCCTTGTCCTTCCATTCCGGCCAGCCCAGCACCTCTTTCACTTGCTCATGTTTGAGCATGCCTTTGCCATTGTTCATTGACGAGAAGGAACGGAACAACTTCGTATTAAACTCACCATCCCTGTCTTTCCATTCTGGCCAGCCCAGCACCTCTTTCACTTGTTCATGTGTAGGCACGCCTTTGCGATTATTCATGGACGAGAAGGAACTCAATACATCCAAACTTGCTAAATACTCGAGTTCACTCAGGCTACGCTCTGCAAAACTTCGGATATGTTTTTTTTTATCACCCAGCATGCTGGTCAGCATGCCTGTATTTTTGAAGTTTTCAGAAAGGTGTCCAAAAAAGGCGGCAGCATTATCGAAGAAACCATTAAAAGACTTTCTATCTACAAAACCAGACAGCTTATAAAAAGTGTTTTTTACAGTGATGTTTTTTTTCTTGAATACCGCCACCAGGGTTTGCACTTTTTTCAGCTCTTCCTGACTTAATTCGTACTTGATATTTGCTTTTATTTTTTCTAACGGATCATCGGGAATTTGAGTGTCTGCCGGTTTCTTTTTTTTGGCCGCTGGTTCAGCAACAGCTGTTGAATTTTTTCTCTTTCTACCCGGGCCCTTCTTTTTTTTCGGAGCAGGTTCTGATGAATCCGGTTCTGCTTCTTCCCGGATTCGTCTTACCCTTTTGTTACCTTGAATGCCCGACAGGCACTTGTTGCACAACAACGCTGAAGCTGCTGTCTGATTTGCTACACGTTCTAATTCCTGTGGATTCAGTACTTTGTCACATTTTGAACAAGTGACAATTGAGTTACCCGTATCCTGCTCAGCTGATGGACTCAGTGGGTCATCGCCTCCACGACCATTGGCGCCTGTCGAACCGGTTCCCTTGTTACGGGCAGCAGATCTGCTTGTCTGGCCGGTCTGACCTGTTGTCGCGGTCGTTGATGCTTTGGTCGTTCGGGAGGATGAATTCTTTTTCCCGTTACCTGTCTGTCGGCCAGAATATTTGCCAGAAACAGTCTCACTGTAAACTCTGAGTTCCTGACCGTTCTCCGCCAGCCATGTCTGAATCAGCCCCGGTTGAATCGTGTCAGGGTCTGACCTTTCCAGATCAAGAAGATCGGCCTCAATCACCATGATCCGGTCTGACAAAATCCGGGCCAGCGTGGTTTGGCCTGTCATAATTGCCCATAGTCGTTTGATTCGTAATATTAGAAGCAGTTGTCTTTTTTGCTGCAGGCAGGTTTGGACAGGATCAGAAACAAGGGTAAGGTCAGGTTGGGGCTCTGGGTCAAGACTCCCGCTGTTTCCGTCAGGTGGCTTATCGCCATCATCTCCGGCGCCCCTGGCGATCAGCGCATTAGAAGTTTTCTCCAAAACTTCAGGGGGCACGTAAAACTCCAACAACTCGTTCCCACGCTCCGGAGACTGTCGCAAAACTTCAACAGCTCGTTCCCATGCTCTGAGGTCGTCATTCCCGCGAAGGCGGGAATCCAGCGCCAACGGTGGATCCCTGCCCTCTCGGGGATGACAAGGCCAGGGGGGCACCGGGCGGTATGGTTCTGGTGGTGAGTCAGTGTGGATTCCCGCCTTCGCGGGAATGACGAGAATTAAGCCGGGAATGACGGGAGTCAACTCGTGACACCCTCGAAGAGGATCGGGCTGTTCAGGTACAGCTAACTTATGGGAATACAGGAAATGAGCTGGTAGCGGACTTGAGCCGACTAATTCCAATGCATGCAGCGAATCCCCAGACAACATCGTCACTAGCAGAAGCAGTGATCGGACCATCGAGCAGGCAGCTTTTTTTTGTTGTGAGCGTCTCATAGATCCAGGCTAATAAAATCAGCTTCTGTGAATCCGTTCGCTAGTGGAAAAAATTCGTACGTCATCCGGCTTAGGCCTGATGATTCACGTTTGCGCTAGATTTTATAGCACCGCACTGGCAAGCTTGCCATGAACGGAGTTGGCAGACAGTTTGTTTTTAGAAGCCTTATCAGACGACAAAAGTCTTTTTAGAAAATACTCCCACACCCATCAAGCAACTCCAGTTCCTGACAACCCTGATAAACATCAGGATCAACATCGGATAATAAAGGGTCTTGTTTTTTTAACTGTTCTATTTTACTGCACGCCCGTTGCCGCCATTCTTCCAGTATGCGGTTATCGGTATCGATTTTGGCTTTTTTAAGGAGGGTCACTGTATGCATAAGCTCCATTTCGATCTCATACTCCTCCAGTAAATTCAGTATTTCGCTGCCAAAGATTTCTGTCTGGTTCAGCTTTAACCATAAACTGCCAAACGCCTGTTTTTGTGGTTCCAATTCATTCTCTGGCTGATAGGCTTCAGCTTGCCTGGATTGAACGTTATCCAGTTTCTGCCATTGATCTGCAGTCAAATAATAGTGTTCAGATATCCCGGTGATTTTCAAAACAGTCCTGAACTGCTCCTCTGACCAGTTGCTGATGGCCATTTTTTCATCCTGTATTTCCAGCTGTGGCATTGGAAAGCGGTAGTTTTGAACTCCGTCACCTGGCACCTCAAGCCATTGCCCTTTGACGGTAAAGGACATCTCATTGAGGTTCTGCATCAACACAGCGATATAGCTTAGGGCCAACTGTTCTCCTGACTGGATAAGTCCGGAGACGGGTACCTCAACATGATTATTGTCGGTTGTTCGCATCCCGGACAAAAAGTGATCGGGAATATCGTTATCCCAGGGTAGAAGACTATGGGTTTTGAGCAGCGCTTCAAACAGTATCTGGATGCCTTCTTTGGTGATGTCATGGGTTTTTAGTTGCAGGCAGGCTTCAAGTAGCTTGTTTAGCCAATGGGAAGAATGCTCTCTGCTGAGTTTTTGCAGGGCGCTTAACGAGGGAAACAGATCGAATATAGCCTGGGCATGGCTGGCATCCAGAAAACGCAGTTGATCATCTTTTGTTAAGGGCTGCAGAATTTCCAGATAGAACACTTGCATATATTCGAGTTTCAGCACTCCTGACAATGATTGCAACCGGGCTGAGTATTGCTCCCATAGCCTTTTATCCGGCAATGACTTCAGCCGCTTGGCAAAATAGACAAAACGCTTCCTGTCTTCATCGGAAGAAAACAGGAACATTGCTCTATTTAACACGCGCAAAGGCACGGCTTTCATTGAATGACGCCACAAAAAATGCTTATCCTGTTGATTAGCCTGAAGGTAGCGTTTGACGCTTTTTCCTCCAGAAGAAGATAAAAATCCTATCAATGATTCCAGCATCAGAAGCGTTTTAGTCTCTTTATGCAATTGGCAGAACTGTTTTAAAACCGTCCATTTTAGCGACCAGTCTGGCTTGGGGGTGGAAAGATAAAGAGCGACTGTTTTTATCAGGCGATTGTATTTATCATCTCCTTCATTATGCGGGTTGCAGTGCTCTCCGGTAAGTTCTGTAAGCAGTAACTGTTTCAGTTGTGTTTCCCAGTGTTGCAGCAGCTTGATAGCAGGTAGCCCTGCTGATGCCCAGAGCCTGAGCATGATTTGCAGTAACCTGTGATTGGGCGCCCCCCGGCAACCTATCCAGTCCAGCACTTTTTTCACAGGCTCGTGTTTGGGCAAGCCTTGGCCGTGATTCATGGACGAGAAAACACGGAACAGCTTTATATTGAGTTTGCCACCATTGTGTTTCCATTCAGGCCAACCCAACATCTCTTTCACTTCCTTTTGTTTGAGCATGCCTTTGCCATGATTCATGGATGAAAAGGCTCGGAACAGCTCAATGTTGAACTCGCCATCCTTGTCTTTCCATTCCGGCCAGCCGAGCACCTCTTTTACTTGCTCATGTTTGAGGATGCCTTTACCACTATTCATAGACGAGAACGAGCGGAACAGCTCCATATTGAACTCGCCATCCCTGTTTTTCCATTCCGGCCAGTCCAGCACCTCTTTCACTTCCTCTTGTTTAAGGATGCCTTTGCTATTATTCACGGATGAGAAGGCGCGGAACAGCTCCATACTGAACTCGCCATCCTTTTCCTTCCATTCCGGCCAGCCCAACACCTCTTTCACTTCCTTTTGTTTGAGCATGCCTTTGCCACTATTCATGGATGAGAAGGCGCGGAAAAGCTCCATACTGAACTCGCCATCCTCATCTTTCCATTCCGGCCAGCCCAGCACCTCTTTCACTTCCTCATGCTTGAGCATGCCTTTACCACTGTTCATGGATGAGAAGGCGCGGAACAGTTCCATATTGAACTCGCCATCCTTGTCTTTCCATTGCGGCCAGCTCAGTGCCTCTTTCACTTCCTCATGTTTAATCATGCCTTTGCGATTGTTCATTGACGAGAAGGATCGGAACAACTTCGTATTAAACTCGCCATCCCTGTCTTTCCATTCCTGCCAGTTCAGCACCTCTTTCACTTCCTCTTGTTTGAGCATGCCTTTGCCACTATTCATGGATGAGAAGGAGCGGAACAGCTCCATACTGAACTCGCCATCCTCATCTTTCCATTCCGGCCAACCCAGCACCTCTTTCACTTCCTTGTTTTTGAGCATGCCTTTACTATTGTTCATGGATGAGAAGGAACGGAACAGATCCATACTGAACTCGCCATCCTTGTCTTTCCATTCCGGCCAACCCAGCACCTCTTTCACTTGCTCATGTATGAGCATGCCTTTGCCATGATTCATAGACGAGAAGGCGCGGAACAGCTCCATGTTGAACTCGCCATCCTTGTCTTTCCATTCTGGCCAGCCCAGCACATCTTTCACTTCCTCTTGTTTGAGGATGCCTTTGCCATGATTCATAGATGAGGAGGCGCGGAACGGCTCCATACTGAACTCACCATCCTTGTCTTTCCATTCCGGCCAGCCCAGCACCTTCTTCACTTGCTCATGTTTGAGCACACCTTTGCCATGATTCATGGATGAGAAGGCGCGGAACAGTTCCATACTGAACTCGCCATCCTTGTCTTTCCATTCCGGCCAGCCCAGCACCTCTTTCACTTCCTTTTTTTTGAGCACGCCTTTACCATTGCTCATGGATGAGAAGGAGCGGAACAGCTCCATATTGAACTCGCCATCCTTGTCTTTCCATTCCAGCCAGTCCAGCACCTCTTTGACTTCCTCATGTTTAATCATGCCCTTGCTGCTATTCATGGACGAGAAGGCTCGGAACAGCTCAATGTTGAACTCGCCATCCTTGTCTTTCCATTCCGGCCAGCCCAGCACCTCTCTCACTTCATCATGTTTGAGCACGCCTTTGCCACTATTCATAGACGAGAAGGAACGGAGCAGCTCCATACTGAACTCACCATCCTTGTCTTTCCATTCCGGCCAGCTCAGCACCTCTTTGACTTGCTCATGTGTGGGCACGCCTTTACCATTGTTCATGGATGAGAAAGGGCGGAACAGCTCGATACTGAACTCGCCATCCTTGTCTTTCCACTCCGGCCAGCCCAGCACCTCTTGCACTTGTTCATGTTTGAGCAAGCCTTTGCGACGATTCATTGACGAGAAGGATCGGAACAACTTCGTATTAAACTCACCATCCCTGTCTTTCCATTCTGGCCAGTCCAGTATTGCTTTCACTTCCTTATTTGTGGGCACGCCCTTGCCATTATTCATGGACGAGAAAGAAGTCACTACATCTAAACTCGCTAAATATTCGAGTTCATCCTGGCTACGCTCTGCAAAACTACGGATATGTTTTTTGCTATTATCCAGCATGCCGGTCAACATACCTGTATTTTTGAAGTTTTCAGAAAGGTGCCCAAAAAAGGCGGCGGCATTATCGAAGAAACCATTAAAAGAATCTCTATCTACGAAACAAAGCAGCTTATAAAAAGTGTTTTTTACAGTGATGTTTTTTTTCTTGAATACCGCCATCAGGGTTTGCACTTTTTTCAGCTCTACCCGAGTTAATTCGTACTTGATATTTGCTTTTATATTTTCTAACGGATCATCGGGAATTTGAGTGTCTGGCGGTTTCTTTTTTTTGGCCGGTGGTGCAGTAGCAGCTGCTTTTGAATTATTTCTCTTTCTACCTGGCTCCTTCTTTTTTTTCGGAGCAGGTTCTGATGAATCCGGTTCTGCTTCTTCCCGGATTCGTCTTGCCCTTTTGTTACCTTGAATGCCGGACAGGCACTTGTTACACAACAACGCTGAAGCTGCTGTCTGATTTGCTAAACGTCTTAATTCCTGTGGATTCAATGCCCTGTCACACTTCGAACAAGCGACAACCGAATGTCCGGTATGCTGCTCAGCTGAGGGTTTCAGTGGGTCATCGCCTCCACGACCATTGGCGCCTGTCGAACCGGTTCCCTTGTTACGGGCAGCAGATCCCCTTGTCTGGCCGGTCTGACCTGTTGTCGCGGTCGTTGATGCTTTGGTCGTTCGGGAGGATTTGTTCTTTTTCCCGTTGCCCATCTGCCTGCCAGAATATTTGCCAGAAACCATCTCACGGTAAACTCTGAGTTCCTGACCATTCTCTGCCAGCCATGTCTGAAGCAGCCCCGGTTGAATCGTGCCAGGGTCCGATCTTTCCAGATCAAGAAGATCGGCTTCAATCACCATGATCCGGTCTGACAAAATCCGGGCCAGCGTGGTTTGGCCTGTTATAATTGCCCATAGTCGTTTGATTTGTAATATTAGAAGCAGTTGTCTTTTTTGCTGCAGATAAGTTTGGACAGGATCAGGAATAAGGGTGAGAACGGGTTGGGGCTCTGGGTCAGGACTCCCGCTGTTTCCGTCAGGTGGCTTATCGCCATCATCTCCTCCGGCGGCGCCCCTGGTGATCAGACCATTAGAAGTGTTCTCCAGAACTTCAGGGGGCACGTAAAACTCCAACAACTCGTTCCCACGCTCCGGAGGCTGTCGCAAAACTCCAACAGCTCGTTCCCATGCTCTGAGGTCGTCATTCCCGCGAAGGCGGGAATCCAGCGCCAACGGTGGATCTCTGCCTTCTCGGGGATGACAAGGCCAGGGGGGCACCGGGCAGTAGGGTTCTGGTGGTGAGTCAGTGTGGATTCCCGCCTTCGCGGGAATGACGTGAATGAAGCCGGGAATGACGAGAATTAAGCCGGGAATGACGGGCGTCAACTCGTGACACCCTCGAAGAGGATCGGGCTGTCCAGGTTCAGCCAACTTATTGGAATACAGGAAATGAGCTGGTAGCGGACTTGAGCCGACTAATTCCAGTGCATGCAGCGAATCCCCAAACAACATCGTCACTAGCACAAGCAGTGATCGGACCATCAAGCAGGCAGCTTTTTTTTGTTGTGAGCGTCTCATAGATCCAGGCTAATAAAATCAGCTTCTGTGAATCCATTCGCTAGTGGAAAAAATTCGCACGTCATCCGACTTAGGCCTGATGATTCACGTTTGCGCTAGATTTTATAGCACCGCACTGGCGAGCTTTCCATAAACGGAGTTGGCAGACAGTTTTTTTTAGAAGCCTTATCAGACGACACAAGTCTTTTTAGAAAATACTCCCACACTCATCAAGCAACTCCAGTTCCTGACAATCCTGATAAACATCAGGATCAACATCGGATAATAAAGGGTCTTGCTTTTTTAACTGTTCTATTTTCCTGCACGCCCTTTGCCGCCATTCTTCCAGTATGTGAGTAGCGCTATCGATTTTGGCTTTTTTAAGGAGGGTCACTGTATGCATAAGCTCCATTTCGCTCTCATACTCCTCCAGTAAATTCAGTATTTCGCTGCCAAAGACTTCTGTCTGATTGAGCTTTAACCATAAACTGCCGAACACCTGTTTTTGTGGTTCCAATTCATTCTCTGGCTGATAGGCTTCAGCTTGCCTGGATTGAACGTTATCCAGTTTCTGCCATTGATCTGCGGTCAAATAATAGTGTTCAGATATCCCGGTGATTTTCAAAACAGTCCTGAACTGCTCCTCTGACCAGTTGCTGATGGCCATTTTTTCATCCTGTATTTCCAGCTGTGGCATTGGAAAGCGGTAGTTTTGAACTCCGTCACCTGGCACCTCAACCTCAAGCCACTGCCCTTTGACGGTAAAAGACATCTCATTGAGGTGCTGCATCAACACGGAAATATAGCTCAGGGCTAACTGTTCTCCTGATTGAATAAGTCCGGAGACAGGTATCTCAACATGGTTGTTGTCGGTCGTTTGCATCCCGGACAGAAAGTGATCGGGAATATCGTTATCCCAGGGTAGAAGACTATGGGTTTTGAACAGCGCTTCAAACAGTATCTGGATGCCTTCTTTGGTGATGTCATGGGTTTTTAGTTGCAGGCAGGCTTCAAGCAGCTTCTTCAACCAATGGGAAGAATGCTCTCTGCTAAGTTTTTGCAGGGCGCTCAACGAGGGAAACAGATCGAATACAGCCTGGGCATGGCTGGCATCCAGAAAACGCAGCTGATCATCCTTTGTTAAGGGTTGCAGGATTTCCAGATAGAACCTTTGCATATATTCGAGTTTCAGCACTCCTGACAATGGTTGCAACAGAGCTGAATACTGCTCCCATAGTCTTTTATCCGGCAATGACTTCAGCCGCTTGGCAAAATAGACTAAACGCTCCCTGTCTTCATCGGAAGAACACAGGAACATTGCTCTATTTAACACGCGCAAAGGCACGGCTTTCATTGAATGACGCCACAAGAAATGCCGATCCTGTTGATTAGCCTGAAGGTAGCGTTTGACGCTTTTACCTCCAGAAGAAGATAAAAGCCCTATCAATGATTCCAGCATCAGAGCCG
The DNA here is from genome assembly GCF_032883915.1 of Endozoicomonas sp. 8E. Lineage (NCBI taxonomy): Bacteria > Pseudomonadati > Pseudomonadota > Gammaproteobacteria > Oceanospirillales > Endozoicomonadaceae > Endozoicomonas > Endozoicomonas sp. 8E. The sequence continues at coordinate 3,581,431 of NZ_CP120717.1, read as the reverse complement.
TTTTAGTCTGTTCATGAAATTGGCAGAACTCTTTTAAAACCCTCCATGTTAGTGACCAGTCTGGCTTAGGGGTGGAAAGATAAAGAGCAACTGTTTTTATCTGATGATTGTATTTATCATCTCCTTCATTACGCGAGTCGCTGTGTTCTCCGGTAAGCTCTGTAAGCAGTAACTGTTTCAGTTGTGTTTCCCGGTGTTGCAGCATCTTGATAGCAGGTAGCCCTGCTGATGCCCAGAGCCTGGACATGATTTGCAGTAGCCTGTAATTGGGCGTCCCCCGGCAACCTACCCAGTCCAGCACTTTTTTCACAGACTCATGTTTGGGCAAGCCTTGGCCGTGACTCATGGACGAGAAAATGCGGAGCAGCTTTATATTGAGCTCGCCACCCTTGTGTTTCCATTCGGGCCAACCCAACACCTCTTTCACTTCCTTTTGTTTGAGCATGCCTTTGCCGTGATTCATAGACGAGAAGGCGCGGAACAGCTCCATACTGAACTCGCCATCCGTGTCTTTCCATTCCGGCCAACCCAATATCTCTTTCACTTCCTTTTGTCTGAGCATGCCTTTGCCATGATTCATAGATGAGAAGGCGCGTAACAGCTCCATACTGAACTCACCATCCTTGTCTTTCCATTCCGGCCAGCCCAACACCTCTTTCACTTCCTTTTTTATGAGCACGCCTTTACCATTGTTCATGGATGAGAAGGTGCGGAAAAGCTCCATACTGAACTCGCCATACTTGTCTTTCCATTCCGGCCAGCCCGGCACCTCTTTCACTTGCTCATGTTTGAGCATGCCTTTGCCACTATTCATAGACGAGAACGAGCGAAACAGATCCATATTGAACTCGCCATCCTTGTCTTTCCATTCCAGCCAGCCCAGCACCTCTTTGACTTGCTCATGTTTGAGTATGCCTTTGCCACTATTCATGGATGAGAAGGAGCGGAATAGCTCCATACTGAACTCGCCATCCTTGTCTTTCCATTCCGGCCAGCCCAGCACCTCTTTCACTTCCTTTTTTTTGAGCACGCCTTTACCATTGTTCATGGATGAGAAGGAGCGGAACAGCTCCATACTGAACTCGCCATGCTTGTCTTTCCATTCCGGCCAGCCCAGCACCTCTTTCACTTGCTCATGTTTCAGGATGCCTTTGCCATTGTTCATGGATGAGAAGGAGCGGAACAGCTCCATATTGAACTCGCCATCCTTGTCTTTCCATTCCAGCCAGCCCAGCACCCCTTTGACTTCCTCATGTTTAATCATGCCCTTGCTGCTATTCATAGACGAGAAGGAGCGGAACAGCTCCATATTGAACTCGCCATACCTGTCTTTCCATTCCGACCAACCCAGCACCTCTTTCACTTGCTCATGTTTCATGATGCCTTTGCCATGATTCATAGACGAGAAGGCGCGGAACAGCTCCATACTGAACTCGCCATCCTTGTCTTTCCATTCCGGCCAGCTCAGCACCTCTTCCACTTCCTCATGTTTGAGCATGCCTTTACCACTGTTCATGGATGAGAAGGCGCGGAACAGTTCCATACTGAACTCGCCATCCTTGTCCTTCCATTCCGGCCAGCCCAGCACCTCTTTCACTTGCTCATGTTTGAGCATGCCTTTGCCATTGTTCATTGACGAAAAGGAACGGAACAACTTCGTATTAAACTCACCATCCCTGCCTTTCCATTCTGGCCAGCCCAATATTGCTTTCACTTGTTCATGTGTAGGCACGCCTTTGCGATTATTCATGGACGAGAAAGAAGTCACTGCATCTAAACTCGCTAAATATTCGAGTTCACTCAGGCTACGCTCTGCGAAACTACGGATATGTTTTTTTTTATCACCCAGCATGCTGGTCAGCATGCCTGTATTTTTGAAGTTTTCAGAAAGGTGTCCAAAAAAGGCGGCAGCATTATCGAAGAAACCATTAAAAGACTTTCTATCTACAAAACCAGACAGCTTATAAAAAGTGTTTTTTACAGTGATGTTTTTTTTCTTGAATACCGCCACCAGGGTTTGCACTTTTTTCAGCTCTTCCTGACTTAATTCGTACTTGATATTTGCTTTTATTTTTTCTAACGGATCATCGGGAATTTGAGTGTCTGGCGGTTTCTTTTTTTTAGCCGCTGGTTCAGCAACAGCGGTTGAATTTTTTCTCTTTCTAGCCGGGCCCTTCTTTTTTTTCCGAGCAGGTTCTGATGAATCCGGTTCTGCTTCTTCCCGGATTCGTCTTACCCTTTTGTTACCTTGAATGCCCGAAAGGCACTTGTCGCACAACAACGCTGAAGCTGCTGTCTGATTTGCTACACGCTCTAATTCCTGTGAATTCAATGCCTTGTCACACTTCGAACAAGCGACAACCGAATGTCCGGTATCCTGCTCAGCTGAGGGTTTCAGTGGGTCATCGCCTCCACGACCATTGGCGCCTGTCGAACCGGTTCCCCTGTTACGGGCAACAGATCCGCTTGCCTGACCGGTCTGACCTGTTGTCGCGGTCGTTGATGCTTTGGTCGTTCGGGAGGATGAATTCTTTTTCCCGTTACCCGTCTGTCGGCCAGAATATTTGCCAGAAACCATCTCACGGTAAACTCTGAGTTCCTGACCGTTCTCCGCCAGCCATGTCTGAATCAGCCCCGGTTGAATCGTGTCAGGGTCTGACCTTTCCAGATCAAGAAGATCGGATTCAATCACCATGATCCGGTCTGACAAAATCCGGGCCAGCGTGGTCTGGCCTGTCATAATTGCCCATAGTCGTTTGATTTGTAATATTATAAGCAGTTGCTTTTTTTGCTGCAGACAAGTTTGGACAGGATCAGGAACAAGGGTAAGGTAAGGTTGACGCTCTGGTTCAGGACTCCTGCTGTTTCCGTCAGGTGGCTTATCGCCATCATCTCCTCCGGCGGCGCCCCTGGTGATCAGACCATTAGAAGTGTTCTCCAGAACTTCAGGGGGCACGTAAAACTCCAACAACTCGTTCCCACGCTCCGGAGGCTGTCGCAAAACTCCAACAGCTCGTTCCCATGCTCTGAGGTCGTCATTCCCGCGAAGGCGGGAATCCAGCGCCAACGGTGGATCCCTGCCTTCTCGGGGATGACAAGGCCAGGGGGGCACCGGGCGGTATGGTTCTGGTGGTGAGTCAGTGTGGATTCCCGCCTTCGCGGGAATGACGAGAATGAAGCCGGGAATGACGAGAATTAAGCCGGGAATGACGGGAGTCAACTCGTGACACCCTCGAAGAGGATCGGGCTGTTCAGGTTCAGCCAACTTATGGGAATACAGGAAATGAGCTGGTAGCGGACTTGAGCCGACTAATTCCAATGCATGCAGCAAATCACCAAACAACATCGTCACTAGCAGAAGCAGTGATCGGACCATCGAGCAGGCGGCTTTTTTTTGTTGTGAGCGTCTCATAGATCCAGGCTAATAAAATCAGCTTCTGTGAATCCATTCGCTAGTGGAAAAAATTCGCACGTCATCCGGCTTAGGCCTGATGATTCACGTTTGCGCTAGATTTTATAGCACCGCACTGCCGAGCTTTCCATAAACGGAGTTGGCAGACAGTTTTTTTTAGAAGCCTTATCAGACGACACAAGTCTTTTTATAAAATACTCCCACACCCATCAAGCAACTCCAGTTCCTGACAACCCTGATAAACATCAGGATCAACATCGGATAATAAAGGGTCTTGCTTTTTTAACTGTTCTATTTTTCTGCACGCCCTTTGCCGCCATTCTCCCAGTATGTGAGTAGCGCTATCGATTTTGGCTTTTTTAAGGAGGGTCACTGTATGCATAAGCTCCATTTCGCTCTCATACTCCTCCAGTAAATTCAGTATTTCGCTGCCAAAGATTTCTGTCTGGTTCAGCTTTAACCATAAACTGCCAAACGCCTGTTTTTGTGGTTCCAATTCATTCTCTGGCTGATAGGCTTCAGCTTGCCTGGATTGAACGTTATCCAGTTTCTGCCATTGATCTGCAGTCAAATAATAGTGTTCAGATATCCCGGTGATTTTCAAAACAGTCCTGAACTGCTCCTCTGACCAGTTGCTAATGGCCATTTTTTCATCCTGTATTTCCAGCTGTGGCATTGGGTAGCGATAGGTCTGAACATCATCACCCGACACTTCAACCTCAAGCCACTGCCCTTTGACGGTAAAAGACATCTTATTGAGGTTCTGCATCAAGACAGAGATATAGCTCAGGGCCAACTGTTGTCCTGATTGGATAAGTCCGGAGACAGGTATCTCAACATGATTGTTGTCGGTCGTTTGCATCCCGGACAGAAAGTGATCGGGAATATCGTTATCCCAGGGTAGAAGACTATGGGTTTTGAACAGCGCTTCAAACAGTATCTGGATGCCTTCTTTGGTGATGTCATGGGTTTTTAGTTGCAGGCAGGCTTCAAGCAGCTTCTTCAACCAATGGGAAGAATGCTCTCTGCTGAGTTTTTGCAGGGCGCTCAACGAGGGAAACAGATCGAATACAGCCTGGGCATGGCTGGCATCCAGAAAACGCAGCTGATCATCCTTTGTTAAGGGTTGCAGGATTTCCAGATAGAACCTTTGCATATATTCGAGTTTCAGCACTCCTGACAATGGTTGCAACAGAGCTGAATACTGCTCCCATAGTCTTTTATCCGGCAATGACTTCAACCGCTTGGCAAAATAGACAAAACGCTCCCTGTCTTCATCGCAAGAACACAGTAACATTGCTCTATTTAACACGCGCAAAGGCACGGCTTTCATTGAATGACGCCACAAAAAATGCCGATCCTGTTGATTAGCCTGAAGGTAGCGTTTGACGCTTTTTCCTCCAGAAGAAGATAAAAATCCTATCAATGATTCCAGCATTAGAAGCGTTTCAGTCTCTTTATGCAATTGGCAGAACTGTTTTAAAACCTTCCATTTTAGCGACCAGTCTGGCTTAGGGGTGGAAAGATAAAGAACGACTGTTTTTATCTGGCGATTGTATTTATCATCTCCTTCGTTATCCGGCTTGCTGTGTTCTCCGGTAAGTTCTGTAAGCAGTAACTGTTTCAGTTGTGTTTCCCGGTGTTGCAGCATCTTGATAGCAGGTAGCCCTTCTGATACCCAGAGCCTGGGCATGATTTGTAGTTGCCTGTGATTGGGCGCCCGCCGGCAACCTATCCAGTCCAGCACTTTTTTCACAGGCTCATGTTTGGGCAAGCCTCGGCCGTGATTCATGGACGAGAAAACGCGGAACAACTTTATATTGAGCTCGCTCCCCTTGTGTTTCCATTGAGACCAGCCGAGCACCTCTTTCACTTTCTCATGTTTGAGCATACCTCTGCTACTGTTCATGGACGAAAAGGCTCGGAACAGCTCCATACTGAACTCGCCATCCTTGTGTTTCCATTCAGGCCAACCCAACATCTCTTTCACTTCCTTTTGTTTGAGCATGCCTTTGCCACTATTCATGGACGAGAAGGCGCAGAACAGCTCCATATTGAACTCGCCATCCTTGTCTTTCCATTCAGGCCAGCTCAGCACCTCGTTCACTTCCTCTTGTTTGAGCATGCCTTTACCACTGTTCATGGATGAGAAGGCGCGGAACAGCTCCATATTGAACTCGCCATCCTTGTCTTTCCATTCCGGCCAGCCCAGCACCTCTTTCACTTCCTCATGTTTAATCATGCCCTTACTGCTATTCATGGATGAGAAAGAGCGGAACAGCTCCATATTGAACTCGCCATCCTCATCTTTCCATTCCGACCAGCCCAGCACCGCTTTCACTTCCTCATGCTTGAGCATGCCTTTACCACTGTTCATGGATGAGAAGGCGCGGAACAGCTCCATACTGAACTCGCCATCCTTGTCTTTCCATTCAGGCCAGCCCAGCACCTCTTTCACTTGCTCATGTTTGAGGATGCCTTTGCCATGATTCATAGATGAGAAAGCGCGGAGCAGCTCCGTGCTGAACTCGCCATCCTTGTCTTTCCATTCCGGCCAGCCCAGCACCTCGTTCACTTCCTCATGTTTAATCATGCCCTTGCTGCTATTCATGGACGAAAAGGCGCGGAACAGCTCAATGTTGAACTCGCCATCCTTGTCTTTCCATTCTGGCCAGCCCAGCGCCTCTTTCACTTGCTCATGTTTGAGGATTCCTTTGCCATGATTCATAGATGAGAGGGTGCGGAACAGCTCCATACTGAACTCGCCATCCTTGTCTTTCCATTCCGGCCAGGCCAGCACCTCTTTCACTTCCTTTCGTTTGAGCATGCCTTTACCATTGTTCATGGATGAGAAGGAGCGGAACAGCTCCATACTGAACTCGCCATCCTTGTGTTTCCATTCCGGCCAGCCCAGCACCTCTTTCACTTCCTTTTTTTTGAGCACGCCTTTACCATTGTTCATGGATGAGAAGGAGCGGAATAGCTCCACACTAAACTCGCCATTCTTGTCCTTCCATTCCGGCCAGCCCAGCACCTCTTTCACCTCCTTTTTTTTGATCACGCCTTTACCATTGTTCATGGATGAGAAGGAGCGGAAAAGCTCCATACTGAACTCGCCATCCCTGTCTTTCCATTCCGACCAACCCAGCACCTCTTTCACTTCCTTTTGTTTGAGGATGCCTTTGCCATGATTCATAGACGAGAAGGAGCGGAACAACTCCATACTGAACTCGCCATCCTTGTCTTTCCATTCCGGCCAGCCCAGCACCTCTTTCACTTCCTCATGTTTAATCATGCCCTTGCTGCTATTCATGGATGAGAAGGCGCGGAACAGCTCCATATTTAACTCGCCATCCTTGTCTTTCCATTCCGGCCAGCCCAGCACCTCTTTCACTTCCTCTTGTTTGAGCATGCCTTTGCCATGATTCATAGACGAGAAGGAGCGGAACAGCTCCATAATGAACTCACCATCCTTGTCTTTCCATTCCGGCCAGCCCAGCACCTCTTTCACTTCCTTTTTTTTGAGCACGCCTTTACCATTGTTCATGGATGAGAAGGAGCGGAACAGCTCCATACTGAACTTGCCATCCTTGTCCTTCCATTCAGGCCAGCCCAGCACCTCTTTCACTTGCTCATGTTTGAGCATTCCTTTGCCATTGTTCATTGACGAGAAGGATCGGAACAACTTCGTATTAAACTCGCCGTCCCTGCCTTTCCATTCTGGCCAGCCCAGTATTGCTTTCACTTGTTCATGTGTTGGCACGCCTTTGCAATTATTCATGGAAGAGAAAGAAGTCACTGCATCTAAACTCGCTAAATATTCGAGTTCACTCAGGCTACGTTCTGCGAAACTACGGATATGTTTTTTTTTATCACCCAGCATGCCGGTCAGCATGCCTGTATTTTTGACGTTTTCAGAAAGGTGCCCAAAAAAAGCGGCGGCATTATCGAAGAAGCCATTAAAAGAATCTCTATCTACGAAACCAAGCAGCTTATAAAAAGTGTTTTTTACGGTAATGTTTTTTTTCTTGAATACCGCCATCAGGGTTTGCACTTTTTTCAGCTCTTCCTGATTTAATTCGTACTTGATATTTGCTTTTATTTTTTCCAATGGGTCATCGGGGATCTGAGTGTCTGCCGGTTTCTTTTTTTTGGCCGCTGGTTCAGCAACAGCGGTTGAATTTTTTCTCTTTCTAGCCGGGCCCTTCTTTTTTTTCCGAGCAGGTTCTGATGAATCCGGTTCTGCTTCTTCCCGGATTCGTCTTACCCTTTTGTTACCTTGAATGCCCGAAAGGCACTTGTCGCACAACAACGCTGAAGCTGCTGTCTGATTTGCTACACGCTCTAATTCCTGTGGATTCAATGCCTTGTCACACTTCGAACAAGCGACAACCGAATGTCCGGTATCCTGCTCAGCTGAGGGTTTCAGTGGGTCATCGCCTCCACGACCATTGGCGCCTGTCGAACCGGTTCCCTTGTTACGGGCAGCAGATCCACTTGTCTGGCCGGTCTGAACTGTTGGTGCGGTCGTTGATGCTTTGGTCGTTCGGGAGGATTGGTTCTTTTTCCCGTTGCCCATCTGCCTGCCAGAATATTTGCCAGAAACCATCTCACGGTAAACTCTGAGTTCCTGACCATTCTCTGCCAGCCATGTCTGAAGCAGCCCCGGTTGAATCGTGCCAGGGTCCGATCTTTCCAGATCAAGAAGATCGGCTTCAATCACCATGATCCGGTCTGACAAAATCCGGGCCAGCCTGGTCTGGCCTGTCATAATTGCCCATAGTCGTTTGATTCGTAATATTAGAAGCAGTTGTCTTTTTTGCTGCAGACAAGTTTGGACAGGATCAGGAACAAGGGTAAGGACAGGTTGGCGCTCTGGTTCAGGACTCCTGCTGTTTCCGTCAGGTGGCTTATCGCCATCATCTCCTACTGCGGCGCCCCTGGTGATCAGACCATTAGAAGTGTTCTCCAGAACTTCAGGGGGCACGTAAAACTCCAACAACTCGTTCCCACGCTCCGGAGGGTGTCGCAAAACTCCAACAGCTCGTTCCCATGCTCTGAGGTCGTCATTCCCGCGAAGGCTGGAATCCAGCGCCAACGGTGGATCCCTGCCTTCTCGGGGATGACAAGGCCAGGGGGGCACCGGGCAGTAGGGTTCTGGTGGTGAGTCAGTGTGGATTCCCGCCTTCGCGGGAATGACGAGAATGAAGCCGGGAATGACGAGAATTAAGCCGGGAATGACGGGTGTCAACTCGTGACACCCTCGAAGAGGATCGGGCTGTTCAGGTACAGCTAACTTATGGGAATACAGGAAATGAGCTGGTAGCGGGCTTGAGCCGACTAATTCCAATGCATGCAGCGAATCCCCAAACAACATCGTCACTAGCAGAAGCAGTGATCGGACCATCGAGCAGGCAGCTTTTTTTTGTTGTGAGCGTCTCATAGATCCAGGCTAATAAAATCAGCTTCTGTGAATCCATTCGCTAGTGGAAAAAATTCGTACGTCATCCGGCTTAGGCCTGATGATTCACGTTTGCGCTAGATTTTATAGCACCGCACTGGCAAGCTTGCCATAAACGGAGTTGGCAGACAGTTTGTTTTTATAAGTTTTATCAGACGACAAAAGTCTTTTTATAAAATACTCCCACACCCATCAAGCAACTCCAGTTCCTGACAACCCTGATAAACATCAGGATCAACATCGGATAATAAAGGGTCTTGCTTTTTTAAACGCTCTATTTTGCTGCACGCCCGTTGCCGCCATTCTTCCAGTACGTGAGTAGCGCTATCGATTCTGGCTTTTTTAAGGAGGGTCACTGTATGCATAAGCTCCATTTCGTTCTCGTACTCCTCCAGTAAATTCAGTATTTCGCTGCCAAAAATTTCTGTCTGGTTGAGCTTCAACCATAAACTGGCAAATGGCTGTTTTTGTGCTTCCAATTCATTCTCTGCCTGATAGGCTTCAGCTTGCCTGGATTGAACGTTATCCAGTTTCTGCCATTGATCTGCAGTTAAATAATAGTGTTCAGATATCCCGGTGATTTTCAAAACAGTCCTGAACTGCTCCTCTGACCAGTTGCTGATGGCCATTTTTTCATCCTGTATTTCCAGCTGTGGCATTGGAAAGCGGTAGTTTTGAACTCCGTCACCTGGCACCTCAACCTCAAGCCACTGCCCTTTGACGGTAAAAGACATCTCATTGAGGTGCTGCATCAACACGGAAATATAGCTCAGGGCTAACTGTTCTCCTGATTGAATAAGTCCGGAGACAGGTATCTCAACATGGTTGTTGTCGGTCGTTTGCATCCCGGACAAAAAGTGATCGGGGATATCGTGATCCCAGGGGAGAAGACTATGGGTTTTGAGTAACGCTTCAAACAGTATCTGGATGCCTTCTTTGGTGATGTCATGGGTTTTTAGTTGCAGGCAGGCTTCGAGCAGCTTCTTCAACCAATGGCAAGAATGCTCTTTGCTGAGTTTTTGCAGAGCACTCAACGAGGGAAACAGGTCAAACACAACCCGGGCGTGGCTGGCATCCAGAAAACGCAGCTGATCATCCTTTGTTAAGGGTTGCAGGATTTCCAGATAGAACCTTTGCATAGAGTCGAGTTTCAGTACCGCCGATAATGGTTGCAACCGGGCTGAGTACTGCTCCCATAGTCTTTTATCCGGCAATGACTTCAACCGCTTGGCAAAATAGACAAAAAGCTCCCTGTCTTCATCGCAAGAACACAGGAACATTGCTCTATTTAACACGTGCAAAGGCACGGCTTTCATTGAATGACGCCACAAAAAATGCTGATCCAGTTGATTAGCCTGAAGGTAGCGTTTGACGCTTTTCCCTCCAGAAGAAGATAAAAATCCTATCAATGATTCCAGCATCAGAAGCGTTTCAGTCTCTTTATGCAATTGGCAGAACTGTTTTAAAACCTTCCATTTTAGCGACCAGTCTGGCTTAGGGGTGGAAAGATAAAGAACGACTGTTTTTATCTGGCGATTGTATTTATCCTCTCCTTCATTAACCGGGTTGCTGTGTTCTCCGGTAAGTTCTGTAAGCAGTAACTGTTTCAGTTGTGTTTCCCGGTGTTGCAGCATCTTGATAGCAGGTAGCCCTTCTGATACCCAGAGCCTGGGCATGATTTGCAGTAGCCTGTGATCGGGCGCCCCCCGGCAACCTATCCAGTCCAGCACTTTTTTCACAGACTCATGTTTGGGCAAGCCTTGGCCGTGATTCATGGACGAGAAAACGCGAAACAGCTTTATATTGAGCTCGCCACCCTTGTGTTTCCATTCAGACCAGTCGAGCACCTCTTTCACTTTCTCATGTTTGAGCATACCTCTGCTACTGTTCATGGACGAAAAGGCTCGGAAAAGCTCCATACTGAACTCGCAATCCTTGTGTTTCCATTCAGGCCAACCCAACATCTCTTTCACTTCCTTTTGTTTGAGCATGCCTTTGCCACTATTCATGGACGAGAAGGCGCAGAACAGCTCCATACTGAACTCGGCATCCTTGTCTTTCCATTCCGGCCAGCCGAGCACCTCCTTCACTTGCTCATGTTTGAGGATACCTTTGCCATGATTCATAGATGAGAAGGCGCGGAAAAGCTCCATATTTAACTCGCCATCCTTGTCTTTCCATTCCGGCCAGCCCAGCACCTCTTTCACTTCCTCTTGTTTGAGCATGCCTTTGCCATGATTCATAGACGAGAAGGAGCGGAACAGCTCCATAATGAACTCACCATCCTTGTCTTTCCATTCCGGCCAGCCCAGCACCTCTTTCACTTCCTTTTTTTTGAGCACGCCTTTACCATTGTTCATGGATGAGAAGGAGCGGAACAGCTCAATGTTGAACTCACCATGCTTGTCTTTCCATTCCGACCAGGATAGCACCTCTTTCACTTCCTCCTGTTTGAGCAAGCCCCTGCCATGATTCATAGACGATAAGGAGCGGAACAGCTCCATATTGAACTCGCCATCCTTGTCCTTGCATTCCGGCCAGCCCAGCACCTCTTTCACTTCCCTGTGTTTGAACATGCCTTTCTGACTATGCATGGATGAGAAGGAGCGGAACAGCTCCATATTGAACTCGCCATCCTTGTCTTTCCATTCCGGCCAACCCAGCACCTCTTTCACTTCCTTTTTTTTGAGCACGCCTTTACCATTGTTCATGGATGAGAAGGCGCGGAACAGCTCCATATTTAACTCGCCATCCTTGTCTTTCCATTCCGACCAGCCCAGCACCTTTTTCACTTCCTCATGTTTAATCATGCCCTTGCTGCTATTCATGGAGGAGAAAGCGCGGAACAGCTCAATGTTGAACTCGCCATCCTTGTCTTTCCATTCCGGCCAGCCCAGCACCTCTTTCACTTGCTCATATGTGGGCAAGCCTTTGCCACTATTCATTGACGAGAAGGACCGGAACAGCTTCGTATTAAACTCGCCATCCTTGTCTTTCCATTCCGACCAGGCCAGCACCTCTTTCACTTGCTCATGTTTGAGGATGCCTTTACCATTGTTCATGGATGAGAAGGAGCGGAAAAGCTCCATACTGAACTCGCCATTCATGTCTTTCCATTCAGGCCAACCCAACATCTCTTTCACTTCCTTTTGTTTGAGCATGCCTTTGCCACTATTCATGGATGAGAAGGAGCGGAAAAGCTCCATACTGAACTCGCCATCCTTGTCCTTCCATTCCGGCCAGCCCAGCACCTCTTTCACTTCCTTTTGTTTGAGAATGCCTTTGCCATGGTTCATAGACGAGAAGGAACGGAACAACTCCATACTGAACTCGCCATCCTCGTCTTTCCATTCCGGCCAGCCCAGCACCTCTTTCACTTCCTCTTGTTTGAGCATGCCTTTACCAATGTTCATGGATGAGTAGGAGCGGAACAGCTCCATACTGAACTCGCCATCCTTGTCCTTCCATTCCGACCAGGCCAGCACCTCTTTCACTTCCTCATGTTTGAGCATGCCTTTACTACTGTTCATGGATGATAAGGAGCGGAACAGCTCCATACTGAACTCGCCATCCTTGTCTTTCCACTCTGGCCAGCCCAGCACCTCTTTCACTTGTTCGTGTTTCAGCATGCCTTTGCCACTATTCATGGACGAGAAGGATCGGAACAACTTCGTATTAAACTCACCATCCCTGTCTTTCCATTCTGGCCAGCCCAGTATTGCTTTCACTTCCTTATTTGTGGGCACGCCTTTGCCATTATTCATGGACGAGAAAGAAGTCACTACCTCTAAACTCGCTAAATATTCGAGTTCATCCTGGCTACGCTCTGCAAAACTACGGATATGTTTTTTGCTATTATTCAGCATGCTGGTCAGCATGCCTGTATTTTTGACGTTTTCAGAAAGATGCCCAAAAAAAGCGGCGGCATTATCGAAGAAACCATTAAAAGACTTTCTATCTACAAAACCAGACAGCTTATAAAAAGTGTTTTTTACAGTGATGTTTTTTTTCTTGAATACTGCCACCAGGGTTTGCACTTTTTCCAGCTCTTCCTGACTTAATTCGTACTTGATATTTGCTTTTATTTTTTCTAACGGATCATCGGGAATTTGAGTGTCTGGCGGTTTCTTTTTTTTGGCCGGTGGTGCATTAGCAGCTGCTTTTGAATTATTTCTCTTTCTACCTGACTCCTTCTTTTTTTTCGGATCGGGCTCTGGTGAATCCGGTTCTGCTTCTTCCCGGATTCGTCTTGCCCTTTTGTTACCTTGAATGCCCGACAGGCACTTGTTGCACAACAACGCTGAAGCTGTTGTCTGATTTGCTACACGTTCTAATTCCTGTGGATTCAGTACTTTGTCACATTTTGAACAAGTGACAATTGAGTTACCCGTATCCTGCTCAGCTGATGGACTCAGTGGGTCATCGCCTCCACGACCATTGGCGTCTGTCGAACCGGTTCCCTTGTTACGGGCAGCAGATCTGCTTGTCTGGCCGGTCTGACCTGTTGTCGCGGTCGTTGATGTTTTGGTCATTCGGGAGGATTGGTTCTTTTTCCCGTTGCCCACCTGTCGGCCAGAATATTTGCCAGAAACGGTCTCACGGTAAACTCTGAGTTCCTGACCGCTCTCCGCCAGCCATGTCTGAATCAGCCCCGGTTGAATTCTGGCAGGGTCTGACCTTTCCAGATCAAGAAGATCGGCTTCAATCACCATAATCCGGTCTGACAAAATCCGGGCCAGCGTGGTTTGGCCTGTCATAATTGCCCATAGTCGTTTGATTTGTAATATTATAAGCAGTTGCTTTTTTTGCTGCAGACAAGTTTGGACAGGATCAGGAATAAGGGTAAGGACAGGTTGGGGCTCTGGGTCAGGACTCCCGCTGTTTCCGTCAGGTGTCTTATCGTCATCATCTCCTACTGCGGCGCCCTTGGTGATCAGACCATTAGAAGTGTTCTCCAGAACTTCAGGGGGCACGTAAAACTCCAACAACTCGTTCCCACGCTCCAGAGGGTGTCGCAAAACTCCAACAGCTCGTTCCCATGCTCTGAGGTCGTCATTCCCGCGAAGGCGGGAATCCAGCGCCAACGGTGGATCCCTGCCTTCTCGGGGATGACAAAGCCAGGGGGGCACCGGGCAGTACGGTTCTGGTGGTGAGTCAGTTTGGATTCCCGCCTTCGCGGGAATGACGAGAATGAAGCCGGGAATGACGAGAATGAAGCCGGGAATGACGAGAATTAAGCCGGGAATGACGGGAGTCAACTCGTGATACCACCGAAGAGGATCGGGCTGTTCAGGTTCAGCTAACTTATTGGAATACAGGAAATGAGCTGGTAGCGGGCTTGAGCCGACTAATTCAAGTGCATGCAGCGGCCCACCCAATATTATCGTCACCAGCAGTGATCGAACCCTCGATAAGGCCATTTTGTTTTTTTGTGAGCGTTTCATAGATCCAGGCTTAAAAAATCAGCGTCTGTGAATCCATTCGCCATTGGGAAAAATTTGTGCGTCGTCCGGTTAAGGCCTATTGATTGACGTTTGCGGCAAACTTTATAGCAGCTCACTGGCGAGCTTGCCATCAACGGAGTTGGCAGACGGTTTGTTTTTAGAAGCCTTATCAGACGACACAAGTCTTTTTAGAAAATACTCCCACACCCATCAAGCAACTCCAGTTCCTGACAACCCTGATAAACATCAGGATCAACATCGGATAATAAAGGGTCTTGTTTTTTTAACTCTTCTATTTTTCTGCACGCCCTTTGCCGCCATTCTTCCAGTATGTGAGTAGCGCTATCGATTCTGGCTTTTTTAAGGAGGGTCACTGTATGCATAAGCTCCATTTCACTCTCGTACTCCTCCAGTAAATTCAGTATTGCGCTGCCAAAAATTTCCGTCTGGTTCAGCTTTAACCATAAACTGCCAAACGCCTGTTTTTGTGGTTCCAATTCATTCTCTGGCTGATAGGCTTCAGCCTGCCTGGATTGAACGTTATTCAGGTACGGGGTCAGCGATTCTCTAATTTCATCGGGGCATTCTGTATCTGATGTTTCGATTCTGTCTCTCAGTGTGCAAAGCATGGATTCAGGCAGTCTCTCTTTATGATGGTCAAAGGATTTCCAGGTGACGGGTTTGATGACCATTCCTTCCTTGATCAGAATAACCAGAATATGAATGGGTAAAGGGTTGAAGGCGGTCGCTTCATCCAGACTCTTTGCCCTTGGCTCTTTGTTTGCGGCGAGTCTGGCTTTACGTCTTTGGACGTATACCGGGTTATCCGGGTTTGAATGTTTCTGCCATTGATCTGGAGTCAAATAATAGTGTTCAAATATCCCGGTGATTTTCAAAAAAGTCCTGAACTGTTTTTCTGACCAGTTGCTGATGGTCATTTTTTCATCCTGTATTTCCAGCTGTGGCATTGGATAGCGATAGGTCTGAACATCATCACCCGGCACCTCAACCTCAAGCCATTGCCCTTTGAGGGTAAAAGACATCTCATTGAGGTTCTGCATCAACACTGCGATATAGCTCAGGGCCAACTGTTCTCCTGATTGGATAAGTCCGGAGACAGGTATTTCAACATGGTTATTGTCGGTTGTTCGCATCCCGGACAGAAAGTGATCGGGAATATCGTTATCCCAGGGTAGAAGACTATGGGTTTTGAGCAGCGCTTCAAACAGTATCTGGATGCCTTCTTTGGTGATGTCATGGTTTTTTAGTTGCAGGCAGGCTTCAAGCAGCTTCTTTAACCAATGGGAAGAATGCTCTTTGCTGAGTTTTTGCAGGGCGCTTAACGAGGGAAACAGGTCGAATACAACCCGGGCATGGCTGGCATCCAGAAAACGCAGCTGATCATCTTTTGTTAAGGGTTGCAGGATTTCCAGATAGAGCCTTTGCATAGAGTCGAGTTTCAGCACCGCCGATAATGGTTGCAACAGGGCTGAGTACTGCTTCCATAGCCTTTTATCCGGCAATGACTTCAGCCGCTTGACAAAAAAGACAAAACGCTCCCTGTCTTCATCGCAAGAACACAGAAACATTGCTCTATTTAACACGCGCAAAGGCACGGCTTTCATTGAATGACGCCACAAGAAATGCCGATCCCGTTGATTAGCCTGAAGGTAACGTTTGACGCTTTTACCTCCAGAAGAAGATAAAAGCCCTATCAATGATTCCAGTATCAGAGCCGTTTTAGTCTCTTTATGGTATTGGCAGAACTCTTTTAAAACCGTCCATGTCAGTGACCAGTCTGGCTTAGGGGTGGAAAGATAAAGAGCGAGTGTTTTTATCTGGCGATTGTATTTATCATCTCCTTCATTATCCAGGTTGCGGTGTCCTCCGGTAAGCTCTGTAAGCAGTAACTGTTTCAGTTCTGTTTCCTGATGTTGCAGCACCTTAGTAGCAGGTAGCCCTGCTGATATCCAGAGTCTGGTCATAATGTGCAGTAGCCAATGATCGGATGCCTCTCGGTAACCTATCCAGCCCAGTACTTTTTTCACATCCTCATGTTTGGGTAAGCCCAGGCGATGATTCATGGACGAGAAGGTGCAGAACAACTTCATATTGAACTCTCCATTCTTGTGTTTCCATTCCGGCCAGCCGAGTACATCTTTCACTTCCTTTTGTTTGGGCATGCCTCTTGTGGCGTGCATAGACGAAAAAGAACGGAACAACTCCATGTTGAACTCACCATCCTTGTCTTTCCACTCCGGCCAGCCCAGCACCGCTTTCACTTGCTTGTGTTTGAGCATTCCCTGGCTACTGTTCATGGACGAGAAGGATCGAAACAACTTCGTATTAAACTCGCCATCCTTGTCTTTCCATTCCGGCCAGTCCAGCACCTCTCTCACTTCCTTTTGTTTGAGCATGCCTTTGCCGTGATTCATAGACGAGAAGGAGCGGAAGAACTCCATACTGAACTCGCCATCCTTGTCTTTCCATTCCGGCCAGCTGAGCACTTCTTTCACTTGCTCACGTTTGAGCATACCCTTGCCAAAATTCATAGACGAGAAGGAGCGGAACAGCTCCATACTGAACTCGCCATCCTTGTCTTTCCATTCCGTCCAGCCCAGCACCTCTTTCACTTGCTCATGTTTGAGGATGCCTTTACCACTGTTCATGGATGAGAAGGAACGGAACAGCTCCGTACTGAACTCGCCATCCTTGTCCTTCCATTCCGGCCAGCCCAGCACCTCTTCCACTTCCTTTTGTTTGAGCATGCCTTTGCCATGATTCATAGACGAGAAGGAGCGGAACAGCTCCATACTGAACTCGCCATCCTTGCCTTTCCATTCCGGCCAGCCCCGCACCTCTTTCACTTCCTTATGTTTAATCATGCCCTTGCTGCTATTCATGGATGAGAAGGAGCGGAACAGCTCCATACTGAACTCGCCATACCTGTCTTTCCATTCCGGCCAGCCCAGCACCTCTTTCACTTCCTTTTGTTTGAGCATGCCTTTGCCACTATTCATGGATGAGAAGGAGCGGAACAGCTCCATACTGAACTCGCCATACCTGTCTTTCCATTCCGGCCAGTTCAGCACCTCTTTCACTTGCTCATGTTTGAGCATGCCTTTGCAATGATTCATAGATGAGAAGGCGCGGAACAGTTCCATACTGAACTTGCCATCCTTGTCTTTCCATTCCGGCCAGCCCCGCACCTCTTTCACTTGCTCATGTTTGAGCATGCCTTTGCCATGATTCATAGATGAGAAGGCGCGGAACAGCTCCATACTGAACTTGTCATCCTTGTCTTTCCATTCAGGCCAACCCAGCACCTCTTTCACTTGCTCATGTTTGAGCATGCCTTTGCCATGATTCATAGACGAGAAGGCACGGAACAGCTCCATACCGAATTCGCCATCCTTGTCCTGCCATTCCGGCCAGCCCAGCACCTCTTCCACTTGCTCATGTTTGAGCATGCCTCTGCCAATATTCATGGACGAGAAGGCCCGGAACAGCTCCATACTGAACTCGCCATCCTTGTCCTGCCATTCCGGCCAGCTCAGCACCTCTTTGACTTTCTCATGTCTGGGCAGGCCCTGACCATGATTCAGGCACGAGAAGGCGCGGAAAAGCTCCGTATTGAATTCGGCATTCTCATCTTTCCATTCTGGCCAGCCCAGGATTGCTTTCACTTCCTTGTGTGTGGGTACGCCTTTGTTATTATTCATGGACGAGAAGGAAGTCAAGAGATCCAAACTTGCTAAATATTCGAGTTCGCTCTGGCTACTTTCGGCAAAACTACGGATATGTTTTTTTCTATTATGTAGCATGCCGGTCAGCATGCCTGTATTTTTGAAGTTTTCAGAAAGGTGCCCAAAAAAAGCGGTGGCATTATCAAAAAAGCCATAAAAAGAATTTCTCTCTACGAAACCAAGCAGCTTATAAAAAGTGTCCTTTACAGTGATGTTTTTTTTCTTGAATACCTCTATCAGGGTTTGCGCTTTTTCCAGCTCTTCCTGACTTAATTTGTACTTGATATTTGCTTTTATTTTTTCCAATGGGCCATCGGGGATCTGAGTGTCTGCCGGTTTCTTTTTTTTGGCCGCTGGCTCAGCAACAGCGGTTGAATTTTTTCTCTTTCTACCCGGGCCCTTCTTTTTTTTCGGAGCGGGTTCTGGTGAATCCGGTTCTGCTTCTTCCCGGATTCGTCTTACCCTTTTGTTACCTTGAATGCCCGACAGGCACTTGTTGCACAACAACGCTGAAGCTGTTGTCTGATTTGCTACACGTTCTAATTCCTGTGGATTCAGTACTTTGTCACATTTTGAACAAGTGACAATTGAGTTACCCGTATCCTGCTCAGCTGATGGACTCAGTGGGTCATCGCCTCCACGACCATTGCCGTCTGTCGAACCGGTTCCCTTGTTGCGGGCAGCAGATCTGCTTGTCTGGCCGGTCTGACCTGTTGTCGCGGTCGTTGATGCTTTGGTCATTCGGGAGGATTGGTTCTTTTTCCCGTTGCCCACCTGTCGGCCAGAATATTTGCCAGAAACCATCTCACGGTAAACTCTGAGTTCCTGACCATTCTCTGCCAACCATGTCTGAACCAGCCCCGGTTGAATCGTGCCAGGGTCTGATCTTTCCAGATCAAGAAGATCGGCTTCAATCACCATAATCCGGTCTGACAAAATCCGGGCCAGCGTGGTTTGGCCTGTCATAATTGCCCATAGTCGTTTGATTTGTAATATCATAAGCAGTTGCTTTTTTTGCTGCAGACAAGTTTGGACAGGATCAGGAATAAGGGTAAGGTCAGGTTGGGGCTCTGGGTCAGGACTCCCGCTGCTTCCGTCAGGTGGCTGATCGCCATCATCTCCTCCGGCGGCGCCCCTGGCGATCAGACCATTAGAAGTGTTCTCCAGAACTTCAGGGGGCACGTAAAACTCCAACAACTCGTTCCCACGCTCCGGAGGCTGTCGCAAAACTCCAACAGCTCGTTCCCATGCTCTGAGGTCGTCATTCCCGCGAAGGCGGGAATCCAGCGCCAACGGTGGATCCCTGCCTTCTCGGGGATGACAAGGCCAGGGGGGCACCGGGCAGTAGGGTTCTGGTGGTGAGTCAGTGTGGATTCCCGCCTTCGCGGGAATGACGAGAATGAAGCCGGGAATGACGAGAATTAAGCCGGGAATGACGGGAGTCAACTCGTGACACCCTCGAAGAGGATCGGGCTGTTCAGGTTCAGCCAACTTATTGGAATACAGGAAATGAACTGGTAGCGGACTTGAGCCGACTAATTCCACTGCATGCAGCGGCCCACCCAATATTATCGTCACCAGCAGTGATCGAACCCTCGATAAGGCCGTTTTGTTTTTTTGTGAGCGTTTCATAGATCCAGACTTAAAAAATCAGCGTCTGTGAATCCATTCGCCATTGGGAAAAATTTGTGCGTCGTCCGCCTCAGGCCTATTGATCGACGTTTGCGGCAGACTTTATAGCACCGCACTGGCAAGCTTGCCATAAACGGAGTTGGCAGACAGTTTGTTTTTAGAAGCTTTATCAGACGACAAAAGTCTTTTTAGAAAATACTCCCACACCCATCAAGCAACTCCAGTTCCTGACAACCCTGATAAACATCAGGATCAACATCGGATAATAAAGGGTCTTGTTTTTTTAACTGTTCTATTTTTCTGCACGCCCTTTGCCGCCATTCTTCCAGTATGTGAGTAGCGCTATCGATTTTGGCTTTTTTAAGGAGGGTCACTGTATGCATAAGCTCCATTTCGCTCTCATACTCCTCCAGTAAATTCAGTATTTCGCTGCCAAAGAATTCTGTCTGGTTCAGCTTTAACCATAAACTGCCAAACGCCTGTTTTTGTGGTTCCAATTCATTCTCTGGCTGATAGGCTTCAGCTTGCCTGGATTGAACGTTATCCAGTTTCTGCCATTGATCTGCAGTCAAATAATAGTGTTCAGATATCCCGGTGATTTTCAAAACAGTCCTGAACTGCTCCTCTGACCAATTGCTGATGACCATTTTTTCATCCTGTATTTCCAGCTGTGGCATTGGAAAGCGGTAGTTTTGAACTCCGTCACCTGGCACCTCAAGCCATTGGCCTTTGACGGTAAAGGACATCTCGTTGAGGTTCTGCATGAGCACAGCGATATAGCTCAGGGCCAACTGTTGTCCCGATTGGATAAGTCCGGAGACAGGTATCTCAACATGGTTGTTGTCGGTCGTTTGCATCCCGGACAAAAAGTGATCGGGGATATCGTGATCCCAGGGTAGAAGACTATGGGTTTTGAGTAACGCTTCAAACAGTATCTGGATGCCTTCTTTGGTGATGTCATGGGTTTTTAGTTGCAGGCAGGCTTCGAGCAGCTTCTTCAACCAATGGCAAGAATGCTCTTTGCTGAGTTTTTGCAGAGCACTCAACGAGGGAAACAGGTCAAACACAACCCGGGCGTGGCTGGCATCCAGAAAACGCAGCTGATCATCCTTTGTCAAGGGTTGCAGGATTTCCAGATAGAGCCTTTGCATAGAGTCGAATTTCAGCACCGCCGATAAAGGTTGCAACCGGGCTGAGTACTGCTCCCATAGTCTTTTATCCGGCAATGACTTCAGCCGCTTGACAAAAAAGACAAAACGCTCCCTGTCTTCATCGCAAGAACACAGGAACATTGCTCTATTTAACACGCGAAAAGGCACAGCTTTCATTGAATGACGCCACAAAAAATGCCGATCCTGTTGATTAGCCTGAAGGTAGCGTTTGATGCTTTTCCCTCCAGAAGAAGATAAAAGCCCTATCAATGGTTCCAGCATCAGAACCGTTTTAGTCTGTTCATGAAATTGGCAGAACTCTTTTAAAACCGTCCATGTTAGTGACCAGTCTGGCTTAGGGGTGGAAAGATAAAGAGCGACTGTTTTTATCTGGCGATTGAATTTTTCGTCATCTTCTTCATCCTCTGAATCGCTATTGTATTCGTCATTTTCCTCATTATCCGGGCTGTTATGTTCTCCAGTAAATTCCGTAGACAGCCACTGTTTCATTTGTGTTTCCCGATGTTGAAGCACTTCAATAGCAGGTAGCCCCTCTGATTTCCAGAGTCTGGACATAATCTGCAATAGCAGATGATTGGGTGCCCCCTGGTAACGTATCCAGCCCAGCACTTTTTTCACAGGCTCATATTTGAGCAAGCTCCGGCCATTATTCATGGACGAGAAAGCGCGGAACAACTTCATATTGAACACGCCATCTTTGTGTTTCCATTCCGGCCAGTTCAGCACCTCTTTCACTTTTTCATGTTTGAGCATGCCTTTGGTATTTTTCATGGACGAGAAGGCGCGGAACAGCTCCATATTGAACTCGCCCTTGTCTTTCCATTCCGGCCAGCCCAGCACCTCTTTCACTTGCTGATGCCCGAGCACACCCTGACCATGATTCATCGACGAGAAAGCGCGTAATAACTTCGTATTGAACACACCATCTCTGTCTTTCCATTCCGGCCAGCCCAGCACCTCTTTCACTTGCTTATGTTTGAGCATGCCTTTGCCATGATTCATAGACGAGAAGGCGCGGAACAGCGCCACATTGAACTCGCCATCCTTGTCTCTCCATTCCGGCCAGCCCAGCACCTCTTTCACTTCCTCTTGTTTGAGCATGCCTTTGCCATAATTCATAGATGAGAAGGCGCGGAACAGCTCCATACTGAACTCGCCATCCTTGTCTTTCCATTCCAGCCAACCCAACATCTCTTTCACTTCCTTTTGTTTGAGCATGCCTTTGCCACTATTCATAAACGAGAAGCCGCGGAACAGCTCCATACTGAACTCGCCATCCTTGTCTTTCCATTCCAGCCAGGCGAGCACATCTTTCACTTGCTCATGTTTGAGCATGCCTTTGCCATGATTCATAGGCGGGAAGGTCTGGAACAGCTCCATAACGAACTCGCCATCCTTGTCTTTCCATTCCGGCCAGCCCAGCACCTCTTTCACTTGCTCATGTTTGAGCATGCCTTTGCCATGATTCATAGATGAGAAGGAACGGAACAGCTCCATATTGAATTCGCCATCCTTGTCCTTCCATTCCGGCCAGCCCAGCACCTCTTTCACTTCCTTTTGTTTGAGCATGCCTTTGCCGTTATTCATAGACGAGAAGGCGCGGAGCAGCTCCATACTGAACTCACCATCCTTGTCTTTCCATTCCGGCCAGCCCAGCACCTCTTTCACCTGCCCATGTTTGAGCATGCCTTTGCCATTGTTCATGGATGAGAAGGCACGGAACAGCTCCATACTGAACTCGCCATCCTTGTCTTTCCATTCCGGCCAGCCCAGCACCTCTTTCACTTGCTCATGTTTGAGCATGCCTTTGCAATGATTCATAGATGAGAAGGTGCGGAACAGCTCCATACTGAACTCGCCATCCTTGCCTTTCCATTCCGGCCAGCCCAGCACCTCTTTCACTTGCTCATGTTTGAGCATGCCTTTACCATTGTTCATGGATGAGAAGGCACGGAACAGCTCCATACTGAACTCGCCATCCTTGTCCTTCCATTCCGGCCAGCCCAGCACCTCTTTCACTTCCTTTTTTTGAGCACACCTTTACCATTGTTCATGGACGAGAAGGCGCGGAACAGCTCAATACTGAACTCGCCACCCTTGTCTTTCCATTCCGGCCAGCCCAGCACCTCTTTCACTTGCTCATGTTTGAGCATGCCTTTGCCATTATTCATAGACGAGAAGGGGCGGAGCAGCTCCATACTGAACTCACCATCCTTGTCATTCCATTCCGGCCAACTCAGCACCTCATTCACTTGCTCATGTTTGAGCATGCCTTTGCCATTGTTCATGGATGAGAAGGCGCGGAACAGCTCCATACTGAACTCACCATCCTTGTCTTTCCATTCTGGCCAGCCCAGCACCTCTTTCACTTCCTCATGTTTGGGTACGCCGTGGCCATTATTCATGGACGAGAAAGAGCGGAACAGTTCGATATTGAACTCGCCATCTTTGCCTTTCCATTCAGACCAGCCCAGTATTGCTTTCACTTGCTCATGTGTAGGCACGCCTTTGCCATTATTCATGGACGAGAAAGAAGTCACTACCTCTAAACTCGCTAAATATTCGAGTTCATCCTGGCTACGCTCTGCAAAACTACGGATATGTTTTTTGCTATTACCCAGCATACTGGTCAGCATGCCTGTATTTTTGATGTTTTCAGAAAGATACCCAAAAAAAACGATGGCATTATCGAAGAAACCATTAAAAGACTTTCTATCTACAAGACCAGACAGCTTATAAAAAGTGTTTTTTACAGTGATGTTTTTTTTCTTGAATACCGCCACCAGGGTTTGCACTTTTTCCAGCTCTTCCTGACTTAATTCGTACTTGATAATTGCTTTTATATTTTCTAGCGGATCATCGGGAATTTGAGTGTCTGGCGGTTTCTTTTTTTTGACCGCTGGTTCAGCAGTAGCTGTTGAATTTTTTCTCTTTCTACCCGGGCCCTTCTTTTTTTTCGGAGCGGGTTCTGGTGAATCCGGTTCTGCTTCTTCCCGGATTCGTCTTACCCTTTTGTTACCTTGAATGCCCGACAGGCACTTGTCGCACAACAACGCTGAAGCTGTTGTCTGATTTGCTACACGTCCTAATTCCTGTGGATTCAATGCCTTGTCACACTTCGAACAAGCGACAACTGAATTTCCGGTATTCTGCTCAGCTGAGGGTTTCAGTGGGTCATCGCCTCCAAGACCATTGGCGCCTCTCGAACCGGTTCCCCTGTTACGTGCAGCAGATCCGCTTGTCTTGCCAGTCTGACCTGTTGTTGCGGTCGTTGATGCTTTGGTCGTTCGGGAGGATGAATTCTTTTTCCCGTTAGCTGTCTGTCGGCCAGAATATTTGCCAGAAATCATCTCACGGTAAACTCTGAGTTCCTGACCATTCTCTAACAGCCATGTCTGAACCAGCCCCGGTTCAATCGGGCCAGGGTCTGACCTTTCCAGATCAAGAAGATCGGCTTCAATCACCATAATCCGGTCTGACAAAATCCGGGCCAGTGTTGTTTGGGCTGTCATAATTGCCCATAGTCGTTTGATTTGTAATATTATAAGCAGTTGCTTTTTTTGCTGCAGACAAGTTTGGACAGGATCAGGAACAAGGGTAAGGTCAGGTTGGGGCTCTGGGTCAGGACTCCCGCTGTTTCCGTCAGGTGGCTTATCGCCATCATCTCCTACTGCGGCGCCCCTGGTGATCAGACCATTAGAAGTGTTCTCCAGAACTTCAGGGGGCACGTAAAACTCCAACAACTCGTTCCCACGCTCCGGAGGCTGTCGCAAAACTCCAACAGCTCGTTCCCATGCTCTGAGGTCGTCATTCCCGCGAAGGCGGGAATCCAGCGCCAACGGTGGATCCCTGCCTTCTCGGGGATGACAAGGCCAGGGGGGCACCGGGCAGTACGGTTCTGGTGGTGAGTCAGTGTGGATTCCCGCCTTCGCGGGAATGACGAAAATGAAGCCGGGAATGACGAGAATTAAGCCGGGAATGACGGGAGTCAACTCGTGACACCCTCGAAGAGAATCGGGCTGTTCAGGTACAGCTAACTTATGGGAATACAGGAAATGAGCTGGTAGCGGACTTGAGCCGACTAATTCCAATGCATGCAGCGAATCCTCAAACAACATCGTCACTAGCAGAAGCAGTGATCGGACCATCAAGCAGGCAGCTTTTTTTTGTTTTGAGCGTCTCATAGATCCAGGCTAATAAAATCAGCTTCTGTGAATCCATTCGCTAGTGGAAAAAATTCGCACGTCATCCGGCTTAGGCCTGATGATTCACGTTTGCGCTAGATTTTATAGCACCGCACTGCCGAGCTTTCCATAAACGGAGTTGGCAGACAGTTTTTTTTAGAATCCTTATCAAACGACACAAGTCTTTTTATAAAATACTCCCACACTCATCAAGCAACTCCAGTTCCTGAAAACCCTGATAAACATCAGGATCAACATCGGATAATAAAGGGTCTTGCTTTTTTAACTGTTCTATTTTTCTGCACGCCCTTTGCCTCCATACTTCCAGTATGTGGGTAGGGCTATCGATTTTGGCTTTTTTAAGGAGGGTCACTGTATGCATAAGCTCCATTTCGCTCTCGTACTCCTCCAGTAAATTCAGTATTTCGCTGCCAAAAATTTCTGTCTGGTTGAGCTTTAACCATAAACTGCCAAACGCCTGTTTTTGTGGTTCCAATTCATTCTCTGGCTGACATACTTCCGCTTGCCTGGATTGAACGTTATCCAGCTTCTGCCATTGATCTGCAGTCAAATAATAGTGTTCAGATATCCCGGTGATTTTCAAAACAGTCCTGAACTGCTCTTCTGACCAGTTGCTGATGGCCATTTTTTCATCCCGTATTTCCAGCTGTGGCATTGGAAATCGGTAGTTTTGAACTCCGTCACCTGACACCTCAACCTCAAGCCACTGCCCTTTGACGGTGAATGACATCTCATTGAGGTTCTGCATCAAGACAGCAATATAGCTCAAGGCTAACTGTTCTCCTGAAGGGATAAGTCCGGAGACAGGTATCTCAACATGGTTGTTGTCGGTCGTTTGCATCCCGGACAGAAAGTGATCGGGAATATCGTGATCCCAAGGTAGAAGACTATGGGTTTTTAGCAGTGCTTCAAACAGTATCTGGATGCCTTCTTTGGTGATGTCATGGGTTTTTAGTTGCAGGCAGGCTTCAAGCAGCTTCTTTAACCAATGGGAAGAATGCTCTTTGCTGAGTTTTTGCAGGGCACTCAACGAGGAAAACAGGTCGAATACAGCTTGGGCATGGCTGGCATCCAGAAAACGCAGCCGATCATCCTTTGTTAAGGGTTGCAGGATTTCCAGATAGAGCCTTTGCATAAAGTCGAGTTTCAGCACCGCCGACAATGGTTGCAATAGGGCAGAGTACTGCTGCCATAGTCTTTTATCTGGCAATGACTTCAGCCGCTTGGCAAAAAAGACAAAACGCTCCCTGTCTTCATCGCAAGAACACAGGAACATTGCTCTATTTAACACGGGCAAAGGCACGGCTTTCATTGAATGACGGCACAAAAAATGCCGATCCTCTTGATTAGCCTGAAGGTAGCGTTTGACGCTTTTCCCTCCAGAAGAAGATAAAAGCCCTATCAATGATTCCAGCGTCAGAGCCGTTTTAGTCTGTTCATCAAATTGGCAGAACTCTTTTAAAACCGTCCATTTTAGCGACCAGTCTGGCTTAGGGGTGAAAAGATAAAGAGCGAGTGTTTTTATCTGGCGATTGTATTTATCATCTCCTTCATTGTCCGGGCTGCCAAGTTCTCCGGTAAGTTCCGCAGGCAGTAACTGTTTCAGTTGTGTTTCCCAGTGTTGCAGCATCCTGGTAGCAGGTAGCCCTTCTGATACCCAGAGCCTGGACATGATTTGCAGTAGCCTGTGATTGGGCGCCCCACTGCAACCTATCCAGTCCAGCACTTTTTTCACAGGCTCATGTTTGGGCAAGCTTTGGCCGTGATTCATGGACGAGAAAGTGCGCAACAACTTCATATTGAGCTCACCATTCTTGTGCTTCAATTCAGGCCAACCCAACATCTCTTTCACGTTCTCATGTTTGAGCATACCTCTGTTATTATTCATGGATGAAAAGGCGCGGAACAACTCCGTACTGAACTCGCCATCCTTGTCTTTCCATTCCGGCCAACCCAACATCTCTTTCACTTCCTTTTGTTTGAGCATGCCTTTGCTACTATTCATGGACGAGAAGGCGCAGAACAGCTCCATATAGAACTCGCCATCCTTGTCTTTCCATTCCGGCCAGCCCAGCACTTCTTTCACCTGCTCATGTTTGAGGATGCCTTTGCCATGATTCATAGATGAGAAGGCGCGGAACAGCTCTATACTGAACTCGCCATCCTTGTCTTTCCATTCCGGCCAGCCCAGCACCTCTCTCACTTCCTCTTGTTTGAGCATGCCTTTGCTATGATTCATAGACGAGAAGGAGCGGAAGAGTTCCATACTGAACTCGCCATCCTTGTCTTTCCATTCCGGCCAGCCCAGCACCTCTTTCACTTGCTCATGTTTGAGCATGCCTTTACCATTGTTCATGGATGAGAAGGAGCGGAACAGCTCCATACTGAATTCGCCATCCTTGTCTTTCCATTCCGGCCAGCCCAGCACCTCTTTCACTTGCTCATGTTTGAGCACGCCTTTGCCATTATTCATGGATGAGAAGGCGCGGAACAGCTCCATACTGAACTTGCCATCCTTGTCTTTCCATTCCGGCCAGCCCATCACCTCTTTCACTTCCTTTTGTTTGAGCATGCCTTTGCCATTATTCATAGACGAGAAGGAGCGGAACAGCTCCACACTGAACTCGCCATCCTTGTCTTTCCATTCCGGCCAGCCCAGCACCTCTTTCACTTCCTTTTGTTTGAGCATGCCTTTGCCATTATTCATAGACGAGAAGGAGCGAAACAGCTCCATACTGAACTCGCCATCCTTGTCTTTCCATTCCGGCCAGCCCATCACCTCTTTCACTTCCTTTTGTTTGAGCATGCCTTTGCCATTATTCATAGACGAGAAGGAACGGAGCAGCTCCATACTGAACTCACCATCCTTGTCTTTCCATTCCGGCCAGCCCAGCACCTCTCTCACTTCCTCATGTTTGAGCATGCCTTTGCGATTGTTCATTGACGAGAAGGATCGGAACAACTTCGTATTAAACTCGCCATCCCTGTCTTTCCATTCCGGCCAGCTCAGTACCTCTTTGACTTCCTCATGTTTAATAATGCCCTTGCTGCAATTCATAGACGAGAAGGAGCGGAACACCACCATACTGAACTCACCATCCTTGCCTTTCCATTCCGGCCAGCCCAGCACCTCTCTCACTTCCTCATGCTTGGGTAAACCGTGGCCATTATTCATGGACGAGAAAGAGCGGAACAGTTCGATATTGAACTCGCCATCTTTGTCTTTCCATTCAGACCAGCCCAGTATTGCTTTCACTTCCTTATTTGTGGGCACGCCTTTGCGATTATTCATGGACGAGAAAGAAGTCACTACCTCTAAACTCGCTAAATATTCGAGTTCATCCTGGCTACGCTCTGCAAAACTACGGATATGTTTTTTGCTATTATTCAGCATGCTGGTCAGCATGCCTGTATTTTTGACGTTTTTAGAAAGGTGCCCAAAAAAGGCGGCGGCATTATCGAAGAAACCATTAAAAGAATCTCTATCTACGAAACCAAGCAGCTTATAAAAAGTGTCCTTGGCATTGATGTTTTTTTCCTTGAATACCGCCACCAGGGTTTGCACTTTTTTCAGCTCTTCCTGACTTAATTCGTACTTGATATTTGCTTTTATTTTTTCTAACGGATCATCGGGAATTTGAGTGTCTGGCGGTTTCTTTTTTTTGGCCGGTGGTGCATTAGCAGCTGCTTTTGAATTATTTCTCTTTCTACCTGACTCCTTCTTTTTTTTCGGATCGGGCTCTGGTGAATCCGGTTCTGCTTCTTCCCGGATTCGTCTTGCCCTTTTGTTACCTTGAATGCCCGACAGGCACTTGTTGCACAACAACGCTGAAGCTGTTGTCTGATTTGCTACACGTTCTAATTCCTGTGGATTCAGTACTTTGTCACATTTTGAACAAGTGACAATTGAGTTACCCGTATCCTGCTCAGCTGATGGACTCAGTGGGTCATCGCCTCCACGACCATTGGCGCCTGTCGAACCGGTTCCCCTGTTACGGGCAGCAGATCCCCTTGTCTGGCCGGTCTGACCTGTTGTCGCGGTCGTTGATGCTTTGGTCGTTCGGGAGGATGAATTCTTTTTCCCGTTACCCGTCTGTCGGCCAGAATATTTGCCAGAAACCATCTCACGGTAAACTCTGAGTTCCTGACCATTCTCTGCCAGCCATGTCTGAACCAGCCCCGGTTGAATCGTGCCAGGGTCTGACCTTTCCAGATCAAGAATATCGGCTTCAATTATCATGATCCGGTCTGACAAAATCCGGGCCAGCGTGGTTTGGCCTGTCATAATTGCCCATAGTCGTTTGATTTGTAATATTATAAGCAGTTGCTTTTTTTGCTGCAGACAAGTTTGGACAGGATCAGGAACAAGGGTAAGGTCAGGTTGGGGCTCTGGGTCAGGACTCCCGCTGTTTCCGTCAGGTGGCTTATCGCCATCATCTCCTACTGCGGCGCCCTTGGTGATCAGACCATTAGAAGTGTTCTCCAGAACTTCAGGGGGCACGTAAAACTCCAACAACTCGTTCCCACGCTCCGGAGGCTGTCGCAAAACTCCAACAGCTCGTTCCCATGCTCTGAGGTCGTCATTCCCGCGAAGGCGGGAATCCAGCGCCAACGGTGGATCCCTGCCTTCTCGGGGATGACAAGGCCAGGGGGGCACCGGGCAGTACGGTTCTGGTGGTGAGTCAGTGTGGATTCCCGCCTTCGCGGGAATGACGAGAATTAAGCCGGGAATGACGGGAGTCAACTCGTGACACCCTCGAAGATAATCGGGCTGTTCAGGTACAGCTAACTTATGGGAATACAGGAAATGAGCTGGTAGCGGGCTTGAGCCGACTAATTCCAATGCATGCAGCGAATCCCCAAACAACATCGTCACTAGCAGAAGCAGTGATCGGACCATCAAGCAGGCAGCTTTTTTTTGTTGTGAGCGTCTCATAGATCCAGGCTAATAAAATCAGCTTCTTTGAATCCATTCGCTAGCAGCCTGTCGGACTTAAGCGTCCGTAGCGAGGATTGCAAGAAATTGAGGATAAAAATCTCTGTTTCTGAGGAGAATAGCGAGCTATTTGACGAAGAAACAGGGATTTTTAGACCAATTTATTGCAACCACAGTAGGACAGTCTTAAGTCCGACAGGCTGCTAGTGGAAAAAATTCGCACGTCATCCGGCTTAGGCCTGATGATTCACGTTTGCGTTAGATTTTATAGCACCGCACTGGCAAGCTTGCCATCAACGGATTTGGCAAATACTCCCGCATCCATCAAGCAACTCCAGTTCCTGACAACCCTGATAAACATCAGGATCAACATCGGATAATAAAGGGTCTTGCTTTTTTAACTGTTCTATTTTTCTGCACGCCCGTTGCCTCCATACTTCCAGTATGTGGGTAGGGCTATCGATTTTGGCTTTTTTAAGGAGGGTCACTGTATGCATAAGCTCCATTTCGCTCTCGTACTCCTCCAGTAAATTCAGTATTTCGCTGCCAAAAATTTCTGTCTGGTTGAGCTTTAACCATAAACTGCCAAACGCCTGTTTTTGTGGTTCCAATTCATTCTCTGGCTGACATACTTCCGCTTGCCTGGATTGAACGTTATCCAGCTTCTGCCATTGATCTGCAGTCAAATAATAGTGTTCAGATATCCCGGTGATTTTCAAAACAGTCCTGAACTGCTCTTCTGACCAGTTGCTGATGGCCATTTTTTCATCCCGTATTTCCAGCTGTGGCATTGGAAATCGGTAGTTTTGAACTCCGTCACCTGACACCTCAACCTCAAGCCATTGGCCTTTGACGGTAAAGGACATCTCGTTGAGGTTCTGCATCAACACAGAGATATAGCTCAGGGCCAACTGTTCTCCTGACTGGATAAGTCCGGAGACAGGTATCTCAACATGATTGTTGTCGGTCGTTTGCATCCCGGACAAAAAGTGATCGGGGATATCGTGATCCCAAGGTAGAAGACTATGGGTTTTGAGCAGTGCTTCAAACAGTATCTGGATACCTTCTTTGCTGATGTCATGGGTTTTTAGTTGCAGGCAAGCTTCAAGCAGCTTGTTTAACCAATGGGTAGAACGCTCTTTGCTGAGTTTTTGCAGGGCGCTCAACGAGGGAAACAGGTCGAACACAACCCGGGCATGGCTGGTATCCAGAAAACGCAGCTGTTCAGCCTGTGTTAAGGGTTGCAGGATTTCCAGATAGAGCCTTTGCATAGAGTCGAGTTTCAGCACCGCCGATAATAGTTGCAACATGGCTGAGTATTGCTCCCATAGTCTTTTATCTGGCAATGAGTTCAGCCGCTTGGCAAAATAGACAAAACGCTCCCTGTCTTCTTCGGAAGAACAAAGCAACATTGCTCTATTTAACACGCGCAAAGGCACGGCTTTTATTGAATGACGCCACAAAAAATGCCGATCCTGTTGATTAGCCTGAAGGTAGCGTTTGACACTTTTCCCTCCAGAAGAAGATAAAAGTCCTGTCAATGATTCCAGCATCAGAAGCGTTTCAGTCTCTTTATGTAATTGGCAGAACTTTTTTAAAACTGTCCATCTTAGCAACCACTCTGGCTTAGGGGTAGAAAGATAAAGAGCGACTGTTTTTATCAGACGATTGTATTTATCATCTCCTTCATTATCCGGGTTGCTGTGTTCTCTGGTAAGTTCTTTAAGCAGTAACTGTTTCAGTTGTGTTTCCCGGTGTTGCAGCATCTTGATAGCAGGTAGCCCTTCTGATACCCAGAGCCTGGGCATGATTTGCAGTAGCCTGTGATTGGGCACCCCCCGGCAATCTATCCAGTCCAGCACTTTTTTCACAGGCTCATGTTTGGGCAAGCCTTGGCTGTGATTCATGGACGAGAAAACTTGGAACAGCTCCATATTGAACTCGCCACCCTTGTGTTTCCATTCAGGCCAACCCAACATCTCTTTCACTTCCTTTCGTTTGAGCATGCCTTTGCTATGATTCATAGACGAGAAGGAGCTGAACAGCTCCATGTTGAACTCGCCATCCTTGTCCTTCCATTCCGGCCAACCCAGCACCTCTTTCACTTGTTCATGTTTGAGCAGCATGCCTTTGCCACTATTCATTGACGAGAAGGATCGGAACAACTTCGTATTAAACTCGCCATCCCTGTCTTTCCATTCCGGCCAGCCCAGCACATCTTCCACTTCCTCTTGTTTGAGCATGCCTTTACCATTGTGCATGGATGAGAAGGAGCGGAACAGCTCAATGTTGAACTCGCCATCCTTGTCTTTCCATTCCAGCCAGCCCAGCACCTCTTTCACTTCCTCATGATTAATCATGCCCTTTCTGCTATTCATGGATGAGAAAGATCGGAACAACTCCATATTGAACACGCCATCCTTGTCTTTCCATTCCAGCCAGCCCAGCACCTCTTTCATTTCCGCATGTTTAATCATGCCCTTGCTGCTATTCATGGATGAGAAGGAGCGGAACAGCTCCATACTGAACTCTCCATCCTTGCCTTGCCATTCCGGCCAGGCGAGCACCTCTTTCACTTGCTTATGTTTGAGGATGCCTTTGCCATGATTCATAGACGAGAAGGCGCGGAACAGCTCGATATTGAACTCTCCATACTTGTCTTTCCATTCAGGCCAACCCAGCATCTCTTTCACTTCCTTTTGTTTGAGCATGCCTTTGCCACTATTCATGGATGAGAAGGAGCGGAAAAGCTCCATACTGAACTCGCCATCCCTGTCTTTCCATTCCGACCAACCCAGCACCTCTTTCACTTGCTCATGTTTCAGGATACCTTTGCTATGATTAATAGACGAAAAGGAGCGGAACAGCTCCATATTGAACTCGCCATCCCTGTCCTTCCATTCCGGCCAGTTCAGTACTTCTTTCACTTCCTTTTGTTTGAGCATGCCTTTGCCATGATTCATGGATGAGAAGGAGCGGAAAAGCTCCATACTGAACTCGCCATCCTTGTTCTTCCATTCCGGCCAGCCCAGCACCTCTTTCACTTCCTTTTGTTTGAGCATGCCTTTGCAACTATTCATGGATGAGAAGGAGCGGAAAAGCTCCATACTGAACTCGCCCTCCCTGTCTTTCCATTCCGACCAACCCAGCACCTCTTTCACTTGCTCATGTTTGAGCATGCCTTTGCCATGATTCATGGATGAGAAGGAGCGGAACAGCTCCATGTTGAACCCGCCATCCTTGTCTTTCCATTCCGGCCAGCTCAGCACCTCTTTCACTTCCTCATGTTTGAGCATGCCTTTACAAGTGTTCATGGATGAGAAGGAGCGGAAAAGCTCTATACTGAAGTCGCCGTCCTTGTCTTTCAATTCCGGCCAGCCCAGTGTTGCTTTCACTTGCTCATGTGTGGGCACGCCTTTGCCATTATTCATGGACGAGAAAGAAGTCACTGCATCTAAACTCGCTAAATATTCGAGTTCATCCTGGCTATGCTCTGCAAAACTACGGATATGTTTTTTACAATTATTCAGCATGCCGGTCAGCATGCCTGTATTTTTGACGTTTTCAGAAAGATGCCCAAAAAAAGCGGTGGCATTATCGAAGAAGCCATTAAAAGAATCTCTATCTACGAAACCAAGCAGCTTATAAAAAGTGTTTTTTACAGTGATGTTTTTTTTCTTGAACACCGCCATCAGGGTTTGCACTTTTTTCAGCTCTTCCTGACTTAATTCATACTTGATATTTGCTTTTACTTTTTCTAACGGATCATCGGGAGTTTGAGTGTCTGGCGGTTTCTTTTTTTTGGCCGGCGGTGCAGTAGCAGCTGCTTTTGAATTATTTCTCTTTCTACCTGGCTCCTTCTTTTTTTTCGGAGCGGGTTCTGGTGAATCCGGTTCTGCTTCTTCCCGGATTCGTCTTACCCTTTTGTTACCTTGAATGCCCGACAGGCACTTGTCGCACAACAACGCTGAAGCTGCTGTCTGATTGGCTACACGTCCTAATTCCTGTGAATTCAATACCTTGTCACACTTCGAACAAGCGGCAACCGTATTTCCGGTATTCTGCTCAGCTGAGGGTTTCGGTGGGCCATCGCCTCCACGACCATTGGCACCTGTCGAACCGGTTCGCCTGTTACGGGCAGCGGATCGGCTTGTCTGGCCAGTCTGACCTGTTGTCGCGGTCGTTGATGCTTTGGTCGTTCGGGAGGATGAATTCTTTTTCCCATTACCCGTCTGTCGACCAGAATATTTGCCAGAAACCATCTCACGGTAAACCCTGAGTTCCTGACCATTCTCTGCCAGCCATGTCTGAACCAGCCCCGGTTCAATCGTGCCAGGGTCTGACCTTTCCAGATCAAGAAGATCGGCTTCAATCACCATGATCCGGTCTGACAAAATCCGGGCCAGTGTTGTTTGGCCTGTCATAATTGTCCATAGTCGTTTGATTTGTAATATTATAAGCAGTTGCTTTTTTTGCTGCAGACAAGTTTGGACAGGATCAGGAATAAGGGTAAGGACAGGTTGGGGCTCTGGGTCAGGACTTCCGCTGTTTCCGTCAGGTGGCTTATCGCCATCATCTCCTACTGCGGCGCCCTTGGTGATCAGACCATTAGAAGTGTTCTCCAGAACTTCAGGGGGCACGTAAAACTCCAACAACTCGCTCCCACGCTCCGGAGGCTGTCGCAAAACTCCAACAGCTCGTTCCCATGCTCTGAGGTCGTCATTCCCGCGAAGGCGGGAATCCAGCGCCAACGGTGGATCCCTGCCCTCTCGGGGATGACAAGGCCAGGGGGGCACCGGGCAGTACGGTTCTGGTGGTGAGTCAGTGTGGATTCCCGCCTTCGCGGGAATGACGAGCATTAAGCCGGGAATGACGGGAGTCAACTCGTGACACCCTCGAAGAGGATCGGGCTGTCCAGGTTCAGCCAACTTATTGGAATACAGGAAATGAGCTGGTAGCGGGCTTGAGCCAACTAATTCCAATGCATGCAGCGAATCCCCAAACAACATCGTCACTAGCAGAAGCAGTGATCGGACCATCGAGCAGGCAGCTTTTTTTTGTTGTGAGCGTCTCATAGATCCAGGTTAATAAAATCAGCTTCTGTGAATCCATTCGCTAGCAGCCTGTCGGACTTGAGCGTCCGTAGCGAGGATTGCGAGAAATTGAGGATAAAAATTTCTGATTCCGAGGAGAATAGCGAGCTATTTGACGAGGAAGCAGGAATTTTTAGACCAATTTATCGCAACCGCAGTAGGACAGTCTAAAGTCCGACAGGCTGCTAGTGGAAAAAATTCGTACGTCATCCGGCTTAGGCCTGATGATTCACGTTTTCGCTAGATTTTATAGCACCACACTGGCAAGCTTGCCATGAACGGATTTGTCAGACAGTTTGTTTTTAGAAGCTTTATCAGACGACACAAGTCTTTTTAGAAAATACTCCCACACCCATCAAGCAACTCCAGTTCCTGACAACCCTGATAAACATCAGGAGCAACATCGGATAATAAAGGGTCTTGCTTTTTTAACTGTTCTATTTTACTGCAAGCCCGTTGCCGCCATTCTTCCAGTATGCAGTTATCGGTATCGATTCTGGCTTTTTTAAGGAGGGTCACTGTATGCATAAGCTCCATTTCACTCTCGTACTCCTCCAGTAAATTCAGTATTTCGCTGCCAAAAATTTCTGTCTGGTTGAGCTTTAACCATAAACTGCCAAACGCCTGTTTTTGTGGTTCCAATTCATTCTCTGGCTGACATACTTCCGCTTGCCTGGATTGAACGTTATCCAGCTTCTGCCATTGATCTGCAGTCAAATAATAGTGTTCAGATATCCCGGTGATTTTCAAAACAGTCCTGAACTGCTCCTCTGACCAGTTGCTGATGGCCATTTTTTCATCCCGTATTTCCAGCTGTGGCATTGGAAATCGGTAGTTTTGAACTCCGTCACCTGACACCTCAACCTCAAGCCACTGCCCTTTGACGGTGAATGACATCTCATTGAGGTTCTGCATCAAGACAGCAATATAGCTCAAGGCTAACTGTTCTCCTGAAGGGATAAGTCCAGAGACAGGTATCTCAACATGGTTGTTGTCGGTCGTTTGCATCCCGGACAGAAAGTGATCGGGGATATCGTTATCCCAGGGTAGAAGACTATGGGTTTTTAGCAGCGCTTCAAACAGTATCTGGATGCCTTCTTTGGTGATGTCATGGGTTTTTAGTTGCAGGCAGGCTTCAAGCAGCTTCTTTAACCAATGGGAAGAATGCTCTTTGCTAAGTTTTTGCAGGGCGCTCAACGAGGGAAACAGATCGAATACAGCCTGGGCATGGCTGGCATCCAGAAAACGCAGCTGATCATCTTTTGTTAAGGGTTGCAGGATTTCCAGATAGAGCTCTTGCATATATTCGAGTTTCAGCACCCCTGACAATGGTTGCAACAGGGCTGAGTACTGCTCCCATAGTCTTTTATCAGGCAATGACTTCAGCCGCTTGGCAAAAAAGACAAAACGCTCCCTGTCTTCATCGGAAGAACACAGGAGCATTGCTCTATTTAACACGCGCAAAGGCACGGCTCTCATTGAATGACGCCACAAAAAATGCCGATCCTGTTGATTAGCCTGAAGGTAGCGTTTGATGCTTTTCCCTCCAGAAGAAGATAAAAGCCCTATCAATGGTTCGAGCATCAGAACCGTTTTAGTCTGTTCATGAAATTGGCAGAACTCTTTTAAAACCGTCCATGTTAGTGACCAGTCTGGCTTAGGGGTGGAAAGATAAAGAGCGACTGTTTTTATCTGGCGATTGAATTTGTCGTCATCTTCTTCATCCTCTGAATCGCTATTGTATTCGTCATTTCCCTCATTATCCGGGCTGTTATGTTCTCCAGTAAATTCTGTAGACAGCCACTGTTTCATTTGTGTTTCCCGATGTTGAAGCACTTCAATAGCAGGTAGCCCCTCTGATTTCCAGAGTCTGGACATAATTTGCAATAGCAGATGATTGGATGCCCCCTGGTAACGTATCCAGCCCAGCACTTTTTTCACAGGCTCATATTTGAGCAAGCCACGGCCATTATTCATAGACGAGAAAGCGCGGAACAACTTCATATTGAACACGCCATCTTTGTGTTTCCATTCCGGCCAGTTCAGCACCTCTTTCACTTTTTCATGTTTGAGCATGCCTCTGGTATTTTTCATGGACGAGAAGGCGCGGAAAAGCTCCATATTGAACTCGCCCTTGTCTTTCCATTCCGGCCAGCCCAGCACCTCTTTCACTTGCTGATGCCCGGGCACACCCTGACCATGATTCATCGACGAGAAAGCGCGTAATAACTTCGTATTGAACACACCATCTCTGTCTTTCCATTCCGGCCAGCCCAGCACCTCTTTCACTTGCTTATGTTTGAGCATGCCTTTGCCATGATTCATAGACGAGAAAGCGCGGAACAGCTCGATACTGAACTCACCATCCTTGTCTTTCCATTCCGGCCAGTCCAACACCTCTTTCACTTCCTTTTGTTTGAGCATGCCTTTGCCACTATTCATGGATGAGAAGGAGCGGAACCGCTCAATGTTGAACTCGCCATCCTTGTCTTTCCATTCCGGCCAGCCCAGCACCTCTTTCACTTCCTCATGTTTGAGCATGCCTTTACCATTGTTCATGGATGAGAGGGAGCGGAACAGTTCCATACTGAACTCACCATCCTTGTCTTTCCATTCCGGCCAGCCCAGCACCTCTTTCACTTCCTTTTGTTTGAGCATGCCTTTGCCGTTATTCATAGACGAGAAGGCGCGGAGCAGCTCCATACTGAACTCACCATCCTTGTCTTTCCATTCCGGCCAGCCCAGCACCTCTTTCACTTCCTTTTGCTTGAGCGTGCCTTTGCCGTTATTCATAGACGAGAAGGCGCGGAGCAGCTCCATACTGAACTCACCATCCTTGTCTTTCCATTCCGGCCAGCTCAGCACCTCTTTCACTTGCCCATGTTTGAGCGTGCCTTTGCCATTGTTCATGGATGAGAAGGCGCGGAACAGCTCCATACTGAACTCGCCATCC
The DNA here is from genome assembly GCF_032883915.1 of Endozoicomonas sp. 8E. Classification (NCBI taxonomy): domain Bacteria; kingdom Pseudomonadati; phylum Pseudomonadota; class Gammaproteobacteria; order Oceanospirillales; family Endozoicomonadaceae; genus Endozoicomonas; species Endozoicomonas sp. 8E. The sequence goes on along the minus strand of NZ_CP120717.1, from coordinate 3,543,377 downwards.
TTGTCTTTCCATTCCGGCCAGCCCAGCACCTCTTTCACTTGCTCATGTTTGAGCATGCCTTTGCCATGATTCATAGACGAGAAGGAGCGGAACAGCTCAATACTGAACTCGCCATCCATGTCTTTCCATTCCGGCCAGCCCAGCATCGTTTTCACTTGCTTGTGTTTGAACATCCCTTGGCCATTATTCATGGACGAGAAGGCGCGGAACAGCTCCATACTGAACTTGCCATCCTTGTCTTTCCATTCCGGCCAGTCCAGTACCGCTTTCACTCGCTCATGTTGGAGAATGCCTTTGCCATGATTCATAGATGAGAAGGCGCGGAACAGCTCAATACTGAATTCGCCATCTTTGTCTTTCCATTCCGGCCAGCCCAGCACCTCTTTCACTTCTTCATGTTTAATCATGCCCTTGCTGCTATTCATGGACGAGAAGGCGCGGAACAGCTCAATGTTGAACTCGCCATCCTTGTCTTTCCATTCCGGCCAGTCGAGCACCTCTTTCACTTGCTCATGTTTGAGCATGCCTTTGCCATGATTCATAGACGAGAAGGCGCGGAACAGCTCCATAATGAACTCGCCATCATTGTCCTTCCATTCCGGCCAGCCCAGCATCTGTTTCACTTGCTCATGTTTGAGCATGCCTTTGCCATGATTCAAAGACGAGAAAGCGCGGAACAGCTCCATACTGAACTCGCCATTCTTGTCTTTCCATTCCGGCCAGCCCAGCACCTCTCTCACTTCCTCATGCTCGGGTACGCCGTGGCCATTATTCATAGATGAGAAAGAGCGGAACAGTTCGATATTGAACTCGCCATCTTTGTCTTTCCATTCAGACCAGCCCAGTATTGCTTTCACTTGTTCATGTGTGGGCACGCCTTTGCCATTATTCATGGACGAGAAAGAAGTCACTACCTCTAAACTCGCTAAATATTCGAGTTCATCCTGACTACGCTCTGCAAAACTACGGATATGTTTTTTTCTACTATTCAGCATGCCGGTCAGCATGCCTGTATTTTTAAAGTTTTCAGAAAGGCGCCCAAAAAAGGCGGCGGCATTATCGAAGAAGCCATTAAAAGAGTCTCTATCTACGAAGCCAAGCAGCTTATAAAAAGTGTTTTTTACAGTGATGTTTTTTTTCTTGAATACCGCCACCAGGGTTTGCACTTTTTTCAGCTCTTCCTGACTTAATTCGTACTTGATATTTGCTTTTATTTTTTCCAATGGGTCATCGGGGATCTGACTGTCTGCCGGTTTCTTTTTTTTGGCCGGTGGTGCGGTAGCAGCTGCTTTTGAATTATTTCTCTTTTTACCCGGGCTCTTCTTTTTTTTTGGAGCAGGTTCTGATGAATCCGGTTCTGCTTCTTCCCGGATTCGTCTTACCCTTTTGTTACCTTGAATGCCCGACAGGCACTTGTTGCACAACAACACTGAAGCTGCTGTCTGATTTGCTACACGTCCTAATTCCAGCGAATTCAATACCTTGCCACACTTCGAACAAGCGACATCCGAATGTCCGGTATTCTGCTCAGCTGAGGGTTTCAGTGGGTCATCGCCTCCACGACCATTGGCGCCTGTCGAACCGGTTCCCCTGTTACGGGCAGCAGATCTGCTTGTCTGGCCGGTCTGAACTGTTGTTGCGGTCGTTGATGCTTTGGTCGTTCGGGAGGATGAATTCTTTTTCCAGTTACCCGTCTGTCGGCCAGAAACCATCTCACGGTAAACTCTGAGTTCCTGACCATTCTCTGCCAGCCATGTCTGAACCAGCCCCGGTTGAATCGTGTCAGGGTCTGACCTTTCCAGATCAAGAAGATTGGCTTCAATCACCATGATCCGGTCTGACAAAATCCGGGCCAGCGTGGTCTGGCCTGTCATAATTGTCCATAGTCGTTTGATTTGTAATATTAGAAGCAGTTGTCTTTTGTGCTGCAGACAAGTTTGGACAGGATCAGGAATAAGGGTAAGGTAAGGTTGACGCTCTGGTTCAGGACTCCTGCTGTTTCCGTCAGGTGGCTTATCGCCATCATCTCCTACTGCGGCGCCCCTGGTGATCAGACCATTAGAAGTGTTCTCCAGAACTTCAGGGGGCACGTAAAACTCCAACAACTCGTTCCCACGCTCCGGAGGCTGTCGCAAAACTCCAACAGCTCGTTCCCATGCTCTGAGGTCGTCATTCCCGCGAAGGCGGGAATCCAGCGCCAACGGTGGATCCCTGCCTTCTCGGAGATGACAAGGCCAAGGGGGCACCGGGCAGTAGGGTTCTGGTGGTGAGTCAGTGTGGATTCCCGCCTTCGCGGGAATGACGAGAATTAAGCCGGGAATGACGGGTGTCAACTCGTGACACCCTCGAAAAGAATCGGGCTGTTCAGGTTCAGCCAACTTATTGGAATACAGGAAATGAACTGGTAGCGGGCTTGAGCCGACTAATTCCACCGCATGCAGCGAATCACCAAACAACATCGTCACTAGCAGAAGCAGTGATCGGACCATCGAGCAGGCGGCTTTTTTTTGTTGTGAGCGTCTCATAGATCCAGGCTAATAAAATCAGCTTCTGTGAATCCATTCGCTAGTGGAAAAAATTCGCACGTCATCCGGCTTAGGCCTGATGATTCACGTTTGCGCTAGATTTTATAGCACCGCACTGCCGAGCTTTCCATAAACGGAGTTGGCAGACAGTTTTTTTTAGAAGCCTTATCAGACAACACAAGTCTTTTTAGAAAATACTCCCACACCCATCAAGCAACTCCAGTTCCTGACAACCCTGATAAACATCAGGATCAACATCGGATAATAAAGGATCTTGCTTTTTTAACTGTTCTATTTTTCTGCACGCCCGTTGCCGCCATTCTTCCAGTATATGAGTAGCGCTATCGATTCTGGCTTTTTTAAGGAGGGTCACTGTATGCATAAGCTCCATTTCGCTCTCATACTCCTCCAGTAAATTCAGTATTTCGCTGCCAAAAATTTCTGTCTGGTTGAGCTTTAACCATAAACTGCCGAACGCCTGTTTTTGTGGTTCCAATTCATTCTCTGGCTGACGTGCTTCAGCTTGCCTGGATTGAACGTTATCCAGTTTCTGCCATTGATCTGCGGTCAAATAATAGTGTTCAGATATCCCGGTGATTTTCAAAACAGTCCTGAAGTGTTCCTCTGACCAGTTGCTGATGGCCATTTTTTCATCCTGTATTTCCAGCTGTGGCATTGGAAAGCGGTAGTTTTGAACTCCGTCACCTGGCACCTCAACCTCCAGCCACTGCCCTTTGACGGTAAAGGACATCCCGTTGAGGTTCTGCATAAGCACAGCGATATAGCTCAGGGCCAACTGTTCTCCTGATTGGATAAGTCCGGAGACAGGTATCTCAACATGGTTATTGTCGGTCGTTTGCATCCCGGACAAAAAGTGATCAGGAATATCGTTATCCCAGGGTAGAAGACTATGGGTTTTGAGCAGCGCTTCAAACAGTATCTGGATGCCTTCTTTGGTGACGTCATGGGCTTTGAGTTGCAGGCAGGCTTCAAGCAGCTTCTTTAACCAATGGGAAGAATGCTCTTTGCTGAGTTTTTGCAGGGCGCTTAACGAGGGAAACAGATCGAATACAGCCTGGGCATGGCTGGCATCCAGAAAACGCAGCTGATCATCCTTTGTTAAGGGTTGCAGGATTTCCAGATAGAGCCTTTGCATAAAGTCGAGTTTCAGCACCGCCGACAATGGTTGCAACAGGGCTGAGTAATGCTCCCATAGTCTTTTATCCGGCAATGACTTCAGCCGCTTGGCAAAATAGACAAGACGCTCCCTGTCTTCATCGCAAGAACACAGGAACATTGCTCTATTTAACACCCGCAAAGGCACGGCTTTCATTGAATGACGCCACAAAAAATGCCGATCCTGTTGATTAGCCTGAAGGTAGTGTTTGACGCTTTTCCCTCCAGAAAAAGATAAAAATCCTATCAATGATTCCAGCATTAGAAGCGTTTCAGTCTCTTTATGCAATTGGCAGAACTGTTTTAAAACCGTCCATTTTAGCGACCAGTCTGGCTTAGGGGTGGAAAGATAAAGAGCGACTGTTTTTATCTGGCGATTGTATTTATCGTCTCCTTCATTATCCGGGTTGCTGTGTTCTCCGGTGAGTTCTGTAAGCAGTAACTGTTTCAGTTGTGATTCCCAGTGTTGCAGCATCCTGATAGCAGGTAGCCCTTCTGATACCCAGAGCCTGGGCATGATTTGCAGTAGCCTGTGATTGGGCGCCCCCCGGCAATCTATCCAGTCCAGCACTTTTTTCACAGGCTCATGTTTCGGCAAACCTTGGCTGTGATTCATGGACGAGAAAGCGCGGAACAGCTTTATATTGAGCTCGCCACCCTTGTGTTTCCATTCAGACCAGCCGAGCACCTCTTTCACTTTCTCATGTTTGAGCATACCTCTGTTATTATTCATGGATGAAAAGGCGCGGAACAACTCCATACTGAACTCGCCATCCTTGTTTTTCCATTCAGGCCAACCCAACATCTCTTTCACTTCCTTTTGTTTGAGCATGCCTTTGCCACTATTCATGGACGAGAAGGCGCAGAACAGCTCAATATTGAACTCGCCATCCTTGTCTTTCCATTCCGGCCAGCCCCGCACCTCTTTCACTTGCACATGTTTGAGCATGCCTTTGCAATGGTTCATAGATGAGAAGGCGCGGAACAGCTCTACAATGAACTCGCCATCCTTGTCTTTCCATTCCGGCCAGCCCAGCACCTCTTTCACTTCCTCTTGTTTGAGCATACCTTTGCCATGATTCATAGACGAGAAGGAGCGGAACAGCTCCATAATGAACTCGCCATCCTTGACTTTCCATTCCGGCCAGCCGAGCACCTCTTTCACTTGCTCATGTTTGAGCATGCCTTTGCCATTGTTCATGGATGAGAAGGCGCGGAACAGCTCCATACTGAAGTCGCCATTCTTGTCCTTCCATTCCGGCCAGCTCAGCACCTCTTTCACTTGCTCATGTTTGAGCATGCCTTTGCCATTGTTCATGGATGAGAAGGCGCGGAACAGCTCCATACTGAAGTCGTCATTCTTGTCCTTCCATTCCGGCCAGCTCAGCACCTCTTTCACTTGCTCATGTGTGGGCACGCCTTTACCATTGTTCATTGATGAGAAGGAGCGGAACAGCTCCATATTGAACTTGCCATCCTTCTCTTTCCATTCCAGCCAGCCCAGCACCTCTTTCACTTCCTCTTGTTTGAGCATGCCCTTTCTGCTATTCATGGATGAGAAGGCGCGGAACAGCTCAATGTTGAACTCGCCATCCTTGTCTTTCCATTCCGACCAGACCAGCACCTCTTTCACTTGCTCATGTTTGAGCATGCCCTTGCCATTGTTCATGGATGAGAAGGCGCGGAGCAGCTCCATACTGAACTCACCATCCTTGTCTTTCCATTCCGACCAACCCAGCACCTCTTTCACTTGCTCATGTTTCAGGATGCCTTTGCCATGGTTCATAGACGAGAAAGAACGGAACAACTCCATACTGAACTTGCCATCCTCGTCTTTCCATTCCGGCCAGCCCAGCACCTCTTTCACTTCCTCTTGTTTGAGCATACCTTTGCCAAGATTCATAGACGATAAGGAGCGGAACAGCTCCATATTGAACTCGCCATCCTTGTCCTTCCATTCCGGCCAGCCCAGCACCTCTTTCACTTGCTTTTGTTTGAGCATGCCTTTGCCATGACTCATAGACGAGAAGGAACGGAGCAGCTCTATACTGAACTCACCATCCTTGTCTTTCCATTCCGGCCAGCTCAGCACTTCTATCACTTGCTCATGTTTGAGCATGCCCTTGCCATTGTTCATGGATGAGAAGGAGCGGAGCAGCTCCATACTGAACTCACCATCCTTGTCTTTCCATTCCGACCAACTCAGCACCTCTTTCACTTGCTCATGTTTCAGGATGCCTTTGCCATGGTTCATAGACGAGAAAGAACGGAACAACTCCATACTGAACTCGCCATCCTCGTCTTTCCATTCCGGCCAGCCCAGCACCTCTTTCACTTCCTTTTGTTTGAGCGTGCCTTTACCACTGTTCATGGATGAGAAGGAGCGGAATAGCCCAATACTGAACTCGCCATCCTTGTCTTTCCATTCCGACCAGGCCAGCACCTCTTTCACTTCCTCATGTTTGAGCATGCCTTTACTACTGTTCATGGATGAGAAGGCGCGGAACAGTTCCATACTGAACTCGCCATCCTTGTCTTTCCACTCCGGCCAGCCCAGCACCTCTTTCACTTGTTCATGTTTCGGCATGCCTTTGCCACAATTCATTGACGAGAAGGATCGGAACAACTTCGTATTAAACTCACCATCCCTGTCTTTCCATTCTGGCCAGCCCAGTATTGCTTTCACTTCCTTATCTGTGGGCACGCCTTTGCTATTATTCATGGACGAGAAAGAAGTCACTGCATCTAAACTCGCTAAATATTCGAGTTCATCCTGGCTACGCTCTGCAAAACTACGGATATGTTTTTTGCTATTATTCAGCATGCCCGTCAGCATGCCTGTGTTTTTGACGTTTTCAGAAAGGTGTCCAAAAAAGGCGGCGGCATTATCGAAGAAACCATTAAAAGACTTTCTATCTACAAAACCAGACAGCTTATAAAAAGTGTTTTTTACAGTGATGTTTTTTTTCTTGAATACCGCCACCAGGGTTTGCACTTTTTTCAGCTCTTCCTGACTTAATGCGTACTTGATATTTGCTTTTATTTTTTCTAACGGATCATCGGGAATTTGAGTGTCTGCCGGTTTCTTTTTTTTGGCCGCTGGTTCAGCAACAGCTGTTGAATTCTTTCTCTTTCTACCCGGGCCCTTCTTTTTTTTCGGAGCGGATTCTGGTGAATCCGGTTCTGCTTCTTCCCGTTCCCGGACTCGTCTTACCCTTTTGTTACCTTGAATGCCCGACAGGCAATTGTTGCACAACAACGCTGAAGCTCCTGTCTGATTTGCTACACGTCCTAATTCCTGTGGATTCAACGCCTTGTCACACTTCGAACAAGCGACAACCGAATTTCCCGTATTCTGCTCAGCTGAGGGTTTCAGTGGGTCATCGCCTCCACAACCATTGGCGCCTGTCGAACCGGTTCCCTTGTTACGGGCAGCAGATCTGCTTGTCTGGCTGGTCTGACTCGCTGTCGTGGTCATTGATGCTTTTGTCGTTCGGGAGGATTGGTTCTTTTTCCCGTTGCCCACCTGCCGACCAGAAAATTTGCCAGAAACCATCTCACGGTAAACTCTGAGTTCCTGACCATTGTCTGCCAGCCATGTCTGAATCAGCCCCGGTTCAATCATGCCAGGGTCTGACCTTTCCAGATCAAGAAGATCGGCTTCAATCACCATGATCCGGTCTGACAAAATCCGGGCCAGCGTGGTTTGGCCTGTTATAATTGCCCATAGTCGTTTGATTCGTAATATTACAAGCAGTTGCTTTTTTTGCTGCAGACAAGTTTGGACAGGATCAGGAACAAGGGTAAGGTAAGGTTGACGCTCTGGTTCAGGACTCCTGCTGTTTCCGTCAGGTGGCTTATCGCCATCATCTCCTACTGCGGCGCCCCTGGTGATCAGACCATTAGAAGTGTTCTCCAGAACTTCAGGGGGCACGTAAAACTCCAACAACTCGTTCCCACGCTCCGGAGGCTGTCGCAAAACTCCAACAGCTCGTTCCCATGCTCTGAGGTCGTCATTCCCGCGAAGGCGGGAATCCAGCGCCAACGGTGGATCCCTGCCTTCTCGGGGATGACAAGGCCAGGGGGGCACCGGGCAGTAGGGTTCTGGTGGTGAGTCAGTGTGGATTCCCGCCTTCGCGGGAATGACGAGAATGAAGCCGGGAATGACGAGAATTAAGCCGGGAATGACGGGAGTCAACTCGTGACACCCTCGAAGAGGATCGGGCTGTTCAGGTTCAGCTAACTTATGGGAATACAGGAAATGAGCTGGTAGCGGGCTTGAGCCGACTAATTCCAATGCATGCAGCGAATCCCCAAACAACATCGTCACTAGCACAAGCAGTGATCGGACCATCGAGCAGGCAGCTTTTTTTTGTTGTGAGCGTCTCATAGATCCAGGCTAATAAAATCAGCTTCTGTGAATCCATTCGCTAGTGGAAAAATTCGCACGTCATCCGGCTTAGGCCTGATGATTCACGTTTGCGCTAGATTTTATAGCACCGCACTGGCGAGCTTTCCATAAACGGAGTTGGCAGACAGTTTTTTTTAGAAGCCTTATCAGACGACACAAGTCTTTTTAGAAAATACTCCCACACCCATCAAGCAACTCCAGTTCCTGACAACCCTGATAAACATCAGGATCAACATCGGATAATAAAGGGTCTTGTTTTTTTAACTGTTCTATTTTTCTGCACGCCCTTTGCCGCCATTCTTCCAGTATGTGAGTAGCGCTATCGATTTTGGCTTTTTTCAGGAGGGTCACTGTATGCATAAGCTCCATTTCGCTCTCATACTCATCCAGTAAATTCAGTATTTCGCTGCCAAAGATTTCTGTCTGGTTCAGCTTTAACCATAAACTGCCAAACGCCTGTTTTTGTGGTTCCAATTCATTCTCTGGCTGACGTGCTTCAGCTTGCCTGGATTGAACGTTATCCAGTTTCTGCCATTGATCTGCAGTCAAATAATAGTGTTCAGATATCCCGGTGATTTTCAAAACAGTCCTGAACTGCTCCTCTGACCAGTTGCTGATGGCCATTTTTTCATCCTGTATTTCCAGCTGTGGCATTGGAAATCGGTAGTTTTGAACTCCGTCAGCTGGCATCTCAACTTCAAGCCACTGCCCTTTGACGGTAAAAGACATCTCATTGAGGTTCTGCATCAACACAGCGATATAGCTCAGGGCCAACTGTTCTCCTGATTGGATAAGTCCGGAGACAGGTATCTCAACATGGTTATTGTCGGTTGTTTGCATCCCGGACAGAAAGTGACCGGGAATATCGTTATCCCAAGGTAGAAGACTATGGGTTTTGAGCAGCGCTTCGAACAGTATCTGGATGCCTTCTTTGGTGATGTCATGGTTTTTTAGTTGCAGGCAGGCTTCAAGCAGCTTGTTCAGCCAATGGGAAGAATGCTCTTTGCTAAGTTTTTGCAGGGCGCTCAACGAGGGAAACAGATCAAATACAGCCCGAGCATGGCTGGCATCCAGAAAACACAGCTGATCATCTTTTGTTAAGGGTTGCAGGATTTCCAGATAGAGCCTTTGCATAAAGTCGAGTTTCAGCACCGCCGACAATGGTTGTAACAGGGCTGAGTACTGCTCCCATAGTCTTTTATCCGGCAATGACTTCAGCCGCTTGGCAAAATAGACAAAACGCTCCCTGTCTTCATCGCAAGAACACAGGAGCATTGCTCTATTTAACACGTGCAAAGGCACGGCTTTCATTGAATGACGCCACAAAAAATGCCGATCCGGTTGATTAGCCTGAAGGTAGCGTTTGACGCTTTTCCCCCCAGAAGAAGATAAAAATCCTATCAATGATTCCAGCATCAGAAGCGTTTCAGCCTCTTTATGCAATTGGCAGAACTGTTCTAAAACTGTCCATCTTAGCGACCACTCCGGCTTAGGGGTGGAAAGATAAAGAGCGACTGTTTTTATCTGGCGATTGTATTTATCATCTCCTTCATTATCCGGGCTGCTAAGTTCTCCGGTAAGTTCTGTAAGCAGTAACTGTTTCAGTTGTGTTTCCCAATGTTGCAGCATCTTGATAGCAGGTAGCCCTGCTGATACCCAGAGCCTGAGCATGATTTGCAGTAGCCTGTGATTGGGCGCTCCCCGGCAACCTATCCAGTCCAGCACTTTTTTCACAGGCTCATGTTTGGGCAAGCCTTGGCTGTGATTCATCGACGCGAAAATGCGGAACAGCTTTATATTGAGCTCGCCACCCTTGTGTTTCCATTCAGGCCAGTTCAGTACCTCTTTCACTTGCTCATGTGTGGGCACGCCTTTACTATTGTTCATGGATGAGAAGGAGCGGAACAGCTCCATATTGAGCTCGCCATCTTTGCCCTTCCATTCCGGCCAGCCCAGCACCTCTTTCACTTCCTTTTTTTTGAGTACACCTTTACCATTGTTCATGGATGAGAAGGAGCGGAACAGCTCCATACTGAACTCGCCATCCTTGTCTTTCCATTCCGGCCAACCCAGCACCTCTTTCGCTTCCTTTTTTTTGAGCACGCCTTTACCATTGTTCATGGATGAGAAAGAGCGGAACAGCTCCATACTGAACTCACCATCCTTGTCTTTCCATTCCGGCCAGCTCAGCACCTCCTTCACTTGCTCATGTTTGAGGGTGCCTTTACCATTGTTGATGGATGAGAAGGAGCGGAACAGCTCCATGCTGAACTCACCATCCTTGTCCTTCCATTCCGGCCAGCCCAGCACCTCTTTCACTTGCTCATGTTTGAGCATACCTTTACCACTGTTCATGGATGAGAAGGAGCGGAACAGCTCCATATTGAACTCGCCATCCTTGTCTTTCCATTCCGGCCAACCCAACACCTCTTTCACTTGCTCATGTTTGAGCATGCCTTTTCTATGATTCATGGATGAGAAGGAGCGGAACAGCTCCATGTTGAACTCGCCATCCTTGTCTTTCCATTCCGGCCAGCTCAGAACCTCTTTCACTTCCTCTTGTTTGAGCATACCTTTACTACTGTTCATAGATGAGAAGGAGCGGAACAGCTTCATACTGAACTCACCATCCTTGTCTTTCCATTCCGGCCAGCCCAGCACTAGTTTCACTTGCTCATGTTGGAGCACGCCCTTGCCATGACTCATAGATGAGAAGGAGCGGAACAGCTCGATATTGAACTCGCCATCCTTGTCTTTCCATTCCAGCCAGCCCAGCAGCTCTTTCACTTGCTCATGTTTGAGCATGCCTTTGCCATGATTCATAGACGAGAAGGCGCGGAACAGCTCCATGTTGAACTCGCCATGCTTGTCTTTCCATTCCTTCCAGCCCAGCACCTCTTTCACTTGCTCATGTTTGAGCATGCCTTTGCTACTATTCATAGACGAGAAGGAGCGGAACAGCTCCATATTGAACTCGCCATCCTTGTCTTTCCATTCCGACCAGGCCAGCACCTCTTTCACTTGCTCATGTTTGAGCATGCCTTTGCCATGATTCATAGACGAGAAGGAGCGGAACAGCTCCATGTTGAACTCTCCATCCTTGTCCTTCCATTCCGGCCAGCCCAGCACCTCTTTCACTTGCTCATGTTTGAGCATGCCTTTGCCATTGTTCATTGACGAGAAGGAACGGAACAACTTCGTATTAAACTCGCCATCCCTGTCTTTCCATTCTGGCCAGCCCAGTATTGCTTTCACTTGTTCATGTGTGGGCACGCCTCTGCTATTACTCATGGACGAGAAGGAATTCAATAGATCCAAACTTGCTAAATATTCGAGTTCACTCAGGCTACGTTCTGCGAAACTACGGATATGTATTTTTTTATTACCCAGCATGCCGGTCAGCATGCCTGTATTTTTGAAGTTTTCAGAAAGGTGCCCAAAAAAGGCGGCGGCATTATCGAAGAAACCATTAAAAGACTTTCTGTCTACACAACCAGGCAGCTTGTAAAAAGTGTTTTTTACAGCGATGTTATTTTTCTTGAATACCGCCACCAGAGTTTGCACTTTTTGCAGCTCTTCCTGACTTAATTCGTACTTGATATTTGCTTTTATTTTTTCCAATAGGTCATCGGGGATCTGAGTGTCCGGCGGTTTCTTTTTTTTGGCCGCTGGTTCAGCAACAGCGGTTGAATCTTTTCTCTTTCTAGCCGGGCCCTTCTTTTTTTTCTGAGCAGGTTCTGATGAATCCGGTTCTGCTTCTTCCCGGATTCGTTTTACCCTTTTGTTACCTTGAATGCCCGACAGGCACTTGTTGCACAACAACGCTGAAGCTGTTGTCTGATTTGCTATACGTTCTAATTCTTGTGGATTCAGTACTTTGTCACATTTTGAACAAGTGACAATTGAGTTACCCGTATCCTGCTCAGCTAATGGACTCAGTGGGTCATCGCCTCCACGACCATTGGCGCCTGTCGAACCGGTTCCCTTGTTACGGGCAGCAGATCCCCTTGTCGTCTGACCTGTTGTCGCGGTCGTTGATGCTTTGGTCATTCGGGAGGATTGGTTCTTTTTCCCGTTGCCCACCTGTCGGCCAGAATATTTGCCAGAAACCATCTCACGGTAAACTCTCAGTTCCTGACCATTCTCTGCCAACCATGTCTGAACCAGCCCCGGTTGAATCGTGCCAGTGTCTGATCTTTCCAGATCAAGAAGATCGGCTTCAATCACCATGATCCGGTCTGACAAAATCCGGGCCAGCGTGGTCTGGCCTGTCATAATTGCCCATAGTCGTTTGATTTGTAATATTACAAGTAGTTGCTTTTTTTGCTGCAGACAAGTTTGGACAGGATCAGGAATAAGGGTAAGGTCAGGTTGGGGCTCTGGTTCAGGACTCCCGCTGTTTCCGTCAGGTGGCTGATCGTCATCATCTCCTCCGGCGGCGCCCCTGGCGATCAGCGCATTTGAAGTTTTCTCCAAAACTTCAGGGGGCACGTAAAACTCCAACAACTCGTTCCCACGCTCCGGAGGCTGTCGCAAAACTCCAACAGCTCGTTCCCATGCTCTGAGGTCGTCATTCCCGCGAAGGCGGGAATCCAGCGCCAACGGTGGATCTCTGCCTTCTCGGGGATGACAAGGCCAGGGGGGCACCGGGCAGTAGGGTTCTGGTGGTGAGCCAGTGTGGATTCCCGCCTTCGCGGGAATGACGAGAATGAAGCCGGGAATGACGAGAATGAAGCCGGGAATGACGGGCGTCAACTCGTGACACCCTCGAAGAGGATCGGGCTGTTCAGGTTCAACTAACTTATGGGAATACAGGAAATGAGCTGGTAGCGGACTTGAGCCGACTAATTCCACTGCATGCAGCGAATCCCCAAACAACATCGTCACTAGCACAAGCAGTGATCGGACCATCGAGCAGGCAGCTTTTTTTTGTTGTGAGCGTCTCATAGATCCAGGCTAATAAAATCAGCTTCCGTGAATCCATTCGCTAGTGGAAAAAATTCGCACGTCATCCGACTTAGGCCTGATGATTCACGTCTGCGCTAGATTTTATAGCACCGCACTGGCGAGCTTGCCATAAACGGAGTTGGCAGACAGTTTTTTTTAGAAGCCTTATAAAACGACACAAGTCTTTTTATAAAATACTCCCACACTCATCAAGCAACTCCAGTTCCTGACAACCCTGATAAACATCAGGATCAACATCGGATAATAAAGGGTCTTGCTTTTTTAACTGTTCTATTTTACTGCACGCCCGTTGCCGCCATTCTTCCAGTACGCGGTTATCGGTATCGATTTTGGCTTTTTTAAGGAGGGTCACTATATGCATAAGCTCCATTTCGCTCTCATACTCCTCCAGTAAATTCAGTATTTCGCTGCCAAAAATTTCTGTCTGCTTGAGCTTTAACCATAAACTGCCGAACGCCTGTTTTTGTTGTTCCAATTCATTCTCTGGCTGATAGGCTTCAGCTTGCCTGGATTGAACGTTATCCAGTTTCTGCCATTGATCTGCAGTCAAATAATAGTGTTCAGATATCCCGGTGATTTTCAAAACAGTCCTGAACTGTTCCTCTGACCAGTTGCTGATGGCCATTTTTTCACTCTGTATTTTCAGCTGTGGCATTGGGTAGCGATAGGTCTGAACATCATCACCCGACACTTCAACCTCAAGCCACTGCCCTTTGACGGTAAAAGACATCTCGTTGAGGTTCTGCATCAACACAGCGATATAGCTCAGGGCCAACTGTTCTCCTGATTGGATAAGTCCGGAGACAGGTATCTCAACATGGTTATCTTCGGTTGTTCGCATCCCGGACAAAAAGTGATCAGGGATATCATGATCCCAAGGTAGAAGACTATGGGTTTTGAGCAGCGCTTCAAACAGTATCTGGATGCCTCCTTTGGTGATGTCATGGGTTTTTAGTTGCAGGCAGGCTTCAAGCAGCTTGTTCAGCCAATGGAAAGAATGCTCTCTGCTGAGTTTTTGCAGGGCACTCAACGAGGGAAACAGATCGAATACAGCCTGGGCATGGCTGGCATCCAGAAAACGCAGCTGATCATCTTTTGTTAAGGGTTGCAGGATTTCCAGATAGAACCTTTGCATAGAGTCGAGTTTCAGCACCGCCGATAATGGTTGCAACAGGGCTGAATACTGCTCCCATAGTCTTTTATCCGGCAATGACTTCAGCCGCTTGGCAAAATAGACAAAACGCTCCCTGTCTTCATCGGAAGAACACAGAAATATTGCTCTATTTAACACGTGCAAAGGCACGGCTTTCATTGAATGACGCCACAAAAAATGCCGATCCAGTTGATTAGCCTGAAGGAAACGTTTGACACTTTTTCCTCCAGAAGAAGATAAAAGCCCTATCAATGATTCCAGCATCAGAAGCGTTTTAGTCTTTTCATGGAATTGACAGAACTGTTTTAATACCGTCCATGTTAGTGACCAGTCTGGCTTAGAGGTGGAAAGATAAAGAGCGACTGTTTTTATCTGGCGATTGTATCTGTCCTCTTCATCATCTGAGTCGCTATTGTATTCGTCATCTCCTTTATTGTCCGGGTCGCTACGCTCTCCGGTCAATTCTGTAAGCAGCGACTGTTTCAGTTGTGTTTCCTGACGTTGCAGCACTTTGATAGCAGGTAGCCCTGCTGATGACCAGAGCCTGGTCATAATGTGCAGTAGCCAATGATTGGGGGCACCCCGGTATCGTATCCAGTCCAGCACTTTTTCCACATGCTCATGTTTGGGCAAGCCTTGGCTGTGATGCATGGATGAGAAAACGCGGAACAGCTTTATATTGAGCTCGCCACCCTTGTGTTTCCATTCAGACCAGCCCAGCACCTCTTTCACTTCTTCATGTTTAATCATGCCCTTGCGGTTATTCATGGACGAGAAGGCGCGGAACAGCTCAATGTTGAACTTGCCATCCCTGTCTTTCCATTCCGGCCAGCTCAGCACCTCTTTCACTTGCTCATGTTTGAGCATGCCTTTACCATTGTTCATGGATGAGAAGGAACGGAACAGCTCAATGTTGAACTCGCCATGCTTGTCTTTCCATTCCGGCCAGCCCAGCACCTCTTTCACTTGCTCACGTTTGAGCATGCCTTTGCCATGATTCATAGACGAGAAGGAACGGAACAGCTCCATAATGAACTCGCCATGCTTGTCTTTCCATTCCGGCCAAGCCAGCACCTCTTTCACTTCCTCATGTTTGAGCATGCCTTTACCACTGTTCATGGATGAGAGGGCGCGGAACAGCTCCATAATGAACTCACCATCCTTGTCTTTCCATTCTGACCAGGCCAGCACCTCTTTCACTTCCTCATGTTTGAGCATGCCTTTACTACTGGTCATGGATGAGAGGGCGCGGAACAGCTCAATGTTGAACTCGCCATCCTTGTCTTTCCATTCCCGCCAGCCCAGCACCTCTTTCACTTCCTCTTGTTTGAGCATTCCTTTGCCATGATTCATAGACGAGAAGGAGCGGAACAGCTCTATAATGAACTCGCCATCCTTGTCTTTCCATTCCGGCCAGCCGAGCACCTCTTTCACTTCCTCATGTTTGAGCACGCCTTTGCCATTATTCATGGATGAGAAGGAGCGGAACAGCTCCATACTGAACTCACCATCCTTGTCTTTCCATTCCGGCCAGCTCAGCACCTCTTTCACTTGCTCATGTTTGAGCATGCCTTTGCCATTGTTCATGGATGAGAAGGCGCGAAACAGCTCCATGCTGAAGTCGTCATTCTTGTCCTTCCATTCCGGCCAGTTCAACACCTCTTTCACTTGCTCATGTGTCAGAATGCCTTTACCATTGTTCATTGATGAAAAGGAGCGGAACAGCTCCATATTTAACTCGCCATCCTTGTCTTTCCATTCCGGCCAACCCAGCACCTCTTTCACTTCCTTTTTTTTGAGCACGCCTTTACCATTGTTCATGGATGAGAAGGAGCGGAACAGCTCCATATTTAACTCGCCATCCTTGTCTTTCCATTCCGGCCAGCCCAGCACCTCTTTCACTTCCTCATGTTTGAGCATGCCTTTACTACTATTCATGGATGAGAAGGAGCGGAAAAGCTCCATACTGAACTCGCCCTCCCTGTCATTCCATTCCGACCAACCCAGCACCTCTTTCACTTGCTTATGTTTCAGGATGCCCTTGCCATGGTTCATAGACGAGAAGGAACGGAACAACTCCATACTGAACTCGCCATCCTCGTCTTTCCATTCCGGCCAGCCCAGCACCTCTTTCACTTCCTCTTGTTTGAGCATGCCTTTACCACTGTTCATGGATGAGAAGGAGCGGAACAGTTCCATACTGAACTCGCCATCCTTGTCTTTCCATTCCGACCAGGCCAGCACCTCTTTCACTTCCTCATGTTTGAGCATGCCTTTACTACTGTTCATAGATGATAAGGAGCGGAACAGCTCCATACTGAACTCGCCATCCTTGTCTTTCCACTCCGGCCAGCCCAGCACCTCTTTCACTTGTTCATGTTTGAGCATGCCTTTGCCACTATGCATTGACGAGAAGGATCGGAACAACTTCGTATTAAACTCGCCATCCCTGTCTTTCCATTCTGGCCAGCCCAGTATTGCTTTCACTTGCTCATGTGTGGGCACACCTTTGCCATTATTCATGGACGAGAAAGAAGTCACTACATCTAAACTCGCTAAATATTCGAGTTCATCCTGGCTACGCTCTGCAAAACTACGGATATGTTTTTTGCTATTATTCAGCATGCTGGTCAGCATGCCTGTATTTTTGACGTTTTTAGAAAGGTGCCCAAAAAAGGCGGCGGCATTATCGAAGAAGCCATTAAAAGAATCTCTATCTACGAAACCAAGCAGCTTATAAAAAGTGTCCTTGGCAGTGATGTTTTTTTCCTTGAATATCGCCATCAGTGTTTGCGCTTTTTTCAGCTCTTCCTGACTTAATTCGTACTTGATATTTGCTTTTATTTTTTCCAATGGGTCATCGGGGATCTGAGTGTCTGCCGGTTTATTTTTTTTGGCCGCTGGTTCAGCAACAGCTGTTGAACTATTTCTCTTTCTATCCGGGCCCTTCTTTTTTTTCGGAGCAGGTTCTGGTGAATCCGGTTCTGCTTCTTCCCGGATTCGTCTTACCCTTTTGTTACCTTGAATGCCCGACAGGCACTTGTTGCACAACAACGCTGTAGCTGCTGTCTGATTTGCTACACGTTCTAATTCCTGTGGATTCAGTGCCTTGTCACACTTCGAACAAGCGACAACCGAATGTCCGGTATGCTGCTCAGCTGAGGGTTTCAGTGGGTCATCGCCTCCACGACCATTGAAGCCTGTCGAACCGGTTCCCCTGTTACGGGCAGCAGATCCCCTTGTCTGGCCGGTCTGACCTGTTGTCGCGGTCGTTGATGCTTTTGTCGTTCGGGAGGATTGGTTCTTTTTCCCGTTGCCCACCTGCCGACCAGAAAATTTGCCAGAAACCATCTCACGGTAAACTCTGAGTTCCTGACCATTCTCTACCATCCATGTCTGAACCAGCCCCGGTTGAATCGTGCCAGGGTCTGACCTTTCCAGATCAAGAAGATCGGCTTCAATTATCATGATCCGGTCTGACAAAATCCGGGCCAGCGTGGTTTGGCCTGTCATAATTGCCCATAGTCGTTTGATTTGTAATATTATAAGCAGTTGCTTTTTTTGCTGCAGACAAGTTTGGACAGGATCAGAAATAAAGGTAAGGTCAGGTTGGGGCTCTATGTCAGGACTCCCGCTGCTTCCGTCAGGTGGCTTATCGTCATCATCTCCTCCGGCGGCGCCCTTGGCGATCAGCGCATTTGAAGTTTTCTCCAAAACTTCAGGGGGCACGTAAAACTCCAACAACTCGTTCCCACGCTCCGGAGGCTGTCGCAAAACTCCAACAGCTCGTTCCCATGCACTGAGGTCGTCATTCCCGCGAAGGCGGGAATCCAGCGCCAACGGTGGATCCCTGCCTTCTCGGAGATGACAAGGCCAAGGGGGCACCGGGCAGTAGGGTTCTGGTGGTGAGTCAGTGTGGATTCCCGCCTTCGCGGGAATGACGAGAATTAAGCCGGGAATGACGAGAATGAAGCCGGGAATGACGGGAGTCAACTCGTGACACCCTCGAAGAGGATCGGGCTGTTCAGGCTCAGCTAACTTATGGGAATACAGGAAATGAGCTGGTAGCGGGCTTGAGCCGACTAATTCCAATGCATGCAGCGAATCCCCAAACAACATCGTCACTAGCAGAAGCAGTGATCGGACCATCGAGCAGGCAGCTTTTTTTTGTTGTGAGCGTCTCATAGATCCAGGCTAATAAAATCAGCTTCTGTGAATCCATTCGCTAGTGGAAAAATTCGCACGTCATCCGGCTTAGGCCTGATGATTCACGTTTGCGCTAGATTTTATAGCACCGCACTGGCAAGCTTGCCATGAACGGAGTTGACAGACAGTTTGTTTTTATAAGTTTTATCAGACGACACAAGTCTTTTTAGGAAATACTCCCACACCCATCAAGCAACTCCAGTTCCTGACAACCCTGATAAACATCAGGATCAACATCGGATAATAAAGGGTCTTGTTTTTTTAACTGTTCTATTTTTCTGCACGCCCTTTGCCGCCATTCTTCCAGTATGTGAGTAGCGCTATCGATTTTGGCTTTTTTAAGGAGGGTCACTGTATGCATAAGCTCCATTTCGCTCTCATACTCCTCCAGTAAATTCAGTATTTCGCTGCCAAAGATTTCTGTCTGGTTCAGCTTTAACCATAAACTGCCAAACGCCTGTTTTTGTGTTTCCAATTCATTCTCTGGCTGATAGGCTTCAGCTTGCCTGGATTGAACGTTATCCAGTTTCTGCCATTGATCTGCAGTCAAATAATAGTGTTCAGATATCCCGGTGATTTTCAAAACAGTCCTGAACTGTTCCTCTGACCAGTTGCTGATTTCCATTTTTTCACTCTGTATTTTCAGCTGTGGCATTGGGTAGCGGTAGGTCTGAACATCATCACCCGACACTTCAACCTCAAGCCACTGCCCTTTGACGATAAAGGACATCTCGTTGAGGTTCTGCATGAGCACAGCGATATAGCTCAGGGCCAACTGTTGTCCCGATTGGATAAGTCCGGAGACAGGTATCTCAACATGGTTGTTGTCGGTCGTTTGCATCCCGGACAAAAAGTGATCGGGGATATCGTGATCCCAGGGGAGAAGACTATGGGTTTTGAGTAGCGCTTCAAACAGTATCTGGATGCCTTCTTTGGTGATGTCATGGGTTTTTAGTTGCAGGCAGGCTTCGAGCAGCTTCTTCAACCAATGGCAAGAATGCTCTTTGCTGAGTTTTTGCAGAGCACTCAACGAGGGAAACAGGTCAAACACAACCCGGGCGTGGCTGGCATCCAGAAAACGCAGCTGATCATCCTTTGTCAAGGGTTGCAGGATTTCCAGATAGAGCCTTTGCATAGAGTCGAATTTCAGCACCGCTGATAAAGGTTGCAACCGGGCTGAGTACTGCTCCCATAGTCTTTTATCCGGCAATGACTTCAGCCGCTTGACAAAAAAGACAAAACGCTCCCTGTCTTCATCGCAAGAACACAGGAACATTGCTCTATTTAACACGCGAAAAGGCACAGCTTTCATTGAATGACGCCACAAAAAATGTCGATCCTGTTGATTGGCCTGAAGGTAACGCTCGACACTTTTCCCTCCAGAAGAAGATAAAAGCCCTATCAATGATTCCAGCATCAGAACCGTTTTTGTCTCTTTATGGTATTGGCAGAACTGTTTTAAAACTGTCCATGTTAGCGACCAGTCTGGCTTAGGGGTGGAAAGATAAAGAGCAACTGTTTTTATCTGGCGATTGCATTTGTCCTCTTCATCATCTGAGTCGCTATTGTATTCGTCATCTCCTTCATTATCCGGGTTGCTGTGTTCTCCGGTAAGTTCTGTAAGCAGTAACTGTTTCAGTTGAGTTTCCCAGTGTTGCAGCATCTTGATAGCAGGTAGCCCTGCTGATACCCAGAGCCTTGACATGATTTGCAGTAGCCTGTGATTGGGCACCTTCCGGCAACCTATCCAGTCCAGCACCTCTTTCACTTTCTCATGTTT
The DNA here is from genome assembly GCF_032883915.1 of Endozoicomonas sp. 8E. NCBI lineage: Bacteria > Pseudomonadati > Pseudomonadota > Gammaproteobacteria > Oceanospirillales > Endozoicomonadaceae > Endozoicomonas > Endozoicomonas sp. 8E. The sequence goes on along the minus strand of NZ_CP120717.1, from coordinate 3,523,158 downwards.
GATCATACCTCTTCTATTATTCATGGATGAAAAGGCGCGGAACAGTTCCATATTGAACTCGCCATCCTTGTGTTTCCATTCTGGCCAGCCGAGCACCTCTTTCACGCTCTCATGTTTGAGCATACCTCTACTATTGTTCATAGATGAAAAGGCGCGGAACAGTTCCATATTGAACTCGCCATCCTTGTGTTTCCATTCTGGCCAGCCGAGCACCTCTTTCACGCTCTCATGTTTGGGCATACCTCTACTATTGTTCATAGATGAAAAGGCGCGGAACAGTTCCATATTGAACTCGCCATCCTTGTGTTTCCATTCTGGCCAACCCAACATCTCTTTCACTTGCTCATGTTTGAGCATGCCTTTGCAATGATTCATAGACGAGAAGGAACGGAACAGCTCCATAATGAACTCGCCATCCTTGTCTTTCCATTCCGACCAGACCAGCACCTCTTTCACTTCCTCATGTTTGAGCATGCCTTTACCACTGTTCATGGATGAGAAGGCGCGGAACAGCTCAATGTTGAACTCGTCATGCTTGTCTTTCCATTCCGGCCAGGCGAGCAAATCTTTTACTTGCTCATGTTTGAGGATGCTTTTACCGCTATTCATAGACGAGAACGAGCGAAACAGCTCCATATTGAGCTCACCATCCCTGTTTTTCCATTCCGGCCAGCCCAGAACCTCTTTCACTTCCTCTTGTTTGAGCATGCCTTTGCTACTATTCATGGATGAGAAGGCGCGGAAAAGCTCCATACTGAACTCGCCATCCTTTTCCTTCCATTCCGGCCAGCCCAACACCTCTTTCACTTCCTTTTGTTTGAGCATGCCTTTACGACTGTTCATGGATGAGAAGGCGCGGAACAGCTCCATATTGAACTCGCCATCCTTGTCTTTCCATTCCAGCCAGTCCAGCACCTTTTGCACTTCCTCATGTTTAATCATGCCCTTGCTGCTATTCATGGACGAGAAAGCGCGGAACAGCTCAATGTTGAACTCGCCATCCTTGTCTTTCCATTCTGGCCAGCCCTGCACCTCTTTCACTTCCTCTTGTTTGAGGATGCCTTTGCCATGATTCATGGATGAGAAGGCGCGGAACAGCTCCATACTGAACTCGCCATCCTTGTCCTTCCATTCCGGCCAGCCCAGCACCTCTTTCACTTCCTCTTGTTTGAGCATGCCTTTGCTACCATTCATGGATGAGAAGGAACGGAACAGCTCAATGTTGAATTCGCCATGCATGTCTTTCCATTCCGACCAGCTAAGCACCTCTTTCACTTGCTCATGTTTGAGGATGCCTTTAGCATTGTTCATGGATGAGAAGGAGCGGAACAGCTCCATACTGAACTCGCCATCCTTGTCCCTCCATTCCGGCCAGTCCAGCACCTCTTTCACTTGCTCATGTTTGAGGATGCCTTTGCCATGATTCATAGATGAGAAGGCGCGAAAAAGCTCCATACTGAACTCGCCAGCCCTGTCTTTCCATTCCGACCAAGCCAGCACCTCTTTCACTTCTTCATGTTTAATCATGCCCTTGCTGCTATTCATGGACGAGAAGGCGCGGAACAGCTCAATGTTGAACTCGCCATCCTTGTCTTTCCATTCCGGCCAGCCCAGCACCTCTTTCACTTGCTCATGTGTGGGCACGCCTTTACCATTGTTCACGGATGAGAAGGAGCGGAACAGCTCCATATTGAACTCGCCATGCTTGTCCTTCCATTCCGGCCAGCCCAGCACCTCTTTCACTTCCTTTTTTTTGAGCACGCCTTTACCACTATTCATGGATGAGAAGGCGCGAAAAAGCTCCATACTGAACTCGCCAGCCCTGTCTTTCCATTCCGACCAACCCAGCACCCCTTTCACTTCTTCACGTTTAAACATGCCCTTGCTGCTATTCATGGACGAGAAGGCGCGGAACAGCTCAATGTTGAACTCGCCATCCTTGTCTTTCCATTCCGGCCAGCCCAGCACCTCTTTCACTTGCTCATGTGTGGGCACGCCTTTACCATTGTTCAGGGATGAGAAGGAGCGGAACAGCTCCATATTGAACTCACCATGCTTGTCCTTCCATTCCGGCCAGCCCAGCACCTCTTTCACCTGCTCATGTTTGAGGATGCCTTTACTATGATTCATGGATGAGAAGGCGCGGAACAGCTCCATACTGAACTCGCCAGCCCTGTCTTTCCATTCCGGCCAGCCCAGCACCTCTTTCACTTGTTCATGTTTGAGCATGCCTTTGCCACTATTCATTGACGAGAAGGACCGGAACAACTTCGTATTAAACTCACCATCCCTGCCTTTCCATTCTGGCCAGCCCAGTATTGCTTTCACTTGCTCATGTGTGGGCACGCCTTTGCCATTATTCATGGACGAGAAAGAAGTCACTACCTCTAACCTCGCTAAATATTCGAGTTCATCCTGGCTACGCTCTGCAAAACTACGAATATGTTTTTTTCTATTTTTCAGCATGCCGGTCAGCATACCTGTATTTTTGACGTTTATAGAAAGATGCTCAAAAAAAGTGATGGCATTATCGAAGAAGCCATTAAAAGACTTTCTATCTACAAAACCAGTCAGCTTATAAAAAGTGTTTTTTACAGTGATGTTTTTTTTCTTGAAGACCGCCAACAGGGTTTGCACTTTTTTCAGCTCTTCCTGACTTAATTCGTAGTTGATATTTGCTTTTACTTTTTCTAACGGATCATCGGGAATTTGAGTGTCTGGCGGTTTCTTTTTTTTGGCCGGTGGTGCATTAGCAGCTGCTTTTGAATTTTTTCTCTTTCTACCTGGCTCCTTCTTTTTTTTCGGAGCAGGTTCTGGTGAATCCGGTTCTGCTTCTTCCCGGATTCGTCTTACCCTTTTGTTACCTTGAATGCCCGACAGGCACTTGGTGCACAACAACGCTGAAGCTGCTGTCTGATTTGCTACACGTTCTAATTCCTGTGGATTCAATGCCCTGTCACACTTCGAACAAGCGACAAGCGAATGTCCGGTATGCTGCTCAGCTGAGGGTTTCAGTGGGTCATCGCCTCCACGACCATTGAAGCCTGTCGAACCGGTTCCTCTGTTACGGGCAGCAGATCCCCTTGTCTGGCCGGTCTGACCTGTTGTCGCGGTCGTTGATGCTTTGGTCGTTCGGGAGGATTTGTTCTTTTTCCCGCTGCCCATCTGCCTGCCAGAATATTTGCCAGAAACCATCTCACGGTAAACTCTGAGTTCCTGACCATTCTCTGCCAGCCATGTCTGAAGCAGCCCCGGTTGAATCGTGCCAGGGTCTGACCTTGCCAGATCAAGAAGATCGGCTTCAATTATCATGATCCGGTCTGACAAAATCCGGGCCAGCGTGGTTTGGCCTGTCATAATTGCCCATAGTCGTTTGATTTGTAATATTATAAGCAGTTGCTTTTTTTGCTGCAGACAAGTTTGGACAGGATCAGAAATAAAGGTAAGGTCAGGTTGGGGCTCTATGTCAGGACTCCCGCTGCTTCCGTCAGGTGGCTTATCGCCATCATCTCCTACTGCGGCGCCCCTGGTGATCAGACCATTAGAAGTGTTCTCCAGAACTTCAGGGGGCACGTAAAACTCCAACAACTCGTTCCCACGCTCCGGAGGCTGTCGCAAAACTCCAACAGCTCGTTCCCATGCTCTGAGGTCGTCATTCCCGCGAAGGCGGGAATCCAGCGCCAACGGTGGATCTCTGCCTTCTCGGGGATGACAAGGCCAGGGGGGCACCGGGCAGTAGGGTTCTGGTGGTGAGTCAGTGTGGATTCCCGCCTTCGCGGGAATGACGAGAATTAAGCCGGGAATGACGGGAGTCAACTCGTGACACCCTCGAAGAGGATCGGGCTGTCCAGGTTCAGCCAACTTATTGGAATACAGGAAATGAGCTGGTAGCGGACTTGAGCCGACTAATTCCACTGCATGCAGCGGCCCACCCAATATTATCGTCACCAGCAGTGATCGAACCCTCGATAAGGCCGTTTTGTTTTTTTGTGAGCGTTTCATAGATCCAGGCTTAAAAAATCAGCGTCTGTGAATCCATTCGCTATTGGGAAAAATTTGTGCGTCGTCCGGCTCAGGCCTATTGATTGACGTTTGCGGCAAACTTTATAGCAGTTCACTGGCGAGCTTGCCATCAACGGAGTTGGCAGACAGTTTGTTTTTATAAGTTTTATCAGACGACACAAGTCTTTTTATAAAATACTCCCACACCCATCAAGCAACTCCAGTTCCTGACAACCCTGATAAACATCAGGATCAACATCGGATAATAAAGGGTCTTGTTTTTTTAACTGTTCTATTTTTCTGCACGCCCTTTGCCGCCATTCTTCCAGTATGTGAGTAGCGCTATCGATTCTGGCTTTTTTAAGGAGGGTCACTGTATGCATAAGCTCCATTTCACTCTCGTACTCCTCCAGTAAATTCAGTATTTCGCTGCCAAAAATTTCTGTCTGGTTGAGCTTTAACCATAAACTGCCGAACGCCTGTTTTTGTGGTTCCAATTCATTCTCTGGTTGACATGCTTCAGCTTGCCTGGATTGAACGTTATCCAGTTTCTGCCATTGATCTGCGGTCAAATAATAGTGTTCAGATATCCCGGTGATTTTCAAAACAGTCCTGAACTGTTCCTCTGACCAGTTGCTGATGGCCATTTTTTCATCCTGTATTTCCAGCTGTGGCATTGGAAAGCGGTAGTTTTGAACTCCGTCAGCTGGCACCTCAACCTCAAGCCATTGCCCTTTGACGGTAAAGGACACCTCGTTGAGGTTCTGCATGAGCACAGCGATATAGCTTAGGGCTAACTGTTCTCCTGATTGGATAAGTCCGGAGACAGGTATCTCAACATGTTTGTTGTCGGTCGTTTGCATTCCGGACAAAAAGTGATCGGGGATATCGTAATCCCAGGGTAGAAGACTATGGGTTTTGAGCAGCGCTTCAAACAGCATCTGGATGCCTTCTTTGGTGATGTCATGGGTTTTTAGTTGCAGGCAGGCTTCAAGCAGCCTCTTTAACCAATGGGAAGAATGCTCTTTGCTGAGTTTTTGCAGGGCGCTTAACGAGGGAAACAGATCGAATACAGCCCGGGCATGGCTGGCATCCAGAAAACGCAGCTGATCATCTTTTGTTAAAGGTTGCAGGATTTCCAGATAGAACCTTTGCATAGAGTCGAGTTTCAGCACCGCCGATAATGGTTGCAACAGGGCTGAGTACTGCTCCCATAGCCTTTTATCCGGCAATGACTTCAGCCGCTTGACAAAAAAGACAAAACGCTCCCTGTCTTCATCGCAAGAACACAGTAACATTGCTCTATTTAACACGCGCAAAGGCACGGCTTTCATTGAATGACGCCACAAAAAATGCCGATCCAGTTGATTAGCCTGAAGGTAGCGCTCGACACTTTTCCCTCCAGAAGAAGATAAAAGTCCTATCAATGATTCCAGCATCAGAGCCGTTTTAGTCTCTTTATGGTACTGGCAGAACTGTTTTAAAACAGTCCATTTTAGCGACCAGTCTGGCTTAGAGGTGGAAAGGTAAAGAGTGACTGTTTTTATCGGGCGATTGTATTTGTCCTCTTCATCATCTGAGTCGCTATTGTATTCGTCATCTCTTTCATTATCCGGGTTGCTTTGTTCTCCGGTAAGTTCTGTAAGCAGTAACTGTTTCAGTTGTGTTTCCCAGTGTTTCAGCATCTTGATAACAGGTAGCCCTGCTGATACCCAGAGCTTGGACATGATTTGCAGTAGCCTGTGATTGGGCGCCCTCCGGCAACCTATCCAGTCCAGCACTTTTTTCACAGGCTCATGTTTGGGCAAGCCTTGGCTGTGATCCATGGACGAGAAAACGCGGAACAGCTTTATATTGAACTCACCATTATTGTGTTTCCATTCCGGCCAGCCGAGTACCTCTTTCACCTCCTTTTGTTTGGGCATGCCCCTTGTGGCGTGCATAGACGAAAAAGAACGGAACAACTCCATGCTGAACTCACCATCCTTGTCTTTCCACTCCAGCCAGCCCAGCACCTCTTTCACTTCCTCATGTTTAATCATGCCCTTGCTGCTATTCATGGACGAGAAGGCGCGGAACAGCTCAATGTTGAACTCGCCATCCTTGTCTTTCCATTCCGGCCAGCCCAGTACCTCTTTCGCTTGCTCATGTTTGAGGATGCCTTTGCCATGATTCATAGATGAGATGGCGCGGAACAGCTCAATACTGAACTCCCCATCCTTGTCTTTCCATTCCGGCCAATCCAACATCGCTTTCACTTCCTTTTGTTTGAGCATGCCTTTGCCATTGTTCATGGATGAGAAGGCGCGGAACAGCTCCATACTGAACTCGCCATCCTTGTCTTTCCATTCCGGCCAGCCCAGCACCTCCTTCACTTGCTCATGTTTGAGGATGCCTTTGCCATGATTCATAGATGAGAAAGCGCGGAAAAGCTCCATACTGAACTCGCCATCCTTGTCTTTCCATTCCGACCAGCCCAGCACCTCTTTCACTTCCCTGTGTTTGAACATGCCTTTCTGACTATGCATGGATGAGAAGGAGCGGAACAGCTCCATACTGAACTCGCCATCCTTGTCTTTCCATTCCGGCCAGCCCAGCACCTCTTTCACTTCCTTTTGTTTGAGCACGCCTTTGCCACTATTCATGGATGAGAAGGAGCGGAACAGCTCCATATTGAACTCGCCATACTTGTCCTTCCATTCCGGCCACCCCAGCACCTCTTTCACTTGCTCATGTTTGAGCATGCCTTTGCCATGATGCATAGACGAGAAGGAGCGGAACAGCTCCATGTTGAACTCGCCATCCTTGTCTTTCCATTCTGGCCAGCCCAGCACCTCTTTCACTCCCTCTTGTTTGAGCATGCCTTTACCACTGTTCATGGATGAGAAGGAGCGGAACAGCTCCATACTGAACTCGCCATGCTTGTCTTTCCATTCCGGCCAGCCCAGCACCTCTTTCACTTGCTCATGTTTGAAGATGCCTTTGCCATGATTCATAGACGAGAAGGCGCGGAGCAGCTCCATACTGAACTCGCCATCCTTGTCCTTCCATTCCGGCCAGCCCAGCACCTCTTTCACTTCTTCACGTTTAAACATGCCCTTGCTGCTATTCATGGATGAGAAGGAGCGGAACAGCTCCATACTGAACTCGCCATCCTTGTCTTTCCATTCCGGCCAGTCCAGCACCTCTTTCACTTGCTCATGTTTGAGGATGCCTTTGCCATGATTCATAGACGAAAAGGATCGGAACAACTTCGTATTGAACTCGCCATCCCTGTCTTTCCATTCTGGCCAGCCCAGTATTGCTTTCACTTGCTCATGTGTAGGCACGCCTTTGCCATTATTCATGGACGAGAAGGAATTCAATACATCCAAACTTGCTAAATATTCGAGTTCACTCAGGCTACGTTCTGCGAAACTACGGATATATTTTTTTTTATTACCCAGCATGCTGGTCAGCATGCCTGTATTTTTGACATTTTCAGAAAGGTGCCCAAAAAAAGCGGCGGCATTATCAAAAAAGCCATAAAAAGAATTTCTCTCTACGAAACCAAGCAGCTTATAAAAAGTGTTTTTTACAGTGATGTTTTTTTTCTTGCATACCGTCATCAGGGTTTGCACTTTTTTCAGCTCTTCCTGACTTAATTCGTACTCGATGTTTGCTTTTATTTTTTCCAGTGGGTCATCGGGAGTTTGAGTGTCTGCCGGTTTCTTTTTTTTGGCCGCTGGTTCAGCAACAGCTGTTGAATTTTTTCTCTTTCTACCCGGGCCCTTCTTTTTTTTCAGAGCGGGTTCTGGTGAATCCGGTTCTGCTTCTTCCCGGATTCGTCTTACCCTTTTGTTACCTTGAATGCCCGACAGGCACTTGTTGCACAACAACGCTGTAGCTGCTGTCTGATTTGCTACACGTTCTAATTCCTGTGGATTCAGTACTTTGTCACATTTTGAACAAGTGACAATTGAGTTACCCGTATCCTGCTCAGCTGATGGACTCAGTGGGTCATCGCCTCCACGACCATTGACGTCTGTCGAATCGATTCCCCTGTTACGGGCAGCAGGTCCCCTTGTCTGGCCGATCTGACCTGTTGTCGCGGTCGTTGATGCTTTGGTCGTTCGGGAGGATGAATTCTTTTTCCCGTTACCTGTCTGTCGGCCAGAATATTTGCTAGAAACGGTCTCACGGTAAACTCTGAGTTCCTGACCGTTCTCCGCCAGCCATGTCTGAATCAGCCCCGGTTGAATTCTGGCAGGGTCTGACCTTTCCAGATCAAGAAGATCGGCTTCAATCACCATAATCCGGTCTGACAAAATCCGGGCCAGCGTGGTTTGGCCTGTCATAATTGCCCATAGTCGTTTGATTTGTAATATTATAAGCAGTTGCTTTTTTTGCTGCAGACAAGTTTGGACAGGATCAGGAATAAGGGTAAGGACAGGTTGGGGCTCTGGGTCAGGACTCCCACTGTTTCCATCAGGTGTCTTATCGTCATCATCTCCTACTGCGGCGCCCTTGGTGATCAGACCATTAGAAGTGTTCTCCAGAACTTCAGGGGGCACGTAAAACTCCAACAACTCGTTCCCACGCTCCGGAGGGTGTCGCAAAACTCCAACAGCTCGTTCCCATGCTCTGAGGTCGTCATTCCCGCGAAGGCGGGAATCCAGCGCCAACGGTGGATCCCTGCCTTCTCGGGGATGACAAAGCCAGGGGGGCACCGGGCAGTACGGTTCTGGTGGTGAGTCAGTGTGGATTCCCGCCTTCGCGGGAATGACGGGAGTCAACTCGTGACACCCTCGAAGAGGATCGGGCTGTTCAGGTTCAGCTAACTTATGGGAATACAGGAAATGAGCTGGTAGCGGACTTGAGCCTACTAATTCCAATGCATGCAGCGAATCCCCAAACAACATCGCCACTAGCACAAGCAGTGATCGGACCATCGAGCAGGCGGCTTTTTTTTGTTGTGAGCGTCTCATAGATCCAGGCTAATAAAATCAGCTTCTGTGAATCCATTCGCGAGTGGAAAAAATTCGTACGTCATCCGGCTTAGGCCTGATGATTCACGTTTGCGCTAGATTTTATAGCACCGCACTGGCAAGCTTGCCATGAACGGAGTTGACAGACAGTTTGTTTTTATAAGTTTTATCAGACGACACAAGTCTTTTTAGAAAATACTCCCACATTCATCAAGCAACTCCAGTTCCTGACAACCCTGATAAACATCAGGAGCAACATCGGATAATAAAGGGTCTTGCTTTTTTAACTGTTCTATTTTACTGCATGCCCGTTGCCGCCATTCTTCCAGTATGTGAGTAGCGCTATCGATTCTGGCTTTTTTAAGGAGAGTCACTGTATGCATAAGCTCCATTTCACTCTCGTACTCCTCCAGTAAATTCAGTATTTCGCTGCCAAAAATTTCTGTCTGATTGAGCTTTAACCATAAACTGCCAAACGCCTGTTTTTGTGGTTCCAACTCATTCTCTGGCTGATAGGCTTCAGCTTGCCTGAATTGAACGTTATCCAGTTTCTGCCATTGATCTGCAGTCAAATAATAGTGTTCAGATATCCGGGTGATTTTCAAAACAGTCCTGAACTGCTCCTCTGACCAGTTGCTGATGGCCATTTTTTCATCCTGTATTTCCAGTTGTGGCATTGGAAAGCGGTAGTTTTGAACTCCGTCACCTGGCACCTCAACCTCAAGCCACAGCCCTTTGACGGTAAAGGACATCTCGTTGAGGTTCTGCATCAAGACAGCGATATAGCTCAGGGCCAACTGTTCTCCTGATGGGATAAGTCCGGAGACAGGTATCTCAACATGGTTATTGTCGGTTGTTCGCATCCCGGACAGAAAGTGATCGGGGATATCGTTATCCCAGGCTAGAAGACTATGGGTTTTAAGCAGCGCTTCAAACAGTATCTGGATGCCTTCTTTAGTGATGTCATGGGTTTTTAGTTGCAGGCAGGCTTCAAGCAGCTTCTTTAACCAATGGCAAGAATGCTCTTTGCTGAGTTTTTGCAGGGCGCTCAACGAGGGAAACAGGTCGAATACAACCCGGGCGTGGCTGGCATCCAGAAAACGCAGCTGATCATCCTTTGTTAAGGGTTGCAGGATTTCCAGATAGAGCCTTTGCATAGAGTCGAGTTTCAGCACCGCCGACAAGGGTTGCAACCGGGCTAAGTACTGCTCCCATAGTCTTTTATCCGGCAATGACTTCAGCCGCTTGACAAAATAGACAAAACGCTCCCTGTCTTCATCGAAAGAACACAGGAACATTGCTCTATTTAACACGCGCAAAGGCACGGCTCTCATTGAATGACGCCACAAGAAATGCCGATCCTGTTGATTAGCCTGAAGGTAGCGTTTGACGCTTTTACCTCCAGAAGAAGATAAAAGCCCTATCAGTGATTCCAGCATCAGAATCGTTTTAGTCTGTTCATGAAATTGGCAGAACTCTTTTAAAACCGTCCATGTTAGTGACCAGTCCGGCTTAGGAGTGGAAAGATAAAGAGCGACTGTTTTTATCTGGCGATTGTATTTATCCTCTCCTTCATTATCCGGGTTGCTATGTTCTCCGGTGAGCTCTGTAAGCAGTAACTGTTTCAGTTGTGTTTCCCGGTGTTGCAGCATCTTGATAGCAGGTAGCCCTTCTGATACCCAGAGCCTGGGCACGATTCGCAGTAGCCTGTGATTGGGCACCCCCTGGCAACCTATCCAGTCCAACACCTCTTTCAATTCCTTTTTTTTGAGCACGCCTTTACCATTATTCACGGATGAGAAGGAGCGGAACAGCTCCATACTGAACTCGCCATACTTGTCCTTCCATTCCGGCCAGCCGAGCACCTCTTTCACTTGCTCATGTTTGAGCATGCCTTTACCACTGTTCATGGACGAGAAGGTGCGGAACAGCTCCATACTGAACTCGCCATCCTTGTCTTTCCATTCCGGCCAGCCCAGCACCTCTTTCACTTGTTCATGTTTGAGCATGCCTTTGCCACTATTCATTGACGAGAAGGATCGGAACAACTTCGTATCAAACTCGCCATCCCTCTCTTTCCATTCCGGCCAGCCCAGCACCTCTTTCACTTCCTCTTGTTTAATCATGCCCTTGCTGCTATTCATGGACGAGAAGGTGCGGAACAGCTCAATGTTGAACTCGCCATCCTTGTCTTTCCATTCCAGCCAGCCCAGCACCTCTTTCACTTGCTCATGTTTGAGGATGCCTTTGCCATGATTCATAGATGAGAAGGCGCGGAACAGCTCCATACTGAACTTGCCATCCTTGTCTTTCCATTCCGGCCAGCCCAGCACCTCTTTCACTTCCTTTTTTTTGAGCACGCCTTTGCCATGATTCATAGACGAGAAGGTACGGAACAGCTCCATACTGAACTCGCCATCCTTGTCTTTCCATTCCGGCCAGCCCAGCACCTCTTTCACTTGCTCATGTGTGAGCACGCCTTTACCATTGTTCATGGATGAGAAGGAGCGGAGCAGCTCCATATTGAACTCGCCATCCTTGTTTTTCCATTCCGGCCAGCCCAGCACCTCTTCAACTTGCTCATGTTTAATCATGCCTTTGCCATGATTCATACATGAGAAGGAGCGGAATAGCTCAATACTGAACTCGCCATCCCTGCCTTTCCATTCCGACCAGGCCAGCACCTCTCTCACTTCCTCATGTTTGAGGATGCCTTTGCCATGATTCATAGATGAGAAGGCGCGGAACAGCTCCATATTGAACTCGCCACCCTTGTCTTTCCATTCCAGCCAGCCCAGCACCTCTTTCACTTCCTCATGTTTAATCATGCCCTTGCTCCTATTCATAGACGAGAAGGCGCGGAACAGCTCCATACTGAACTCGCCATCCTTGTCTTTCCATTCCGGCCAGCCCAGCACCTTTTTCACTTCCTCATGTTTGGGTACGCCGTGGCCATTATTCATGGACGAGAAAGAGCGGAACAGTTCAATATTGAACTCGCCATCCTTGTCTTTCCATTCAGACCAGCCCAGCATTGCTTTCACTTGCTCATGTGTGGGCACACCTTTGCCATTATTCATGGACGAGAAAGAAGTCACCACATCTAAACTCGCTAAATATTCGAGTTCATCCTGGCTACGCTCTGCAAAACTACGGATATGTTTTTTGCTATTATTCAGCATGCCGGTCAGCATACCTGTATTTTTGAAGTTTTCAGAAAGGTGCCCGAAAAAGGCGGCGGCATTATCGAAGAAGCCATTAAAAGAATCTCTATCTACGGAACCAAGCAGCCTATAAAAAGTGTCCTTGGCAGTGATGTTTTTTTCCTTGAATACAGCCATCAGGGTTTGCACTTTTTTCAGCTCTTCCTGACTTAATTCGTACTTGATATTTGCTTTTACTTTTTTTAACGGATCATCGGGAATTTGAGTGTCTGGCGGTTTCTTTTTTTTGGCCGCTGGTTCAGCAACAGCTGTTGAATTATTTCTCTTTCTACCCGGGCCCTTCTTTTTTTTCGGTGCATGTTCTGATGAATCCGCTTCTGCTTCTTCCCGGATTCGTCTTACCCTTTTGTTACCTTGAATGCCCGACAGGCACGTGTTGCACAACAACGCTGAAGCTGCTGTCTGATTTGCTACACGTCCTAATTCCTGTGGATTCAATGCCTTGTCACACTTCGAACAAGCGACGACCGAATGTCCGGCATTCTGCTCAGCTGAGGGTTTCAGTGGGTCATCGCCTCCACAACCATTGGCACCTGTCGAACGGGTTCCCCTGTTACGGCCAGCAGATCCGCTTGTCTGGCCGGTCTGACCTGTTGTCGCGGTCGTTGATGCTTTGGTCGTTTGGGAGGATGAATTCTTTTTCCCGTTACCCGTCTGTCGGCCAGAATATTTGCCAGAAACCATCTCACGGTAAACTCTGAGTTCCTGACCATTCTCTGCCAGCCATGTCTGAACCAGCCCTGGTTGAATCGTGCCAGGGTCTGATCTTTCCAGATCAAGAAGATCGACTTCAATCACCGTGATCCGGTCTGACAAAATCCGGGCCAGCGTGGTTTGGCCTGTAATAATCGCCCATAGTCGTTTGATTTGTAATATTATAAGCAGTTGCTTTTTTTGCTGCAGACAAGTTTGGACAGGATCAGGAATAAGGGTAAGGTCAGGTTGGGGCTCTGGGTCAGGACTCCCGATGTTTCCGTCAGGAGGCTTATCGCCATCACAACCTCCTGCGGCGCCCCCGGCGATCAGTCCACTAGAAGTGCTCTCCAGAACTTCAGGGGGCACGTAAAACTCCAACAACTCCTTCCCACGCCTTGGGCCCACAGGGCCTAAAAGCATGGGAGTCAAGGTCCATCGAAGAGGATCGGGCTGTTCAGGTTCAGCTAACTTATGGGAAGACAGAAAATAGACTGGTAGCGGGCTTGAGTCGACTAATTCCAGTGCATGCAGCGGCCCACCAAATATTATCGTCACCAGCAGAAGCAGTGATCGAACCCTCGATAAGGCCGTTTTGTTTTTTTGTGAACTTCTCATCTGCCTTCCACCATCCCGGTTGACATTTACCTAAAATTTGTGGTCAAAGAAATGAACAGATATTCAGGTATATCAACATGTCTCCAGCTCAATACCAGTTTAAGAACCTCAACCACCTTGGCTTGGTTGCCACTAGTGTCGGAGTTAAAGATGGCCGAATACATTGATGCCCGTATCACAAATGACTCCAATGTTCGTAAGTACTCAGCCATACGGAATCGAATATTTCTGGCTGAGTACTTACGACTTGAACTGTATTCATATCTGCCAGGGTTTCAGCCGTGATCACCGGCCTGACCTGAATCAGGTAGTCTTTGAAGGAAAGGCAGTGGACGATCATTCAGATTTTGGGCATTTTTTACGAGTCTATGTATTCCTGACAGGGGTGGTGAAAGGCGGTTGTGCGCACCAAAAGTCATTTTGTTAGTTTCACTGACCAGCATGTTCTGAACTTTCATTCTGAAATGTACTCTGACTGACTAAATAATTTTTAACCGTCCTTGTTGATCAAAGATAAATAACAACTTTGCAGGAATCCGTCATGCATGGAATCAATAATTCCGGTTTTGAACCACCACTGACGCGAGCTCGAGCCAGAGCGCTGGCATTAACGGGTAACAATGCAGGCAGGACCATCACTTTAGCTGACACGAAAGCAAAGCAAAAACTTTCATTGCAAGATTTAGCCTCAGATACACTTTCCATGATTTTTTGTCATTTGAAACTTCGGGACATTCGCAGTTTACAGAAGGTATGTACTCGCCTTCGCGATCTTGTCAAACAAGACAATGCCTTGGCAAAAGCCTGGTATCGCCAGTTTACTCCAGCACATCAGCATCAATTAAGGATGACCATCAGTACAAAAAACAAGGATCAACTCCATGCGTGGTTTAAGTCATTTACGAATAATAAAGCGTCAGCCGAGTCGCTCGCAGATCGCCGACCGACGAGTGTTTATTTACCTGGTCTGTTATTTTTCACCAGGGCAAAGCTAATGTCTGAATGTGATACCTTTGAATTACTCACTAAAGCCACCATTGACAAAACTTATAACACCCACTCAACCGACAGCATTGACGATCTCATCCACATTAGACGCATCAATAGAGTCAACTCGGCCGAACTCAGTGCCGATGGCCGCTATCTGGTGACCGCCAATGGAGACAATACGGCAAAAATCTACGGCCATAAGCCTGATGGAACATGGGAAAAAAAACCACCATTCCCCATGAAGGACGGGTCGAAGCAGCGATTTTCAGCCCCGATGGACATCATGTAGTCACCGCCAGTTCGGATGGTACGGCGAAGATATATGATCTGAGCTGTAATGAATCATGGGAGCCAAACACCATCATTCACCATTATGGTATCGTCAAATCAGCTTCCTGCAGCACCAATGGTCGACATATCGTGACCGCCAGTTGGGATGGCACAGCGAAAATCCATAGCCGGAAGAACGATGGATCATGGGTGTTAACGGCCATCCTTCCCAATCAGTCTAAGGTCAATCCAGCCATTTTCAGCACCGATGGCTGCCATGTGTTAACCCCCTCTCGAGATAACACAGTGAAAATCCATAGCCAGAAGGACGATGGATCATGGAAAGAAAAAGATACCATTACCCATGTTGGTAATGCCTTGTCGGCCACCTTCAGCGCCGACGCTGACTATGTGGTCGCCAACGGTCTTGAATGGAAGACGAAAATCTATGGCAAGAAGGCCGATGGATCATGGAAAAAAAACACCACCATTCGACACTGGGTCAATTCAGCCAGATTCAGCACCGACAGCCGCCATCTGGTGACTGTCGGCAACGATTGCAGAGTAAAGATTTACGACAGAAAAGCCAATGGCTTGTGGAAAGTAAAAGCTACCTTTTCCCATAAGAGTTCAGTCATATCAGCCAACTTCAGCCTCGATGGCCGCCATGTAGTGACTGCCAGCTATGACAAAACGGCGAAAATCATTGGTCAGCAGGATGATGGGGCATGGTCAGAAAAAGCCACCATTGTCCATGATGACTGGCTCTCTTCGGCCACCTTTAGCGCCGACGGCAGTCAGGTGATCACATCCAGTGAGGATGGCATAGTGAAAATCACTGAACTGCGAAGGAATCATTCATGGTCTGATGTCACTGAGTGACACCATCCTGCAGACACTGCAAGTCATTTAGTTAGTTTCACTGACCAGCCTGTTATGAACTTTCATTCTGGAACTGCCTCTGAATAACCAAATAATTTTCAAACTCACCCGGTAATCGATAATAAACACCAGCTTTGCAGGACCCAGACATGCATGGAATCAATAATTCCGGTTATGAACCACCACTGACGCGAGCTCGAGCCAGAGCGCTGGCATCAACAGGTAACCATCAGGGTAGATCCAGCACAGTAGTTGACACGAAAGAGAAGCAAAAACTTTCATTACAGGATTTACCCACAGAGACACTGTCCTTAATTTTTTGTCATTTGAAACTTCGGGATATTCGCAGTTTACAGAAAGTATGCACCTACCTTCGCGACAGTATCAAAGAGGATAACGCTCTGGCAAAAGCCTGGTATTGCCAGTTTTCTTCAGAACACCAGTCTCAACTAAGGATGATCATCGCCGGAAAAGATAAGAATCAACTCCGAGCCTGGCTTGAGTCGTTTTCGAATGATCAGGCGTTACTGGAGTCACTCTCAGATCGTCAGACGACGAGTGTTTTTCTACCAGCCCTGTTATTTTTCACCAGGGCTGAACTGATGTTCAAATGTGAAAGATTTGAATTAGTCACTAAAGCCACCATTGACAAAATTCATAAACCCAACCCAGACCTCGATTTAGTCGATAGTATCCACATAAGACACCTCAATAGAGTCAATTCAGCCGCCCTCAGTGTTGATGGGCGCTATCTGGTCACCGCCAATGGCGACAATACGGCTAAAATCTACGGCCACCAGCCTGATGGATCATGGGAAATAAGAACAACCATTCCTCATGAAGGATGGGTCAAATCAGCGAATTTCAGCCCCGATAGTCACCATGCAGTGACCCGCTGTGGTGATGGCACGGCGAAGATTTATGGTCTGGGATGCAATGAATCATGGGAACCAAAAGCCACCATTACTCATGATGGTCTCATCTTATCAGCCACCTTCAGCACCGATGGTCGACATATCGTGACCGCGAGTTTGGATAACACAGCGAAAATCCATAGCCAGAAAGATGATGGATCATGGGTGTTATCAGTCATCTTTTCCCATCATTGTGCTGTCTATTCAGCCACTTTCAGCACCGATGGCTGCTACGTGTTGATCGCCTGTCAGGATAGGACGGTGAAAATCCATCGCCAGAAGGACAATCAATCATGGGAAGTAAAAGATGTCATTGAACATAGTGGCAGTGCAATGTCAGCCACCTTCAGCGCCGATGGTGACTGTGTAGCCACTGCCAGTATTCTGGATTGCAAGGCGATCATCTTCAACAAGAAGACTGATGGATCATGGGCAGAAAATACCGTCATTCGACACAGGGGACCTGTCAAATCGGCCACCTTCAGCCCCGATGGCCGACATCTGGTGACTGCCAGCTATGATCACACAGCAAAAATTTGCGACAGAAAAGCCAATGGCTTTTGGGAAGAAAAAGCCACCTTTTCCCATAAGAGTATGGTCATATCAGCCAGCTTCAGCCCTGATGGCTGCCATGTGGTGACTGCCAGCTATGACAAAACGGCGAAAATCATTGGTCAGCAAGATGATGGGTCATGGTCAGAAAAAGCCACCATTGTCCATGATGGCTGGCTCTCATCGGCCACCTTTAGCGCCGACGGTAGCCAGGTGATCACATCCAGTGAGGATGGCATAGTGAAAATCACTGAACTGCGAAGGAATCATTCATGGTCTGATGTCACTGAGTGACACCATCCTGCAGACACTGCAAGTCATTTAGTTAGTTTCACTGACCAGCCTGTTATGAACTTTCATTCTGGAACTGCCTCTGAATAACCAAATAATTTTCAAACTCACCCGGTAATCGATAATAAACACCAGCTTTGCAGGATCCTGACATGCATGGAATCAATAATTCCGCTTTTGAAAAACCACTGACGCGAGCTCAGGCCAGAGCACTGCCACTAACGGGTAACAATGCGGGCAGGTCCGTTTCTGCAGCTGGCAAGAAAAAAAAGCAAAAACTTAAACTGCAAGATTTAGACTCAGATACACTTTCCATGATTTTTTGCCATTTGAAACTTCGGGATATTCGCAGTTTACAAAAGGTATCTACCCGCCTTCGCGACCTTGTCAAGCAAGATAACGCTCTGGCAAAAGCTTGGTATCGCCAGTTTACTTCAGCCCATCAGCAGCAACTGAGGATGGCCCTCATTACAAAAAACAAGGATCAACTCCGTGCGTGGTTTGAGTCATTTTCGAATAATAAAGCGTTAGTTGAGTCACTCACAGATTGTCGGCCGACGGGTCTTTATTCACCTGGTCTGTTATTTTTCACCAAGGCTAAGCTGATGTCTGAATGTGACACCTTTGAATTAGTCACTACAGCCACCATTGACAAAAATTATAAAGACGACAACAGCATTGACGATCTCATCCGAATTAGACGCATCTATACAGTCCACTCGGCCGAACTCAGTGCCGATGGCCGCTATCTGGTGACCGTCGATGGAGACAATACGGCAAAAATCTACGGCCATAAGCCTGATGGAACATGGGAAAAAAAAACCACCATTCCCCATGACGGTGGGGTCGAATCTGCGATTTTCAGCCCCGATGGTTGTCATCTAGTCACCGCCAGTTCGGATGGTACGGCGAAGATATATGGTCTGAGCTGTGATGACTCATGGGAGCCAAACACCCTCATTCACCATAATCGTGCCGTCAATTCAGCTACCTTCAGCTGCAATGGTCGATATATCGTGACCTCCAGTAGGGTCACAGCGAAAATCCATAGCCTGAAGAACGATGGATCATGGGAGTTAACGGCCACCCTTCCCCATAACGATTATCTCCATCCACCCATTTTCAGCATCGATGGCTGCCATGTATTAACCACCTCTGATATCACGGTGACCATCCATAGCCAGAAGGACGATGGATCATGGGAAGAAAAAGATACCATTACCTATGTTGGTGGTATCTTGTCTGCCACCTTCAGCGGCGACACTGGCAGTGTGGTCACCACCGGTCTTGGACGGAAGGCGATTATCTACGACAAGAAGGCCGATGGATCATGGCAAAAAAATACCACCATTCACCACTCGATCAATTCGGCAAGATTCAGCACCGATAGCCGCCATCTGGTGACTCTCGGCTACGAATGCAAAGTAAAAATTTACAGCAGAAAAGCCAATGGCTTGTGGCAAGTAAAAACCACCTTTTCTCATAAGGGTTTTGTCATATCAGCCAACTTCAGCCCTGATGGCCGCCATCTGGTGACTGCCAGCGTTGATAAAACGGCGAAAATTATGGGTCAGCGAGATGATGGGTCATGGTCAGAAAAAGCCACCATTGTCCATGATGACCGACTCTCATCGGCCACCTTTAGCGCTGATGGCAGCCAGGTGATCACCTCCAGTCGGGACGGTATAGTAAAAATCACTGAACTGCGAAGGAATCATTCATGGTCTGCTGTCACTGAGTGACACCAATCTGCAGACACTGAAAGTCATTTTGTTAGTTTCACTAACCAGCCTGTTATGAACTTTCATTCTGGAAATGTCTCTGACTAACCAAATAATTTTTAACCCTCCCTGGTGATCAAGAATAAACACCAGCTTTGCAGGATCCAGACATGCATGGAATCAATAGTTCCGGTTATGAACCACCACTGACGCGAGCTCGAGCCAGAGCGCTGGCACTAACGGGTAGCCGTGCGGGCAGGTCCGTCTCTGCAGCTGACACGAAAGAAAAACAACAACTTTCATTGCAAGATTTAGCCTCAGATACACTTTCCATGATTTTTTGCCATCTGAAACTTCGGGATATTCGCAGTTTAGAAAAGGTATCTACCCGTCTTCGTGACGTTATCAAACAAGATAACGCTCTGGCAAAAGCTTGGTATCGCCAGTTTACTTCAGCACATCAGCATCAATTAAGGATGGCCATCAGCACAAAAAACAAGGATCAACTTCGTGCATGGTTTGAGTCATTTTCGAATGATAAAGCGTCAGTCGAGTTACTCACAAATCGCCAGCCGATGAGTGTTTATTCACCTGCTGTGTTATTTTTCACCAGGGCTGAGCTGATGTCTAAATGTGAAACCTTTGAATTAGTCACAAAAGCCACCATTGACAAAACTTATAAAGCTGACTCAACCACCTCATTAAACGATCGCATCCGTATGAGTCAGGACAATGAAGTCAACTCAGCGACCCTCAGTGCTGATGGCCGCTATCTGGTCACCACCAATGCAGACCTGACGGCAAAAATCTACGGCCACAAGCCTGATGGATCATGGGAAATAAAAACAACCATTCCTCATGAAGGATGGGTCAAATCAGCAATTTTCAGCCCCGATAGCCACCATGTAGTCACCGCCAGTGGAGATCACACTGCGAAAATCTATGATCGGGGGTGCAATGAATCATGGGAATCAAACACCACCATTTCCCATGGTTATCTGGTCATATCAGCCGCTTTCAGTTCCGATAGTCGACATGTGGTGACCGCCAGTTGGGATGGCACAGCGAAAATCCATAGCCAGAAAGATGATGGATCATGGGAATTAACGGCCACCCTTACCCTTCCCCATAACGAGTTTGTCCATTCAGTCACTTTCAGCACCGATGGCTGCCATGTGGTGACCGTCTGTCAGCATAAGAAGGCGAAAATACTTAGCCAGAAGGGCGATGGATCATGGGAAAAAAAGGTGTCATTCCCCATGATAGAGCTGTCATGTCAGCCACCTTCAACGCCGATGGTAGCTATGTGGTCACCGCCAGTCTGGATGGCAAGGCGAAAATCTATGGCAAGAGGGCCGATGGATCCTGGGAAGAAAATACCATCATTGAACACAGGAAAAGAGTCAACTCTGCCACCTTCAGCCTCGATGGCCGCCACGTAGTAACTGCCAGCAATGATGGCACATTAAAAATCTACGGCCTGAAAGCCAATGGCTTATGGGCAGAAAAAACCACCTTTCTCCACACTGGTTGGGTCACATCAGCCACCTTCAGTCCTGATGGTCTCCATATAGTGACTATTGCCAGCTACAGGAAAACGGTGAAAATCATTGGTCAGCAGCATGATGGGTCATGGTCAGAAAAAGCCAACATCGCCCATGATGACTGGATCTCATCGGCCACCTTTAGCGCCGATGGCAGCCAGGTGGTCACCTCCAGTCGGGACGGTATAGTAAAAATCACTGAACTGCGATGGAAACATTCATGGTCTGCTGTCACTGAGTGACACCATTTTGCAGGCACGGAAAGTCATTTTGTTAGTTTCACTAACCAGCCTGTTATGAACTTTCATTCTGGAAATGTCTCTGACTAATTAAATAATTTTTAACCCTCCCCGGTGATCAAGAATAAACACCAGTTTTGCAGGATCCAGACATGCATGGAGTCAATAGTTCCGGTTTTGAACCACCACTGACGCGAGCTCGAACCAGAGCGCTGGCACTATCGGGTAACAATGCGGGCAGGTCCGTCTCTGTTGCTGACAACAAAGAAAAGCAGAAACTTTCATTGCAAGATTTAGACTTAGATACACTTTCCATGATTTTTTGCCATTTGAAACTTCGGGATATTCGCAGTTTACAAATGGTGTCTACCCGTCTTCACGACGTTATCAAGCAAGATAACGCACTGGCAAAAGCCTGGTATCGGCAGTTTTCTTCATCGCACCAGGAGCAACTGAGGATGGCCATGGCTACAAAAAACGAGAATCAAATTCGTGCGTGGTTTGAGTCGTTTTCGAATGATCAGGCGTTAGTCAATTCATTCGCAGATCACCGAACGGAGGGTTTTTATTTACCAGGTCTGTTATTCTTCACCAAAACTGAGCTGATGTCTAAATGTGATACCTTTGAATTAGTCACTAAAGCCGCCATCGACAAAACTTATAAAGCCAACTCGACCGCCAGCTTTGACGAGCACATGCGTATGTTTCGCCTCAGTAGTCTCCACTCTGTCGTAATCAGTGCTGACGGTCGCTATCTGGTCACCGCCAATGGTGACGATACAGCAAACATCTTCCGCTGCAAGGCTGATGGAACATGGGAAAAAAAAACCAATATTCCCCATACCGGAAGGCTCAGAAAAGTAATTTTCAGCCCGGATAGTCAACATATTGTGACCACCATTGGGAGTCACGGGCAGAAGATATATATTCACAGGTGCAATAAATCGTGGGAACCAAACATCACCATTTCCCATCGTGGTTGGATCACATCAGTCAGCTTCAGCGCCGATAGTCAGCATTTGGTGACCGCCGGTTTGGATACTGTAGTGAAAATCCATAGCCAAAAGGAGGATCAATCATGGGAGTTAACAGCTACCCTTCCCAGGACTTCTGTCTATTCAGCCAATTTCAGTACAGATGGCTGCCACCTGGTAACCGCCTGTAGCGATAAGATGGCGCGAGTCTATAGCAAGAAGGACGGTGGATTATGGGAAGAAAAAGATGCCATCCCTCATAATGGGCCTGTCCTGTCAGCCAGCTTCAGCGCCGATGGTCGTTATGTGGTCTCCGCCAGTGAGGATTGCAAGGCGAAAATCTACGAGAAGCAATCCGATGGATCATGGAAAGAAAATACCGTCACTCAACACTGGAATACCGTCAACCTGGCCACCTTCAGCCCCGATAGCCGCCATCTGGTGACTGCCAGCGAGGATGGCACAGTGAAAATTTGTAGCAGAAAAGCCAGTGGCTTATGGGAAGAAAGGGCCAGCTTTTCTCATAAATTTCTGATCGAATCAGCCGCCTTCAGCCCTGATGGCCGCCATGTTCTGACTAATGCCTACCATAAAAAAACGGTGAAAATCATTGGTCAGCAGGATGATGGGTCATGGTCAGAAAAAGCCACCATTGTCCATGATGTCGTGGTCACATCGGCCACCTTTAACGCCGATGGCAGCCAGGTGATCACCTCCAGCGAGGATGGCATAGTAAAAATCATTGAACTGCGAAGGTATCATTCATGGTCTGTTGTCACTGAGTGAAACCAACCTGCAGACACTGAAAGTCATTTTGTTAGTTTCACTAACCAGCCTGTTATGAACTTTCATTCTGGAAATGTCTCTGACTAACTAAATAATTTTTAACCCTCCCTGGTGATCAGAAATAAACACCAGTTTTGCAGGATCCAGACATGCATGGAATCAATAGTTCCGGTTACGAGCCACCACTGACGCGAGCTCGAGCCAGAGCGCTGGCACTAACGGGTAACAATGCAGGCAGGTCCGTCTCTGTTGCTGACAAGAAAGAAAAGCAAAAACTTTCATTGCAAGATTTAGCCTCAGATACACTTTCCATGATTTTTTGCCATTTGAACCTTCGGGATATTCGCAGTTTAAAAATGGTATCTACCCGTCTTCGCGACCTTATCAAACAAGATAACGCTCTGGCAAAAGGCTGGTATCGCCAGTTTTCTTCACCGCACCAGGAGCAACTGAGGATGGCCATGGCTATAAAAAATGAGCATCAACTCCGTGCGTGGTTTGAGCCGTTTTCCAATGATCAGGCGTTAGTCAATGCGCTCATAGATCGCCGGCCCGGGGGTGTTTATTCACCTGCGCTGTTATTTTTCACCAGGGCTGAGCTGATGTCTAAATGTGAAACATTTGAATTAATCACTAAAGCCACGATTGACAAAACTTATAAAGCCAACTCAGCCCACCTCAACGCTGAAGATCAAATCGGTGTGAGACTCCTCAATAAAGTCAACTCAGCAGCGCTCAGTGCTAATGGCCGTTACCTGGTCACCGCCAATGGGGACCGAACGGCAAAAATCTACGACCACAAGCCTGATGGATCATGGGAAATAAAAACAACCATTCCTCATGAAGGATCGGTCAAATCAGCGATTTTCAGCCCCGATAGTCACCATCTGGTAACCGTCAGTAGTAATTGCAGAGCGAAGATATATGATCTGGAGTGTGATGAACCACGGGAACCAAAAACCACCATTATTCATAATGGGGTCATCAAATCAGCCACCTTCAGCACCGATGGTCGACATGTACTGACCGCCAGTTTGGATAAGACAGCGAAAATCCATAGCCAGAAGGATGATGGATCATGGGTGTTATCAGCCATCCTTACCCATTACAGATCTCTCGAATCAGCCACTTTCAGCACCGATGGCCGCTATGTGTTAACCGCCAGTCTGGATAATACACTGAAAATCTATAGCCAGAAGGACGATGGATCATGGGAAAAAAAAGATATCATTCCCCATACTGGTTTTGTCATTTCAGCCACCTTCAGCGCCGATAGTAGCTATGTGGCCACTGCCGGTGTGGATGGCAGGGCGAAAATCTATGGCAAGAGGGCCGATGGATCATGGGAAGAAAGTGCCTTCACTCAAGGGGAACCTGTCAACTCGGCCACCTTCAGCCCCGACAGCCGACATCTAGTGACTACCGGCGACCGTGGCATAGTGAAAATTTACGGCAGAAAAGCCAATGGCTCGTGGAAAGAAAAAGCCACCTTTTCCCATAAGGATTGGGTCTCATCCGCCACCTTCAGCCCTGATGGCCGCCATCTGGTGACTGCCAGCCGGGACAAAACGGCGAAAATCATTGGTCAGCAGGATGATGGTTCATGGTCAGAAAAAGCCACCATTGTTCATAATGACTGGCTCTCATCGGCCACCTTTAGCGCCGACGGCAGCCAGGTGATCACCTCCAGCGAGGATGGCATAGTGAAAATCACTGAACTGCGAAGGAATCATTTATTGTCTGCTGTCAGTGAGTGACTATCTCTGTGACAACTATCTCTGTGACAACTATCTCTGTGACAAGATCCTGCATGCACCGAAAGTCATTTTGTTAGTTTCACTAACCAGCCTGTTATGAACTTTCATTCTGGAAATGTCTCTGACTAACTAAATAATTTTTAAACCTCCCTGATGATCGGGAATAAACACCAGCACTGCAGGATCCAGACATGCATGAAATCAATAATTCCGGTTTTGAACCTCCACTGACACGAGCTAGAGTCAGAGCGCTGGCATTAACGGGTAACCATCAGGGTAGGTCTATCACAATAGCTGACAAGAAAGAAAAGCAAAAACTTTCGTTACAGGATTTGGCCTCAGATACACTTTCCATGATTTTTTGTCATTTGAAACTTCGGGATATACGCAGTTTACAAAAGGTATCTACCCGTCTTCGCGACCTTATCAAACAAGACAATGCTCTGGCAAAAGCCTGGTATCGTCAGTTTACTTCAGCACATCAGCATCAACTAAGGATGACCATCAGTACAAAAAACAAGGATCAACTCCGGGCATGGTTTGAGTTATTTTCGAATAATAAAGCGTTAGCCGATTCACTCGCAGATCGTCGGCCGACGAGTGTTTATTTACCTGGTCTGTTATTTTTCACCAAGGCAAAGCTGATGTCTGAATGTGATACCTTTGAATTGGTTACTAAAGCCAACATTGACGATCTCATCCGAATTGAAAGCATCAATGTAGTCTACTCGGCCGCACTCAGTGCCGATAGCCGCTATCTGGTGACCGCCAATGGAGACAATACGGCAAAAATCTTCGGCCATAAGCCTGATGGAACATGGGAAAAAAAAACCACCATTCCCCATGAAGGACGGATCAAATCAGCAATTTTCAGCCCCGATGGTCATCATCTAGTCACCGCCAGTTCGGATGGTACGGCGAAGATATATGATCTGAGTTGTGATGAATCATGGAAGCCAAACACCCTCATTCACCATAATGGTATCGTCAAATCAGCTAGCTTCAGCAGCAATGGTCGAAATGTCCTGACCTCCAGTTGGGATGATACAGCTAAAATCCATAGTCGAAAGAACGATGGATCATGGGAGCTAACGGCCACCCTTCCCAATCAGTCTTTTTTCTATGATGCCATTTTCAGCATCGATGGCTGCCATGTATTAACCGCCTCTGATAACACGGTGACAATCTATAGCCAAAAGTACGATGGATCATGGGAAGAAAAAGATACCATTACCCATGTTAGTAACGTCTTGTCAGCCATCTTCAGCGCCGACACTGGCAATCTGATCACCAACACTCTTGATCGGAAGGCGAAAATCTATGGCAAGAAGGCCAATGGATCATGGAAAAAAAATACCACCATTCAACACTCGGTCAAATCAGCCAGATTCAGCACCGATAACCACCATCTGGTGACTGTCGGCTACGATTACAAAGTAAAAATTTACCGCAGAAAAGCCAATGGCTCGTGGAAAGTAAAAGCCATCTTTTCCCATAAGAGTTCCGTCATATCAGCCAACTTCAGCCCCGATGGCCGCCATCTTGTGACTGCCAGCATTGATAAAACAGCGAAAATCATTGGCCAGCAAGATGATGGGTCATGGTCAGAAAAAGCCACCATTGTCGATGATGACTGGCTCTCATCGGCCACCTTTAGCGCTGATGGCAGCCAGGTGATTACCTCCAGCGAGTATGGCATGGTGAAAATCACTGAACTGCGAAGGAATCATTTATTGTCTGCTGTCACTGGATAATCACTTCTTGTCACTGAACCCCGCCCTGAAGAGGGTGTCGCAAAACTCCAACAGCTCGTTCCCATGCTCTGAGGTCGTCATTCCCGCGAAGGCGGGAATCCATCGCCAACGGTGGATCTCTGCCTTCTCGGGGATGACAAGGCCGGGGGACGCCGGGCAGTACGGTTCTGGTGGTGAGTCAGTGTGGATTCCCGCCTTCGCGGGAATGACGAGAATGAAGTCGGGAATGCCGAGAATGAAGCCGGGAACGACGAGAATGAAGCCGGGAATGACGAGAATGAAGTCGGGAATGACGGGAGTCAACTCGTTCCCACGCTGGAGAGAGTTTTGCGACACCCTCATAATCCCTGGGTAATCTGCATTGATCCTGGTCAGTGAGGTGCAGAGTTGTGAGACTCTACCCTATCCCAATTATATTGCTTCTCCTGTCAAGCGGGTTTCTTTGAGTTTTTTACTTACACATAAAATGGCTGTTATTCCAAGAAGAGTGCCAACAACACCAGCTCCAATGCCAACAGTAATATCAAAAATACAAATAACGTCCTTCCAATTATCTTTTTGAGACTTTTTTAAACTGGTATTATCTTCGATAAAATCAAGATATTTTGATAGGGCTTCGAAGATAATTACGCCACCAGCCACGCCAGAGCTTGCGTCAAGTAATCCTAATAAATATGCAGTATCGTTCATGCTGTAGAACAGAGGCCCTCCCGAATTGCCATCTTCTCCATAACCAGCATAATTTAACTCATAAACAGAATTTTTGACTGATAACCATGTCAGAATCACTTTCTCCAAGGCATCATGATCTGAATAAGCAACAGCGTAAATGGGATTAATTTTATATAAATCATTTGTTAAATATGTTTTATTATCGATTAAGGGTAGCTTTATACCTTTCTCATCCAGAGATATTTTTTGATCCAGTTCAATGATCGCAAAGTCATAATTATAAATAATTCGTGAAGAATCAAATTTCGAGTGTAATATATATCTGCTTGCTCTAACCGAGAATGGAGCCAAAGCATTTTTAAAATGAGCCTTAAGGCAGTCAGTATCAGAAAAAGTATCTAACGCGTGAGCAACCGTTACTATATGTCTATCTGAAATCAATACTCCAGTGAAAGTGCCACTAGCATCTGTCATTTTAACAACCCAAGGCAGCAAACCAGGTGCAACAACTTCAGTGGGTTCTGTGTATCGCTTTTGCCTATCTAATGCAAAAATGCAACCAGAGTAAACAATCAGAAAAACCAGCCCAAAATAGTGCATAACGACCTCACCTCAAGCTTTCATACTATAAGTTCAAAAAGATAGTCTACAAATGCAACATAAATCGGGTTTACGCAGGTCTCCAGGAGCCACATCACCCCGGCGTGTTGGTCCGCACCGGACGTTTCACCGAGGACGATGAAACCTGATCCGTAAGTCTTTCAGAGAAACAAGCCCGGGGTTTGCAAGAAAAATGTCGTCCAATGCCCTGCTGCACTGCAAAAGTTTTGCTCAACCGGTAATTCCCTTTGCTACTGGCTGCCATCGAAGCCGCTTTGATAGGATCAAAGCCCGGCTTGATCAGATTTCTATAACGGGTTTCCGGTTTGCGCCACTGTTTGATATAACAGCAACGGATATTCCGGTGTATCCATTGATCCTATCGTGTTATGGATAGAATTTTCTCATAAGTTACACAGTGGTGGTCGTGCATGACTTTTAGTCGCCTGCCAGCGCTCGGCTGAAGCAGGCGGTTATGTTCCTTGAAACATCAATTATCGATGACGGTAAAAAAAGGACATAAGCCAATGATACATTTGTCTCAAATAAATTATGGGTCTTGCTATTAAGGTTTGGGTACGAGTATGTAATGCATCATCAATATCGTTCTCATCATCCGGCTTTATTGCTTGTGCTTGTAAAATTACATCTTCATCAGAATTCAACATTTGAAATTGACCTTGCTCTACTGCCAGAAAAACAACTTGAGGATTTATAACTGTCGTCCTGCGTGCTTTTAATATTGAACGATGATAAGCAATGGCATTTCTGCAAAACGTATTAGCGACAGACGCACCTATAGAACCCACTATTAATGGTCGCTGCAAGTAAGAAGGGCATAGATTTACAAAAAACATCATATGTGAAAAAGTGGCCGAACCTGCACCTTTTAGCATTGGACTTAACGCGCCACTGATTCCATTATATCTGCAATAAGCTATCATTCCGGCAAAACAGGCACTGGCTGAAAAAATAGTAACGCCATTTGGATAGTGTACCATCAGCCTTCTTATTGCTTGCGGTATCCATTCACCAGGATAGAGATTGGCTCCCCAAATAATGCTAAAGGGGATAAGCATCCCTGCATTTCGCATCTGCTCAAGTTGTTCTGAAAGCAGCTGAAGGAGCTCTTCATCTTCGGCATGTACAAAAAATGTTTGTTCCCCAATTTTCACCCAGCGTTTCTGCCAGTTATAGGGGTTACGACCATCGCCGCCGCTTGCTCCTCCTGATGAGGATATCGTGGGTGGGGGAGGCATCAGATCTGTCCCCGCCATAGAGCTGGGGCATACATCTAAAAATATGAAAGTTAGCGTAACTAATACTCTAAAACGGTAGGATAATATCTTGGCTTCATAAATAAATGACATATAGGTAACCCCCTACGTCAGGATAGATATCGTCTCTTTTAATACATGACTTTCAATAAGTGAGAGCCGATAAAAAGAGGCTGTTGTGGCTCGCCACTACAAAAAATGGAAGAATCCATTATCCAGAAGGTGATACTACCCAGTAATGTTTCCGTGGCTCAGCTCAAAAGAGAAACCGGCATTACTGATGCAACCCTGTATACTTGGCGCAAACAGACAAAAGCGCAAACTCAATCGAATATTTGATCTCGCAAGGTATCAGTTTTCTGCTCCCTGAATACCTTGAAAACTTAATCCAGATTTCTGCAAATAATGTCGCAATCGATGAGAGTCATTCTGGCTCGATTTGCTCTGACGGCTCACATTGAACAAGGTTTTTCCCGCTTCAGCCATGGATCAGCTTTTTCGGCAAACTTCGATCACATTTTGACGTTGTAGCTGTTTAGAATAAACGCCTTATACTTAAACGCAGTAGTGGCGAAACGAAAACCATTCAGGCTATCCCGGCACTGCATGAATTCATAGAGTCACAACTCTCTGCGCTGGAAGCCTTCAAGGGCAGCCAGCAAAGGACTGTAGGAGCATTTGAGCCCATCAATCACCTGTTCCACAAAATTTTGGACCATACCGCTGAAAAAAATGAGAGAGGTGCTACATTATGCCGGTGATTACTTTATTAGAGGGAACTGATAGCCGAAAGCCAGTTAAGATTTGGACGGATGAAGTCAGCCCACAGGCACTTGAGCAGATGCGTAAAGTCGCCAGCCTGCCCTTTATTCACAAACATGTGGCTGGCATGCCTGATATCCATCTGGGCAAAGGTGCAACAATAGGGTCTGTTATTGCTACCACAGAAGCCATTATTCCTGCAGCAGTTGGCGTCGATATAGGTTGTGGTATGAATGCAGTTCAGTTATCACTGAAAGCCTCTGATCTGCCGGACAGCCTTCTGGCCATTCGGCATGATATTGAAAAGGTTATTCCCCTTGGAGCCGGCGGACAGCATAAAGAAGCACAACTAGCCGGAGATTCATCGGTTGCTCGTGGCTTACAACGTATTCTGGAAAAGCATCCGGATATTGTCCATAGAGGCAATCGGGACAAGTTTGTTCGTCAGATGGGCAGCCTGGGTTCTGGCAACCACTTTATTGAACTGTGCCTGGATGAACAAGACAACGTATGGATAATGCTGCATTCCGGAAGCCGGGGCATTGGTAACCAGATAGGTCAGTACTTTATTCATCTGGCTCGAAAAGACATGGAAAGGCAGCAGATTCATCTGCCCGACAGAGACCTCGGCTACCTGAAGGAAGGCTCGGACCACTTTGATGATTACGTTGAAGCCGTGGTATGGGCACAAAACTACGCCCTGCTGAACCGGGAGCACATGATGAACAGTATTCTTAACGTATTGCACCAGCATCTGAAACCGTTCACCGTCATCAATGAAGCCATTAACTGCCACCACAACTTTGTTGAGCAGGAGCTACATGATGGCCAGCAAGTCTGGGTAACTCGTAAAGGAGCCATCCGGGCCAGAAAGAACGAACTGGGCATTATACCCGGCTCTATGGGGGCCAGGTCTTACATTATCCGTGGCAGAGGCAATCCCGAAGCATTTTGCAGCTGCGCTCATGGGGCTGGCCGGAGCATGTCCCGTACCGCTGCCAAAAAAGCCTTCTCTGTTCGTGATCTTGAAGATCAGACACAGGGCATAGAGTGCAGAAAGGACAAAGGCGTACTGGATGAAATTCCCGCTGCTTACAAAAATATCGATAAGGTCATGAGCCTGCAGAACGATCTGGTTGAGGTCGTGTGTACACTGCGACAGATCGTCAATGTGAAAGGCTAGGTAAAGGAGAAGTAGTAATGGCCTGGAATGACCGAGTGATTGAAACCTGCGACCCTGAAACCATGAATCCACGTTTGCAGTACACAACGTATATTATTACGATAAAGGCAACACTCAAGGCTGGACTGAAAATATACTAACCACAGGGAGACTGAACAATGAAAAAGCAAAAAAACGCTCGTAAACGCTCGCCTTCGGCGGTGCTGAAACTGATGCAAGACCCTATGTTCCGCCAACGTCGGGAAGAGCTGAAAAACCGCTACAACCGTAAAGAGAAACATCGTGGTCGCAGCGATTTCAGGCCGCACCAGAAAGCATTGAATGAGACAGTGTTTTCTTGTGCGGCTTGTTAAACTTTTTTTGCTTTACTGGTGACAGGGTGATTGCCTGAGGGCATAGATCGCACGTAATCTTCCTGCTCCCTGGTTTCTATGGCTCCGATCCGGGCTTCTCGTACATTTGTAATAGCCTCATCACACGATGCCCCATAGTCCATTAGCAGTCTGGCAACCAACAATCCTGTGCGTCCAAGCCCTCCACGGCAATGAACCAATACTTTCTTCCCCTGATCCAGGTAACGATAAATCGTATTAACAGACTGCTGCCACTGTTGTTCAAATCGGGCATCAGGAATGGAGAAATCTTTTATCGGCAAATGCAGCCACTTCATACCTGCTTTGTTAACCTCATCTTCAAGCTCACTGATACCCAGCATGTGGAACTCATGTTCTTCAATCAGAGAAATCACCAGCACTGCACCCCATTTTTTTATAGTGGCAATGTCTGTAGGCAGATCCCGGTTCCAGTCCTCTGCAACCATTGACTGCCCCTTTTTACCGGGTGCAATGGCCATGCCCAGAATTCCACCTCCAGGAATAGAAACGCTATCAATGAGTAAAGGATTTGATTGTGATGTTCGCATTCAAGTGATTTCCTGATTGTGGTCTGAGTTAATAATCGTTATTCCCATAGTTTCTGACGGGACCTTTCAGTATATCTGAACAATCCATTTATACAGATTTACAGAATGAGTTGTGACTGATGTTGTGTTCAGTAGTTTTGATTGTACCCCGTAATCTTGTTGTTTGAGCCAATTAATACTATTATTTAGCTCATAATTTGCGCTGATTAAGATTTACAATCGGCTCACTATTTTGGGTAAACTCTTACATGACCGATTGTTCACCAACACTGTGGATCTGGCAAAACAAAGACTGGCCCCAGTTTCACTGGCAAGAAGAGGCTGTATTACCTCTGCTCAGAGAAGTTCGCTTCAGCCTGGGAGTCCTTTTAGGAAAAGCCAGCGCTACCCAGTGTGATAAAGCAGAAGCCTCTGCACTGGACACCCTGCTGGAAAACATCATCACCTCTTCTGCCATCGAAGGTGAACGCCTTAATGTCCAGTCTGTCCGGTCATCACTGGCGAAACGCCTGAATCTCGAAGGCACTGATAACGCTGCCTACCCGACTTCCGAGCGAACTGAAGGGTTGGCAGAAATGATGCTGGATGCGATCTCTAACCTGGATGCCCCACTCAGCCTGGATCGTCTTTGCCAATGGCACCGCTGTCTGTTTCCCAATACGGAGTTTACCTTTCACAAGGTTCAGGCAGGTCAGTTAAGGGGCGATGAACCCATGCAGGTGGTGTCCGGACGTATTGATCGGCCCACCGTTCATTTTGAAGCACCGCCAAGAAGTGTATTGACATCAGAGCTGGAGCGATTCTTTGATTGGTTTAACCAGAGCAGAAACGATCCAAAGTGCGATCCCCTGCTTCGTGCTGCCATCAGTCATTTCTGGTTTGTGACTCTACACCCTTTTGATGATGGTAATGGGCGATTAACCCGGGCTATTACCGACCTGGCCCTGGCACAAGCCGATGCCCAAAGCATCCGGCTCTGCGCCGTGTCCAGCGCGATTCTGGATAATCGCAAAGCCTATTATCAGATTCTGGAACAATCCCAGCGAGGGGAGGTGGACATCACCCACTGGCTACTCTGGTTTTTGCAGATGCTCGATGAAACGATCAAAGCCTCCTTGAGAAAGATTGACCGTACACTTAACAAAACGCGGTTCTGGCAGGCATTTCATGATACAGGGCTTTCCAATGAGCAAATCAAAGTGCTTAACCGGCTGCTCGATGGAGGAGAGAAGGGCTTTGAATCCGGGATCAGTGCATCGCAATACCAGAAGGTAGCAAAAGTCAGCAAGGCCACAGCTACCCGACATCTGTCTGATTTATTGTATAAAGGGTGTATTGAGAAATTGCCGGGGGGTGGGCGCAGTACCCGGTATCGGGTCGTTCGTAAATGATCAGACGCTGCATATCAACTATCGGATTGTTCTCTTGTCGTGACGGGACAATAGCCATAATCGGGTCAATCACCGAAGCGATGTGTGCTCCAACAGTCGCTTATCGTTCCAGTAAGCAAGAATTGGCTGAGGGCTTTAAAGAGCATAAGGACACCCATTTTTGGCAGAGCCTGAATAAAGCCTAGGAAACCCGACCCTCTTCGGTATGAAAGTTGTAGTCTATGTCCAGCTGAGAGCCGCGTCCATAGGTCAGATCAACGCCAAAGTTACGCAGCCAAATTCTGCCAACGCTGTCTGTACCCTTACTATCCCAGCCCAGGGTATCACTTATGATGCCCCTGATTTCAAACACCGCTATGGCCATGGTGTCGTCATTACCAGTATTGTAGGTTTTGCCTGACTTGGCATTCAATCCATTATTGGTGATGCCAGCACCAGGCAGTGTGTAGACCACCAGAGGATCGACATATCCTGCAGCTCTTCTGCCAAGACAAACACACATGTCATAGTCAATGCAGCACAAGCCGCGGCAAATGCGTGTGGAGGATTTTTTTCACTAAAGGATCCGGATAAAGTTTGTATGTAGAAAAAAGGTTGAGATGACTTCTGTCGTTCATCTCAACCAAAAAATGATTCAAAAAAGTAATTAGCTGGCAGGCATTGGAATGATCTCAAACATTCCGTCAAAGTTATCCAGAGTTGCTGACAGCTTTTCTATCAGCTCTGCGTTGCCTTTGATCTCAGCATCACCGGATTTCAGGAGGGCTTGGAGGGAAGTTTGACCCAGCGCCATTTTTGTCAGGTCAGTTTTTTCAATGACCAGTTCAACATCCGTTTCCGGCAGTGTTTCCACTTCTATATTACTCATATTGGCGTTTGAAACTTCACCAAAGAAACGCTGCTCCAAGTCCGGGTGGTAAAGGCCAAAACTAAAGTCTAAACCCGCCTGCTCCGCTTTTTCGGCATTCAGGCGAACCGCCAGAAAGTCGAGAAACATGCCTGTTGGCGTATTAGCAATAACATCGGCAGAAGCCAGCTTAATGGATGGTTTG
This sequence comes from Endozoicomonas sp. 8E, assembly GCF_032883915.1. Classification (NCBI taxonomy): domain Bacteria; kingdom Pseudomonadati; phylum Pseudomonadota; class Gammaproteobacteria; order Oceanospirillales; family Endozoicomonadaceae; genus Endozoicomonas; species Endozoicomonas sp. 8E. Next base: position 3,489,121 of record NZ_CP120717.1, on the reverse strand, counting down.
ATCTCTCCGGTTCTTAACTCCACTGCACCTTGCAGGTAGGAGTTGCGCCACGCCATGGTTTCTGACTGATAACCCTGTTGCTCAAAGCTGTCAGCCAGTGCATAGCGATAATCCAGGTTATCCGGGTGACATTGCACCAGATCATTGAACAGCTGGGATGCTTCTTGATATTGCCCGTTATTGAAGTTTGAAACTCCTGCTCTATAGAGTGCCTCTGCACCCGCTGCCTCGACATAAACACAAGACTTGTCTCTGGTTTCAAGCGGGTTGGTGTTTACCGGGTTCATATCGTGATAACCGAGATATAAATTGACCACCGCGCGGGCGTTGTGACTGTATGAACCGTGGTAGCCATTGGTGTGCCAGGTCTGTTTTTGAACCTCTGGCACCAACTTCTCAATTTCACGACCTACGTCGTTAATAGTGGTGCCATGGTTGGCCAGGCGCATGGCCTGATTGTGAATAAAGCCATAGTTATCCCGTTGCAGGGTCATATACTCGGCAATTTCGTTGTTTTCAGTGGCTAGATCATTCCAAACCGGTGCTGAGTGTGCAGCGTGAATACTGTCAACCATTCCGGAATCCACAAAACGCATTTTCAGTTCAGTCAGATACTTGGTCCAGACCAGTGCATCACGAACTTTTGCTCCCCGGAAAGTGTAGATATTATGCATGCCGTCATAAGTGAGTTCAGCGGTATTGAGTGAGCGATATTGCGGAACATAGAGCACCATTTCCGCGGGTGCTTCAGCGCCCGGCATATTTATGGCGTAAAACTCCAGACCATCAATATTGATCACTTTTTCACGTGACGTAATTTCTGTCGTAGGCGCCACAAGAGTGACCTCGCCCCTCGACGTACCCAACCCCAGAGCATTGTCAACGATGCCTTTGGTACTATTGGTTAACGTTGTTCCATATTGATAGTTTGCCCGGCGGCCCATAGCCGTACCGGCGATGACATTTTCGTCAGCCAGCTCTTTGATGAAATCCTTTGGTGCGTAGATTTGCGCACCTTCGGCGAAGTTGCCGGACTCATAGACACCCCTGGAACCACCAAAGTGATCAGCATGCATATGGGAGTAGATCATTCCAGTAATTTTATGCTCACCATTGATTTCAGGCAGGTGTGTTTTGGCAAAATCCCAGGCAGCTGCGGCTGTTTCCCGGGACAACAGCGGATCGTGAATGACATAGCCGTTTTCGGAGCGATAAATGGTCATATTGGATAGATCAGCCCCGCGAATCTGATAGACACCATCCGTCACCTGATACAAGCCGCCGGCCGTATAATTCAGCATACCCTGACGCCAGATAGACGGATTGACCGTGGCAGGTATTTCGTCAATCGACATATCCGTCATGTACTGAAAACGATTTTTCAGCTCTCCCGCAGCATGATTGCCAAATTCTGCAATCAGCCCTTTGCGGGTACGTTCAAAAGCGGATACATCTTTCCATGGCAGGTTTTTTGCCAGATTCTGGTTTGCTCGTTGAGTATGGGCAGTGGCAGGTTTGCCCTGATAGTCCTCGAGGCTGGTATATTCAGCACTTGCATTAAACGACGCAAGAATAGCAATGGTAATGGCTGAGAGAGTCTGTGTCGGTTTCATAGTAGTCCTTATTCACGGTTGAACTGAAGACCCGATCACTTTAATGGCTTAATTCATAATGATATATTTGGCATTCTTTAGTTTAATCATCACTGCTGGTTATGTATTGATGAAAGCATCAAAGTTCGACCTTAATCTCCTGCGAGTTTTTCTGGCGGTCTATCACCATCAATCAATCACAGTAGCGGCTGAGGTTATGGAGCTAACCCAACCCGGCGTGAGTGGCGCATTAAAGAGAATGCAAAACCAATTGGGAGATACCCTGTTTGTTCGTGATGGCCGGGGCATTGCGCCAACGGATTTTGCCCACGAAATAGCCCGCCAGATTGAGCCCGCCCTGGAAACTATAAACAATACTCTGAGTGATATGCAGGGACTCAGCCATCACGGAAAGCGCCGGTTCGTCGTGTATACCCCAGAGCCCGTAATGCTGGTACTGCTTCCAAAGATTGAAGCTGACTTAACATTGGAAAACCGGGAAATAGTGCTTTACCCAACACCGACCACTGAGGAAGAGTTACTTGATAAGCTCAATTTACGGCAGGCGGATTTAGCAATAGATTTTGCTCATGTCTCGACCTTATCTTATTTTTCCCAGCCTTTGTTTACTGACCAGATCTGCCTGATTGCCAGCCAATCCCACCCGAGAATCCAGGGAAGCGTCTCGGCTGAGCAGTTTTATCAGGAAAAACATATAACGTTGAAACTGAGGCGTGAAAATACATTTTTGGCAGACTCTTTTACAGAAGAGCCCCTGCAACCAAGAAAGGTTATGGCTGAGTGCGACTCCCTGCTTGCGTTAATGGCTCTGGTAGCCAGTAGTGAAAGTATCGGCACTATGAGCAGCAGTCTGGCGAAGATATTTTCTCAACAATTTGGTTTACAGGTGATGAAAATACCGTTTCGTTCTTTGCCCATTAACTACAAATTACTGGCCCATAGCCGACTGCGCAATAGCAAAACCAACTGCTGGTTGCGCAGCAAAATTCTGTCTTATGTCACAGAGTTAAAGGCTGAATAAATCAGGGCGGGCAAATCTGGAAACTCTAACGGGCAAGGGTTCAAGGCTGGACTTTGATGAACGAAGAGAAAATAGCCTCAAACGACTGAAAGCCCGTTACCGGGACATTACTTCCAGCCAGTTAAACAGATATCAGAACACGAAAGCTGACGCTTTACGTTACGAAGCCAGAGATCATTGAGGAAATAAGTCAGCAATCTGTTTGACAGGAAGCAATAGCGTCATTGGGTTGAATGGTGACTCCTTAAATCCATACTGGAGATAAAATTGTTTCGCTTCATCCGAAATCGCATGAACCAGCATGGCTTTAACACCAATGTGACCGGAGACAACCAGTGTACGAAGCATGGCGTCCTTCAGTAATCCTGAGCCAATTCGCAGCCCCCGATGATGATTGTCAACGGCGAGCCGTCCCAATACGGTCACAGGAACCGGATCAGGCATGTTGCGGGCCATTGCTTTCGGAGCCTGCATTCGCTCGACACTGCCGCTGGAGAGAGCATAGTACCCTATAACAATATTGCCTTTGTTCACAACAAAGGTTCGGCTGGCGTTGGCTGACTGGTTTTTCAGAGCTGTTTTTTTCAGCCAGTGGTTTAATACAACATGCCCACAATCAAAGTCATCCGTATTATGTTCAGCAGTCAGTAATTCTGGTGCCTTGATTATTCCCACGGTGCAGGCTCCGCCAATAGCTTTTTGAGTTTGCTGTTTTCTGGAACGGGTGCTTCCAGAGCCTCTTCGAAGGCTTTAGCCTGTGCTTCATCAAGATTGAATACTCTTTGATCCAGCAAGACATTCATCGCTTCCCTGCATGCAACGTCAAGTATAAAAGCGGATCTGTCTTTCTTCAGAACAGAAGCTGCCATAGTCAGCAGAGCCTGTTGTTCGGGTTCTACACGCATGTTGATGGGGACTGTTTTAGCCATATTCGCCTCCTGTATATCTATCAGACTTACATAAAAGTATAGCGATTAGATATACAGAATACCAATAAGTTCCATACTCGGATGCTTTCATAACTCTGGCGATCGAAGGCCAACTCACCGAACAACAGCTAATCCAAGCCGAATCCAGCGAAACCGACAACCGCACTCTGTTGGAACACCTGAAAACCGATGGCTTTGATGGCGCAAGCGAACCCCTGTTCCCAGATATTGACCAGCTGGAACCACTGCTGGAAGAAGCGACGGATCAGTCAATCCGCCATTGCTACAAAGCGCCTCTTAAGGCCAATAATAAAGAACCTTAAAAGGCACTTTATAAGACTTTCATCAGGAGGACACCATGCGTATGGACCAAATCAAACCGATCAGCTATCTGAAAAGAAACACCTCAGCGGTGATTAACGAAATCCGGGAAAACCGCCAGCCCATGGTGATTACCCAGAACGGCGAGGCCAGCGCCGTCATTCTTGATGCCGACAGCTACCAGCAACAGCAGGAGTGACTGGCTTTGCTGAAAATCCTGGCCACTGGTCAGCAACAGATCGAACAGGGCGATATCGAACCCGCTGAAGCGTTTTTCAATCGGCTTAAACAACAGATAGACTCTGGCGAGCGGTAATTAATGAGCAAACCTGAACTGTCCGGGGCAACAGAAAGTCCGTCTTACACTGTCCACCTCACCCGCTGGGCACAGCAGTATTTACAGAGCCTGCTAAAAAAGCGGTTGCTGGAATGACATTAAACCGACCTCATTCTCGACCCTATTACGCAGCTGCGCAATAGGATCAGAAGCCAGAACTGGCAGGGTGTGCTATATAATAACTGTTTTTTTATACAGGTAGAGACAGAGCATGGATAAATCAATGAACACAGATCATCAGAGCTTTGAATCGATCAGGCAGGTGAATGATCACGGCCAGGCATTCTGGTCTGCCAGACAATTAAGCAAAGTACTGGGATATTCTGAATATCGAAACTTTCAGCCTGTCATAGCGAAAGCCGCCGAGGCCTGCACTAACAGCGATCAGGCTATTTCAAACCATTTCGTGGAGGTCCACGAAATGGTCCCGATCGGCTCCGGCGCCAAACGCAAACTGCCCGACGTGCGCCTGTCCCGCTACGCCTGTTATCTGGTGGTTCAGAACGGCGACCCGTCCAAGCCAGTGATCGCCAATGGTCAGACCTACTTTGCCCTGCAAACCCGCCGTCAGGAGCTGGCTGATGATCAGGCTTTCAAGCAGCTGAAGGAAGATGAAAAACGTCTGCTGCTTCGGGAAGAGATGAAAGAGCATAATAAACAGTTGGTGGACGCTGCCGCCGATGCGGGTGTCACCAGCAATATGGATTTTGCCATTTTCCAGAACCACGGTTACCGAGGGCTTTATGGCGGGCTGGATGCCAAAGATATCCACCAGCGCAAAGGGCTGAAAAAAAGCCACAAAATTCTCGATTTTATGGGCTCGACCGAACTGGCCGCCAACCTGTTCCGGGCTACCCAGACCGAAGAAAAGTTGCGCCGTGATCAGGTGCAGGGCAAAACCCAGGCCAACCAGACCCATCATCAGGTCGGCGCCAAAGTACGCCAAACCATTGATGAGCTGGGTGGCACCATGCCTGAAGACCTGCCCACACCGGAAACCAGCGTTAAACAACTGGAAAAGCAAAAAAATAAAATCAGCAAAGCGGAGGATGATCAGGAATGAAAGACTACCCTGTTTCTGCCCTGTTGAAACTCTTCAGCCATGGATAATGCCGTTTTGCCCCCCGGCTCGACACATTACTGACTTGGCTGCCCTACCCCTGAGTCAAAGCTCTGGAGCAACCTTTCCAAAAACTCCCGATACCCATGCGCTTAATATCCTGTTATCCCCCATGATTCAGAAAATGCTGGAACAGAAACTGTGGCGGTTTAATGCTGGGCTGCCGGGGGAACAGGGTTATTACACCATCGACCCGGCCTTTGCCGACAAATGTTACGAGATAGAAGGCAGCCGTCTTTTTGGGCGACTGGGTCACCCTGTCTGGGAAGCCTTTAGAAAACAGGCTGAACAGTGGCGGAAAGAAAAGCATTCGGGGAAAAAAAACCGACAACAAATTACACAAGGTTCAGGCAAGTCAGTTAAGGGGCGATGAACCCATGCAAGTGGTAATTGATTCTGTTTCCATTCTGTTATCTGCCTAAAGTGGAAGGGCAATGGAGCTACGCATGGGCGATATGGCTAATGAATTAGGCTCTCATTTGAAAATATTGCTCATACATCGACTCCAGTACGATTACCAGAAACGGATTCTGAAAGACCCATGGGTGGAAGAGAAAGTCCTTCATATATGGCTGTCCAGCATTAACACTATGATTTTTCAATCACGCCCTGCGCGAATTTCACGGGACTTGGTAGGGAAAAAACCTTTTCATGCGCGTAGCGTCGCCTGTTGACCCGTCGGACAGAAGCGGCATGGCAGAGCCATCCTGTCAAAACCAATCTGCCAAATCGTCCAGAGCAAAGCCCCTGTACTCAATATCATATCCCTTCAGTTGCTGCACCAACTTGGTGGCTTTTTCCTGTAAATGCGTTTTTCGGATATTTTTCGGGTTACGCTTGATTTCAGCAATCAGGACTTTTTTATCCAGTTCATTGATCGCGACAAGATCAATTTCATTCTGGTTCCCTCTCTCCCAGTAACTGCCAACGATATTGTACTCGCCTGTTTCAGCAATGACTTCCCTGACGATTTCTTCCAGCCAGTGACCACTCCAGGTCGGGTAGTCACGCTCAATGACTTTATGGATAAACGGAAAGTTGCCAATCTCCACTGCGCTACGGTGCTTATAAATAGAGCGAAACCAGAAGGCCAGGAAAGCATCGGCAATGCGATATTTAATCAACCGGGTTCCCGGTTTAGACAACACTGGCCGGTTTCGGCTGATGATATCAAATTCATTTTCCAAACGATCAAGCTGTGGCCCTACGGAAATGCCCAGCAATGATTCTATTTCAGGTCGGCTCCTACTACCGGAAGCGATAGCCGCCAATATGGAAAAATAGGTACCATGCTCAGGCCCAAACTCTTCGGCCAGACGATAATGCCCTTCTTCAATAACCAGGCTATGTTCATTAATCAGCTGCGACCACAGGTTTTCTGCAGGATCAATATTAAACAGCCACTCCAGATATTTAGGAACACCGCCACTGAGCATGTACCACTGCAGAAGTTTTTCAGGCGTAAACTCCTGCCGGTCATTCAGCATCTGGGCGATATAGCGACAACGCAACGGCTGAAGGTTGATGCGATGATCGGCTCGACCAAACAAGGGCTCTCGTCCATCCTGAAACAACCGGGTCATAAGGCTGTATAAAGAGCCACAGCAGACCAGGTGCATACGACTCTGTTGTCTGTACCGATCCCATAAATCCTGAAGTTCGGAAAAAAACGCCCGATTAACCCGCTGGATATCCTGAAATTCATCCAGTATGACGGTAACCGGCGTCGTGATGCTGAACTGCAACAGGATTTCCATGACTTCCCGAAGACGTGCAGGCTGACCAAATATGGGAATATTTAAAACCGTTCTGATCTGTTCGACAAACTCTTCACACAGCAATGACTCCTGTTTTCTGGATACAAACAAATAGATAGAAGCTGCAGCAGCCGTGTTCTGAGGAAAGGTTTTATTTAGCAGAGCGGTTTTACCTACCCGGCGCATTCCTACTACGGTCGTCAGGTGGGCCGTTCCTTTAGAGGCTTGTTCACTCCACTCCTGGAGCTGTTCAAGCTCGTCTTCTCGGTTATAGAATCTCATGAAATGTTACCGTAATATTTATTACAGTAACTATATCATAGTTTATTTATTAAAATAGGCGATACAAAAGGTACTGTATATAAATACAGCCTAAGTGATTTCAAAAGGAATCTCCCGAAGTCAGAGCAGCATCTATCAAAGCGCCCCCTTAAAAACAGCGCAACTCCTCAGCATGGAGCTCGGAGCCGAAGCTGGGATGGCTTTTGTTCTGGCCTTGGGTTCGATTAATGCCAATCACTGTGCCATATATCGAAAACGTCTACGGGTTTGACTGCTGAAATTGAATACCCACATTTAATGGTTCTTTTGTTCGGAGCCAAACCGGTACGCTTCTCCACACTGAGCGCTCATATTCTCCTACCTTGAGTCTGCTTGTTCAAAAATATAGCTACGGGACAAAAGGCAAATGGAAAAAAACGCTCTTCATACTGCCAGCTTTTCAAGATCCTCAGAAACTAACTCCAGCACTTGGTTATACTCGCCCATTTTCTGCTCGCTGTTCTGAAGATCCTGACTCAGCTGCTCGACCTGAGCGTTCAGATCCTGGGTTAATTCCGGAATAAACTGATCTTTCTCGGCAGATAAACGGCCCAGGATTTCAGTCACACTGGCATCCACTTCCGCAGCCATCTCATTGACTAGCACACCAACAATACGCCCTTGCACCTGTCGGAGTCGGGCGATATCATCATTTTCAACTTGGCCGATAAATTCCTGAGTGCGGCGACCACGGGAGATAATCGGGTCATTCATTCCCGGTGTGTCAACCACTTCAATAGCCTTAAGTCCTTCAACATTCAGTTTCAGCTCGGTGCTTTTTACAATGGGCGTAAGCCGACCATCGGCACCCACGAACTGCTGAAGCTGACCTACCAGATCTCTGTTGTCAGTCGCTGTAGTGATAGTATGCTCCTGCCCCAGATAGTCCCGAACATTAATACCTGATGCTGCAATCATCCGGACCAGTTCACAACAGGCTTTCTGTTCATCACTGAACCTTGGTTGTATAGGCGATCTTTGTCGTACGGGTAGTTCATGACAGGCGAAGCCAACCATTCATAAGCACGTCCATAGGACGTGGGTTTTCACAGTGCACTCAAGACGCAATGCTCGGAAATATGCAGCAACAGCTAATGCGAAAGATGGCGGAAGTCGTCCATAAAATTCTGGGCGAGGATGCCACCAATCTGCTGTTCCAAACGGTGGGTGACAACCTGGCTTCCCAGGGCGGTCAGCTGAGCCATCAAACCCTGATTATGAACCCGGCCATCACCCTCAGCGATCAGTGCAGTCACCATGATCTACACAGCATACACCATGACCAAACTGATTATTCAGATCACCAACAAATGTGAAACCGAAGAATTTGAAAAACCTGCCATAAAGTCGGCAGTTACAGAGAAAGCAAGTTTTTGGGATTGAGCAGCATGGAGTACAAAAGCTATTGCTGTTTCAGTTCAACGCTTTCCCGCATCTTGCAAGTGCAGATCAGGAAGCAGCTGAACACTGGATGGGGCTCTGCCGAACATCCCGATTGCCAGGGTATAACGCCTGAAACTCTGCAAGCTGTGAACTGGAACCAGATTGACCTTAGCGAGTGGCTGGCATTATTAAAATTGCAAAACAAACTGCCAGAGTTGAATGCTGACACATTGAAACAGTTGAATCTGGAAACTCTGACGGGCAAAGGGTCAAGGCTGGATTTCGACCAGCACCGGGAAGACAGTCGAAAACAATTGGAAACCCGATACGACAGCATTACTCCATCAGAACTCAATCACTATCAAAACACCAAATCTATAAATCTTCGACAGCAGTGAGCATTTCCAAGAATCGATCAGTATTTTTGTGATTGAAAATCCATCGATTGGTGAAGCACTCTGACAATTAATGCGCCATTCACCGTTTCTCTGAAGAAAACGATATGGGCCTTCACAGGGTATGATTTGAGCCCTTTTCTGAGGTCATCCCGGCATCGAGCAAAGCCCCGTGTTTCGGCCAGTCGTTGAAAGGTATCAAAAAGATTTCGGATATACAGATCAGCTTGTTCTTCTCCAAACTCACTAACGGTATAGTCATATATGCCTTCCAAATCCTGTCGTGCACGGGGCTTGAACAAGTACTGCTTGTATGGGGGCATAAGGGTTACCGTTTTTTCATTTGGGAAAGGAACTTTTCAACTTCAAGATCAACCGGTTCACCACTGTTGTCACCTTCGTCAATCATTGCCCTCAATTGCTCCAGGTTTGACGAAGCTTTCTGTTCTCTCAGGTTTCTTAACGCCTCGCGCACCACTTCACTGACGGATGAGTACGCACCGGAATCGACCAACTGTTGAGCATAGCCCTGAAGTTCTTCTCCAAGGCTGATGGTTAATGTTCGAGCCATATTGCACCTCCTGTAAGAATATGTCTTACAGAGTATAGGCGGTAAATGAGTCGAAAGCATCATGGAAATCCCCCGCACCATCAACGACCCCATCCAGTTCCTGTTCTGGTCTCTGGATGAAATCTACCCCGTAGCGGTAGGTCTGATCTGGGGTGTCTGGTTTGACCAGCTGCTTCTGGCATATTTCTGGGCTGGATGGCGATTCGTGTTTATCGCCGGTTTCGGGATCGTCACCCTGACGGACACCTGAGCCAACGGCTTTGCTGGCTGGGCTTTTATTTTGTGAAAGCCAGAACCTTGCCCAACCCTTATGTTCGGGTTTTTTACCCGTCCCGAAAATGAACATTCAAGACTATCTGCGTTGTTTGAAAGAGTGGCGTCAGCGGCTTGGTATGGACAGGCTGATCCCTATGATTCTGATCAATTTAGTGGTAAATCGAGTGATCGAAGAGTGATAATTTTTGAACGAAAAACACAGTGAAACGAGGTAAAAAATAGTGAGAAATAAAAATTTTGAAGGTTGTAAATTTTGCTCGAAAGACAGGATTCGCAAGGGCTAACGCTTTAAAACAGGCACAAAAAAAGGCCATTGAATAAACAATGACCTTTGTGATTGGTGCCCGGAGCCGGAATCGAACCGGCACGATCTTAACGATCGGCAGATTTTAAGTCTGCTGTGTCTACCAATTTCACCACCCGGGCGACAGGAATAGCTTATCTATTCCAGCCGAAAAAAAACAGGCTAGCTAACCTGTTTTTTCGAATGTGGAGGCGAGTACCGGAGTCGAACCGGTCTAAATGGAGTTGCAGTCCACTGCATAACCGCTTTGCTAACTCGCCTTTTATCTCTTGGGAGATTGGAGCGGGAAACGAGACTCGAACTCGCGACCCCAACCTTGGCAAGGTTGTGCTCTACCAACTGAGCTATTCCCGCAATAAAGATGTTTTAGGACTTCTTCAAAGTCCGGAGCGGAAAACGAGACTCACTCTTTAACTCTGGGCGACCCCAACCTTGGCAAGGTTGTGCTCTACCAACTGAGCTATTCCCGCAATAAAGATGTTTTAGGACTTCTTCAAAGTCCGGAGCGGAAAACGAGACTCACTCTTTAACTCTGGGCGACCCCAACCTTGGCAAGGTTGTGCTCTACCAACTGAGCTATTCCCGCAATAAAGATGTTTTAGGACTTCTTCAAAGTCCGGAGCGGAAAACGAGACTCACTCTTTAACTCTGGGCGACCCCAACCTTGGCAAGGTTGTGCTCTACCAACTGAGCTATTCCCGCAATAAAGATGTTTTAGGACTTCTTCAAAGTCCGGAGCAGGAAACGAGACTCACTCTTTAACTCTGAGGCGACCCCAACCTTGGGAAAGGTTGTGCTCTACCCACTGAGCTATTCCCGCATTTATATTCGTCAGTACCTGAAGCGCTTGAGCTTCGTGTCCGTCGAAGATGCTGCGTAGTTTAAGAATATTTCGTCTGCTGTCAATAGATTGGAGCAACGAATTAGCTTTCAGCCTTAGAGAATGGTGTCAGATCAGGCCATGCCGCATGAAGGTATACGTACATGGACCAGAGTGTCAGGATCGCAGAAATGTAAAGCAGTGCCAAACCAATATAACCAATCATGGATTCCAGGGGAGCAGGGGCAAGCAGTAACAAGGTAATGGCCATCATTTGCCCGGCCGTTTTAAATTTTCCGATCATATTCACCGCCACACTGGTACGCTTTCCTATTTCGGCCATCCATTCACGCAGAGCAGAAATAACGATTTCCCGACCGATAATGATAATAGCGGGTATGGTTATCCAGGCTGCCCTGAATTCGTCGACCAACAGACACAACGCTGTTGCAACCATGATTTTGTCTGCTACCGGATCAAAAAAAGCCCCGAAGGAGGTGGTCTGATTCCAGCGCCTGGCAAGATATCCGTCAAACCAGTCAGTGACAGCAGCTACTGCAAAGATGCCGGCACAAAGGGTGTAACGCATCTCAATGGGCAGGTAGAAAATCAAGACCAGAAAAGGAACCAGAACAACGCGTAGCATTGTCAGAGTATTTGGAATATTCATAGCAACAGATAACTAACCATGATCTGAAAACAGTGCTGCGATTTTTTTATGAGAGCCCCCCATTCAACCTCGAAGTTCTGGTACAAATGGAGACTCCACAGACTGTCGTTGAAAGTATTTACAACCGCATAAGTTACACAGTCATGAGACAGAGTACAAACCCGAATCCTGTCAATTTCGGCCTGAATTCTAGGAACCATGCAAATGAGCATGTATTTGCTCTGCCAGGTTCTGACTGATCCCCTCGACTTTTGCCAACTCATCGACTGGTGCGTTCATTACGCCATGACGCCCTCCGAAGAACTTGAGCAATGCAGAACGACGTTTGGCACCAATACCCGGAATATCTTCCAGCGTTGAGCGTTTTCTGGCAACACTGCGCTTCTGCCGGTGGCCGGTGATAGCAAACCTGTGCGACTCGTCCCGTATATGTTGAATCAGAAGCAGCGCGCCATCTTTTTCCAGCGCAGGTAGCTCCCTGCCCTTATAGATCAGTGTTTCAAGACCTGGTTTTCTGGAAACCCCTTTAGCGACTCCCAATAAGGGAATATGTTGCAGAGACAGATCGTACATAACTTCCTCTGCCATGCTCAGCTGCCCCTTACCACCATCAATCAATATCAGATCAGGCGTATTCTCTGGATGCTCGGCCAAGCCTTTGTAACGCTTATGCAAGGCTTTCTTCATAGCTGCATAATCATCACCGGGCTCGATGCCTGTTATGTCGAAACGCCGGTACTGGCTTTTATCAGGCCCATCCTGATTAAAAACAACACAGGAGGCAACAGTTGCTTCTCCCATGGTATGACTGATATCAAAACATTCAAACCGCGTTAAAGGTTCTTTCAGCTTCAGCAACTTACCCAGTTGTTCCGTGCGCTTGCGTTGGTGAGTTTTACCGGCCAGCTCAGACTGAAGGCTCATCTGTGCATTTTTCTCTGCCAGCTTCAACCAGTCCTGTCGCTCTCCCCTCACCCGATGCTTGATTTTGACACTTTTACCCGACAACTGACTGATTCCCTGCTCAAGCACCTGCTGATCCTCCATGGCAATAGGCAGAATAATCTCAGAGGGAAAATTGCGACTATTAGCGAGCTTGATATAAAATTGGGCCAGAAATTCTGACAGGTGATCTTCCGGCTGATGATCCAGTCTGAAGTTCGGGAAATAGCTCTTGTGACCCAATAGCTGACCATTGCGGAAAAAAAGCACCGCAAAACAGACCTTACCCATCTGATTACTGTAACCGACTACGTCAGCATCGCCGGTGCTGCGATTCACCGACTGCTGCTCCTGGACATGTCTGAGCTGGCTGATCTGATCCCGAATTTCAGCCGCCTCTTCAAACCTTAACGCTTCGGACTCGTTCTCCATTCTCTTGATCAGTTTACGGATGAGTTGTTGGCTCTTTCCTTCCAGAAACTGACGAGTATCCTGCACATCTTGCTGATATTCTTCCGGCCTGACCAGATTCACACACGGAGCCTTACAGCGTTGAATCTGATGCTGGAGACAGGGGCGGCTTCTATTGCGAAAATAACTGTTCTCGCACTGCCTGACTTTAAACACCTTTTGCAGTAGATTCAGACTTTCCCGCACGGCACCGCCGCTGGGATAAGGACCGAAAAACAAGCCTTTCTTGCTTTTACTCCGACCTCTCTGATAGCCAATGCGAGGGTACTCATCTTCTAAAGAAAGATAAATAAAAGGATAGGACTTATCGTCTCTGAGAAGGATATTGTAAGGCGGCTTCCGGTCTTTGATGAGGTTTTGCTCCAGTAGCAGAGCCTCCAACTCGGAGTTGGTAATGGTAACCTCTATAGTGTGTATCTTGCTGACCAGTGCCATGGTTTTGGTGGTCAAACCAGTAGGACGAAAGTAACTGGAAAGACGATTTTTGAGATTTTTCGCCTTACCGATATAGAGAGTATTCCCGAGATTGTCCCGCATGTCATAGACACCCGGTTGTTTGGGCGCCTGTTTTAGAAAAGCCTTGTGATCGAAGCGCTCTTTTTCTTCACCCTGAGCCATTGAGCCTGTCATGGAGTGCTAATACTGTCGATTAATTTCGAACAGTATACTGATAAACTAATCCAGAGACCTACTGAAACTTCAACTCAGAGTAAGCAGCTGATTAAACAGAAACAATATCCTGCCCCACTTCAATCAGGCCATATCGAATGGCCAGATGGGTTAATTCCACATCACTGTTTATTTGCAGCTTCTCAAAAATACGATATCGATAACTGTTCACCGTTTTACTGCTCAGACACAGCTTGTCTGAAATAGTTTGCACCTTTTCACAGCTGACGATCATCAGGCATATCTGCATCTCCCGGCTGGAGAGTTTTTCAAAGGGGGAGCCGGAGGAAGGGCATAATGATTTCAGCGCCATTTGCTGTGCAATATCAGGGCTAATGCAACGCTTGCCAACGACCACCGACTTGATGGTGGTTACCATCTCGTCGATACTGATGCCTTTGGTTACGTATCCGGCTGCACCGGCTTCCATCAGCTTGGCAGGATAAAGCTCATCATTACAGACGGTGACAGCGATGACTTGAATCTCAGGGAATGACTGATTGATCCTGCGAGTGGCTTCCAAACCACCAATGCCCGGCATACGAACATCCATCAGGACGACCTGTGGCTTTAGGCTTCGACATTTTTCGATAGCCTCTTCCCCACTGTCGGCCTCTCCGACAATAACCAGCTCCTGAACATCAGAAAGCATACGGGACAGCCCCGTTCTCACCAGATCATGATCGTCAGCAATCAGTACGCGAATCATGAAACACCCCAACCTGCATCTTTATAGTTGTTATTTTCCTAATCCGTCTCTCACTTCCTTGATGGCAAACCATTCCAATGTCATCAAAAAAGCCTGCGCACGAATAATATCGTACAACAGGCTTATTCTGCTACCAGCCTGTCAGCGATACCAGACTCTGAAATCAGAGTTTGCCTTCCAGCTCTGGCACAGCTTCAAACAGATCCGCTACCAGACCATAGTCGGCTACCTGGAAGATAGGCGCTTCTTCGTCCTTGTTGATGGCAACAATGACTTTAGAGTCTTTCATACCTGCCAGGTGCTGGATCGCACCGGAAATACCTACAGCAACGTAGAGGTTAGGGGCAACAATCTTGCCGGTCTGACCGACCTGCATGTCATTAGGAACAAAGCCTGCGTCCACGGCAGCACGGGAAGCACCCACGGCAGCACCCAGCTTGTCAGCCAGTTTGTACAGGATTTCGAAGTTTTCTCCATTCCCCATACCACGACCACCGGATACTACGATTTTTGCACCACCCAGTTCAGGGCGATCAGACTTGGCCATTTCTTCACTGACAAAGGAGGAAATACCTGCGTCGTGGGCAATATCCAACTGTTCGACGGCTGCACTACCTCCTGTAGCGGCTACAGGATCAAAGCCGGTACCACGAACGGTGATAACCTTCACAGTGGCACTACTCTGTACGGTTGCAATGGCGTTACCGGCATAGATAGGACGGGCAAAAGTGTCTGCACTGTCTACACGGATAATGTCAGAAATCTGATCAACATCCAGCAAAGCCGCAACACGAGGCATATAGTTTTTACCGCTGGTGCTGGCAGCACTCAGAATATGGCTATAGCCTTTGCCCAGTTCAGCAACCAGCAAACTGACATTTTCTGCCAGCTGATGCTCATAGGCGGCATTATCCACAACCATAACCTTGCTGACACCTTCAACGGCTGACGCTGCTTCGGCAACAGAACCACAGCCGGATCCGGCGACTAATACATGAACATCATCGCCTATTTGACGGGCAGCCGCTACAGTATTCAGAGTGGCTGCGCCCAAGGCTGCATTATCATGTTCTGCAACTACGAGAATAGCCATTAGATTACCTTCGCTTCTGTTTTCAGTTTTTCGATCAGTTCATCAACACTGCCCACACGAATACCGGCACTGCGCTCGGCAGGCGGCTCAACTTTCAGCGTGTTCAGGGAGGAAGTTACCTCAACACCCAGATCTGCAGGTGTTTTGACGTCCAGAGGTTTACGCTTGGCCTTCATGATGTTGGGGAGGGAAGCATAACGAGGCTCATTCAAGCGCAGGTCAGTCGTCACGATAGCGGGCAGTGACAGGGAAACTGTCTGCAAACCACCGTCGACTTCACGAGTGACAGAGGCCTTACCGTCTTCTATAGTCACCTCAGAGGCGAAAGTACCCTGGGGCAGACCAGACAGCGCCGCCAGCATCTGACCGGTTTGGTTGTTATCACTGTCGATGGACTGTTTACCCAGAATCACCAGATCCGGCTTTTCTTCATCAACAATGGCTTTCAGCAGTTTGGCAACGGACAGAGAACCGGGATTTTCTTCGGTTTCTACCAGAATGCCGCGATCAGCACCCAGAGCCAGAGCGGTGCGAATTTGCTCCTGACTCTCTTTGGTACCGAGAGATACGACAACGATTTCACTTGCAACACCCTTTTCCTTCAGTCTCACCGCTTCTTCAACAGCAATTTCACAGAAAGGGTTGATGGCCATTTTTACGTTCGTCAGATCGACATCACTATGGTCCGCTTTTACACGAACCTTGACGTTATAGTCGATGACTCTCTTAACGGCTACAAGAATTTTCATGGGTTCGCAGCCTTCCTTATTTATACTATGACTGGATACTTGGTTGTGAGGCAGGGTATGAAATCTCCGAAAACATCGCGCGGAGCATCAATTGTTATCATTGTTTCACATCACTGCTGTGTGGGCAGTCTAACAGCACGTCAATAAGGGTTCAAACCTATGTTCAAGATTGATGATTATCAAGCAGTTTTATGAACTATTTGTCTGACCAGTGCCTTTTATTAGAGCGCCCGAACATTATCGCATATCTGCAAACTGCCTCAGGGGCATATCACCGGCAGAAAGCTACCTGGCACTCTACTGCGTCGAAGGGACTTCGACTCAGCGAATGCTGGTTATTTGCGTATGAGACAGTATAATGCAGAAAAAAATTCAAACAACTGTTTGATTTTCACGCTGGCAGATTCTTCTGACAACGGCAGCCGGGAAATTTAACCGGAAAAGTTAAAGCGTCATCAGATAAAAAATAGTGTATGAAAATCACCATATGATAACTCGGTGAGGGAGGGGATTCATTTTGGAACGCGAGTCTATGCCATTCGACGTGGTAATTGTGGGCGCTGGTCCATCCGGTTTGTCTGCAGCCTGTCGTCTTATGCAACTGTCACAGGAAGCGGGTCAAGAACTCTCTGTCTGCGTCGTTGAGAAAGGATCAGAGGTAGGAGCACACATCCTGTCCGGCGCCGTATTCGAACCCACTGCTCTGAATGAACTGTTTCCTGACTGGAAAGAAAAAGGTGCGCCACTGAATACCGCTGTCGCATCCGACGATATCTACTGGTTGAGTTCTCAGGAAAAGGCCCTGAAAGTGCCGGGGGCCTTTGTACCCAAGACCATGCACAACGAAGGCAATTACATCATCAGTCTGGGCAACCTTTGCCGCTGGCTGGCCGAACAGGCAGAAAGCATGGGCGTAGAAGTTTTCCCTGGCTTTGCTGCCAACGAGATTCTGTTCAATGAAGATGGCAGTGTTAAAGGGATTGCTACTGGCGACATGGGCATCTCTGCCAATGGCGAGAAAAAAGACAGTTACATGCCTGGCATGGAACTGCACGCCAAATATACCCTTTTCTCAGAGGGCTGCCGTGGTCAGCTGGGCAAAGAACTTATCAGCCGCTTCAATCTGGACGAAGGTAAAGACCCTCAGCATTACGGCATAGGTATCAAGGAGTTGTGGGATATAGCTCCGGAAAACCACTCTCAGGGCCTGGTAGTGCATACAGCTGGCTGGCCTCTGACTGAAAGCGGCTCAACCGGTGGTGGCTTCCTTTACCACATTGAAAACAATCAGGTCGTTCTGGGGCTCATTACCGACCTGAGTTACTCCAACCCCCACATCAGTCCTTTTGAAGAGTTCCAGCGTTACAAGCAGAGTCCAACCATCAAGAAATTCCTCGAGGGGGGCAAACGGGTTTCTTACGGTGCCCGCGCCCTTGCTAAAGGCGGACCTCAGTCCCTGCCAAAAATGACCTTTGCCGGTGGCCTTCTGATCGGTTGTGATGCCGGTACCATGAACGGCGCCAAAATCAAGGGCTCACATACGGCCATGAAGTCCGGCATGTTGGCGGCTGAAGAAGTTTTCAAGTCAATCAGCAGCGGTTCCGAAGGTGGTGAAGACCTCACTTCTTACGCCCGGGCTTTTGAAAACTCATGGCTGGGTGAAGAGCTTAATGCGCAGAGAAACTTTGGACCGGCCATGCATAAGTGGGGCAACTTCGTAGGTGCCGGCTTTGCTTTTGTCGACCAGAATATTTTTGGCGGCAAGCTGCCGTTTACCCTGCGTGATAAAACACCCGACTATGCAACCCTTAAACCAGCCGCTGATAGCAAGAAGATTGATTATCCAAAACCGGATGGAGTCATAAGCTTTGATCGCCTGAGTTCTGTGTTCCTGTCCAACACCAACCACGAAGAAGATCAGCCCTGCCACCTGAAGCTGGCGGACGCATCGATTCCTCTGAAAGACAATCTGCCAAAATACGACGAGCCTGCTCAGCGTTACTGCCCGGCTGGCGTGTATGAAATTGTCGAAGAGGAAACGTCCGGCGAACAACGCTTTCAGATCAACAGTCAGAACTGCGTTCACTGTAAAACCTGTGACATCAAGGACCCTGCTCAGAACATTACCTGGGTAGCTCCGGAAGGTACCGGTGGCCCCAACTACCCGAACATGTAACTCGGGACAAACAGAAAAGGAGCCATCAGGCTCCTTTTCTGTTTTATGGATGCTCAGGCAGATTTATTGCTTCCCATCCCGGATCAGTATTCAGGTTTTATACTGCCAATCGAGAAAGTTTGACCGTGACTATTGAGGCATAGCTCTACATCACGCTCCGTAGACTTTTCTTCTGCCATCTCAATAAGTTGATAGAAGACATTCCGATGAACAAGGGCATCCAGCTGGGCCCTGACTCTGATATACGGCGAAGGCTCTCCCGTCGACGAATCAATGTTAACCCACAAAGGATGCTCACGATCCAGAGTCACTTTATCACCTACGTTAGTAGTGAAAGTCAGGCCATCGTCTTTATTTTCAACGGAAACGGCGACAAACGGAGCATCTTCTACCTGGATTCTAACCTTCTCTACCGGGGTCACCAGATAGAAACAGTCATCCTCATCATGCCTGAGAATGGTAGAAAACAGTTTAACCATGGACTCTCTGGCGATGGGTGACCCCATATAGAGCCAACTGCCATCCCGACAAATTTTCATGTCTATATCCCCACAAAAATCGGGATTCCATGAATGAACAGGAGGTAAACCCTGCTGTTTTAGGAGAGGCTTCATGCTCTCAGCCAGCTGTCCGGGTGATATGGATTGATCACTCATAATTCGGCCCCTCTGTCTGTTGTCATTGTTCTGGCGAAACGTCAGTACTCGAATGAAACATGGATGCAACAAGGTCATTATATCGTCTTAATGAGGACGACGTCTGATTTATCTATGCCGGACACTCGATCGACCCAAAAAGGATAGTACGCAAGATCGAGACCAGAAGCCAACCATGACCCTATCAGGGATCTGACAAATGCTACTATTTAAATTGAAGCACTGAAGTTATGGAGAAGTGCATAGTCGAAAAACGACAGGGAAAAATAATGCAGCTCTTCAAATCACTCGCTGGCTTACTCACCAAATGGCTCATGCAGCAGCCTGAAGACACCAACCGACCTCTCTGTGATTTCGAAAGAATCCGCCATGAGCTTAAGCCCTGCGATGTAGTGCTCGTTGAAGGTAAATCTCGAGTCAGCAATGTCATCAAACAGATCACCCAGAGCCCCTGGTCCCACGCCATGCTTTATATTGGACGTCTGCATGATATAGAAGATGACCGTATTCGTCAGACCGTTAAAGAGTCTTATGACGGCTCTCCGGATGATCAACTCATCATTGAGAGTGAACTCGGATTTGG
This sequence comes from Endozoicomonas sp. 8E, assembly GCF_032883915.1. Lineage (NCBI taxonomy): Bacteria > Pseudomonadati > Pseudomonadota > Gammaproteobacteria > Oceanospirillales > Endozoicomonadaceae > Endozoicomonas > Endozoicomonas sp. 8E. The sequence goes on along the minus strand of NZ_CP120717.1, from coordinate 3,469,235 downwards.
AACAGTCGTACATCCTTTAAGCCGTTACGAAGGTGAACATCTGAGAATTTGTCGACCCAATGGATTAAACTATTCCGACAGCCAGCAGGTCATTCACTATGCTGTCAGCCGTTTGGGTCTTGATTACAACGTGCGCCATATATTGGACCTGGCCCGCTTTTTCTTCCCTTATTCCATAATGCCCAGGCGCTGGCGTTCCAGTTTGTTTCAACATTCACCCGGAGATGAAACCAAAACTGTTTGCTCCAGTATGATTGCCGAGGCATTCAGTTTTATTCACTTCCCGATTTTGCCTCTGGTGAAGATGAATGGAGAAAGTGGTGTTCAGCTGTTTCAGCGCAACCCCAAACTCTGCACCCCCAGTGACTTTGACTACTCGCCTTACTTCCAGATCATTAAATACCCCTTTCTCGATTACACCCACCATTCGGATTACAAACTGCTTCCCTGGCATGGCCATGGTGCTCTGGAAGGTAAGGAAGGTGATCTTTATATCACCCCTGATGAGGTGAAAGAACTGCAGCAGATAGGATTAAATAGTGGCTCAGGCTCAGAGAATCTCGACAATAAAAACACTTTGAACTGACTTGTAGCGGATAAACTAACAGGCATCAAATCATTCAAGAGTAATAAAAAAGCTGATTATTCAGAATTGATCTTATAGCTCAGTGGACGCGAGAAGAATCTGCACCATAATTACTTCTACTGATCCGGTCGACTTCCCCCTACGATCAATCAGTCTAGGTTACTGATTTAGGTGACCTTGATACTTGCATTGTGTACCTATGTTTCACTCCTAAAATGGTCTTAGCCCGCGTACTCTTCCCCCAGAGTCGCGGGTTTCTTTTTTCCTGAAGCTCCTGTGTATTAAGGGCTTTTTGCGCCGTTGCGACCTTCCATCCGTGATGCCTTTGCTGATAGCAGTGTGGCTGCCGGTCCTTTAGGTGAACTGGTTCTGCCTAAAGAAAAAATGTCGGTGACCCAACAGGTAGAGCAGCGACGGAAAGAATTAAACTCAGACAGCTATGACGAAGAGCACAGCCTTCCTGTCGATCTGCCTCACAATATGCAATACTTTGTGACTATTGGTTTAACAGTGATTTAAGGCTACCAGCTCATTGCTATGGCAAAATACCAACCTCCTTATACGATCACCCCGGCTATTCTTGACTCTGTTGCCAATATCAGTGAGCTGCTGGGTCGCTACAGTGCCAGCCAGTGTTCTTCATCAACACCTCGCTTACGTCGAAACAACCGCATTCGAACTATTCAGGCCTCTTTGGCGATTGAGCATAATACACTCAGCGTTGAACAGGTAACGGCCATTCTGGAAGGGAAACGAGTGCTTGGTCAGCCAAAGGAAATCCTTGAAGTCCGGAACGCTTTTGAAGCCTATGACCTCATGCCCACCCTTGATCCTGCTAATGCAGAAGACTTATTGCACGTTCACGCCTTACTAATGAAAGGGTTGACCGATCAGGTTGGATGTTGGCGGGATACTGGCGTTGGCATATACCGGGATGAACAGCTGGTCCATATGCCTCCACCACCTTCACAGGTAGCCAGACTGATGTATGAACTCTTCGCATGGGTCGAAGGCACCGATGTTCATCCTTTGATAGGCAGTTGCATCTTTCATTATGAGTTGGAGTTCATTCACCCCTTTACAGACGGCAATGGCCGAATAGGTCGCTTCTGGCAAACCCTGCTCCTGTCAAAGTGGCGAGAGCCGATGGCTTTTTTGCCCGTAGAAACCATCATTCGTGACCAGCAAAATGCCTATTATGAAGCATTGCGTCAGGCCGACGATGCCAGCGACTCAACGCCATTTATCGCTTTCATACTTAAAGCGATTGAGCAGGCTCTCAACGAAGCACTTGCCAGTGAACCCATCCATTTCAGCGACCAAGTAAACCGTCAAGTAAGCGACCAAGTAAAAAGTCTTCTTCAGCTTCTTCGGACTGACCCTGAAGAACCTTTCAAAGTTAAGGATATGATGGAAAAGCTGGGGTTAAAGCATCGATCGACATTTCGTAAAAACTATCTCAAACCGGCTCTTGATCAGAAATTGATCAGCATGACTAACCCCGATAGCCCAAACAGCCCCGGACAAAGTTATCGGCTCAGTCCAGAAGGTTCGTTTCTGGCTGGAAAAATATCGAGTAAAAACTGATAGCTACCCTAATGTGTTACAAAAGAGCCTGTATATGAAGAGTAATCCTTTGAATATCACGATAAAACTTATTCTTTATAATGGCTTCAAGAATATTGCGATCGACGTCAAGATAGTCATGCACTAGCACATTTCGAAAACCGATCATCTTCATCGCTTTGTCATAATCCTGTCGAGTTAAAGCGTTCCGCTTCTCTAAACCATCCAGTGCCGCCCGGGATTTACTGACTTTAACTCCAAATTTTTCCTGATAAACATAACGGGATAAGCCAACCAGCGACTCAATCAGAATTTGTAATGCTCTCTGGGCAGCCAGCATGTCCCTGGCTCTCCAGCTGCCAAGATCATCATGAAGCTCATCAAGAATAAGTATCATCTCCTGCTGAACATTCTCAATTTCCTGTTCGTACGCTTTATCGCTCATAGTCTTTTTCCCAGGCAGAAATAATGGCATGCTCAAGACGGCGAACGGCCGGAACATAGCGGTCAAATAGTTTCATGCCCTGAATAATATTCCATTGCAGAGGCACAGGTACCTCTCGAAGATCAACAACACTGAGTTCAAGCTCGGGATACAGCCGCTCTAGCTCGGCTTCCATCATTTGTGGTCGGACGGCACGTTCCAGAATATCGGTTTCATAATCTGTATAAATAACAGCAAGATCCCAATCGCTGTCGTCCCTGGCGTTCCCTTTTGCCCGTGAGCCATATAGATAGATGGCATCAATTGCACTGAAATGTCGCATTGCATCGACCAGACCATCCGGAAGCTGACATGTTGAAGGGCTCAATAGAATGTCCTGCAGAAATTGTCTAAAAAATTATTACTAAGGGTTATCATTTCATCTGGCCAGTTATTTTTCCATAGTCACCCTGCCTCAAAATATCCATCATTAGCCAAACCTCCGGCCCAGACCAACAGCCAATGCGGGTCATAACCCGAACACTCTTTCCTCAAAGTCGCAGGTTTCTTGTTCTAAAAACAAAGGTTATACCAATCGTGCTTGCTAACTCCCATGATGAGTATGGAGATTTGAGCCTTAAGACAAGGCGGCGTCAGGAGTCATAGCCTTAACTATGGCGACGATCGCCAACACAGGATTAAGGCTCAAATCTTCAGCGCAATAGGGAGTTAGAAAGTTCGATCGGTATTACCCATCACCCTGGGCGCCCTCTGAATTTTCAGAAGTTTTATCACCCCATCAAAGGGTCTGAAACGCCATGAGTACCATTTTCAACCCTGCCACAATAACGCCTGAACGTGTCACTTCCTTCAACACTGACTTCCAGCTCATACCAGTTGGATGCAGACTTGATAAACTGCTCAACAGACGCTTTTTCACCGGCTGCCAGAGTGATGGTCTGTTGATTACCTGGCTCGTAGGCTGAGAAATCTACAGTCAACTGTTTCTCTGTATCTCCATGATTTTCCAGTCTGACCAAAACCGACGGCGTTTCCTTGCTAACTCCATAACATACGGAGACTTCCTGGTTATGCTCCCGCTCGCAGGTTCCCTTAAACTGACGATGGAAACCATTGGCAGAGAGCACCCACAAGTCATACTTGTTGTCGAGAGATGCCGGCCATGTAGCCCGTACGGTATCTCCGGCTCCAATCACAAACCTTCGGGGTATCTCTTCCAGATTCAGTTGATCATAGACATGGATCACGGCGCCCTGCTGACCACTGTTGGTCATAGTCAGAACGACGGAGAACTGGTCTGTATCGACCAGGGAATTAACGTGCAGCTCATAAGGAAGAGCTCTTGAAGGCCGGATACCGGCATTGGCGACGGGCGGTAGCTGATCTTCTTCAGCCGGAGGATTAATCTGTGGCAATAGTTGCTGGAAAAATCTTATGATATCAGCCTCTGATTTAGTCATTTCCGGTAGCGATGGCAATGGCTCGTCATTAGGGTTTTCAAAATTAAATGCCGATAATAAATCACCGCAAACCGCACGACGGAAAGGCGTAATATTCTCTTCGATCACTCCAAACCGCTTTTCCAGAAACTGTAACACCGACGTATGATCGAACACCTGTGAGTTAACCCAGCCTCCCCGGCTCCATGGAGAAACAATCAATGCCGGAACTCTTGGACCCGGACCATAAGCCTGATTTTCAGTATGATACTCTCCGGTTGTATCAACAGTACTTTCACCATGAAAAGCTCCCTCACTCAAGGAAGGCGGGCAAGGTGGAGGCATATGATCAAAGAAACCATCATTTTCATCAAAATTGATAATCAGAACTGTTTTACTCCAGATATCCGGGTCGCTGGTTAATGCGTCCAGAACTTCCTGAGTATACCAGCCTCCCTGTACCGGTGACGAAGGTCCCGGGTGCTCGGAATAGGTTGCTGGCGCAATAATCCATGACACTTGTGGCAACGTTTTGTTTTCAATATCTTTTTTAAGACTTTCCAAAAAGCCACCGTCAGCCATGGTATTGGCGACGCCTTTCAGCAAAGGGCTGATGTTGTCATCGTCTTCTGACCATTCGGGATAGGGCTTACCATTGGCTTGATTGCCTTTTAATTCATTGGCTTCCCGGTACTGTCTAAAACCGGCCAGAGGGTTATCTGTAAAATTATCAGGTAAGTTCTGATAAATCCTCCAACTAACACCCGCCTGCTCCAGACGCTCGGGATAGGTTGTCCAGGTATACCCTTCACTGGACGAGCCAAGACTATCATAATCATTAAAAATGGCAGGTGGGTTAGGGTCCAGTTCATGGTGATTGATACCCGTCCAATGAAAGAGCCGGTTAGGATTAGTTCCCCCATGGAATGAGCAGTAGTATTCATCACAGACAGTAAAAGCATCTGCCAGGGCAAACTGGAAAGGTAATTCAGCCTCTGTATAGTACCCCATCGACTGATCTTCTTTATAGGTTGGCCAATCACTCATGCGCCCATGATCCCAGGCTTCATGAGCATCCGGAAAAGTATGTGGCGTACCATTCACACGCTGAGCATTACCCTGTTCCGCATCCAGATGATAGGGATAAATAAAACGCTCATTTTGTCGTTTCTCATATTTTTGCTTCCAGACATCACCATACACCGTAGGAACAGGATGGCGATCTGCAAAACCACGAACCCCTGCCAACTTTCCAAAATAGTGGTCAAAAGCCCGGTTTTCCTGCATCAATATAACAACATGCTCCACATCATTGATGTTACCATGGACATTGTTTGCCGGAATGGATAAAGCCTTCACAATTGAAGGTGGAATTAACCCTGATGCTGTCACGCCAGTCAACCCAACACCTGACGCTTTTAAAAATTTACGACGACTCAACGCTTTTTTCATAATTAGCTGATTGCCTTTACTATTTATTCAACTGGGCAGTGGTATTCACTGGTATTATTGTCACCACTGGTGGTATCTGTTTCATCGTCACAGCCACTCAGCAATAGTGAAAAAACAATCAGTGGTATAAAACTCAGAACTCTCACACGGGCTCCCGTTTCTTATGGGTTATATTGCGAGCACAGGGTATGAAATAAATAAGACATAGTGATGTTACAAGGGTGTCAGTTTCATGATGAATTGGTGACAAAGGTCGGTGACCCGACCTCTAATGCCTTTAGCTTGTGATTGCCTTTTATTTTTTATTTTCAGATCAAGGTTGTCTGCAGAACCATTTTGAGCGTCTATAGTTACTGTTTGTTATAAATCAGGAGGTATTTCTGGTGCGACGAGATGTGATTTTTCTGACTATTATGACAACGGTTCGACCGGTTATGGCGCAGGCACCGGCAGATTTGTTCCCTGAGTATCTGTGGATCGTTGACCATGATTACTACGCTACTCCCAATTACAGGAATGCAGGTTACCTCAGCTACGTGAAGTCATTTAAAGGTAAAGCTAAGGGAAATTTCTATTTATCATCGCTGAATATTCTTGTTCAGCCACCCGAAATCAAAGGTACTACCTCTGTTGTCTCTGTTGGCCTGCCGGGTACCACGGTTACTTACCGATTTGATGCTGTTCCAATGGTATGGTTTCCTCCTGAGTCTCTGGAAAAAGCCTCGTTTAGCTGGTCTGCAGATGGGCAGTCTCTCTTCGTCAAACGGTCAGTGTCGGAGCGTACATCGGACAAACCTATAACCAGGATTGAATTTGAATATTCAGGCTGTCTCAGCAGCGTCTTCACTAAAGATGTTTTGAAGCATCTGTTTACAAGGTATGACAGTATCAACCCTAAACTCTTCAATTTTGTTGCCTTTCCGGCTACTGGGCAAACGCGCGTTGAAAGGCGCGCTGGTAAAAGAGGTGCCATATTCGTCGGTGACTTGAGGGAAGAGGCAGTCTCTGGCTGTTCTGCAGCCACTGTATCTCAACACGTTCCTGATGACTGGGACCTGATGCACTCAGATTATAAGCCCCGCCACCCAGACAAACTGTCACCTTTGGATAATGCCCAAAAAGTAAAAAACTCCTCTTCGGAACAGAAGCACGAACCGACAAAAAACACACACTCCGCTCCCTCCAATTAAGAAGAAGCACAACACGCAGGGCATCGAAAAATTTGAGATAGAAAAACAATGCCGTACATCTATCCCAACAAAGCATTAAAGAATTCAGGAACCAATTCAGTAGCAGGCCCACTAAGACTCCGATCAAACCGGGAGGCATTGGTACCGGGCTCAAGATTCAACTCTACAGTTTCGGCGCCCGCAGCTTTGGCTTCTTCAAAAAAACCGGCAGCTGGATAAACATTACCTGAAGTTCCGATGGATACGAAGAGATCACACTGCGACAAAGCTTTGTAGATACGATCCATCTCCAGAGGCATTTCTCCAAACCAGACGATATGAGGCCGCAAGTTGCCCGCCATTTGACAACATGGACAGAGTGTTTCGGTAGTTAGATCGTCATACCACTCGAAAACCTGCTCTGTGTCCTGACAACTCACTTTATAAAGCTCACCATGCATGTGAATCAGATTCTGACTGCCCGCCCGGGAATGCAGATCATCAACGTTTTGGGTTACCAGCAGAAACTCACCATCAAAAGACTTTTCAAAGTCTGAAAGCGCCTTATGAGCAGCATTACAAACCACTTCACTCAGTCGTTGTCGCCTGTCATTGTAGAAAGCCTGCACCAGGGCCGGATTGCGATAATAACCTTCCAGCGTGGCGACATCTTCAATCGAATGGTTTTCCCAAAGGCCACCACTGCCCCTGAAGGTACGAATACCCGACTCGGCAGAAATACCGGCACCAGTCAGAACTACAATAGATGGATAATTGAGCATGAGGCTTTGATCTGCAGTAAGTTGCATTTTATTTTGCCAGAAGCCTGAACAACCACTGCCTTCAGACTTCTGACCCTGAACGGTATTAACGAGTGTATGCCGAAGTATATGTAAGCGTTTTCTTGCTTTTTACGGGAACTTTGACCTTGATGGTGTCAGTCTGTTCCAGAGTACCGCCTTTCACATCTTCCAACTTAATCAGAGAGTGATCGCGATCTGTCATCATCAAGGTCACCTCTTCATCACTGTCATTAAATACGACAGCCTGCCAGCGAGTGATCAGCTCCTTTTCACGCTGCTGACTATCAACGCGCTTTCTCTCAACCCTCACAGTCAGGGCTTCGCCCATAGCAAGATGGGCATAATCCCCTTTGGTGGTCTGGGGAATCATGGCATTACCACTGATAATCACAGTGCCGTCGCCCGTAGACTCAAGAATTCTCACCTCACCCGCAGGAAGATCGCGCCCTGCCTTAAAGCGATAGTTCAGCCTGGGTCTTTGCAGATCAGAACCTCTGCCTGAATATGAACGACCATTAACATCCAGCTGATAGTAATGATCGAGTGCTATCTGATCTTCCTTATAGAGAGTCATCTGCTGCCAGGAGAAGGGAGTCAGTTTCGTTTGGTCCTTCGGCAACGGTATGACCATGACTTCACCTACCCGCTGACTTTCCTGACCGGGCATGGGACTGGCAGCATTTGCCCTCACCATTTTGTGAGCATAACCTACATTGGGCCGCCCCATATCACCGGCCACCAGCTTGATATCTGCGTTGTTGTAATCGGTTTCTGTGTTGTTATTTAAAAGTGCCGTCAGCTCAATACGGGCCTTTCCATCATCATCCAGAGTCATTCGATAGTGGCTTGAATAGCGAATGGAAGGCGTAATGTAAGAAAGACGTAACTGGTCGGTGCCGTCCAGTTCCGGGAAGCGTGCTATCAGACGAGTCTGATAGTCTTTTTCCAGAAAAACCTGTTCCCGCGAAGCCAGCCTGATACCTTGCGGATCGTTCCAGTCCACCAGGTATTGTCGACCGTTATTGCCCTGGACCAGACCCATCCCACTGTCATAGGAGAGCAACACACCCTGTACCGGGACGTTCAGCCCTCCCCCTACGAGTTCAACCGACTTGCCGACCAACCTGTTGTAAAGATGATCCCGGTCCAGTCCACCTCTGTGCCAGGTAAGGCTAGCGGGCACCAGACCTTGTTTGTCTTTGATGTATTCCAGCTCAAGGCTGTCATCTTCCCAGTCATCGGCCATGCCTTCGACGACCAGACTCCCATCCGGTCCGGGAAGCACTTTGAACTGCTGACGCACCAGGGTTTTGTCCGGGTAGAGTGTTAAATGGGTACTGTTGGCGTGACTGACTTCCACTCTTCCTGCCTGTTCATCTGCCGTTACCCTATTGGCAGTCATGGCAGTAAGGACAACAGTGCTAATCAGTATTCCGGTCAGTTTGAGTCTGGCTCTCATTATGACTTTCTCCCTTTAATGAGACACGGAGGACTGATTGAGTCTACCTTTATACACAACTCAATGACCAGCCCGGATAATGATGTAAAGCTTTTGAAGAACATGCCCGTAAAATAGACCATAAATCAACCGAACGTTTGCTCGGTTATGACTCGATAATGTCATCCAATGCAGTCAAATACTGGGGTACATTAACTCTTCGTATGTACCTGGCCAGTTGGTTTCGCATATTCTGGCGAGAGGATTTTTTCATCCTTCAAGGCGCAACGACGGGCGCGTAGCCATAGCTACGCAACCAGAGTTGGAACGCAGAAGGATGGAAAAAGCCGCCGTCCAGAATATGCGAAACCAACTGGTTAGGTACTTATGTCCCGAGCTGGAAAGGTGGTACCGCCATTTCATCAGACTTCTGAGATCAAAAAGACCAGAAAGGATTGTCTACTTCGAGATTCACCGGGTGGCCGAAGCCGGGTACCTTAATGGATCGGTCGGTGAACTCCAGATCGTCTTCTCCAAGAACCCCTTCACCAAATAGATAAATAGGCTCCGCCTGACCAGACAGTTGTGCAGACTCATACTCTTCCTGACGGCAGACCGTAGTTTCATAACACTGCTGCCAGGATGATAGTGCCTGCTCACCGTGCCTGGCTTTTAACATCTCACGGGTTATATCAGGACTCAGAATTACTGCCGTAGCGTTGTTGCCCCCAAAACCCTTGGCATTGATCAGCGACATGGCCATCTCTGATGGGTCCATTTCTTTGTGATTCAGACTGATATCAAGGTGTGAATGATGAACGTCTTCAGCAATGCCGGGAATTGTTCTGATTCCGGGAATAATGCCCTGATGCCAGAAACCCAGTGTCGACATGAGCTGATCACCAGCAGCCGCACCAATAGAGTGACCCAGATAGCTCTTAACCGCTGTGACAGGCCAGTTATTCATACCAAAATGACGAGCCGTTTCATTGAGGATGCGAGATTCAGTCACCCTATTCTGTGGGGTGCCGGTACCATGAGCCTGAACAAAACTCCTCTGTCGCAGAGCGTCCTCTCCCAGAATCGCCCTGCCCAGAGCGGCAGCCCTGGCAAGGGTCAGATAGTTGCCGGCGCCAGGTGCTGAAATGGACTTTTTATAGCCGTCTGCGTTCACGAAAACATCAGCGACTGCTCCCAGAATTTCAGCACCGGACTCCAGCGCCAGTTCATCATCCATCAAGACAAAGTATTGAGAAGATTCTGCAATAGTAAAACCGGCACTCTCTGCAAAAGGACGACAGGCATTTCGCCAATCGGGGTTGGTATCATCGTCAAGACCATCCAGCTTCCTCAAAGCATCGTCCGTAGCCAGCGCTCCCATGGTGCTGTAGCCATCCATGATTTCAGGAACAACCGGTGCCTCACTGTTGCCAACAATCACCAAACGGCGCTTGCCGGAACGAATGTCGTTTACTGCCAGCTGCAGGTTATAAAGCAATGTCGCACAGGCTCCCATTGAGGTGCCGGTATTACCCAGTGAACCCAGGATATAAGCATTGATAAAGTCAGCAGACATTTCAGCAAAACCCAGTGGACATTGCTTGGAACTGACCCTCTTACCCATCAAGCGGGCTTTCAGCATACCGCCATAGCCGTTGTAGTCGAGCTGGCTCATGGCACTGCCTGAATAGACAGCAATCTGTTCGGGAGACAAATTCTCTTTTAAGTGCTGCCACTCCAAACCGGAGGATTGCAAGGCGTCTGACGCACCATAAACCGTCATAGCCAGTGAGCGGGGATGATGTCTGGACTGATAGAGCGCAGCAGGATCAAAACCGCTGGGTAACTGACCAGCAGCATTGACCGAACCTGACCTTGTTGAAGGCAACATCAGGGTTTGCAGACCAGAAAAACAAACTCTGACATTTCGACCATCATTCAGTTCTTCCACCTGCCAGTTTTCCGGTAATGGCCTGGGCAGCCTGCTCTTGGGCAGAATCAACTCTGAACCCTTGTCAGCTTTGAAGGGCTGGTGATAATAGAGAGCGTTATTATCAAACAGGTTGGTTTCCAGCTGCCTGATTAAGGTACCTGAAAGAATGATGTCTGCCGGTGTGTCGTTATCCAAGCCCCTGAGTCGTGCGATAGCAGTCAATGTTTCCTGCTGTTGCTGAGCACCCAATTGATCAAATATCAAGCGATTATACCCATGAAACCCTGAACTTCGTCCCGCCGGGCTAATGCCTCCCTGCGCGACAATGACCGGCAATCTGCTCACGGTAACAACTCCATTTAGATAAAAGATATAGCGGTAGTTTAATAGGACATTCATCAACTTATCTGTACATTTACGCCAATATACCTGATTATTACGCCACACCATCGAATTCACAGGCCGGTGCATTGGTACAGAAAACGTTTTCACTAAACAGAGTTCTGATTCCCCTTGTGGATCATATGCTGTCTACCAGCATCAGTTTACCCCTTGAAATGATCCAGGCAGGAGTCACCTACAGTCGACTGAGACATCAGCATCCAGGCGTCGAAGTCTGTTTCTGTGCTGAGCAACTTAACCCGATCATCAGTATGAGCGGCATACCTCTGACACCGGAAGTGACCTTTTCTGAAACAGGTCCCGGAGATCTTGTCATTGTGCCTGGCCTCTGGCGGAACCCCCTACCCGTGGTCAGACAGTCCAGGGCAATGGTGAAATGGCTAAGGTATCAGCATCAGCAAGGCGCTACCTTCTGCGTGGCAGCGACCGGGGTCACATTTATGGCCGAAACAGGTTTATTGAATCACCAGCCTGCAGCGACTCACTGGTATTTTCTTGAACGACTGAAAAGACACTATCCCAAGGTTGATTTTAAACCCCACCACCTGATTACCCGCTCAGGCAGAATATTCTGTGCCGGAAGTGTCAACTCGGTTGCCGACCTTATGGTTCACCTTATTGAGCTGAGCATGGGAGAGCAAATTGCCCACAAGGTTGAGCAGCAGTTCTCCCATGAAATTCGTCGTCCTATGGATCAGATACTGTTCGCCGAAGATCACACCACTGCTCATAACGATGAAGTCATCATTCAGCTTCAGGAATGGATAAGGCAGCATTATTGTGAAGATATCGAGATGGAAAACCTGATAGCAGCTTCAGGCCTGACACGAAGAACGTTGCACAGAAGATTCAAGGAAGCAACGGGCTTCTCACCCACTGCATATATTCAGCGAATGAGATTGACACTGGCCTCGGATCTCCTGAAAAGTACCGACCTTTCAATCAGGGAAGCAGCCTACCAGGCCGGATACACAGACCCTGACTATTTCAGCCGACTGTTTCAGAAACACTTCCAGCTCACGCCAAGCGACTTTAAGCGCAGTGTTCGGGGCAAACTTTTCTATCTTGAGAGCTCTTGATACATTTCGTATCAATATACCGACCGATCTATACCGCCTGCGCCTTTTCCACCCTGCCGGTTTTGGATAAGCTTTACTCGACTGTTATGACACAGCGAACCGTGTTCTTAACGCCGTCTCTTATCGTTAACCGGAGCCAAAGATGATTATCAAGCCAAGGATTCGCGGATTTATCTGCACAACGACCCACCCTGTCGGGTGTGAGCAGAACGTTAAAGAGCAGATCGCTTATACCAAGGCTCAGGGTGAAGTCGCCGGAGGTCCCAAGCGGGTTCTGGTCATTGGTGCTTCCAGTGGTTATGGCCTTGCCTCTCGAATTACTGCGGCATTTGGTTCAGGTGCAGCCACCATCGGTGTTTTCTTCGAGAAGCCTGCAACCGAAAAAAAACCCGGTACAGCGGGCTGGCACAATTCCGCCGCTTTCGAAAAGCTGGCCCATGAAGAAGGTCTCTATGCCAAAAGCCTGAACGGAGATGCATTCAGTCACGAAGCCAAAACAAAAACAATCGAACTGATCAAAGAAGATCTGGGCCAGATTGATCTGGTCGTTTATTCCCTGGCTTCTCCCGTCCGTAAACTGCCTGACAGTGGTGAAGTGATCCGTTCCGTACTCAAGCCTATGGGACAGCCTTATAAGGCAACTGCCGTCGACACCAACAAAGATCAACTGTTTGAAGCCTCTGTTGAGCCTGCGACTGAAGAAGAAGTGGCAGCAACGGTGACGGTAATGGGTGGTGAAGACTGGGAACTCTGGATGAAAGCCCTGTCTGAAGCCGGTGTCCTGGCGGAAGGCTGTAAAACGGTGGCCTATAGCTACATTGGCACCGAACTTACCTGGCCTATATACTGGGAAGGCGCATTGGGTCAGGCCAAAAAGGATCTGGATCGTGCCGCCCACGCCATTGATAAGCAAATGAAAAGCCTGAACGGTTCAGCCAACATCGCAGTACTCAAGAGCGTTGTTACCCAGGCCAGCTCCGCTATTCCTGTAATGCCCCTCTATATCTCCATGGTCTTCAAAAAGATGCGCGAAGAAGGTGTTCATGAAGGTTGTATTGAGCAGATCAGCCGAATGTTCCGTGAGCGCCTTTACAGAAAAGACGGCGAAGCTCCGGCAGTGGACGACGCCAGCCGACTGCGCCTGGATGACTGGGAGCTGAGAGATGACATCCAATCACACTGCCAGGCACTCTGGCCGACACTGACCAACGAAAACCTGAGCGAGCTGACCGATTACATTGAATACAAGGAAGAGTTCCTGAAACTCTTTGGTTTTGGTGTTGAAGGTGTTGATTATGAGGCGGATGTTAATCCACTGGTGCCTTTTGACGTGATTGATATCTGATCGACCGATTCTGGAGGGCTTGAAAGCCCTCTCTTCTCATACTGTATCGCAATATACAACGATAGCCCCCTATTCATAGTAAGAAGCTTCCCGACTGTACCAGGAACGAAATAAGACAGCCATACCATCCTGCTTATTTTTTTAAATCTGAATTTGATGCATTTAAATGAGAGCCATGGTTCAGAAAAGGAGTGTTGTGCAATGGATGTATTGACAGATCTCAAGGCCATTCTGCATTCAAAAAGAGCCAATATCTATTATCTGGAAAAATGCCGGATCATGCAGAAAGATGGCCGGGTGCTCTATCTTACCGAAGCAAAAAATAACAACCACTACTGGAATATTCCCATTGCCAACACTACTTGCCTGCTATTGGGCAACGGGACCTCTATTACTCAGGCCGCTGTTCGAATGCTGGCTTCTGCCGGTGTGTTAATTGGCTTTTGTGGTGGAGGTGGAACTCCCCTGTTGATGGCCAATGAGGTGGAATGGTTAACGCCACAAAGTGAATATCGCCCCACTGAATACATGCAGGGCTGGATGCAGTTCTGGTTTGATGAGCAGAAAAGATTACAAGCAGCCAAACAAATGCAGCTCGCCAGAATTCAGTTTATGAAAACCATCTGGGGCAAAGACAGAGATCTTAAAAATGAAGGCTTTCTCATTGATAGCATAAAGCCTGAGCTTGAGACTACTGAAAGCACAATCAACAAGGTATTAACAGTCAATGATTTACTACAGGCAGAGGCTCGGCTGACCAAGACGCTTTATAAGTTTGCAGCACGGCAAACCGGTTATGGTTCATTTACTCGTGAACGCAGCGCAGAAGATCAGGCTAATACATTTTTGAATCATGGTAATTATCTGGCTTACGGACTGGCAGCAACCACACTTTGGGTATTAGGTATCCCTCATGGCTTTGCAGTGATGCATGGCAAAACCCGTCGGGGAGCTCTGGTATTTGATATAGCTGATCTCATCAAGGATACGCTGGTTCTTCCCTGGTCGTTTGTCTGTGCAAAGGAAGGCGCTACAGAGCAAGAGTTCCGACAACAGTGTTTGCAGGCATTTACTGATCATAAGGCCCTGGATTTTATGTTTGATCAAGTAAAAGCCATAGCCCTTAAAGATGACTGGGAGTAAGCAGCCATGATGGTTACCTTTGTTTCCCAGTGCGAAAAAAATGCCCTGAAAAAAACACGACGGGTTCTGGATGCTTTTGCAGACCGAATTGGCGACAACACCTGGCAAACCATTATTACTCAGGAAGGATTAAACGCCGTTAAAAAACTGCTGCGGAAAACAGCGACTAAGAGTACTGCCGTCAGTTGCCACTGGATTCGGTCTCGGTCGCGTAGTGAGTTGGTTTGGGTGGTTGGAAGTAAAAATCGTTTCAGCTATAACGGGCGGGTTCCCGTCAATATCACAGAAAAAGAGGTTCCGATGGATATACCTACCAGTAAGCCTGTAAAGGGTGTGCTTTATGCAAATACTAAACTGCAACGGCTAGATCAGCACCTATTTGCAGTCGCATATACCGCTCAAATGCTTTGCCAAAAGCTATTTCCTGAAAATACTGCGCTTGCAAGAGCCGTATTTGTGGCGGGCGCTTTTCATGACATGGGAAAACTTGACCCCTGTTTTCAGTCTTGGGTTGTGAAGCCTAAAAATCAAAAATATATAGCTGAAGATGGACAGCATATCGATGAAGCCCGTTTCAGTTTTGAAAAGCATCCAAGGCATAATGAAATATCAGCTTTGCTCTACATGCTCTTAGACCATAGCGACCTTAAAGGAATCAATACTCAAAATAAAAAATCAGTCAGACATAGCATCTACTGGCACCATGCCAAGCCGTTCCGTAAAGAGGCTGGTTTTGAAACCTATGGCAGTATTTATAAAAAACTGAACCGAAATTTAAAGGGGCAGGCATGGGTTGATATTGTTGAAAAGGCAATTCCAATGCTGAACGTAGTCAGCAAAATCGATCAGCGTTATGAGAAATCAAACAATGACTGGTTCAGTAGATGTTATTTGGCAGATCTCAATCTAGAAAGAATACATGAGATTGAAGATATTAATGTACCTTCGTATAAAGAATACGATGATTGTGAACTGCTTTCAGAATACTCCGGTAAGATCCATTTTAACGCCACAAATAATATTGTTCGTTCCTGTGTTATTACCGCTGACCGCTGGGTTTCTGCCCTGACTGCACAAGAGTTGGATGAACTGATTAATGATAAAGACATTGTTGAATTTGTTGGTGATCGTTTGCTTAAAGATGACGGTCTCTGTATGCACATTGATGATTGCCTGAGCCGCTTTTCTAACAGTAGTCGTACTCAAGAGCAGACGAAAATAGCATCACAACTCGCACAAGGAAGTCAGGTCCAGGTTCTTTCAGGCGCGGCTGGATGCGGAAAAACCAAAATTGCTCTGGAGTGGGCCAACCTGAGAAATACCAAAAAGATCCTTTGGATTTGCCCCAGAGTGCAAGTCTGTCAGGGGCTGTTTCTGGAGCTGTCAAGCAATCAGTATTTGCCTGATGCTTCTATCGAGATTTATACCGGCGAATTCAAATTCCTGAACTCCTATGATCACCCAACACCGGAAGGAGCTTACCTTTCTGGTGATATCGTCATTACTACTATTGATCAGCTGTTTGCAGGCATCATCAGCCACACTAAGGCAGACTTATTTATTGAATATCTGAACACCCATACGGTATTTGATGAATTTCATGAATACATAAATATGCCAGCCTTTAACTTATTGTTTGCAGAACTGCTAAAAAGCCGTTCCCAACAAAAATATGCAAATACCCTGCTAGTTTCAGCAACGCCCCACTATTTTTATCTTGACCAGATTTTGGGTATCCGGCAGGAAGATGTCGTTGTAATGCCTTCATTTAACACAAGCCTATATCAGTTTTGCTTTAAGAACTATGATGAGACACAGGAAGGTAGCAGTAATCCGCTTTACCAACCCTGTATTTCCAATACATTCGTCATAAGTAATACAGCTACCACAGCACAAAAAAGCTTTATTGTCAACCAGCATCAAGAAAATGCCATTTTACTGCACTCTAAATTTAAAAAGAGTGATAAACAGCGATTGTTCGATGAAGTCTATGACTCATTCTGCAATGAAGGTAGCCATATGTATCAGGTATTGCGAAGCGGCCCAATAGTACAGGCATCACTTAATATTAGCTGTGACAATATGGTGACTGAAATAACTACAGCAGAAAATACATTACAACGGCTTGGGCGGTTAGATCGGTTTGGGGTGAATGATCACGATGTAAACAAACTTACTCTTGCAATACCTGATTCCTTGGCTGCTGGGAAAGGTACTGGTGCTGTTGCTCGCTTTCTTGCCAGAAATAACAATTTTGCCTCAACAAAAGCATGGTACGAATTCTTATTGAATGAGTCTAATACTATAAGCAAGCCATTCGTGCTTACTGATATCTATGAGCTCTACCAAAAGTTTTACCAGCCTGACAGTGCTTATACAAAGGCATTGACTAGTGACCTTACTGCATCGCTGATGAAAAGCGTTACAACTATTCACTCAAAAGTCACTGAACCGATGGTTTTTTCCATAAAGAAACAACAGGGACGTGCCAAAATTGCAAAATCCTCATTACGTGGTGATAGTCGTTTTGTGCAAATGGCGGTGTGCTGCGTCAATCAGCCAGGGCAGCCTGTAATTCTCAATCAATATGCCTATGATATCGGTGTCAATGAGAGTGAGGTGATTGATAACCTGACGGAGTCACTGGATAAAATCAGAAATGATGGTCTGTTAGATTATCTGGCTCAAAAACATGGCCGCATGGATGAAGCCAGTATTATCAAGGGGATTCCTGCCAATAAAATGACCATTCGAAAAAACTTGCTGGAAAGCTATGCAAGAGACCCTGAATACCCTGTTTATATTAGCTATACACCTGATGAACTTTCCTTAAAGCTTGGAGGAGAAGCCCCGCACAGTGAAGCTACCTATTACGCTGTATGTGATAAACAGCCCATTGGGGCTATTGCATTCAAGCAGCTGTTAAAAAAGGAAAGCTAATAATGGAGAGCGGCAAGTAATACGATCGTGTCGTCCTTACTGCCGCTGGCTGCCTTTTCGGCAGTCAATAAGATTTAAACACTCTTTTTCAAAGCTGCTTGTTCAGCAAAGGGGGCAGGATAGCCGTGCCCAACTAATTTCGACACATAACTTATAAGATATAAACCCTCTTGGAATGACATTATTGAGTCTATAGCTTAAACTCATCCTCGTCATCATCGAGCAATGTGATGATGATTGTTTTTTTATTCTACATAGTTATAAAAAGGTATACCGATATGGAACAAATTACGGGTATCAAGAGCGTTGACTTCAAAGTCACTGCCCGGGGGCATGGTGTTGTTAACTGGAATGGCCCAACAACTCTACAGAGTGAAGGGCGAATTGTAGATAACCACTCATTACCAAAACTTCGTGGTTATACCAATCTGACTGGCAAGGAGAGCGATAAAGGCTACAAGCTTAAAAAAGACCCGGCTGATATCGACTTCAAGAAAAATCCGCTGTATATCAGTCAAAACTGTATCCGACATCACCTGTTTCGAGAGCAGGCCTATGACCTGCACTATGCAAAAGATAAAAATCTGTTGCCATTAATCGCCTCTATCACCGGTATGATTCGGGGCTATGTTGTTCCTTCGAGCCAGTGTAAACGCACCAGTCCACTACTTATAGAAGACTTTGAAGATAAGCTGGGTAACGGTAACTTTGAGCAACTTGGGCGTTCCGGCAGTAAAGATAAAGATATAGACAAAGATGGCAAGGAAGTTGCCAGTAATTCCTTCTTCTCCAAAACCACTTTTGGAGAGACTTTTTACGAAGCCTATGGCTCAATCAGTATCGAACAGTTGCAGTTTATATCTCTAGACAAAAAATTTGATCGCCCAGCGATGATTATCACAGAGGGCAAAGGTGAAAATGTTGCAACCACCATTCAGGAATTTATCAAAAGTCTGGCACCGGAGCGTGATCCTAAAGCAGCATTTCACCCTAACTTCGTCCGCAAAGGGACGATTTTTGAAGAGGGTGAAGTTGGTATTCTACTGGACGATACGGCCATCGATATTCTGATTAACAGAACCCTGCAGATGGTTAGTGAACTCAGCATACGCCAAGCTAAAGGCTATATGTATGTCGATGAAATCACTGTTGACTATAACAATAGTCATAAGATGATGCGGATAAAACAGACTCCTGACAGTATCATGGAAGAACGCGAAAATGATTATGCTGTTTACTTCTATGGCAAGTAACGGAGTTTAACATGCAGATAGAAATCACTTACGAATCGAGCTGGCGGAATTCATTCCTGACTGGCTCTAATAATGAAGCGGTTCCAAAAAAAGGCAGAGTCTTTATTGGCTCAATGACAGCTCTTAAAAAGAAAGAAGAAGGCCGGTTCGGTAACTTTATTAAACATGATATTACCCATAACACTGTTATGGGGATTCTGAACCGGCTGATTGGTGATCAACGCAAGTTATATCAGGCTAGACAATCAGCACGCTATTATTTTGCTGATATTGAGCCAACTGTTCATTTTCAGGACAAGCCTGCTCAACGAAACGGTTTAACGCAAGAGATAGTCTATCTTCGCAACGTAACTGGCAGCACTGACCAGCAGTCATTCACGGGCATGATAAGGGCTAATGATCCAATATTCAGCTCAAATTATTCCGCAGAATTTTGGGGAGTGCTTGATCTTGAACTAGACAAGCTATACCAGTTTATTGCCGAGCCTAAATTCAAAGTGACCACAACAAGAAAATATGAACCTTTAGTTGTTATTGAGAAACTGGAAGCTTTACAAAAACTGAATGCTATTGTGGTTGAAGGTGATACTGAAGTTGCAATCAACGCGTTAACGACATACTTGGGCGATATCAATTACCTCAATAACAAGGGACTCGCCATTCCTCTATCACTTTATTGCTCAGCTTTGTACCTACAATTAGACCGTTTGAGTAAGAGTTATGATATGAGCAGTGCAAAAACCAGGAATGGAGGCATTGGCGGTATATCCAAGCGTGGTTTTACCAAAAAAGACTTTATGGATCGCTATACCACTGGTCGGAAAAAAATAGTCTGGGGCAACCCCTATATTCTTAAAGAACGACGAGCGGGTGAAGGTGAAGTTGTATCTATGCTGACCAAGGCCAGCGGTACCCTGACAGTTAATTTGGATATTTCCCCGGAAAAAGCAAACGAACTCAAAGGGCTTATTGAAAAAGCAGGTGTATCTGCTTTTTATCTTGGCAAAAAAGGACTGGCCTATGTTTCTAATATTCGGATTTGAATGGTGGTAATCAATGGATAGTTTTATGGATATTCGCATCCAGCCCGATGCAGAAATGCGACAGAACAGGTTGCTTAACACTGTATATACCAAGCTGCATAAGGCCTTGTTTGACCTTCAGGCAAGAGATATTGGGGTAAGCTTTCCTGAGTATAGAGTGATACTCGGGCGGGTTATTCGGCTTCATGCTACTGCTGCCAGACTGGAAGACTTTCAGCAACACAATTGGCTTGGAGGCATGGCAGGTTACTGTCAGCTATCAGCTATTCAACCCGTACCTGATGACGTAAAACACCGAACCGTTTCACGTCTCCAAACCAAAATGAGCCCTGCCAAGATGAGGAGATTGTTAAAGCGAGGTTCGCTAAAACAAGAGGAAGTTAAAGCATATCGTGACAAAATGTTCACCCTAGGCTTGGATAACCCTTACTTTGAACTGGTTAGCACCTCGAGAGGTGAAAAATACAGGCGGTACATACAACATGGAGAGATATTGACTAAACCGGTATCAGGAGAGTTTGACTTTTTTGGACTAAGCAAGAAAGCAACAATCCCTTGGTTTTGACCAAAAAAACTGATCTTTAAAGAAGCCTATTGAATCATACAGTTAACGTGAGTTCGATGCAAAAAAAGACAATGGAGCCCCTGTGATTTAACTAACTCTCGGTTGCAGCCCTTAGATGTCTAACCAGAGGCTCCCTTGTCTATGACCAGTGTATTCTGTGATGTTGTTGATTTCTGCCTGGCTTTTGAACCAGAATGGCATAAGCAGCTTAACTGCAATGCAAAAAAGTCACCGGTTATATCGAAACCCCTCTGTGTCAGGCTAGATGTCGCCTCTTTTGATTCATGACTCTCAATAACTGAGAGCATTCAGAAAGAGGCTGTTATGGCTCGCTATTCCAAAGAAATGAAAGAGTCCATTATCCAGAAGATGATGCCGCCCAATAATGTTTCTGTGACTCAGCTTAAAAGAGAAACCGGCATTACTGATGCAACCCTGTATACTTGGCGCAAACAGGCAAAAGCGCAAGGTGTAGCCTTGCCCGGTGATGGTAAGAATCCTCAGCAGTGGAGTGCTGAAAACAAGTTCGCGGTTCTGATGGAAACCGCCAACATGAACACAACAGAGCTATCCGAATACTGTCGTAAGAAGGGTCTCTACTATGAAGACTTGCAGCAGTGGAAAGCTGATTTTATCGCAGGCAGCACAAAGCCTGCTGAATCCCGTCAGGTACAGGCCGCTGCCAGACGAGATGACAAGAAGCGCATCCAGAAACTCGAAAAAGAACTCAAACGCAAAGACAAAGCACTTGCTGAAACCGCAGCACTGTTGGTTCTAACAAAAAAGGCAAACGCGATCTGGGGGGAGCGCGAGGACGATTGATTCCTCTCCCTGATCGCAAGGAAGCCGTTGCTTTAATCCAGGAAGCTGTTTCACAGGGTGCACGTAAAGTGAAAGCCTGTGCTGCGCTCAACCTGTCGATACGCACGGTTCAGCGCTGGCAAAACGATGTAGAACAGGTGCGGGAAGATCAGCGTCAATACGCAGACCGGCCAATGCCTGCCAACCAACTAACCAAGAGCGAGCAAAACGAGATTCTGAAAGTCTGTAACAGCGAGCGATTCAAAAGTAAGTCGCCAAGCCAGATTGTACCGACACTGGCCGACGAAGGTGTTTATATGGCTTCTGAGTCAAGCTTTTATCGAGTGTTCAAGGCTAATAATCAACAGCATCACCGCGGTCGCAGTCGGAAGCCCGGAAAGCGGAAGCCAACATCGCATCGGGCCACGGGACCAAATCAGCTCTGGTCGTGAGATATAACCTTTTTAGGGTCACCCATCAGGGGTAAATATTATTACCTCTATTTGGTTCTGGACGTCTATAGCCGCATGATTGTGACCTGGGAAGTCCATGAGAGGGAGTCCTCTGATCTGGCTGCTCAGATGATCCGAAAAGCGTTCATGCAGCATAAGATCAGCCTTAAGGAACAACCGCTGGTCCTGCATTCGGATAATGGCAGTCCGATGAAGGGGGCGACCATGCTGAGTACTCTTCAGCAACAAACACCGCCATTCACAAGCAAGGAGGAAATGTAAGCTCAGCCAGACAGATCCGTCATATCCAAGACTACCGTAATGCAGTGGTCTGGAGACACTCATCCGAATAAATAGCGTTCAGAAAAAACGTTTTGATTCAAGGTCCGCCAGAAAAGTAAACTTCAATAGACCTTTCTTACCAGAATTCAACCCGGGCTTGTGCAACAACAGGATAAGATTGCGGCTGGGCGCAATCTATCCTTATTCGTTAGGCCGAAATTAGTAATACATTTCTAAGCTGCCTGTGCGGCAGTGAACCTGTGGCTTTCTTCCTTATCAAGCTGTTTAAATTTCTAAGCTGCCTGTGCGGCAGTGAACATAAGAGGCATGCTGACGTACTTGATTTATCTTTTCTAAGCTGCCTGTGCGGCAGTGAACAAACTGATCGCTTCGAATAAACCTTCCTTTCATTTCTAAGCTGCCTGTGCGGCAGTGAACGGTTTAGCGTGTGCGTAGCGTTTAATTTCGATTTTCTAAGCTGCCTGTGCGGCGTGAACCTTGGCCAGACAGAAAACAGCACGGCGATAGTTTTCTAAGCTGCCTGTGCGGCAGTGAACCCCTCCAACGCCTGAGTACTGTTCTGGGTATTTTTCTAAGCTGCCTGTGCGGCAGTGAACGTCATCAAGCTTTCAGCCGCTGCAGTCTTTTCTTTCTAAGCTGCCTGTGCGGCAGTGAACGAGCGTTACCCCGGTGACGCCTTTGAAATCATTTTCTAAGCTGCCTGTGCGGCAGTGAACACGAGCTTCCTTGCGTTCAGCTCCAACAAGACTTTCTAAGCTGCCTGTGCGGCAGTGAACCAGGTAGTGGACTGAGAGTTTACTCATATAAATTTCTAAGCTGCCTGTGCGGCAGTGAACTACCCCAATAGACAGTTCCGCCTGTAGTAGTTTTTCTAAGCTGCCTGTGCGGCAGTGAACGAGAATCAGCAACGGTGACAGCGCGATTGCAAATTTCTAAGCTGCCTGTGCGGCAGTGAACTATTCTCTGCGTAATTCCCGGTTGTTGTATTTTTTCTAAGCTGCCTGTGCGGCAGTGAATTAATTACAACTGTTAGCCAGTCGATCATTAAATTTCTAAGCTGCCTGTGCGGCAGTGAACCTACTGCATTTGCAGCAGGTTTTATAACCCTATTTCTAAGCTGCCTGTGCGGCAGTGAACCAATGCAGGTTCCCCCTTCCAGATTTATCAACTTTCTAAGCTGCCTGTGCGGCAGTGAACATTGCTCAGGTGGGGCCGTTGGACTTTCCGAATTTCTAAGCTGCCTGTGCGGCAGTGAACATGCAAATTTTTATTAAATGGAAAAGAGTGTTTTTCTAAGCTGCCTGTGCGGCAGTGAACCGAATGCGAAGCAATATTCAACAATCGAACCGTTTCTAAGCTGCCTGTGCGGCAGTGAACAGATATTTGTTACTCAGGGCACACAGTTTATTTTTCTAAGCTGCCTGTGCGGAAGTGAACTGTTGCCACCAGTGGTTGATGGTATTGGGTTTTTTCTAAGCTGCCTGTGCGGCAGTGAACGATTATTACAACAGTGGCTATTGCGAGCACAATTTCTAAGCTGCCTGTGCGGCAGTGAACGACAGCTTTCGACGCATGACTGCTAGATGACCTTTCTAAGCTGCCTGTGCGGCAGTGAACCACGATACTGAACGGTGCTGATGTGTAACATGTTTCTAAGCTGCCTGTGCGGCAGTGAACATCAGTTTGTTTTGTACTCTTTTTAATTTGTCTTTCTAAGCTGCCTGTGCGGCAGTGAACTGCTTCTCGTCTACTGTCATACCGAATATATGTTTCTAAGCTGCCTGTGCGGCAGTGAACGAGGACGAAAAAACCGACGATTATTTGCAAGCTTTCTAAGCTGCCTGTGCGGCAGTGAACATTTGCTGGCCGACTTTCGAGCCTTTCACCATTTTCTAAGCTGCCTGTGCGGCAGTGAACTGCGGCATCAAACTTGGCCTCGGTGAGCAGTGTTTCTAAGCTGCCTGTGCGGCAGTGAACAGCAGTGTAGCTTCTTATCCCAAGGTGTCTCATTTCTAAGCTGCCTGTGCGGCAGTGAACACTAAAAGCATACAAGAAAGCACGCTATGAATTTTCTAAGCTGCCTGTGTGGCAGTGAACAAATAGTGACAAAAATGGTGATGGAAGGTTATTTTCTAAGCTGCCTGTGCGGCAGTGAACAAGATCGGCGGTCGGTAAAAGTTTACTCTAATTTTCTAAGCTGCCTGTGCGGCAGTGAACATGAGCGTTTGTCGATGTTAACACCTGAAAAGTTTCTAAGCTGCCTGTGCGGCAGTGAACTTGCGGTCGATCCCCGGCCACGGTTCGCCGTTTTTCTAAGCTGCCTGTGCGGCAGTGAACTGAAATTGAGTAGTTGTCTAAAGCTGCTATGATTTCTAAGCTGCCTGTGCGGCAGTGAACAACTATTCCAATAAGGACAGTAAACCAATACATTTCTAAGCTGCCTGTGCGGCAGTGAACTTTAGGAAGGGATACTGATATCTTACCTGCATTTTCTAAGCTGCCTGTGCGGCAGTGAACAGTCTGAGAAGGATGTTAGACGCTCTCAATGATTTCTAAGCTGCCTGTGCGGCAGTGAACCGACGGGCACGTCCTGGTGCCGACGGCCCTGATTTTCTAAGCTGCCTGTGCGGCAGTGAACATGAGTCTTTACACAGAGAGTTACAAGCAATTTTTCTAAGCTGCCTGTGCGGCAGTGAACAAATCAGCTTTCTACTGTTTGGAAATTAACTGTTTCTAAGCTGCCTGTGCGGCAGTGAACCGAGTGTCCAGTGCCGCATGGCGTGAGCAACTTTTCTAAGCTGCCTGTGCGGCAGTGAACCAATTGATGGCTCAAGTCCAGGCGGCGTGTCCTTTCTAAGCTGCCTGTGCGGCAGTGAACAGCAATTTTTAACAAGAACAAGCGGTTTCACTTTTCTAAGCTGCCTGTGCGGCAGTGAACAACACGTCTTGTGATGATGTCAGAAACAATCTTTTCTAAGCTGCCTGTGCGGCAGTGAACCCAAACGGCTAAGCTGCCTGCCAAATTTTTCTTTTCTAAGCTGCCTGTGCGGCAGTGAACATTGATCGTTGATCCTGCCGACCCTAGCGATTTTTCTAAGCTGCCTGTGCGGCAGTGAACCAACGAGTGTATCCAAACGGGCCTAAGAGCAATTTCTAAGCTGCCTGTGCGGCAGTGAACGCTTACGTGACCGAGCATCGCCGAGCTTTTGTTTTCTAAGCTGCCTGTGCGGCAGTGAACATGAACGACAGTATGATGACGATTTTTTCAACTTTCTAAGCTGCCTGTGCGGCAGTGAACTACCCCAGTAGACAGTTCCTCCGGTCGTCGTTTTTCTAAGCTGCCTGTGCGGCAGTGAACAGTGGAAGGTTTTTGTTGATGAATCTCTTGCATTTCTAAGCTGCCTGTGCGGCAGTGAACTATTACAAAAAGCACGATCACAACATTAGTTGTTTCTAAGCTGCCTGTGCGGCAGTGAACGTTGTCGAGAAGGTACGACAATATGAAAATGATTTCTAAGCTGCCTGTGCGGCAGTGAACGTTTAGGCTGGCGTCATGAGCGTGGTGTTTTGTTTCTAAGCTGCCTGTGCGGCAGTGAACGCCAGCACCCAACACAATGAAGCGGTGCCAGTTTTCTAAGCTGCCTGTGCGGCAGTGAACCACAAGATGAAATAGAGTCGTCATAGACAGATTTTCTAAGCTGCCTGTGCGGCAGTGAACCACGACGACCCCGTTCCCGACTTCCTGATGATTTTCTAAGCTGCCTGTGCGGCAGTGAACTGAGAAGGCTTGTAGGGTTTAGCATTGAATATTTTCTAAGCTGCCTGTGCGGCAGTGAACAGTAAACCCTTACAGTGTAGACACCGAAAAATTTTCTAAGCTGCCTGTGCGGCAGTGAACCATTCTTTTTTTGCTCAAGGTGGGTAGGTATTTTTCTAAGCTGCCTGTGCGGCAGTGAACTGATGGTGCTCTGGGGTATCTTCATTTAGGTATTTCTAAGCTGCCTGTGCGGCAGTGAACTTCATGCGGATAACTTCACGGTTTTTTACTCTTTTCTAAGCTGCCTGTGCGGCAGTGAACCGCAGTCAGGAGGCAGAGGGAGACCGTCAATATTTTCTAAGCTGCCTGTGCGGCAGTGAACCTTACCAAGTTTTGCCGCCTTACTACACACACTTTCTAAGCTGCCTGTGCGGCAGTGAACGTCGAGAAATTCAGGAAGTGGTTCGACAGGATTTTCTAAGCTGCCTGTGCGGCAGTGAACTTTGTACGACGTTGAACGTCTTGCCAGCTCTATTTCTAAGCTGCCTGTGCGGCAGTGAACTTCGATTCACTATCAGACGACTGCCTTTTATTTTTCTAAGCTGCCTGTGCGGCAGTGAACGGCGAGGACCAGCATTCGACCTTTCAGTGATCTTTCTAAGCTGCCTGTGCCGCAGTGAACCTTCAACAAAGCATTTGTACGTGTCGAGAGTATTTCTAAGCTGCCTGTGCGGCAGTGAACGGAAGTCACTCAGTCACCTACACGATGATATGTTTCTAAGCTGCCTGTGCGGCAGTGAACCTGAACGGAGACTGTCCAAGCATTCCGGGCAATTTCTAAGCTGCCTGTGCGGCAGTGAACTAGTACATAACTCCAGTTTCTTTGTCCTGCAGCAATGCCGGAATTTTCCATTCTGGCATTCTTCTCCCTGATTCAGATCAGGGTGACCTATGCCAGCTCAATACCGTATCCGCCTGTCCATAGACGAACAGCAGCAATTAAAAGACCTCATTCACCAGACCAAGGTGGCCAAGCATAAACGTATTCATGCCCAGATCCTCCTGTGTCTCGATGAAAACGGGCCAAAACTGACGGAGCTCCAGACCAGCCAAACCTGTGGTGTTTCAACGAAAACGGTTCAGAGAACACGCAAACGCTGTGTACTTGAAGGGCTGGATATTGCTGTTAATAGCAAGTTCAATGGCATTGCCCGCCCAAGAAAACTCCAGGGGGAGCAGCAGGCGGCATTGACAGCTCTGGCTTGCTCAACACCACCAGAAGGTCATAGCCGCTGGACGCTACAGCTTCTCGCTGACCGTATGGTTGAGTTGGAGCATGTCAATTCCATCTCGCATCAAACCATTGGCCGAGAGTTAAAAAAAACGAGTTGAAGCCTTGGCAGAAAAAGGAGTGGTGTATTCCAAAAAAAGCAAACGCAGAATTTGTTTGCGCTATGGAACGTGTTTTGGATGTTTATCAACAACCACATGATCCGAATCGACCACTGATCTGTATGGATGAGAGCAGTAAGCAGCATACTTTGGAGGTCAGGACTCCACTCCCTATGAAGCCTGGCCAACCCCTAAAATATGACAATGAGTATGAGCGCAATGGTGTGAGTTCTCTCTTCATGTTTTTTGCGCCACTGGAAGGTTGGCGACATATCGAGGTGACTGATAGCCGAACTGCCTGCGACTGGGCTCACCAGATCAAACAGCTGGTTGATGTTCACTTCCCAAAAGCTGATGTCATCCGTCTTGTCATGGATAACCTGAACACACATACACCTGCATCTCTTTATAAAGCCTTTGAACCAGGAGAGGCTCATCGGTTGGCCAGTAAGTTGGAAATCATCTATACACCCAAGCATGGAAGCTGGCTCAACATGGCAGAGATTGAATTGAGTATTCTCAGTCGTCAGTGTTTAAGTAGACGCATACCCGATCAGGCCGCACTGAAATCAGAGATTGAAGCGTGGGAGTCCCAGCGTAATGGTGTAGAAAGCAAAATGGAATGGCGATTTACGACCGAGGATGCTCGGGTAAAACTCAAGAAGCTTTACCCGACGATCAAATCGGAGTGATGTACTAGGCACCATCAGGGACAAACTCTATTGTCAATTTCTAAGCTGCCTGTGCGGCAGTGAACGTGATGCTTATTCTGTATCGGGTTTAACTGCTTTTCTAAGCTGCCTGTGCGGCAGTGAACAACGGCTAGGATTTACACGACAAAAATTTAAATTTCTAAGCTGCCTGTGCGGCAGTGAACAACTCTACAGACTCTACAAAGTCTACGACGTTTTTCTAAGCTGCCTGTGCGGCAGTGAACGAACCTTGTGATGTACTTAACAATGTCCCGTTTTTCTAAGCTGCCTGTGCGGCAGTGAACAAATCAGCAATGGACAGTATCAGAGCCTTATTTTTCTAAGCTGCCTGTGCGGCAGTGAACTTGGATCATCCGTCGTTTTATTGGGATCTTTATTTCTAAGCTGCCTGTGCGGCAGTGAACATGGTGAACAGAAAGACGTTTGTTCACTTGATTTTCTAAGCTGCCTGTGCGGCAGTGAACGCAAAACTTGGTAAGTGCCAGGGCGATCCATCGTTTCTAAGCTGCCTGTGCGGCAGTGAACCCAAGATGGTGCATCCATGCCCTTTAATGAGTTTTCTAAGCTGCCTGTGCGGCAGTGAACTGCATCCTGCAGGATGAATTAAGACCCGCTCATTTCTAAGCTGCCTGTGCGGCAGTGAACTTAGAGAGACCTACAAGGCTGCGAAAGATAAATTTCTAAGCTGCCTGTGCGGCAGTGAACGGCAACCGAACCTGCAGCACTGATCCTAAATGTTTCTAAGCTGCCTGTGCGGCAGTGAACCCAGATGAGAACGGAAGGTAATCCGTTCCGCTTTTCTAAGCTGCCTGTGCGGCAGTGAACGGACTACGCTCAACTTACATTCTCTGGAGGCATTTCTAAGCTGCCTGTGCGGCAGTGAACCAAAATTTAGGGATTTGAAGCGGTCAACATAGTTTCTAAGCTGCCTGTGCGGCAGTGAACTCTATCTTCTTCTCTTAAAACTGCGCCTTCTATTTCTAAGCTGCCTGTGCGGCAGTGAACCGTTACATGTCAGGCGTATGGGCTGGGTTTATTTTCTAAGCTGCCTGTGCGGCAGTGAACGATTTGCGGAGCCCAGGAGAGTAGTAAATCTGATTTCTAAGCTGCCTGTGCGGCAGTGAACGTTTGTGTTGCTACGGATTCCGGCTCTGGACATTTCTAAGCTGCCTGTGCGGCAGTGAACCAAGTCTGGTAAGCGTGGCTCGTTTTCACCTTTTTCTAAGCTGCCTGTGCGGCAGTGAACAGAGGGCCAGCGTGGATAACACGTGAACAGTGTTTCTAAGCTGCCTGTGCGGCAGTGAACGGTTAGTCCATCACTTTCGACCGATATTACCCTTTTCTAAGCTGCCTGTGCGGCAGTGAACGGAAGAGAAGGTATGACAGGCTTATGCAGGAATTTCTAAGCTGCCTGTGCGGCAGTGAACTTTCGGTACCTACATGAATTTAGGCACCATCATTTCTAAGCTGCCTGTGCGGCAGTGAACCAAAACCTCAATGACAAGTTCACCCATGTACTTTTCTAAGCTGCCTGTGCGGCAGTGAACGAGAACAATCCTACCCAGTGGCTTCTTTTTATTTTCTAAGCTGCCTGTGCGGCAGTGAACATGTTAGATAGTCTTTGTATTCGTGACTTAGATTTCTAAGCTGCCTGTGCGGCAGTGAACGGTTCCGATGTGTTTTAACGTTTCTTCAGGTCTTTCTAAGCTGCCTGTGCGGCAGTGAACTGATTAATATCAGACACAAACCGTTTGATACTTTTCTAAGCTGCCTGTGCGGCAGTGAACGCAATATCACGCAGATCATCAGCAACTTTAACTTTCTAAGCTGCCTGTGCGGCAGTGAACGGTAGCTTGTTTTAACAAGCATACGGTTACAATTTCTAAGCTGCCTGTGCGGCAGTGAACACTAAAAGCATACAAGAAAGCACGCTATGAATTTTCTAAGCTGCCTGTGCGGCAGTGAACACGTTAGAGCCCGATGGCTGCAAATCCTTCATTTTCTAAGCTGCCTGTGCGGCAGTGAACAAATACTCCTAATTTTTAATTAACCGATAAAATTTCTAAGCTGCCTGTGCGGCAGTGAACGCGTATCAGCCGATGTGAATTATCAAATTAATTTTCTAAGCTGCCTGTGCGGCAGTGAACATACTGAAGAAAGATTCTTGCTTGATACGTGATTTCTAAGCTGCCTGTGCGGCAGTGAACTGAATGCTTAACTTGGTTAAGCTCACGTTCTTTTTCTAAGCTGCCTGTGCGGCAGTGAACGCTTCTTCTCAGTGGCTACAACGGCAATGACTTTTCTAAGCTGCCTGTGCGGCAGTGAACTAATACCGAAAACCATTGCAATAATAGATACTTTTCTAAGCTGCCTGTGCGGCAGTGAACTGACTGATGATCTAATTAAAAAACTTCCTCAAGTTTCTAAGCTGCCTGTGCGGCAGTGAACAAGCTGCTTGTATGAATTACATTTCTCCTACTTTTCTAAGCTGCCTGTGCGGCAGTGAACTTAGCTGCCGGTAAATGGGGAACTAGCAGAATTTTCTAAGCTGCCTGTGCGGCAGTGAACATGCCGGAATGGTTACAGCCTTTCCGTGAAGATTTCTAAGCTGCCTGTGCGGCAGTGAACGCCAGTGCAGTGATAGCGGCAACAATAGTAGTTTTCTAAGCTGCCTGTGCGGCAGTGAACGATTATGGGCAGCCGATATACGCCGGATGTCTTTTCTAAGCTGCCTGTGCGGCAGTGAACAGATTTTGCCCGGTGTTGCTAAGTGGGGATATTTTCTAAGCTGCCTGTGCGGCAGTGAACTTGAGCCGGTTTTTTCGCTGGACGATTGTGTTTTTCTAAGCTGCCTGTGCGGCAGTGAACGAGTCCATTTGCTAAATCTTCAGAATATTATTTTTCTAAGCTGCCTGTGCGGCAGTGAACTACCAACATAGGGTAAATCATCAAACTGTAATTTTCTAAGCTGCCTGTGCGGCAGTGAACAGAATCTATTTGATGTTTTTGGATGGGGTCTATTTCTAAGCTGCCTGTGCGGCAGTGAACCAGAGTATAAAGCATCAAACCACTTATATAACAGCGGCTTAGGAATAAATATCAAATTCACCCCAATTTTTTGAGCAATTTATAACTATATGATTTCAAACAACTTTTTAAAGAGCGAATATTTTTGGTCAAAATCAGGAAAATGTCACTGTGTTGTAAAAACCAAAAAAAGTCAAACCAGCAAAGTCGGTGGCGCAAATCTAAGCCTACTATGCTCCCTAACCATCTAGCAGCCAAAGTGCACCGCAATAGATGACGATAGGCTTTTATTCATAGTAAGAAGCTTCCCGACTGTACCAGGACTGAGGACGCCCGACGGGCTGACTGAAATCCGGGAATGGCAGTAGCTTGCCATTGGGACCTTTGGTCATTTTATAATCCTGCCATCGATCATCAATGTACAATTCATCACCGGCACGTATGAATTTTAATTGAGCATAGACCGCAATGGGCAG
The DNA here is from genome assembly GCF_032883915.1 of Endozoicomonas sp. 8E. NCBI lineage: Bacteria > Pseudomonadati > Pseudomonadota > Gammaproteobacteria > Oceanospirillales > Endozoicomonadaceae > Endozoicomonas > Endozoicomonas sp. 8E. The sequence continues at coordinate 3,437,713 of NZ_CP120717.1, read as the reverse complement.
AGGCTTAACTCCCGCTGTGTATGCAACACCCGAGGTAAAACCTGTCAGCTCAAAGCCGTTTTTCAGCCAGTCGACGCTGCCTGTAAGGGCATGGGACTCCACCACGGCAGGGTCACTGTGGGACAGTACACTGCTTTCAAAATGCCATTGATGTTCGGCATCTATTCTCAATACATAGCGAATCGCCAGATAGCGGTGCTCGCGAAACTTTTTCTTGCGCTGATCATGTTTATCGATTTCATAAAACGTATTCCTGATGGCTTCGATCGTATCAAAAGCAATGCCATCCGCCATTCGATAAGGATTACCAATGAGCACCTCACCTTTTGAGATGGTCAGTGTTTCCGGCTCATTTTCGACAGGTTTATTTTTATACTCCTTGTCAATAATGATACGGAACTGTTTAGCATGCATCGGCTCATAACGCCCAAGTACCGATTGCAGTTTTTGGAAGCCAGCATCCAGACTTTCAAAAGACGGGACAGGTTCAGCTGCATGGAGTGGGCAAATGATGATGGAGACCAGTGCGAATGCACCAGTCATCGCCAGTTTTCTAATCGCACTATTTATCGCACTATTCATCGCACTACTTGACTTGAGGCTCTGATTTTAAGCTAGTTCATACAACAAAACTGTCCAGCCAGAACTTGATCTAAGCGTCAAATAAAGAGCAATATAAAAACCTGGCGGATAATAACGTTCTTTAAGGGAATGATGAACTTTGAACACACAATTCTGATTCTGATCTTTTTTGCGGGCAGCCTGATAACTTCGACTATTGTCTTTTGGAGCCTGCGTTTGGGCATCAGTCCAACACCCACTTCTGGCAAGGTAAGAGTAAAACTGCTGGAAACCCTGCCTTCAAGAGTCGATGGCAACATTTATGAACTGGGCTCTGGTTTCGGTTCTCTGATTCCAGTGTTGGCAAACGCTTATCCGGATCGCATCATCTTCGGAATTGAACGTTCTCCCCTCCCCTATTGGATCAGCCGAATACGCAGCAGCCATCTGAAAAATGTGATCATCATCCAGCAGGATATTTTTCAACATCAATGGGAAGAAGCCGGATTGGTCGTATGTTATCTCTATCCGGGCGCTATGGAAAAGTTATCCGAGGCATTTAAGGAGAAACTCAAGGATGGCTGCTATATCGTCAGCCACACATTCAGGCTACCGGGATGGCAGCCTGAGTGTATGAACAAGGCTAACGATTTATACCTTAGCCCTGTCTATCGGTATCGGGTTAATCACTCTGAATAAAGACAGGAATCAGGTCGTACTGACTCGAGTTTAACCAGCGATAGACAATCAACTGTTCAGACCCACAACTGACACACCCCTGTTTGCAGCCAGATGACTCCTCCACTACTTTTCCTTTCCTGACCCAGTGACTTAGCATGGCCTTCATGGCTTCGGGGTCAACTTCAAAATGCTGACTCAGTTCGGCCAGAGTACAGATACCTTTTTCTGACAGAAAATCTCTGATTAATAGCAGCATCAGTGGCATCCTGTGGAGCTTCTGAGTCTTTCAGCGGGTATATCTTCTGAAGTAAATAGCACTCTCTGCCCTGCCCTCCTGAGTAGCAGAAACATCAGAGCCATGGCCAGTACTATGATGGACAGCCAGGACAGAGATGTCACAGGCTGAATAGTGATTCGGGACAGCTGGTAGTAAAGAGTAGCCACTGAATATCCCATGAAGAAAGTCCAGCCCGCCACAAAGAATGTCCAGCGAGGGCCTGATTCGCGATAAATAGCCCCCAAGGCTGCAACACAGGGTGTGTAGAGCAGGATCATCAAGAGATAAGCGACGACAGCCGCATCACTGATGAACAGTCTTTGCATGATCCCGAAGGTGGAGACTTCCACCGCCTGGTCCTGTGCTACTGATTCCAGATTACTCAAATCCCCAACACTGAGTCCAAGGGGATCCGCCAGGGAAGATGCCACCTCTGAAAGATTGGCAGGAATGGTTGCCACAGCCTCCTCAAAGCCAGACATAAAGTCAAAGTTATGGGCTTGGGCTTCAGTGCCATTCTCCTGCTCAGCGATGGAGGTGTACATGGAATTCAGCGTGCCAACCACCGCCTCTTTTGCCAGAATGCCTGTGAACAGACCTACAGCTGCTGGCCAGTTATCTTCTGACATACCCATGGGAGCAAAAGCAGGTGTGATGGTTTGACCTATCTTATTGAGCACAGATGACCGGGTGTTTTCATGGCCAAAACTGCCGTCGGTTCCTACAGAGTTCAGGGTATTGAGTATCATTACTACAAGAACTATGGCTTTACCTGCCCTGAAAAGGAACGCTTTCAGTCGACTCCAGGTTCTGAGCAGTACATGCTTGACTGACGGCCTGTGATAGTTAGGCAACTCCATAACAAAAGTTGTCACCTCGCCACTGAACAAACTCTTCTTGAGCATCAAACCCGTTATGACCGCAGCCAAAATACCCGTCAGATAAAGTGTGAAAACCACATTCTGACCGGAACCGGGAAAGAAGGCCGCAGCAAATAACGCATAAACAGGAAGACGCGCACCACAGGACATAAAAGGCGCCATGGCAATGGTCAGCATCCGGTCCTGCTGATTTTCCAGCGTCCGGGTCGCCATAATGGCCGGTACGTTACAGCCGAAACCTACCAGCATAGGAACAAAAGCCTTTCCGGGGAGACCCAGAAAACGCATTGCCCTGTCCATGACAAAAGCGGCTCTGGCCATATAACCAGAATCCTCCAGTAACGAAAGGAACAGGAACAGAAAAGCAATGACCGGTATGAAGGTAGAGACAGTCTGAATACCGCCACCGACACCTTTGGCCAGCAGCGCAATGATCCAGTCCGGCGCACCAATACTTTCAAGCAGATGGCTCACACCATCGACAAAGAGGGTGCCTGAGAGAATGTCAAAAAAGTCGATAAAAGCACTGCCTATGTTCACAGAGAACATAAACATCAGATACATAACGCCAAAAAAAATCGGCAACCCCACCAGTCGATTCAGGACAATACGGTCGACACGCTCAGTGAGACCTTGACTTACAATCCCCGAGGTTTTGACAGTATCCTGCATGATGAGGCTGATGCTTTCATAGCGACCGTTTGCCACTAAGATATCCATCTCTGCATCATAGGCGTCCTCAAGCCGGGATCGTGCCACAACCGCTGCTTTCATCAGACCCTGAGAAACCTGATCAACAAAACCGGACTCGCCTTCCAGTAATTTAAGCGACACCCAGCGTGCAATTGAGCGATCTTCGATCTCACTGGCAACACGTGCCTGCAGGCGAGTAACAGACTCTTCCAGATCATTTCCCAGAGATTGTGGCTTTGCTGGTTCAACTCCGTTAACAAAGCATTGATTGATAAGATCCTTGAGCCCCGGGGTTCCTTTGTTTCTGGAGGCTATCATGGCATGAACAGGGCAACCGAGCTGTTTGGAAAGCTTTTCAGCATTGATCTTGAGACCTTTGTCCCTGGCAACATCCATCATGTTGAGGACAACAATCACGGGGAGTCCCATATCCAACAGCTGTGTGGTCAGATACAGGTTACGCTCAATATTTGAAGCATCGACAACGTTGACGATCAGCTGAGCTTCACGGGCAAGGATAAAGTCACGGGCAATGCGCTCATCCATCGATACCTGATCATCGACCACATCCAGACAATAGGTACCAGGCAGGTCAACCACTTCAATGGGCTGACTTTTATGCTCATAGCGGCCACTGCGCTTTTCTACGGTAACACCGGGCCAATTACCTACATGCTGACTGGCGCCCGTTAAACTGTTAAATAAAGTAGTTTTGCCGCAATTAGGGTTACCTACAATCGCAAATACATGTTCCTTCATAGACGAGTCACTTCAACGGCTGCCGCTTCGTGACGACGCAGACTGAGTTGAAATCCGCGAACCTGGAGCTGAATAGGATCACCCAGAGGCGCGACCCGGCATACTTTAAAACAGGTTCCGGGCGTTAGGCCCATGGCCAGAAGCTTACGACGATAGGCTGAGCCTGCTTCCCTGAAAGCAAAGACCCGAGCTTCCTCTCCTGTCCGGAGATCCCCTAAAGTGACCGTCATCACAATCTCCCAAGCCTCCTCCCGAAACGCATAGCACGCCGGAGAGAGTGCTTCCTGATACATCTGATGATGTAGTGAAAAGAGTAACCTGAGGCGGTTTATGGAAAGACAACAACAGATTGAAAAGCAAGCGGAATACTAGACCTAAATGAGAATTATTTCAATTCACGATTTAACTAATTAATATCGTAACTTCAGAAATATTAATTTTTTATTTATATGGATTTTTTCAAAATATCAAAAAGAAATATCTGCTGAATGAGTATGAGAATATTAGATGGTCGTACTGCGGCATCTTGAAAATCAATTTTAACTTTCAGCTCAAGGTGTTATTATTTTCCCTGCCTCCGACAATCCTCTTTGTCAGTGTGTGGCGCACTTCAACCCTGGCTTCATCCATTTCCTGAAGAGCGGCAATGTTGATTTTAACTTTCAATCGGGATGGGACTTTGTCGGCAAAAACAGGGGCAGAAAGAGCCAGCAGGGTCATTGCGGTAAAACTGATTATTCTTTTTCTCATCGGAGACATCCTTAACTTCCTGTCTGCCTCCTACACTGCATCCTGAAATTTGGAAGATATATTAAGAAGGCTCTATAAACAGGTCTAGACAAGGATACTCAGTAAAACAAACAAACGGGGATATTATTCCCCTTCTACGCCCTGAACGGGTGCCAGTGTTCCCCAGCCATCACAACCCGGACAATGCCAATGCATCTCTTTACCGGAAAAGCCACAGCTGAAGCACTGGTAAACAGGCTTTGAAACCAACATCTGGTCTGTGACCTCTTTCAACAGTTTGATACTGGTCAGAGAGGGTTCAGAGGAATGATTTAACTGAATATTGATCAAGGCATTCAAACCCTTGAGAGAGGGTTGCCGTCGCAACTGACTGGTTAAAAATTCTATGGCAGACACTTCATCACGACTGTTCATTAACTGAGCCGTCATGGCCAATATAATAGCTGTACCCGGCTTCTCATTAAGACACCGTGCCAGATAGCTGCCCAGAGCACGCTGCTGATGACTGCGGTGGCAGACAGTTTCCAGCATTTCCAGAGTCAGGGGCACATAACGATTATCCTGAATGGACACCTTCTGGAGGACCTTAACGGCTTCTCTGTCACGGCCTTCCTCCATTTCTATCTGGCCCAGTATCAAACTGGCTCTGACACAGTTCTTATCCCTGGAAAATGCTGTTTTGATGAACTTTCTGGCCCCCGATCGATCATTATGAAGCAGTTTTTCTTCGGCTATCTCACAGTACAAATGAGCCAGCCTGGAGGCATAGTACTCACCCGACAATTTACGCAGGGATTCTGCAATCTCAACAGCCTGCTGCCACTCTTTCTCTCTCTCATAGATTTTCAGAAGCTGTTCAAGGGCATCCACCCGATATTTATGATTTTGTCTGGAAAGATCGACCAGCATGGCTTCCGCACGATCAAATAACCCCGCGGTCATGTAGTCCTTGGCCAGCTCCAGCTGAACACGAATAGATTGAAGGGGGGTCAGACTGGGTCGGGCCAAAAGATCCTGATGCACCCGGATCGATTTATCCACCTCTCCCTTACGACAAAACAGGCTACCCAGGGCAAGATAGGTATCGACAGTATCATTATTGATATCCAGCGCCCTGATAAAGGTCTCAATGGCCTCATCCGTCTGCTCATTTAACAGATAGTTCAACCCTACAAAATACTCTTTAGAAAGGGGTCGCCCGGGGAAGTGGTCCTTTTTTTTCTTTTTTTCAGTACGTCCCAGAAGATATCCTGCCAGCATTGCCACGATAATCAGTGCCAGCAGTGCAACATCGGGCATCAGGTTAATCCTTGCAAGGCATTCGCTCTGAGTTTTTGTATTTCTGCATCACGTCGGCCCAGCTTACGCTTGAAGCTGGCATTGGCCAACCTCAACCGGGTCATAGCCAGCAGCGAGACCAGCAGCCCGAACAGCCCTCCCATTATAAAAGAGATAACGACGACAGAAGACACCTTCACTTCCGGCAATAAGAAACCGGCCAGGTCGAATCTTACCAATTGAGGGTTAGCGACAATAAAATTGACGAGAATAATCAGCAGGAGGAGACTGCCCAACAGTATTACCAGCCGCTTCAGCCAGATACTCAAATGAGAGACCATATTCGATCAAACTCCAGTGATGACTTATTTACGATCAGATTCCGAGTCATAGTTGAACAGGGCTTAACACACAGTGGAAAAATTAAGGTTACAGAGTCTGAAGACTACTATTTACACGATCCCGCATATCTTTGCCCGGCTTGAAATGAGGAACGTATTTTCCATTCAGAACGACAGAGTCACCGGTCTTGGGATTTCGCCCCACCCTGGGAGCCCTGTAGTGCAGTGAAAAGCTGCCAAACCCTCTGATTTCTACTCTCGTTCCGCAGGAAAGAGATTGTGACATCTGCTCAAGAATAGATTTGATGGCCAGCTCCACATCCTTAACCGACAACTGATCTTGCTGATCGGTCAGTCGTTCTATCAATTCTGATCGGGTCATTGTCGTTCTTCCTATCCCTGCACCCTTGGGTGACACTGAAGTATCAGTATCGTTACAGACACTGCAACCAAATCAGGAGATAAACAAGACATTAAACAGTCGTAGCCGAGAACGGCTGAGTATCTCATTAGCCGGACGCCCGACACTTCTGGCAGCCCCGAACCTGATAGGAATTACAGATAATTCCTACCCTAGCCAACCCGATTCAATAAATCAAGCAACCTATTGATTACCATAAAAAAACCGCAGCTTAGGCTGCGGTTTTTTTATGGTAAAAGAAAGCTTCATCAGAAGCTTTCTCCAACAAGTATTACTTGTTTTCCATCTGAGCCTTGATCAGGTCACCGATGGTGGTAGGACCGGAAGTCTCGTCTTCCTGCTTCGCACGCAGTTCTTTCATAGCCGCTTTCTCTTCAGCCTGATCCTTCGCCTTGATGGACAGGGAGATATTGCGGTTCTTACGATCGATACTGATGATGCGGGCTTCGACTTCTTCGCCTTCTTTCAGGACGTTAGTTGCGTCTTCAACACGGTCAACACTGATTTCAGAAGCTTTCAGAGTAGCCAGAACGTCTTCAGCCAGTTCTACGGTAGCTGCCTTGGCAGTCACTTCCTTGATCACACCCTTGACGATGGAACCTTTCTCATTCAGGCCAGCGAAAGAGTTGAATGGATCTTCGGACAGCTGCTTGATACCCAGAGAGATACGCTCACGCTCAGCGTCGATCGCCAGGATAACAGCTTCAACTTCATCACCCTTACGGTACTTGCGAACAGCTTCTTCGCCAGTTTCGTTCCAGGAGATGTCAGACAGGTGAACCAGACCGTCGATGCCGCCATCCAGACCGATGAAGATACCGAAGTCAGTGATAGACTTGATCTTACCAGCCAGCTTGTCGCCCTTATTGAAGGAACCGGAGAACTCTTCCCATGGATTCTGCTTGCACTGCTTGATACCCAGAGAAATACGACGACGCTCTTCGTCAATGTCCAGAACCTGAACTTCAACTTCGTCACCCAGAGCAACCACCTTGGATGGGTGGATGTTCTTGTTGGTCCAGTCCATTTCAGAAACGTGAACCAGACCTTCAACACCTTCTTCCAGCTCAACAAAGCAGCCATAGTCTGTCAGGTTGGTGATGCGACCTGATACACGGGTACCTTCAGGGAAGCGTTTGGTGATAGCCACCCACGGATCTTCACCCAGCTGCTTCAGACCCAGGGATACACGGTTACGGTCGCGGTCAAACTTCAGGACCTTAACGTTGATTTCGTCACCAACGTTGACGATCTCGCTTGGATGCTTGATGCGCTTCCAGGCCATGTCAGTGATATGCAGCAGGCCGTCAACACCGCCCAGATCTACGAATGCACCGTAGTCGGTCAGGTTCTTAACGATACCCTTAACTTCCAGACCTTCCTGCAGAGATTCCAGCAGCTGCTCGCGCTCAGCGCTGTTTTCAGCTTCCAGAACGCTGCGACGGGAAACGACTACGTTGTTACGTTTCTGGTCCAGCTTGATAACCTTGAATTCCAGCTCTTTGCCTTCCAGGTGAGCTGTGTCACGAACCGGACGCACATCAACCAGAGAGCCAGGCAGGAAGGCACGGATAGTGTTAACATCAACAGTGAAGCCACCCTTGACTTTACCGGAAATAACACCTTTAACGATCTCTTCAGCTTCGAAGGCTTTTTCGAGTTCGCCCCAAGCTTCCATACGCTTGGCTTTTTCGCGGGAAAGACGGGTTTCACCGAAACCATCTTCAACCGCATCAAGAGCAACCTGAACTTCGTCGCCGACAGCGATGGTCAGTTCACCCTGTTCGTTCAGGAACTGAGCTTTTGGGATAACACCTTCAGACTTCAGGCCTGCGTGGACAGTAACCCAGTCGCTGTCGATATCGACAACCTGGCCGCTAACAATAGCGCCCGGCTTCATTTCGATATCTTTCAGGCTTTCTTCAAACAGTTCAGCAAAGCTTTCGCTCATGGTCATTCCTATCAATCAGCACTCCAATCAACACCGCCTCAGAAAGGCAGTGACTACCGATCGCATGCTGGCCACACCGCCAGTCAGTGTGGGTTGTTTTTCAAAAAACACCGTATGGTTGTAACTGGCAATCTGCACCCTACGGTTATTCACGCCGGTCTTTCCGGAAATCGGTCAGACCATCTCGATACAAACAGGCTGTCGAGTCTCCCTCAACAACCAACAGGTTCCGAAATGATTAACGTTAATCAGATCAGGCCATTCTGTCGCATGACATCCACTACACGACTGAAGACTTCCTGAATACTCAATCTGGTGCTGTCCAGAACAATAGCATCATCGGCAGGTTTCAGTGGGGCGACATCGCGATTCATGTCACGTTCGTCCCTGGCAAGAATGTCAGCTAAAAGCTGGTCAAAGCTAGCATCAATCCCTTTCTGTTGCAACTGATTTCGACGGCGTTTCGCTCGCTCTTGCGGACTGGCTGTAAGGTAAACTTTGACGTTAGCGCGGGGGAATACCACAGTCCCCATATCCCTTCCATCGGCAACCAGACCCGGAGCCTCTGCAAAGTCCTGCTGACGCTTCAACAGAGCCTTCCTGACTCCCGGCAAAGCCGCTACCTGAGAAGCTTTGGCTCCCACTTCTTCAGTCCTCAGATTGGCGCCAACGCGCTCACCCTCAAGAACGATTTTCAGACCTTCACCTTCAGCACCCGGCTCAAATTGCACATCCAGGTGACCTGCCAAAACTTCCAGTGAATTTTCATCAGAAAAATCCACCCCGTGATTCATGGCCGCCAACGCCGTCAGTCGATACAAGGCACCACTGTCGAGCAGATGCCAGTCAAACTCTTTCGCCAGCAGAGCCGCAACCGTTCCTTTCCCGGAACCGCTGGGGCCATCAATAGTTACGACTGGCACACTTATATATGAAGTAGTTTTCATTGACTGACTCTCTAATCCATAAAGTAATGAAAAATTACTTCTGCCCCTGTGGGCATATCAATATCTCTCACGCTTGAATACCTTCTGTTGAGAGCGCCAGACCCGCATCTAAAGCCAGGTTGACGAAGTTAGGTAAGGATATGGCCACAGTGCCACAATCCAGAATACGAATCTCAGATTACGGAACCACCCCGGTTCTCATCAAGGGTGTTCATGTGGGCTCTTTTTTCCAGAATACTGGCAAAGTGCTGCCGTGCTGATTGGGCTCGCTCAAAACTGGCTAATATCCCTTTGCTGTCTTTCTCAACTATGGCCTGGCGAAGATGCATCAAGCCCTCAGAAAACTGATCCAACGAGGAAATAATAGCCTCGCTGTTACCCAGGGCAATATCGTGCCACATAATTGGATCACTGCCGGCAATGCGGGTAAAGTCTCTAAACCCTCCGGCGGCGTAACGAAAGATATCCTGATTTTCAGGATTGCCCGCCAGCGTATCCACCAGTGAAAATGCCAGGAGATGAGGCAAATGGCTCGTCATTGCCAGCACTTCATCGTGACGCCGAAAATCCATAGTGTTGACTTGAGCACCACAGCATTGCCAGAGATGCCTGACGAGAGATAAAGCCGCAGTATCGGTATTCTCCAACGGTGTCAGGATCACCTTATGATTCTTGAACAGTCCGGCCCTGGCGGCAGTGACTCCGCTTTTTTCTGAACCGGCGATGGGATGACCCGGCACCAGATTCTCAGGCACACAACCAAATATTTCCCGGGCAGCCTGAACCAGTGAGCCTTTGCAGCTACCCACATCGGTCATCACTTTGTCAGTGAGATCGAGCCCCTTGAGCTGCCGGAGTAACTTTGGCATAGCCAGCATGGGAACCGACAGCAGGATAACATCAGCCTTGCTGACGGCGGATTCAAAATCACTGCAACCTTCTGCCATGATTCCCAGGGAAAGGGCTTCTTCAATGTTTTCGCTCCTGAGATCAAAACCCATCAGATGAAAGTTCTCACTGCACTCTCTCAGGGAAACTGCAAATGATCCTCCAATAAGGCCCAGCCCCACCACCAGAATATTCAGAGGGGTACCGGTCTTGTTTTGCTCTATCACTACACGTTCAACCTTTTTAAAAACCACTTTCAAATGTCTGTCGACTGAAAATGGCAACAGCCTCTTCAGACTACTAGCTATCGTTCAGGGCTGTATTTGGCTCAGGGCTGTATATCACTCAAAACGGTTTAACAGCGGCCAGCGCTTCCAGAAAACGACGGTTCTCTTCTTCCAGACCAATGGAAACCCGGAGGTGCCCCGGCATTCCATAATTGGTAAGAGGTCTGACAATGACACCCTGTTTGAGTAAGCGCTGATAACACTCCACACCTTCCATGCCAGCATCAAAAGTAATGAAGTTACCACTGGATGGAATGTAATCAATATTCATGGACTTCAGACCCGCTTCAATCTGAGCCATTCCATCCTGGTTAACCTGTCTGGAACGGTTCAGGTATTCTTCGTCATTAAGAACCGCAACCGCTGCTGCCCCAACAAGATTATTAACATTAAAAGGCTGTCGCAACCTGTTGACAATTGAGGCTATTTCACCACTTGAAGCAGAATAACCGATTCGACCACCCGCGAGACCATAGGCTTTTGAGAATGTTCTGATCACTACAAGATTGGGGTATTCTTTCAGCAGCGCAATACCATCCGGGTACTCACTCTCCAACACATACTCAAAGTATGCTTCATCCAGAACAACAATAACCTCTTCAGACACATTACCCAGAAAGACACGCAACTCTGTTTCAGAAAAACGGGTACCGGTCGGGTTATTAGGATTAGCCAGGAACACGATACGGGTATCAGAACGAACCGCTTCAGCCATCGCTTCCAGATCATGCCCCCAGTTTTTAGCAGGAACCACAATACTTTCAGCACCGGTAGCCTGAACAGCTATGGGATAAACCGCAAATGCATATTCAGAGAACACAGCTGAGCACCCCTCTTTCAGGTAGCATTGCGCCAACAGAACCAGAACATCATTGGAACCGTTGCCAAAGGTTATCTGATCAGGATCAACCGCGAGTTTTCTACAGAGACTATCTCGCAGGTTGTAAAGACTGCTATCCGGGTATCGAGCCAGCTCATCCATCATTGCGGCAATGGCTTCACGGGAAGACTGAGCCGCCCCAAGAGGATTCTCATTACTGGCCAGTTTAACAATACTACTGGCATCCAGACCTTGTTCGCGCGCCAGCTCTTCCACGGGTTTGCCGGGAAGATAAGGATTCAGGCCACGTATTCCCGGTACGGCAAGCTTTGTAAAATCACAACCCATGTTTCACCTGTTTTTTTACCATCTACTCGATCCCGCACTGGAGCACGGGAACCAAGGCTTCTCGACAACTTCCAGAGGATGGGAGACGAAAAATTGTTTCAATCGCTCATGGCTGATTCGTTAGAGAACACCCTTGGGATAAGAGCCCAGAACACGGAGATCATTCACTCTGTCAGCCAACTTTCCAAGCACCTTCTGGATAACCGGATCGTCTTTATGACCTTCAAAGTCAATGAAGAAGACATAGTTCCAGATGCCGGTACGGGATGGACGGGTTTCCACCCGGGTGAGATCCACGTCATGAACATCAAACGCTTCAAGAATCGAATGCAGAGCACCAGACTGGTTTCTCATACTGACGACAATTGAGGTTTTGTCTTCTCCGCTGACAGGCACATCCTGATGACCAATAATCAGGAAGCGCGTGGAATTGTCCGGTTGATCCTCAATTTTCTCAGAGATTTTTTCCAGACCATAAATATCAGCAGCCATGTCACCGGCAATGGCCGCAGAGTTCCATTCACCCCTGATACGCTTGGCCGCCTCCGCATTGGAGCTGACCGCTACTCTTTCGGCCATTGGCCAGTGAGCATCCAGCCATTTACGACACTGCGCCAATGACTGGGCGTGGGAGTATATACGGGTAATATTGTCACGACGGGTGTTTTCAGAAACCAGCAGATGCTGATGAATTCTCAATACAACTTCACCACAGATTTTCAGAGATGAATCCATGAAACTGTCCAGAGTATGACTGACCACACCTTCCGTTGAATTCTCAACAGGCACAACACCATAGCTTACAGCCCCAGCCGTCACCTCCCTGAACACCTCATCAATTGCCGCCATAGGGACAGAAATCGCAGAATGGCCAAAGTGCTTCATGGCCGCCTGTTGGGTAAAGGTGCCTTCCGGACCAAGAAATGCCACTCGGACGGGCTCCTCAAGGGCCAGACAGGCTGACATAATCTCCCTGAACAATCGAGCCATTTCTTCATCGTCAAGTGGACCATTGTTCCGTTCCATCACCCGACGCAAAACCTGAGCCTCACGCTCCGGGCGATAAAATACTGCCGCAGCGCCTTCAGTCTGCTTGACCCTGGCCACTTCCTGAGCGCAGCGCGCACGCTCACTGATCAGCTTCAGAATATCCTGATCAAGCTTGTCAATTTTTGTCCGCAACCCCTTCAACTTGTCATCTGTCATAATGTTCTCTGCGTTTAACTGTAATGACCAGAGCCGTGCAATCAGCGGCTGGCAATCCTGCGAGCTTTGTTATCAAGATTGCAACGGATCAAGGATTTGTTATCCAAATTTTCTTTCGAATTCACGCATAAAGGCAATCAACGCATCAACATGCTCTTCCGGTACTGCATTATAAATACTGGCCCGCATACCGCCTACTGCCTTGTGGCCCTTAAGGTAAAGAAAGCCATTCTTTTCAGATTCTGCCAAGAAGACTCTGTCCAACTCAGGGTCAGTCAGCGTAAAGGGTACATTCATTCTTGAACGCCAGCGGCGGTCTACCTTGTTGTGATAAAACCCGGACTCATCAATCACCTTGTAAAACTTGCCGGACTTGCGGGCATTGACCTGATCGATCACCTCCAGACCACCCTGCTCCTTCAGCCACTCAAACACCAGGCCGGCCAGGTACCAGGCAAAGGTTGGCGGGGTGTTGTACATGGAATCCTTGTCCGCCTGCACTCGATAATCAAAAACAGCGGGACAGCTGGAATGTCCTCGATCCAGCAGATCGTCACGCACGATGACTACTGTCAATCCTGCCGGACCAATATTTTTCTGGGCACCGGCATAGATAACCCCAAAACGGCTGACATCAATAGGCCCGGACAAGATGTTGGATGACATATCTGCTACCAGCGGGACATCACCGGAATCCGGTATAAACGGAAATTCAAGACCACCAATCGTTTCGTTCGGTGTGTAATGGACATAGGCCGCATCTGAACTGAAGCGCCAGTCACTCTCTTCCGGCATGGTATGGAACGAAGCACCCTTACCATCAGCAATAACATTGACATTCAAATAACGCTGAGCTTCCTTGATAGCTGATTGAGCCCAGTGCCCACTGTTGACATAGTCCGCACTATTTTTCTCACCTTTCAGGTTCAACGGGACGGCAGCAAACTGCCCACGGGCACCCCCCTGTAAAAACAGAACCTTGTAGTTTTCAGGAATCTTCAAAAGATCACGCAGATTCTGCTCCGCCTGCTCAGCGACTTTGAGAAAGGATTTTCCTCTGTGACTGACTTCCATAATGGAAGCCCCTTCACGGTTGTAGTCCAGCAGCTCATCACGAGCACGCTCAAGCACCGACTTTGGCAAAGGCGCCGGGCCCGCCGAAAAGTTATAGGTTTGCCCTTGCGGCTCAGCCAGTGCTTCTGCCAATAGATTATTCATACCATCCTCCCATACAGCCAGACTCACCAATTCAGAAATGACGCCAACTCATCAACTTCTGGAATCTGAGATCAATCTGCCAATACACTTTTTTCCATGGAAATTTCCGAAATTCAAACCCGTAAGCTGCTGATTATAATCAACCTTCGATATCAAACCTATTCGATCAAACAACTTCTTCGACAGTGCCTGATTCATGCACCAAGTTCGGCATTGCATCATTCAACTCGTCCATTGGTAGCACTTTTCCATGCTGCTATTCGGTCTGATACCGCCGTTAACAGATCGATTCCTCGTTCCAGCCGCCGCCATGCAAACTAAAACAGCGCCAGTGGTGCTATGCGCCATACTCAGCGCACTAAATAAAACGCCAGCAAGATGCTGGCGTTAAGTTATGGGATACAGAATCAGCCTTCCTTCCCTTCACCAGGTCCGGCCTGAGAGGTTTCTTCCCCAGCCTCTTCGGCTTCATCGCCCTCAGCTAAATGCTCAGGCTCTTCCGGCTCCTCAACTCTGGCAACACCGACTAGCTTCTCGCCTTCCTGAACCTTGATCAGGGTAACACCCTGAGTATTACGACTCATGACAGATATTTCATCAACACGGGTTCTTACCAGGGTGCCCTGATCAGAGATCAACATGATCTCCTCTCCATCCTGCACCTGGATAGCACCAATCAGCTCACCGTTTCGATCGGTACACTGCATTGAGATGACCCCCTGACCACCACGCCCGGTGATTCTGAAATCTTCTACCGCCGTGCGTTTACCGAAACCATTCTGACTGACGGTTAGAATCTGGGTGTCGTCTTCGGGGATAATCAGAGAGATAACTCTTTGTGCATCCTGTAACTTGACACCACGCACACCTCTGGCGGTTCTGCCCATGGCGCGCACATCAGTCTCTTCGAAGCGGATCGCTTTTCCGGCATTGGAAAGCAGCATAACCTGCTTCTCACCGGTGGTAATTTCAGCACCCACAAGAGTATCACCTTCATCAAGCCCCAGGGCAATCAGGCCACTGGTTCTTGGGCGGGAAAACTGCTCCAGAGGCGTCTTCTTAACCGTTCCTGCAGCCGTTGCCATAAAGACAAAGTAACCTTCGGTATACTCTTCTACAGGCAGCATCGCCGTGATCCGCTCACCCTCTTCCAGAGGCAGGATGTTCACAATTGGGCGGCCACGTGAAGTACGGCCTGCTTCCGGAATCTGATAGACCTTCAACCAATAGACCTTACCCCTGCTGGAGAAGCAAAGAATCTGGGTATGGGTATTGGCCACCAGCATATGTTCAACATAATCTTCGTCTTTTACCGAAGCAGCAGACTTGCCCCGACCACCACGGCGCTGTGCCTGATAGGTGTCGAGCGATGTGGTTTTTGCATAACCACCATGAGACAGGGTGACTACCATGTCTTCTTCAGAAATCAGATCTTCAACGGTCAGATCTCGGCGTGAACTGGTGATTTCAGTGCGACGCTCATCGCCGTACTCTTCAACCACTTTTTCCATCTCTTCACGGATGACTTCCATCAAACGCTCGGAGCTGGAAAGAATGAGCAGTAACTCGGCAATTTTTTCCAGCAGCTCGCGATATTCACCCAGCAGTTTGTCGTGCTCCAGACCGGTCAGTCTGTGCAGACGCATTTCCATAATTGCCTGAGCCTGGGCAGGGGACAAATAGTAGAGACCATCATCCCTCATGCCAAACTCTGCAGGTAATTCTTCAGGCCGACAGGCATCGGCACCGGCACGCTCCGCCATTTCCAGCACGTGGCCCGGCTCCCACCCTTGAGCCATCAGTTTTTCTTTGGCTTCTGCAGGCGTTGGAGAGTCCTTGATCAAGGCAATCACCGGATCAATGTTGGAAAGCGCCACAGCCAGACCTTCCAGCAAATGACCCCGTTCACGAGCTTTACGCAGCTCATAAACGGTTCTGCGGGTCACCACTTCGCGACGATGGCGAACAAAGGCTTCCAGCATCTCCTTAAGATTCAGGAGTCTTGGCTGACCATCCACCAGCGCAACATTATTGATACCGAATACGCTTTCAAGCTGGGTTTGTGAATAAAGGTTATTGAGCACTACGTCGGCAACTTCACCACGACGCAACTCGATCACGACACGCATACCGTCTTTGTCAGACTCGTCGCGCAGTTCGGAAATGCCTTCAATTTTCTTGTCTTTGACCAGCTCGGCGATCTTTTCAATCAATCGTGCCTTGTTCAGCTGATAAGGCAGCTCGGTAACAATAATGGTGCTTTTGTTTTTCTTCTCATCGTGCTCGATATTTGCACGGGCACGAATATAGATACGACCACGTCCGGTTCGATAGGCCTGCAAAATGCCCGCACGACCATTAATAATGCCAGCAGTCGGAAAGTCCGGACCCGGAATGTATTCCATCAGGTCATCAACAGAGAGACTCTCATCATCAATCAGCGCCAGACAACCTTTGACCACTTCAGTCAGATTATGGGGAGGTATATTGGTTGCCATACCAACGGCAATACCCGCAGCGCCATTCACCAGCAGATTGGGTATACGGGTAGGCATAACAGCTGGGATCTGTTCCGTGCCATCATAGTTAGGTACGTAATCAACCGTTTCCTTATCCAGGTCAGCCATGATGTCATGACTGATCTTCTGCATCCGGATCTCGGTGTAACGCATGGCCGCTGCAGAGTCACCATCCACGGAGCCGAAGTTACCCTGCCCGTCTACCAGCATGTAACGCAGAGAGAATGGCTGCGCCATACGAACAATGGTGTCATATACTGCAGAGTCACCGTGGGGGTGATATTTACCAATCACATCACCCACCACACGAGCTGATTTTTTGTAGGGCTTGTTCCAGTCATTGCCCAGCTCGTTCATTGCGAAGAGAACCCGCCGATGGACCGGCTTGAGTCCGTCACGTACGTCGGGCAGCGCCCGCCCGACGATGACACTCATGGCATAGTCCAGATAGGACTGCTTGAGTTCGTCTTCGATGTTTACCGGAAGAATCTCTTTGGCGATATCAGTCATGTAAACCCAGTCGTCCTTTAGCTTGCGCCCAACGGATACCAGTCAGTACCCTTTCTCAACCCGGAAGGCCGGAAACCCGAACAATTCAATCAACACGCAGCCATGTGGAAGCAATCATTCAGTTCCCGTCTGAACAGAAAGGAGCGTTGAAATGAATTTAACGATAAAAAGGGCATGGCTACTTTTTTCATATTAAGTAGGGAATAATACCACAGCTGCCAGCCTTACTGCGAGCCAGTCTATGCGTTGACAACAATATTTGTGAATAAAAAAATGACACAGAAGTACGACATAGTAACTGTTTAGTATCTCTATGACAGGAATACTTAACTCTGATAACTCTGTCTGTATAATGCAGACAAGAATATAAACTGCGCTGTTACTTTCGGAAATCAACCAACTCTCGATATTTGTTTTTTGCGTTACTCTTCGCATAAAGCGATCTTCAGAGAGACCCGCTTCCCGGCGCACATTCAACACAACCGCATGAGAAACTGGACACTATGACTGCAAACCAGGACGAACCACGCCCAGTGCAAAACGTCGATCCAGCCGAAATTGCTAAATTTGAAGAGTTGGCCAGCCGTTGGTGGGACATGAACGGTGAATTCAAGCCACTGCACGAAATCAACCCGCTGCGCCTCAACTACATCGATGAGCGAGCAGGTCTGGCAGGAAAAAAAGTCCTGGACGTTGGCTGTGGTGGAGGCATTCTCAGCGAATCCATGGCACTTCGCGGCGCAGAGGTGACTGGCATCGACATGGGCGACGCACCACTTTCCGTCGCTCGCCTGCACAGTATGGAAAGCGAAGTCGAGGTCAATTACCGCAAGATTCCGGTGGAAGAGCTGGCAGAAGAAATGCCCGGCACCTTTGATGTTGTCACCTGCCTTGAAATGCTCGAACACGTTCCCGAGCCTGCATCCGTTATTCGCGCCTGTGAAAAGCTGCTCAAACCCGGCGGAAAGATCTTCTTTGCTACGATAAACCGCAATGCCAAATCCTGGCTGTTTGCCATTGTCGGGGCCGAGTATGTTCTAAAAATGCTACCCAAAGGGACACATGAGCACAGTAAATTCATTAAACCCCATGAACTCTGTAGCTGGATGCGCCAGACTGATCTGGAAGTACACGACATGACAGGCATGGTTTTTAACCCGTTTACTGGCGTTTACTCCCTTAAAAAGTCGGACACTGACGTTAATTACCTGATCTATGGCAGCAAGCCAGAGTCCCAATGAGAATCCCGATGAGCCAACCGAA
The DNA here is from genome assembly GCF_032883915.1 of Endozoicomonas sp. 8E. NCBI lineage: Bacteria > Pseudomonadati > Pseudomonadota > Gammaproteobacteria > Oceanospirillales > Endozoicomonadaceae > Endozoicomonas > Endozoicomonas sp. 8E. The sequence goes on along the minus strand of NZ_CP120717.1, from coordinate 3,419,114 downwards.
CGCCATTGAAGGTATTTTTTTTGATCTGGACGGCACACTGCTGGACACCTCGGAAGACTTTATTTTCACCGTCAACAAAATGCTGGCAGATGACAATATGCCAGCAATTGATAGTGAACTGATTCGAAGCCATGTTTCAGAAGGCTCAAGAAAGCTTGTTCAACTTGCCTATGGTTTAGAGCCATCTGACCCGAAACTCGAAAGCCTGAGAAGCAGGCTTCTTGATGAATATAATGAATACATCAATAATGATCGCAGAGAAAAGGCGGCAAAACTGTACGACGGAATGCCAATGCTGCTAGATACTCTGGATGACAAAGCCATTCCCTGGGGAGTTGTCACCAATAAGCCTTCAGCTTATGCAAAAATCTTATTGGATCAGGCTGATTTGAGCCAGCGATCAAAAACATTGATCTGTCCAGACCATGTCAAACTGACCAAGCCCAACCCGGAAGCTCTGCTGGTAGCCTGCCAGCAAACAGATGCTAACCCGGCAAAGTGCATTTATATAGGTGATCATTTGCGCGACATCGAGGCTGGCAGAAACGCAGGAATGGTGACTATCGCAGCACTCTATGGTTTTATCAGCCCCATAGACACACCGGATCAGTGGCACGCTGATTACAACGTTTCGTCCGCAGAAGAGATTCTTCCGCTGCTGGAAAAGTACAAGTGGCAGCTGCCACGGAGAGCAACGCATGTTTGAATATACCGCACCCGACAACCTCCTCCAGGACAAAATTATCCTGGTCACTGGTGCTGGCAGTGGTATTGGCCGTACGGCAGCCCTGACCTTTGCACGCCACGGCGCAACCGTCATCTTGTTGGGCAGAACCACCAGCAAGCTTGAAGAAGTCTATGACGAAATTGAAGAAAATGGCTGGCCCCAGGCGGCTATTTACCCCATGAACCTCGCCGGAGCCTCCGAGCAGGACTATGCCAACCTGGCAGAAACTCTGGACAAGGAATTTGGCAGACTGGACGGGCTTCTGCACAATGCAGGCCTCTTGGGCGAACTCAAGACCATTGCACAGTTCGATCTGGACAAATGGAATGAGGTCATGCACGTTAATGTGACCGCACCCTTTCTGCTCTCCAGAGAACTGCTCCCCCTGCTCCGCAAGGCTAAATCGGGTTCCATTACCTTCACTTCATCCAGCGTCGGTCATAAAGGGCGTGCTCACTGGGGAGCCTATAGCATTTCGAAATTTGCTACCGAAGGCCTGATGCAAGTTATGGCCGACGAAGAAGACGGCCTGAGTCAGGTAAGAGTTAACACCATCAATCCTGGTGGCACCCGCACAGCCATGAGAGCGTCTGCCTACCCCGGTGAAGACCCGATGAGCCGACCTACCCCTGAAGATATTATGCCAGTGTATCTGTATCTGATGGGAGACGACAGCCATTCAGTCAACGGCAAAGCCTTTCATGCCCAGCTTCCAGGTAATCCGGAGAACATTGCAACACTCTGACATCGCCGTGTGACCCACTTAAACAGTGGGTCATTATTTACCTTACCTGCAAACAACCCGTTACAAAAAAAACACGCCTTCCCTGAAGCCTCGACTAGATTCTATCGTCAAAGCCCAGCGATAAATCGATCAGACAGAGGAATTCATGGCCATAGCTCAAACTTCAATCCTGCTTATAATGGCAGCATACACATCGATATCGTCAGCGCGTCCTGATGATTATTCCCAGAGAGAATTGAATGAAGAAAAAGTCGTTGCTTCCAACTGGCAACAACACTCACCGGAATATGAAGCACTGGTGTACCAGTCTTTCAACATGGCCAGAGACAACCTTGGCAACGCACTGAATCAACTACCGAAAGGCAAGCGTGCAGCGATAGTGACTGATATTGATGACACTCTGATCGATGGCACCACATATTTCTCAAGTATGGTGGGGACCGACGGTGCAAGAAACGTCGAGGCTACTTTAGCCTGGTGGAAAGATCAAAGGATGGAAGCCTTGCCCGGTGCCTTAGACTTTCTGAATGAGGTTGAAAACCAGGGAATAGACATCTTCTATATCAGCGCTCGTTTTAATGAAGCCAAGGAACTTACCATGGCCAAACTGAAACGATTGGGATTCCCGATCAAAGGGTCTGATTATCTACTCTTTCAGCAAACAGACAATAAAACATTAAGTAAAGAGAACCAGCGTCAGATAATCAGAGACAAGGGCTATCATATACTGATGCTTCTGGGCGACCAACTGGATGATCTGGCAGAAGTGGAAGGCCATCACTTCAACAGGAGACAACAGTGGGTTCTTCAAAACCATAACCGATTCGGTAAAGATTGGATCTTCTTTCCCAACCTTGTCTATGGAAGCTGGGAGCATGCTGTGGTGACTATGAACTTCAACCAGCTGTCTCCTGATGAAAAGCACGATGCCAATTTGAATGCGCTGAACTATTCACACTTCGCCCAGATACAGGACCCAAGTTTTGCACTGCACAACATTAATGCAATGCTGTGGATGAACTCGTCAGCGGATTATCATGCCCTGACGTATCAGGCTTACAATCAATCCACAAGAATATTGGAAAAAATGAATCGAAAAACCATGGAGAACCCTGCTATTGTCGTAAACATCAACGGTACCATTTTACAATACACCCCCCAAAATCCTGACCTGAGCCTACCGGCACCAGGGTCAGAACCCAGTCTGTTCAGCTGGTACCTTGAACAACAAAAAAATGCAAAGCCAATCCCCGGAGCTCCGCAGTTTCTTGCTGCCGCAAAGGAAAGAGGATTTGAGATCTTTTATGTTTCTGAAATACCAGTGTCGTCTGGTCAACAGGGCAACAAAAAAGACATAGAAATGCTTACGGTCAGGAAATTAAGGGAGCTTGGCTACCCCGATGCAGATGAAACCCACGTTTTATTAAAAGGTGAATACTGCTCGGAAGTCGAGCTGAAGAACTGCACAAAAACTTCTCAGCGACGTGCGATCACCAGCGGAGAGGTTGATAGAAAAAAACATCAGATCGTACTGTACATTGGTGACACGCTCTCTGACTTTGGCCTTGAAGAAAATGGCTTTGACCCAGACCTGAAAGCATCCGTTACAGCCAATAAAGACATGTTTGGCCGTCAGTATATGGTTATTCCCAACCCGTTAAATACACGTCGACTTGTTACCCTCTACAGCGATTATGCCGGTAAGCACATTGGTGATTTATCGAGTGAAGAGCAGGCCAACATCAGACGAAAGTTGGTCAGGAACTGGCCTGCGAAGCCTTTTTGACCACCAGCTCCAGATAACCTGTTTCATCGCCTGCTTCCCGGGTGAAACAGGTATCGTCAAGAATACCCACAACTATTTCTGCTGTGGTTTCAATAATTGACCCCTGTTTTAAGTGACCGCCAAAAACACGCCCTTCCTTGTCCGCCACACAGATATGCAAATGCAACCCCGATGGACAACAGGTGCCAGAAAGAGAAAGAATTTCGAAGGGGCCCTGAAGCATCTTCTCCTGCTCAGCGCCGGCCAATCTGAGCGACAGCACTTTCAGACTTCCCACGCAGGATAGCAGACAGGCAGCGGGCCATTCCTTCGCAAGGGTCTGGAGTTCAAGATAGAGATCATCGCCAGGAAGCAAACGTTGACTATGCGTTTTCATAACAACCAGATCTGTTTTCCGATAGAGAGAGCTTAACAGACACAAGTAAGAAGACAAATCCGTGGAAAAGAACAAGCCGGGCCACCCTCTTAAAAGCTCTGCTTCCAACCAGATATCCAGTCGTGGCGAAGTGCCGTAGAGCCTGAGGCTTGCTTTAGTAAAAATCTTTACCATCCCTATAGTCAGTTGCCCGTATTTCAGTGTCAGCTGTCCTGATTAATTACCTTTGTTCGCAAACTATTACTCACTGCTTATCAATTCTGCTTTACGAGACTCATTTGGTTTTCCATAATCGTGCTTTGACTCATCCTGTGCCACCTTTATAACAGGTTCAGCGTGGCATAAAATCGTATCCACATTAAGTAGCCAGGGAGTATGGATTGACGGCATCTCGTGATATCCCTTCACTGATCAGCAACATTTTAACCAGCGGTCAAAAACTTAACCTGCAACCCGCAGACCTGGCCTTTCTCGCTACCCTGAGGTACTGGAGAGATCAGGAGTCTCAGCCAGAGTTCAGCGAAGCAGAGCTTCATATCATCTATGAACAGGTTGATAAACACCGTGTAGACAGTGATTCCGTCACATCTGAACGCCGCTGCAATGAAACCATTCGCCGCATGATGGATCAAAACCTGCTCATCTGTCTGGAGGGTATCGGTGAAAAACAGCACGCTTACCTGCTCCCTCCCGTTTCAGAGCAAATCGTTGAATCCATCTGCACAGGCTTTGACGCCTCCCATACCGCATTGAGCACACTGTTTATGACAGTAGCCAGCCACCTGCGGGAGATCAGGGATGCTGCTATCAATGATGGTAACGATCAGTACTGGCGCCTTCAAATCGAAGCACCGTTGGATGTGACTGTACAGCAACTCGTCACCGCGATTGATCACAGACAGAGGCAACTGGACCAGGAGGCTATAGAAACACGGTCTGACGTCGTCGCCTTACTGAAGCAAGACTGGCAAAATGCCATGACACAGTGCGAACACCTTCTGAATGACACCCAGGACCGATTACAGGATCTTCAACAACTGTTGCTGGCCTCCTGTCATGACCTGAGACAACTTCTGGAAGCCATTTCCCAGGCCTGCGAAACAGCGAATAGAAAGCTTGCAGCCCACTCCGTGTTCAGACTCGAGCAACACCTGGATCGAATTGAGCACTGGAGCGGAGAAAGGCTGGCACACTGGGAAAGTTTCCATCAACGCGCCCATCAATATATCCGCCAGTTTATCAACATGGATGAACGCAAAGCCCTGATGGAAAGAACGCTGGACGCCATTCAACAGTATGATCAGAACCCGTGGTATCTCAATCTTTGCAGCGATGCTCCTTTACTTCGACTGAGAGAGATTGATGCGCCTCAACCTGAGACCACTCAGTCCCGGGTCATCGTGGATGAAGAGAGCATGACCGACATGGACGATCTTGAAAGTCGTAAAGCAGAGATCGCCCTATGGCTAAAAACACGGGTTTCTGACAAAGGCTATCTCCCCTCCTATGAGGAAGCCCTGAGCGAACTTGCCAACACCATACCTATGACCGATCTTCTGCAATCCGCAGGCTGGCTGTTCGAAGCCATGACCAGACTGGGCCATTTCCGTGATGCTCAGGATATTCCTGAAAGTTTCTGGCACGAAATCATGCCCGACCTCGAAGCCGAACACCTGCAATTAGAGCTAACAAAACCCATCACATCAGAGAGAGAATCTTCGCTTGAATGCTAACAACCCCTACCAGACTCTGGCCGATGTCATAAACGACGATCTCTTTCCCGAGCTGGACAGCCGACTGCGCCGGGGTGAGCATATCGATGCCAGACATACCCATCTCTATAGCATGCTACAGGCAGGCGAAACCTGGCTTGACCGGCATTACCAGCGTTATGGTATAGATCTGATTTGTGCTCAGGAAGACTATTATTACCTGCAGCCAAAACTGGGCAATAAAAATCTGATTCGCTCTAAAAAGCTCGACGAACTCAGCATGGTGCTGGGCCAGCTTCTGGCCTTGTATCACCTTGACCCGGAACAGCTCGAAGGCGGCGGCTGGATTCAAGCGGATTCCTTATTTGAACGTTTACGGATGCTTGTAAGCGACGAGCGGCTGGCGCGATTGCTGGATAGAAAGAAAATCGATACCCAGATGGATCGTGAAAAAGCCATGGAAACACTAAAGAGATCGCTGCGGCAACTGGCGAAGCTGGGCATGATCCGCATGGAAGGCATGAAAGCAGACAGAGTTCAGACCCAATCTCCTCTAATGCGATTTATTGAGCCTGTAAGAAGCAGCCAAATGACACGGGAAAGTCTGGAAAAACTGGTGCAATCCGGTTCTATTTCTCTGGAGGCAGATGAAGAAGTGGCAGACGAATCAGTGACGGATGAAATACTAAACAGCAACGTACCGGCAACAGAAGACAGTGGTTCCGTTGAAAGCAATGAAGAGATTAAGGAAGCCGAAGCATGAGTCAGACACGTACCCTGATTAACAGTCTGACGCTGGTCAACTTTCGAGGGATATTCTTTAAAACCCTCTCATTGCACCAGTGGATGAGCAACCTGATTGGTCATAATGGTGCCGGCAAAACGACCATTATGGGCGCATTACTGGTTAACCGGGTACCAGACAATCGTCTGGTAAAATTAAGAAACAACTCCGACAGCGGTCAGGATCGCAGCGATAACGGTATCTGGGGACGCATTGACAAAGGTACCTGCTATTCACTGGTGGATTACACTCTGTTCAACGGTGAACGTGTTATCGCCGGTGTTCAGCTAAAGCGCCTTGGCAAGCCCAGAGTCGAGCTGAAAATGTTTGCCATTTCGGGCATAGACCCCGACATTTCAGTAAAAGATCTGATGATGAGCCCTGCGGGTGAGAATCGTTACGATGCCCTGGAAGGAAACGCTCTTTCAAACCAGATTGCCATTCAAGGCGGAACACTGAAACGCTTCAAATCTCTCGGTCAGTTTATGGACTGGCAATTTCAGTGCCGGATCATCCCCCGCAGAATGGAAAACACCAGAGACCGCCAGCGTTATTACCGAATGCTGGAAACCAGCCTCTATGGCGGCCTGTCTTCAGAAATGCAAAAAGGGCTCCGGGATTACCTGCTGACATCGGAAGAAAATGTTAAAAAGTCAGTCGGTTCCATGCAGAATGCTCTGCAGGAAACTCGCAAAACACGGGACAGTATTCACCATACCCGTGAAAAACGGGAGCTGATTAAAGAGTTACTGGATTCAAGCTACAAACTGGGCGAAAACGTCATAGCATTGGCACAAAGACTTCAGGTCCAACTAGAGCAGTCGCTGATTGATTGCCAGAACCAGACTGAGCGCACTGAGTCAGATATCACAGCTCAACAACAGCAAATCAGTGCAATTGAGCTTGAAATAGAGCAACTGGAAAGTACCAGGGAACAGCTCCAGACCCATGAAACGATGGCCCGCACTCAAAAGGAACAGGCCGAAACTCTGGACCGAATCCACAGTGAATCCAGGCTGCTGAAGCAAGAAAATGACAACATTCACGAACGCCTGCAACAACAGAACGAACAACTTGAAATACTGGAAGCTCAAAAACAGCAACAAAACCAGCAACTGGAACAGATCGAAGAGGACGTTCGCTCACTCGTTAAACAACTGGCTGACGCTGAAGACGCTTATTCTGAAGAAGCCCGTAAAGCCGGACTCTATAGTCAGGCTTTAGCCAGCCTGGAAGAGTGTCGCAGCCTTCTCTCGGATGAGACCCTGAGTGAAAAAAACCTCAGTCAGATTCTTCTGCAGACGATTGAGCAGCGCAGCGAACTCTCGGCAGAGTATCATATTAAACTGCCTTTGCTGGAGCAGATGGAAAATATCAGGCATCACTTTGATCAGTGCCTGCCGATCCTGTCTCTCCTTGAAAACAATGAAGTGTCTGCTGCCAATGCCGGCCAGTTATCGGACAAGTGGATTCAGGTAAAACGCTCAAAAGAGCATGATACACGTCAAATAACCGTTATAAAGGACAGGCTGGACTCGACACAACGCAAACTGGCAGAACAACAACGACTTAAAGAGAGCATCGCCAGACTGCCCTCCCCCTTCAACCACGCCATTACAAACCATGCTCAGTGGCTGATTCACCTGAAGCAGGGAGAGACGGATAAAGCTCTGATCAGTGAACAACTGAGCACGCTTTCCTGTGCCATTCAGGACCTGAAAGTGAAACAGCAGGAGCTGGAACAGCGACGTTTACAGAAGCAAAAAGATCACACCCAATGGCTGGAATATGAAGGTCTCAGACAACAGCTGTTTGAGCTAAATGGCGATATTCAATTAGAACAGCCGGAGGAGCTGAGCACCCTTCGCTATACACTGACCGAACAGCAGAATACCTGCCATCGTCAGGACCTTAAGCTTGAAACCGAACTGAGCACCCTGAGACTCAGGTTGAAAGGGCTCGAAATCAGCGATTCAAAAGAACAGATCCAGCTGCAAAGACTGGCGGAATTGACCAAGGGCCAGCTGGTAAGCCAGTTCTTTGATGAAGATGAGATTTCACTGGCAGAAGCCGCCTGGCTGGAAGCCAAAATGGGTCCGTTGCGCAATGCTTTGCTGGTACAGGATGCAGAAAAGGCTGCGGCACTGATCAGACAGGAAACTGATCGCCCCGATGATGTCTGGTTGCTTGAGGGTGATTCGAGCACCAGTTTTTCTGAAGATCTCTTCATTGAATCACCGTTACATCAGGATGAAGACGGCAGTGTACTGGTTAATCTTTCAAAGAACATTTCCCGTCTCAGCAAGGAGCCTGAATTTCCTACTCTCGGTAAGCTGGCCCGCGAGAAAGAGAGAGCAAGACTCATTGAACGGGAAGAAAACATTCTTGATGAGAGACAAACGCTGGCCGTAAACCGCAGAAAACTTGAAAAACAGTTTACTCTGCTCGACAGGATGGCACCTTTATCACAGTGGATTGGCCGAGAGGAACCTGACCTCCAGTCACTGGCCGTAAGCATTGAAGACTGTCAAAACCAGCTCACATCGTCTCAGGCCACCCTGACTCAGAAAGATACCGAGTTAAAAACGCTTAACCTGGTTGTCTCTCTTCTGGCCTCTCAACAATCCAATGCCACTGTTCTTGATGAAGTTGATCTTGCGATAACAGTGGAGAGTCTGAAGTCCCGACAGAATCAGTGCCTCGAAGCCGCCGAATGGATCAAAATACATTCTGAAAACATCAGTCAACTGGAAAACAGTCGTTTATACCTTGATACCCCTCCGGCTGATGACATTGAAGTCTTCAAGGCCAGCCTTGATAAACTCAGCAGCCAGATAGCCGAGTCAGGTAACACTATTGATCTGCTCCAGCGGACAGAACAGACCCTGCCAAACCTGCGCTTTAAAAATTCAGTTCATCGTCAGAATGAAACCAGCTCACTGAGAGAATCCCTGAAACGGGAATGGGAAGAAAAAGACTCCAGAAAACAGGTTCAACAGAGAGAACTCGAACTCCTTAAGGATCAGCTGCAAGCTCTTAACAGTAATGTGTCTGCCGATAAAAGCGTATTGCAACACAACGAAGGTCAGCTCCTGCTCAAAGAAAACGAGATCAAGGGCATCCCACTGGATTGGCATGAAACCCTGACAGACCAGATGAAAGCCCGTCTGGACGAGGTCATCCGTCAACTAAAAGATCTTGAGCCGAAACACAACACCCTGTTCAAGTCAGTCACAGAACGTCGCTCAGAGCTGAATACGCTACAGAATCATTTGGAAGCACTGCAAAAAGACATTCAATCTATTACCCCAAAGTGTGAGACAGCAAAACAACAGTGGGCAGCGATTGAGGAGCGTGCCAGCCAGTCCAGCTTGCTGAACCGGCTTCACTCTCAGCAATTACTCCATGAGAGTAATGAAGCGTTAAAAGAAAACATTTCAACCGCCCGGGCGAGACTTGAACAGGCTCTCAAGCCTGAACCTGAAAACACCCTGCTCATACGTTTGTCCCAAGCCAGTGCTTCCGACCTGCCCGACCTGTTTGAATGCGTGCTTTATGCCCAGCAACTGCTGGCAGAGCGAATGGATAAAACCATTTCCAACTCTGATGATCCCAGACAGGCACTGGAACAACTTGAAGAACATCTGGTTCGACTGGAAGAGCGACTCAAAGATGCAGAAGAGCAGTTCCTTGCTGAATCGGAATACATGGGCCAGAACATTCAACGCAGTATTAACAGACAGCGGAAGCAGATTTTTCAACTTAACTCTGCATTGTCCAGCGTTCACTTTGGCACCATCCGCTCTATCAAAATCGAAGTGCAGGAGATTGAGAGCTTCAGAAAGGTCCTGGATGCCCTGCAAAGCCAGTTCTATGGCGATCTTTTCAAACAGCCTGAAATGACTGTTGAAGATGCTCTTGCGGCAATATTCAAGCGGGAAACAGGGGGCACCATTACCGGGGAGAAGCTACTGGACTATCGCGAGTACATCAAACTAAACATTCTGATTCAACGCGCGGGTAGCAGCCAGTTTGAAGCCGCCAATCCGACCAACCTGTCTACCGGCGAAGCCATAGGCACAGGTCTGGCAGTACTCACCATGGTGCTGCACTCCTGGGAATCCCAGAACCGGGAAGGAAACGGCCATGCAGCCAATCGCCTGCTGTTCCTTGATGAGGCGGCCCGACTGGATGCCCGGGCACTCCAGACTCTGGAAGAGCTCTGCGCCAATCAATCACTGCAGTTACTGGTAGGCGCTCCGGACAATGTTCTTCCAAAGAATGGTGTCACGTACCGCATGGTACGTCTCATGGAACCTTATGAACACGTCATTTTTTCAGGGGTCAGAAGTAAGCCTGTAGCGTTGGAAAGTGTTTAATGCCTCACTACCCAATAGAAGAAGCCGCTCCCATAGCTATAGAGTTATTGGAGCATGGCAGGATAAGCATACGCGGTAAAATGCCTGAATTTGGTCAATGGCTGATAGAGAATAACTTTATCAGCCAAGACACCCGGTTCTGCTACGATCTGACGCCAAGTGGTGTCCGATCTCTTCGTGACTATATGAAAAAAAATTATGGTGAGAACTGGGACTCTCCCATCGAATCCAGGGAGGTACAACACGCAACATTTCTGAAAAACAGGTTAACAGGAAATCTTCCACCACAAGTTCATCACAGGGTTGCACAGGCAGTCTGGACCGGAGATTCCAAGTCCTCAGCAAAATCTCATCCTGATAAACTGACCGTTGTTTCATGCGACACATTGAGGATAAGAACATCAGAACCTGTGGTTTTTCATTTTACTCACTGGACGATATCTGCAGAAAGCTGCATAAAAACGATGGGCGAGTTAATTCTGAACCAGAGAGCTGTTGACCAATTTACGACTCTGGAGACCAACAAAACTCTCCACATAATGACCATAGAAAATCCTGGCGCCTGGGATACATTACCCCTGCTTCCCGGGGTTCTTTATGTTTATGTTCCCGGCAATAATCAGAGCATTGCTACAAATTGGTTGCAGAAAGTGGATGAGTTTAGCTGGTCACATTTCGGCGACCTTGATCAGAAAGGGCTGGAGATCGCCAAACAACTTTCCAGAAAGCTGAACAAGAAGCTTGAGCTGTTTATTCCAGTCTGGTGGGAAGAATATTTTGATCTCTTTAACCTGAAACTGGGAAAACCCTGGCACGAAAGCTCATACAGAAAATTGTCAGCACAATATCCTATTCTGAAAAAACTACAGGATACACAGTCAAGAATGGAACAAGAGGCTATCGTCTTAGACAGGGAGTTCCCGGCTAGCCTAAAGCAACACATTGAGCATTTTCAGACTCGATAGCTAGCTGCGCTTATGGCGCTGCCAGTATAACGAGCCTCCGGATATGTCGGCAGGCTTGATTTTCAAAATCTTATTCTACTGAAGCAACTGCCAATGCATCATTGCCTCTTCGTGATCTCCAACAATCCATTGAATCCGGAAACGACTGGAGCCAATAGCATCTTCCCTGAGTCTGGATTGAAGGAGGCTTTTGAATTGTTGCAACTGCCTGCTGAGACTGTCCACCTCAGAGACTCTTTCAGCTGAAGCTGACTCGACCGTAATCAATAAGGCTCTGGTCTGGTTTTCAAAAGCCTTAAGCAGGGACTTGTAGGCTTCTGAACGGGCCAGAGCTGAAGAACTGGTCGGTAAGCTGGTGAAGACAACCTGATTACCCTTCACTACTTTTGTTTTCCCTGCTGTGAAGATATCGACCAGAGCGTACTCTCTTTTGTCACCTCTGCGAACCGTATAGTTCAGATAATAAACGGTCTTGCCATCGACTTTCTTTTCACCCAGAAAATAGGCCTGAGTCTTATCAAGTCCGTACAAACGGGCTACATCAAAAACATTGTTCGCCCAGAAATTACTGGCCCCACAGCTGAAACGTTCGCAGCTGTATACAGGGGTGACACCCAGTTTTTCAAACTGATCGGTAAAAAATCGATAGGCTTCATCACTGCTTTTACCACTGGGCAGCTGGTAGAGTTTTCGATTGAGAGAGCCATCGAGCCACTGCTCTGAATCGGCAGTCACGACACCATTCACCTTTTTCATTGGGCTACTGATGACCGGATAGCTGGTCACCTGCTGTTCGAATTCAAGGTTGAGAGTGGCATTGGGAAACGGGACTATTTCATCAGCAATGAGAGTAGCAGAGGCAATAAGGCCACCTGCCAATGTTAAAGTATGTGTTCGTGTTAACAAAGAATGAAAAATGGCTATGATTTGCATTTCAATCCCGACCAATGAAGTACCGCTTTTTTATCAGATATGAGTACCTTTCAGTTGCCTGGCGCGCCAGACAGAGTCAAGAACTCATAACGGTGTTCACTATGGTGGCTACAGAATCCGTCTCCCCGTCCATATGAAAGTGGTGGGAGCCTGACATCGGATAAAACCGGATATTATCAAGACGTTCACGGTATGGCTCAATCAAAGCATCAACATAACCTTCTTTTGCGAAGAGCATGTGTGCATCACAGCTCATCTGTTCTGCAAACGCCAACGCCTGATCTTCTGTAAAACGAGTGGGGGAAGGCAACTTCAGACGTGGATCGGTTCGCCAGGTCCAGGCATCACCGTCCTGAAATAACGCTCGCTCCACCAGCAATGCGGAAGAGTCCCGCGTTACTGGAAATTGTCCCAGACAACGTACACGAACAGCATGCTCCAAAGAGCGGTAACGATTTACTGGCTTGCCTTTTCGAAAGGATTTTCGTTCCTGAATGTAGGCCGCCAGGGCATTGGGGGTATCTTCAGGCTTTCTGGGCATGGGAAAAAGCCCATCCAGTAAAATCGCTTTCTCAATCCGATCCCCCAGAATGGCTGAAGCCATCACCGAAACAATGGCTCCCATTGAGTGCCCGATTAAACTGAAGGATTCCAACTCAAGACTATCAGCGATTGCAATCAGATCTTCGACATAGTGCCAGATGGAATAATCCAATTCATCCGGTCGATGAGAGGAACGTCCGTGACCGGCCTGATCAATGGCAAGCAAACGAATATCTTTCAGAAAGGGAGCAAGGGGAGCAAAACTGGCGGCATTGTCCAGCCAGCCATGCAGGGCAATCAGCGGCTTTCCGTCCGGATCGCCCCATTCCTGACCGGAGAAGTTCATCCGCCCGATACTGATTTCAATGTCTCTAGGCTCCATAGCTCTCTCTTGTCAGCCTCTCTATCTTCCGCGACAGTGTGTCATTGTTTTCGCCATAAACTATGGCCAGGAGCCTGTCGGTCTCATCACAAAAGTTTTCAAGCAGTTCTATCCATTCACCAAACAGCTCTGCAAGAATGCCGAAAAATTATCAGGATATTAAAGGTAAAGCAACCAGATCTCCGCACCAGCGACAATAGACTCAGGCACTCTTGGGGGCGAATTTTGACGTTAATAGTCCCAGCTTCATGGCTTCATGCACTTTTGCCATCAGATCCATTTCTGTCAGGCTGTGCAACTCCGAAAGGGACTGGACAATAAAGTAGACCGGCTGAAGAATATCGATCCGGTAGGGAGTTCTCAAAGCCGTCATCAAATCAAAGGACAGACGCTCAGGATCCTCACTTTCAGTAGCATAGACCGTTTCCCTGAAGCTGGAGAGAATACCTCCTCCATATATTCTCAACCCTTCATCTGTCATCACCAGGCCAAACTCCACAGTCATCCAGTACAGCCTTGCCAGATAAACTCTTTCTTCTTTGCTCGCTTTGAGTCCCAATTGACCATAGGTTTCAGTAAACTGAGCAAAATCGGGGTTCGTCAATAAAGGACAGTGTCCAAATATTTCATGAAAGATATCCGGTTCCTCAAGATAATCCAGCTCTTCACGGGTGCGGATAAAAGTAGCCACTGGAAAACGACGATTGGCCAATAACTCAAAAAAGCGGTCAAAGGAGATAAGCGCTGGCACCCTGGCCACCGACCAGCCGGTGCATTCAAGCAGCTTTTCATTGATGTCATTGAGCTGAGGGATTTGATCAGCAGAAAGACCAAGAATCCCCAGCCCCCTGATATACTCGGGGCAGGCTCTGCTTTCGACCGCCCTGATCTGACGTTCATAGAGTATTCGCCAAGTTTCATGCTCTTCGGCCGGATACTTGATAAAACCCTCTTCATCAGGTTTTCGGGCTACATAGTGTGTAGGCTTCTTCAATGTGAAATTCCTTTTACTGTGAAAAAGCAACCTCCATAGCCATTTTCACAGATTGGAGGCTGTCCAAAAACAGAGACAGCCTGATCTGAGAGATGCAAGAAACATCATTTTTCCTGCAAAACACCTCGACGAATCTGATCCCTCTCCATGCTTTCGAACAGAGCCTTGAAGTTACCCTCTCCAAAGCCTTCGTCGCCCTTGCGCTGAATAATCTCAAAAAAGATCGGTCCGATGGCGGTTTCGGTAAAGATTTGTAGCAGCAAACCACCGTCTGAAGTCGGAGCACCATCCATCAGAATGGCCCTGTTTTTCAGGTCTTCAACCTCTTCCCCATGCCACGGCAGACGCTCATTCAGCATTTCGTAGTAAGTGTCAGGAGGAGGCGTCATGAAGCTAACCCCCAGGCCTCTCATTCTGTCTACCGTTTCATAAATATTTCCGGCTGTCAGGGCAATATGTTGAATACCTTCCCCCTTGTATTGCTCGAGATATTCTTCAATCTGGCTTTTGTCATCGGAAGATTCATTGATGGGAATTCTAACCTTGCCACAGGGGCTGGTCATGGCCCGGGACTTGAGCCCCGTCAACTTGCCCTCAATATCAAAGTAGCGAATCTCGCGGAAATTAAAAAGCCTTTCATAAAAGTCAGCCCACTTATCCATGTTGCCACGGGCCACGTTATGGGTCAGATGATCCAGTATTTCCAGACCGACTTCAGGTTTTTTTGCCTGATCCTGAACGAACTCAAAATCGCTGTCATAAACGGTGCCTGCCGGTCCATAACGCTCAACCAGATAGAGCAATGCGCCGCCAACACCGATAATGCAGGGAATTTCACGACCATCGACCGAATATTCAGATTTGCCCTGCTCTGCGCCCAGACTCAAGGCTCGCTCCAATGCATACTCAGCGTCTGCTACACGGATACCAAAAGAACAGGCACAGGGGCCATGCTTTTCATAGAAACGACGACCAAAACTACCGGCATCGCCGTTTACCAGAAAATGGATATCGCCTTGTTTGTAAAGAGCAACATCTCTGGTTTTATGATGACCAGATGCATGAAAACCGAGGCTTGCGAAAAACTCATGAAGCGCAGCAGGATCTGCAGAGGCAAACTCTACGAACTCAAAGCCGTCTGTCCCCATGGGATTGATATCAGAAACCTTTGCAGAATGGCCAATACCTTTCATAAATTACCCTCATTTTATGGATGAATTCGGGCTAACTATCCCTTTAAAGTCCGCTATTCTATCTATCGGCCAACCTTGGCAAATCAGACGTTTATTAGCTTCTTGTTAGTTCAGCTCAAGACTGCCAATAACCTGAAAGGTGTTCAGGGAGAAGAACTCAGCAGCCATAACCAAGTGGCAGTGGCCATTGAAAGAGCTGCATTTCCTTAGTAAATACAGTATAAAAGGGTGGTCATGCAAAATGGTTGCGACATAAAAGCAATAAAACAACATCATGCAATATGATTGCATATCAGGGCCTTGTTCATGATGACTGAATCTCTGGATAAGTACGACGTAAGTCTTCTGGATAGTCTGCAGAAGGAAGATGGAGTCTCTCTGGCAGACTTGGCTAACAAGGTGAATCTGTCCAGCTCCCAATGCTCCAGACGCATTAGCCGTCTAAAGAAGCTGGGCTACATCAGGAAGCAGGTGGCACAACTAAACCCCGAAGCCCTGGGTCTGGATGTCTCGGCCTTTGTCACTGTGACACTGGAAACCCATGGCAAGCACTCTGCCGAAAGTTTCCAGACCTCCATCCTTCATATGGATCAGATACTGGAGTGCCACTCGATAACCGGCGATGGCGACTATCTGTTAAAAGTCATGGCACCCAATAGTCAGGCTCTGAATGAATTTATAATGAAAGAGCTTCTGACCTTGCCCGGTGTCAGTCATGTCAAGACGGCCCTGGCCCTGGCCTCGGTCAAATCCACTACGGCGCTGCCTTTGTGAAACCCAGGGGGCGAGGATGCCCCTCTTTTAAAACATGCTTCTTCGGCCAACTCTGACTAAGCCCGATCAATATCCTCTTCCGAGACAGTCTGCCCTGTCTGGGTTTCAACCACTTCCAATGTATCCTCACCAATATTTTCCAGTCTGTGCCTGAGCTGACTTTTTATATTAATCGACTCCCCTGGCCCCAGATCATGAACCTCCCCATCCAGAAGAATCCGGGCCTCTCCTTTGAGAACAACCCAACTCTCGGATCTTAACTTATGACTGTGCTCGGATAATGACGCCCCCGGAAAAATACTGAGTTTTCTGACACAGTAGCCTTCTCCCAGCGACAGGTTCTTGTAATGTCCCCAGGGACGAAAAACTTCTTCCTCCTGCAACAGTGAAACACTGGTGCCACTCTGAAATTGATTTGCCAGCTTGCCCACATTCTGGACATGATCCACAGAAGTCACCATGACCGCATCGTGGCTGTCTATTATCACCAGATTATCGACCCCGACTGCCGCTATGGTTCTATGACCGGAACGGATATAGCTGTTACTGCATTGCTCAACGATTGCCTTGCCCTTAATAACATTCCCGAACTCATCCGGTTCAGAGCAAGCCTGAAGTGCAGTCCAGCTGCCAATGTCTGACCATTCACAGGCTACAGGAACCACCACACCTTTTCGAGTATGTTCCATAACGGCATAGTCAATAGAATTGGAAGGGCTTCTGGCATAAGCCTTTTCATTTATTCGGAGGAATTGCAGATCAGCGTGCAGGCTATTCAGGGCTTCATGACAGGCTACGACAATGCCGGGCTCATTACGCTGCAATTCATCCAGATAAGCCTCGGGTCGAAACATGAAAATACCGCTGTTCCAGTAATAATCACCCGACTCCACATACTTTCTGGCTGTCTCCGGATCAGGCTTTTCACGAAAACTTTGTATCCGGTAGGCATTGCCCTGCTGCCCTCCCCGCCTGATGTAACCATAACCGGTGCTGGGCTCCTTCGCCTCAACACCCAGAGAGACAAGCGCACCGGTCAGGGCATGTTGTTCAGCCACTTTCAGCGCCTGCTGAAATGACTCGATATCAAGTATTCTGTGATCCGCAGGCAGCACCAGCAGAGGCTCATTCTTGCCAAGCGCCACTCTCTGCAAGGCGACCAACGCCAGTGCCGGTGCGGTATTTCTGGCCACCGGCTCAAGAAAAATCGATTCCAGCGGCTGATCGATCTGGCGGCTGTGCTCAAGCACCTTGAAACGATGGGATTCATGACAGATGACAACAGGCTTCTGTTCTGTCACTCCCCTCAGACGAAGCAGGGTTTCCTGAATCAGGGAGTGATCCGAGAGTAACCGCAGAAACTGTTTTGGATGGTCTTTCCGGCTTAAAGGCCACAGGCGTGTTCCACTGCCTCCTGAAAGAATAACCGGTATCATTCGTTTTTCACCTTATACTGCGGGCTTGTCATTCTTGGTTAAGCTTCCCTCGAGAGGTATAGTACCCTTCTGAACCCGGCTATAAAACAGGATATCCCACCAGCTCTCTCTCAAATTTACTGACGCACTGCTCTCCAGACCTCCACCAGAGTTTTCGGAACCAGTCCAAGCTCCTTGCTGTTTCCAGGCGCTAACCATTTGTCCATGTGTGTGAAGACATAATAATGACCGGCCAAGCCCCAGTAGGCTTCTTGAAGCTCAGTCTTGGCATGCATCATTAGCGATAACAGCTTCATTAAATCAATGGGCTCATCACCAATAGCATGGTTGTGATGCCCAATTTCAAGAATATCGAAATAAGTGGAGTCACTGATGTTAACAGACTCCCCCTCAAAAAAAGGCTTATATTTGAACAGTCCCCTCAATAAGAATGCCAGGTCTTTATTCCAGTCCGTTGTCCTGGATAACCGATCCATGGCTTCTAAATAGTGCGCCAGGAAAAAAGCATTCCCGGGAGATGATGGAGTACCCGTTTGTAATTCCTGTCCCAGTTGCGTCAATGAATTGTAGAGATCATAGCTGTGCTGCTTAATGTCATTGGACAGTGTCGATAACAGTATGATGTAGCTCATATCGTGCCAGGCAGACATAGCCGGGCCCGCATAACAGTCGTCAGCTGTCAGAGACGGCTCGCTGAGTTTTGGGTGATAAAGTGCCAACGGGTGCAGGCCATTTTTGCGAAGCTTATAGAGCGCTTTTATATCAGGCGCGCCGAGAAAAAGAACAGGTTTTTCCGGTGATTGTCCGAAGGTCTCATGATAGAAATGTAATCGATTATGTGCGGCAATATCAGCCCAGACTTTTGCCATGATGGGTATCTGCACCAGGTTTTTTTCTCGATCATAGATAAACGGCTCTAAATTTATGCCCAAAATTCGAACCCAGGTTAAAACCGCTGCCGCTTTTTCAGAACCCCCATGAGGGCAACGGTCAACACGCGTTGCTGATTTGGGGAAAGCTTTCCGATAGCGCTCATCAAGGTTAACCTGGACACCCTGAAAAGAGCCATCACTAACAGAATCAAGCTTGCTTATTGATGCAGAACCAAACTGAGCAGCTGGAAGCAACTCGGTTATCCAAGCATTCAAAAGGTTGTCAGTAGTGAGTTGATCGGCAAGGTGAATATGAATGTAGACCAGAAGGTCGAACATTTTTTCCAGCACTGCGTCATCATTTTTGACTTCAGAATTTTCAATGGCAGAGGCTGGCAATATAAAGTCATTATTACTGATTTTCTCAACCAGCTGTTCCGCTTCCACCTTTAAAGATTCATCATCAATGATGTCATCACGAAAAACCTTCCAGTCCGAGGCAGGAACATGACAGAACAGATAATATCTTTGATTATGCTTCAGCCGACTGAGAAAGTCCGGCTCCTGATTGAGACAGCTTGCAGGTTCAACCACCTCATCAGATAAGATCTCCAGACTCAGACCTGACAAAGGCAGTATCAGTGCCGTTAAAGTAAGAATACATCCAGACAGGAAATAATTTTTTTCGAATCGCCACGATAGTCCTGTCATCACATTTACTGACATGGATTGCTCCTCTATACCTTAGGCATTTTATAGAATGTAGTGCATTAGCAAAAATGCTTTGACCCAACGGGCCTGAAAGCATCGGAACCAGAGTTTTTCGACACCTCAAATGGGCAGGGATATAAGGCGGTAAGGACGGGCCGCGCAGGTGCAGAGCGAAACGATTGCGTGTTTGTAAATGATAGTTATCCTCGCAATCTCATTCAGCCTGAATGCTATCAAGTCAAAGGCAAACCAGGGATACCTGGAATGGCAACCTCATCAGCGAACAGGAAAATCTTAAAACACGATTTTGGACAACGCCTAAGCGCAAACAGCGGGAAGCCTTGCTGACTGACAAGAAATGGGTTCGACTGACCTCCCAGCCATACAGCATTTTGTGATTTGTGCCGACCGAGTAGCAAGCGACACACCCACCTTAACGACCCCCGTAGTCGATGGAAACCGAAGCCGGACAAATCAAACAATTCTCAACTCCAGCTTTCTCCCCATCACCTGAGCAGCATTCGCCAGTGTTTTCAGATTCAGGCTGGTGCTATTGGGATCAAGAAGACGATCCAGTTGTGAACGGCTGGTACCCAGGCGGCGGGCAAAGGTTGATTTGTTAACCTTTTCTTTTTCCAGGTACTCGCTGATTTGCCAGGCCAAGACTCGCTTTATGGCCTCTGCCTGGCATTCGGGCAGCAAGCCCTCTTCTTCCAGGAAGTCGTCGAAACTGCTGCCAATATAGGGATTACTCATCACTTACCTCCTTTCTGTTTCCGTAATACATCATTACGGCGTGTTTTTGCCAGCTTAAGATCTTTGCCGGGGTTTTATCCGACTTTTTGATAAAGCCTTGCAGTAACATCATGTCAGCACCGGCTACTGTAAAGAGCACTCTGGCAATGGCAGTTTCCAACAGTGTGTACAGAATCGCACTGCTGCGACATAAGAAAATTGTACCCAAAATATACTGCGCTTTGTGTACATTGCACTTTTCGAAGAAATGGGCGCAATACCTTGATGGAGATGACAAATAGAACTATAAATTTGGCAGTTTTTTCCGCTTTATTCAGGCTCTTTTCCGCTTAACAATTGGGACATGACAATAGCCTGTGTCTCTCTTGATGATTTCAATCCGTCCGGAGGACAGTTATGCAAGAGTATGAAGAAATGATGGGAGAGCTGATCGAGCTCGGCATCAATGCCAACCCCGTAGCACCTTTTTCCTGCTGCATCCTGGACCCCTGCGGCCAGATTCTGGTGACTGCCGCTTATGCCCGGCATATCAGCCCCCTGTTCAGCGCTGAAGGTCTGGCCCTTCATGCATTGGCACAGAACTATCATGTCCGCCGGGATCAGGAGCTGATTCTGCTGACCAATACCGAGCCGGACTGCGCAGCCATGTCGACAATTCTCTGGTGCAATATGCACGATATTAACATTGCCAGAATCGCCTACGGTGCTTCAAGAGTCAGCCTCAAAGAACTCTGGGATTGCTCTTTCGGATTCGAAGCCGTCGAAATTCTCGACCGGGCAGGAAAAGACAATAAATACCGGCCTGAGCTGATCGGCCCAATTCTCGAAGATGACTGCCTTGAAGCCTTTAAAGATGCCAGGGCCTTGTCTGATCAGGGTGATCGCCCGGTATTATCATTGGACCTGGACGACTTTTGGATACCCGGTGACTGGATGCTCGAGCTGGAAAACTAATTCTCAATCGGTTTACCAATTCTGACCGGACAGGGAGTGTCCCTTAATAATTAGCAGCGGTTTGGCGCACACGAAACTGGCTTAACAACTCATTTTTCTTTAACTTTTTTATGGTAGGTTAAGGTTTACACAGACTCCCATCAGCCCCTTCATGGAAGATTAAGCCGGTATGCGGATACCCAGTTTTGTCAGCTCAGTCTATCGCTCCCTGCACAGTGGACTTGGCCGTCTCTCCGGTCTCTGGCTGGGTCATAAGGTCAGGAGTCTGCCCACACAAAATACGCTCCCGACAGCTCAGCCCTTTTCTGCAAAAACCCTGGCACACTGGCAGGTGACTGCCAGAGGTGAGGGAGAGGAACTACTGCAGTTGCGCCAAAAAAGACTCAGGCAGCATGAACTGAATCAATTTGTAGCGTCTCTGGAACGGCACTATTCGGACTTTTATGCAGACAAAAATCAGCTGCGCAGCAAAGTAGCCTTTGTATTAACCAGGCTTGGAATGGCTTCTGGTCAGGTTAACTCACTGAAGCCTTCAAGATTCTTCGCATCAAAACTGAATAACAGAAAGCTGTTCCTGCTCGATCGCTATCTCGCCTGTACAGACCCGGTTGAGTTTGGTCGAATCTGGTTAAACGACGGTGGCAAACTTGATCAGGGGTTTGTGTTTCACTGTGTTTATCCTGCCAGAACAGAAGAAGCGCCACTTTTTGCCAACGATGAACTCCGCCAGATGGGCTTTATCCGCCGGGATGAAGACAACAGTTACAGCCTGGTTTCGGTCGATATCACGCTCGACCATATTGAACTAATGGAACGAACCCGCAGATCCCGACCGGTTCAGGCGCTGGTATCTGAACAAACAGGCCTTATGACATTGCAAAAGCTGGAACACTTCTGTCAGTCCCTGTCGCAACAGGTCGATGAGCCTTTGAAGAGTCAGCTTTGTGAACCCTTGGATGAAAACCATCTGATTAACCTGACTCTCCTACCCGGAATTCAATACTTTGATGGACTGGAGCAGTCCATACAGCGTTTTGTAAACGCATTTCAGGCCGGAAAGACCCTGGAGCAGCAACTGCAAGCCGTAGAAACTTCCAATCCCATTCAGCCGGACTTGATAGAGTGCCTTGTGTCGTGGAGTTCAGCCTCTCTGGATGAAAGCACACACAAGCTGCTGGCAGGAATGTTGTCTGATATTCAACAACAGCAGTTGACTCAAGAGAGACTTAATCATTACATCATGGGACTGCTGATTCAGGCCCCCGAACAAATGAGCATGCAGAGCCAGCTTTTTACACTTGTCGCCCGGCACCTGACGAATGATCAACCTATCCATGGAATTCAGAACACTCCCTGGCAACAAACATTTCATCAGGATATGGGTTTTATTGTACAGAGGGTTGAACGATTCAATAATTCTGATAAAAATTTAAGAAACTTCTACGTTGCAGACATTCCCACATTGCTGGTTCAAGTGGCCTCAGGAACTGAAGATTTTTCTTACGACAAAGGTCTATCACACCTTTTTGCTCTCGTTGAGGAAATACACGATGCCTGTTCATTACCGAGTGTTTCTGTTGACACCCGTCAAATGATCAGGGAGCCTTCAAAAAAATGGCTGAGCTACATCACAGGCGAAATAACGAAAAGATTACCCGTGGCGTTGAAGTACGGTCTTAACCATGACATGCCTGTTTCCCCGGAATTTCTGGGCATAAAAGAAAGCATGACAAAAGAGTGGCAAGCCATTCTGAGCAGTATTAACGATTCCGACGAAATGCTGTCCCAATTTGAAAAGGACCGCCCGCGAACAGACTATCAGTTCAAGGTAGCCACTGGCAGCAAAAAGAAAAGAAAGAATCAAACTTATTCACATATCGGAAATACGCTGGAAGTCACTCAACTTATGCGCTTTCTTGGCGACAAACGTGCGGCCAGGACTTTGTCAAAACTTTTGACCCAGACTTTTGCTGCTTACCAGACCAAACTTGAGACTTATCGCCTGTTTAAGGTGACCCCCTTTCTGCTGAATCCTATGGGCAGGGACGCTGACGATAACCATCAGATAACCGTCACACAACTGGCAGACGGTAACCTTGCCGTTGATTACACAATGATCGCCAGCAAACCACCCTATTCACTGGGAGCAAAAGGTGCCGGGATCATGGGACTGGAAACTTACCAAATTTCCGGCAGATCCATTGTTTCCATGGAAGATCTGAAATGGGGTGTCGTTAAAGCAACAGAACCAGAAGTTACAGTGAAGCTAAACACCAGAAACGGACAAATAGAATGGTATGTTGATGAAAATGCGCAACTGCTTCAGATCCCCTGCCCTCATTTACCGCCGGAATAATAAGCATTTATTAATGGGAATCCAGGTATTTACAATACCTGCTGTGACACTCCCCGACTTGTCAAGGGAGGTTTCTGACTTCACAGGCTACAGCCAGCCTATAGCGGACTTATAAAGAAGCCTTCATCAGTAGTAACCGGGTGCCTCTCGGTTGTTTTTTTACGGCAAACGACTGGTGACGTCGGAACCACCGCTTGGTCACAGGCAGGAAATCAGACCGACCGAACGAACTTACCCTGAGAAGTCAGAAAAAAGTCAGTAACTGAATATTTGAAACAGGATTAAATGAATATTAAAGTGAGTCTCTTGGAGATAGCAGCCTTTGAGATGTTTTTTCTACAGACTCGTTACGTGACAAAAGACAAAAACGACTCTACCTTAAATGAAAGCTCTAATGCATAGGTTGAGTCTATGAAAACAACCACTCACTCTACGATAAAGCTGTTTTATATAATATCGTTTCTCTTGGCTTTAGCCTCTTCCGAGCATTCTTATTCATTTGAATTCAACTATAGATATTCAACTTCTGAATATAAATATTCAACTTCTGAAACAGGGGCAAAACTTACCATCGTAAGTAATGGCGTTGAAAAAACATACCATGGCTGGAGAGCAACAATCAGATCAATTCCAACAATGGCAGGTGTTAGTATTTTAATAGGCGGCACTTTTCTTACCATTGGTGCAGCAACAGCAGTCACAGGTATTTCAATTGCGGCCATTCCTGTAACTATCCTCTATGGCTGTGGTAGAGGATTATCCTTTGTATTACGAGCAGCTAAGAATCTAAGGTTCCCGCCACCAGGAGCAAATGCTGAATTAGACGTACCACCAGAATTCAGCGTCAATTCATCATTAGTGGTTCCAATCAATGAAGCTATTCGGATGAATGAGGATGATTTGTCTATCTTGATTGATGATGTAGAGCAGCAAGACACTTACATTAACAAACAGGAAGACATTGCCAAGATTATTAATTATTCAGGAGCATCATCTACAATTTATTCAACATTCGATCAACTTTCCAGACAAACCAAATCAGATCAAATAAAAAATTATCTTGTAGTACTAACAGCAGAAAACAGCTCTAAAAAAAACAAGCCACGAGGGCTAAACAGGCATGATGTAGATTTAATGCTATCAAACAGAACATTCCTAAATCATGCATCAGAAATTGATTTAATTGAACATAACGAAAGCACTACACATTGCCTGTTGGACAATATCAAGCGTTATTCAATTAATATATCTAAAGAGCAATTCGAAGGCTGCTTTTTATACTTCATGATGAGTGATCATATGGCTAGAATAATTTTTGTACCATTTTCTTAACAAAGCCACCTGGCAGCCTGTCGGACTTGAGACTACCACCAGTCGAATCAATTAAGGGAGGCACTCGCTCGACTGCCCAAAGATCTGGACGAGCTTCTTGATGACATCCTGATCCATAATTTTTATAGTTGCCGCTTAAATTGGCTTCAGAATCAACCAGCGACTGACCAAAATTATTTCTCCAGCTTTAATGTTCCGTCACCTAATAAAATTCGACCGTTATAGTGTGGCATAGCATGGTTTGCCCAAGAATAATTTTCTAAGAAAATATCACCTACACCCCCACTTATTGAATTTAAATAATGTGCATATACCTGACTGAGAGAGCTTGAAAAAGCTGATCTTGCTGAAACAGCAAGCACTTTACTATTTTGAGCAAAAAGGAATGCAGATGCAGGATTACCATTGACAGGTTTACCACCCTCGCAAGAATAAAGATCAAGAAAACTGCTTTTCAATTGAGACCTGTATAAAATGTCTATAGAGTCAATATGCTGATTATTTATGGATAGAGTAGAACTGGTACCATGAACACTTATTTCAGTTATTGCTGCATCAGACTCATTCAGAGCTTCCCAGAAATCATGTGAATTGTAAACAAGTTTGGGCATATAACCTCCCAAGGACTTTAAAGCCTGTATGAAGTAAGAATATTTATCTAAATAGGCATATGAAGGTGATGAAATTAAATTCTGATAATTATAGTTGCTTCGTCGATACTCATGATTTCTCCTAAAGTAGTCTTCAAGCAATGACAGATTATCTATATAGACTACCAAGCTTGGATCAATACGACTTACCCAAAAATCTGGTTTTATCGAAAAAACAAATGAATTAAAAAAAGTACATTTACTACAAGCAATTAAATGATCATCTTCATATGGGAAGCTGCCAACTAAGACAACCCCTTTCATTCCGTGTATAGAATATTGCAACTTTAATTCTTTTTGAAATTCATGATATGAGTGATATTCCTCACCTTTAAAAAGAAACTTAGTATTCCAACCTTCTTCTTCAAGATCTTTTTTGAAAGTCTCCAGCTCATATTTAAGTATATTTTCGTAAGCAGCATCTGAATAAATCAAAACAGTATTTTCCTGGGCTAAGACATGGCTTATAAAAAAAAGAGCAAATAAAAAAAACACAGTTCTCATAGCGAGCAATTCCTTGAGTTATCAATCATATGAATACTTAGAGCTTGTTTTGTAAAAAAATTTTCTACAATTTAGCAGATAATCAAACTACATATAAAGAATGCATAACAAAAATTACCAGCAGACTGGCGAATAAGCAAAAGAAGCTGGAGCGCATGATTGCTAACTTGATAACAAAAACAAAGAGGAAGATGTCAAAGACAAGTTCAATTCTCAGCATTGTCAGTAAGAGCTGCAACGCATAAACTCTCTTCGTAAAGCAGAAAGCGCCAAAATGAAAACCTCTAAAGGGGCTACACTGGTTTGGCTGCAGTTGACAGTCAACATCAAGCAATTGCCGGAAGAATTATCTACCGATTTTTTTGAAGACAGCTATATGGATGTTGGTTTTGTCTCAGAAATAAATTCTGCATACGGAGGAGATTGCCTGTTTTTTAGTTTTGATTTGCCTGAAAATCTTTACTTTAGCGGCATGTTTGGTTCTATTCCTATATTCAATCGAATAAAACATGAAGGACATTTTATACACACGTGTTTAGATGATGATTTGTACTGGAATACAGGCCGTTGGTTCGGATTTACAAAGGAGTCGAGAGACTTCTTATCACTTATATCCGATATTGCCAAGGTATGAAATAAAATGGAAAAGAAAAAACAATGAAGTTTTACAAGAGCTTTTACTAAGTACCTGGCCAGTTGGTTTCGCATATTCTGGCGAGAGGATTTTTTCATCCTTCAAGACGCAACGACGGGCGCGTAGCCATAGCTACGCAACCAGAGTTGGAACGCAGAAGGATGGAAAAAGCCGCCGTCCAGAATATGCGAAACCAACTGGTTAGGTACTTATTACCTCCAGACAAAAACAAAGGCTTCCCGGGAGGTCTGGAATATCTGAAAGCTAAAGCTCATTTTGAAAGTTACCAGAGATACTCTGACCTATAGTCAAAATCAACATAAATCGGCTAGCAGCCTGTCGGACTTAAGCGTCCGTAGCGAGGATTGCAAGAAATTGAGGATAAAAATCTCTGTTTCTGAGGAGAATAGCGAGCTATTTGACGAAGAAACAGGGATTTTTAGACCAATTTATTGCAACCGCACGACTGCATGGATGCAGGAGCTAGAGCAACGCAGGAGCAGTTGCCGTGTAGGACAGTCTTAAGTCCGACAGGCTGCTAGTGTAGTGCGTCGTTCTTTTTGCAACTTAACCGGCGATTAGCCCGAACGACTTTTTCTAAGATATCATTTGCCTTAGCAGTCCAGATAAACGGCTTTGGATTTTGATTATGCTTTTCAATATATTCATCAATCGCACTGACTAGCTCTGGCACACTGACAAACACACCACGGCGTAACCGCTGACTCGTGAGATCCCGAAAAAATCTCTCAACCATGTTTAACCATGATGCTGACGTTGGCGTAAAGTGCATATGAAAACGAGGATGTTTTTCCAGCCATTCTCGCACCTTCGGGTGTTTGTGAGTCGCATAGTTGTCGCAAATCAGGTGCAGCTCTTTGTCTCTGCCTTTCACCACACCGATTGATATTTGCCTAAAATCTGTTGTCAAAGAAATAAACAGACATTCAGGTACACCAACATGCCTCAAGCTCAATACCAGTCTAAGAACCTCAACCACCTTGGCTTGGTTGCCGCTATGTGTCGGGAGTTAAAGATAGCCGAATACATTGATGCCCGTATCACAAATGACTCCGATGTTCGTAATGTCACTATTGGACAAGCTGTAGTTGCAATGATCATCAATGGCTTGGGCTTTACGGGGCAAACTCTGTACATGCTCCCTGAGTTTTTTGAGGATAAGCCGATTGACCGCCTTATCGGGGAAGGTATACAGGCTGAACACTTGAACGACAAGGTACTTGGTCGGGCTCTCGACAGTTTGTACGACGCTGGTGTTAGCGACTTGTATCTCAATCTGGCCGTCAAGGTCGTCAATCATCTGAAACTTCCTTGCAAGGCATTAAATCTGGATGGCACCAGCTTTCATGTGGATGGAGTCTATAACAGTCATGACAATCCAGACGACTTAAATTGTATTCATATCTGCCAAGGTTACAGCCGTGACCACCGGCCTGACCTGAATCAGGTAGTCTTGCAGTTAATGACTGAAAATCAGGCGGGCATCCCTGTGTTTATGGCCCCTGCCAGCGGTAATGTAAACGACAAAACCTGTTTTCAGGAAATTATCAAAAATCATCTGTCATGTTTTAAGGCCGCTTTGAATAGCCGCTATCTGGTTGCTGATGCTGCCATGTATGTTGCAGAAACCCTTCAGTTGCTTGATGAGCAAAAGCAGCTGTTTATCTCCCGGGTGCCCCTGAACATCAAGGAGGCAAAGGAGCTGGTCTGCAAAGCGCCAACCATGTCGCTGGTGCCTGTTGAAGGCTATGAAGATTACTACTCAGCTGAAGTGCCTTCCTGCTACGGAGGGGTTCAGCAACGATGGTTCCTGTTTCTCAACAAAAAGCGCGGGCTTAGTGAACGGAAAACATTGACCCGAAAGATGCAAAAGCAGTCACTGAAAGAGGCCCGTGATCTGGAGAAGCTGAGCAAAAAGGCCTTTTTGTGCCGGGACGATGCATTGAAGGCTTTTGCCTTGTGGCAGAAACAATCGAAACTTTGCCAAAGCGAAACAGAGCCAGAGGTTATCCGTAAACCCTGCTATTCGGGCAAAGGAAGACCATCGCCGGATAGCAAGCCTGATCACTTCGAGTACTTTGTGCAGGCTGAATGCTTTGTTTCCTGCGAGAAAAGGGAGCATGCAGAAGCCTCACTGGGTTGTTTTATCCTAAGCACCAATGAACTGGATAAAAATAGTTTGAATGCCTCTGAGCTGCTGTCTACTTATAAGTCGCAACAAAAAGTTGAAGGCGGCTTTCGGTTCCTGAAGAGCCCGGACTTTCTGGTATCTTCGCTCTATCTGAAGAAAGCGGAACGTATTGAAGCCCTGTTAATGGTGATGACTCTATGCCTGATGGTCTATGCTGCTATCCAGCACAGAATCAGGCAGGAACTGAAAAAGCAAAGTCGTGTATTTCCAGACCAGAAAAAAAAGCCCTGCCAGAACCCAACAGCAAGATGGGTATTTTTCTGTTTCCAGGGGCTTAGTGTATTAACGGTCAATAATCAGGAGGAGCATGTGATTGGCTTGAAGGAAAGGCAGTGGACGATCATTCAAATTTTGGGCATTTTTTACGAGTCCATGTATTCCTGATAGGGGTGGTGAAAGGCGGTTGTCTTTTGCCGTTTCCCTATTTATCTGTTTAAGAAACTTCAACCATTCCACATGGGTATGACGCTGCTGGCACTGACCGATGATAGCACCATCAAGTACATTCAGTGCTGCAAAGAGAGTGGTTGTACCATGTCGTTTATAATCATGAGTCATTGTTGCGGCACGCCCTTTCTTCAACGGTAAGCCAGGCTGTGTTCGATCGAGTGCCTGAACCTGACTTTTTTCATCACAGCACAGCACCAACGCATGTTCAGGAGGAGACAGATAGAGTCCGACAATATCTTCAAGCTTCTCCACAAATTTCGGGTCTCGGGACACCTTGAATGTCTTTTCCAGGTGAGGCTTGAGGCCATATGCATGCCATATCCTGCGAACACTTCTTTCACTGATACCGCTAACAGCAGCCATAGTTCGGGTGCTCCAGTGAGTAGCATTTTCCGGAAGGGTGTTTGTGGTCAGACTCACAATCTCAGCAGCATCAATCTGCTTTTTACGGCCACTGCGAGCTCGATCCTGTTCAATTCCGGAGAAGCCTTCCTGAGCATATCGGTCACGCCAGCGGCTGACCTGATGACGACCGATCTTCAGTATTTGCGCAATCTCAAGATTGCTTTTTCCTTCTGCAGCGAGAAGAACAATCTGGGCACGGCGGGCCGAGCGAACAGGGCAAGTATTTGACGAAGTAATCTTTCTGAGTCGTATTTCTTCAGAAGTATCAAGTGTTATCTCTGTGGCAACTCGCATAGTAAAAACAGGCAGTGGTTGGAATGACATCCATAATAGACTGGTAGGAGTTTTTATGTAGTGTTAATTAGGTCGCACTACACTAGGAGCCTGACCGAGAATAGCGCCCGTAGCGAGGACGGCAGAAAATTGAGGATGAAAATTCGGTTTTGTAAGGAGAATAGCGAGCTATTTGACGAACAAAAGCGGATTTTCAGACCAATTTGCTGCCGCCGCACGACTGCATGGATGCAGGAGCTAGAGCAACGCAGGAGCAGTTGCCGCGTAGGGCAGTCTATTCTCGGTCAGGCTCCTAGCCAGAGGTCTCTGATCTTCAGCGCCCAGTCGAGTCAACCAAGGGAGCTGCCGCAGTACGCACCGGAACAGCGCCAGTTGGAGCTTCACGCCATATTCGGCGCACAAAAAACAAACCCCGATAAAACCGGGGTTTATGACTGCCATTAGGACTGTATTAATCCTTAGATCACTCTTCTTCTTTAGTGATCTTGACCTTTGCGGTTTCCTTCAGGCTCTTGAGGTATTCGGTAAAGAGGTTACGTCCATTACCGTTAGCAATATAGCTCGCCATCATTCGATTACTGGCGGTATCCGCTTCGATTGGCTTACCTTCAATTACCTTACTAAGGGCAACAACTGCTATATCACCATTGGACAATTCGACTGAAGCATAGCTCGACTTCCCGTCTACAGGATGAGGCATTTTGAAAGATTCAGTCAGAAGGGGTTGAGGAACACCCTGCTCTCTTCTGGCAATCGTCTTGACCTCAGTCCAGTTCAGACCTTCAGATTCAGCTACCTGCTTAACCGTGTCGCCGGCTACCAGCTTTGCCTGCAGAGCTTCTGCCCTGTTGACCAACTGCTCTCGAGCTTCTTCAATCTTGAGAGCCTGTACAATGCTGTCCTGCACTTCGGCCATTGGACGCAATTCTGGTTTAAGGTGCTTTTTAACTCTCAGAACCATGGCCTTTTCTGGAGACAGCTCAATCAGTTCACTGTTGGCACCCAATTCAAGCACATCATCACTGAAGGCAGCTGCAATAACTTTTGCGTTTGAAGTTACATCGGTGCTACCACCCTGACGAGTAAAAGGACCCGCCGTCTGGATGGTCAGGCCCAGCTGCTCTGCAGGTTGGGCCAGATCGGATGCTTCGAAGCTGATATCTGCCAGCTTACGGGTTTTGTCCAAATAAATGGTTTCTGCTTCCTGAGTCTTAAGCCCGATAGCAATTTCATTTTTCAGCTCATCGAAGCTCGGAATGACGGGCTTCTCGCGGGAAGTTAATTTGATGATCTGTACTCCAAAGTCAGTTTCAACAGGCTTGGAAACCTGTCCTGGCTCAAGAGAGGCTACCGTTTCATCAAAAGTATCACCAAAGATGCCTGGTTGAACCTGCCCCATATCACCGCCTTTAGCAGAGGTTACGGGATCGTCCGAGTACTCTTCTGCCAGCTTGGCAAAAGCTTCACCCGCTTTCAGCCTGGATTCTACTTCTGCAGCAATTTTACGAGCCTCTTCCAGTGAGCGCTGATCTCCGGTCTGAATCAAAATAGTCGACACCGTTTGTGTATCAGCGGCATTCTCTTCGATGTCCTGGAGTCGACGTTGGTACTCATCTTTGACAGCCTGTTCATCGACTTCAAGATCATCAACCAGGGAAGCCCTACCCATTTCTACGAAACTGATCTCAACCTGCTCTGGTGTCATGTACTGATCGCGGTGGGCTTCGTAGTAGGATTTAATCTGATCTTCAGTCGGTTCAATACTGTCACGAACTTTTGCAACATCCAGTGTCAGCCAGGCTATCGCGCGCTTCTGGCTTTCCAGGGCAGTCAGCCTGTTAATCTCTGACTGGGTGACAAACTCGGAACCTGCAACACCGGCCTGAATTTGCTGCAAAACTGTTTCGTCGCTTAAAAGCACACGGAACTGAGCTGGAGACATACCCAAACTGCGGACCATCATCATGAAGCGATCCTGGTCGAATTTACCGTCCTGTTGGAATTCAGGCATACGGACGATCATGGCATCCAGTTCTTTCTGACCTAAACCCATACCGCCATTTTTGGCTTCCTGCAGCAGCAGACTGCGATCAATCAGAGATTGAAGAACAGACTCCCTGAGCTGTTTTTCATCAATAAGAGATGGATCAAACTGATCACCCATCTGCTGAATAAGCATTCTTCTCTGCTGCTCCAGTGACTGTGTCAACTGGGCACGAGTGATATCTTCACCGTTAACGGTAGCAACGTTAGGATTATTAGGATTCGGCGCCAGTGTTTCCAGGCCGGTTATCGCCATCATAAAAGCAATGATGCCGACAACAACAAATGTTACCCAGCTCTTTGCCTTATCCCTCATTGATTGGAGCATACTAACCTCAGGTTCCGGGCTCGCTTTAGCTTTATATTCATAGAGACACGAACCTGATGTTCGAGCCCTGTTACGATGACATCACATACCTCTCTATAAGCTCTTGAGAAGCAGCGTCAGGTTCTGTTGGTATGACCCGTATTCCCTGACCCGTAAAAATAGAGCTTGAGAATTTCAGTCTTCGCCAACAAAAAAAGCGCATCTCAAGATGCGCCTTTTCGGAAAGCAGCAAAAAATTAACAGCCTTTTATGAAAACAACTGCAGATTCTTGCCACAGCTCCTTTGTGGTTTGTTGAAGTCTCAGGACTTCATCCCAGGCGCGTTATCAGCTGTTAACCGCATCCTTGAGAGCTTTACCAGCCTTGAAGCTAGGGATCTTGGAAGCAGCAATCTCAATAGGCTCACCGGTTTGAGGGTTACGGCCAGTTCGAGCCGCACGCTCTTTAACAGCGAATGTACCAAAACCAACCAGGACGACCTGTTCACCATCTTTCAGTGCAGTGGTGACAGAGTTAATCATGGCGTCCAGGGCACGACCAGCGGCAGCCTTGGGAAGGTCAGCAGATGCCGCAATTGCTTCAATCAGCTCGGACTTGTTCACTCTATTCCCCTTCTTTGTACGATGCTTTTATAGCCAAAAGTAGCTATAACCAAAAATAGCTAGTTGGTACGGAAGACAGTCTGACTGCCCCAGATACCATACCTGACGGGCGCCTTGCTATGCTGCGTGATTTTAGCTGAAAACTCAAGCGATAGCGCAGGTTACCCGGTAATTTCTGCAGTTTTCTGCTTAATCTGATCGTATGTTCCAATCAAACAGTTAACAACAGCTCCCCGTTTATTACAGAACGGCCACAACGACTTCGAAATACCCTCTGACTTTCCACCCTGAAAGAATTGCACAGGACAAGAAAGCGAAACAGTATCAAATGAGTTGTGGATTCTATCCGAAACGCATAAACCTCAGGCTCCCAGAACCCAAAAGAGCCTACTTAACAGCAGACGCTGTTTATACCAATGCCTTATGGGAACTGTCAACAGCGACAACAACCGTCAATACTGCCTGTCCACACTAATTCCAAAAAAAAGGCCAGTACCTTTGTACCAGCCTGTTGCTTTAATATGGTCAGTATGCTCAATGGGTCTTGATTAAACGTCTCCTGTCAGATGCAGTCTCAGTTTTAAGGTCCTTAACCTGCTCTTCATTGCCGGCAGTTGGCATATACTGCAAGGCAATCTCCAACACCTCATCGATCCACTTCACTGGTACGATCGTAAGGTCTTCCTTGATGTTCTCCGGAATCTCTTTCAGATCCCGGCGATTCTCTTCCGGAATAACGACCGTCTTGATACCACCTCGATGTGCTGCCAAAAGTTTCTCTTTCAAACCACCAATGGCCAGCACCTGCCCTCTCAGAGTGATTTCCCCGGTCATGGCAACATCGGCCTTGACCGGAATATCAGTCAGTACAGAAACCAGAGCTGTGCACATGCCGATACCGGCACTTGGACCATCCTTGGGCGTAGCACCCTCAGGAACGTGAATGTGCAGATCATTCTTCTGGTGGAAATCCTGGGGAATTCCCAGTGAATGAGCTCTGCTACGAACGACAGTCAGGGCAGCCTGGATAGACTCCTGCATAACATCCCCAAGAGAACCCGTCTTGGTAATCTGTCCTTTCCCGGGCACCGCCATAGACTCAATAGTCAGCAGCTCACCACCAACCTGGGTCCAGGCCAGTCCGGTTACCTGACCCACCTGATCCTGATCTTCCGCCTTACCAAAGTTGAACTTGCGAACCCCCAGGAAATATTCCAGTGAATCAGGGGTCACTTTATCGTAACGCTCTTGAGCAGAAAGTGCTTCATCCTTAACTGCCTTACGGCAAATTTTGGCAATTTCCCTTTCCAGCCCCCGGACGCCTGCTTCGCGAGTGTAGTAACGGATGACATCGCGAATGGCGTCTTCCTCAAACTCCAGCTCACCAGCCTTGAGACCACTGTTCTTGATCTGCTTGGTAACGAGATAACGCTGGGCAATATTCACTTTTTCATCTTCGGTGTAACCCGGAATCCGGATCACTTCCATACGATCCAGCAGTGGCGCCGGGATATCCATGGAGTTGGAGGTACAAACAAACATGACATCAGAGAGGTCATAGTCCACTTCCAGATAGTGGTCGTTGAATGAGTTGTTCTGCTCGGGATCCAGTACCTCCAACAAAGCTGAAGAAGGATCGCCCCTCATATCAGAGCCCATCTTGTCAATTTCATCCAGCAGGAAAAGCGGGTTACGCACTTCGGACTTAGCCATTTTCTGTATCAGCTTGCCAGGCATGGAACCAATATAGGTTCTTCTGTGCCCACGAATCTCCGCTTCATCACGAACACCACCAAGAGCCATACGAACAAACTTGCGATTAGTAGCCCTGGCAATCGACTCACCCAAAGAGGTTTTACCAACACCAGGAGGTCCCACCAGACACAGAACAGGTCCTTTTATCTTGCGAACACGTTTCTGTACTGCCAGGTATTCCAGAATACGCTCCTTGACCTCTTCCAGACCATAGTGTTCTGCTTCAAGAATATCCTGAGCACGCCTCATGTCATGACGAACTTTGCTGCGCTTTTTCCAAGGCACAGCAATCATCCAGTCAATATAACCGCGGACCACAGTCGCTTCAGCAGACATTGGCGACATCATCTTGAGCTTGCTGAGCTCTGCTACAGCTTTCTCTTTCGCCTCGGCAGGCATACCCGCATCATCTATCTTCTGCTTCAGCTCTTCCAGCTCATTGGGGGCCTCATCCATATCACCCAATTCTTTCTGGATAGCTTTCATCTGCTCATTCAGATAATACTCACGCTGACTGCGCTCCATCTGCTTTTTGACACGGCCACGAATCTTCTTCTCAACCTGCAGAAAATCAAGCTCACCCTGCATAATACCGATCAGGTATTCCAGCCGCTCTCCCAGATCTTCGACTTCAAGCACTTTTTGCTTGTCCTCGATCTTCATCGGCATATGTGCGGCAACAGTGTCAACCAGCTTGGAGGGCACATTGATTCCTGTCAGGGACGTCAGTACATCAGAAGGCACTTTCTTGCTCAGTTGAACATACTGTTCAAACTGGGACATTAATGACCGGGTCAGAACTTCTGACTCGCGCTCACCGACTTCCTGCTCAATGAATTCCTGAACTTCCGCCGTAACATAATCATTATTTTCATTCAGACGATTGATACTGACACGGCCCTCACCTTCAACCAAAACTTTGACGGTACCATCGGGTAACTTTAGAAGCTGTAGAATGCTGGCAAGTGTGCCCACCTGAAAAATATCATCTACAGCCGGATCATCGACCTGGGCATTTTTCTGAGCCACCAAAAGAACCTTCTTATCTTGCTCCATGGCAAGATCCAGGGCCTGGATGGATTTCTCACGCCCGACAAAAAGTGGTATCACCATGTGCGGATACACCACCACATCCCTGAGAGGCAGCAATGGCAGCTCAAAGGGCTCTGACAGATGCAAAGTATCGTTTTTATCCATGATTCAGTCCCCTTACGGCATTTCTACTTACATAACTCCGGTATTATAATGCTCCGGAACGGCTCACAACGGGCTACATCCTGTAAACGTGCAGCACCGTTCGCTTAATGCTTAAGATGCTTCTTTTTTGCGGAAATTACAATAGTGTTTATTGCTTCCAACTGTGGTAGATTTGCATGATTGAGATTCCTGTCTTTACGCCTTCTTTCCATTAATTCTCAAGACAGTCACTGATCTTATTTTCAACAAGACTCTCTACCCGCCCGACAAGTAAAATTTATAAACCTTAGTGCCACAATAGCGCTGGCCAAATTCTTTGATGCAACGGTTTTTAAAGTGTGTAATGAGCAATATATGTCTTGTATTTTCTGCCATCCCCATCAGAGCTGAGCCTGTGTAATCTAACACTGAAAAGTAAAGCATTATGCGTTTTGACAGAATCCTGCTATCCTGATCAGTCGTGGATTTGTTTCCGGGAAAAAGAAACCCTGCCATTTGACAGGGTTCCCGGTTTTATAAAAACGCGAACTTATAGTCAGCTGTCGTCAGATGCAGCCTTCTGAGTTTCAGTGTTTTCATAAATCATCAGCGGTTCAGACTTGCCTTCAATCACGGAAGCGTCAATGACCACTTTGGAAACCCTCCTCTCTGAAGGTATGTCGTACATGGAGTCCAGCAAAACACCTTCGAGAATAGACCTTAGACCACGGGCACCCGTCTTTCGTTCCATAGCTTTCTTAGCCACTGCACGCAGAGCGTCTTCACGGAAGTCGACATCGACATCTTCCATTTCAAACAACTTTGAATACTGCTTGGTCAGAGCATTCTTTGGCTCGGTCAGAATCTGAACCAGAGCAGCTTCATCCAGTTCTTCCAGCGTTGCAATCACTGGCAAACGACCAATAAACTCCGGAATCAGACCAAACTTAACCAGATCTTCCGGTTCAACCTCTTTAAAGATTTCACTCAGATCCTTCTTGCTATCCTTACTCTTCACTTCAGCCGAGAAGCCAATACCACCTTTATCAGTGCGATCCCGAATCACCTTATCCAGACCGGCAAAGGCACCACCACAGATAAACAGGATATTGGAGGTATCAACTTGCAGGAATTCCTGCTGAGGGTGCTTGCGACCACCTTGTGGCGGAACGGAAGCAACAGTACCTTCAATCAACTTAAGCAGGGCTTGCTGAACACCTTCACCGGATACATCACGGGTAATTGAGGGGTTGTCGGACTTTCTGGAAATCTTGTCAATTTCATCAATGTAAACAATACCCACCTGGGCCTTCTCTACATCGTAGTCACACTTCTGTAGCAGCTTCTGGATGATATTTTCAACATCTTCACCCACATAGCCCGCTTCGGTCAGAGTGGTGGCATCGGCAATAGTAAAGGGCACATTCAACAGTCTTGCCAGTGTCTCGGCCAGCAATGTCTTACCACTACCGGTAGGCCCGAGCAGCATGATATTACTCTTGCCCAGCTCTACATCATCTTTTTTCTTATCGCCATATCGCAGGCGCTTGTAGTGGTTGTATACAGCAACCGACAACACTTTCTTAGCGCGCGGTTGACCGATCACATATTCGTCGAGAATATCCTTGATTTCCCGGGGTGTCGGCAACTTGTCAGAGGAAGTCTCTGTCTCACTGTCCTGAATTTCTTCACGGATGATGTCGTTGCAAAGATCAACACACTCATCGCAAATAAATACGGAAGGGCCGGCAATGAGCTTGCGCACCTCATGCTGACTTTTTCCGCAGAAAGAGCAGTACAGCAACTTGCCGTTATCATCACCCTTGCCGCTAGTTTCGTCGGTCATTCGATTACCTGTTGGAGGAACAACACCTGTCATAAAAACAAGATGCAGGCATTGGGGCGTATTTTCAAGTGTCAAACAGGAGAAATTACAGAAAAACAGTCTACGAAAGGTCAGTCAGACCTATTTTTCATGTCTCAGGCAGAAACTGTCATGGATTCAATGTACTCCGTCACATTGCGGCAGTCTGTTACCAATATTGTGACTGCGTCCATGAAAGCATCAACTGGCCACCTTTACCTGATTTTAATAGATTTCTGCCAGATGGTATTCGGGAGTCTGAACGAGAATAGACAGCTCGAGGCTATTTTCGTTCAAACTCCACGCTTTTACTTGTCAGTCGGAATGCGACTACTCAGAACCTTGTCAATCAGGCCGTATTCCATTGCCTGTTCGGCACTCATGAAATTATCACGATCAGTATCTTTTTCAACCACTTCCATGGGCTGCCCGGTATGCTTGGCCAGCACACGATTCAGACGCTCCTTGATGGTCATGATTTCCTGGGCGTGAATGGCGATATCAGACGCCTGCCCCTGAAAACCACCCAGCGGCTGATGAATCATCACCCTGGAGTGAGGCAGTGCGTAACGTTTTCCGTTAGCACCTGCTGCCA
This sequence comes from Endozoicomonas sp. 8E, assembly GCF_032883915.1. NCBI lineage: Bacteria > Pseudomonadati > Pseudomonadota > Gammaproteobacteria > Oceanospirillales > Endozoicomonadaceae > Endozoicomonas > Endozoicomonas sp. 8E. Next base: position 3,380,892 of record NZ_CP120717.1, on the reverse strand, counting down.
GAAGCAGTGAGCCCATGCTACAGGCCTGGCCGATACACATGGTTGAGACATCCGGTTTAATAAACTGCATGGTGTCGTAAATAGACATACCGGCAGTGACCGATCCACCCGGAGAATTAATATAGAGATGGATATCCTTGTCTGGATTCTCTGACTCAAGAAACAACAACTGAGCCACAACCAGATTGGCCATGTGATCCTCAACCTGACCCACCAGGAAGATAACTCTTTCCTTGAGCAGCCTTGAGTAAATGTCGTAAGAACGCTCACCTCTGGCGGACTGCTCAACGACAATTGGAACCAGGCCGGAATTGGTGATTGCCACGGATTGCGTTTCGATCAGTCTGGACATGTCCTGTCTTAACTCCTTGCCAAGTCGAAGAGGAACGACCCGCACAGAGCGGGTCGCGAAACGTGTCATGGTTTAACCACTATAGTGATACAGTGACTAACATTATCGACGCACACAAGGCGTTAATACGGCAGCGCGCGTCAAAACCTTAGACAACGCCCTGATCAGGCCAGCTCTTCATCAGAAGCTTCGGCTTCTTCAGCAGGAGCAGCTGGCTTGATTGCATCCTGGTAGCTGCATTCGCTATCAGAAACCTTGGCTGCTTCCAGAACAGTATCCACTACCTGCTCTTCCAGAACAACATACTTCACTTCAGAGAGTTGCTCTTCGTTGCTGTAGTACCAGTCGATAACCTGCTGTGGCGTTTGGTAAGCAGAGGCCATTTCTTCAATCATGGCGCGAACGCGATCGTCGTCAACCTTGATTTCGCGCTGCTTGACGATTTCACCAATCAGCAGCCCCAGAGCTACACGTTTCCTGGCATCTTTTTCGAACAGTTCAGCAGGCAACTGCTTAGGATCGAAACCACCCTGAGCACCACCAAAGCGTTGAAGAGCCTGTTCACGCATGCGGTCGATTTCCTGGGCTACCAGTGGCGAAGGAACCTCAACCTCGTGAGTGGTCAGCAGACCGTCCATTACCTGGTTCTTAACCTTGCTCTTTATAGCCTGACGCAATTCACGCTCCATATTTTTGCGAACTTCAGTGCGGAAAGCTTCTTCGCCACCCTCAGCTACGCCGAAGCGCTCAAAGAATGCTTCATCAAGTTCTGGCAGAGTGGCAGCCTGAACCTGGTGTACTTTACAAGCAAACTTAACAGCCTGCCCCTTCAGCTCTTCAGCGTGATAGTCTTCCGGGAAGGTCAGTTCCAGCGTTTTCTCTTCACCGACTGATACACCTACCAGACCGTCTTCAAAGCCCGGAATCATCTGGCCAGAGCCCAGTTCCAGAGTAGCATTCTCTGCCTTGCCGCCGTCAAACTCTTCGCCGTCTTTCTCTCCTGAAGCAAAGGAACCCACGTAATCAAATACGATCTGGTCACCCAGTTCAGCAGCACGCTCTACACCTTCAAAGGTTTTGCTCTGAGCACGCAGAGTTTCTACCATTTCATCGATGTCAGCATCGGAAACTTCAGCGACCGGGCGCTCAACTTCAACCCCTGCGAAGTCACCCACTTCAATCTCCGGGTAAACTTCGAAGATGGCTACGAATTCAAAATCCTTGCCTTCCTCGTCATTCTTGGGCTCAACACGGGGCGCACCTGCAGGATTCAAGTTTTCCTGGGTTACCGCCTCTACAAACGCCTGTTGCATCTGCTCACCAAGCACTTCCTGACGTGCACCCAGGCCATAGCGACGCTTAACGACCTTCATAGGCACTTTGCCGGGGCGGAAACCATCCAGGCGAACACGACGAGACAGATCCTGCAGTCGCTTGTTGATTTCCCCATCGATCTTGTCAGCGGGAATTGTAATTGTCAGGCGACGCTCCAGACCGGAAGTCGTTTCTACGGAGACTTGCATTTGCGTTCCTCAATAAAACCTGAGTTGCAGTACGTATGAAACAAAGGCGCATAGACTAGCAAAAGTACTTATAGGTTGCACCCCGGATCATACAAACAGACCCCCACCCCTCTCACGCCTCACCAGCAAGCTGGGACTGCGGACTAGCTGCAGAGAGAATGTCCGACTCAAACAGGCTATTTTTCCTATACAAAAACGGGGATAAGCATGCTTATCCCCGTATCGTTTACTGGTGCGGATGGAGAGACTCGAACTCTCACGCCTCGCGGCACTGGAACCTAAATCCAGCGTGTCTACCAATTCCACCACATCCGCTTACAGCACTTTACCGATGCTGCTTAACTCTTAACAAACCAAATATCGGGCTAAACCCTTTTTTCAAACTGGGGTGGACGATGGGGTTCGAACCCACGACCACCGGAATCACAATCCGGGGCTCTACCAACTGAGCTACGCCCACCAGTAACAACCGACTCATCGAGACAGTTAATTATGGCGCGCCCGGCAGGATTCGAACCTGCGACCATCCGCTTAGAAGGCGGATGCTCTATCCAGCTGAGCTACGGGCGCATCATAAGTTATCACTCGTCTAAATTCTAAACATTTCAACCAGTGATTAATCTGGTCGGGGTAGAGAGATTCGAACTCCCGACATCCTGCTCCCAAAGCAGGCGCGCTACCAGACTGCGCTATACCCCGAGTCATGGATAACTTTCTGTTAATCCAGAGTGCTGTTCGTTGCAGCGCGGCGAATATTACCCAGAACAGAGTGCCTCGTCAACGTCGATTTAATTCAATCATTTGAGCCATCAACGACTTGCCGGACTTGAGATCCGCCTCGCTTCCAACGACGACTAATCTAACACAGGGGTACCAGACTGACCAGACTCGAAACACTCATTTTTTCAGACGAAATCAATCACCTAGGTCATTCGGCACTCCAAGAGAACTCTAGCTAATACCTATAAGTATGTTCGACCTATTCAATTCATGAACAATGAAGAACTTCCATGATAAAATGGGCAACTCGTCCGCTTAACAGGCATCCACCAAAAACCATGACCGCTAGAATCATTGACGGCAAGGCCATTGCCGCAAAACTGAAAGATTCCATTGCTGAACGCGTCAAACAACGGATTGAACAGGGACTCAGGGTACCGGGTCTTGCTGTCATTCTGCTGGGTGACGATCCTGCCTCCCAGGTATATGTAGGCAAAAAAAGAAGTGACTGTGAACGTGTTGGCTTTCACTCTGTTTCTCATGACCTGCCTGCCTCTTCCAGCGAAGCAGACCTTTTGGGTCTTATTGACCAGCTGAATGAGGACCCGGCTATCGATGGAATCCTGGTTCAACTGCCACTGCCAGATCACATCAACTGCGACCCTGTATTAGAACGCATTCGTCCTGACAAAGATGTAGATGGTTTTCATCCTTATAATATTGGCCGTCTGGTTCAACGCATCCCAATGCTGCGCCCCTGCACACCAAAAGGTGTTATGACCCTGCTGGAAAGTACCGGTGAAGCCATTCGCGGCAAAAATGCGGTAATCGTTGGCGCATCCAACATCGTTGGCCGCCCCATGACCATGGAATTACTGCTGGCAGGCTGCACAACAACAACAGCTCATCGCTTTACCCACGACCTCGAAGAGGTTGTAGGAGGAGCAGAGATTCTGGTGGTTGCTGTTGGCAAACCCGGACTGGTCAAAGGTGAATGGGTTAAAGAAGGCGCAATAGTCATCGACATCGGCATTAACCGTATGGACGACGGTCGACTGGTAGGTGATATCGAATTCGAAACGGCACAGCAGAGAGCCAGTTGGATCACACCTGTACCAGGCGGTGTGGGTCCGATGACCGTGGCCACTCTGCTGGAAAACACACTTTACGCAGCGGAACACCTTCACGACTGACCGCACAACGTTCGAAAAGCTCCGTTAAACAGGCCGGAGCTTCTTTACTCTCTATCAATGTCCTTATTTCGCACTTCGCTTTTAACTCGCATCAGGCACCCGAACCAGATGTGTACAGTGAAAGGCTATGATCTTTTGTCAGGAGAAACATTTTGGCTATGCGCTTGAGTTCTTTCTTTGATCTGAACCTTTCTGCAACGCTTACCGGAAAGTCCAGGCTTTTAAAAGAAAGCCCGTAAAGACTCATATCCCTGGTATCTACAACTACTGACATTGGACGATCTGTGGTGTCACCAACAAACAACTGTTTTATGGGAATGCCTTTCGAAGATACAAAATCGATCAAGCTCAAAAAACCGTTTTCAATACCTAAATATTGATACCAGCCACCGACAATATGACACTCAAGGCTTCTCATTTGTTGTTGATCACAAAACTTGTAAATATCTGACAGGTGTTCATATGAAAAATCTTCAGCCCCAAAATGACCAAGTAGCACTTTACTTTGAGACCTGTCAAAAAGAGCAAGACAAATGCAGGGGGCAAGAGCTGTAGTAAATATATATCGCGGCGAACCATCTGTGAAGCCCAAATCATCCATACTGACTCTTAACATAGAAGTATCAGCATCCCTTAATGCCTGGGGATTATAAAAAGGGGTAAAAGGCTTTGTTTCAAGAAGCATTTCCTGCCCATACAAAGTATGAACGTAGGCCTCAGGAGCAACCTTGAACTCTGCAATTAATTGTTTAGCCTTACAGCCTTTCCGAACAACAGGAATCAACCTTTCCGCTCTGATTATTTCAGGGATCTCTGTACCATCGAATACATATCCGATTAAAGCATGATAGTCACCATATTTAAAATAGTTATCCTGATTGACATTATTTTTTTTAGTCAAATCAAAAATAAGGCTATCTTTATTAATGTCAACAGCAATTCCTTTTTTTCCTGAAACAATATCTTGAATCTGTTTGAATAGATGACTTCTACGATCATCATCAGGAGAGTATTTTCTTAAACTGATAGGAGTTTGCTGATATTCCCTCCCCCCCTGATCACCACGGGAGATTACAGGCTCCACACTCGCAACAGAATACCCCTGATGTGTTACCTGTTCTTTTACTTGGTTATTTGAAGTGTGTTCTATAGAAGTAAAAAGACGGTTTGCATCCAAACCTACTTTTGGGTCCACAATAAAATTCCTTCAACTACTCAGTTACTTTAGCGACTTAATTTCGGCAGTCGTTCACGCTCGTTACAAACAATTGTGTAACAATGTCTGACATATGTTTTTCACCCTCAGCGTGCCACTAAGGGTGCCCTTTCGCCCGTTTCAGTTTCAATTCACATCAGGAATCCAAACCAGCTGTCAATAATGAAAGACTGTGATTTTTTGTTATGAGAGGCATCGTTGCCATATGCCTGAAATTTTCCTTTGTTAAATCCATTTCATAGCAGCTTACTGGAAAATCAAGTTCACAAAAAGGAAGCTTATACAAGCTCATGTCTCTGGTATCTATGACTATAGATTTTGGGCGTTCTTTGGTATCTCCTACAAACATCTGGTTTATGGGTACACCTTTTGAAGATATATAATCGATCAAAGTTAAAAAGCCGTTTTTCTGACCTAGATAATTATATTTTCCGCCTACAATGTGACACTCAAGGCTTTTCATTTTTTGCTCATCACAAAAATCAAAGATTTCTGATAGATTTTTGGGTGAAAAATTTGTTCCACCAAAGTGACAAAGTACCACTTTATTTTGAGATTTATCAAAAAAAGCGACACAAATGCAGGGTTGAAGACCTGTAGTAAAAATGTAACGTGGCGAGCCATCGCTAAACCCCACATCAAACGTATCAACCCTCAGCATCGAAGTATTAACGTCATTTAAAGCCTGAGAATTATAAAAAGGCGCAATAGGTAGTGTTTTAAGAGGCGTCTCTTCTCCATATAGAGTATGGACATAGGCAGTAGGAAAATGCTTAAACTCTAAAATCATTTGTTTTTTACTATCCCCTTCCTGAACAACAGGAATTAGTCTTTCAGCTCTAATTAAATCAGGAATATCTGTGCCATCGAATAGATGTCCTAATATAGCATGATACCCTGCACCTTTAAAAAAGCCATCCTGATCCTCATTGATTTTTTCAGTGAAATCAAAAGCAAGCCTTCCTTTATTGACGACAACAGGGATTCCGCTTTTTTCTAAAAAAACATCTTGTATGTGTTTAAAGACTTGTTTTCCGGGGTAATCATAAGCAGAGTATTTTCTTAAACTGATAGGAGTTTGCTGACAGGCACTCATCCAATAGGAACCAGACGAAACCAGAGGCATAACACTCGCAACAGTATGCCCCTGATTTTTTCCCTGTTCTTTTATTTGGTTTTTTGAAGCATGATCTAAGGAAGCAAACACACAGCTTCCATCCAAGCCTGTTCCTGGGTCCATAATATAATTCCTCAATCTTAAATCACTCAGTTATTTTAGAGACTTTATTTCGAGTATCGTTCACCTTTATTACTAACAACATTGCCAGAAAGACTGACAATAACCTCCAGTCTTTTACCATTACTGTGTCACGAAAGCTGGCCTTTTCACTCGTTTCAGTTTAAATCAGGCATCCAAACCAGCCGTAAATAATGAAAGGCTATGATTCTTCGTTATGAGAGGCATCTTTGCTATACGCCTAAGTTTCTTTTTTGATACATACATGTCGTGGCCGCTTGCAGGAAAAGCAAGATCACTAAAAGGAAGCCCATACAAACTCATGTCCCTGGTGTCTATAACTACCGATTTTGGACGGTCTTTACTATCACCGACAAACATCTGTTTTATGGGAACGCCTTTTGCGGATATAAAGTCAATTAAATCTAAAAAACCGTATTTCTGACCTAAATATCTACATTCTCCACAAAAAATATGGCATTCAAGGCTTTTCATTTTCTGCTCATCACAAAAATCAAAAACTCCTGAAAGATTTTCAGGTAAAAAATCTGTACCAGTGAAGTGACTAAACAGCACTTTATTCTGGGATTTATCAAAAAAAGCGACACAAATGCAGGGGTAAATCTCTGTAGTAAAAATGTATCGTGGCGAGCCATCTGTGAACCCTATATCAGACATATCCAGCCTTAACATAGAAGTATCTACATCGTTTAATGCTTCAGGATTATAAAAGGGCGTAATAGATAGTGTTTTAAGTGGCGTCTCTTCTCCATAAAGAGTATGCACGTAGGCCTCAGGAAAATGCTTAAACTCTAAAATTAATTGATTTTTACTAGAACCTTTAAGAACAATAGGAATTAGCCTTTCAGCTCTGATTAAATCAGGGATATCTGTACCATCGAAGGCACTTGAGATTAAATAATGATATTCACCAGCTTCTAAATCCGCATCCTGTTCTTCATTGATTTTTTTAGTCAAATCAAAAACAAGTCTATCTTTATTGAATCCAACAGTGATTCCATATTTCTTTGAAATAACATCTTGAATATGTTTAAAGACATGACTTACAGGACGATCATAAGCGGAGAATTTTCTTAACCTGATAGATGTTTGCTGACAAGCACTCACCCCTGATAAATCAGAGCCGACTAAAGGCACCACACTGGCCAGGGTATGACTCTGATAGGTTACCCGCTCTTTTGCCTGGTTATTTGGACAATTATCTGTAGCAGTAAAGAAACCACTACCCTCCATATTTACATTTGAGTGCATTATATAATCCCTTAATTCTTTCATCTCACGTTAACTTGGAGTCTCAACTTTGATATTTGTTCAATAGTCTTACTAACAACTTCGAAAGAAATCCTAACAAAAGCATTCAGATTGATTATCAGTTATGCCGTTTAACCCCATGTTCTGAAGACTGTTGCAAAATTTCAACAACTCGTTCCCAGGCTACGAGCTACAGAGCCAAAAAGCATGGGAACAAGCTGAAAAGACAATAGTTTCAAAGACCATAACGATCCATTATCTCGCGCTTGAGATCATTTCGTTTTATTTTTTCAAGAACAAGCAGTAAGTCTTTAAAAGTAAGTTCAACTTTCCTTTTTTTCCATCGTTCCAGCATTTCCATTGCCTTTCCATCATCTTCATCGATATCATCATCAATACTCCTTAGGTTGTGATTATTAAAAACCCCCGTTTGTCTGGCAAAATTCTTCCAATCTTTGCCTAGTTTAAGACCAATATTCAGCAATTCTCCCAGTGGTAAAGGAGCTTTCATAATTACCGCCTGTGGAGTACCTGTTTTAAATGGATGATACCGCGGATGTTTCGATACATACTCAGCGGCTTGCGTTAACGGAAAAAATTCGTGATTAACTTCCCAAGACAATTGATCAGATAATTCTCTAGGTACCATACCAAAGATCAAAAACATATTACGAATGAATTCGTCTCTTTCTTCTGGCTCACTAAGCTCCAATGCCTCAATAAGCTTTTTTCTGGCTTTAAAGGTAAAATCTCTCAAAAGCTCAAGTTGCTTACCGGGTAGCTTTTCAGCAAAATGAACATGTTCAGGAAACATAGTGCTTAAACGATGCGATAACATTGATCTTATAAGAACCAAAGCAGTAAACATAGCTCTAACATCTTCATATTCTGATGATCCATCGACAGAAACATTTAATGCCAGGCTTTGAAGTGTTTGATGACTAGCCATTTCAAGCAAATTATTTTTGTTAGATGGTGTAATAAAAGAATATTGACCTCGGTTCGCATAGCCCCACATAACAATGTCAAACCCTCGACCATAAATAACCGGAAAACCAAAATTATACTTAGCATAAACATCTCTGGCTAATTTATTTAACATTTCTATTGTTTTAAATCCCGACGGAACAGTTTCTCTTTGTAGAAGATGACCTGTTTTTTTAAAAAGCTGATAAATAGAATTAATTAGCACCGCTTTCTTTTCGCGAACTAACCCTGAATAAAAAACCTGGTCTGAGTCATCAGATATCAAAAGATTATTACCCACCAGGGAGGTCAGCAATTCGTTTTTGAATTGCACCAACGCAACTTCGCCCATATACACATTTCTATATAATGCAATCGCTTTAATAATTCTCGTCACCTCGAGATGCTCTTCGACTCCCTGCGATATTGCCAACTCAACAACATATAAAATAAGATCATAAAGTGACACGTTATTCTCTACAAAACGAATCCATTTCGAATGAAAATCACTAAGAGCATTTTTGTCTAAAAAAAAACTATGAGTTAAAAGATTATAAATTTCTGGAAAAATATAGTGATGATTAGCGTGAAAAAGATTTGCTCTCCGCCTATCATTTAATTTCAAACTTTTGAACCATTGGAACACCTCGATTGCTGAAGTATCAGCATCTTTTGTTCCTGACACCGGTATTTCTCTATCTTGTCTTATGGCAAGAGGCTGTTCTTCAGTCGACCCCTGTTCTACCACATTGATTTCTGACGCTGGTATTTTCCTTACGGTTCCTGCTAAAGGAAGCAGTTTTTTAGTCGGTTCCTGCTCAAGTACACTGGATTCACGATCCAGACATTCTTTACATTTATTGAAAGCTAATACCGGTTTATTACAATTTTGGCATAACCCAGTGTTTGAAAATCTACCTGACCCATCGTCGCCCCCACTCCCATTTCCACCTCGGCTGCCTCGACTTTCACGACCATTGTCTTGTTTAAACTGGGTATTGGCGGGCGAGGTTTCACTAAGGTCGGCCATTTGTTTTTCAGCCTCACTACTTCCCCCGGAGTGGCTGGTCCCGGTAGGGACATGGCCCGGAAAAACGGTCACGCTGCGTAATTGTTTGGGACTTAAAATAAACTCGTGCTGTGCATAACGACGGTAGTCTTCTGTTTGTAACGGCTGTGCCGAGTGACTGCTCAAGTAATGGTCAAATGCAGCTTTCGGATTATCGGGATTTCTGGACAATGCCAGAAAAAACCCTGAACTCCTTTCAAGATTTGCACCCCTTATCTTATTCCAAAGTTCCTGCGAAATAATGATCGCCTGTTCATTCCAACCCCGCTTGATTTTGAGCACAATCCTGGTATCCCAAATTTGTTTTTTTACGGTCTGCCCGTCGGCGACAGGCACCAGGATCATTCTACTGACCGGCTGACTCGTTAATTCATAAGAGTAAAGGGGAGCCATCCCATTTCCTGGCTTTTTCTTGAATAAATCATCTAAATCATCACCACCACCAAAACCGCCACCACCTGAGCTTATGTAAGGCTCGCTGTTATCCGCAGTCTCAGAGGTTCCGGGTATTGCAAAAGGCCCACTGAAACGGCTGCTGCCGTCAGGCTTACCAGGCCCATTTTGTACAGGTTGTTTATTACGGTAAAAAATATCGACAAATGATGCTTTTTTGCTATCAGATGCGTTGCTGCCCGATGACGACTTTAAAGCAGCGTTTTCTGAAAGAATACCGCTACATTCCGGTTCTATAACCCATCCATTATCATTGTCTTCGATGGCCAGAACCAAAGACTGATTACCTGCCGGTAAACGCCATCTGGCGGAGTACTCATGCTGCTGAAAACCACTGTCTGGTATCGATGCGACCCGTCTCATTCTCCCATTTTGTATATCCGTCATACCCTGACCCGTTACGGGCTTTTTAATTACAGGAGGGGAAGGAAAATGCCCTGTCGACAATGCGGGAGGCGTCCTGAAACAAAAATTAAACAGGTCGCCCGGTTGGCTATCGAGGATGATGTAAAGCTGATTGTTCTCCAGTTCAGAAACTGCATTACCGCTCTCTGCAAGCGTCTTGCGATCATAAGTAAGAAGGAGGGGCGGATTGTTCCCTATAAACGATAGTTTGTTAATCTCCCCCAATGCCTCACCCCGCTTCTCAGTGTCTTTGGAGGAACTCCCCCAATCTGACCAGCTCAACAGGCTGGTATAAGTAGAACTGTGACCAGCAAGCGGCAAAATGACAGACAGGATGAATAACAGAAACAGGCGGGTCATAGCGAGAAGCCTTGCCGTTTTCATAATGGGATTTGCCTACAAACTTTATTGAGGAGGGATAACAATAGACCTTATTTTTGGAGTTTTTTATTTTTTCTCACCTATTCTGATATTTCTCGGAAAAACTTTTAAAATTCGCAGCCAAACTACTATAATCGCCGCCATCACTCTGTCCCTAAACTAACAAAATCAATGGACATGGGGCAGGTGTTGCTTAGTTGAGCGCTTTGGCAGCTCCTGAATCAATCAAATCAGGCTGCTGCGGATTCGAGAATGGGATCTCCTGCTACATCGGTAAAAATCGGAAGCAGCAGAAGATTATTATATCCGGTCGATTAGTCAAATACAGGAATACCCATTTTACTTCTCTTGGAAACCAGATAAAAAGTCAACAGTTTCAAAAATTATAACGATCTACTACGTCGGTTATAAGATCATATCGTCCGATTAGTGCAAAAACATCCAGTAAGTCATTGAAGGTAATCCCAACTTTCATTCTTTTCCATTTTTCCATCATTGCCCTTGCCTTAGCATCAAACCCAACGTTAGCTTTATCAATCTCTCTTATATGTTTTTCATTAAGAACACCGGTATTTTTGGCAAATTTTTGCCAATCAATGCCTATTTTAAAACCAATATTCATGAGTTCCTCTAGTGCTAAGGTAGAGTACAAAGTTACAGGCTGTGGTGTGCTTCTTTTAACAAATGAGTAACAATCGATATCTAGTCCAGAACAAACATCCAGAGTTTGCGCTGTATCAGACTGCAAAGTTGGAGGCTGTAGCGTGCTTATTTCTGATTCCTGAGACTGTGGATATGCGGCTGCATGTGCAACGGCTTGTGTTAACGGAACAGGTTCGGGATCCGACGATTCATCAAACAACTCATCCGATAGCTCCTTGGGAACCATACCAAAAATCATAAACATACTACGTATAAATTTGTCTTTTTTTTCTGATCCAGCCTGTTCCAGAACCTTAACAAGCGCTTCATGGGCTTTAATGCTAAAAGCGCTTAAAAGCTCGAGTTGCTCACTGGGTAAATCTTTCGTAAAACTGGCATGTTCAGGGAACATATCATTTGAACGTTGTCCGTGCATTGATCCTATAAGAACAAAAGAGGTAAGCATAGCTTCAACATGGCCAAAATCCAAATATTCATTGGCAGTAACTCCTAATGCCAGCATATGAAGTGATTGACTAATGATTCCACTTATAAAATCTCTGTTATATGGAGTAATAAAAGAATATTCACCACTACTCCCACAGCCCCACATAAGAATCCCTGGTGTATCCTCATATTCCATTTCCAGATCCGGAAGACCAAAACCATACTTAGCATAAACATCTCTGGCAAATTTATTTAGCATTGATATTGTAATTAATCTCGATGGAAATATTTCACTCTGTAGCGGACGACTCGTTTTTTCAAATATCTGATAAATATTATTAATTAACTCTGATTTTTCCTGGCGACCTAACTCTGGATAAAAAACTTTACCTGGGTCATCAGAAGCGAAAAAATCATTTCTCGTTAAGTAGTTCAGCAATTCGTTTCTGAATTGTTTCAAACCGATTTCGTTCTCAAAGTCATCCCTGTAAACAGCAAGTACTTTAACAATTCTTGCCACCTCAACGTAATCTTCAATTCCCTGGGATTTTGCCAATTCCCCGACTTCTGAAATAAGGTGATAAAGAGATAGACTGCCATTTAAAAACTTAACCCATTTCGAATGAAATTTACGTAGCGTATTTTTATCTGACATAAAACTTTGAGTTAAAAGTCTATAAAGCTCTGGGAACTTATAGTAATCATTAATGCGAAAACAATCTTCTCTCTGACTTTCATTTGATTCCAACGTTTTGAACCATTGAAATACCTGGATTGATGAAGTATCAGCATCCTTTGTTCCTGATACAGGTACTTCCCTATTTTGACTTATTGCAGGAAGCAGTTCTTCAGTCGATTCCAGCTCAACAGCACTGGCTCCTAACACTGGCTTTCCTTCATATTGACTTATTGCAGGAAGCAGTTCTTCAGTCGATTCCAGCTCAACGATACTGGCTCCTGACACTGGCTTTCCTTCATATTGCCTTATTGCAGGAAGCAGTTCTTCAGTCGGTTCCTGCTCAAGTACACTAGATTCACGATCCAGACATTCTTTGCATTTATCGAAAGCCAGTACCGGTTTATTACAATTTTGGCATAACCCACTGTCTGGTGATCCATCTGACCCATCGTCTCCTCCACTCCCACTTCTACCTCTGTTGCCTTGATCTTGACGACCATCGCCACTTTGAAACTGTGTATTGGCAGGCGGAGTCCTATTAACGTCACCCTTTTGATTTCCAGCCTGACTGGTTCCGCTTCCTCCAGAATGGCCTATCCCTGTAGGAACAGAGCCCGGAAAAACGGTCACGCTGTGTAATTGTTTGGGGCTTAAAATAAACTCTTGCCGTGCATAACGACGGTAGTCTTCTGTTTGTAACGATTGTGCCGGGTGACTGCTCAGGTAATGATAAAATGCAGCTTCCGGATTATCAGGATTTCTGGACAATGCCAGAAAAAGCCCTGAACTCCTTTCAAGATTTACCCCCCTTATCTTATTCCAAAGTTCCTGCGAAATAATGATCGCATGCTCATTCCAACCCCGCTTGATTTTGAGCACAATCCGGGTATCCCAAATCTGTTTTTTTACGGTCTGCCCGAATGCGTCAGGAACAGGCACCAGGATCATTCTACTGACCGGCTCACTCGTTAATTCGAAAGAGTAAAGGGGAGCCATCCCATTTCCTGGCTTTTTCTTGAATAAATCGTCTAAATCATTGCCACCACCAAAACCGCCACCACCAGAGCTTATGTAGGGTTCGCTGTTATCCGCAGTATCAGAGGCTCCTGGTATTGCAGAAGGCCCACTGAAACGGCTGCTGCCGTCAGGCTTATCAGGCCCATGTTTTACAGTCTGTTTATTAAGGTAAAAAATATCGACAAATGATGCTTTTTTACTATCGGATGTGTTGCTGCCCGATGACGACTTTAAAGCAGCGCTTTCTGAAAAAATACCGCTACATTCCGGTTCTATAACCCATCCATTATCATTGTCTTCGATGGCCAGAACCAAAGACTGATTACCTGCTGGTAAACGCCATCTGGCGGAGTACTCATACTGCTGAAAACCACTGTCTGGTGTCGATGCGACCCGTCTCATTCTCCCATTTTGTATATCCGCCATACCCTGACCCGTTACGGGCTTTTTAATTACAGGAGGGGAGGGAAAATGTCCTGTCGACAATGCGGGAGGCGTCCTGAAACAAAAATTAAACAGGTCGCCCGGTTGGCTATCGAGGATGATGTAAAGCTGCTTGTTATCCAGTTCAGAAACTGCTTTACCGCTCTCTGCAAGCGTCTTGAGATCATAAGTAAGAAGGAGGGGTGGATTGTTCCCTATAAACGATAGTTTGTTAATCTCCCCCGATGCTTCACCCCGCTTCTCAGTGTCTTTCGAGAAACTCCCCCAATCTGGCCAGCTCAACAGGCTGGTATAAGCAGAACTGTGACCAGCGAGCGGCAAAATGACAGACAGGATGAATAACAGAAACAGGCGGATCATAGCGAGAAGCCTTGCCGTTTTCATAATGGGATTTGCCTACAAATTTTATTGAGGAGGGATAACAATAGACCTTATATTTGAAGTTGTTTTGTTTATTCCCACCTGTTCTGATATTTCTCGGAAAAACTTTTAAAATTCGCAGCTAAGCTACTATAAACGTCGCCACCACTCTGTCCTTAAACTAAAAAAATCAATGGGCATAAGCCTTACGCCTACTGCGCCACGTGTTGACAACTCTGCCTACCCTGGAGAAAGACGTGGATGTAGATGAATCAATCAAATCAGGCTGCTGCGGGTCAGTAATGGGATCTCCAGCCACAGCGGCAAAATCGGAAGCAGAAGAAAGTTATTATATCCGGTCGATTAGTCAAATACAGCGGTACCCATTCTACTTCTCTTGGGAAGCAGATAAAAAATCAATCGCTTCAAAGATGATAACGATCTATTACGTCGGTTATAAGATCATATCGTTCGATTTCTGCAAGAACATCCAGTAAGTCATTGAAAGTAATCCAGCCTTTCATTCGTTTCCATTTTTCCATCATTGCCTTAACCTTATCATCAAACCTATCGTTATAAACATTAATACTTCTTAGATGATCGTCACTAAGAACACCCGTATTTTTGGCAAATTTTTGCCAATCGATGCCAAGTTTAAAACCAATATTCTGAAGTTCCTGGTCTGCTACAGTAGAGCACAAATTTACAGACTGCTGTGTGCTTCTTTCTGATTGTTGATAATGAGCATGCGCAGCTTCGTCTGCAGTGTCTTGCGTTAACGTAACAGGTTCGGGAGTGCACAGTTCATGAGATAGATCCTTAGGAAGCATACCGAAGATCAAAAACATACTACGAATAAATTCATCTTTTTCTTCCGGCTTAGCAAGATTCAGTATCTCAACCAGCTTTACCCTCGCTATAAGGGTAAAAGTACTTAACAGATCAAGTTGCTCATGGGTTACATCTTTGGCAAAGCTGACATGTTCAGGGAATACAGCGTTTAAACGTGGACCGAACATTGATCTTATAAGAGCCAAAGCAGTAAACATTGCTTTAACATCTTCAACATCTAATGATTGATCGGCAGAAATATTTAATGCCAGAAGGTGAAGTGGTTGATAATTGATATTTTCAAGAAAAACATCATTATTAAATGGAGTAATAAAAGAATATTCATTTTGGCTCGCACAACCCCACATAACAACTTCTAATAACTCCTGATCATTAATATCCGCAGCCGGAATGCCAAAAGCATACTTGCTATAAACGTCTCTGGCCAATTTATTTAACATTGATATTATTTTAAATTCCGATGGAAACATTTCGTCTTCTAGCAACTGACCAGTTTTTTTAAACATCTGATAAATAAACTTAATTAACACTACTTCCTTTTGGCGATCCAATCCTGAATAAAAAACTTGATCTGAGTCATCAGGGGCAATAAAATTGTAACTCGTCAAGCAGTTCAGCAAGTCGTTTCCGAATTCTTTCAAGCTAGTTTCGTTCTCAAATTCATCCCTGTAAAGAGCAAGTACTTTAACTATCCTTGTTACCTCAACATAATCTTCGATTCCCTGTAATTTTGCCAATCGACCGACTTCTGAAATAAGCTCGTAAATTGACATGCTGCAGTTTAAAAACCTAACCCAATGGGAATGAAACTTACTAAGCGTATTTTTATCTGACATGAAACTTTGAGTTAAAAGATTATAAAGTTGTGGAAAGTTATAGCAATCATTTTTGTGAAAACAATTCCCTCTCTGCCTTTCCTTTAATCTTAATGTTCTGAACCATTGAAATACATAGATTGCTGATGTGTCAGCACATTTTGTTGCTGACACAGGTGTTTTTCTATCTTGTCTAATTGCAGGAGGCATTTCTTTAGTCGGCTCCTGCTCAACTTCACTGGATTCACGATCCAGACATTCCTTGCATTTATTGAAAGCTAGTGCCGGTTTATTACAAACTTGGCATAACCCACTGTTTGGTGATCCACCTGACCCATCATCTCCCCCACTCCCTCTTCCACTGGGGCTGCCCCGCTTTTGACGACCATAGTCTTTTTTAAATTGGTTGTTGGCAGATCGGGTTTCACTGAGGTTGGCCATTTGCTTTTCAGACTGACGGCTTCCCCCGGAGTGGCTGGTCCCGGTAGGGACATGGCCCGGAAAAACGGTCACGCTGCGTAATTGTTTGGGACTTAAAATAAACTCTTGCACTGCATAACGACGGTAGCCTTCTGTTTGTAACGGTTGTGCCAAGTGACTGCTCAGGTAATGATCAAATACAGCCTCCGGATTATCAGGATTTCTGGACAATGCCAGAAAAAGCCCTGAACTGCTTTCAGGATTTGCACTCCTTATCTTATTCCAAAGTTCCTGTGAAATAATAATCGCCTGTTCATTCCAACCCCGCTTGATTTTGAGCACAATCCGGGTATCCCAAATCTGTTTTTTTACGGTCTGCCCGACTGCGTCAGGAACAGGCACCAGGATCATTCTACTGACCGGCTCACTCGTTAATTCGAAAGAGTAAAGGGGAGCCATCCCATTTCCTGGCTTTTTCTTGAATAAATCGTCTAAATCATCGCCACCACCAAAACCGTCACCAGAGCTTATGTAGGGTTCGCTGTTATCCGCAGTATCAGAGACTCCGGGTATTGCAGGAGGCCCACTGAAACGGCTGCTGCCGTCAGGCTTATCAGGCCCATGTTTTACAGTCTGTTTATTACGGTAAAAAATATCAACAAATGATGCTTTTTTACTATCGGATGTGTTGCTGCCCGATGACGACTTTAAAGCAGCGCTTTCTGAAAAAATACCGCTACATTCCGGTTCTATAACCCATCCATTATCATTGTCTTCGATGGCCAGAACCAAAGACTGATTACCTGCCGGTAAACGCCATCTGACGGAGTACTCATGCTGCCTAAAACCACTGCCATGTGCCGATTCGACCCGTCTCATTCTCCCATTTTGTATATCCGTCATAGCCTGACCCGTCACAGTTTTTTTAATTACAGGAGGGGAGGGAAAATGTCCAGTCGACAAAGCGGGAGGCGTCCTGAAACAAAAATTAAACAGGTCGCCCGGTTGGCTATCGAGGATAATATAAAGCTGATTGTTATCCAGTTCAGGAACTGTTTTACCGCTCTCGTCATGCGTCTTGCAATCATAAGTAAGAAGGAGGGGTGGATCATTCCCTATAAACGACAGTTTGCTAATTTCTACCCCTGCCTTACTCGACTTCTTAATGTCTTTGGAGGAGCTCCCCCAACCCGTCCAGCTCACCAGATTGGTATAAGTAGCACTGTGACCGGCAAGCGGTAAAATGACAGACAGGGTGAATAACAGAAACAGCCTGATCATAGCGAGAAGCCTTGCTGTTTTCATAATTGGATTTGCCTGCAAATTTTATTGAGGTGGGATAACAATATACCTTATATTTAATGTTCTTTATTTAATCTCACCTAATCTGATATTTCTCAGAAAACTATTAAAATGCACAGTCAGGCTACTATAAACGCCAACTTCACTCTGTCCCGAAACCGAAAAATCAATGGGCATGAGCCTTATGCTTGGCTGCGACATGTGTTGACGACACTACCTTGTTACCCGCCGCCCTAAAATGCCCTAAAATCAACGGTTTGAAACGACTTATCGATAAAAGTTAATGGTTTCAGAGAGCATAAAGTTCCATTATGTCGTCTATAAGATCAGCTCGTCCAATGCTTTCAAGAACAACCAGTAAGTCTATAAAGGTAATTCGGACTTTCAATTGTTGCCATAGCCCTAGCATTGCCATTGCCTTATCTTCAACTCTATCGTTATCAGCATCAATCTTTCTTATATCAGCATTACTAAGAAACGTACTTCTGGCAAAATTCCCCCAATCTTCGTCCAGTTTAAATCCAATATTCTGGAGTACCCCTTGTGGCAAATCAAAGTCCAAATTAACAGACTGCGGTATTCTTATTTTTGATGACTGGTACTGAGGATCTGCTACTGCATGAGAAGCAGCTTGCGTTAATGGAAAAAGTTCGGAATCCCACTCATTAGACAACTCATCAGATAGTTCTTTTGGAACCACACCAAAGATCAAAAACATACTACGTATGAATTCGTCTTTTTTTTCTTCCCCACTAAGTTTTAGCACTTCAAAAAGCTGCCCTCTGGCTTTAGAAGTAAAAGTCCTTAAAAGATCAAGTTGCTTATAGGGAATACCTTTTATTACAAGAGCATGTTCCGGAAAAACTTTTGTTAAACATTCCGAGAACATTGATTTTACAATAGCCAAAGCGGTAAACATAGCGCTAACCTCTTCAGCAGTTGATAATCCATCTTCAGAAACAAAAAATGCCAGATTTTGCAGTGATTGATGACTGTTTACTCCAAGAAACTTATCCTTGTTATTTGAAGTTATAAAAGAATATCGATTATGACTCGCATAGCCCCACATAATAACGTTGAATAACCCCTCATCGTCAACATCCGGAAGACCAAAAAAATACTCAGCATAAATCTCTCTGGCCAAGCTATTTAACATCACCATTGTTTCATATCCCGATGGTACAATTTCTTCTTTTACGAAGGGAACAATCAATTTAAAAAACTGATAAATAAAATTAATTAATCCTGCTTTCTTATGGCGATGTAACTCTGAATAAAAAATTTTATCCGACTCATCAGACACCAAAAGATTATTGCTCGCCAGATAATTCATCAATTTGCTTCTCAATAGTGTTAAAGAAGTTTCGTTCTCGTACACCTCCCTTTGTAAAGCGAGCGCTTGAATAATCCTCGTCACCTCAACATAATCATCAACTCCCTGCGATTTTGCCAATTCACCGACTTCCGAAATAAGGGAGTAAAGTGACAGATTTCCTTTTGTAAATTCAACCCATTTTGAATGAAATTTACTTAGGTTATTCTTTACTAAAAAAAAACGATGAGATAAAAGATTATAAAGCTCTGGCAAATTATAGTAATCATTATTGTGAAAATAATTCATTCTCTCCTTTTCATTCGATCTCAAAGTTTGAAACCATTCAAATACATGAATTGCTAAAGCATTAAAATCTTTTGCTTCAGACACCGGCATTTCCTTATTTCGTCTTATTGAAGAAGGAGTCTCTTTAGTAGCTACCTGCTCTACTAAATTAGATTCACGATTCAGGCATTCACGGCATTTATTGAGGGCGACAACAGGTTTATTACAATTTTGGCATAGTCCACTGCTTGGTGATCTACCTGATCCATCATCTCCCCCACTCTCTCTTCCACTACGGCTGCCTTGTTGGTGCCGACCATAGTCTCTTTGAGATTGGGCATAATTGGGTGGCTTCGCGCCAAGGTCAGCCATTTCCTTCTCAACCTGACTGGTTCCTCCAGAGCAACCGATCCCAGTGGGGCAATGGCCCGGAAAAACAGACACACTAAGTAATTGTTTGGGACTTAAAATGAAATCTTGCCGCGTATAGCGACGATAGTCTTCTGCCTGTGACGCTTGTGCCGGGTTGCTGCTCAGGTACTGATCAAATGCAGCTTCCGGATTATCGAGATTTCTGGACAATGCCAGAAAAAGTCCAGTGCTCCTTTCAAGATTTGCAATCTTTATCTTATGCCAGAGTTCCTGCGAAATAATAATCGCTTGCTCATTCCAACCCTGTTTGATTTTGAGAAGAATCCGGGTATCCCAAATCTGTTTTTTTACGGTTTCGCCATCAGCGTAAGGGATAGGCACCAAGATTATTCTGCTGACCAGGTCACTCATCCATTCAAAAGAATATAGAGGCGCTAACCCATTTCCCGGCCTTTTCTTGAATAAATCGTCTAAATCATCACCACCATCAAAACTGCCACCACCAGAGCTTGTAAGTGACTCACTGTTATCGATAGTATCAGGGGCTGCGGATATTGCTAAAGGCCCACTGGTACGGCTATTGTCATCAGGACTGACAGACCCATTTTTTACAGCCTGTTTATTACGGTAAAAAATATCAACAAATGATGCTTTTTTGCTACCGAAAATATTGCCCCATGTATACGACGGCGAACGCATTATTTCTGAAAGAATACCACTACACTCAGGTTCTATAAGCCACTCATTACCATTATTTTCAACGGTCAGGACCAGCGACTGATTACCTGCCGATAAACGCCATCGGGCCGTGTACTCATGCTGCCAACGACCACTACCTGGTGCCGGTGCCACCAGCCTCATTCCCACATCTTGTATATCCGGTATACCCTTGCCCGTTAAAGACTTTGTAATTACAGGGGGAGAAGGCAAATTCTCCGACGAAAATGTTGGAGGTGTCCTGAAGCAAAAAACAAACCGGTCACTTGGTTGGCCATTCACTACAATGTAAAGCTGATTATTCTCCAGTTCAGAAATTGTATTATCAATCTCGGCATTCGACTTGCGATCATAAGTAAGATGGAGAGCCGGACTCTGCCCTATAAACGACAGTTTGCTAATTTCATCCAATGTCTCACTCCTTTTTTCAATGGCTTTGGAGGAACTCACCCAACCTGTCCAGCTCAACAGGCTGGTAAGAGCAGCACTGTGTCCAACAAGAGGAAAAATGACAGCCAGAATGAATAACAAAAACAGGCGAACCATAGTCAAAAGTCTTACTGTTCTCATAATTGGATATGCCTAAAGATCTTATCGACGAGGCATAACAATAGACATTAAATTTGAAAATGCTTTATTTATTCCCATCTATTCAGTGCCTGTCTGACAAACTTGATGTGGCAAGTATTTTTCCAGACATTTTTATACGCAGCCCTACAAGTTTTTGTTCACCTTAGGACGGGTGATCTGACACTCCCCGCACGATTTTTGCTGATAGTGATACTGAAAGGTTCTGAAGGTAGTTCTTTGCTCCAGCGGATATTCAGTGGCTCTTTACTTTTGGCAATGAAAAGCTGCCCCTCCTTTACACTGAATGCAGCTTTGGTCAGGCGGATACTCTGCCTTGCATCTCTTTTCTTGAACTTGGGATATTGGCTTCTGCCAGCCCAGAAATTCTTGAATGCTTCCTACTAATCTGGGAGTATTTGCTGTAAAATCACACTTAAAACCTCTTTCAAGAATGGAAATTCTGACTTGAGCAACACAAGACGTTTTTCTGCGTGTGAGTGAGAAACACTGATTCCATCTTTGTAGTATGCATTGGTACGAAAGCGCAAAGTATTACTATAGACAAATCGTGCACAACCAAACGACTGGGCAAGAGGCTCTTCCTGCTCAACCGTCGGGTAAAATCGTTCTTTGTGGGCCCGTTTGGGCGGTGCTTTACGCGAAATTTGGTAAAGAGGCTCAGCTCCGCAACGAACCGGATCATTTGTTAATTGCCTTTGCAGCGCCTCATCTGATAGTCAGACACTAGACTTGAAACAACTTCTTTCTCCATTAACCATATCGCCATTTACTACTGAGCAAGGCAAAGAGTTAAAATTAAAACCATTAGCCAAATGGTTGGGAGCTTGTCTAAATTTGAATAAAACCAAACAAAAAGCCACAAAGAAGTTTGGCGAAGAATGTGCTTGCCAGAAAAGTTAACCTATGAACTAAAAGCTAACACTTTAAGAACCTGACCATACTGATTTTTATTTTTTTAGTAGCTGGTTGCATTTAACCATAAAGATGCCATTGCTCTTTAAACTCTTTATGCTATTGTTGCATTATAAAAAAATAAATACATAAATCCTTTAGCTACATAAAACTTAATAAGCAGAAAAAGGAGCAACTGTGGAGCAGGCGATTCTGGTATTTCTTGAGCTAGCTTGGTTCAACAACGTTTACTTAGCTCGTTTAATTCAAGAATGCATTGAGCTTTATCCAGTCGTTCACCTTTATGTGTCACAGGTTTTGAACAACCCTTTCTTTCAAAGTTACGAACAGTTAGACGCTATTTCAGATTATATCCATCTTTATTGCTCAGAGTATGGGTATCCGGATGGAACCTGAAAATCTTTAGAAAGAGAGGATCAGAACACCTGCTATCTCTATATTCCTCTTATTAAATGTGTCAACTCACCTTTCCTGATTTCAAATCACTGCTGACCTATAAAGGCCATTAATTTATGAAGCAGGCAGACTGCACTTTTGATAGCTCTCAGGCCACTTTATCCATTTAGTTTTTCGGTAGTTCACCAACGTATCAGTGAATTTTACTGAAGTCGTGTGCAATACATATCAAAGAGAAGATCTGGATACCTGAGCTGATTTCCTGCATTGACCTCATCAACACCCAGAGTCCTTAACGGCTTCAAGTCTACCCGGCAATTGAAGCCACTGTCGTCAAGAAACCGGGCCTGGTAATTGAGAACCTGATGGTTCCTCAGTCAATATATGTGCTGTCGACCCGCTTTGAGCGTGGCATCAGAATAGATTGTTCCGCCCCGATGCAAATGACTTCAGCATGCATAATCAACTGATACTTCGGGTCAGGATTCACCACGCCGGTATAAACCTCCACCATGCCTTTGTTAGTCTTCATATTCGCGCTTTGCGGATCCCTTAGTTTATCATGCAACGACTCTGAACATTAAAAGTGAAAGTTACCAGCTGAAAGAGAATTGCTATCCAGCACTTTTGAGAGGCTCAACCGAAATAGATAATCGGCTGAAGAACGAACCTGAATTTAACTGTTAAGTCGAGGTCAAAAACACGGCAGAAAACGGGTCATCTCAAATCAGTGGGAGAAAGTCATTCAAAGCGGAGTTAACACCTTACAGGCAACACCAACAATGATACCAATCTAAAGTAAAATAGAGCACCAGACCAGGTGCTTATAAAAACTGGGAACCAACGCTGACATACAAAAAGTTACACCAAAGATTGATTGGAGACTGGCTCAAAAACAGAAGACCTCTTCCGCTGAGAGCTACTCTGAACTGGTTTTTCATCGAACTGCTTGCCGGCACTGGCTTTGGTACGTTGCTTAACTACCACTGACAAAGCGGAAAAACTATCTTACATCTGCCTGCTAACCACTATTATGCCTATACTACCCGGACAAAACGTAGTATTTAAAGGTGAATATTGAAATGATTACTAAGCGTATTGTTCTATTACTTCTAACAGTTACGTATAAAATTTTTGCTCAACCTGGTGACTGCTATGTAGTCACAAATGAAGACTTGTTATTAACAGAACACGTCGAGTCTCTCCATAGGAACAGAGTACCTTACGAATTACGCCCTCAAATAGAGCAAGAAGTAATTACAATTATTGGTAATTCTATCAGGAAGACAGATCCGGCTCTCTCCGAGGAAGATATTAATGATCGTGCTAAACGCTGGCTTCAGGAAGCACTGGATGAAATGGAACGAGAGGATCGAGAAGATCTTCATGAGCACTATGAACAAAATAATAACAATGATACTGATGAAGGTTTCTTTGAGTATACATAACGCCAAACTCATAGACCCGAAGGCGTCCTCTGGTTTTTTTGATATGCCTGAATTTGTTTTTGACTACTCGAATATATGAACTATAAATTACGGATTATTTTTTATTGCACATTGACTAAGGTTAAAATAATGAAAGCCAATTATTATTACTTTACATTTCTAATTTCTCAGATATTTTCATCTGCGATACTTGCCGACCCATTTGATGAATTGTCTTCCCCCTATGTCAGGATAGATGTCGCCTCTTTTGATTCATGACTCTCAATAATTGAGAGCATACAAAAAGAGGCTGTTATGACTCGCTACTCCAAAGAAATGAAAGAGTCCATTATCCAGAAGATGATGCCGCCAAATAATGTTTCCGTGGCTCAGCTTAAAAGAGAAACCGGCATTACTGATGCAACCCTGTATACTTGGCGCAAACAGGCAAAAGCGCAAGGTGTAGCCGTGCCCGGTGATGGTAAGAATCCTCAGCAGTGGAGTGCTGAAAACAAGTTCGCGGTTCTGATGGAAACCGCCAACATGAACACAACAGAGCTATCCGAATACTGTCGTAAGAAGGGTCTCTACTATGAAGACTTGCAGCAGTGGAAAGCTGATTTTATCGCAGGCAGCACAAAGCCTGCTGAATCCCGTCAGGTACAGGCCGCTGCCAGACGAGATGACAAGAAGCGCATCCAGAAACTGGAAAAAGAACTCAAACGCAAAGACAAGGCACTTGCTGAAACCGCAGCACTGTTGGTTCTAACAAAAAAGGCAAACGCGATCTGGGGGGAGCGCGAGGACGATTGATTCCTCTCCCTGATCGCAAGGAAGCCGTTGCTTTAATCCAGGAAGCTGTTTCACAGGGTGCACGTAAAGTGAAAGCCTGTGCTGCGCTCAACCTGTCGATACGCACGGTTCAGCGCTGGCAAAAAGATGTAGAACAGGTGCGGGAAGATCAGCGTCAATACGCAGACCGGACAATGCCTGCCAACCAACTAACCAAGAGTGAGCAAAACGAGATTCTGAAAGTCTGTAACAGCGAGCGATTCAAAAGTAAGTCGCCATGCCAAATTGTACCGACACTGGCCGACGAAGGTGTTTATATGGCTTCTGAGTCAAGCTTTTATCGAGTGCTGAAGGCCCATAATCAACAGCATCATCGCGGTCGCAGTCAGAAGCCCGCAAAGCGGAAGCCGACATCGCATCGGGCTACGGCTCCGAATCAGCTCTGGTCGTGGGATATAACATTTTTGGGGTCGCCGATCAGGGGTAAATATTATTATCTCTATTTGGTTCTGGACGTCTATAGCCGCATGATTGTGACCTGGGAAGTCCATGAGAGGGAGTCCTCTGATCTGGCTGCTCAGATGATCCGCAAAGCTTTCATGCAGAATAAAATCAGCCTTCAGGAGCAACCACTGGTTCTGCACTCCGATAATGGCAGCCCAATGAAAGGGGCGACCATGCTGAGTACTCTTCAGCAGCTAGGAGTACAGACATCGTTCAGCAGGCCGCGCGTAAGTAACGATAACTCATACTCAGAGTCAGGCTTCAGAACCATGAAATATCGTCCCGGGTATCCGAATCACTTCTCCAGTCTGGAGTCAGCCAGAAAGTGGGTGTACGGGTTCGTAAACTGGTACAACATGGAGCATAAGCACAGTGGCATCAAGTTCCAGACCCCCTACGACAGACATACAGGGAAGGCTCAGAAAAGGGTTCTGAATCGTGAAAGAGTTTACCGTAAAGCAAAAGAGCAACACCCTGAGCGATGGGGAAGCCGTGAAACCAGAAACTGGCAATTACCGGTAGAGGTGTGGCTTAACCCTGAGCGATCAGAGAATCAGCAGCATTGTGATTTAGCTGCATAAGTTGAGGCGACATCTACCTTGAAAGTTACCGGAACCCTTCTAACTCTAGTATTAGCTGTATAAAAACAACTAAAAATGATGGTAAAGTTCCTAAACTATACCACCTTCAAAAACAGCAGGAGGTTTATAAAGTAAGAATAAGCATCGGGGATAAAACATTAAGAGTGGAGCGAATTATTGACTCGAAAAACAAAAATATTATTTATATTAGCTATACCAATCAAGCTTTCCGAGGTAGTGAGAAACACTCTATGTCGGTAGTGCACTTTTCTACCGAAAGTCATGAAAGTTGTGATGTGGATTAGACATAAAGCTTGCGGCAAGGGTGGCGAACGCAGTTAGCGATCCCTTCGGCTGCACTTGATACTTATTAAGCCTTCTCCCCAGCGGAAACTTGGAACGGGAATAAGGGGCTGCATACTGTATCAAAATAGCAGCCTAAAACTTGGTTATCGGGACATATCTTGAAAAACACCGCCTGCAAGCGGCTGATAAAGTCGACGATGGGTCGTAAAGTGAGACTGACTGCCGACCTTGATGATACGAGCATTCACTTCGAGAGCCAAGTATCGTACCACTTTAAAATAAGATAGACCCCATGTTCGGTAATTATTTTCTCTGGATATAGATAATTCATAAATGAAACTAAGGAATTTCTATCAACAAAGTTGAATATTTCTTTTAATCTTCTTTGAGCCTCTTTGTTTAGCACGTTTATTGAATAATCACTTTCTGTATCAAATAACACTTTGCTCAATTTCAGTCTATGAGGTTCTTTTTTTTCTAGTTTGCGAAGCATTCTTTTTTTATCTGAATCACTAAATAAAGAAAGATGCCTAATTGCTGTTTGAACTGAAATACTTGAGGGTATTCCAGATGAGCCTGTTTGTCCACAATCCGGAGTATAGTTTTGTCCCAATGGAGAAATTACTTCACCATTACTATTAAGTAATGACACATCAATGCCCGCGCTATCAGTAAATGAATCTAGAACTGTAAAGCTCTCTAAGTTTGTCGAAATAGTTAATACAGAATCTTCATTATAAAAACAATCAATTATTTCTGAGACACCCAAATCATTTACTGAAAGAGTGATTTCTTGTGTAGATGAGTGTGAATTTGAACCTTGAAAAACGACTTTCTCTTTATTACAAGAAATTATAAAAATCATGCATAAACATGAAGGCGAGTAACATATAGAAAAAATAATTATAGATAAAATTTTTTTCATAACCACTCTGTTTAACTTTGCAATTATAGGGTAGCTTTAGAACTAGCAAATTTTAGTGGCTGCTGCAGCACATAATCGGGATAGGACAGAGCCTCACGACTCTTCTCCTCCCACACCACGAGCCTACGGATCAGGTAGCATCCTGGTTCTACACTTTGTAGTCATCTTGCTGCCAGCTCTGGCAACCTGAGGTTCTTGAAATATCTATTCGACAATGCTCGGGTTAACGCCGGACTACCACTCAACCGCCAGGGTCCATGAGCTAATTTTGCCGTATTCCATGCAAGGAAATGACTTCCCCCCAGACGTCTTAGTATTCGGTAGCCTTTGCTACCTGATTGCTTCGGGATACAACACAGTGATCGTCGTCGAATCCATTTATCCAGACCCTTCAGTGGAGTGAGCATTCAAGCAGGGTATAGACTCCCCCCTGCTTGTCGAGATCCGATTTTAACTGATTAGCCCTGAATTTCTCTTTCCAGATTCGCGGGATTAGCTGTCGGATATCTCAAGCCAGACGGTAACTGATGCGCTGAAGCACATCGACGAACGACTTCGCGCTGATATTTCAGGATGACATAGCTGGCAGGACGCTGCGCCAGCCGATAGGTGTAATCGTAATCAATGATTTCGTACTGGTCTGCGTCTTCACCTTTCATTTCAACAGCGGGCATAGGGATGAGTTCAACTTGTACATCTTCAGTAAAGCGCAGTCCCTGATCGCTCACACAGTCTTCAGGGCGATTCTTTTTCCGCCGTTCGTAAGTGATGGTTTCTGAGGGAGTTTCCTGCTCTTCAGGCTTGTCCTGAAGGATTTCTCCCAGCGCCAGCTGGTCCGGATTCTCAATCAGGCGCTTTTCGGATTTTTCACCAAATAGCTGTTGTCTAAACCAGGCCAGCTGATGTTTAAGAGAAGCTATTTCCTGATCACGCTCCGACAGCAAGACCAGGATCTGCTGAAGCAGGTCCTGGTCAGTGGTGCCGGGGGTCGAAACAGGTAATTTCATGGCGGTTAAAGATAGACCTTTGACTCTCCTTTTGTGTAACGGTATTGATCTCCATGCCCTAATGCTCTTCGTTCGTATTCTTTACCAGCAAGGCAATACCTTGGTTCACCATAAAATATCGGCTGATCCATCGGCTCTTCAGGCTCTAATCGAACCTTATCAGAACAATATTGTTGTGGGTGCTGAATGCACGCATTGCTGGTATTGGCTCTCTACCTGGTGTCGTCATCAGGGCATCGATTTTGTTCTGGGCCATGACCTCTATATGAGGGCAATTCACGGCGGAAAAGCCAAAAATAATAAAATTGATTCCTACAAGATTGCCAAACTCTTGCGGGGAAGCAATTTTCCCATAGCCTATGAATTTCCTGAAACCATGCGTGCTACCAGGGACTTCCTGCGAAGAAGAAACAGGCTGGTACGATACGCCGGTGAACTCAAGGCTCATCTCAAAAATACCGCCAGCCAGTACAACTTGCGTGATCTCAACAACAGCAGACAGCGAGCTGACCGTCTAACTGGAAGCCACCGGATAATGCCTACTGCAGCCGTCGTATAAAACGACTGACCCTTGAGGTCTCAAATGCTGCAGGTATTAAAGAGCGGGAACCCGGCCTTTTGATTAGACACTGTCTGTGTGCGTATTAACAGAGAACTTGGCAAGATCGTTTACGCCCGACCTGAGCCTGAAACTAACTGGACGACAGAGCCAACTCACTTGAGGAGTGCCAGTAAGGCTTAACCGATAAATGTCTCGACTTTAGCTCCTGCGTCGTTCTATCTCATAAATCCATTTACTCGAAGTGCCCCTGAGGTTAACAGGGTGTAAGCCATCAGGCCGTGGTGAGACCACAGTGAGAGAGCCTCAATATGTGTTTGCTGTAAACGATTATTTAAGAGTGGATCATGACAAACCGAAGTAGACTCTCATGCCAAGTTTTTTATTGGCTCCTGTTGCCAAGGGCAGTTATTTGCCCTTGACAGAGTTACGGCTCCTATGTGTTATGCGCATGAACACACTTGAATGAATTATTACGTTTTTTGATTAAGTGCTTGAATAAAAAGACGTTTAAGTATTTCAGGGCAGTCTTTGTTTTTTAGAAGGAGGGCAATGAACTCATCAGATGTATTTAAATTTCCAATCAGGTAATCTAGTGCGCGAGGGCTAAGATTATTGAGTAAGTCCACCCAATTTGGTGCATACGTTATCACTCCGCCTCCTTGGCAATCAAAACCAGTATAATCACAACTAGCACTAAAGTGAAATGCTGAGCCATCATGTAGTTCCCCAAACATGACCCATGGAGCTTCATCTCTTTCACCTTCTGAATATGAAATCACTCTTTTAATTTCAAACTCCCTGTCTGTAGAATACTCCACCATTCCTGCTTGAGGTGTTCCACGCACTTGCCAATCCCCATCTTCACTTAAATAGGAACGATATGCGTAATTCAACCACCTTCTTGGACTTATAGTTCTTATTACATGTAGGCCCGAGCTTAGTATTAATTCAGACAAACCCAAAAGAGATGAATCACAACCAACAGCAGTTCGGAATGAAGAAATGCCTTGAAAGCTTAAATATTGTAAAATATTTGGAAGAATCAAAGAGTTTGAAAAAACATCATTGAAGCCTTGTCCAGGTTGCGAGTTGGCAGAGTCTGAGAAACAATAGAATAAACATACTGTCTTTAGTAACTTTTTCACTTTTAAGTCATCATTCAAGTGATTAATAAGAAAACAATCATAGACCAAAACCTTCTCGTTTAACTGATTGCTGGCAGCAGATAACGAGCCTGTAGAAAAACCAAAAAAAAGCCGTAAAACATACGGCTCCTGTTATTAGCGAGTGCTGATATTCAAACTCCCGGTTAATTTATAATTTCTCCATTCCGGTAACTTTCAAGGTAGATGTCGCCTCAACTTATGCAGCTAAATCACAATGCTGCTTATTCTCTGATCGCTCAGGGTTAAGCCACACCTCTACCGGTAATTGCCAGTTTCTGGTTTCACGGCTTCCCCATCGCTCAGGGTGTTGCTCTTTTGCTTTACGGTAAACTCTTTCACGATTCAGAACCTTTTTCTGAGCCTTCCCTGTGTGTCTGTCGTAGGGGGTCTGGAACTTGATGCCACTGTGCTTATGCTCCATGTTGTACCAGTTTACGAGCCCGTACACCCACTTTCTGGCTGACTCCAGACTGGAGAAGTGATTCGGATACCCGGGACGATATTTCATGGTTCTGAAGCCTGACTCTGAGTATGAGTTATCGTTACTCACGCGTGGCCTGCTGAACAATGTCTGTACACCCAGTTGCTGAAGAGTACTCAGCATGGTCGCCCCCTTCATCGGACTGCCATTATCCGAATGCAGGACCAGCGGTTGTTCCTTAAGGCTGATCTTATGCTGCATGAACGCTTTTCGGATCATCTGAGCAGCCAGATCAGAGGACTCCCTCTCATGGACTTCCCAGGTCACAATCATGCGGCTATAGACGTCCAGAACCAAATAGAGGTAATAATATTTACCCCTGATGGGTGACCCTAAAAAGGTTATATCCCACGACCAGAGCTGATTTGGTCCCGTGGCCCGATGCGATGTTGGCTTCCGCTTTCCGGGCTTCCGACTGCGACCGCGGTGATGCTGTTGATTATAGGCCTTGAGCACTCGATAAAAGCTTGACTCAGAAGCCATATAAACACCTTCGTCGGCCAGTGTCGGTACAATCTGGCTTGGCGACTTACTTTTAAATCGCTCGCTGTTACAGACTTTCAGAATCTCGTTCTGCTCACTCTTGGTCAGTTGGTTGGCAGGCATTCGCCGGTCTGCGTATTGACGCTGATCTTCCCGTACCTGTTCCACATCCGTTTGCCAGCGCTGAACCGTGCGTATCGACAGGTTGAGCGCAGCACAGGCTTTCACTTTACGTGCACCCTGTGAAACAGCTTCCTGGATTAAAGCAACGGCTTCCTTGCGATCAGGGAGAGGAATCAATCGTCCTCGCGCTCCCCCCAGATCGCGTTTGCCTTTTTTGTTAGAACCAACAATGCTGCGGTTTCAGCAAGTGCTTTGTCTTTGCGTTTGAGTTCTTTTTCCAGTTTCAGGATGCGCTTCTTGTCATCTCGTCTGGCAGCGGCCTGTACCTGACGGGATTCAGCAGGCTTTGTGCTGCCTGCGATAAAATCAGCTTTCCACTGCTGCAAGTCTTCATAGTAGAGACCCTTCTTACGACAGTATTCGGATAGCTCTGTTGTGTTCATGTTGGCGGTTTCCATCAGAACCGCGAACTTGTTTTCAGCACTCCACTGCTGAGGATTCTTACCATCACCGGGCACGGCTACACCTTGCGCTTTTGCCTGTTTGCGCCAAGTATACAGGGTTGCATCAGTAATGCCGGTTTCTCTTTTAAGCTGAGTCACGGAAACATTATTAGGCGGCATCATCTTCTGGATAATGGACTCTTTCATTTCTTTGGAGTAGCGAGCCATAACAGCCCCTTTCTGAATGCTCTCAGTTATTGAGAGTCATGAATCAAAAGAGGCGACATCTATCCTGACATAGGGGGTGATGAGGGCTACCTGCGTATGGATAATAATCTGGCTGAAAATGCGATCCGCCCGTTCGTGGTGGGTCGCAAGGCGTGGTTGTTCAGTAACAGTACTGACGGAGCCAAAGCCAGTGCCAATCTTTACAGCTTGGTGGAAACAGCAAAAGCCTGTGGATTAGAGCCCTGCCATTATCTGAAGACAGTCTTCACTTATTTGCCGAGGGCAGAATCCGTTGAAGATATCGAGCTGCTGTTGCCCTGGAATCAAAGGCCAGCCTTAATCAAGGTGGGTAATAAATACCGCTTACGGCCAATTCGGCGGCTGGCAACCTTCTCTGATCGTTGTCCTGACAGACTCAGCCCTGAGGATTTAAAAACCTGTTTTGCCGCCCTGGTGGAAAGCCATTCCTGGAGCACGGTCAAAACCGATCGTAATGGCCTGCAGTTTTTCTGGAAACATGTTCTGGGCAAACACTGGGACTTTGTTGAAATCATCAAACCACCGACCGTCAAGTGACTGCCCGTTATCCTGACGCCTGCAGAGATAGAACGACTGCTCAATACTGCACGGAAATTGCGCTATTACACCATTCTGTTGACACAGGAGAAGACTTCCTGTGGCTGGTACTGAAACATGTATTACCCAGGCGACTTCGAAGATCGCGGGATTATGGATTTTTACACAGCAACGCAAAAAAACAATTATCACTGGTGCAACTGGTTTTAAATGTGATGGTGAAAGCAGTCGAACCCGTCGTTCGCCCGAAATTCACATGCAGGCGTTGCGGTGAGTCTATGAAACACATTGCGTTCGGTTTCCTGAAACCGACCTGAGCTATTGCCACATACAAACACCGCCATTCACAAGCAAGGAGCAAATATAAGCTCATCCAGACAGATCCGACATATCCAAGACTATCGTAATGCAGTGCTCTGGAGACATTCATCCTGAATAAATAGCGTTCTCCAAAAACGTTTTGATTCAAGGTCCGCCAGAAAAATAAACTTCAATGGACCTTACTTACCAGAATTCAACCCGGGCTTGTGCAACAACAGGATAAGACTGCGGCTGGGCGCAATCTATCCTTATTCGTTAAGCCGCTGATTCTTGATTAATATCCCAACCAGGAAAGACTAGAACGGCTGGATGACATTTTAAGGCACGAGCTAAGATCTTGGCCCTTTCAACTCCAAGATTGACTCGATTATTTTCGATTGCAGAAAGTGTAGACTGCGGTATCCCAGTTATTTCCGCAAGTTCATTCTGACTGAGCTCTTGAAGCTCTCGTACAATCCGAACCGAATCGCCCACAGACACCTCTATATGACGTTTAGCTTTCCTATATTCGCTCATTTCATTTTCTCCTGTAGTCGTGTGGAGTTACTTTTACGACCTGCACAAGAACATTGTCTTTCTCAACTTTGTAAATCACTCTATATTGCATATTTAGGCGTGATGATCGAAAGCCCTTCCAATCACCACGTAGGGCCTCATCATTAAATCCACGAATTTGCTTTAGGCCTCCAGGGCCTGAGATCATTACGATATCCTTCCATTTTTCATACCTTTGCAAGACATCCTTCGGAATTTTTCGAAGCTGACCAGCCAATTTCTTATGTTCGTATATTTTCCACATACCAAATATAGTATATATATCATTTATAGTATGTCAATGATAGGTAATGCGGCTTAACCTGACGCTTGCAGTAAGGGCGCGAACAAAGTGAGCGTCCCTTTGACTGAACTTGTTAAGTTGCGTTCTGGTTGGCTGCCCCCTACTCTATAGACTTTTCTTTCTCTAACTTTAACTTAGTTATTTCAGCATTTGCTTTTTGCTCTTCTGCCCTAGCCGCTTGTTCGATGTCAATATACTTTTGCAGCTTTTGGTACCATAAACAAAATCCAGCAAGAGCAACAAAAAAACCTATAACAGCACCCCACATTGTTATTGAATAAATGAAATTAATTTCTTCTTCATATGCTGCCAGATTATCTTTATAAGCAAAGA
This sequence comes from Endozoicomonas sp. 8E, assembly GCF_032883915.1. Lineage (NCBI taxonomy): Bacteria > Pseudomonadati > Pseudomonadota > Gammaproteobacteria > Oceanospirillales > Endozoicomonadaceae > Endozoicomonas > Endozoicomonas sp. 8E. Next base: position 3,347,443 of record NZ_CP120717.1, on the reverse strand, counting down.
TCCTTGAAACAAAAAAATAGATTGAAGTGATAAAAATTGTAACACCGGATAATGCAGTCCATTTATAAAGGCTATCTGTAGGTATAACTTTCATTTTTATATTCCTATTTTTTTGTATGTAGCCACTTAACGCCTGTGTGTGGGACGCCGCCGAAGGCGGCGTCCCAGCCGGCTTTGTTGGTGAAACGACGCACTTGTTCTGCCCATGTCAGGTTAGTAGGAAATTAACAAATGAATAAGCTTCCTTCACTAATGCAACGATTGCTGATGTGATACCCAGCCACAAGCCAATTTTTTCTATCTCTGTTTTGGGGAGGCTGATGCGATCATCTATGACTTGGATAGGCTTCTTCGGTCTAAATAACCGATACACGTCATTGATGGCAGGAATTGCGCCAGTAATAATCAGACTTATTGCAACATAGGACAAATCTATGTTTTCACTAATAGGGTATATGAGTAAAGCAACACCAGAAATAAGAAATATATTTTGAAGCCTTATTAAGCCAGATGTTAACTTATATCGCCAAGCTCCTTTAAAAAGACCTGAAGCTTTCAGATTTCTCTCCATCGCTTCAAAAATAGCATCCAACCAACCAGTTTCAATATCGGACACACTCAAATAGACGTGCTCTTTTCTGAATTCAACATGAATTTGACAGCTTTCTTTTTCATTTTTATGAAAAGTTACTTCGAAAGATATTTCATCAATTTTCTCAAAAGAGAAAGGCTCATAAACAGAACAACATTCATCCCCCTCCACCTTTCTAACTTTACCATCAGCAATAGCTTTGGCTGTAATAGTTCTATTCGAAGTACCAAGGCTAGTTAGGAGAATGGTGGATTCTTCAACTAAGCGCTGAAAAAGCTCAATGGTAATTGTTTTTGGAGGAGAAATTCTCCAGCGTTGTCTCCGCATAATACTCCTTAGAAGATTTTTTACTCAAAGGGCATAACCGCAAAGCTGACGGGCAGCGTAGCTGTCCCCGTCAAGTGAGTTGTGTACGCCCGACATGGGCATGAACTTATGGGGTGAAAGTCCCCTATGGGTAAACCAGCATCGGATCTTGCGCCCAATAAGCCAACCGATGATAACCATTAGCCGACGGCAAGTGCAATTCCGCGAGGAATTGTGCGGAGGAAGCCTGAGCGCAAAAGTGCGAGCCGACGGACAGAAACTGTATACAAGGCCGAGTCTTGTGGGCGAGTGAGCACAAGATCACAAAGCCCTCTGGTTTGAGAGATACGGTAAATGCAGCGGTCGCCTGCATGGATGCAGGTGAGGAGCGTGAGCAGGACGCGGAAGCTTTGTGTACTGACAGTTCATGCTCTTATTCGGGGAGGTCTGCCCAACCGGCGACCGTGAATAATATCCAGTTTGACCACTGGTTCAACAGGTCTGGCATTCTGGCTTCATCAACCGGAATGAGCGAACTCGATGAAACACGGTAGCGCATTCAGGAGTAATCCTGTCTGTGTTTGGGTAGAAGTCAGCAGACGTCATACGACTGCATGGATGCAGGAGCTAGAGTAACGCAGGAGCAGTTACCGCGTAGCTGTTCGACAGAAGTCATTAACTGACCGGCAGTCGTCAGCGAAGGACTGAACACCGAAGACAAAGAGAAGACTGATTCCCTCGGAGCAGTGCAGCCGAACGGCGAAACACTGTATCTGGCGACAGAATCTTTAACCAGCTTTGAACCACAATCTACTAAGTTATGCACTGGAACCTACCAACTTACTGAAGGCATGCGACTGCAAGAATGCAGGAGGTAGGGCGAAGCAGGAGCCAGAGCCGAGAAACAGGTCAGAAGCAACAAGGGTGCTCCCGGCATTGATGGAGTCACCATTGAGGCCTACCCTGACTTTGCTAAACAGCATTGGCCTTCAGTGCGCCAAGCCTTACTGGATGGAACCTATAAACCGTCTCCGGTGCTTCGGGCCGTCATTGAGAAACCCGATGGAGGAGAAAGGTTGCTTGGAATTCCTACCGTTCAGGATAGGGTCATACAACAGGCCATAGTGCAGGTGTTAACCCCTATCTTTGATCCCGGATTTTCAAACAGCAGCTTTGGTTACAGACCGGGAAGATCTGCACAAGATGCCGTGCAACAGGTTAAACGCTATATCAAACAGGGGCTGCATCAGGCAGTTGACGTTGATCTGAGTCAATTCTTTGATACCGTCAGCCATGATGTCCTTATGTCGAGAGTCTCTCGTAAGATTAACGACAAGTGCCTATTAAAACTGATAGGCCGCTACCTTCGTGCTGGCGTCATGATTAATGGGCAATGCTACCCGACTCGGGTAGGTATGCCACAAGGCGGCCCTCTTTCGCCGCTACTGTCAAATGTACTTCTCGACGATCTGGACAAGGAACTGGAATACCGGGGTCATTGCTTCGCACGTTACTGTGATGATTTTGTGATACTCGTTGGCAGTCAACGATCAGGGGAGCGAGTGATGGATAGCATTACCCGTTACCTTGAACGAAGGCTGAAATTAACGGTAAATCCGACCAAAAGCAAGGTGGTGAAAGCCACCAAAGCAGAGTTCCTGAGTTTCACCTTTACAGGTAAGAAAATCCGGTGGACAGAGAAGAGCCTGCGCTGTTTCAGGCGGCAAGTCCTTAAACTCACCAGCCGCAGCTGGGGTGTATCAATGGGCTACCGTTTGCGAAAGCTTACCGAATATATCAGGGGCTGGATGGGTTATTTCAGAATAACCGAATATTACCGTCCTATACCGCTACTGGATCAATGGATACGTCGGCGTATCCGCTGCTGTTTTATCAAGCAGTGGCGTAAACCGAAAACCCGCTATCGAAATTTGGTCAGGTTGGGCGTTGATCACATCAAAGCCGCCGGGATCGCAATCAGTAGCAAAGGGTATTACCGGTTAAGCAAAACCTTTGCAACACAGCAGGCACTCAACGACAGTTACCTCGCAAAACTTGGGCTTGTTTCGCTGAAAGACTTATGGATTAGGTTTCACTATCCTCGGTGAACCGCCCGGTGCGGACCCGCATGCCGGGTGGTGTGGGGAGAGCTGGAGAAAGACCAGCTCTTACCCGATTAGCAGTACAATTGCACATAGCTAAAAGTCGATATCATCAAAGCCGCTTGGCACCTCGGTCGGTGGCACAGTATCAAATAGATGTTCATTTTTTAGAAGAATGTCTATTCCATCATTAGTAATTTTGTAAGAATAATATTCTCCATCATACTGGTTATCAACCTCTATTGTTTTCTCTAATAGATTCATTCTTTCAAGTTTAATAGCAGTTATTTGCAACCTGTTTTGATCAAATTCAGTAACGTTACTGGAAAGCACATGGAAAGCTACACCTTCTGGGTGTTGCGTATGAGTGCTTAAAGCAGCAGCTAAAAATGCTAAATCTGGTGTTTTAAGATCGTAGTTTTGTGGATTTGCAATTATTTTTTTCGATGCTGAAATGCTAACTCTGCCTATAACTCCAAGTCGCTTAACTTCTTTCCTTACAAGAGTACACGCACGATTTGTTGAAGAAATCAGGTCATCATCTGATCTATCAGGATCATAATCAGCAGGTGAAACACCTAATAAGTCAGTTGGAAGATGAAGTTCAACTCCCCTCGGCTTTAGAATGAAGCATCTTTCTTTTCCGATAGCTCCGATAAATAATCCAAGCTCAAACAGGACGTTATCTCTTACTATGTTTATCTCTTTTTCTCTGATGGTGACGAGATCGTCTGGAGTAAAGATAAACAATGCAAAGTCTACGCTTGAGGTCTTTTTTACCAGATCATCAATAGTGCTGGATGATAAATTAAAAGTTCCATTTTTCCATATGGTAACTTCCATATCATGATCAAGATTCACATTGATTGCTTCAGCAACGGAGAGACTCTCAACCGATGACGCTATGAATAGTCTTGCCTTATCCATACATAATAAATCTCAGCTTCGTTTTGACATATTTTACCGTAAAAAATGTTTCTTAAGAACGTTTATTTCCAGATGTTTAGTGAGACTGTTGTTTTGTACTGCTAACGCCTGCGTGTGGGGCGCCGCCAAAAGCGGCGTCCCAGGCAGCTTGCTGCCGACACTACGCACTTGTTGAACCAAGCCGCTAACGCGGCAAAAAAATACCGTTCATCCCAGCCACCCCGGCATTGCCAATACTTCCTGATATCCGCACCACTCCGGCGCGGCTTATATAAGGAAGCAACATGGAACGTTCTGAGCAAATCCGGTTTGACAAACTGTATCAAAAACACATCACCACCCTGAAGCTTCAGGGCAAAAGAAAATCAACCATTGATCTATACAGCAGGCCGCTGCGGCGGCTGGCAACCTTCTTTGATCGTTGTCCTGACAGACTCAGCCCTGAGGATTTAAAAACCTATTTTGCCGCCCTGGTGGAAAGCCATTCCTGGAGCACGGTCAAAACCGATCGTAATGGCCTGCAGTTTTTCTGGAAACATGTTCTGGGCAAACACTGGGACTTTGTTGAAATCATCAAACCACCGACCGTCAAGCGACTGCCCGTTATCCTGACGCCTGCAGAGGTAGAACGACTGCTTAATACTGCACGGAAACTACGCTATTACACCATTCTGTTGACACTTTACAGCATGGGCTTAAGGCTGGCCGAAGGCCTGAACCTGACCATTGCCGACATTGATTCCGAACTCATGAGAGTCCATTTGCGCAACTGCAAAGGCGGCAAGGATCGCTATGTTGATCTTCCCAGTCGAACACTTAAGGCCCTGCGCCGCTATTGGGCCACTCACCGAAACCCAAAGTTTCTTTTTCCTGAAGGCCAGAGCGCACAGCAACGGCACCGGGCGACTCAGCCCATGAGCCGTTCCTGCACCCAGAAAGCCATGAGACAGCTGGTTGAAGAATGCAGGATTAATAAAAAGGTCAGCCCTCACAGTTTACGACACAGCTTTGCCATGCACCTTCTTGAACAGGGTTTAAGTCTCAGGGCTATTCAGACGCTGCTCGGGCACATGTGCCCAAAAACCACCGCTATCTATACCCAGTTAACAGAAACCGCCCAACTTAATACCAGGAAAGTGATGAATCATCTGATCAATGAACTCAAGCTGAAAGGAGATGATCAATGAAGCTTTCCGATATAGCAGCGCAATACGCTGATCGGTTTCTGGAAAAATACAGTCAATGTCTTTTACCTGGCCATATCAAAGCACTGCAAGCGATACAGCACTGTCGAACGTCGGCAGCCGGTATGACCTTGCTGGAATGCAACAGCTGCCGGACACGGGATCAAAAGCCCATGTCCTGCGGGCATCGCCACTGCAACCGCTGCCAGAACACCGATACCAGCGAGTGGCTGCAGCGGCAAAGACAAAAACTACTGCCCGTTGAATACTTTATGGTGACCTTCACCTTGCCAGCACAACTTCGAAACCTGGCGTGGCAACATCAACGACAGGTGTACGATTTACTGTTCAGAACGGCAGCTGACACCCTAAAAGAATTCGGCAGCAATTCCAAAAAACTGGATGCAGGCCTGGGAATGACCGGCGTCCTGCACACTCATAGCCGACGACTGGATTACCATCCCCATATACACTTTGTCGTGCCAGGTGGCGGCATCAATACCCGACGAAAAGAGTGGCGCAAACTCACAGGCAACTACCTGTTCAATGGCAAGAACCTGGCCATGGTCTTTCGAGCCAAACTCCTTCGCGCCCTGGACGAACAGGGACTACTATCGCCGAGCCTGAAAACAAGGCTGCCCAAAGAGTGGGTCGTCAATTGCAAACGGGTAGGCAAAGGATTACCAGCACTTGAATATCTATCCCGCTATCTGTACCGAGGCGTGATCAGTGACAACAATATCCTGGCCAGCAAACGAGGAAAGGTGACCTTTTCTTACCTCAACAGTGAAACCGGCAAAAAGGAGAAGCGAACCCTGCCAGGAGAAGACTTCCTGTGGCTGGTACTGAAACATGTATTACCCAGACGACTTCGACGATCGCGGGATTACGGATTTTTACACAGCAACGCAAAAAAACAATTATCACTGGTGCAACTGGTTTTAAACGTGATGGTGAAAGCAGTCGAACCTGTCATTCGCCCGAAATTCACATGCAGGCATTGCGGTGAGTCTATGAAACACATTGCGTTCAGTTTCCTGAAACCGACCTGAGTATTGCCACAGCAACAAACACCGCCATTCACAAGCAAGGAGGAAATGTAAGCTCAGCCAGACAGATCCGTCATATCCAAGACTACCGTAATGCAGTGGTCTGGAGACACTCATCCTGAATAAATAGCGTTCAGAAAAAACGTTTTGATTCAAGGTCCGCCAGAAAAGTAAACTTCAATAGATCTTTCTTACCAGAATTCAACCCGGGCTTGTGCAACAACAGGATAAGATTGCGGCTGGGCGCAATCTATCCTTATTCGTTAGATTCAGGCACAAAACAAGGGTACGACTGTGATAAAAAGGCACTACTTTATCAGCGCACAAGCTCCGGCAAATGATGGGTCAGGGGGTTATTCTTACAACTGGATAACGCTTACAAAAAAATCATGGTTTCCCAGATCAATAGAAGTATTTCAAGAAGCTAAGAAATTTCTGATTGATAGTTTTGAGAAGAACGGAATAGAAGCTTCAAACATTGATATACAAGCGTTCAATAGAATCTAACGCCTGCTTCAGCCGCGCGCCGAAGGCGCGTCGGGTGGAGGGGCGAAGCCCCGGAACGAACTGGAAGCATTTGTTGAACCAAGCCGCTAACGCGGCAAAAAAATACCGTTCATCCCAGCCACCCCGGCATTGCCAATACTTCCTGATATCCGCACCACTCCGGCGCGGCTTATATAAGGAAGCAACATGGAACGTTCTGAGCAAATCCGGTTTGACAAACTGTATCAAAAACACATCACCACCCTGAAGCTTCAGGGCAAAAGAAAATCAACCATTGATCTATACAGCAGGCCGCTGCGGCGGCTGGCAACCTTCTTTGATCGTTGTCCTGACAGACTCAGCCCTGAGGATTTAAAAACCTATTTTGCCGCCCTGGTGGAAAGCCATTCTTGGAGCACTGTCAAAACCGATCGTAATGGCCTGCAGTTTTTCTGGAAACATGTTCTGGGCAAACACTGGGACTTTGTTGAAATCATCAAACCACCGACCGTCAAGCGACTGCCCGTTATCCTGACGCCTGCAGAGGTAGAACGACTGCTCAATACTGCACGGAAACTGCGCTATTACACCATTCTGTTGACACTTTACAGCATGGGCTTAAGGCTGGCCGAAGGCCTGAACCTGACCATTGCCGACATTGATTCCGAACTCATGAGAGTCCATTTGCGCACCTGCAAAGGCGGCAAGGATCGCTATGTTGATCTTCCCAGTCGAACACTTAAGGCCCTGCGCCGCTATTGGGCCACTCACCGAAACCCAAGGTTTCTTTTTCCTGAAGGCCAGAGCGCACAGCAACGGCACCGGGCGACTCAGCCCATGAGCCGTTCCTGCACCCAGAAAGCCATGAGACAGCTGGTTGAAGAATGCAGGATTAATAAAAAGGTCAGCCCTCACAGTTTACGACACAGCTTTGCCACGCACCTTCTTGAACAGGGTTTAAGTCTCAGGGCTATTCAGACGCTGCTCGGGCACATGTGCCCAAAAACCACCGCTATCTATACCCAGTTAACAGAAACCGCCCAACTTAATACCAGGAAAGTGATGAATCATCTGATCAATGAACTCAAGCTGAAAGGAGATGATCAATGAAGCTTTCCGATATAGCAGCGCAATACGGTGATCGGTTTCTGGAAAAATACAGTCAATGTCTTTTACCTGGCCATATCAAAGCACTGCAAGCGATACAGCACTGTCGAACGTCGGCAGCCGGTATGACGTTGCTGGAATGCAACAGCTGCGGGACACGGGATCAAAAGCCCATGTCCTGCGGGCATCGCCACTGCAACCGCTGCCAGAACACCGATACCAGCGAGTGGCTGCAGCGGCAAAGACAAAAATTACTGCCCGTTGAATACTTTATGGTGACCTTCACCTTGCCAGCGCAACTTCGAAACCTGGCGTGGCAACATCAACGACAGGTGTACGATTTACTGTTCAGAACGGCAGCTGACACCCTAAAAGAATTCGGCAGCAATTCCAAAAAACTGGATGCAGGCCTGGGAATGACCGGCGTCCTGCACACTCATAGCCGACGACTGGATTACCATCCCCATATACACTTTGTCGTGCCAGGTGGCGGCATCAATACCCGACGAAAAGAGTGGCGCAAACTCACAGGCAACTACCTGTTCAATGGCAAGAACCTGGCCATGGTCTTTCGAGCCAAACTCCTTCGCGCCCTGGACGAACAGGGACTACTATCTCCGAGCCTGAAAACAAGGCTGCCCAAAGAGTGGATCGTCAATTGCAAACGGGTAGGCAAAGGATTACCAGCACTTGAATATCTATCCCGCTATCTGTACCGAGGCGTGATCAGTGACAACAATATCCTGGCCAGCAAACGAGGAAAGGTGACCTTTTCTTACCTCAACAGTGAAACCGGCAAAAAGGAGAAGCGGACCCTGCCAGGAGAAGACTTCCTGTGGCTGGTACTGAAACATGTATTACCCAGACGACTTCGACGATCGCGGGATTACGGATTTTTACACAGCAACGCAAAAAAACAATTATCACTGGTACAACTGGTTTTAAATGTGATGGTGAAAGCAGTCGAACCCGTCATTCGCCCGAAATTTACATGCAGGCGTTGCGGTGAGTCTATGAAAAACATTGCGTTCAGTTTCCTGAAACCGACCTGAGCTATTGCCACATCAACAAACACCGCCATTCACAAGTAAGGAGGAAATGTAAGCTCAGCCAGACAGATCCGTCATATCCAAGACTACCGTAATGCAGTGGTCTGGAGACACTCATCCTGAATAAATAGCGTTCAGAAAAAACGTTTTGATTCAAGGTCCGCCAGAAAAGTAAACTTCAATAGACCTTTCTTACCAGAATTCAACCCGGGCTTGTGCAACAACAGGATAAGATTGCGGCTGGGCGCAATCTATCCTTATTCGTTATGTGCGTGGTCGATTAATGCTTTTGAGAAGAAGACTGAATTGTTACGCCAAGAAGATACAGAGTGTCTTTGCTGAAGTCTTGCTCATTAGGCCATTCTATCGAACCAAATGAAACTCTTACCTGCTTAAAGTAATTAATATCCTTCAGTTCTACAAAAATACCTTTTTCCAAGTATGGGGAAACATCGAACTCTTTGAGTTCATCATTCTCGAACTCAATGTGAAGTTTGTAATTTTCCAAAGCTTGTACTGATTTCACCGCAGGATTCATATTTGCACCTATTTTAAAGGATCAATTTTGAATACTGAGTCACCATTTACTGCTAAATCCCAGTTAGCCATGAGACTTTCTTTATGAATTTCTATCCAAGCATCAACAAGTTTTTGCTTGCTCTTGGGGAGATTTCCTTCGAGTATTTTGCCCGTAGGAATCTCGATAATTGCCTCAAAATTCTGATAAAAAACATGAATATGAGGCATATTATGCTGCTGATTATCGAAGTAATACATTCGAACAATCAGACCATAAAACATTGATATAGTTGGCATTTCTTAATCCAGTATTCAATAGATCTGCCTATTATACCTTATTGGAACATTTTAATCAGGTGAAGGTTCACTCGAAGCACATAACGCCTGCGTGTGGGGCGCCGCCGTAGGCGGCGTCCCAGGCAGCTTGCTGCCGACACCACGCACTTGTTAGCCGTTATTCCCCGATATTTCGTGCAGAGCAGCCAATGCAGCTTGAGCTTTTTCTGATTGAACAAAAATGTGATCATGAAAATAAGCTGCAATTACATTTGCACTGATACCATTTGATGCAAGTTTGTTTGATATTGCTGCCGTTAATCCAACAGCCTCCAAGCTTGAATGCACACTTAAAGTAATTTGCTTGTAGGTATTTTTAAAATTAATGCCAGCACTTTCAGCAGAGCTTTTGGATAAAACCAATGTTATGCCCTCTGATTCAATGAAAGTAGCAAGTGGGTTTAAGTTGATATATTCGGACAGTTGACCTGGTACATTGCAAAATACAAACTCATCCTCAACTAACACTGGGTTCATACTTTCCAGAAGTTTTTCAAGATCTACTATTCCTGACATTACGATACATCTCGATGTTATTATGACGGCTAACGCTGGCAGCAAGGGTGGTGAACGCAGTGAGCCATCCCTTTGCCTGTATTTGTTAGCCCGGCAGCCCTGCCGCCTGGGACAATGTTGATTGGTGCAGAGAAGTTTCAGTAAAACCTGCACCTGCTGCACCGATTGAAGTACATGAAAGTTACCGCCTGAAAACTTGCAGGCAACGCCAATGCTGATACAACTTTTAACTGGTTTAGTGCGCCGGACCAAATACTCATAAACACCGTGAACCCACGCTGACATGCCCATCAAGACACCGCAGATTTTTCATCGACTGACACAGAATCTACAGACATGCAGTACTGAGAATTACTCAGAACTGGAATTGACCAGACTGGTTGCTGGCGTAGATTTTGGTTCGTGACTCATCCATTGGAAAAATAGAAAAAACTTTCATACTGCTGCCGGCTAACGCTGACAGCAAGGGTGGCGAACACAGTGAGCCATCCCTTTGCCTGTATTTGTTAGCCCGGCAGCCCTGCCGCCTGGGACAATGTTGATTATTGCAGAGGAGCTTCAGTAAAACCTGCACCTGCTACACCGATTGAAGTGCATAAAAGTTACCGCTGGAAAACTTGCAGGCAACGCCAATGCTGATACAACTTTTAACTGGTTTAGTGCGCCGGACCAAATACTCATAAACACCGTGAACCCACGCTGACATGCCCAACAAGACACCGCAGATTTTTCATCGACTGACAGAGAATCTACAGACATGCATTACTGAGAATTACTCAGAACTGGAATTGACCAGACTGGTTGCTGGCGTAAATTTTGGTTCGTGACTCATCCATTGGAAAAATAGAAAAAACTTTCATACTGCTGCCGGCTAACGCCTGGGTGTGGGGCGCCGCAGTAAGCGGCGTCCCAGGCAGCTTGCTGCCGACACCACGCACTTGTTAGCTGCGTGCTGATTGTTGCATTTGCTTGGACACAGAAATATCTGAATTGTTTTCTGAGGCCGCTAAACCGTTTACGACACCTGAATAGTCTGATGCTGTTTTATTTTGACTTAACTTGAAGTTACCAACTATATCATCAATAACGACCTCCAAACCAACAACAGCATTTATCAGTTTTTTAGTGAACTCAAACGGAGCATCTGAAACTGACCAAGGAAGGGTTTGGTTTAGTTCATAAAAGTCAGAAATATTGTTGAGCAGCTGCAGAATCCAGTCACTTTCATGCCTGAAAAAAATTCGACCTCTAACGTGTACGACAGAGTAATTCCATGTTGGAACGACTTTACCCGTTTCTTTCTTTGATGGATAAAAATTCGGGCTGATATAAGCGTTTGGTCCATGAAAGATAAGCAGAACCTCCTGACCGTCTGAGACCTTTTTCCATAAAGGGTTTACTTTTGCAATATGGCTTTGAAGTATTACCTGTGCATTCTTTTGTTTCTGAAGATAAAACGGAATATGGTCAGCATCCAAAGTATTTTCAGCTGAAACTATTAGAGTGCCAAGCGGATACTCTTGAATAAACTCATGCAATTTATCCAGGTTTTCTTCTTTAAATTTTGATGGAATGTGCATATTTACTCTTAGCAGCTAACGCTGACAGCAAGGGTGGCGAACACAGTGAGCCATCCCTTTGCCTGTATTTGTTAGCCCGGCAGCCCTGCCGCCTGGGACAATGTTGATTATTGCAGAGGAGTTTCAGTAAAACCTGCACTTGCTGCACCGATTGAAGTGCATAAAAGTTACCGCTGGAAAACTTGCAGGCAACGCCAATGCTGATACAACTTTTAACTGGTTTAGTGTGCCGGACCAAATACTCATAAACACCGTGAACCCACGCTGACATGCCCAGCAAGACACCGCAGATTTTTCATCGACTGACACAGAATCTACAGACATGCATTACTGAGAATTACTCAGAACTGGAATTGACCAGACTGGTTGCTGGCGTAGATTTTGGTTCGTGACTCATCCATTGGAAAAATAGAAAAAACTTTCATACTGCTGCCGGCTAACGCCTGCTTCAGCGGCGTGCCGAAGGCGCGTCCGGTGGAGGGGCGAAGCCCCGGAACGAACTGGTAGCATTTGTTAAACGGAATCTGTCACAGGCTCTGGAACCTCACCACAATAATACTCCTTTGCGAGTAGTTTACGATCCGTAACGAAACCTGCAAAGCCTGAATTACTTGTGTCCCCAGGAGGCCTGAACATAATCATGGGTTCAACACTTTGACGTTTTAAAAGGTCAAGCATAAGAATGAAGGCTCGTAAAGCATGTCTTGGTAGCCCTCTTATTCCCCACGATTTAGTGTCAAGATTACTTTCTTGGAAGTACATCAATGCATGATATTTGGAAAAGAAAAGTGGTATGAACTTTCTGCCATCTTGAGTATGACCAAAATATGAACCTGTTACTTTATCATTTCTCAGCTCCATAATTGTCCAGAATGGTTCTGCTTTATAGCTTTCATCAGGCAAAGCAACGGATGACAACCGCATTCCTAGCAAGTGGGGCATAGTTGGTAAATCATTTATGGTTTTTAGATTTATGTCGTAGTGCTCTGCAATTTTTTTCGCACCAGACTGATATCCATTAGCAGAAACCATTTCACCTGAGATATTACCAATATCTTGAAGTTTTAAGGCAAATTCTTGAACCCTACCTTTGTCAACAGCAGATGAGTAATCTTTGCATTCAATTGCAACATGATGAATTCTATTGCCAAATACAAACTCATAATAAACATCAATTTGATGTACCGCTCCAGACTTACCAACTAATTTTTTATCTTTTTCTACATTTAATCCTTCGTCCTTCATATTGAGAAGGAACTGATACGTATTTCTTACGTATTCTTCTAACTCTTTGCCATTACTCATATGTTGAAATTCCGTTTAACTCTGGCAGCAAGGGTGGCGAACACAGTGAGCCATCCCTTTGCCTGTATTTGTTAGCCCGGCAGCCCTGCCGCCTGGGACAATGTTGATTATTGCAGAGGAGCTTCAGTAAAACCTGCACCTGCTGTACCGATTGAAGTGCATGAAAGTTTCCACTTGAAAACTTGCAGGCAACGCCAATGCTGATACAACTTTTAACTGGTTTAGTGCGCCGGACCAAATACTCATAAACACCGTGAACACACGCTGACATGCCCAACAAGACACCGCAGATTTTTCATCGACTGACACAGAATCTACAGACATGCAGTACTGAGAATTACTCAGAACTGGAATTGACCAGACTGGTTGCTGGCGTAGATTTTCGTTCGTGATTCATCCACTGGAAAAATAGAAAAAACTTTCGTACTGCTGTCGACTAACGCCTGCGTGTGGGGCGCCGTCGCAAGCGGCGTCCCAGGCAGCTCGCTGCCGACACCACGCACTTGTTATAAGCCGGTTTTCCCGTACACAACGGTATTTGATAACTCACCAGATGGAAGGCGGCGTTCATTTATGAATATTGCTTCGAGTTGATAACCATTTCGCCCTGCAACAGCACGACTTTTTTTGTTACATTCAGCTGCTCGGATTTCTACTCGTTTTGCGCCAAGCTCTTGAAATGCATAGTGTTCAAGAACTTTTAAAGCCTCTGAGACAAAGCCTTTACCTGCTTTGGAATCTCTCAGCCAGTAACCAATTTCAAAAAATGGTACGGTCTTATCTCGTATTATCAACCCAATGGCACCAAGTAGGTCATCGGTAGATTTTTCAATGATAAAAAATCTCAACTCACCATTAAATGATTCATAGTTTTTAATTGCCTCTTTCATATTTTCTTCAGGATGAGATAAGGCACTTGGAACCCAAGGCAAATATACACTGAAATTATTCTCACTTTCTTTGATAGCATCATGAACTTTTGATACTAACTCCATTGAAGGAGGAGATAACTTGATTCTCTCGGTTTCCACAAATGTTCCTTTAGGCTTATAACGCTGGCAGCAAGGGTGGTGAACGCAGTGAGCCATCCCTTTGCCTGTATTTGTTAGCCCGGCAGCCCTGCCGCCTGGGACAATGTTGATTGGTGCAGAGAAGTTTCAGTAAAACCTGCACCTGCTGCACCGATTGAAGTACATGAAAGTTACCGCCTGAAAACTTGCAGGCAACGCCAATGCTGATACAACTTTTAACTGGTTTAGTGCGCCGGACCAAATACTCATAAACACCGTGAACCCACGCTGACATGCCCATCAAGACACCGCAGATTTTTCATCGACTGACACAGAATCTACAGACATGCATTACTGAGAACTAATCAGAACTGGAATTGACCAGACTGGTTGCTGGCGTAGATTTTGGTTCGTGATTCATCTATTGGAAAAATAGAAAAAACTTTCATACCGCTGCCGGCTAACGCTGACAGCAAGGGTGGCGAACACAGTGAGCCATCCCTTTGCCTGTATTTGTTAGCCCGGCAGCCCTGCCGCCTGGGACAATGTTGATTATTGCAGAGGAGCTCCAGTAAAACCTGCACCTGCTACACCGATTGAAGTGCATGAAAGTTACCGCTGGAAAACTTGCAGGCAACGCCAATGCTGATACAACTTTTAACTGGTTTAGTGCGCCAGACCAAATACTCATAAACACCGTAAACCCACGCTGACATGCCCAACAAGACACCGCAGATTTTTCATCGACTGACACAGAATCTACAGACATGCATTACTGAGAATTACTCAGAACTGGAATTGACCAGACTGGTTGCTGGCGTAGATTTTGGTTCGTGACTCATCCATTGGAAAAATAGAAAAAACTTTCATACTGCTGCCGGCTAACGCCTGCGTGTGGGGCGGCGCTGCAGGCGGCGTCCCGGGCAGCTTGCTGCCGACACCACGCACTTGTTATGTGGAGCTTTGACTGATTGCCAACTTCACAGCTTGTGCTGCATGAATTTGTGTTGTGTCGTATAGCGGGATACTTGTATGCTGCTGCTCAACAAGCAATGCGATTTCTGTACAACCTAGAATTACCGCATCAGCACCTTTCGAATATAAGTTGCTGATGATTTCCAGATACTTTTCTCTCGATTCATCATTTATTTCACCAAGGCACAGCTCATTGTAAATTACTTGATGAATAGTGTCTTGATCCTGATCGTTTGGAACAATAACCTCTATACCATATTTTTCTGAAACCCGATTTTTGTAAAATCCTTGCTCCATTGTGAACTTTGTACCAAGCAAACCAACCCGCTTTATTCCATCAGTAACAAGTTTTTCTGCGGTTGCGTCTGCAATATGAACAAGTGGTATTGAAATAGAAGATTGAACTTCCTCTGAGACCTTGTGCATTGTATTTGTACAGATGAGAATAAAATCAGCCCCACCCGCTTCAACTGATTGCGCGGCTTGAGAAAGAATTTTTCCTGTCTCTTCCCAACAACCGGAATGTTGCAGCTTTTCTATTTCATCAAAGTCAACACTATAGAGGCAGATTTTGGCTGAATGTAAGCCACCAAGTACTTCTTTGACACCTTCATTTATTGCTTTGTAATAGCTTGCAGTAGATTCCCAACTCATTCCTCCAAGCAGACCAATAGTTTTCATATTTTCTCGTTTTACTCAATTGTTGATTTGTGCCACATAACGCCATGCTGTGGGGCGCCGCACAGCGGCGTCCCAGCCCCTTTAGGGGCGACACCAGCAACTTGTTGAACCAAGCCGCTAACGCGGCAAAAAAATACCGTTCATCCCAGCCACCCCGGCATTGCCAATACTTCCTGATATCCGCACCACTCCGGCGCGGCTTATATAAGGAAGCAACATGGAACGTTCTGAGCAAATCCGGTTTGACAAACTGTATCAAAAACACATCACCACCCTGAAGCTTCAGGGCAAAAGAAAATCAACCATTGATCTATACAGCAGGCCGCTGCGGCGGCTGGCAACCTTCTTTGATCGTTGTCCTGACAGACTCAGCCCTGAGGATTTAAAAACCTATTTTGCCGCCCTGGTGGAAAGCCATTCCTGGAGCACGGTCAAAACCGATCGTAATGGCCTGCAGTTTTTCTGGAAACATGTTCTGGGCAAACACTGGGACTTTGTTGAAATCATCAAACCACCGACCGTCAAGCGACTGCCCGTTATCCTGACGCCTGCAGAGGTAGAACGACTGCTTAATACTGCACGGAAACTACGCTATTACACCATTCTGTTGACACTTTACAGCATGGGCTTAAGGCTGGCCGAAGGCCTGAACCTGACCATTGCCGACATTGATTCCGAACTCATGAGAGTCCATTTGCGCAACTGCAAAGGCGGCAAGGATCGCTATGTTGATCTTCCCAGTCGAACACTTAAGGCCCTGCGCCGCTATTGGGCCACTCACCGAAACCCAAAGTTTCTTTTTCCTGAAGGCCAGAGCGCACAGCAACGGCACCGGGCGACTCAGCCCATGAGCCGTTCCTGCACCCAGAAAGCCATGAGACAGCTGGTTGAAGAATGCAGGATTAATAAAAAGGTCAGCCCTCACAGTTTACGACACAGCTTTGCCATGCACCTTCTTGAACAGGGTTTAAGTCTCAGGGCTATTCAGACGCTGCTCGGGCACATGTGCCCAAAAACCACCGCTATCTATACCCAGTTAACAGAAACCGCCCAACTTAATACCAGGAAAGTGATGAATCATCTGATCAATGAACTCAAGCTGAAAGGAGATGATCAATGAAGCTTTCCGATATAGCAGCGCAATACGCTGATCGGTTTCTGGAAAAATACAGTCAATGTCTTTTACCTGGCCATATCAAAGCACTGCAAGCGATACAGCACTGTCGAACGTCGGCAGCCGGTATGACCTTGCTGGAATGCAACAGCTGCCGGACACGGGATCAAAAGCCCATGTCCTGCGGGCATCGCCACTGCAACCGCTGCCAGAACACCGATACCAGCGAGTGGCTGCAGCGGCAAAGACAAAAACTACTGCCCGTTGAATACTTTATGGTGACCTTCACCTTGCCAGCGCAACTTCGAAACCTGGCGTGGCAACATCAACGACAGGTGTACGATTTACTGTTCAGAACGGCAGCTGACACCCTAAAAGAATTCGGCAGCAATTCCAAAAAACTGGATGCAGGCCTGGGAATGACCGGCGTCCTGCACACTCATAGCCGACGACTGGATTACCATCCCCATATACACTTTGTCGTGCCAGGTGGCGGCATCAATACCCGACGAAAAGAGTGGCGCAAACTCACAGGCAACTACCTGTTCAATGGCAAGAACCTGGCCATGGTCTTTCGAGCCAAACTCCTTCGCGCCCTGGACGAACAGGGACTACTATCGCCGAGCCTGAAAACAAGGCTGCCCAAAGAGTGGGTCGTCAATTGCAAACGGGTAGGCAAAGGATTACCAGCACTTGAATATCTATCCCGCTATCTGTACCGAGGCGTGATCAGTGACAACAATATCCTGGCCAGCAAACGAGGAAAGGTGACCTTTTCTTACCTCAACAGTGAAACCGGCAAAAAGGAGAAGCGAACCCTGCCAGGAGAAGACTTCCTGTGGCTGGTACTGAAACATGTATTACCCAGACGACTTCGACGATCGCGGGATTACGGATTTTTACACAGCAACGCAAAAAACAATTATCAATGGTGCAACTGGTTTTAAACGTGATGGTGAAAGCAGTCGAACCTGTCATTCGCCCGAAATTCACATGCAGGCATTGCGGTGAGTCTATGAAACACATTGCGTTCAGTTTCCTGAAACCGACCTGAGTATTGCCACAGCAACAAACACCGCCATTCACAAGCAAGGAGGAAATGTAAGCTCAGCCAGACAGATCCGTCATATCCAAGACTACCGTAATGCAGTGGTCTGGAGACACTCATCCTGAATAAATAGCGTTCAGAAAAAACGTTTTGATTCAAGGTCCGCCAGAAAAGTAAACTTCAATAGATCTTTCTTACCAGAATTCAACCCGGGCTTGTGCAACAACAGGATAAGATTGCGGCTGGGCGCAATCTATCCTTATTCGTTGTGCAACAACAGGATAAGATTGCGGCTGGGCGCAATCTATCCTTATTCGTTATGTGAAGCTTTCTATTGTGGGCTGTTGCTTAATAGCAAAATTTCTTCACCCTCCCAGTTGATGACACTTTCATACAAAAGACCAAGTTTATTCAATAGCTTTATTGAACGTTCATTTTCTTTGATTGTGATAGCAAGGATTGGATTAAGAGCTAGTTTGTTTTTGGCATATTTCATTACTCGCTCAGATGCTTCATAGGCATAGCCTTTACCCATAAACTCAGGTAAGAATCCAAACCCAATATCTGTACTTGGCAAATTATCCCTACGAACCAAACCGGACATGCCAATTACTTGATTCGACTCTTTTAAAACAACAGCATACAGACCATAGCCATTCTTTTTATAGCTACTAATAATCTTGCTAACTAGAAATGATCTTGCATCTTCTATGGAATTAATGTTTCTGTCACCAATGTTCTTGATATAAAGAGGTGAGTTCATTAACTCATACATAAATTCCACATCGCTTAATTCAAATTCTCGAAGAGTTAAACGCTCAGTCTCTAGCATTCTTTAATTATCCATTGTACTTGATGGTGTATTTTGCTTCACATAACGCCTTGCACAGAGGCGGTTAACGCGGAGCGGGTTTTGCCATAAAATTGCGAAGCAATGGCAAAACGCGTGGAGTGTTAACCGTCCTTTTGCTGCAACTTGTTAGGCAGCCTACTCATTTTTGTATTTAACTGTAATAGTGCCACCTAATTTATTTTTAGCAATCTCGTAGTCTGGATTAAATGTAGCTAAATTATGAGCTGCGATGCCTACAGCTGAAAATAGCCCTGCAATTTGGGTTACACCTGTTGGTATTGCCATACCGGCCATTGCAGCAGAACGGTTCTCTGTGTAAACCCTGCACTTTAACCCTTTTTTCTCGATAGCTCCCTCGATTTTATTTACTGAAAAAGAAATATCTTTTACAGCAACAATTTTAAAAGATTCTCTTTTTGATATAAGCTCAGAAAGTTTTTCTGTATCCAATTCATCTGAGGTATATTTTGAAATATCGCTCTTTGACATTCTTCTTTCCTTAAAGCATCCTTTCTTAGGGAAGCTGCCAGGCGGAATGCTTGGAGCGCCTAACGCTGGCAGCAAGGGTGGCGAACGCAGTGAGCCATCCCTTTGCCTGTATTTGTTAGCCCGGCAGCCCTGCTGCCTGGGACAATGTTGATTATTGCAGAGGAGCTTCAGTAAAACCTGCACCTGCTGCACCGATTGAAGTGCATAAAAGTTACCGCTGGAAAACTTGCAGGCAACGCCAATGCTGATAAAACTTTTAACTGGTTTAGTGCGCCGGACCAAATACTCATAAACACCGTGAAACCACGCTGACATGCCCATCAAGACACCGCAGATTTTTCATCGACTGACACAGAATCTACAGACATGCATTACTGAGAATTACTCAGAACTGGAATTGACCAGACTGGTTGCTGGCGTAAATTTTGGTTCGTGATTCATCCGTTGGAAAAATAGAAAAAACTTCCATACTGCTGCCGGCTAACGCCTGGCTCAGCCGCCGCAAAAAATGGCGGTTGTTTTGCCGCTTTTTGGCAAAACAAGTGACAGTTTTTGCGGTCGGTTGCAGCCACTTGTTAGCACTTTACTGGAAACCTTGCCAATATTCTTCAATTTGCCATAGGCCGCAATTCGCAGGTACTGATTTTTTAACAGCTGCAATAACACTTTCATATTCATTTGACGTAAGTTTCGACCACCTTGCCTTCCTGGCCTTTTGCCACTCTGATTTTTGGCTGCCGATATCCTGTTTATACAAATCATCAAGAAGGACACTATCGATTGGCGGGTGAATAGCTTTTACTTTTGAATCATTGTGATTATCGCCACAAACATAAACGGACTTTAAATATATATTGATGAGCTTTGCAGCAACTCCATGCGTAAAATTGAGATTTAATTCTTTTGCAGAATTAATTACCTTCTCTCTCCATTCTCTATGAGCTTTATCAAACTCATTAGCAGAAGGTAGATTATCTATCGATTTTGCAACTTCATTCATTCCTGAAGATTCAAGTATTCTCTTTCCATCTTCCACTTTAAATCTGCACCCATTAACCGTAGCAGCTCTTCCTGCCGCCCATGCTGCAAATCTATGTTTATGCTCTTCTATCGAATAAGACACGATCTCTCCTTGGTGCTAACGCCGCATTAAGCCGCGCCGCCGCAGACGGCGTCGGGTGGAGGGCGAAGCCCGAAACGAACTTGAATGCTTTGTTATACGGCGTTCTTGATAGTTTTTAGGATAAACTCTACCCTATTTTTAACTGATGTTTTTGGAACTTCGATTGTTTTATACCCATGAGTACTGTACCACTTGATTAGATCTGAGCTAACTTTTTGTGATTCTTCGAAAGTTTGATCACGTTCGCTATCAGTTACATAAATCTCTTGCCATGGAGAGAATACAAATACAATAGGGTTGTATTCATATTGTTCAATGTGACTCTTTAACTCAGAAGCATTTATCTTAGCTTCGTTATTTAGCATATATAATGAATCTAATATGCTTCGATCAAAAAATAATGTAGTGCTACTTTTAGCATATTTATCATATTTTTGAATGTCTAATTTCAAGCATTCGTTAGCAAATTCTTCGAGTTTTGGGCGAGGTGATAGCCCTTTAGATAATCTCTCTTGAATTATTTCTCTTGCCGTTTCTGATACAAAACAATATCCAACTCGTTTGAGTTCTTCTAATGTTGTTGTTTTACCACCACAAGGACCACCTGTAAAAACAAATTTATTTTGCATCTTTCAATCATCACCAAATTTTAACTCTTGAATTTAGGTTGAGCCGTATAACAGCTATTAGAACTCAAGCGAGTGATATCAGATATTACACTCACACGCGTTATATCCCCCCAAATCAGAGAAAATTAACTCACTTGAGATATATCCCGTTTTTTCAATCTGTCAAAAAGTCATTAATTATCAACAGACTATGAGCTATTCTACCTACCGTCCCGAATAGGCCGCAAGTGAGTTATTTGCATTTTTGGCATTTTCTTCAATAACACTGTACAAAATAACGCCTGCTTCAGCCGCCGAGCGCCAGCGAGGTCGGGTGCAGGGGCGAAGCCCCTGCACGAACTGGAAGCATTTGTTAGGCTTCTTTCCACTTAAAGCGAACTCTATGAAAGTTTGAGGTATGTGGAAGCTTTTTATTATATTGCAAACGACCTGTGACAATTCCAGGAAAAATACCTATTTCAGAAGAAAAGTCATGGATTGATTTTCGAGTAAAGACCGCTTTATCTAAGAAAGATAAATATTCACTTTCAGGAATCAACGTTTTCTGGGCGAAAGAGTCCGCTTCAGTTTCTTGACTCATATACTGATTATCTTTCGAAGCATTCTCCAAAAAGGTAATCCGTTTATCATGAAGCAAAATATGTCCAATTTCATGCAATAGACTAAACCAAAATATGTCTGACCAACTACCTCGTAATGACATCATTATTACGGCTTTGTGTTTACCTATCCAATAGGTTGCACCAGTAGTGTAGGTTTTAGAAAAGTGTGGAATTAAAACTAACGCTATACCACATTCAGCTAATAGTTTGCTTAGTTTTTGCAGAAGTAAATTAGGCTCTGTTTCAAACGTCAACTGTCTCAATTTAGGAATTGAGTTTTGCAGTTTTAGTTTATTGAATTGCTCAACTTCCTTTTTGGATGCTATAACATGGCCTGCTCTCAACCAAGATGCTAAAGCTTCATGTGAGGTTGTGTCTTTCTCGACTTGTCGAAATGCTGGCGCATATTCTTTAACAGATTGAATATTAAATAGAGATGAAACGCCAAAAAACTTTCTAAGTTCTTTAACTTTTTCTAATTGCTTTCTTGTTTTTTTAACAAGTCCCAACTTAGCTATTTCTGAATATGGATATGCAGAGGCTGTATCTATTTCATCCTCTGCTTTTCTTTCATCAGCCTCTGTTGCCATTACCAAACGGTATTCAGACTCGAGAGAACTCCAAAAGTATGCTGGCACACCAACAACCTGCTCTAGTTGAAGAGCAGTTTCTGGAGTTATAGCCTTTTCCCCTTTGAGAATTTCGTTGATGGCTTGAGGAGGACGTCCCATTCTACGAGCTAACTCAGCTTGGGTAATATCCATCTCTTCAAGCACTTCCTCCAAATACTCACCTGGGGGAATGGCTAAATCGGACATGTATGTCTGTTCAGTCATCATAGTGCTTGCTCACTTCTTCGATCATTGCGATATTCAGCATGTTTCCTTCGATTGTGAATATCAGTCTATAAAACCCCGTAAGTTTTACTGCATATTGACCTTTCCGGTCACCTTTAAGGGGATGGCATTTCAAACTTGGAAGAGCCATAAGATCGTCAAGGTTCTTGGCTGCTTGGATCAACTTGATACGCATTATATATCTCCTTGCGACCGGATCACCAAACTCTCTAACTGCTTGTTTATGTTGCAAAAAGCACTTCTCAAGCTTCTTGTTTCGGAACTTGACTATCAAACCATGACACCCTAAGTATAGACACAACAAAACCAATATAGTTCACCCTTGAGGTGAAGACTATACATTATCATATCGGTGGCGTCGAGAAATGGTTGAGAGTTAGAGGTTTGCTAGAAGCCTAACAGTTAATGAGTTTACCATGCCATCTACTTTTATGACTGAAGCAAGCAACTCTCTGAGAGTGAGGCGCTAAAACTTTAAAACTAAGCTGACGGTTTCTTTAGCAAAAAGACAACCCGGATCTACATTGATGTAGCAAACCCGTGCGATCATACAGAAAAGAGCCCTTGGTGCAGAATGTAAGAGGCACGCTACCGCCCTGAGAGTTACAACTGCCGAAACAGCAGACAAGCACTTATCCCTTGGCTCAATAGCATTCTGGTTGGATGAGTAAACAGGTTCTATTGAGCGACATTGTGCCAGTATTTTTTATTGAAGGGCAGATATTAGAGCTTAATTTTTGGCTACAAGAGTAAAAATTCTTCAGGTTTGGCAGGACCTGAAGATTTCAGGTCCTGTAAGGACTGTCAGCGTTCAATACGCCAAGTGGTTCCTTCCCGACTGTCCTGCAGGATAATACCCTGACTGGCCAGCTCCTCACGGATACGATCCGCTTCAGCAAAGTCACGAGCCTTCTTGGCATCTTTGCGCTTCTGAATCATTGCTTCAATCCAGGCTTCATCGACATCGGTTCCGGACTTCAGGAAAGACTCGGCATCACCTTGCAGAATACCCAGAATGCCACCCAGTTTGACCAGCAAAGCTGCCAGCGGCAAGGCTTTCTGCTCATCTTCGGCACGAATGGTATTCAGCTCACGTACCAGCTCAAACAGGGACGCTAATGCTTCTGGTGTATTGAAGTCGTCATCCATGGAAGCCACGAACTTTTCTTCAAAACGAGTGCCCTCAGCCGTAGTGACACCGGCCACATCCAGTCCTTTCAGTGCAGTGTATAGACGCTCAAGACGAATAGACGCCTCTTTCAGACTGTCTTCCGAGTAATTGACCGGACTTCGGTAATGACTGGAAATCAGGAAGTAACGCACGACTTCGTCCGGGTACTTATCGAGCACTTCACGAATCGTAAAGAAGTTACCCAGGCTCTTGGACATCTTCACATTATCAATGCGAATCGCCCCCGAGTGCATCCAGGTATTCACGAAAGTCTGGCCGTTGGCTGCTTCACTCTGGGCAATCTCGTTTTCATGGTGAGGGAACTTGAGATCAGAACCGCCACCATGAATATCAAAGGTTTTTCCCAGGCAGCATTTACCCATGACCGAACACTCTATATGCCAGCCAGGACGGCCATTACCCCAGGGTGAAGCCCAGCTGGGCTCTCCTTCTTTGGCCCCTTTCCAGAGCACGAAGTCCATGGGATCTTCTTTCTGCTCATCGACTTCAATACGGGCACCGGCTTCCAGCTCTTCCAGAATTTTGCCAGACAGCTTGCCGTAGCCGTCAAATTTGCGAACCCGGAAATAAACGTCGCCGTTGCCCGGTGCATAGGCAAAGCCTTTCCCGACCAGGTCACTGATCATTTCGATCATACCTTCCACGTGCTCGGTCGCCCTGGGCTCCTGGTCTGGCTCCAGATTGCCCAGACGCTTAAAATCTTCACGCATGGCGGCGATCATACGCTCCGTCAGAACGTCAATAGTTTCACCATTTTCAGTGGCGCGACGAATGATCTTGTCGTCAATATCAGTGATATTGCGAATGTAAGTCAGGTTGTAGCCTTTAGCTCTCAGGTAACGGGAGACCACATCAAAAGCCGTAACCGTTCTGGCATGACCAATATGGCACAGGTCATAAACTGTCATACCACAGACGTACATCCGCACATGATTTTCATCCAGCGGTTTAAAGGCTTCTTTGGTTCGGGTCAGGGAGTTGTATATCTGCAACACGTTCTTTGTCCTGTAGCCCGATGATTCAGGCTGTATGCTCTCCCTTGATACGGGAGAGTTTGATTCCACTCGTTAGACTTTACTGGCCCAGGTATCCTTGAGACCAATCGTCATATTGAACACGGGTTTTTCAGAACAGTGTTCATGTCGATCGGCAACAAAGTACCCTTCCCTCTCGAACTGAAAGCCCTGTTCCGGCTCCGCTTCTACCAGAGAGGGTTCGACCCAGCCTGTCACCACTTCCAGGGAAGACGGATTCACGTGGGCCATAAAATCTTCATCACCCTTGTCTGGAGCAGGGTGATTAAACAGGCGATCATACTTACGGATTTCTGCCTGCTTGCCATGGCTCGCCGACACCCAATGAATCACACCACGAGGCTTAATGCCCTCAGGAGGGTTTTCTCCCACTGTACCGGGTACATAGCTGCAGTGAATCTCAGTAATTTTGCCCTGCTCATCTTTAATCACCTGGTCTGACTTGATGACATAGGCACTGCGCAGGCGTACGTATTCACCCGACACCAGTCGCTTGAACTTTTTGCGAGACAGAGTGGTGTCTTCAGTAAAATCTGAACGATCAATATACAGTTCACGTGTAAACGGCAGTTTACGCTCACCCAATTCAGGCTTGTTAGGGTGTGCCGCTGCGGTCATTTCCTGTACCTCGCCTTCAGGCAGATTGGTAATCACGACTTTCAGCGGATTCATAACCGCCATGGCACGTGCTGCGCTGTTGTTCAGGTCGTCACGAATCGCATGTTCCAGCATGGAAACATCAGCAATACCATCGGAACGACTGACGCCCACCATATCGGAGAATTTGCGAATAGAAGCCGGTGTGTAACCACGTCGACGCATACCGGATACGGTAGGCATACGAGGATCGTCCCACCCTTCTACGATACCTTCGTCCACCAGCTGCTTCAGTTTTCGCTTGCTGGTAACGGTGTAGTTCAGGTTCGTTCTGGCAAACTCGTACTGTCTCGGCCTTGATGGCACCGGCAGGTTCTCAATAAACCAGTCGTATAACGGACGGTGGTCCTGAAATTCCAGTGTACAGATCGAGTGCGTCACCCCTTCAATGGCATCTTCCTGACCATGGGCAAAGTCATAGCTTGGATAGATACACCACTTATCACCAGTCTGGTGGTGAGGCACCTTGCGGATACGGTAAAGAATCGGATCACGCATATTCATATTAGGGTTCTGCAGATCAATCCTGGCCCTCAGGCTGCACTGACCTTCTTCATACTCACCGGCACGCATCTTTTCAAACTCTGCCAGATTCTCTTCTACAGACCGCTTGCGGCAATGTGTTTCAACGCCGGGGGTATTAAAGTCACCCCGGTTTTTAGCCATGGACTCGGCGTCCTGATGATCGACATAGGCCTTACCTTCTTTGATCAGGTAGAGAGCCCATTCGTAGAACTGATCAAAGTAGCTGGAAGCATAGCGAACCTCTCCGCTCCACTTGAAGCCCAACCAACGAACATCTTCCTGAATGGCATCGACATACATCTGCTCCTCTTTTTCGGGATTCGTGTCATCAAACCTCAGGTTACACTGGCCATTGAATTGCTCAGCCAGTCCAAAGTTCAGACAGATAGAGGTGGCGTGACCAATATGCAGAAAGCCGTTGGGCTCCGGTGGGAATCGGGTCTGAACCGATTGAACCAGACCTGTCGCCAGATCCTTTTCAATGATCTGCTCAAGGAAGTTACCGGATTTTGATGATTTGTTGGATGAAGTGTCTGTTGTGCTCATTGCAACCAGCGTCTTGGAAGAGAAAGCCCTCTCTGATACAGAAACCCGGAGACATCAGCCCCTTCAGGATCTGACCCGGCCATGCTCTTGAGGGAATGCATTATTTTACCGTAAAAAAATCTTTTGCCATCCAAAGCGATAATAGACTTTTCAATCGCCCATGGCTGTTTGGCTAACGACTGAGACTAACATTTTCCCGTCGAAGGGTACAGGTCAGACCGACTTTTGGCTTGCGGTTTCTGTAAATAATTTCCTGCGTGTCAAGCAGCCTGATTAAGTCGCTCTGGGCTGTTTATTCCACTCTGACCTTTTACACCTGTCCCATAACCACCTAGAATTGCAGGTTTTCCGTTCGCGGATCATCTGAACAGAGATTACGGTAACCCTATGGTTGTACTGCACACCAATTTCGGCGATATCAAACTGGAACTGGACGCTGAAAAAGCCCCCAAGACTGTGGCTAACTTTCTGGAATATGTAAAGAGTGGCCACTTTGACGGTACCATCTTTCACAGGGTCATTGATGGTTTTATGATCCAGGGCGGTGGTTTTGAGCCGGGTATGGTTCAAAAAGAGACACAGGCACCTATCGAAAACGAAGCAGATAACGGCCTGAAAAACGCCATTGGTACTCTTGCCATGGCCAGGACGATGGACCCTCATTCAGCTTCATCGCAATTCTTTATCAATGTTTCTGACAACCATTTCCTTAACCACACCTCCAAGACGCCGGATGGTTGGGGCTATTGCGTATTTGGTCAGGTCACTGAAGGTATGGATATTGTGAACAAGATCAAGGCGGCTAAAACCACCTTCCGGGCCGGTCATCAGGATGTTCCTGAAGATGACGTTGTGATTGAGTCTGCAGTCGTAGTATAGGAATCCTATTGAATGAACATACTGTTCATTTCTGACCTGCATCTGACACCCGAACGCCCGGACATTGTCCGGGCGTTCGCTTCTTTCATGCAGGAGCAGGCTTCTCAATCAGACGCTCTTTACATTTTGGGCGATTTCTTTGAATACTGGTTGGGCGATGACGCCATGGAACCCTTTCATCATGACATAGCCCGTCAACTCAAAGCCTACACTGATTCTGGCAAGCCACTGTTTGTGATGGCAGGCAATCGTGACTTTGCCATCGGCAAGGATTTCCTGAGAATGACCGGAGCTACCTGGCTCAATGACCCCTGCGTCATTGACCTGAATGGCGAGACGGTTCTGCTGATGCACGGTGACCTGCTCTGCACGGGTGACAAACAATACCTTCGCTACCGCAAGATTATCCGCAACCCTCTGGTTCTGGGCATACTTCGCCTTTCTCCAAGGAGTTATCGGAAAAAACTGGCTCAAAAACTACGCAGCAACAGTAAGAAAGCCAAATCCAGGAAGTCCCTGGCCATCATGGATGTCACTCCGGAGGAAGTGGTTCGGGTGATGGACAAGTATCAAGTCAAAACGCTGATTCATGGTCACACTCATCGCCCGGATATCCATGAAGTCGAACTGGCTTCAGGAGCCGGAAAACGGATTGTACTTGGCGATTGGGACCGGCAGGGTTGGGTCCTGACCTGTGACGAATCAGGACTGAAAATGGATGCTTTCTGTATCGAGCCACTCCTGTAAGTTGATATAAAACCGAACCTGCACCTCCCCCCGCGCCTCTATCCATCTGGTCATCCAATGGCGATAATAACTTCTTATGGGTTATCTTTCGTTCATTGGTACTCCCCCATTGACGTTGTAGTCATGCGATCCTCCCGAACAATGAATGAAGGCTGCCATGGCCACCACCCGTTAATCTCGACATGTCTTTTCCCTGAAGACCATGTACCCAGTGGCGTATCCCAATGATAGAATTCTGTGGTACTGGGTATTGCATCAACAAACTCCATTTTCAGGGCCAGTTCTGTTGCATTCAATGGAATACCCTCCATAGTTCTGGTCATAAAACCAACAATATCCTGATGCAACTCCTTCTCACCTTCCGGAGTCTGGAATTTTAAGGTTGCCTTGATGAAGTAACTTCCCTTGTTTTCGAAGATGATTTGAAAAGCTTCAATCTCTTCTGTCCAGTAGGGAATGACCTGCTTACCACTAATTGACGCAAAGGTGTATGCAACAGGAACCAGATCTTCAGTTGTAGTGTTCGGCTGGCTGGGCCAGATAATGCTGATCACATCAGTGTCCCCCCCGGCGCTGGAGTACGATGCTTTTGCAGAACCATGCCCCAGCATGCTCTGTAGGTTGCTGGCCTTACCGGTAATACTCCACTGAGAAGAGTCTGAGAGTGACGCAACATTCATCCCGCTTTTTGCCAGAAGCACACTGGTTACCACCCCAAATCCCTGGGAAATGGCATTGGCTTCAGGATCATACATCTCCATATCTGCAGCGACTGATTTCAAGAAATCCATATTCTCATTGATAACCCGAAATGGCTCCTTCAGACTATGCTCCTGTACCAGATCCCATTGAGCCATCATTGCTCCCCGTTTGCTGAACTGCCATTTAAGATCCGTATTTACGCTCGTTTTTGACGACTGATCATTCATTGGAAACGAGACTACATGAGGGCCTTTAACATGAGAAGTCGATAATTTCAGCTCTTCAGAAATGTCACCGGAGACCACAGAGATTTTGGAAATCTGCTGCCCTGCAGAATGAAACGTCCCGGTATCAGTATCAATCACACCGATCACACCCGGCTTAATGGCGACATCCAGACCCCAGTTCCCCCAAAAGTTTGGCCTGACCTCTCGTACCAGAGCATTGAAATTATTCGATAGATCTTCTGGGTCAAGAATCGAAAGAGAAAAACTGGAAAATAACTGTCCAGCTCCAGAAAGAAAAACGATTAGCAGCAGTGATTTTCTTTTCAGCAGGGGCATTGCATATCTCCCGGAAACCAGTATCCCAGTCAAACCGAATCAGAATGAAGGTGGGAACTTAGAGATGAGAAGCCATAAGAAAGAGTCAGTCGAAAGCACCTTACGCAACCGCTATATATAAACAAAAATTTATAGCACAAGGCAAACCAACTAAGTATCCGATTATAGACTACGAAGCTGATCTATCATCCCTTGATTAGCTATATTTCAGGCAGAAGCCGGCACGCCACTGTGAAAACGGAACGTTTCATCAACGGATTCAATGGCTTCCCGTTCTACTTTGGCAAAAAAAGCCACCCGCTCTTCTATGGATTCCTCTGAAAGACTTTCTGCCAGAGTCAGGTAATCTTTGAAATGTCGACCTTCCGACTTGAGCAGTGACAGGTAAAACTTCTTCAGCTCATCATCAAGATATGGGGCCAGCTTGTGAAATCGTTCACAGGAGCGGGCTTCAATGTAAGCACCAATAATCAGAGTGTCCACCATTCGAGCGGGCTCCCAGGTTCTTACGTGCTTTCTTAGCGCTCCGGCGTAGCGTGAAGCTGACAGGATTCCATAAGGAATATCCCGTTTTTTGATAATGGCCAGAACTTGTTCAAAATGCCTTAACTCCTCACGAGCCAGACGCGACATTTTGTTGAGCAACTCAAAATGCCCGCTGTAGCGATACATCAGGTTCAAGGCTGTGGAAGCCGCTTTTTTTTCACAATTGGCGTGATCAATCAGCAGAATATCCTGATGTTTCAACGCTTCTGCAATCCATTCATCTGGCGTCACACAGGGTAAAAAAGCATCCAGTTCAGGAAAAAGTTCGGTCAGGCTCTGGTCACTCATTATTTCTATGTCTCTAAGCAACAAACTCCAAACAACCAGGTCTTGGTAAACGGCCCTGATTAAGTTTGAATAAGGGTAAAAATTCCGGCACTACCTTACCTTTAAAGCTGAATGCTGTCATGGGT
This sequence comes from Endozoicomonas sp. 8E, assembly GCF_032883915.1. Classification (NCBI taxonomy): domain Bacteria; kingdom Pseudomonadati; phylum Pseudomonadota; class Gammaproteobacteria; order Oceanospirillales; family Endozoicomonadaceae; genus Endozoicomonas; species Endozoicomonas sp. 8E. The sequence goes on along the minus strand of NZ_CP120717.1, from coordinate 3,317,200 downwards.
TGGTGGCTATTAATAGAGCCATCGTCACAAAATTATGATTAATGTGTTAATGATATTAATACAGATCATTTTTCCTCATCCGACTATTCAGTTCGATGCCATTAGTCTATAAAAAAAACAGTTAGAGCTGAGACCCCTTCAGGGTTATAGAAATTCTTAAGGTATAAAGGAGCAGGCCATGCAAGGAATACAACGGATACTCGTTATTGTAGATACTCGCAAAGCCCGTCATGTCGCACTCAATCGAGCCAGCCAGCTGGCCAGGGCAGCTCAGTGCAGTCTTCATATTCTGGCTGCGAACCCCAAACCTGACGCAACGTCTGCTGAGGTGCTCACTGCCCTTAGCAAAAATGTCGAGGCCGACGGCACAGAAGTCACCAGTCAGGAGTCGTGGCGAAATAACCTTCTCGACACCATTATCCATGTCAGACAAATGGAACGCAGTCATCTGGTCATCAAGGATTTCCGGCACGAAAGCTTTATGGAAAAGCCTTTCTCAACGCCTACAGACTGGGCATTACTAAGAAAAAGCAGGGTTCCAGTCCTTCTGGTTAGTCATGATCGTCCGTGGGAAAATGAGCCCATGCTCGCGGCCATTAGGGCCGATCCCGGAGATGCCGATCATCAGCAGCTAAATAAGGCCATCATGGAAAATGCCAGAGCGGTCAGAGACTATTTTGATGCACACCTGCATCTGGCTTCTGCCTACCCCACCACAACGCTGGCAATATCCGACAAGGGTGACGGTCAGACCTGTGAGGAGCGTTACCTCCAGAATTGTCAGCATTTTGCAAAAGATTACGGAATTACCGAGGACGCAATCCATCTGGTCACTGCACCTGCCGAGACCATGATTCCGGATCTGACCCGTGAGCTGGCGGCATCACTGCTGATCATGGGCACTAATGCCCGTTCAGGTCTCAGTGGACTAACCCTGGGCAATACGGCTGAAAAGTTGGCCAGCAATATCGACTGTGACCTGCTTGCGGTTCAATCCAGGCACCACATGCTACCCCTGGAGCGTGAACTGGAAGCCTGACCGGAACCGACCAGGTTCCTGAGTGCTGCTTTCTGTCAGGCCAACCAGGTAGGGAGAAAGTAGCTTCATACCCAGCTCCTGTGTCTGATCTTCCGGGTCTTCGATGTAGCAATGATGATGCGCATCTTCGACGCCGCCAGTTGCCAAAACCGGGCTTAACTTTGGGATACATTGCTTTTATCAGTCTTGGCTCAATGCCATTGTCAAGGTGACTGCCTATAATTTTGTCATTTATGGTAGCCTCCAGAGCACAGTGGACACATCGGTGCCGACACGATTCGGGACGAAAACGGCAAGAGCTTCTATATTGTTCGGGTTAGAATGGAAAAAACCATCCGGGCACTTCCGAGAAGCCCTTACCGATTATTTCTGGAATGCAGACCAGCGTCGACATTCTCACAGAGAAAAATTGGTTCTGGATTACTTGCTTAAGCTGATCATCAGCGCTCGTCGTTCTGCTCTGAGAGAAGCCTGAATAGTAGGAAACTGACCAAGAACAGACAGCCTGTGACCAAGACTGAAATCCATCGGTCTTGACTCCTGATTCAGCGGTTTCCAATTTTGTAAAACGCCGAATTGAATTTGCTGAGGAAACTGATGGCCAACGAAGATTCAGTAATAACCGCTATCACAACACATGGGGTTGAAGACCCTGACACTGGAATGTCTGCCAGACAGTTCGGGGCTCAGATCGTCGTTGATCGAACCGGACCTGTTTTTCAGACGGAACTGTCGGATATTTACACCAGTAACCAGCCTGTGTTCCCTGTCAGGCAGCACACGGCTCACGAACTTCTGAAAAGCCTTGCCCTGACCACTGATAACGACACGAATCTGGCCCACTACAACCCTGATACAGAGGCTTGGGAGCTGACACCTGCTAACCCTCTGATGCGGGGCAAACAGAAAATTATCTTTACGACTATTGATCGCGCAAATTTTGTCGGCGTCCCGGAACCGGCTGCCCTGCCCTGTATCCCGAAGCAGGCAGGCAGAGAAGATCTGATTGATCAGGTATTCGTCTGCCATAAACAGGATGCCATTGACAGCCATTGCAATTCTCAGTCCATTGATGATCCGGCTTACACCATCAACTTTCCGGATCCCACACATCAGCCACTTCTGGTTGTGAATTATGAGGAACTGCAATATTGCCTCTATCCTTCATCCTGAGTACGTCTGATACCAGAGATGCCCGTCGCCCATCCAGAGAGTTGCTCCGGGTGGGTATTCCTTCTCACCCACAGGTAATCATTGTCGAGACGCGCTATGAACAAGAAAGAACTTGTTGAAAAGGTCGCGGAACAATCCAACCTTTCAAAGAACAAGGCCGAGCAGGCCGTCAATGCCTTCATTCAAAATACCCAGGATACCCTTGCAAAAGGAGATATCGTGCAGCTGATCGGGTTTGGAACTTTTTCAGTGGTGGATCGAGCGGCACGCAAGGGAAGGAACCCGCAAACAGGCCAGGAAATTCATATACCCGCCTGTAAATTGCCGCAATTCAAACCGGGAAACAAACTGCGGGAAGTGGTGAAATAGCCAGACAACACAAAGTTGTCTACCGCGTCAGCACCCAAACCGCCTCGATCAAAGCACAATGCTGAAGACCTGTCTGGACAAAGCCCACAAGGTTTCTGTTCTGACAGGTCTTTGGTGAGTCTTTCATTGCAGCCAAAACTAGTTGTTTGATTCATGCTTGTTGAAGAGGCGCTTTTCAGCGCCTTTTATCAAGCAATAGCGTATAAAAGTTATCAGAAGCTGTACTTTAGTCCAACGGATATTAATGAACTTTCGCTGACTGCTCCGCCTCCGTCTTTTACATAGAATGTGTCAAAACCATCATCGACCTTAAGATTAATGTTTTTCTCAGAAAATTTTGTGTAAGCATATTCACTGTATATTTTCATTCTCGGGCTTAGATGATAGGCGTAATTAAACGATAAGGAGGTGTAAGTTGAATGGCCACTTCCTTCGCCGTCATAAGTCGTATCATTAAGGTGGTGCGTGTCGAAATCTTCAGCTTTAACTAAGGGGCTCCATTTTATTTGGGCGCCAAACTGAGATTTTCCGACTCTGTAGTCTCCACCCAACCCCAGATATAATGTTAAAAATGTTTGCCGATATGAAATTGCAAGAGTGTCATGAGGTATAGTGCCTAAATCTTCACCGAAATCGTAATTATATGAACCTCCACGCGCCTCATATTTTATTTTTTGACCCAACAGGCCTCCAGTAACGCCTACTTTATAGTCACTTTGTGAAAGCAGCCAATAAGAAGCACTTAGATCTATTGCAGAGGCTTTGGTTGTTTTTGTGTCAGGGTGTTTTGATATGTCAGATGGTTCAGCTATTCCTGACTCCCAATCCCTGTCTGTCATATAGCCATGGCCTTCAGTCAGGGTCGTCCAGTAGTCTGCGTTGAATGTCCATCTTGAGTTTAAATCCCAAATCGCACCTAGCTTGATAACAGGTGCATCGTAAGTTTCCCAATCGAGTTGACTGGCTCTTTCCCCGTCGAAGTAGACTAACTCGGTCGCTTCCCCATTCAAGACGCCCAATGAGCCTTCAAATGTCACTTTGGCTTTCGCACCTGTGGCTGCAACGGCAAAAAACGGTAATAGAATCAACTTTTTAACAAGCCACCTCCGAGTCAATGAAGTGAGAATATGTGGCTCTGACGCCCATCACCCCATGGCTCTCATGACATTAAGAATGGCCCGCTTTTTCTTCAGGTTCATTCTGTTCAGGCTGCGAATGATTTCATCATCAACTTGGGTGTCGCAAATGCTATCAGCAGGTGAAGTCAGGTATTGATTCCCCCTGCCTGTCGCCAACCATTCAAATGAAACTTCCAGAAGCTCAGCCATTTTTCGGAGATTTTCAAGACTGGGACTGCTCATTTCGGTTTCCCACTGAGCCAGAGCACTTCGGGAAACACCAATCAGATCAGCCAAAACTTGTTGGGAATAACGCTTTTCCTTGCGTGAGCGAAGAATCCTTGTTGTCAGGTTCATCCTTGAACTCTCGTCGATAATCGAAAAAGATACTTTATTAAAATTCAGTGTAACACATGCTCTGGTAATGACCGGTTGCAATTAGAGAATCCTTTCTCCCCGACCCTAACCTGCTTTCAATATCAGGCTGTTATCCAGCGCTGGCCTCAGTAAATCCAGTACTTGTCGAGAGTCAATGGCTTTCAGACACTGGTTATCTTCGCAACTGGTCTTTCTGTGATTCGCAGCGCTGACACAAGGCGAACAAGGCAATCCGGCATAGATCGGAGTTGAATTCCCCAGGGCACCGTAGAGTGCGGGTGTTTCAGGCCCGAATATCACAAAGGTTTTCAGTTCTGTGACGGAGGCAAAATGAGGAGGTCCGGAATCATTGGACAACATCAGTTCAGAGAGAGAGTAAAGGGGAACCAGCTCCTTAAACTTAAAAACCCCGGCACTGTTGAGACAGCGTTCATGTTTCACCCGTTGTCTGAGAATTTCAGCTTCTGGACGTTCTGACGGAGCACCGGTAATGACCACCAGAATATCAGGGTACTCGGCCAGCAAAGTGCGAATAACGTCAACGTAACGATCTTTCATCCATCGCCGCTGGGGGAGCAGGTCACTGGCATTAGGGTTCACAAGCACCAGACGCTGAACGCCCGGTTCAAAAGCGACATAAAGCGATTTCAGCTTGGTGATCACCGATGATCTCAGGTCACTGCTTACTTCTGCTCTGGCCAGTTGAATTGACTCATCAAATATCTCTTTCTGATAAGGCTGATAAGGTGTATTTTGAGAAGCCCTCACCAGAGTCATAAAGTTTTTCGAAATATGGCTGTAAGGGTTATACATCACCGGGTGAGTTAAGTGATTACCCCGGTACAGACCCTCTTCATGAACCCGATCAAAACCTGTCCGGTTGCTGGCACCGCAAAGTCGACTCAGTATGGCTGTAAAACGGGAGAACAACTCCAAGTCGATCACCGTATCAATTTTCTTTTTCCGACACCAGATCAGGAATTTAAGGCTACTGATTGCCAGGCTGAATAAATTATCCGGTTTAATCAGGAAAGTATTGTCCCGATGAATGGTATTTAATAACTGCAGGCTGGTCACATTTTTCTCAAAAATGACAAAATGCAGGGTTTTGCCCTGCCCCTTCAGCCAGCGCATGGAAGGGTCAGCCAGAATAGCGCTGCCCATTTCAGACAACTCAATCAACAATACATTGTTAGAAACCGTCTTCTGCCCCTTGTGAATCCGGTCAAAAGGCCAGAAAACCAGTTTCAAAAGAAAACAGAGTGGAACACCTACATAGTGATCAACCCATCGCATAGTATCTACTTTCACAGGTTGGCTCCCTTAGCTAAACTGGACTTTCGTCCTGAAAAAACAAATACCGTTGCTATGGTGAAATTAAATAACATGCCTGCCAAAACACCAGATATCAGTGCCAGCTGTTTGTATTCCGTAAAGAAAGGTACAAAGGACGTTAATAAATAATAAGTGCCCCAGTTTGGAATAAAGCTGACCATACACATGGTCAGATATTTGCTCCACTGCTTCAGTTTTTTCTCTTTGGGGACATGGGAAAAAGTAAAAGTACGATTCCAGAACCAGTTCCAGCTGGCAGCGACCCAATAGGACCCCCCCCTTGCCAGCAAGTGAGGCACTCCCAGCCACTGCACTGACAGAGTATAAAACCCCATATCCACCAGGAACCCACTGGCTCCTACCATGCCGAACTTGGTCATTCTCTGCCCTGTCAGAAAGAGCTTGTTTAACAGGGTTCCTGATTGCTTCATGGGAGCTTCCAGCTCGTCCTGATAAAGAGAAATCATACAGTGAGCGGATAAAACCAGAGCCAGCAACGCAAGTACAAATTGTAAATACATAATCACTTTATAAGAGCGAAACCCATTGTCGTAGAATGGCAGTACAACCACACACAACAAACCCAGAAGAATAAAGATCATCCGACTTTTAGGGCCAGATACCACTTTACTGGCCAGGAAGTCCCCTATCACAGCGGCTAAAATACCCACCCAGGCGCCCAGAAAAATATCGAACGGCCAATGTGCCCCGACAACAATGCGTGAGATTGCAGAAAAAATTGCAACCGAAAGAAGCAGGTAATAAGTGGGTGAATTCAAATAAAGCAACGAAAGTCCAACCAAAAGAAAAACCGTACCGGTATGTCCGGATGGCATGGTATCTGTTTTTAAAACAGGCCCCAGGACATTAACGGCTTCAAGCCCCAGCTCACCGACCGGACGTGAGAAGGGAAGAAGAGCTTTGCCACCACTCAATAAAAAGTCACCCACTAACATGGTGAAAATAATGGCCAGCTGTTTGTCGGGCTTTTTATAAAACAACAACATGGCCAGAGGAAACAGGAAAAAGCCATCCCCCAGGTTGGTTAATAACACCCAGAAAACAGAAGCGGGCGACTCGGCACCCCAGTCATTGACCTGATAAAAAACTGAATGATTGACCCCAGTGACTGAAAACAGCGCTACGAAGGGAAGCAGAAAGCAGCTGGCTTTATAGATTATTGAGCGAGACCGGCCAGAATCGACTCCGAGCAAATCGGACATTCCTTATATAACCTCGAAACTCTGTCAGAACAGCTTTCAGCGATAAAAATGATGATTCATCCTGAATAGATGAAATTATCCAACACTAAAAACCAAGGTACAGCAAACAGAAGAATATGCAAAGACAGAATAAAAAAACGGATGAAATCAATGTTAAACGCAAGCTGTGCAGAAAAGCTCAAAAACCCCACCAATAAGCCATGGATAGGGCTTTAAGTAAGACCTTGGTTATTGAGCGGCTTGACACCGATAAAACTGGAATCGATTAACCGTAACAGTGTCCAGCCCGGATTCTGTCTCATCGACCAGTATGCAGGAAAAGTTCTGTACTCTAAGGAGGCCATTCTCAGGGGCTGATTTCTTATCGCGCACCAGCAGACCATAACTACCGGATTCTGGTTTGCCATGCCAGAAATCAAACTGGGTTAATCGGTCAGTCAGCAGTTGAACGGGTTCAGGGTAGGCATACCAGGCTATGCGACTGGCCTTGGTCCAGTTATCCACCATCAGAACCGGTTCTACTCCTTCTTCTTTCTGCCACTTCTGCTTCAATAACTGAGCCTGTTCAGCCGCTGCTTTCCAGCCCACCAGGTCCTTGATGGCTGAGGTCATAAAAGGGAAAGTAGAGAGGGGCATAAAGGCCAGAAAGAAAAACACAAAGCCAATCAGTCCCAGTGACAGGATGGAAGAAAAAACAGCCAGACCTTTCACCCACAAACGGGACCAGCCACGGCAGATCCAATAAGCCGACAAAGGCGCCAGTAGTGTCCAGCCCAGGGCTGGCCAGTTAGGCAACACTGTACCATCACCGGCAGACCAGCTGGTCACAGCCAGTAACGGCACAGCAGTCCAGATAATCAGCCAGGAGGATGCCCTGTCGTGCTCCGGGATTCGTTTCCTGATCAGTGAAAAAATGGCCGCTATGGCGGCAACATAGGCCAGTATGGAATAAAGAAGCATTTGCGCCAATTGCATGACCAGAGCTTCTTTTAATGACCACTCCTCAACCCCGACACCACGATTAAACTGGTAAGCCAGAGATGCCCAATCGTTGTCAGCATTCCAGATGAGAACAGGAGAGATCAACACCAGTGCTATCAAAGCTGCCAGCCATGGACCGGCCTGTCGAAGCCATCTCAGTCCCTGATGCTGAATCATGAAAAGGACCATTCCCAGGGGCAGGAATACCGCCGTATATTTGCTCAATCCCGCCAACCCAAAGACCATGCCCAGGGCCAGCCAATAAGGTAAACAATTGTCATGATGGATACGGTAAATCAATTCCAGCGACAGAAGACCAAAGACCATCAGGGGCAGATCAGGTACCAGCCCCCAGCCCATCAGTTGCAGAATAGGTGCCGTGTTGATCAGAAAGACAGCCATCAGTCCGATCCAGGCTGGACCATCAGGAAAAAGTATCCTGCTGACCCTGAATGCCAGATAACTGCTTAACGCATAAAGAATCCCAGGGACAAGCCTGACTGTAAATTCATCGTACCCCAGCGGTGCTACCAGAAGTTGTAACCAGCCCACCATAGGTGGGTGATCAAAATAACTGAGGGCCGGATGAAGGGCATAAAGTGCATAGTGAGCTTCATCAACACCCAGTGGCACTCCGGATGCCATGATTAAATGAATCAGGAGCACCACGGTAATGATACCCCAGGAGGCAACTCGCCCTCGTTCCTGCATGAACACACCCGTTAAAAATGATTGGATAAAGCGATCGCCCAAAGTTCCGCTACCGATTTTGCATCACCTGTCAGACAGGTATTGAGCATACTCCCTGAATCTGATTAAAGTATTCTGCCCGGCTTTCCCCAGTCTGATAGAGAACTCATTACTCTACGACAAGGGATGTCTAAAAAAAAGTCTGTCAGATACAATTTAATCAAGACTGAAACCTGAGAACAGCATGATCATGCTTCATTGGATGGCAAAAGAAATTAGTCTGGGCTCGACCCGCCTCTAAAGAAGCGGGATTGCGCCCTTGATTTCGTTCAAACGGCCAGGGCCAGGAATAGACCGGCAATAGTGGCACTCATCAGGTTAGAGAGTGTACCCGCTACCACCGCTTTCAAACCAAAACGGGCGATGTCTTGACGACGGTTAGGCGCCATAGATCCCAGACCACCCAGCAGAATAGCAATGGATGAAATGTTAGCAAAGCCACAGAGGGCAAAGGTCAGAATTGCCTGAGAACGATCAGACAACAAGGCAACACCGGCCTTGGCTGCTGCTTCAGCATCGATGTAGTTAGCCAGACTGCTGAAAGCAACAAACTCGTTAACGATCACTTTCTGACCCAGGAAGCTGCCTGCAGTCAGGGCTTCAGACCAGGGTACTCCGATCAGGTAAGCCAGAGGAGAGAACACGTAACCCAGGATCAGTTCTATGGTCAGCTCAGGATAACCAAACCAGCCACCAGCCCAGCCCAGCAAACCGTTAAGCATGGCGATCAGAGAGATGAAAGCCAGCAACATGGCACCAATCATGGCAGCCAGTTTGAGACCACTGGCAGCACCCGAAGCAGCAGCATCAAAAATATTAGCTGGCTTTTCTTCAGTGCCCTCTTCCTCAATGTCGTCTACGTCATCATGAGGTGTCTCGGTCTCAGGCTTGATAATTTTTGCCATCAAAAGGCCACCGGGAGCTGCCATGAAACTGGCAGCAATCAGGTACTTAAGCTCAACCCCCATACTGGCGTAACCCACCATGACTGCACCGGCAACAGAAGCCAGACCGCCCACCATAACGGCAAACAGTTCGGACTGAGTCATACGGCTGATGAAAGGTCGAACCAGCAGAGGCGCTTCTGTCTGACCAACAAAAACGTTAGCGGCAGCAGAAAGCGATTCTGTGCGACTGGTACCCAATAATTTGCGCAGCGCCCCCCCAAACAACTTAATAACAAGCTGCATAATACCCAGGTAGTAAAGCACTGCTACCAGAGCAGCAAAGAAGATAATGACAGAGAGAACATGGACAAAGAAGATAAAGCCAAGTTTAAAACTGGCCAGTTCGCCAAACAGGAAACCAATACCATTGTTAGCATATCCCATAACAGCATTTACGCCGTTAGTAATCGCTTCCAGAATGTATTGCCCGGCGGGGATATAAAGAACGAATGCGCCGATACCCGCCTGAATGGCAAATGCACCACCCACGGTTCGCAATTTTATCGCTTTGCGGTTGTCCGATAATAATATTGCAATACCCAATAGGACTGCGATTCCTACGAGACTTATAAGCATGTGTTGCATAGGGGGTGGTCACCTTAAAACGGATTTTTGAGGCATTATACTTATATATTTATTGGCTTTAATAGAAAGTAATTACCGCATAAAAACATAATAATGACACACCCTATGTCGTGTAGGATTCGCCTGTAAACGGGTACAAAGGTTTCATTCAGTCTGCCGTCGACTCCGGCAACCTGCAAAATTGCTACAAATTTACTCTCCGACTAAAATCTGGTGCTAATGATACTCTGATGTAATTAACGACAACTTGACTCTGTCCACTAATGGTTTCTTAAGAATTGGATCTCATCATGGGATACTGTTCAGAGCGCTTCGTGGTTCTCGCCTTTCTCACGCTAATTGTATTAGAACCAAGGATATCGACGGCACAGGTAGCGTGTCCGAGACTCCCTTCCTTTGGTGATCTGGCCGAAGGAGATTACACGACATCACCCAGTAGTTGCGTTTTCAACGGGGGTGCACATCCAAACAACGGGTTTTCTGTCATCAATCGTTTGCAAAGCAAGCGGGTTTTTATCGGCTTTGGTGAAGCAGGTGCACCCAATTATAATATCTCCGACTATTCAGGCAGCTGCGCGGGACCAGGTTGCGTCACACCTACCCATTTCAGACCAGGCTTCTTTTATGAATGCAATCCAGGCCTCGGCTCTTGCACTATCAATCACGACTACACTCAGGACAACGGACAAATTGTCAACTTGAATCTCTCTGTCCCTTCTGGCTCGGAGGGGATACTGCCATTTGTCGCAAATGGTGGCAGATTTGATATTACTGCGCCGGTTTTTTCGGAGGTTCCCTCTGACATTTACGTAACCGCTCCGGCGGGACAGACGTCAGCCGTCGTAACGTTTACGTCACCCACTGCAACAGACAATACTGATGGCCCGGTGACACCAACACTAACATCCAGCCCTACCCCCGGATTGAACAGCGGAAGCGCCTTTCCACTGGGTGTAACGACCCTTACGTATACCGCGACAGATCGGGCGGGCAACATAGCAGCCTACAGTTTTGGTGTGATCGTCACGACTTCACCACATGTTGACAAGACCGCACCCGTTTTTTCGGGGGTTCCTTCAAACATCTACAAAACCGCCCCACCAGGGCAGACCTCAGCCGTTGTAACATTTACACCACCCACTGCAACAGACGATGTAGATGGCCCGGTGACACCAACACTGACATCGAGCCCTACTGCCGGCTTAAACAGCGGAAGCGCTTTTCCATTGGGAGTAACGACCCTTACGGATACTGCAACAGATCATGCGGGTAACGTCGCGACCTGTAGCTTTGATGTAATCATCTCGGCTTCACCACTTGCCTCGGTAACACTTGTGATCCGGTCTGACGTCAACGGAACTTTCTATATACGCTCGTCAACTCCTGACTTGAACACTGCCATTCCGGTCAGATCTGGATCGGGCAGTTCCGGAGCCATTCCTCTGCCCCCCGGCAGTTATCCCATAAACTTTTCGGTACCGGATGGTATCGGGGTAGAAAGTGCGACATGCGACAATCCCTCAGGCGTTCTGGACGCACAAAGTCAGACGGGTACGCTCCTGATTACCTCTGCAGAGTCCATTGTTTGTACGATTGATGTGAAGGACTCGCGGCGCGCCACAACGCATCAGATAAGGCAATTTCTGGAGGCACGATCCAGGCTGATCCTGCAACACCAACCCGATGTCGTCCGGCGCATCAACAGACTGGAAAATAGCATGCCAGGAACTGCTGGCATCGAAGGTTTCGGCTTTGCATTCAATGCCGAGAGCTTGCCATTCTCCGCACGTCTCGGGGCAGATCAGGTTAGTTTTGCCTTCAGCAGAAGCAATGCGCATTCGACAGCGCACTCTTCTGGTTTGCACGCGAACCTTCAGCAGGTTCTTGCAAATCTCGACCTTTTAATCGCGGCATTAAAGTCTGAGCGAGTCGGTACATTGCCCTCAACTTCAAAACCCGGGCTTTCTCAGGATGATCTTCATAGCGCCCCGGAAAATCCAGACCATCGCCCACAATTCCCGGCCGCAGTTAGCAAACAGATTGAGCTCGCACCCAACTCTGAGGTCCCGTTTAAGTTCGACGTCTGGACCGAGGGACAAATCAGCAGGTTCAAGTACACAGAAGGTGATGGCAGTTTCGGAGTTCTCCATATTGGTATGGATTATTTGTTTCGGCCAAAGCTTCTTGTTGGCCTTTCCGTTCAGGGTGACTGGACTGATTTAGAGGATTCAGCCCCCGGCAGTGAAGCAGAAGGGGTTGGGTTTCTGGTTACTCCGTACCTGACCACAGAGCTGTCAGACAATTTCTATGTCGATGCCCGTGCTGGTTGGGGTAAGGTAGAGAACAAGATTTCACCCTATGGCACCTACCGGGATTCGTTTGATTCTGAACGCTGGCTCGCAACGGCTGCGCTGATCGGAATCTGGCAGATACAGAAAACTCGAATCACGCCAGAGGCTAGACTGTCCTACTACAAGGAAAAAAGTGATGACTATCTGGATTCGTTGAACGTAGCCATTTCTTCGGTTGAAGTCGAAACCGGCGTTTTTCAGTTTGGACCAACGGTCAGAAAAGACTACAAAATCACCTCGGGCACTCAGCTGTCACCCTTTCTCACGTTCAAGGGAATTTGGACCTTCAAACAAAAAAACTCTGCAGCGGTTCCGTCTGGTTTATCTGAACTGGCTGGTGAGGGTTTTAGAGCAATGTTCAAGACCGGTGTTAACCTCTATAGCAGCAACGGTATCAGTTTTTATTGTTCAGCCTATTATGACGGAATCGGCGATGGCGACTTTGAAGCCTCGGGATTGGACCTGCGTTTCGATCTACAATTTTGAAAGCTGTGAGGCCTGTACAAGAATCTGAAGATCGTCCGTTCTGTTCGATAAAGTCTTCATGAGTATGCGCCCTGAGACCATTATCTGGTACTATGATTACTCTGTCCGATAGATCCTTGGCGTATTGATTGTATGGAACTGACCGGCCCTCAACAGAGGGTAACCCAGCATGTAGATGGACATGCCCTTTGCATAGCCGTAGCCGGTTCAGGTAAGACCACTACCCTCTCCTTTCTCATTCATGAGTTGCTGAACCAGGGGGTTCCTCCCCGACGCATCATGGTCATGATGTTTAACAAATCAGCCCAGCTGGATTTTACCCGCAAGCTTCGAAGGCGCTGCCAACAGTGGCCGGTACTTCCGCAAGTCCGGACCTATCACTCAACAGGCCTGAAACTCTTGAAGTCGCTGGAAGGCTGGGGATTGAGAGCGACCTACAACCACCGCCCCCTGACAGAGAAAGAGATCGAACTGAAAGTCCGGGAACTGCTGCTGGCATTGGCACCTGACGTACTGCAAGACCGGATCAAAGCAGACAGCGCCCGATACATTGAAGTGGCTACCGGTTTTATCGATAACGTTAAAGCCAGTCTTACCCCCCCCTCCGAAGTTCTGGAACGGACAGACTATCCTGATTATTTTCGATTTCTGGTGGAACTCTTTGAGGCCTTTGAGCAGTGGCGCCACCAGCATCGAAGAATAACCTTCACAGATATGCTGTACGACACAGTCTGTTTGATAGAAGCCAACCCGGATGTCATCCCCCGCATCAGCAACAAAATAGATCGAATCATCGTAGATGAATATCAGGACACTTCGACCCTGCAACACAGGTTGACCCGTATCATCGCTGGTGAACGGGCAAAAATGATTGCCGTGGGCGATCCCGATCAAACCATTTATGAATTTGCCGGAGCCAATATCCAGAATATTCTCCGGCACTTCGAAGCAGATTACGCCAGCACCGATGCCGTTCATGAGTTGACTCTGCCTCACACTTTTCGCTACGGCCACGAGATCGCCATGGCAGCCAGTCACCTGATCAGTCGCAATAAAAACAGAAAAGATGTGATCTGTATTGCCCACCCGGACAACCCGGATTCGAGTATCTCAATCTCACAAGGGGCAGGCGAAGATACCGAACGGGTATTGGCCACCATCCGGCAACATATTGCCAACTCCGACTCCCGGATTGCTGTGCTTTTGAGGGTCTGGGCACAATCAGTCCCATTGGAGCTGAGACTGCTGGCAAACGGTCTCTCTTACCAGTGTGAAGGCCCTTCCCTGTTTGACCGTCCCGAAATATCAGCCTTGATCGCGGCTCTCAGAATGGCTTCAGGTGGGTTGCAGCACCTGAACCCTGCTGTTCGCTCCGAGGTATTGACTTCGCTGTTTACCCTCCCTCACCTGGGCGTTAAAGCAGCTCTGTTAAAACAACTGGTTACCCGTCTTCAGGAACAGGATCAACAATGGGGAAAAGAATTGGGTCAGCTCGCCAGCAAAGTCTCAGGAATCAGTGATTATCAACGTCAGAAGCTTTACGACAGGGGAGAGATATTATGGTCGCTGGAAAAGACATCCGATCAGAAACCTGCTGCTGAATTGCTGCAAGGCTACATTCAACGCACAGAGCTCAGGGAAAGCCTGCAATCCATGAGCCTTAATGATCAGAGAACGGAAGAGCAGCTGCTGGCCATCGATGGATTCCTCGGTTATCTGAGAAAAATGAACCTGTCCGTCAGTGAAAGCTGCCTGCATCTGGAAGAATTGAGATCCAAACAGAAAACACCAACCAGAACCACGGGACAAGAGACCGCTCATGGAACCGAACAGATCGTGATCAGCTCCTGCCACCGGGCCAAAGGGCTGGAATGGTCGACAGTATTGATTCCGGGGCTGACCACAAAATACTGGCCGTTCAAAAGAGACGATGAACTGGCCCCGGGCAGTAGGGAAGATCTGGAAAGTGAACGGCGACTGCTCTACGTGGCCATGACCCGGGCCAGAGAAAAACTCTACCTGTTTACCAGCAACGGATCTCTCCAGCCCAAAGCCAAAAGCTGGATGGATAATGGCTCACAACAGATCAGCCTGTTCCTGCAAGAGATGCAGGTCCCTCACGTCAAATCCGTTTGCCAGTCACTCAACCAGGTTTCAGAAGATGAACTGGTCAACCAACTCAATAAAAATGGCCTGAGTAAAGCAGCACGTCGATACTTTCAGGCAATAAAGCCGAACCTGGCACAAAGGATTGAAACCATCCCTTCACTGGCAGAAAAGCATCGTTCAAAGCCTTCCGCTTCGCCTCACAGTCCGGCCTATCTGTCAGCACGACAAAATATCTTACGCAGGGAAGTACCAGAAAACGCCCCCTGGCAACTTAACCGGAGGCTGAAACACAGCATTTTCGGGAAGGGTAAAGTCATTGAAGTCAACGACACTAACTTTGTCATCCTGTTTGACAGCCAGCATAGCGTAAAAAGGTTTGCCCGCAATCAGCAGGTTCTGCATCTGTTCGAGCTGCTCTGAACGCTTCGCAAAGTTACATGTCAGCTGACTTTTTTCTTTGCTTGAGCAACTCAGCCTCATGCCAATGAATGGAGAAAATGACATTGCTGTACTATAAATTCTTCTGAAAAACAGAAGTGGCCAAAAGCTGGCGCATTACAGGCTCTAGTGCATAAGTACTCAACCATACGAAATCATATTTTCTGACTCATTGTTCAGGCACTCGCGGCAACTGCTCCTGCGTTGCTCTAGCAGCCTGTCGGATTTAGGCGTCCGTAGCGAGGATTGCAAGAAATTGAGGATAAAAATCTCTGTTTCTGAGGAGAATAGCGAGCTATTTGACGAAGAAACAGGGATTTTTAGACCAATTTATTGCAACCGCACGACTGCATGGATGCAGGAGCTAGAGCAACGCAGGAGCAGTTGCCGCGTAGGACAGTCTTAAGTCCGACAGGCTGCTAGCTCCTGCATCCATGCAGTCGTGCTGCGTTGCAACTGAAAGGTAAGCCAAACCAGGGGACATATAAAGCATCTGTCACCCATGAACCTTACGCTGAATGTAATAAGTAACTGTGTACTCCCGATAGGTGGGGTCAGGCTGCTATTTTGCTCATATCAAAATCGGCTACCCGAATTAAGGGCGTAAATAATGAAAGCATTCGGTAAATCACTACCACTGTTTTTGTGCTTGCAACTTTTATGTTCAATCGCCCATTCAGGCATATCAAAACAAGAACAATTTAACTTATTCAGCCACCACAGCAATACATCGTTAGTTGAAGACAGACTGAAACTGGCAACCAGCAGTTCCGGGCTGGTGATTTCCACCGTGATCAATTATGGATTCTGGTACGGCATCTGCAGATCACCCGAAGTGATCTCTGCCCTTGCGGGTCGCTCTGATCTGTCAGGCACAGAGCAAAATGAGCGACTGGAGTTCAAATCTTCCTTTTGCAATCAACTCGCAGCCGTTGTCACTTCCACTGAGATTGCATTAGCAGGACACGTATCGCTCTGGCCGCCAGAGACGCCCTGGTGGCAGCCGCTGCGGTTTGTAGGAACAGCATACGCCGGTTATCAAGGGCAGTTTATGACAAGATGGTCACCGGGGGAGCTGGCGTTATAGAAGCAGCCCTTGCTTACCAGATGTCCTCCCTGTTTATGGAGAAAGTATTAGCAATAGGCTATTTTTCAGCACATAATTCCAGCGCTGTTGAATCCGTCGAGGCAGAAGCAGAGGCCTCAGCCGGAACTGGAGCCCTGGCAGCCTGTCGGACTTGAGACTGTCCTACGCGGCAACTGCTCCTGCGTTGCTCTAGCTCCTGCATCCATGCAGTCGTGCGGTTGCGATAAATTGGTCTAAAAATTCCTGCTCCCTCGTCAAATAGCTCGCTATTCTCCTCGGAATCAGAAATTTTTATCCTCAATTTCTCGCAATCCTCGCTACGGACGCTCAAGTCCGACAGGCTGCTAGCTGGATCAATAGCCACAGGCATAGCCGGGTTCGTATGTGTTGTGTTGTCATCAGATGTATTCTCGTCCCTGATCACATTTGCCAAGCTGACCTTATCTGTGCCCAAGTTTGAACCCATAGTCAGAGTTCCGGTTACAGCTGGAATTATAACCGGAACCGTGTTAACGAATCTTCTGTTCTTAGAAAGATTGACTCTGGACTCAAACCATTTAAGGAGAAACGTCGCTATTACCTTGTCTCCTGCATTGGGAATCGCTCTGGTGAATGGTTTTTCAAAAAATGTTATTTATGGTTACTCGCTTGAAGAAAGTTTCACAGAAACTGTCCGAAACCAATGGCAGAAATTTCACGCTCCTTTGCGTTATCTGTGCATCTTGTTTAACTGACAGATAGGTGATGCCTCCAGACAATAAATGGCGAAAGATCCATTATTGTACTATGTATTCCCGTTGAATTAGCAAAGCCCATAGTGCTGAGAGCGCATGACAGGTTCCTGCATGTGCCAAACGGGTTTCTTAACTGGAAAGTTCAGCCAAAGGAGGGCGAATATAGAGCATCTGCTACCTATAAACCTTATACCGGATGTAATTAAAGAAACAGGATGCTTCTGGTAGATAAGGTTTGACTGGTCGTTTGCTAATAACAAATCACTCACACTTAATAAGGACATAAACATTCAATCGTTCCAGATTTAATCCGAAAAGGCCTGCAGTATCATGAGAAGATTATCGCCCCCACCCTGTCAAAAGCATCGACCAGACCCGTTATCCGCCATGCTGTTTCTGATATTGGCAGGCACCTTTTCTCTTCAGACGCTGGCAGCACCGACCAACCCGGAAGACAGTCTCGTTGTCATTAACAATGCCCGGTCTGCCACTGGCTTTTGTCTGGGCGTATTAACTGGAGAGAAAGAGGTCACGACCACAGCGCCCTGCGCACAGGGCGGTGGGTTTGGCAGCTACGCCATCTACAGCAGCCTGGAAGACCTCAGTCATTGGCAAGGCGCTATCCAGCCTGACTGGCCCTCAAGAAGAAACAGACAGGAAGCGGCTGATGAAAACCAGATTGTAAAAATCACTTTGGAACAGCACCCGGAAAATAAAAGCATTGCCAAACTCTCCAAACTGGCACACCCAATCAAGACAACACCTCACTGGCAGTGTCTTGCCCTGGCCGGGGACTGGGACGATACCCGCTGGCGATGGCAAATGCGTTCGGTCACACCTGTGAATACCAGCCCGGACATCTATCCAGAGATCTACGTAGCGCCTGTAAGCAATCATCTGACCAAAAATATGGAAGGCTGGTACGTTCATAACACGGTGGCAATATTTGATCAGGAGGGTGCCCTGGTGGGCTTTTCCTATTGCCCCTCAGCCGCCTACAGCACTTCTTCAGATAAGTTCAGGATATACTCGATTGACTATCAATCAGGGCAATATAGAACCCATCAGGACCTCTGAAGCTATATCTTACGCAGGGAAGTGTTTGAGCTGCTCTGAACGCTTCGCAAAGTTATAGGCCAGCCGACTTTTTTTCTTTGCTTGAGCAACTCAACCTCATACCAATGAATGAAGAAAATGGTATTGCTGTACTATAAATTCTTCTGAAAAACAGAGGTAGCCAAAAGCTGACGCATTAAAGGCCCTGGTGCATAACGATCAGATTTTTGCAACTGAAAGTAAGCCAAATGAGGGGACATATAAGGCATCTCTCACCCATGAACCTTATGGTGGATGTAATCAAAGCAACTGTGTACTCCCGATAGGCTGGGTTAAGCTGGTAGTTTGCTTATATCTGAATCGGTTACCCGAATTAAAGGCATAGGTAATGAAAGCATCCCGTACATCACTACCACTGTTCTTGTGCCTGCAATTTTTATGTTCAATCGCCCATTCAGGCCTATCAAAACAAGAAGAAGTTAACTTATTGAGCCACTACAGCAATACATCGTTAGCTGAAGATGGCCTGAAACTGGCAACCAGCAGTTCCGGGCTGGTGATTTCCACCGTGATCAATTATGGATTCTGGTACGGCATCTGCAGATCACCCGAAGTGATCTCTGCCCTTGCGGGTCGCTCCGATCTGTCAGGCACAGAGCAAAATGAGCAACTGGAGTTCAAATCTTCCTTTTGCAATCAACTCGCAGCCGTTGTCACTTCCACTGAGATTGCATTAGCAGGACACGTATCGCTCTGGCCGCCTGAGACACCCTGGTGGCAGCCGCTGCGGTTTGTAGCAACAGCATACAGTGGTTATCTGGCGTACACTGACCAGGATCCATATTACAGGCCCACAACGACTGCGGCTTACTTAACCCATGAGGTAATGGCAAGAACGGTAGCCGCAGTTTATACTGCACGTGCTTTAAGGTATCAGGATAGAGGCGAAATCGAACCTTTAGATTATGCCCGTAGTGAATATTCCTTCTTGTCAGCAATGGCATGCACGATGGTCGGGACAGCAGCTTATAACAAAATGGTCAGCAGAGGAGCTACAACTTTAGATGCAGTCTCTGCATACCTGATATCGGCTTTATTGATAGAGCAAGTATTAGCAATAGGCTCTTCTTCAGCACATAATTCAGGCGCTGTTGATTCAGTCGAGGCAGAAGCAAAAGTCTTAGCCGGAATGGGAGCCATAACGGGTTCACTGGCCACAGGCTTAACCGGAGTCGCAATTGTTGGGTTGTCATCAGATGTGTACGCGTCTCTAATCACATTCGCCAAGCTGTTCATATCTATGTCCAAGTTTCAATTCATAGCCAGAAATGCTGTGTTTCCCGGAATCATAGCCGGAACAGGATTCAAGCAGCTTCTGGTGATGCAAAGCTTCGTTCTGGACTCAAACCATTTATGGAGAAACATCGCTGTTACCATATCTCCTGCATTGGGAATCGCTCTGATGAATGGTTTTTCAAAGAATATTCTTTATGGTTACACGCTTGAAGAAAGTTTGACAGAAACTATCCGAATCCAATGGCAGAAATTTCATGCTCCTTTGCGTTATCTGTACACCTTGTTTAACTGACAGATAGCTGATGCGAAAGACTATCAATGGGTATTGGCAGAACAGTCAATTCCTGACAATAAATGGCGAAAGATCCATTATTGTACTATATATCTTGGCTAAATTAGTAAAGCCCATAGTGCTGAGAGCCCATGACAGGTTCCTGCATGTGCCAAACAGGTTTCTTAACTGGAAAGTTCAGCCAAAGGAGGGCGAATATAAAGCATCTGCCACTTATAAACCTTATACCGGATGTAATTAAAGAAGCAGTATGCTTCTGGTATTTAAGGTTTGACTGGTCATTTGCTAATAACAAATCAGTCACACTTAATAAGGACATAAACAATGAAAACAACCATTAAACGCATATCGCTATGCTCATGCTTATTATTTATAAGTTCAGCCGCTCATTCAGACGTATCGAAAGAAGAACAATTCAACTTATTGAGCCACTACAATAACGCATCTTTAGTTGAAGACGGTCTGAAACTGGTAACCAGCGGTTCCGCGCTGGCAGTTTCTACCGCGATCAATTATGGATTCTGGTACGGCATCTGCAGATCACCTGAGGTGGTAATTGCCCTTGCGGGTCGCTTTGACCTGTCAGGCCCACAAGAAAATGAGTTACGAGAGATCAGATCATCTTTTTGTTCTCAACTCGCAGCGGTCATCACCTCTGCTGAGGTTGCTTTAGCCGGACACATATCGCCCTGGCCCGTTGAGCCGCCCTGGTGGCGGCCAATGCGATTTGCAGGAACAGCATACAGTGTTTATAAAGCAGGCACTGACGAGGCACCTCATCTTGCGGCCATAACAATTTTCAGACACTTTACCAAAGAGCTAATAGCAAGAACATTTGCCGGAGCCCTTGCTATCCGGGGTTTAAGGTCCCAGAGCAATGTTACAATCCAATCTTTGGATTATGCCCGTGGTGAATATACCATGTTGTCATCAATGGCTGCCATGGTCGTTGGCAGGATAGCCTATGAGAAGGCGATCGACAGAGGTTTTACACCTGCAAAAGCAGTCTTTGCTTACTTGTTGTCTTCTACATTGGCAGAGCGAATGTCATCATTAAGCTCTTTTTCAGCGTATAATTCAGACGTTGGTGATAGAAACGATACAGGAGCAGCAGCCTTAGCCGGAGCCGGGGCCCTTGCTGGGTCAGTGGCCACAGCCGCAATCGCAACTGAATACGTTTCGCACAGGTCAAATCTATTCTTGACTGGAACCGCAGTTAGCACCTTCACTTTCTCTTTACCTAATGCTGGATACAGAGTCTTTATAAGCGCCGGAGCCGGAAGCTTCGTAGGGACCATTTTCGAGCGGTTTCTTCGGACACAAGGCCAGGAACTGGACTCAAGGCATTTACCGAGATACGCCGCTGTTATCCTGGCACCTGCACTGTCAATCGCTCTGATTAATGGCCTGTCAAACCATGCAATTTATGGCTACCCACTTGAAGAAAGTTTATCCGAAACAGCCCGTAGCCAATTGCAGAAATTTTATGCTCCCCTGGATTATTTGCACACCTTTTTTAATTAACAGGTAGTCGAAGCGAGAGACATTCAATGGTTAAAATTATTGGCAACAACTTTGCGAACCTGTTTAAAAAACAGCAAAGTGTAAAAAGATTTAACAGGAGTGAGCAGGTTCTGAACCTGCTAGAGTTGCTTTGAATGCTTCGGGAAGCAGCTGGTTGGCTTTAACTTTTCTCTTTACATAACGAACCAACAAAAACGCTCACCCGCTGTTATTAATATTACTGTCTAAAGAGCGGTGTATACATAGCATCTGTCGCCCTTGAATCTCATAACAAATGCTATAAAAGAAGCAGATTAATTCTGACAATTAAGCTTTGACTGGTCATTTGCTTATAACAAATCAGTTACTCCAATTAAGGACTTCAATAATGACGACATTCGGTAAACTAACAACACTCTTCTCGTGCTTATTATTTTTATGTTCAGTCGCTCATTCAGGCAGATCAAAAGAAGAACAATTTAACTTGTTGAGCCACTACAATAATGCATCGTTAGTTGAAGATAGCCTGGAACTGATAACCAGCAGTTCCGGGCTCGCAGTTTCTACTGTCATCAATTATGGATTCTGGTACAGCATCTGCAAATCAACCGAGCTGATATCTACCCTTACGGGTCGCTTTGGCCTGTCAGGCTCTGACGAAAATGAGTTACAGCAGGTCAGATCATCTTTTTGTAACCAGCTTGCAGCCATTATCACCTCCACTGAGGTTGCCTTAGCCGGGCACATATCGCCCTGGCCCCTTGAGCTGCCATGGTGGCAGCCACTGCGGTTTGTAGGAACAGCATACGTTGGTTATCAGTCATATACACACAACAACCCTAATCATGCCACCATTGAGACTGCTGCCTATTTTTCCCATGCGGTAGTGGCAAGAACCTTAGCCGGAGCGCTTACCATCCGAACTCTGAGGCATCAGGACATAAGCACAATCCAACCGCTAAATTTTGCCCGTATTGAATATAAAATGTTGTCATCAATCGCTGGCATGATGATCGGGGCAATAGTCTACGAAAAGATGCTCGACAGAGGTTTGACACCTGTGAAAGCAGCCTTCGCTTACATGATATCTGCTTCATTGACGAAGACAATATCAGCCATAAGTTCTCTTTTAATAGTTAACTCAGACAGTGGTCATGCGCTTGTGGAAGAAGCAGGAGCCGTGATTGCGGCCGGAACCGGAGCCATTGCGGGATCAATGGCTGTAGCCTCAAGCGGAGCTGTGGCTACTTGGCACAGATCAGATCTCTTCTTGAACATAGCCGCAATTCTTACCATGGCCTTAGCGATACCTGAAGTTGGACACATAGACGGATTGATCGGACTTAAAGCCGAAGTCGGAATGACAGTCGGACTCGTACTCTTGCAATTTCTATTGCAACAAAGGCGGGAACTGGACTCAAGGCATTTAATGAGAAACGTCGCTGTTACCCTGGCTCCTGCATTAACTCTCGCTTTGATCAATGGCGTTTCAAACCATGCTGTTTATGGTTACTCACTGGCAGAAAGCTTCACCGAAACAGCCCGCAACCAATGGCAGAAATTTTATGACCCTTTGGATTATTTGCACATATTGTTTCACTGATAGAGCTGATTCTTACACTAGGGTTTGACTGATTCTAGTCAAGAATCAGTTCCTCTAATTCAGGATATGAGTGATGAAAACATCCGGTAAAGTTATAGTGCTTCTGTCGCACTTTTTATTTATATGCACAGCCGCTCATTCAGGTCTATCAAAAGAAGAGCAATTACACTCATTCAACCACTACAATAATGCATCGTTAGTTGAAGATGGTCTGAAATTGGTTAGTAGTAGTTCCGGGCTGGTAATTTCCACCGCGATCAGTTATGGATTCTGGTACGGCCTCTGCAAATCAATCGGGGTGGTATCTGCCCTTGCAGGTGGCTCTGGCCTGTCAGTCACAGAAGAGAATCAGTTACAGGAGGTCAAATCATCTTTTTGTAATCAACTCGCAGCCGTTATCACCTCCACTGAGGTTGCTTTGGCCGGACAACTATCGACCTGGCCTCTTCAGCAGCACTGGTGGAAGCCACTGCGATTTGTAGGAACAGGATTCGCTGGTTTCAAAGCGTACACTACCGACGATTCTTATTTTACACCCATAACGGCAATCGCTTACTTTACCCATGAGTTAGCGGCAAGGACGGCAGCGGGAGCTCATACTATAAAGGCTTTAAGGTCTCATGACACAGGTTCAATCCAACCTGAAGATTTTGTGTCCAGTGAATATGACACGTTGAAATCAATGGCTGGCTTGATAGTCGGGTCAGTAGCCTATAGAAAGACGCTTAAAAGAGGTTATTCAGCTTTAGAAGGAATCTTGGCTTACCTGTTGTCTGCTTTATTGACAAAATCAATATTAACAGGCTTTTTTTTAGCATCTCATTCAGACGGTGTTCATGCAGTCGAGGTAGAAGCAGAAGCAAAAACCTTAGCCGGAGCAGGAGCCTTAGCCGAAGCTCTGGCCGTTGCCCTCGGAGCCGCAGCCTTAGTTGGATCAATAGTCATATCCGTAGCAGCAGTCAGAGACGAAGACAGAGCTATCGGAGCCATAGCCAGCGGGAGCTTTGATCCAGTCTTGTTCATAGCCACAGTTGGCACCCTGGCCTCCTGCTCTCTTGCTGAAGTTGAATCTTTATCCGGAGTTAAAAGTGAGGTCCTGTCTGGAGCTTTGTGCGGAATGGCAGTTGGAGCCGGAGTCATGATACTTCTGATGAAACAAAACTCAAACCTGGACTCAAACCATTTATCGAGAAACATCGCTCTTACCCTGGCTCCTGCATTGGCTCTCGCTCTGATCCATGGCGTTTCAAACAATGCTGTTTCTGGTTACTCACTTGAAGAAAGTTTCACCGAAACGGCCCACAGCCAATGGAAGAAATTTCATGCGCCCTTGGATTATTTGTACACCTTGTTTCATTGACAGAGTGAAGTCAATCGCACCCTCTTTGTCATACCTTTTACAATCAGCAAGCTGAATTGGACATTTCATTTCCTGAATATCGTTTAAGCCAGTGAAAACCAATGCTTTCTCCTGCTCTTCCACATAACATGTCTCTGTCGTTTTGCCAATAAAACAAGGCTGAGCCATATTGGCTTCCGAATGGATTTACCGAGTAGGCGTAAAGCTCCGTACTTTTAGAGGGTGTCGCAAAACTCCAACAACTCGTTCTCACGCGGGTGTCTGCCAATGGTTGGCGAAAACTCCATTGCTGTTCTATAAATGAGACCTTCTGAGAGCAAAAGATGCTTGTAACAAATCAGCCACCCTGATTGTGGACACGAAGAATGAAAACATCCGGTAAACTAATACCATTATTCTCGTGCTTATTATTTTTATGTTCAGTCGCTCACTCAAGCTTAACAAGAGAAGAGCAATTTAACTTATTAAGCCACTACAATAATAATGCATCCTTAGTTGAAGACAGCCTGAAACTGGTCAGTAGTGGTTCCAGGCTGGCCGTTTCCACCATGATCAATTACGGATTCTGGTACGGCCTCTGCAGATCACCCGAGCTGGTCTCTGCCCTTGCGGGTCGCTCTGATCCGTCTGGCACAGAGCAAAATGAGCTGCAAGAAATTAAATCACTTTTTTGTTATCAACTCGCGGCCGTTATCACTTCCATTGAGGTTGCATTAGCCGGACGCGTATCGGCCTGGCCCCTTGAGCTGCATTGGTGGCAGCCGCTGCGATTTCCGGGAACTGCATACGTTGGTTATAAAACATACACTACCTGCAATCCTCCTTTTCTTATACCCGTGGTCACTGCGGCATACTTCACCCATGAGGTCGTTGCAAGAACGGTAGCCGGAACCTTTGCCATCCAGGCTTTAAGGCAGCAAGACAGAGGCACGACCCAAACTTTGGATTATCTCCGTAGTGAATATACTATGTTGTCATCCATGGCGGGTCTGATGGTCGGGGCAGTAGTCTACGACACTATGCTCGCCGGAGGTTTTACAACGGCACAAGCGATCAGTGCTTACCTGATATCGTCTGTATTGACAGAGAGAATATTTACAAGAAGTTCTTTTTCAACACTTAATTCAGGCGATACTGATAGAGTCGAGGCAGGAGCAGAAGTCCTGGCCGGAGCCGGAGCCATAGCTGGATCATTAGCCGCAGCCACAGCCGCAGCCCTAATGATGTCTGCTGAGCACTCAGATTTAGTCTTCAGAGGAACCACATTTGTCACTCTGGTCATAGCCGTCCCCACAGTTATGCTGGAAGTCTGTTTTGGAGCCTTCGTCGGATTGCTAGCCGGGACACAAGTCATTGGAATTCTGATGCTGCAACACTCAAAACTGGACTCAAAACATTTATTGAAAAACATCGCTCACACTCTGGGTCCGGCACTGGCAATCGCTGCGATCAATGGTTTTTCAAACCATCGTGTTTATGGTTACTCACTTGAAGAAAGTTTCACCGAAACAGTCCGTAAACAATGGCAGAAGTTTCATGCTCCTTTGGATTATTTGTACACCTTGTTTAATTAACAAATGATTAGGTTAGATGCGAGAGACAGCTAACCAGGAACCTGACCGAGAATAGACTGCCCTGCACGGCAACTGCTCCTGCGTTGCTCTAACTCCTGCATCCATGCAGTCGTGCGGCAACTGCTCCTGCGTTGCTCTAACTCCTGCATCCATGCAGTCGTGCGGCAACTGCTCCTGCGTTGCTCTAACTCCTGCATCCATGCAGTCGTGCGGCAACTGCTCCTGCGTTGCTCTAACTCCTGCATCCATGCAGTCGTACGGCGGCAGCACAATGAAAGGTCGGATACTTCAGCTTCCTGTGTATGCTGATCGAGCTTTCGTAACTGCAAAGACCAACCAAAGGAGAGCGTATATTAAGCATCTGTCACCCATGAACCTGATACTGGATGCTATAAAAGAAGCAGGTTAATTCTGGTAGTTAAGGTTTGACTGGTCATTTGCTTACAACAAACCAGTTACCCTGATTGAGGACTTCAATGATGAAGACATCCGGTAAAGTAAGAGCGCTGCTCCCGTGCTTGTTATTTTTATGTTCAGCCGCTCATTCAGGCATATCAAAAGAAGGACAACTTAAATTACTGAGCCACTACAGTAATGCATCGTTAGTTGAAGACAGCCTGAAACTGGCAACCAGCAGTTCCGGGCTGGCCATTTCCACCGTGATCAATTATGGGTTCTGGTACGGCATCTGCAAATCACCCGAGGTGGTCTCTGCCCTTGCGGGTCGCTTTGATCTGTCAGGCACAGAGCAAAATGAGCTACGGGAGGTCAAATCATCTTTCTGTAATCAACTCGCAGCCGTTATCACCTCCACTGAGGTTGCATTAGCAGGACACTTATCGCTCTGGCCCCTTGAGCTGCCCTGGTGGCAGCCACTGCGATTTGTAGGAACAGCATACAGTGTTTATGATGTATACACTAACTTCGATCCTGATCTTATACCCATAACGACTGCGGCTTACTTTACCGGTGAGGTAGTGGCAAGAACGGTAGCCGGAGCCACTGCTGTCACGGGTTTAAGGCATCAGAATAAAAGTGCAATCCAACCTTTAGACTATACCTGCACTGAATATAATATGATGTCATTAATCGCTGGCATGATGGTCGGAACAATAGTCTATGAGAAGATGATCGCCAGAGAGTTCTCGTCGGTAAAAGCATCTTTTGGTTACGTTATATCCGCCGCATTGACGGACGGAATATCAGCAATAAGCTCTCTCTCAAGACATCGTTCAGACTGCATTTTTAGAGTTGGGACAGTAACGGCAGCAGAAGTCTTAGCCGGAACCGGAGCCATAGCTGGAGCATGGGCCACAGCCATAGTCGGAGCCGGAACAGTTGCGCTGTCATCACCCAGTGAACTCTCGGGCATAATCGCAGCTTTCACCCTGTTTTTGACTGCTCCTCCTATTGGACTATGGGGGGTCGCTGGAATGAATACCGGAGCGATAGTCGGAGCCGGAGTTATGGTCCTTCTGAAGCAACAATGCTTAAGACTGGACTCAAACCATTTATTGAATAACGTTGCTCTTTCCCTGGCTCCTGCATTGGCTCTCGCCCTGATCAATAGCATTTCAAACTATGCTGTTTATGGTTACTCACTTGAGGACAGTTTGTCCGAAACAACCCGTAAACAATGGCAGAAGTTTCATGCTCCTTTGGATTATTTGTACACCTTGTTTCAATGACAGAGAGTTTATAAGTTCTTTCACCCTCTCAGCATGGCAGAACGCCGTACACAGGACACTAATCACGCTTTTCTCATGCTTGCTATTCATAGGCTCAGACGCTCATTCAAGCGTATCGAAAGAAAAGCAATTTAATTTATTGGACCACTACAATAATGCATCATTAGCCGAAGACAGTCTGAAACTGGTCAGGAGTGGTACCGTGTTGGCCTTTTCCACAGTGATCAACTACGGATTATGGTACGGCATCTTCTGCAAATCACCTGAGCTGGTCTCTTCCCTTGCGGGTCGTCGCTCTGGCCCGGATGGCCGAGAGCGAAATGAGTTCCAGGAATTGAAATCTTCTTATTGTCATCAACTCGCAGCCGTCATCACCTCCACTGAGGTTGCATTAGCAGGACAGCTATCACTTTGGCCCCTTAAGCGGCCCTGGTGGCGGCCACTGCGATTTGTTGGAACCGCATACATTGGTTATTTAGCATACACAAAATGCGACCCTGGTTTTATACCCATAATGACTGCGACTTACTTTACCCATGAAATAGTGGCGAGAACGGTAGCCGGAGCTCTGACCACACTGGCTTTAAGGACTCGTGACAGACCTTCAATCCAACCTGAAAATTATACCTGCAGTGAATATGCCGTAGTCAAATCAATCACATGCGTGATGTTTGGAGCAATGTTTTATCGCCAGTTTCTCGCCGCAGGCTCTTCAACGGGTAAAGCCATCTCTGCTTATCTTGCGTTTGCTGCATTGATAGAGTTATTACTACCCGTAAGCCATTTTTCAGCATCTCATTCAGGCAGTGCCCATGCTGTTGGGCTGAAAGCAGGGGCAGAAACCTTAGCCAGCGCCTTGGCTGGATCAATAGCCGGAGCCTTAAACGGAGCCTTCTATGTTGGGTTCTTTGACTTGGCATTGTCCACAGCCGTTGTGGGTTATATGGCCTTCTCACTCAGTAAAACTGAATTTTTATCTGGAGTTGAAGACGAAGTCCTGCTTGGAACTATGGCCGGAGCTGGAACCGGACTCACAGTCCTGATCATTCTGTTTAAACAAAGCTTAGAGCTGGACTCAAACCATTTATTGAGAAATATTGCTATTACCCTGGGTCCTGCACTGACAATCGTCCTGATCAACGGCATTTCAAACTATGCGGTTTACGGTTACTCACTTGAGGACACTTTGACCGAAACAACCCGTAACCAATGGAAGAAATTTCATGCTCCTTTGGATTATTTGTACACCTTGTTTAATTAACAAATGGTTAGGTTAGATGCGAGAGACAGCTAACCAGTTTCGTGAATCGCCAAACAATTACTGTTTCTGAGTAGCGAAAGTTCAGTTGCTGTACTATAAAATCTCCCGTAAACAATAAAAGGTCAGGCACTACCGCTTCCTGTATATACTGATCGAACTCTCATAACTGCAAAGACCAGCCAAAGGAGGGCGTATATTAAGCATCTGTCACCCTTGAACCTCATGCTGAATGCTATAAAAAAAACAGATTAATTCTGGCAGGAAAAATTTGACTGGTCATTTGCTTTATAACAAGTCAGTTACCCTGATTATGGATTTCAATAATGAAAATATCCGGTAAACTAACAGCGCTTTTCTCGTGCTTATTATTTTTATGCTCAGTCGCTCATTCAGGCCTATCAAAAGAAGAACAAGTTAAGTTATTGAGCCACTACAGTAATACATCGTTGGTTGAAGACAGCCTGAAGCTGGCAACCAGCAGCTCCGGCCTGGCCATTTCCACCGTGATCAATTATGGATTCTGGTACGGCATCTGCAAAACACCCGAGGTGGTCTCTGCCCTTGCAGGTCGCTTTGATCTGTCAGGCACAGAGCAAAAAGAGCTACAGGAGGTCAAATCATCTTTTTGTAATCAACTCGCAGCCGTTATCACATCCACCGAGGTCGCTTTAGCCGGGCACGCATCACCCTGGCCCCTTAAGCAACCCTGGTGGCAGACATTGCGATATGCTGGAACAGCCTACAGTGGTTATGCAGCATACACTAACCGCAATCCTTATCTTATACCCATAGTGACTGCGGGTTACTTTACCCATGAGGTAATGGCAAGAACGGTAGCCGGAGCCACTTCTATCCGGAGCTCAAGGTATCAGGACAGAAGCACAACTCAACCCCTGGATTATGCACAAAATGAATTTTCCATGTTGTCATCAATCGCTGGCATGATGGTCGGGTCGATAGTCTATGACATGATGATCGCCAGAGATGTCTCACACGTAAAAGCAATCTTTGCTTACATAATATCCCATGCATTGGTTGAGGGATTATCAACAATAAACCCTCTTTCAAAACACAACTCAAATGGTGTTGCCGGCGTTTGGACAGAAGCAGGAGCAGATGTCTTGGCTGGAACAGGAGTCGGAGCCTTAGCTGGATCATGGGCTACAGCCATATCCGGAGGCGTAAGGGCCGCGCACACATCAGACCTATCCTCGCGCGCCGCCTTCATAGTTTACACCGCGATTTTGATTTCTCCTTATACCAGAGGAAGGGACACCGCTGTTGGAATGGTGGGAGGATTGATGGCCGGAAACCTGGCCTTGGCTCTTCTCAGTCATCAACGCTCAGCACTGGACTCAAATCATTTATTGAAAAACGTTGCTCTTACTCTGGCTCCCGCATTGACTCTCGCTCTGATCAATGGCTTTTCAAACAATGCGGTTTATGGTTACTCACTTGAAGAAAGTTTCACCGAAACAGTCCGTAACCAGTGGAAGAAATTTCAAGCCCCTTTGGATTATTTGTATACCTTGTTTAACTGACAGACAATTGATGCGAGAGACGACCTATGGGTTGGACCGTCAGAACAGTCCCATCTGTTCGTCAATCAAGGTATTAAAATCGAGATTTATAAACGGAAGAACACCCTCTGCCACCGGCTTTAGCTGCTTGTCGATGTAATGTTGATAATCAATAGGGCTGGTGCGATATTCCAGCGGCTCAGGGCCGTTGACGGTCATCAGGTATTGAATCCAGCCTTTTCGCTGGTACTTTAGTGGTTTTCCCAGTGACTGATTGATCTCATCGGCTTTTCTGGCCGCCCTGACCTGGGGAGGAATGTTTTTAACGTAGTCCCTGAGATTACGCCGCAGTCGCTTTCGATACACCAGTTTGTCATCCCAGTCTCCGGCCAGCGTTTTCTGCACAGTCTCCCTGACCAGGTTTTCCGGAGATTGATCGTTAAACACCAACGTAAACAGTTCTGTTTGAAAATACTTTGCCAGTGCCGTCCAGTCAGAACGAACCGTTTCCAGCCCCTTGAATACCAGTTGCTGCCCGCTGGCAGTGGCTGTAATGCCGGCGTAGCGTTTTTTACTGCCGGTATCCGCTCCTCGAATGGTCGGCATCAGAAACCTTCGGTAACAGGTTTCAAACTCAAGCTCCAGCGCCGAGTCCAGTTGATAATCCTCTTTTAATTTGGCTGTCCAGCGGTCGTTAATCAGCCGCTCCAGTTCTTTCCCGGTGGACCTGGCCTGCTCATCGGAATAGTCTTCATTCAAGAGCACGAACGTAGAATCGGTATCGCCATAAATCACCTGATAGCCCTGCTCTTCTACCCAGCGGGCCGTCTGCTGCATGATTTCATGCCCTCGCAGGGTAATGGAGCTGGCCAGCCGGGTATCATAGAAACGACAGCCGCCTGAGCCCAGCACGCCATAAAAGGAATTCATAATAATCTTCAGCGCCTGGGAGCGGGCAGCATCCTTTTGCTTCTTGGCCTCATCCCGTTGAGCCCAGAAAGAAGCAATAATATCTGGAAGAAAATGCCGGTCGCGGGAGAACAGGCCGCCACGAAAACCGGGGATCGCCCCTTCCGGTTCCTGCAAACCTTCCACCAGTCCCAGTGGATCGATTTTGAAGGTTCTGATGATCGAAGGATAAAGGCTCTTGAAATCCAGAACGATGACATTGCGATAGAGTCCGGGTATGGAATCCATAACATACCCCCCCGGACTGGCCAGACCACCCCCTTCCGGTAAATTCGGAGCCACATAACCGGCCCTGTGCAAACGGGGCATATAAAGGTTGGTGAATGCCTGGACTGAGCCGCCCATACGATCAAGCTCCAGCCCGGTCAGATGACTTCGTAATCTCAGGTAATCAAGAATGTTGGTGTGTTGAAAAATCTCTTCAACCAGTCGGCAGTCCTGCAGATTGTAACGGGCCAGTTTTTCCTTGTTATGGTGAAAGTCATGATTAATGATAGCCATCCGGTTATCTACGTCTTCTGTCGCCTTACCTTTGCCCAGAAGCGTCTGTGCCACAAACTCCAGACTAAAGCTGTCAAACTGATAAGTGGCCGCCTTTAAAGCCTCAATGCCATCAATGACCATTCGACCCGGCAGGGTAATAAACCCCTGCCCACTATCACCTCTGCGACTTCTCCAGGTGGCTGCCTGTTGCCCCCTGCCCAGTTTCAACGACATGCCATGGCGTTCTGCCCGTTTAAGCAGCAGCCGAAAATCAAAATTAATGACATTCCAGCCAATCACTATGTCGGGGTCCAGAGTTCCGAGCGTCTCTTCAAGTGCCTCCAGAAGCGCTCTCTCATTAGCAACCCAATGTATCCAGTCAACCGGCTCCTGATCGCCCACCATGATGACCCGTTCAAAGTCCCCGGCTGAAAGTCCAATGGAGTAAAGTTCACCTCGCTCGGAACATTCAATATCCAGGGAGACCACCTTGAAGTCGGGATTAAACTCAGCAGGACGAATTCGCACCTTGTGGTATTCCTGATAGCCTGACTTCTGCACCAAATCACCAGTGAATGCCATGCCACCGTTTACAAAACGCTCCATCAGAAACCGGTCAGCCAGCCTGACATCGGCTTCCAGCAACTCTACGCCTCTGGTACGAAAATAATCATGCACCTGAAACGATTGGTTCACGTTTTGACTATAAAGGGCCGTGACTGGCTCATGACGAAAGTTCTTAAGAGACAGCGGCTTTGCCTCAATCGTTGGATAACTCCTGAAAAACTCACTCTGTAGCGGCTCAAACCCGGAGGAAACAACAAAACAGACGGGACGCTCCCCTTCAACCACCAACTTTGCAGGGCCGTCATCAGTGACGGCCCACAAAATAACTTCCGTCTGTCCTCTGCGGTCCTGGCTATGTCGGCTAAGAAGAAAGCCTTTTTGTACAGGCTGGGTATTTGGCAAGTCAGTTCTCAAACGTTGGTCTATCCGGTCAATCAGGTTCTGAGAGATATTAACATTGCCGCAATATCTCCGGGAGATTAAAAATCCAGAATCCGTATGGACAAACTCTCAGGACTGGCTAAAAATGGAAACAATTCAGGACCTCAACAAACAACTTTCACTCTTACCCGGAAATTAGGCTTGAAAATAAGAAAAACGATAGGTTCAGTTTGATGACATTACCTGACGATCTTGAATACCAGACGGGCTTTGGTAACGAACACGAATCAGAGGCATTACCCGGTGCCCTGCCCAAGGCCTGCTTCAACCCTCAGAAAGTGGCTTATGGTCTCTATTGTGAACAGTTTTCCTCCACGGCCTTCACGGCGCCCAAACACCAGAACCGCCGAACCTGGACCTATCGAATCCGCCCTTCTGTTGTGCAGGGAGACTTCCAGCCCTGGGATAACAGTCCCCTGCTGGAAACCGCTCCCCTGACAGACCTGCCGCCTGTGCCAAGTCCACTTCGTTGGGACCCGCTGCCCGCTCCACAACAACCCACTGATTTTATCAGCGGTCTGACCACTCTTGCGGCTAATGGTAAAGCCATTACACAGATCGGTAGTGCCATTCATCTTTACGCCGCTAACCAAAGCATGGAAAAGCGTTTTTTTTATAATGCCGATGGCGAGCTGCTGATTGTGCCCCAGTCAGGCGCTCTGATGATCTGTACCGAACTGGGTCGATTACAGGTCAGCCCGGGAGATATCGCCGTGATTCCGCGAGGTATGAAATTCAGGGTAGATCTTCTGGAGAGTCAGGCCAGCGGTTATCTTTGTGAAAACTATGGAGCCCCTCTGACACTGCCGGAACGCGGCCCGGCAGGCGCCAATGGCTTCGCCAATGACCGGGATTTCCAATACCCCGTTGCCTGGTATGAGGACAAAGAAGGTAACTTCGAACTGATCGCTAAATTTGCTGGTCAGCTTTATGCCTGTGAGCTCGATCACTCACCCCTGGATGTCGTTGCCTGGGTAGGAACTTCGGCACCCTATAAATACGAGCTGTCCCGTTTTAATGTCATCAATACGGTGAGTTACGACCATCCGGACCCCTCTATCTTTACGGTTCTGACCTCTCAGTCTCACTCACCCGGCGTAGCCAACCTGGATTTTGTCATCTTCCCTCCCCGCTGGATGGTGGCTGAAAACACCTTCCGGCCCCCCTGGTATCACCGAAATATTATGAGTGAGTTCATGGGTCTGATTCAGGGTGTTTACGACGCCAAGGAAAAAGGATTCGTACCCGGTGGCAGCAGTCTGCATAACTGTATGTCACCCCACGGCCCCGAAGCGGACGTATTCAGGAAAGCCAGCGAAGCGGAGCTGAAGCCCGTGCGTTATGAAAACACTCTGGCGTTCATGTTTGAATCCCGATATGTCTACGTACCCTCAAAGTTTGCCATGGAGAGCGACCTTCGACAAAAAGACTATCTTAAATGCTGGTCTGGCCTGAAGAAGCATTTTGATCCCAGTCAGAAGCCTTAAGTCAGACAGTCATTAACAAGAAAAATCACGCGTGCCAGATCAGGCTGTTTGCAGTTGCTGGTACCCTGTTTCTCAATGCATTCAGGATAACCAATGATTTCACTGAACGAGACCCATGACGTTAATCTAACCAGCTGGGTAATTTGTGCTAACAAATCTGATGCCGACTTTACCATTCAAAATTTGCCTTTTGCTGTTTTTCGCTCAGGCAGTGAGCCTTTCCGCTGTGGCGTAGCCATTGGCAACCAGATTCTGGACCTGAAGGCAACAGACGCCCTGAAGCCATTTGACGGCAAGGCAGCCGTGGCACTGACAGCCTGTGCTCAGGAAAATTTAACGCCCCTGATGGAGTTGGGTTTTGAATACTGGAGCGCTCTCAGGCTCAGCCTGTCCAGAGCACTGAGAACAGGGTCGGAACTGGAAAGCCAATTGAAGCCCTGTCTGATCACCATGAACAAAGCCGAATTTTCCCTGCCCTGCCAGATTCGGGATTACACCGACTTCTATTCCTCTATCTATCATGCCACAGCCGTCGGTTCGCTGTTCAGACCCGACAATCCTCTGCTACCCAACTATAAGTGGGTGCCCATTGGCTACCACGGCAGAGCCTCATCTATTGGGGTTTCAGGGCAAACTTTTCACCGTCCGATTGGTCAAACCAAAGCGCCGGATGCAGAACAACCTTCCTTTGGTCCCTGTAAACGACTGGACTATGAGCTTGAAATGGGCATTTTCATTGGTCAGGGCAACCCTTTGGGTGACCCTATTGTGCTGGATAAGACCGATCAACATGTATTTGGCCTGTGTCTTCTCAATGATTGGTCTGCACGAGATATTCAGGCCTGGGAATACCAGCCCCTGGGACCGTTTCTGGCGAAAAGCTTTGCCTCAACTATTTCGCCGTGGATTGTGACGCTGGAAGCACTGGCTCCATACCGAACCGGTTACCTTCGTCCTGCCGGTGATCCTCAACCTCTGCCTTATTTAAGCTCGGAAGAAAACACTGCTTTGGGCGCTCTGGATATTCAGCTGGAAGTCCTGCTGCAAACACTCGCCATGAAAGGTTCTCAACAAAGCATGGAAAAGCTGTCTCAATCCAGCTTCAAACATTCCTACTGGAGTGTGGCTCAGATGGTGACTCATCACGCCAGTAATGGTTGCAACCTGCAATCCGGCGATTTACTGGGAACGGGTACCCAGTCAGGCCCCAGGCCCGAGGAAGCAGGCTCTCTGCTGGAACTGACCCGGGGCGGTAAGGAGGCTCTGAACCTGACCAATGGTGAACAAAGAACGTTTCTGCAGGACGGAGATACCGTGGTCATGAGAGGCTGGTGCGAGAAAGAAGGCGCTGCCAGAATCGGCTTTGGTGAAGTCTCGGCCACTCTTCTGCCTGCAAAGGGATAACACAATGAAGCTATACAGCTACTTCCGATCTTCAGCGGCTTATCGGGTCAGGATCGCCCTGAACCTGAAAGGGGTGGATTACGAATTGGTTCCGGTTAACCTGTTGAAGTCAGAACAGACAAAGGATAAATATAAAAACATTCAACCCCAGGGACTGGTACCGGCACTGGAAGTCGGCAATAACAGACTGATTCAGTCCATGGCTATTCTGGAATGGCTTGAAGAAACCTGCCCGGACCCGGCCATTATTCCCGGTGATGCCTGGCAGAAAGCCCGGATTCGAAGTCTGGCCAATATCATCAGCTGTGATATCCACCCCCTGAATAATCTGAGAACACTAAAGTATCTGAAGTCAGAATTTACAATCAGCGACGAGCAAAAAAACCAATGGTACCAGCACTGGATAAAGACAGGCTTCGATGCCTGTGAGCAGCAATTGGGGGATGACCGTTTCTGTATCGGAGACACCCCTACCCTGGCCGACATCTGTCTGATACCTCAGGTCTACAATGCCTTGCGGTTTAAGGTGCCGTTGACGGATTATCCAAAAATCCAGAAAATCCACCAGCACTGTAATGAACTCAATGCGTTTATTGATGCCAGTCCAGAGCAACAGCCTGACAGCACCTTATGATTAAAACTCAGCGTCGCTTCAAAGCGATAACGGCACGGCGATCATTAATAGCCAGGTACGCCAACCGCTCGAATTCAGGGTATTCACCGGGTTGATAGAGGTTTTTCTTGATGACGATCTGCCGCTTCACAACCAGAGTGTCACCCTCCATTCTGTAATGACTGCTGTAAGTGCCGGCCTGGTTATCCACCTGCAAATTTTCCGGAAGCCGGGTGACTTTATAATTTTTGGGGAGTTTCATTCGGTGTTCCCATTGATAATGTCGGGGTCCGACCGTAAATGGGTACTTGCGCTCTCCATCCACCAGATAGGTTCTCAGAGCCAGCACATCCTGAAAATCCAGCCCTGGTGCAGTGGTGATAAACCCTACCTTGCCCAGTTCAAAAGCATAGGGACTGTGCCAATTACCCTTATAGGCGGGCTGTGTTGTCAGATCATAAGCAGACGCACCCTGAGAGATAGAGCCAAAACCGCCGATCAGGGTGTCCGCCAGAAGATTACCGGCCTTCCATTTACCGCTGCCACTGGATGCCAGCAGCTCGCGAATCTCTTCTCCGATGGTTCCAGTCCCGGTGACTTTACTCTCCCCTCTCAAAAATCCATTCCCGGACAGCAGCGACTGGTTTTTTACCCAATAACGGTTCTGATCCGCTTGCATGACGGGAAGAAATTGAGTTTCACCTTCAGGGCTGGCCAACACCACCCGCTTGCCCGAAAGGCTGTAATCCAGTAATCCGAATGGAGACAGGGGTGAAACAGGATTGAGCCAGGTGTTCATTTCAGGAATGTATAACAGCGCATGATTAAACTGCATGGAAGTCGGCACCGGCCAATCCTTATAGCTGTTATCCCAGCTGACCAATGCCGACTTTGACTCTATACCACGGGCTTTTAGCAATGCCTGCAACAACAGGGCCTGATCTTTGCAGTCGCCATAACCATGAAGAAGAATATCTTCCACCGGGTGAGGGACCAGCGTATCTTCAAGGTTGAAGCTCAGAGACAGGTAATTAATATTTTGGGCCACCCAGTTATAGATGAGTTCTGCCTCCTCCCGTGGATGCCTGGCTCCCCGGGTGATCTCTTTAGCCAGCTTATGGATTTCTTCACTGTCAGTCTGTCTGTTCAGGCTACTCTCGTAGTATATCTGGCCGATCTCTTCCCAGCTTTTCAGAGAGGTTATCGCAAACATCGGCAGTACATCATCCGGACTGACCATATTTGGCTCCATCTCCTGATAAGGGAAGTTTTCAAGGCTGACCGTCAACGCTTTACGCTTGCCTTTCCAGAGTTCTTTAACAGAGAAATTGCCTCTGCTCCCCCATTTCATGGGTACGTTTTCAGGCAGCAGAATGGTAGCAGCCAATTTCTTTTGTTCCAGTTCCAATTCGGGTTGCATCACCATATTAAAGCCCATGGGACTGTCCTTGTTCACCACATGCTCAAACTTCAGTTTCATGGTACTGCCTGGTGTCAACCGGGAGAAAATCACCACGACTTCCCTGGAACGCCGCTCCTGATCACGCCCTCCCAGGTCCTGTTCGTAAATATTATCGTTTTCAACAGGGAACACCTTACCATCCGGATGGGTAATCGAAGCTTCCAGAACCTTCAGGGATTCATTCTCGGAAAAATAACTGTAGTGGTATTCCTGCAACTCCTCTGCACCTGCAGGAGTCAACACCTGATACTCAAAGGTGACGATACGGGTGTAACTCAGATCGTCGTTAATATCAATATGATATTCCGACAACAGACTACGATAGTCCTGGACAGCTTCATCCGCCTGAACCAGACTCGAAATAACCAGCAACAAGAAAGACAGAGAAGCAGAACAAGCACGCATAAAATAACTCGAATCAGACATAACTCCCCCTATAACAATTAATGGAACTTTCTAGAAATTAATGAAACTCAGACATTAACTTAGACCGTCAATATATAAAAAAGTTCAGGACAGAGTGTTTTTTTTAAACACTGAAAGATATTCAAGCAAGCCAGGATTTTCGGTATCTGACTTCAGAGCAGTTCCAGAAACCTTATTGCATGCTGGCCACTTCGCAAAACTCCAACAACTCGTTCCCACGCTGGAGCATGGGAACCAGAGCTTTGCGACACCCTCTTACTCGTGTGGAACTTTTACCTGGCCTCAATTCGTCCCCGTGCTCTGAAGGCCGTCGTGCGCACCTGAACCAGACGTCAGCTGCGAGTCAATTGCGGGAGGGCCTCTTTTAATCCAAGCGAGCTGTATACTTGTGAAGGGTCTATTGGGGAAGAAGCGTCTAATTTGATTAATCTTTTGATCAATGTATTTAAAGAAACGCTTCCCCGCATTGTTTCATCTATGAATCTATCAAGCTCAACCTTATCTTTAAGCTTATCTTCAGCCTGATGGCAGACTTTGCATTTATAAGTAACACTCTCTTTGCACTCATGAGATTCTTTCAATTTACAATAAAGAACAATTAATCCGACATTTTTCATGATTTCATTTTTCTCGGCAGCAATGTCAAAACATGCACTGTTAAAGTCTATGAATTTCAAAACTCCCTGATTGAAAAAATACACGACATTATCATCAAAAAGATCCTTGTTCTCAATCCCATTTTTCAACATGAATTCAGCAGCTCTTGACAGGTTATCAATGATAAAATTCAAATGACCTTCAGTGAACTTAATTTTATGCCCAATCATTTCCCTTACCAGGCTATCTAAATCAATATCTCCCAATTCCAATAAGACGTGCGGATACTTATCAATATAAGATGCGAAGATATCAACGATAAAGGGACATTCTTTCATTAAAGTCAGGGCTTTAACTTCTACCTTAAAAAATATTTCATCCTTAAAAAAACCATCGTAAACTTTTACCGCAAATCTCTCAGGCAGCCTTTTTTCTCCAGTAGACGATGACCCGGCATAAACATGGGAAAAAAGTCCACACCCTATCATTTCGTGGAGTACAACGCTCTTTGAAAATGCATAGAAAAAATCACCGTAAGAACCACTGACATGACTATCACTTTGCTGATTGACAACAAGTGATGAAATTTCATGTCTTGAACAATTTGTCGCTAGTCTATCCATAGTATGAGCCTCGTAATTCGCATTACTTTTTTGACCATTACTTCGCTTTAAAGTTCATTGGAAAATAAACATTTTTACTTTTGAACTATTAATCATTTTTCGAGTTAAAGTCTGTATGAGTAGGAGATACAACAACAGGAGCAAGCTCTTACCTCAAAGTTTAAAGTCCGCTGGCCTGCGTGCTATCGCCATTTCCCAGGCTGTTGCGAATTCCGATCAACACATTTAGCGCTTGCGAGTGATTAAGGTCAGGGTTCTCCAGGTGCCTGTTAGATGTATAGTTACCAGCTTCAATCAACAGATTTAGCGCTTGCGAGTGATCAAGGTCAGGGTTCTCCAGGTGCCTGTTAGATGTATAGTTACCAGCTTCAATCAACAGATTTAGCGCTTGCGAGTGATCAAGGTCAGGGTTCTCCAGGTGCCTGTTAGATGTATAGTTACCAGCTTCAATCAACAGATTTAGCGCTTGCGAGTGATCAAGGTCAGGGTCCTCCGGATGCTGGATAGATGTGAAGCTATAAACTGCTATCAAGGCATCAACAGGTGAGTCCTCTTGCTGGATTGTCCTATTCTTGAGGGGAGTTCTACACAAAGGACATTGATCTCCATGCTGTAGCCAGGTTTCTAGACAGGATATATGGAAATTATGGTTGCATTTGGTAACCGATACTGCTCTTCCTGCAAGACTGAGTTTACAAATAGTACATTCGTCCTCTTGCATGTATTCAGTAGTGGGCTGGTAATATTGGCCAGAAGAGCTTGTTATTCTGTTCATAATATTTATTCCTATTCGCCTGATTGTGCTTGTTTGACTTGCGTTAACTCTTTCAGTTCCTTGGTCCTCTGTATTTTTTTTCGTTATTGAATAGCCGTAACCATTCAACCGGAGTTGTAACACCCATCGTGTTTTCCAACTCCCGTGTTGAGCATGAAGATATTGGACTTCTTCATCCATGGCGTTCGCCAGGTTTCCGAGTCGGCCCAGCAGAAAAACAGGGACCTGAAAGTAGATATGTTCAGATGCCGATGGGCCATTCAACTGGAAAAGTGACGACGGAATACCAGGAAGCACACGAGATCACATACGAGTCTGTAGAAGCTGAACTGAGCTTGGAAGGTTTGGAGATTTGATCGTTTTTTTCGATTTTTTTACGATTTTTTTACGACGCAAAAAAGCCCATTGTAAAAAATGGGCTTTTCTTTATTGAAATCAATCAATTAAATGGTAGGCGGTACTGGAGTCGAACCAGCGACCTTTACGATGTCAACGTAACGCTCTAACCAGCTGAGCTAACCGCCTGAAGTTGCTGCGTATAGTATCAACGTTGCTGAAAAATGCAACCCCCGATTCCCGATTAATCTAAAAGAAAATCAGGCGCTTAGCTGAACATCAGCTTGGTTAAAATATGTACAAAACAGAGCATAGATATAGCTAAAAATCAGTCCAGATTTCTGTGCAAAAAACGTTCATTTTTTTGCCCTTTTACCGCCAGCAGGCAGTCGGCAATTTTTTGAGGCTCCTGGGCATCATCACTCCCTGACCTGGTACTTTTGAACTATCACTCATTTTTCAGGTCAAAGTATTATGTAGGTGAGATAAACATCCCTTCAGAAAAATTAATTTTTATCCAGAAGCATATATTTTCGTATCAATAAACTGATTTAGGAGAGAAACATGTTACTAATTAATAAAAAACTTCGTTTAAAATCCGTCTTCTTATTTCTTTTTGTTTTTTCTTCAGGTATCGGCGCTAGTAAAGCACAAGCATTTGACATTGAGGAAGAGAAAAGAAAAGCTCAGGCAAGTGGTTTTTTAGTCAAGGCTACTATCTTTGAGAGCAAGGTTACTACAGTGACGAAAAGCAAATCGGTTAATGGAAAACTAAAGAGCTTTAAAGAAATAAAAAGTCACTCACAAAACAGCAAGATTATTTCTGTAGTCACTAGACCACAGAGCCTGACTCGTCATGATTTTTATGCCGGGGCTGGTCTATTGACTATCAGCTCGGACATTAAAAGTGGAAGTAATGAAATCAAGGTTTCTTTGATGGGTGCTGACAAGGGGCAATATGTGATGCTGACACTTTTCAATCAGCCACAATATTTCCAGATAACTCAGGCTGCATTTTCAAATCAGAAAAAAAGTACCCATAACATCATCCCAATCAACAGAGGTGCAAGTGCGATTGACGGTAAAGCTCATTTAAGCTGGTCTGTCAGTGGCTCTACTAAACGATTCAATGTATACGTAGGTAATACTCGGCTGGCCAGCTTTGATACCCCCAACTTCCCGGTAAAGGAAGTATTTATAGATAATGGTAGTGAGACGGTCAGAGCTGAATTGCAAGCTGTTTCAAACCACAATGGCAAACTGCTCGATGCAATGGATATGGCTGAGGCTTTTTCTCACAATTTTATCCATTAACACCAGTCGCACCGGGCTTAATACCGGTGCGTCAGGCGCCCCCCCATAGACAATCGCTGCCGGGCTGGCTCAGGAAGAGAGTAAAATCATTTCAATACCCGATCCCTGAGCCTGGCCACCTGATCACGGACAGCTGCCGCGTCTTCAAACTCCAGATTGCGGGCATGTTCCATCATCTTGTTTTCCAGCTTGCTGATCTCTTTAGCCAGCTCCTGAGCCGACATCTCATGGTGATAGTCCGCTTTCGGCTCAGCAACCTTGCGACTGGGCTGCCCTTTCTTCTTGCCGGGAATGACGGCGCCTTCAAGAATATCGGCAACCGATTTATGGACACTCTTCGGTGTAATGCCATGCTCTTCGTTGTAGGCAAGCTGTTTTTTTCGGCGACGCTCGGTTTCATCGATCGCCCGCTGCATCGAGCCCGTTATTTTGTCGGCATAAAGAATAGCCTTACCATTAATATTACGAGCTGCACGACCAATGGTCTGAATCAGAGAGCGATCAGAACGAAGGAAACCTTCCTTGTCGGCATCGAGAATAGCCACCAATGAAACTTCCGGCATATCCAGACCTTCTCTCAACAGGTTAATGCCCACCAGTACGTCAAACGTCCCTATCCGCAGATCACGAATGATCTCAACCCGCTCTACTGTGTCGATACCAGAGTGCAAATAGCGGCAGCGAACACCGTTTTCATGGAGATAATCGGTTAAATCTTCCGCCATGCGCTTGGTCAAAGTCGTTACCAGAACTCTGTCGCCTTTAGCCACGGTTTTATTGAGCTCAGTAAACAGATCATCCACCTGGGTCGTAGCAGGACGAACTTCAATCTCCGGATCAACCAGCCCGGTAGGTCGAACCACCTGATCCACTATCTGTCCCTGATGTTCCGCTTCATAAGGACCGGGAGTCGCGGAAACAAAAATAGTTTGCGGGCGTCGTCCTTCCCACTCTTCAAACTTCAGGGGCCGGTTATCCAGCGCAGAAGGCAGTCTGAAGCCGTACTCCACGAGGGTCTCCTTACGAGAACGGTCGCCTTTATACATTCCGCCCACCTGAGGCACCGTGACGTGTGATTCGTCAATCACACACAGGGCGTTATCGGGAATATAATCAAACAGTGTTGGAGGTGCTTCGCCGGGTTGAGTGCCTGAAAGATAGCGGGAATAGTTTTCAATACCGGTGCAGTATCCCAGTTCCAGCATCATTTCCACATCGTACTTGACCCTCTGCTCCAGACGCTGGGCTTCCACCAGTTTATTGTTGTTTCTGAGCACTTGCAGACGTTCAACCATCTCTTCCTTGATAGCTTCTGTCGCCTCAATAATGGTCTGCCGTGGTGTGACATAGTGAGTCTTGGGGTAGATAGTCACCCGGGGCAGTTTTCTGAGCACTTCACCGGTCAGAGGATCAAATTCACTGATCTCCTCCACCTCTTCATCAAACAGCTCCAGCCTGATGGCTTCTTTTTCAGATTCTGCCGGGAAGATATCAATGACATCACCGCGTACACGGTAAGTAGCCCTTTTCAATTCTGTATCGTTGCGGGTATATTGCAGCTCAGCCAACCTGCGCAACACTTCCCGCTGGTCAATCATTTCACCCCGGGAAATATGCAACATCATCTTCAGGTACGACTTGGGATCACCCAGACCATAAATCGCTGAAACCGTCGCAACAATAATGGCATCTTCCCTTTCCATCAGCGCTTTGGTGGCCGAAAGTCTCATCTGCTCAATGTGTTCATTGACCGAGGCATCTTTCTCGATAAAGGTGTCTGAACTGGGCACGTAAGCTTCAGGCTGATAATAGTCGTAGTAGGAAACAAAATACTCCACCGCATTGCCAGGGAAAAACTCCTTGAATTCGCCATACAACTGGGCAGCCAGGGTCTTGTTATGGGCCATAACTATAGCGGGTCTTTGCAGCTTTTCAATGACATTGGCAATGGTGAAGGTTTTCCCTGAACCAGTCACCCCCAGCAATGTCTGGCAGGCCAGTCCCGAATGTATGCCGGCCAGCAGCTTTTCAATGGCTTCAGGCTGATCTCCGGAAGGCTGGAATTTTGATGATACCTTGAATGTCTTTCCCATACGTATCCACTGACAGAAGCACTTAAATTATTTGTTGATTATAAACAGCCCCGGTCAGTAAATGCAGCCAGAGAAAACTGCGCTTAATCAGGAAAAGCAGCCACACTCGCTGAGTTGCAAAAATGCAACCAGACTTTCGGTTTTCAGATGGCGCAGTGAAGAGGGCTTGTGTATGATGCGCATTGCTGATGCATGATTCCCTGACAAGTCAGCTTGTCAACCTTATAAGATTCGCTCCGGAATCAGTATCAGTCAGGACACTGGCTGAGCATTGCGCCAGGAGCCTGTCTGATTTCATACGGGTTTGAATAACGATTAACGAGGAACATCGTGACTGGTCAACCTTCCCACCGCGTTCAGATGGTCAAACCATCACCTACCATGGCAGTCACTGCCCGAGCCGCTGAACTTCGCGCTGCCGGACACGACATTATTGGCCTCGGTGCCGGTGAACCCGACTTCGATACGCCTGATCACATCAAGGCTGCTGCGATCAGGGCCATTAACGAAGGAAAAACCAAGTACACTGCCGTTGACGGTACTGTGGAACTGAAACAGGCCATTATTGATAAGTTCAAGCGCGACAATGGTCACGAATACGCGCCAGACCAGATTCTGGTTTCCTCCGGTGGTAAACAGAGCTTCTTCAACCTCTGTCTGGCGCTGATCAATAAGGGCGATGAGGTCGTTATTCCCGCCCCTTACTGGGTTTCCTACCCGGATATGGTCACTATTGCTGAAGGTGTCCCGGTGATCGTCAAGGGCAGCCTTGAGAACCGTTTCAAACTGACTCCTGAGCTTCTGGAATCGGCCATTACACCAAAAACCAGGCTGGTTGTTCTGAACAGCCCCTCCAACCCGTCCGGTACAGCCTACACCCGCAAAGAACTGGAAGGTCTGGCCGCTGTTCTGCTGAAACACCCTCATGTTATGGTGGCTACCGATGATATGTACGAGCACATCCTCTGGAGTGACGAGCCTTTCTGCAACATCCTGATGGCCTGCCCGGAACTGTACGACAGAACAATTGTTCTGAACGGTGTATCCAAAGCCTACTCCATGACCGGATGGCGTATTGGCTATGCCGGTGGACCCGCCTGGCTGATCAAGAACATGAAAAAGATTCAGTCCCAGAGTACCTCCAAC
Source organism: Endozoicomonas sp. 8E (assembly GCF_032883915.1). Lineage (NCBI taxonomy): Bacteria > Pseudomonadati > Pseudomonadota > Gammaproteobacteria > Oceanospirillales > Endozoicomonadaceae > Endozoicomonas > Endozoicomonas sp. 8E. The sequence goes on along the minus strand of NZ_CP120717.1, from coordinate 3,272,208 downwards.
CCCTGCTCTGTTGCCCAGGCTGCAGCGACTGAAGCTCTGGCCGGTTCACAGGAGTGCGTAAAGGAAATGCTGGTCTCTTTCAAAAAACGCCACGATTACGTCGTAGGTCGCCTGAAGAAGCTGCCTGGTGTTAGCGCCATCGAAAGTGACGGTACATTTTACACCTTCCCTGATTTCAGCGAAGCCATGCAGAAGCTGGGCTTTGAAAAAGACACCCAACTGGCAGAGATGCTACTGGAAAAAGGAGTTGCCTTGGTACCGGGCTCAGCCTTTGGCATGGAAGGCTGTATGCGTCTCTCCTACGCCACCAGTGATGAAGCCCTGGAAAAAGCCCTTGATCGAATGGAAGCAGCTCTCAGCTGATCTTTCTCGTCATCCCAGCCAGCATTCTTTTCGAATGCTGGTTGTAGAATTTCCTTTCGCTGCAATTATCTCTCGACATGAAAACCATTCTGTTAACGAGCCTTGCCCTGATAGCATTCGCGGGAAATTCCATTCTGTGCAGATTGGCTTTGGGTAATAACGAGATTGACGCCGTTAGCTTTACGTGGATTCGATTACTTAGCGGCGTTTTGGTATTGCTGCTGATACTCAGGTTATCTCAATTTAATTGCCTTTCAACATCAAAAGGGAGCTGGAAAGCTTCCTTCATGTTATTTCTTTACGCCATCGCTTTTTCTTTTGCCTACCTGTCTCTGGATACGGGAACAGGGGCATTAATCTTGTTCGCTTCGGTACAAATTACGATTATTGCTGCTGAGCTTGTTACAGGAAAAAAACTTTTGCTTGTTGAGTGCCTTGGAGTTTTTATTGCTTTCTTGGGTTTTGTTTATTTAGTGATACCCGGTTTGTCAACGCCATCACTTACGGGATTTATCCTGATGACTATCTCTGGCGTAGCCTGGGGCGTCTATACGCTTGCTGGCAGGGGCTCACAAAATCCGCTGGGTGATACCACCTATAATTTCGTTCGTACGCTACCTTTTGTATTGATTTTGGGGCTTGTATCCATTCAGGAGAGCCGCTTGTCCACCGAAGGTGTCTTACTGGCAGTGGTATCTGGTGGCATCACATCGGGGATTGGTTACATGGTCTGGTATATTGCGCTGCCAGGGCTTTCTGGCACACAATCGGCTGTAGTGCAGTTGCTCGTTCCTGTTATTGCCGCAACAGGAGGTGTGTTGTTTGCCAATGAGACCTTATCTATGAGGCTGGTTCTGTCTTCACTGATGATACTCGGCGGCATCTTGACCTTGATTTCAGGAAAGCACTTTTTTGTTCAGCGAGCCAACAACCAAACAAAGTAGCAGTGAAAACTCAGTCACTTTTGATCCTTATTTCTTCACTTTACTTTTTGGGAACCCATGTCGATGCTCTGGTTCATATCAACAGTCTTGTGTTTTCGATGTGTTCTTTTGTGGCTCGACAGGGCTTTTGTATTCTTGCAGACCTTTCCGCATCGCCAACGCTGGCCATCCTCTCCGACCACTGTGAAGTAACAGGTTTGTTGCCCGCTGTGGCCAGTTCTTTTGTGATCCGTCAGGGCTCCAGCATTCCTGCAGACCTTTCCGCATGATTGCTGCTGGCCATTCTCACCGGTCAGGGTTACGTTACAGATTCGTTGTCCACTGTGGATTTTGCTTTTGTGAGACCACAGAGCCTGAGGATTCTTGCCGACAAACGCGCATGACCGCTTCTGGCCATCTTCCGAGACCACAATCACGTCGCAGCTTGTTTGCCCGATGTGTCCACTTCTTTTGTGGGTCAACAGGTCTTGGGCATTCTTGCAGACTACCCCGCATGGCCGCTGCTGGCTATCCTCCCCGGTCACCATAAAGTCACAGGTTCTCTGCCCGATGTGGAATTTGTATTTGTGAGTCGCAAAAGATCGATTGTTCTTGAAGACTTTCTCGCAAGGCCGCAGCTGGCCATCCTTCCCGAGTAAGGTCAATTTACAGATTCGTTGATTGCCATGGACTCTGGCTTTGTGAATCGACAGGGCTCCGGCATTCTGGCAGAAGGTTCCACATGGTTGCGACTGGTTATCCTCCCCGGTCACCATGACGTCACAGGTTTTTTCCCCGGTATGGCATTTGCTTTTGTGACACGATAGTCTTCTTTCGTTTTTACAGACCTTCCCGCATTGCCGCAGATGGCCATGCTTTTCGAATACTACCACATTGCAGACTAATCGTCCGGCAGGAGTGTTTGTATCGTCTGTCCCTGTAGCTATTGAGCCGGAAGATTGTCGTAATCGACAAACGCCATTACAGGGGTGGACGAAACAATTTAAGCCCAAAGTATGCGAGTCTTGTTGCGGATCTTCGTTACCGTCGCCGGAGTCAGGGTACAGAAAATGGGTTAAATAGCCTGCAGGGTGGGCGGCGACCTCTGTTGCCTGCTGGCCGGATGATTCTGGAGGCTGCCCCTGTGGTTGGTCATGTTCAGAGCCTGGCATCACAGTAGTAACCGCAAACGGGCGATTTTGACTCACTTCTTGTTGTTCAATCAGGTTAAACAGCAGTGAATCGCGGTTCCAATAGCTTTTTAAAAGCCAACCGACGGCGATAACTGCTTTAGCAGCTACCCATGAATAGGGGTTGTAGCTTAGAGGCTTGTCTTTGGTGGCCAGGATCAGTTCATAAGCAACCAGCAGGTTCGTGACGTAAGGCCATTGCCACGAAGTCGACTCAACAGGGGGCGTTTCCACCTCGTAACTGTCAGGTCTGTGTCGCTTGTGATCCGATTGCAAATCGGGTTCTGGATAGAGGCTTGAGCCGGCAAAATCTGATCGCGTGCCTGACAATGCAGGCCAGTCAGGCTTGATAGAAAAATCCTGGTTTGAGAAATCTGTATTCTGTTCAAGCTCGATAATAAAACCTCCGGTCAACGATTTGGCCCGGCAGATGACAGACAACGACAATAACAGCAGTATTGCAAAGCGAGAGTGTTTAATGATTTTATCCTTGCCTTCTGGTTTCCAGAAAGGAAGGATAGATCAATACAGAAGTCTGCCAGCCAGTGGTTGAGCGCAGCCTTCAAAAAAGTCTTTAGCGTGGAAAACCAGATGCATCTTTCTGACTTTTTTCGGCAGAAGCTTTATGAATAAGCTATACAAAAGATTCGTGTAGTTTTTTGATCTGACCTCCTAAATGTCCTTTACATTCAAGCCCCTTATGTTCAGGGTTCGCGACTGGCTGCATAGAACCCTCCTTGCCCTGCCCTGTTTCCTGTTGGCCTTCACTGCTTCTGTGCAGGTTTTCTCTTTGCCCCTTGAAAGAGGTCTGCTAGCCAACCCAAAATCCCTGCACCCCCACTATTTTGGGGGTTCTCCCAGCGCCCAGGTGCTCAAGGATGTTTTTGAAGGGTTAATGGTGCAGAACAAAAACGGTGAACCCGTGCCCGGAGTGGCCAGCGATGTTGAACTCGCCCCTGACGGCACCCGATATACCTTTATCATCAGGAAAAATCTGAAATGGTCAGATGGCAGCGCCCTCACGGCTGAAGACTTTCCCCGTAGCTTCAGGGCACTGGCCGATCCTGAACGTCGAGCCACCTACCGCTGGTACTTGAAAGTCGCTGGAATAAAAGGAGCTGAGCAGGCTCTGAATGGCGATCTTGATGCCCTGGCGGTGAAGGCATTCGACGACAAGGTCATTATCGAACTGGATCAGCCTGCTCCTTATTTTCTGGGCCTGATGACCTTTCCCAGCTTCCTGCCTGTCCACAAGAGTAATCTCAAGGGCGATACCTCAACCATTCCGGTCACCAACGGTCCCTTCAAGATTCATCAAGTAGTCCCTGAAACCCGTATAGAGTTAAGCAGCAACCCCCATTATTTCCGTCATCTGGATACTGACCTGCAACGGGTCAATTACCAGATTATTCCATCCGTCCATCGTCAGATAGAACAATTTGAGAATCACGTACTGGATGTAACGGCTCAATTGCCAGCGTTGCATATTCGGGAGTTGAAGAAAAAGCACCCTGTGTCTGTGTTTGAAGATCAGGTTCTTGCCACTGCCAGCCTTATGGTCAGCCCAAGGGTAACAGCCCTTCATAATGTAAAAGCAAGGCAGGCTCTATCGATGGCTATTGACCGGAATGCGCTGGTCAAAAAGATCTACCCCCACAGTCATACCACACCAGCGTGCAGTTTCGTGCCCCCCCATACCCGGGGCTTCGACCCGGACCCGGCCAACTGCAAAAGACTGCTCGATAATCCGGATCGCAGGGAACAGGCCATCAAGTTACTGGCCGAATCAGGCATTAAAGGGAGTGATATAAAACTAACTGTATTATCAAGCCCAAGGTACGATTCTCTGGATATTCTGCCAGAGATCTGCCACCAGATTAACAGCACTCTGGGCACATCCCTGAGCAGTAAGAGTGAGGAATGGAGTAGTTACCTCGAGCACATATCCAAAGGAGACTACGAGCTGGCATGGTTTGAGTGGTTAGCTGACTACAATGATGCCACGGCTTTCCTGATTCCTCTAACCGAAAGTAAATTCTTTGGCCCCTTCAGGGATCCAGCCTATCTCAGAGAACTTTCCCTGGCTGCAAGCAAGCAAACCGCTGTAGCCCGTTTACCGAACTATCAGAATGCCGAGGCTATTCTGGCCAGAGAATTACCACTGATTCCTGTCCTCCACCCTTCCCGGATAACACTCGTCAATCCTGATATCGGTGGCTTCTACTCCACCAATCCGGAAGGCTGGGTTCAAAGCTGGCACCTGTACCGAATACTTGACTGACCCGCCGATAAAAAGCAGTGTTACCAGACTTTGAATATGCCCCCTATACTGAGGAAAGACACTCTGCCTTAAGAGCTGAGTTGAAAAGTTTCACAACAGGCATAAGAATCAGATCATCATGGATAGATCCAGACTCGATACGCAAGCGGCTCAATTCAGGCCTATTTCTGAAAAACAGTTCGATAAGTCTCAGAAAACAGGTGTATTTGGCCGGTGGAAAGTCAAACTTTCCAAGTCCATGGGCAAATATTCTCCCCAAAAAGCCACTCTTAAAAACGATGCCCCCATAAAACTCGAGCAACGGGAAATCAAAAAACTGGCCATGAACAGCCAACCGCCCACAGAACCCAGAGTTCTCAGATCTATGGCCATTGATGCTCAGTTGGCCGCTTATCCCTATCACCGCTCGCTTGAGAAAATCAGCGAAGCCGGAGATATTCACAAACCAGAAAAAGAGGATTTTGCCGCTCAATGGCAACCTTCTGAGGATATCGCAAAACTGATTTCCGATGAGACAGGAGTGACTCTCAGCACCAAGGAACCCGGATTCCTGTACGACAAGAAAACAGGACTCACGGCTTACGTTCTAATGAATCCTGAACGTAAGGAAGTCCGTCTGGTGTTTGGCGGCACGACATCCGGACTGGCAGCAGGAGGGCTAGTCGAACGTTCGAGAAAAAACATGCAGTTTTCAGGCAAGCAATGGCAAGCCAATATCAAGAATCTTACGGGAAGAGGCATCCCTGACAGCTATAAACAAGCCAAAGCCCTGACCGCCAGTCTTATGAAAAATCTACCTGTAACGCCTGAAGGCGAGCCTTTTTCTCTGAAACTCAATGGCCATTCCAAAGGGGGAGCCGAAGCAAGCTATGCAGCGCTCTCCATGGTGCCCCCAGTGGAAGCGGTTTGCTTCTCAAGTGCGGAGCTGAGTCGTGCAGCTTTATCAGACATTCCCAGAGAAAATCTGGCCAGCGCCCACGAGAAGGTCACCCATTATAAGGTCAGCAAAGACCCGGTGACGCTTGCCGGAAAATTTATCAGTGGTTTGTCCCATACCGGCAAAGTCATCACGCTTCCGGCCAAACATGCTTACGATTCGTTTCTGGATCGGCATGACAAGTTCACAAAACATATTGAGCACTATGCCAAAAACGAGTCCCGCTGAGCCTTTACCTTTGATTAAGAGGGCTTTTAAGACCCTCTCAAACAAACTTACAGCTGACCTTCTACTATCGGATTTTCAATCAAAGGGAATTGATCACCTTCGCTTTCGCCCAAATTCATTTCAGGTTCTTTCGGCAGTGCTGTTTTCATTTCTACGCCCGCGGATGGCGAATAACTAACTGCATCATCATCCTCACTTAAACTGCGCCATTTGCGTTGGTTACACCATGCAAGCACTTTAGCAGTGGCAGCTAGCGCAAGGGTTTTGGGCAAGATAAAGAATGACCAGGCTCTCGCATGTCCAGGCAGATTTGTAAGACCATAGAGACCACACCCGCCGTAAACAGCAGCTGCACCGACAGCGAACCCTATGCCGACCCATTGGCCCGTGCTCAGACCATTGTGTGAAGGTGTCGGTGCCCCCCTCAAGGCCTGAATATTGGGCAAAGCGCTGCAATTACCCTCAGCAAACTCAACAACATCAGAAGGTATTTCATCGAGGTTAACGGAGAAGCAACGGTTACTGTACACCCGAACCAGGCCATCAATTCTGGCAGGCTCTTTAGCCAGCCTGCCAACCGTGACGTCAATGGTTTTCTTCTCGTCAATAGCTGAACCCATGGCAATGTTGTCAACGATAAGAGCAAAGATACCGCCCCTATTATTTGGCAGTTCAACATTGATGTTCACCGAAACAGACTCGGTCTCCTGAACATTGTCATGAACTTTCAGGATTCTGTAGTGACGAACATCAATGGCAGACGGTGCAGACTCGCCAGAATTTGAGTCTGTGAAGCGATTATCGGAAATATCCATCTTCTGGACTTCTTCCAGGCAATCTTTACAATCGGCGTAAATGGCGGCTTTTTTCAGACCTCCGGAAAAAAACGTACTGCCAGTAATTATCACATCACCTGATGAGCCCCGTACCTCAACATAGTGGGAAGGTGCTTTTTCGTTCTCCCTGATGGCGTTATATTGAAACTCATCACCACTCATCACGAGTTTTCCACGATAGTCGACGGCCTTGACTGCCGTGCTGAGGGGGTTGCTCCGGATACTGTCTGCAGCGGAAATATCCCAGGTTATGCCTTTGCTGAAGAAACCCAAACCCGTACTGGCATAATCGAGCAGAACCAGTGATTCTTCCTCGGCAGGATAATCAACGGCTTGCTTAATAACCGTATTGCCAATACCGACCAGTGCCACAGGCCGAACCACACGAAGCTGCTCGTACAGTTCATAGCTGCCTGCCTGAAGTAAAATAACCTTGCCAGACTCCGATGTCATGTCTACTTCGTGAAGCAGTTCCCACGTATTTTTTACAATCACCACCTCGGAAAACGTAGTCCTTATATTCATTTCCTCAAGCTCATTCAGAAATCGCTGGCAGAGCTGAGCCTTGTCTGAGTCGATCAGCTGATCACATGGGCTGCTGAGTGGTGGAAGAGATGACGGTGTCGAGCCTGCTGTGACGGATGATACGACAGTGGTCTCAAGCGGAGTCGGCAAAGACTGCGAAGGCTTTACTCTCATCCCGGCGGTCGTGACTGACAAAGAGGGCGTTACAGTGGATTTGGAGTGTGCCAACCTTGCAGTAGCTACATCCAGACCAGCGGTGTAGCGATAATTGCTATCCGTTACATCCAGAAGCGCCAATTCATAGTAGTCATTTCCGGTTACTTCTACGTAACCCGATAAGTTGGACCTTTCATCAAATGATTTCTTGTTGAGTTTTAGCTCAATGGTTCTGTCTTCTCCCGATGCATCTATGTGTGCTCTGTTGTTTTTTATAGAGGCACTTTCAATACGCTGGTTATTTTTAAATCCAACTTTTATCGCACCCGCAGCACTGCTGTCTTTTTGTATGTTGTTGTTAATTTTCAGCTGTTGGTAATCAGCAAGAACAATAGCGTTTGGCCTGTCTCTATGAAATGCATCGACACTTCTGAACTCATTGGCGTCGACCTCGATAGCTGCCCGGGAGTTTGGGCTGGCAGTGGATTCAATCACATTATACGTCACTGCCTCTGTATCAAATATATTGTGACCAACGTAGTACGCGTAACCCGCATTGTCGTTCAACACTACAGAGTGCAAGGGCCAGGATATGTAGTGGTTCCGGTCACTGAAGCGATTCTGGTAAATCCGTATATCTCCGTTGTAACCTTCTGCGAAGATGAAGGCTTGAAATTCAAAAAAGTACTTGGGATAAGGCATTCTGGTTCTCCACTCCAGATTCCAACTGTAAAAGCCGGTATCCACAGGATTAGAGACAGCTTTCAGGTAAAGCAGTGAACGATTTGGCCCCTGGCTGCCACTGAAGTCGCGTGCCGCCGTTATAACAGGCAATCCGTCTGCACTTTTTAAGCCGACCATGGCAACCCGGTGGCTGGCGAGCAGAGCTTTTGACAGTTCATAGGTATCCGGCTCCAATAGAATAATTCTACCGCTAACAGGTTTGCCATCATAACCGATCGTTTTATTGATGGCGTCGATCAACTCCGAAGTAGTGCTAACTACCATGGCGTGAGAAAAGGCTGGCTTATTGGCAGCGGGCCCCGAGGCCAGTTCGTTTTGCAGAAATGCCTCACAAGTAGCAAATGCGGTCGGATGCTCCAGGATATCGTTACAGGGTTTCTTTTTCGCAGGCAGGCGGACAGAGGCGGTGGCAGATATCAGTGTACTTGGCGTAATAACATCAGGAGAAACATTGGCTGATGAGGCCGCTTTTACCGTCGATGACGCTGCAGCTGTCTGTGAAGGCACAATAACCTGTTTGCCCGGGGAGTAATCAACAAAACTCGGGGCGAGTCCGGATTCATCAAAGGTGTAATAATCATTTCCTGAAACATGAAGTTTTCCGGTAACCCTCAGATAATGTTCGGCAAAGTGGTAAGACTGGTAGATAATTCTGCGTTGAAGCTCAGGTGCATCTTTGTGGGCAATGTTATTCAACACATAGCCATGCAAGCGCTTAACGTCGTAATGATCTCTTAAAATAATGCTACCTGTTGCGTCTTTGGTTTTCTGCTGGTTACCAGCGATCCTGAAGCGCATATAACCTAAAACGCATATCGATTTCGGTGGTTCTTTTCTATAGCGCTTTAAGAATTCCAGGGCGTCTGGGGATGGGGCGGTTTCGATGTAGAAATGGTTATCACTAACATCAAGCGGTGGTTCTGCTGCCCGACAGACTTCACTTTCACATCTGGCGATAATAGTACACTCGGTTAAATAAGCGGTATCAAACCTGTTGTCTTCTATAAACGCACCACCAATAGCATCCCTTAACTCGATATAAGAGTTGATATAACTCAATCTTGCTTCCGAGAATTTGTTTTCATAAATTCGGATATCCCCCTGATAGGAATTACTGTAGATAGCTCGTTTTTTTATAAACCCAAAAAAGAATGAAAAGAATGGAGCACTAGAGATGTCCCAGTGAATATGGTGACTGTAAAAGCCGGTTTCAGCTACCTTTGGATTGTGGTGAAGATTAGCCAAAAAACGGTATTTCCGTTTCTCGGCGACTTTGATAGTAGGATATTCACCGTCTTTAAGGACTCCAACCAGAGCTACCTTGCGCGTAATATCCAGGGGCTCGGTGAGTGGATAGGTTCCGCTTTTTAATACAACCAGTCTGCTGGCATCCGGATGGCCTTTCGGGAACTTGCCGGTAACGGCTGCATCCAGTTCCCTGGCATTACTGACGACAACCGCCAGGGAAAAAGAGTGACCGCCCGATGCTTTGTTATTGTTAAGAAAGGCTTTACAGGCGTCAATTTCACTGGCCGTGACCTCTGTAGTTGATTGCATGCGATCGCAGATTGGCCCAGAAGAACCTGTTGGAGTAACGGAATAGCTTGACGCTATTGCCCGAGTCGGTAAAGGCGTTGTGCTACTGGCAATATCCCGATGTGCTTGTGCAGACATTCCCGGGGCGGATGTCCGGACGACCTGCGAAGGCGACACCAGGGGTTGAGTAGTGGTTGATGCCCTGGCAGTGGTCGTAGCATCGACGGTCAATCCAATAAGAGCCATCAGATTGTCCGGGTCAAAGAATGTATAACCGCTGTTTTGCGCCACAATCAGCGATCCGGTGACATGTGGGAGCCCTTCAAGCATGTAGGACTCGATTCTTATCATCCTCTGGTTTCCCGGAGCACTTGTGCTCACGGTATTGTTGCGGATTACACCACTAACTCCCCCGGTATTATCTTTCAGAAAAACACTGATTTTAGCGGCAGCTTTGCTGTTTTCCTGTCGATTATTTTCAATCCGGAATTGTTTGTAGCCCCTGAGTTCAATGCCGTGAGCAACTGAATAGGTCGGTGAAGCCTGATCACTGATAAAACGGTTTGAGACAACTTCCATTTTTGTACCAAGCTCAGAACAATCGGCACATTGGGCAGCAACTGCCCAAAATTTAAGACGGGTGCTATCAAATGTATTATGTCCTATGTAAGCATCGTCGTTAAAATTATTCAGCATCAGGAAGTAGCGAACGTTGTTAGTGTCCAAATGATGCATAAAGTAGTTATCAAAAATCCTGATCTTGCCCGAATAAGACACCCCGCTGATTGTGCTGTCTTCAGAAACCGCTTCATGCACATGATAAATATCACCAATATTATCAATGCCGGTATCCCACTTGATATGAGCACTGTAAAAGCCGGAGGATGGTTCTGATGAACTGTTCCTCAAATCAACCAGCGATAACCGTTCACGGGACGTCAGGAGGATCTCGTTAGTAGCTTTTATCTTGGGAAAAGAGTCACCGGATTTCTCACCAACCAGAGCCAATTTATGGTTGGTGATTAACTGTCTGGGTAGCAGGTAGGTTCCTGCGCGTAACACGATAATGCTGCCTGTGAATCCACTGTCGTCAGGGTAATATCGCTCAACTGCGTTAAGCAGCTCCTCTGCGTTGCTTACCGCAAAGGCGTGAGAGAAGTTTTTATCGCCGCCTGTTGCCAGCGAGTTATTGAGAAAGTCGTTACAGATCTTGAAGGCAGCAGCGTCCCGACTTAAGTTGCCGCAGATTGGTAATGGAGAACCTTCGGCAGGAATCTTTTTTCCTTGCGTGAAGGTAATATAAGCGCCCTTTTCATCCTTGCTCCCAAGGACGAAATAGTCATTGCCTGAAATGGCCAGAACACCCGTAACTTTGGAATCTTCCTCGCCTGTTTTTTTTGCTACTTCTACCTTGATTAATCGATTGAGCTCATTTGCGGCAGGATCAGCGATATTGTCTTCAATAGAGCCTTGCACCCCGGGCTGGTTAAGTAATTCAACCACTATGGAAGCGTTAGCCCGACGGCTCAGCGAAATATTATTTTTGATCGTGAATTTTTTGTGATTGGTAAGACGAAAGGCATTATCACTGACACTGCTCGCACCACTCTCGCTGGATAATACATTGTTGGTAATAATGATTTCATCCTGGTCTCTACCGGAGGCACTCGTCTCTGAGTATACCGCAGAAAGTCTGATGTTACTGGTATTGAACTGGTTGCTGTCGATCACTATTTTTTTTGCTGTGTCACGCTTGTTCGACAGATAAACAAGCTCACTGGCATGAAAGCTATTGTTCTTTTGTGTAAATATGTTGTCATAAAGCCTGATTTCCCCCGGATAATTCTCCCCGAAAATGGTGCTGTAGTTGTTAGCATCACCGTGATTCGAAATCACGTTGGTTTCCCAGTTTATAAATGCACTGTAAAAGCCAGCTGAAGACCCCTCTTTTGGCTGCTGCAAATGAACCAGACCGTTTGGATTAGTCTTCGCCAAATCAACATTTGCAGTGATCTTTGCTCGGGCTCCGGCCGATTTAATACCCACCAGAGCAATTCTCTGAGCGGGCTTCAATACTTTGGTAAGCGTATAAGTTCCGGGAGCCAGAACAATAATAGTGCCTCCGGGCCTGGCGCTTTCGACCGCACTGACTAGTTCACTGGCATTAGTGACAACCCGTGCCGTTTCAAAGGATTCCGTCTCTCCGGCCGCTGTTTCATTGTTGAAAAACCTGTTACAAGTCTCCAGGGCTAACTGATTACGGAATAAATCATCACAGGGATTGCTTCTGCTGATTACCGTTGTCGGGGCTATTGTTGTGGCTATTGTCGTAGCCGTAGCTGAAGTTCTGTTTGGTGACAGGCCAGTCGGAGTCTCTGGTGGGGGCGCTGTCGTGTCTGGAGCACTGGCGCTGAATACCGTTGTCGGGGCTATTGTTGTTGCTAATGTCGTAGCCGTAGCTGAAGTTCTGTTTGGTGACAGGCCAGTCGGAGTGGCTTCTGGAGGAGCAGTCGTATTAGTCGGAGTATCTGGTGGGGCCGCAGTCGTGTCTGGAGCACTATCATCACCGACACTATAAGCGGAAAGAGACAGAGCGCAGAATGCCAGGAAAAAAACCGATAAAAAACATCGTATTTTATACGACGGATAACAAATAGTTGCACATGAACTTTTCATAATAATTAGTAAGCCATATCTATAAAAATTAATAAAAAACCAAACGCATCTTCAATGACAGAATGTTTGAGTAATTAGTCGTTTAACTTCAGATATAAAAAAACTGATAATTAATAAGTTAGAAAAAATATTTCCAACAATTAAAATAGTTTGAAATAGATGTGGGATTTTTTACATTGAACAGCTTTAGGGAAAGATGAATTCGTAGCTTTTTATGCACCAGAGCCTCAATAGCCAGCACGATTCTCAGGTTAGTGATGAAGGTTTTTCACTGGCAGTGAAAAATCAGGAAGATTCATGAAGCCTTTCATCGAGGTAAAGCTCACTGCAACGCGCGACGGCTCCATGAAAGATCTGGAAGACTTCGGCTATACCTGCTGCCTTAGACTCATAAAGGTCATTATGAATCTTCTCCCACAGAGTTATTATCTGGTCGATGGTTAAGACCATAGCAGAGGCTCTGCCGTTGGAAACTGTGACCCATTATGAAGCGATGTGCCAGTCAGTGTTTTGACAGCTCGGAAGATCTATCCTTTTACCTGACATCGATCAATGGCTAACTATAAATGTAGCGTCTAGGCTTCTTATCTGAATTTCTCAGGAGTCCGGAACATGGCGAAGCTACAGCGATATCTGGCCCGATTAATCGTGCCTCTATTCCTGTTTCAGGCCCTGAGTATACCGGCTCAAACAACATCGCAATCTTCAACAGTAACCCCTTCTGCCATAACTCCGACTTCGACGACATCCTGCGACGATCTTCTGAGGCCAGCAATTCTTGCACTACAGACGACAGGGGTACAGCAACGACTGAACCAGTATAGAAAACTTGTTAAGGGACGGCAGTGCGTTATTCTCAGTGCCAACCCGTCAAAGGATTTAAGTGAGTTAATAAAACAGATTCCCGGAAACACCTTTATAGTGTTCTCATCCAACACTGCCCCTGCCGTAACATCCTCTCCAACGGCTACCTCTGTGACGGGTAAAACACCGGTTGAGTACTTTGCTGACCATGAAATACGTTTAAAGAATGGTCAGGACATCATAGGAGCTGCTGATGACGGTTTTGAGATCGTCATCAGGGATCGGCCAATATTTGAAGGCAGACATCTGATCAGGGTGGGAACCGCCAACAAATTTCAGCCAGCCTATACCGGCGACAGCAATATAAAACACATTACTTTTCGACCCACTCGAAATAATAAGCGCCTCCCCATTGACTCCATTATTTTCGCAGAATGTTATAACCGAAAACTGATTGTAGAAGAAAATGTATTTTATCCCCCTGTCCGGGCCGCGGTTATTATTGATTGCAAAAAAAATCTGGATGCATCTGTCAATGAACGGCTCCAGGGCCCAAAGTTGCAGTTTGCAGATAACAGGATCATCGGTGAAAGGTACGACTCGATTTTCGACAAACTTTTTCCCTATATTATTCCCGACCAAGGCCTGTTTATTAATCTTCCTGCCATCGTGAAACAGTCGGAGAAAATAGCTGTTTTCGGTAATATATTCGAAGGTAATATTGCAGAAGCAGCTGAGTTCAGACTTGGACCCGGGACCCGTATGGGGATCTTCAAAAACACTATCAACATTTCCAATGTTGGCAACACAACGCGCTACTCTGTTCGCAAAGGGGGGATCGTTCTTGCAGGACCTGCAGATAACACGAAAATCCCCCCTGTTTTTTTTCTGGCTGGCAATCGGATCATGGCAACACGGACAGCTATAACCCTATGGGGGCAACTCAGTCTGATACTGGCTTGTAATCACCTGCAGGCAGTTAATCCATGGTGGCAACCCCAAAAACAATTCAGTCTGAAAGCACTCCCCTTTCCCTCGGGAAGAGAACCAGAACGGTGCAATAACGTTGTGAGTTCAACGACTGTCACGCCCACTTCAGGCTCAGCCCATAACAAGTCAACGTCCATTCCACCTTCAATAAGCAGCCGGTTTGCAAATACCTGGACAGCCATCAACGGCTCCTTCTTCACTGCCTGTAAGGGTCTGGTCAACTTCGAAGGTCAGTTTTTCTTTGCTACAGAAGTCTGCCAGCCCGTCATTTCCGATTCTGCTCCCGATACCAGCACGATAGCAGTCCCTACCTCATCAACAAGTACAGCTACAGTGGCAACCCCTCTGGGCATCATGACCACTCTGGCCATATTGTTGAATCTATAACCAGAGCCTGTTTATCCTCGCAGGCATTCCGGGAACATGGGAACGATTAAAAAGAAGTCCTGTTTATTTTCTTAATGCCTGATAATGGCCAACTATTAATGGAGCGTCTAGGCTTCCTATCTATGAGACTGACCGAGAATAGCGCCCGTAGCGAGGACGGCAGAAAATTGAGGATGAAAATTCGGTTTTGTGAGGAGAATAGCGAGCTATTTGACGAACAAAAGCGGATTTTCAGACCAATTTGCTGCCGCCGCACGACTGCATGGATGCAGGAGCTAGAGCAACGCAGGAGCAGTTGCCGCGTAGGGCAGTCTATTCTCGGTCAGCCTCCTAGCAGCCTGTCGGACTTAAGACTGTCCTACTGCGGTTGCGATAAATTGGTCTAAAAATCCCTGTTTCTTGCAATCCTCGCTAGGGACGCTTAAGTCCGACAGGCTGCCAGACTCGCCAGGAGCCCGGAACATGATCAAGCAGCAACATTGTCTGGCCCGATTGATCGCGCCTTTATTCCTTTTGCAGGCTCTGATTCTACAGGCCCAGACCCCGACAATCTCTTCTTCTACATCAAGCCTTCCGACATCATCGTGCAACACTCTCACGGGACAGACGACAGGGGTTGAACAACGGCTAAGGCAATACAGAGAACTGATTAATGGAAGACAGTGCGTTGTTCTCAATGCCAACCCTTCAACGGATTTAGGTGAATTGGTAAAACAGATTCCAGAGAACACCGTTATCTTCCTCTCCTCCAATACTGCACCCGGCGCAACGCTTTCTCCAGCTACCCCCGCATCCAGTATTACACCCGGCGCAACGCTTTCTCCAACTACCCCCGCGTCATATAAAACCTCGGTTGAGTATCTTGTTGACAGTGAAATAGTTTTGAAAAACGGTCAGGACATTATTGGAGCAGCTGATGACGGTTTTGAGATTGTCATCAGGGATCGATCAGATTTTATACACAGACACTTACTGAGAGTTGGATACCCTGGAAGCTTCAAACCTGAGGAAACGAAAGACAGCCACATAAGACACCTTACTTTCTCGCCATCACTGAATAATGCACGCCTCCCCATTGACTCTATCATTTTTGCAGAGTGCTACAACCGGAAGCTGATCGTAGAAGATAACGTATTCCGTACCCCTGTAAAGGCCGCCCTTGCTCTTGATTGCAAAGAATTTTCCGATGCCTCCGACCCAACCCGGCATCTTGGCCCAGGCTTACTGTTTACTAATAACAAAATCTACGGAGGAAAATACACCTCGATTATGAACAAAATGTATTCCTATTTTATTCAGGAACAAGGGATATTTATTAATATTTCTTCTGTCATTAACCAGTCAGATCGGCTATCGGTTATTGGGAACCTATTTGAGGACGACATTGCAGAAGCGGCTGAGTTCAGACTGGCTCCCGGATCTAAAATCAATGTCTTCAATAACATTGTCAATATAAACAATTTTGGCCCCACAACTCGCAGCTCTGCTCGCAAAGGAGGTTTCATTTTGGTTGGGCCTACCTATAGCCTTTCAAAACGGCCTGTTTTTTTCCTGGCTGGCAATCAAATCAAGGTAACACGGACCGCTATAACCGTCAGTGGACAGCTTGGACTGACCCTGGCTTGTAACCACCTGCAGGCCGTCAATCCATGGAGGCAACCCTTAAAACAATTCAGCATTAAAGCAATGCCAGCACCTTTGAGAAAAGTATCAGGAGTGTGCAGTAGCTTTGTGGGCCCAACTACTGTCATGCCAACAGCTGGTCCAAATTCAAACTTTGTTATGTCAACCTTCACTCCAGATTCAATGGCTGTCATGTCGACATCCGGTCCGGACTCAACCGTTGTTATGTCGGCTTCTACTCCGAATGCAACCCTTGCCATGTCAACTCCCACTCCAAATTCAACCGTTGTCATGTCAACTCCCGCTGTAAATTCAACGGTTGCCATACCCACTCCCACTACACATGGAAGCATCCGGTTTGCAAATATCTGGACTCCCATAAAGGATTCCTCGTCCACTGCCTGTGCCGGTCTGGTTAACTTCGAGGGTCAGTTCTTTTTTTACTCAGAAATCTGCCAACCATTCACTCTGGCTTCTGCTTTTGCTTCTGCTTCTGTTGCTAATACAACGTCCGGTTCCCTTTTGGTCCCAACTACGGCAGCGGGATCAACCGCAGAGATTAGTGGTTTGGGTGTTTTAGCTACGCTGGCCATATGGTTGAATCTATAACCTGAGCGAATTCTTTCGAGGCAATCATTCCCCACAAAGCGTCTGTTGCAAAATTCTGGTTCAGGTGCTTACAGGCCTTGTGGGTTCAATTACCCACAGATATCCCCAAAGAGCCCGGAACATGACCAAGCTGCCAAATTATCTGACCAGATTGATCGCGCCTTTATTCCTTTTGCAAGCTCTGATTCTTCAGGCCCATGTGCCGACCATCTCTTCTTATATATCATGCCTTCAGATATCATCTTGCAACACTCTCACGGGACAGACGTCAGGGGTTGAGCAACGGCTGAAGCAATACAGAGAACTTGTTAATGGAAAACAGTGCGTTGTTCTCAGTGTCGACCCATCAGAGGATTTAGGTGCGTTGGTAAAAAAGATCCCAGAGAACACCGTTATCTTGCTCTCCTCCGCGACTGCACCTGGCGCGACACCTTCTCCGTCCGCTTTCCCCGTGACAGATAAAACTCCAGCTGTGTATTCTGTTGACAGTGAAATAGTTTTGAAAAACGGTCAGGACATTATCGGAGCGGCTGATGACGGTTTTGATATTGTCATCGAGGATCGCTCATATTTTAAATACAGACACATACTCAGAGTTGGATACCCTGAAAGCTTCAAACCTGAAGAAACGAAAGACAGCCATATAAGACACCTTGCTTTCTCGCCATGGAAGAGAAGTATACACCATCCCATTGAATCCATTGTTTTTGCAGAGTGCTTCAACCGGAAGCTGATCATAGAGGATAACCTATTCGTAAGTCCTGCAAAGGCCGCCTTCGCTCTTGATTGCAAAAAATTCTCCGATGCCTCTGACTCAACCCGGAACCCTGGCCCAAACTTGCTGTTCGCCAATAACAAAATCTATGGAGGAAAATACAGCTGGATTATGGACAATACTTATTACTATGTGACTCAGGAACAAGGGATATTGATTAATCTTCCTTCTATTATTAACCAGTCAGATCGACTATCGGTTATTGGAAACACATTTGAGGACCATATTGCACAAGCGGCTGAGTTTAGACTTGGACCCGGATCTAAAATCAATGTCTTCAATAACATTGTCAATATATCCAATGCTGGCCTCACAATTCGAAGCTCTGCTCGCAAAGGAGGTTTCGTTCTGGTTGGGCCTACACATAGCCCTTCAAAACTGCCTGTTTTTTTCCTGGCAGGCAATCGAATCAAGGTAACACGGACCGCTATAAACGTCAGGGGACAGATTGGACTGACTCTGGCTTGTAACCGCCTGCAGGCCTTCAATCCATGGTGGCAACCCTTAAAACAATCCAGCATTAGAGCAATGCCAGCACCTTTGGGAGAAGTGTCAGGAGTGTGCGCTAGCCTTGTGGGCCCAACGACTGTCATGCCGACATCCGGTCCGGACTCAACCGTTGTTATATCGGCTTCCACTCCAAATGCAACCCTTGCCATGTCAACACTCACTCCAAATTCAACCGTTGTTATGTCAACTCCCGCTGTAAATTCAACGGTTGCCATACCAACTCCCACAACACATGGAAGCATCCGGTTTGCAAATACCTGGACTCCCATAAACAATTCCTCGTCCACTGCCTGTGCCGGTCTGGCTAACTTCGAGGGTCAGTTCTTTTTTTACTCAGAAATCTGCCAACCATTCACTCTACGTTCTGGTTCTGGTTCTGCTTCTGCTTCTGTTGCTAATACAACGTCCAGTTCCCTTTTGACCCCAACTAAAGCAGCGGGAACAACCGCAGAGATTAATGGTTTGGGTGTTTTGGCTAGTCTGGTCATAGGGTTAAAAACAGTTCGCAGAAATCTATTATAATCCAAAACTATCTTATAAAATCTCAAGCATTGATAAGTGATTACTGAAGATAGGTGAGGCAGCTCGTTTACATGGTACAGACCCAGTAACACTACGAAAATCGGAAAGTACAGGTGAGCTGCTTCCTGCCAGAAAGACCAAAGTTGGAACTTGTTACTACGACGTGTCTGAATTGATGGGCTAAAGTAACGAAGCTGCGCCTACGCTTTGCTATTGCAGAGTATCCGGTCACGACCAAAAGCCAGACTTAGACAGGCAGCAAGAGTTACTGGAAGCCTACTGTTCTATAGAAGGTTGGCGAACTCAGGTTATACGAAAAAATGCTTGAGACTTTGCGAGATGTTGTTAGCTCACAAGATTGAACTCAGACCGACAAAACAACAAGCCGATTATCTTGATAGGGCTTGTGGTTCTCGTCGTCATGCGTTCAATCAACTGTTAGCACATTTCAATAAAGAAGGCGTTAAATGGTCAAAGAAGGCTGCGAATGAAAAATACCAGGAACTCAGGCTTGAGTTTCCCTGGTATGCCGAAGTCAGCCAACGTGTCACCAGGAACACAATCGACGATCTTCATGACGCCTTTACTCACTTCTTTCGTCGGGTGAAGAAAGGAGAAAAAGCAGGTTATCCAAGGTTCAAGAAGCGAGGACTACACGACAGTTTTTCTCTCAGAGAAAAACCCAAGTTCGATGTTGATGACAGAACACTTCGCATTGAGAAACTGAAAACCCGCATCAAGATGCGCCAAGAGCTGAGATTCACAGGAACACCCTGTCAGGTGACGATCAGTAAGCGAGCCGGAAAGTATTTCGCTTCTATTTTGGTAGACACTCAGGATTACGACCCAAAAGCACAAAGCAATGAGTCTGTAGGCGTTGATTTTGGCATCAAGGATTTAGCTATTTGTTCGAATGGCAAAACCTTTGCTGCTAATCAGAAACTGAAAGGCTCTCTGAAACGCCTTAACAGAAAACAGAGGGCGTTAAGCCGCAAAACAAAGGGAAGCAACCGCTATGTGAAAGCCAAGCGAGCGGTTGCCAAACTGCATTACCGGATAAGTAACCAGCGATCAGCCGTACTACATGAGGTAAGTGATTATCTGACGTCAAGATTCAAAATAATCACCCTCGAAAATCTGAATGTCAAAGGCATGGTAAAAAACCGCAAACTGGCAAGAGCAATCAGTGACGCAGGTTTCGGTAAGCTGAGAGAACTTGTTGAATACAAGGCAGAGCTGAGAGGATGCCAGGTTGTGATTGCAGATCGGTTCTTTCCAAGTTCAAAAAAGTGTGCGGTTCACACTTGCGACTACATAAATGACAATCTCACTCTGTCTGATCGTGAGTGGCGGTGTCCAAAATGTAAAACCCTGCATGACAGAGATTACAGTGCAAGTTTGAACCTTGATAATTATGGTCGAGACACGTTGCAGCTCGACGGGGTCGCCCAGACCCTAAACCCTACGCAAGAGTGGAGTTAGACACGATTCGTCGTGCATCCATGCCGACGGCGTAGATAAGTCTACATAATTACAGATTATGTTAGATTTTTAGTAGCGGTTGAATCTGTAACCTCAGATAATTCATCCTTTTGACGCAATCATTCCCCGCAAAACAGCATTACAGAACCCTGGTTCCCATGCTTTCAGGTCCTGTGGTCCGACACTTGGGAACCGATACGTTCTTGCAAATTTTTTCATGATCGAATTACATGAGATCGCATAATATTAATGGATAGGTATAAATTCAGAGTCTAGGCTTCCTTGTTTTAGGATTTCCGGAAGTTTTTAAAGTGATTCATAATTTAATCCGATTAATCGCTCCTGTGTTTCTTATAAAGGCTCTGAGTCTCCACGCCCAAACGACAACTCAATCGACTGCATTCGAAGCTCCTTCTCCTTCATCTCCCCCTCCAACGATGTCCTGCAACGCTCTTTCAGGGCGGACGCCAGGGGTTCAGAGTCGGCTAAACCAGTATAAAAGCCATGTTCGCGGTCGACAGTGCATTGTTCTCAGTGCCGACCGTACAGTGGATACCGATCAGCTGATCAATCAAATTCCTGAAAACACCGTGATACTGCTCTCCTCCAATACTGCCCCCGCAGTGAAGACGCCTTCTCCATCAGGTTACCCTGTCTCGGGCAAAGTCCCGGTTGAGTACCTTATTGGCGGTGAAATACGTTTAAAAAACGGTCAAGACATTCTCGGGGCAGCTGATGATGGCCATGAAATCGTCATCAGGGACCGGCCGGGATTTGTAGATAAACATTTTGTTAAGGTCGGAACCACTGACAATTTCCAGTTTGACGAAACCAAAGACAGTCATATCAGACACCTTAGCTTCCAGCCCAGTCGGGAAAATGGCTCCCCCGCAATTGACTCCATTGTTTTTGCAGAGTGCTATAACCGGAAACTCATTTTAAAAGACAACGTATTTCACCTTCCTCTCCAGGCTTCACTTGTCCTTGATTGTAATAAATCTCTGGATGCATCAGACAATGTCAACCGCCAGGGGCCGGGCCTGCTGTTCGCCGAAAACACAGTCATAGGTACAAGCTTCAAAAAGCTCAACAAAACCCTTGTTCCCGAAAAAGGAATATCTATTAATCTACCTGCCATCAGAAATCAGCAAGAGGCATTAACTGTTAGCGGGAACAGAATTCGGGGCAAAATGGCAGAAGCGGGTGAATTTAAGCTTGGCTCCGGAAGCGGTATAAACATTTTCAAAAACACGGTTGATATTAGCAATTACGGCAGCATTGGTCGCCCCGCTTTCCTCAAAGGTGGTTTTGCTCTTTTAGGTCATGCCAATAGTGGTGCAAAAACGCCTCTCTTTAATGTGGTTGGCAATAAGATCCGGGTGACAGCAACAGCTATAACTATCGGGGGACTGATTGAACTGTCTATGTCTTGCAACCACCTGCAAGCCTTCAATGCATGGTGGCAATTTCAACCGCAATACAACTTGAAGGCACTCCCGGCAACATTTGGTGATATTGGAAGACAGTGTGAAAACGTTGTGAGTTTTAACGATGTTATACCAACCCCACGTGAAAACATCCGGGCTGCAAATACCTGGACGGCCACACATTATTCCTCTGATACGGCTTGTTCCGGTTTGGTCAACTTTGAAGGCCAGCTCTTCTTTGACACAGGTAACTGCCAGTCCTTCGCTCCATCCTTTATTTCCAGTACCCGCACAACTGACAGCACCACTACAACTGAGAGTATCTGCATGAACTACAGAAGATTACCAGATCACACCGTCAAATTTTTTGGTCTGTGTTTTCTCATGACCCTCATGGGTCTGTTTTGTGTGATGTGAGCTAATTCATCCTTCCAGTTCAGGCAGGCTGTTAAAAAACCTGGTTCCTTTTCAAGCTTTGGGCCCAGAGTTGAAACCCAATAGCCTGTCTCAAGTTATCGAGACCGGTTTTCGGGTTACATGCTTTCCCGGGCATTGCATGGAAACGAGTTGTACTTTCTCAACACAGGTCAATGGATAAGTATAAATACAGCGTCTAGGCTTCTTATCGACCTTCCCAAGGAATCCTGAAAATGATTAAGTTGCAGCGTTATATAGCTCGGTTAATCGTTACTTTATTTCTGATACAGGCCTTGAGCCTGAACGCCCGGACGACTCAGTCTCCAACCACAACATCCTTGCCGTCAACATTGTGCGACAATCTTACAGGGCAAACAGCGGGGGTTCAGCAACGGCTGAACCAGTATAATGATCTTTTTCGTGGACGACAGTGCATTGTCCTCAGTGCCGATCCGATAGAGGATACCGCTGAGCTGATTAATCGAACTCCTGAAAACACCGTGATACTGCTCTCCTCCAACATTATCCATGGAGCGACGTCTACTCCCTCCGTTACCCCTGCGACAACTAAAAAACCGGTTAACTACTTCATTGACAGTCACATATTTATAAAAGGTGGTATGGATATTATCGGGGCTGCTGATGACGGTTTTGAAATCGTTATTTCGCTTTGGCCAAGTTTTGATCAACATTATATGGTCAGGATGGGTTACCATTTCGATTTTCAGTTTGGAGAAACAAGAGACAGTCATATAAAACACGTTACGTTCCAACCCATTCTACCTGACAACAGTTCACCCATTCACACAATTATCTTCGCTGAGTGCACTAACCGCCGACTGTTTGTGGACAACAACGTATTTTATCTCCCAAACTGGATTGGAGTCAGACTTGATTGCAGAGAACCTCTGGATGCAGCTGCCAATAATTTGCGTCCGGGCCCTGGCCTGCAGTTCATCAATAACACGGTACTGGCCGACTCAATCAACTCGAACGGCGACGTGCATATCCCTGTGTATGCGTTATATATCTTTCTTCCTGAAATCGAGAACCAGTCCCGGAGGGTCTTTGTTATTGAGAACACATTCCAGGGCAAGATGGGAGATGTGGGTCATTTTGACCTTGGACCCGGAAGCAGTATGGACATCTTCAGAAATAGTGTCGACATTGACAACTATGGCATGACACTGCAACAAATGCATGGAACAATAGTACGAAAAGGTGGTTTCATTCTTGTCGGTCATAGTGAACCCGCTAAAGAACCACCTCTCTACAATCTGGCAGGCAACCAGATTCACGTAACAGGTACCGCTATAAATGTCGAGGCACTAATTGAACTGGCCCTGGCTTGTAACCAGCTGCGGGCATTCAAACTGTGGCGACAAACCAAACGGGAACACCGCTTCAAAGCCGCTGATCCATTGCCACTGGCAGGTGAGTGCGAAAAACCTGTGAATTCGACCGCAGCCATGGCAACGACCCGTCCACCCGGACTCTGTCAGATTGTGAATACCTGGACCGCCGATATTAATTCCACAGCGACTGCTTTAAGTGGACTGTCCAACGTCGAGGGTCAGTTCAACTTTGACCCGGTAGTCTGCGTGACAGTCAATGCGTCTTCTGTTTCTATTACCACTCCAGTTACCACTTCATCAGTTGCTACAAACACGATAACCGGTTTGAGCGTCATGACTTTTCTGGCCCTTCTGCTGAACCTGTAAACTAAATCTCCTCCTCCTTAAAGAGACTGATGGCTAATTGTAAATGCAACGTCTAGGCTTCCTATCTAGATTTATCGGTAGTCCTGAATATGAACAAGTTACAGTATTATTTAGCCCGTTTTATCGTTCCTGTATTCCTTTTACAGGCTCTGAATCCGGAAGCTCAGGTGACTCAGCCACCACTTCCAACAGATTGGTGCGACTCTCTTTCAAAACAACCGACGGGGGTTCGTCAGCGGCTTGACCAGTACAGTGAACTTGTTCGTGGACGAAAGTGTGTTGTTCTCAGTTCAGACCCAAGGATGGATAGCGCTCAGCTGATCAATCGAATTCCTGAAAATACTGTGATACTGCTCTCGTCCCATACGACGATTCGACCCATTATCCACCCAACAGGTGACACCCCGATTGACTACTTTATTAATAGTGAAATCGTTTTGAAGGACGGGCAGGACATTATTGGCGCAGCTGATGACGGTTTTCAAATCGTGATTAAGCTTAAGCCAAGTTATAAAGAGAAATTTATGATCAGGGTTGGAACCCGTGACAACTTCCAGTTTGAAAAAACAAAAAGCAGTCATATAAGGCACGTTACTTTCGTGCCAAAAGGCCCCAGGTACCGTAGTCCAGTTAACGCAATTGTTTTAGCAGAGTGCTATAACCGAAAACTGATTATGGAAAACAACGAGTTCCTTCTTCCTTATTGGACGGCGATTAATCTTGATTGCAAAAAACCTCTGGATGCATCCGCCAATGTTAATCAACCGGGCCCGGGCCTGCTGTTCGCTAATAATTTGATCCTTGGTGCTGGTATCAGAACGCTGTTCGGCCTCTTTTTTGCCGAAGAAGGGATACACATTAACCTTCCAGCCATCCAGAATCAGTCACAGAGACTCGCGGTTATTGGCAACAGATTCTTGGGCAGAATGGCAGAAGCCGGTGAATTTATTCTTGGGCCCGGTGCCCGTTTGGATGTCTTTAGAAACAGAGTCGCCATTTCTAATATCGGTATCACACTGCGCAGCGCCCGTGGTCAACAACAATCACTGCAGGGAGGCTTTGCTCTCATAGGCCACAAAGACAGCGACTCTGAACCTCCTGTCTATAATCTGGCAGGCAATCAGATCCGGGCTACAGCAGCCGCTATAACCGTCAGTGGTCCCCTTAAACTGGCCCTGGCTTGCAATCACCTGCAGGCTGTCAGTCCCTGGCTACAACTTCAACCAACAATCAGCCTGAAATCTGCTAACCCGTTACCACTGGGAAATGAGTGCGGAAGAGTGATGAGTTCATCCATTGTCATACCTACACCTGACTCAACCATTGACATGCCAACTCTATACTCAACCGTTGACATACCAACCCTGAATTCAACCGTTTCCACACAAGCTCCAAAATCAACCGCTGGCCTGTCAACTACAGACTCTACCTCTGTCATGCCAGGTCTGGAATCAACCACTGGCCTATCAACTCCAGACTCTACCTCTGTCATGCCGGGTCTGGAATCAACCGCTGGCCTGTCAACTCCAAACTCTACCTCTGTCATGCCAGGTCTGGAATCAACCGTTGGTATGCCAACTCCAAACTCAACCTTTGACAGACCAACTCCTTACTCAACCCTTGTCATGCCAACACCCAATTCCTATACAATCAACCAGATCAGGAACACCTGGACCGCCATCAATGGTTCCACTGCCAACGCCTGCAGCGGATTGCTCAACTTCGAAGGTCAGTTCTTCTTTGACAAAGAAGTCTGCCAGACAGTTAATATGATGACCCACGCTTTTTTTATTACCGATACGACAGCCATTAACAGCAGGACCCATGATACCGTCAAGACTTTCATTACCCCTGTAATCCCCACTTCGTCAGCGGTTACAAATCTGGTGACTACTTCTGCCCTGGGAGTCATAGTCACTCTGGCCATATTGTTATCTCTATGACCTGAGCTTATTCATCCCCACGCAAGCATGGCAAACGGTTTTGATTAATAGATGAGTAAAATTGCAGCGTCCAAGAGTATGACCCAGCATGATCAAACTGCAACATTATCTGGCCCGGTTGATTGCTCCTTTATTTCTGTTACAGGCTCTGAACCAGGAGGTTCCGGGCGCTCACCGCAATAATAAACTTGACCCGACCGAATGCAAGTCTGTTGCATTGCCACTTATGAATCACACGATGGGGGTTAGGCAACGAGCGACCCAATACAGCAAACTGATTCGCGGACGGCATTGCACTGTTTTCAGTGCTAACCCTGCAGAAGATTTAAGTGAGTTGATAAAACAGCTTCCGGATAACAGAGTTATACTGCTCTCCTCGCACACGATTTTCCCAACCACTCCCTCCTTGACAGGAAAAACCCGGATTCACTATTACATTAAGAATGAAATAGTTTTGAAGAATGGTCAGTTCATTCTTGGGGCTGCTGATGATGGTTTTGAAATCGTTATTTCGCT
Organism: Endozoicomonas sp. 8E; assembly: GCF_032883915.1. Taxonomy (NCBI): domain Bacteria; kingdom Pseudomonadati; phylum Pseudomonadota; class Gammaproteobacteria; order Oceanospirillales; family Endozoicomonadaceae; genus Endozoicomonas; species Endozoicomonas sp. 8E. The sequence continues at coordinate 3,246,087 of NZ_CP120717.1, read as the reverse complement.
TTGGGGACGTTTTCGGGATAAAAATATGGTCAGGGTTGGAACCGCTGACAATTTCCATTTTGGCAGAACCAGTGACAATCGTCTAAGTCATCTGACTTTCCTTCCGACCGGACCTTTGGACCAGCACCCCGTTAACACCATTGTTTTCGCAGAGTGCTATAACCGGAGACTGATTGTAGAAGACAACCTATTTCATCTTCCTAACTGGTCTGCGGTTGACCTTGATTGCAGAAATATTCTGGATGCGTCTGTCAATGTCTGGAATCAGGGCCCTGGCTTGCTGTTCACCAATAACACGGTTATCGGTAAGATCATCAGTACGAAAGACTACACAATCACCATTCCCAGAGAGGGGGTATTTATCAGTCTTCCTGCCATCAGGAATCAGTCAAAGAGAGTCGCGCTTATCGGGAACACAATCAGGGGCGTAATGGCAGATGCAGGTCAGTTTGAACTTGGACCCGGAAACAGTATGGATGTTTTCAGAAACAGGGTCGACATTATCAATGCTGGCCCCACTCTTCTCGACACTACTGGCCTGCGAAAAACACGAAGAAGTGGTTTCGTTCTCAAAGGTCATTCAGAAAGTGATGCAGAACGTCCACTCTACAATTTGGCAGGCAACCAGATCCGGGTAACAGGGAGAGCCCTGACTGTCATTCCACCCCTTGAACTGGCTCTGGCTTGTAACCACCTGCAGGGATACAGCCCGTGGCTACAACTATACAAAGAATTCACCCTGAAAGCCGCTGATCCATTTCCCCTTGCAGGTGAGTGCAAAAAATTCGTGAGTTCAACCTTTGTTATGTCAACACCCGCTTCCGGTTCCTATACAATCAGCCAGATCGAGAATAGCTGGACGGCCATCAATAACTGCTCGATCAACGCCTTGAGTGGACTGACCAACGTTGAAGGAAAGTTCTTCTTTGGCCCGGAAGACTGTCTGAAAGCGACTACACTATCTCCAGGCAATAACAACAGGCCTGCCGGTAACATAGGCTCCGATTCATCAACGGCTACAACCTCAGTAACAACGGGTTTGGTTGTCATAACAGCCCTGGCGCTATTGTTGAATCTGTAACCGAACCCATCCCTTCGGCTTAAAGGCCAGAGGGATGAAGCGTCCGGGCATCCTGTCGATTCTTCCAAAAGGTTCTGAACATGATTAAGTTGCAGCATTATACGGCCTGGTTAATCGCCCCTGTATTCCTCTTTCATACTCTGAGTTTAAAGGCCCAGACAACGACTCAATCTTCAGCCACAACAAGCCTTCCAACAGCGTGCAACTCTCTTAGAGGACAGACGACGGGGGTTAGTCAACGACTAAACCAGTACAGTAAACTTGTTAGCGGACGACAATGCATTGTTCTCACTGCCAACCCTGCAGATGATTTAAGTGAGCTGATAAAACAGATTCCCGAGAACACCGTTATACTACTCTCTTCCAATACCACTGCCCCAACTGTCACCCCAGCGACAGGTATAATACCGGTTAAGTACTTTATTGGCAGAGAGATAGTTTTAAAGGACGGTCACGACATTCTCGGGGCTGCTGATGACGGTTTTATAATCGTCATTACGTTTCACTCATATTATCAAAAGAAAGAGATGATCAGGGCTGGAACCACTGACAACTTTCAGTTTGAAAAAACAAGAGACAGTCATATAAGACACATTACTTTCCTGTCTACTGGACCTAAACACCACAGGCCGGTCAACACCATTATTTTCGCAGAGTGCTATAACCGAAGATTAATTGTAAAAGACAACTTTTTCTTTCTTCCCAAATCGGCCGCAGTTTACATTGATTGCAAAGAACCTCTGAATGCATCGGCCAATGCCACACGTCCCGGCCCGGGTCTGCTGTTCGCCAATAACACGCTCAGAGTTGACACCGTCAGTGCGATGCACCATGGAACTATTCCCGATGGAGGGGTCTATATTAACCTTCCCAACATCATGAACCATTCGAAGAGGGTCGCAGTTATTGGGAACCTGTTCGTGGGCAAAATGGCATATGCAGGTGAGTTTAATCTTGGACCCGGAGCCAGTATGGATGTTTTCAGAAATAGAGCCGTGATTTACATTGCCGAAGGACAACCCCAACGAGGTTTTGTTCTTACAGGTTATGCTAATACCGACGCAGAACGTCCTCTCTTTAATCTGGCCGGCAATCAGATCTATGTAACAGGGACGGCTATAACCGTCAGCACACCCCTTACACTGGCTCTGGCTTGTAACCAGCTGCAGGCAGTCAACCCATGGCGACAACTTCAACCACAATTCATCCTGAAAGCTGCAGATCCATTACCACTGGCAGCTGAGTGCGAAACCTTCGTCAGTTCAACCGTTTTATTGCCCACTCCAGGTTCTGCAGCTGTCACGGCCACACTCATTCTGTTTTCAAACGGCCATGTCATGAATACCTGGGCGGCTATAAATAACTCCCCGGCGACTGCCTGCAGCGGACTGATCAACTTCGAAGGTCCGTTTTTTTTTGACTCAGACATCTGCCAGACAGCAATCAGATCCCCTGCTTCTATTACCGACACAGCTTCCATTAACGCCGCGTTCCCCAGTTTTTCAGCAGGTACAACCGCAGTGACTACTGGCTTGGCTGTCATAACAACTCTGGCCATTTTATTGACTCTGTAACCCGGGCTAATTCATCCCTAAGGTTTAAAAAGGCCGTTGCAAAAATCTGGTTACCATGGGTTTTACGACACTCAAAAGCGCGGGAATAGAGTTTGATGGATAAGTACAAGTGCAGAGTCCAGGCTTCCTATCTACTTTTCCAGGGAGCCCTGACTATGAACAGGCTGCAACATTATCTGGCCTGTTTAATCACCACAGTATTCCTTTTACAGACTCTGACTGTTCAGGCTCAGAAAACTCCGCCTCCCCAGCTCCCTGCAAGGGTTTCCTGTGACTCTCTTTTGGGAAAGTCGGCAGGGGTTCAGCAACGGCTCAAACAGTACGCAAACCTTGTTCGTGGACGACAATGCATCGTTCTCAGTGCTGAACCGAAAAAGGATTTAGCTCATTTGATCAATCAGATTCCTGAAAACACTGTGATACTGCTTTCGTCCAACACTGTCCCTGACGTGACGCCTTCTTCATCCTTTTACCCTGTGACAGGTACAGTACCGGTCAAGTACTTCATTAATAGCGAAATCGTTTTGAAGGACGGGCAAGACATTATCGGGGCTGCTGATGACGGTTTTGAAATCATCATCACGCCGGTGTCAAAGTATACAAACAAATATATGGTCAGGGTCGGAGCCACTGCCAACTTCCAGTTTGGAGAAACAAGAGACAGTCATATAAGTCACATTACTTTCCTGCCAACTTATCCTGAGTACTTTCCGCCCATCGGCGCTATTGTTTTCGCCGAGTGCTACAACCGGAGGCTGATTTTAGAAAACAACCTGTTCCATCTTCCTGACTGGTCCGCCGTGGATCTTGATTGCAAACAACCTCTGGATGCGTCGGTCAATGACAGACGCCCGGGCCCGGGCCTGCTGTTCACCAACAATACGGTCATAGGCAACAAAATTAACACATGGTACCTGGACTATATCCCTGAAGAAGGGCTATTTATTCATCTTCCTGCCATCAAGAATCAGTCGATGAGAATCGCTGTTAACGGCAACACCTTCCGTGGCAGGATGGCAGACGCGGGTGAGTTTATTCTTGGACCCGGAACCAGTATGGATGTTTTCAGAAACACAATCGATATTAACAATGCCGGTACCACACATCGCGCCGCCAGAAGTCAACGACAACAAAGAGAATGTGGATTTGCTCTGGTGAGCCATATAAAAAATACCGGTTCAGAACGTCCTCTCTTTAATCTTGCAGGCAATCAGATACGGGTGACAGGGACAGCTTTAGCTGTCAGTCCACCTCTTGAACTGGCAATGGCTTGTAACCACCTGCAAGCAGTCACTCCGTGGCGACAACTTTTAAAACAATTCAGCCTGAAAGCGGTTGATCCATTACTGATAGCAGATGAATGTCTAAGACCATTGAGTCCACCCGTTGCCAGACCAGCACACACTTCATACACTAGCAGGGATGCAAATACCTGGACGGCAATCTATAACTCCACAGCGACTGCATGCACTGGACTGGTCAACTTCGAAGGTCAGTTTTTGTTTGACTCAGAAGTCTGCCAGCTGTTCAGTGCTCTCTCAGCTCCAGGTATCCGTATAGCAGTGGCCCACCATTCATCGGCGGCTGTGACCTCCATGAGAGCTGCTTTGGGTGTCATGACCACTCTGACCCTATTATTGAATCTATACCTGAAATGATACGTCCCTCCGGTTTATAGAGGCCGTGGCAAAACCCCGCATGTGAATGGCTCTGTCGTCAGAACTGCAACTTTGGCAGAAAGCCAGGGGAAGAATAGGCAGAAAAAACCACCTATTCTATAGAAACGCCCTGTTATCGTTAATGGATAAGTATTTATGAAGAGTCCAGGCTTGCCATCGACTTTTTATGAAGAGTTCTGAAAATGATTAAGTTGCAACATTATTTTGCTCGATTAATCGTCACAGTATTCCTGCTACTGGCTCTGAGTCTGCAGGCTCAGACGACCCAGACTCCAACCACAATACACCCTGCAGCGGTGGCGTGTGACTCTCTGTCAGGACAAACGACAGGGGTTCAGCAACGGCTAAATCTATACAGTAGCCTTGTCAGCGGGCGGCAATGCGTTGTTCTCAATGCCAATTCGACAAAAGATTTTGCTCAGTTGATAAACCGGCTTCCTGAAAACACCGTGATACTGCTCTCCTCAGAGGCTGTCACTAATGTAACCACACCTATACCATCCGTCACCCCTGACCCTGCATCGGGCATTACCCAGATTAACTACCCTATTGGCAGTGCAATCGTTTTGAAAGACGGTCAGAACATTCTTGGGGCCGCTAATGACGGTTTTGAAATCGTCATCAAGAATGACGCAGGTTATACAGATGAACAGATGGTCAGGGTTGGAAACCCTTATAACTTCCAGTTTGGAGAAACAGAAGACAGCCATATAAGACACGTTACTTTCCTGCCAACTGGACCTAAGCTACCCAGACCAATTAATGTGATTGTTTTAGCAGAGTGCTTTAACCGGAGACTGATTTTAGGCAACAATGTATTCCATCTTCCTTACGAGTCTGCGGTTAACCTTGAGTGTAGAGAACATCTGAATGCGGCCCAAAATGACAGTCGTCCGGGCCCGGGCCTGCTGTTCGTCAATAACACAGTTACAGGTAACACTGTCCCAACGCATATAAAAGACTTAACTCCCGAGAGAGGGATACGTATTCGACTTCCTGCCATCAAGAACCAGACACAGAGGGTCGCTGCTATAGAGAACATATTTCAAAGCACAATGGCAGGAGCGGGAGAGATAATGCTTGGAGCCGGAACCAGTATGGATGTTTTCAGAAATACGGTCAATATTTCCAATGTCGGTCTGACCTTCAAGGAACTTGCTGGTCAAGGAAAATTAATACAAGGGGGATTCATTCTGATAGGTCATACCAGTAAAATTGAAGAACCTCCTCTTTATAATTTTGCAGGCAATCAGATCCGGGTAACAGCAGCAGCTATAGTCGTTAGTGACAGCATTCAACTGGCTCTGGCCTGTAACCACCTGCAGGCTGGCAGTCCGTGGCAAAAACCTACAAATCACAGCCTGAAAGCCGTTGACCCATTAACACTGGCAGATGAGTGCGAAAGGTCCGCGAATTCAACTGTTGGCATGGCAACTGGCAGTCCACCTACACTCTGCCAAATCGTGAATACCTGGACGGCTATTAATGATTCCACAGTGACTGCTTTAACTGGACTGAGCAACGTCGAGGGTCAGTTCTACTTTGACTCAGCTGCTTGCATGGCAGACGCTCAGCCCTCTTCTTCTATTACCAATACGACTTTCACTACCAGTCCGGTTCCGACTTCATCATCAGGTACCGCCCCAGTGACCAATGGTTTGGGGGTCATAGTCACTCTGGCCATATTGTTGAAACTATAGACCTGAACTGATTCATCCTTTCGGTTTAAATCGGTTGTTGCAAAACCCTGTGTATGAATGGCTCAGGAGTCAGGGCCAACACCCTGAGTAAAAGAAACGCAAGAGAGGACAGGCAGAAAGGTCCATCTATTTTCTTGCAACACCCTAATCATATTAATGGATAAGTATAAACACAGCGTCTAGCAGCCTGTCGGACTTAAGCGCCCGTAGCGAGGATTGCGAGAAATTGAGGATAAAAATTTCTGCTTCTGAGGAGAATAGCGGGGCTATTTGACGAAGAGGCAGGAATTTTTAGACCAATTTATCGCAACCGCAGTAGGGCAGACTTAAGTCCGACAGGCTGCTAGGCTTCCAATCGACTTTTCCGGGGAGTCCTGAAAATGATTAACTTGCAGCACCATCCGTCCCTGTTCATCCCTCCTGTGTTTCTGTTACTTGCCCTGAACCTTCAGGCTCAAAACACGACTCAATCTACAATCACTGCTCAACCGACAGCCGCAGCTCAATCGTCAACTGCAGCTCCTACTACTGCACCTCTCATTCCAACAGAATTATGCAGCTCCCTCAGAGATCAAACGACGGGGGTTGAACAACGGCTAAACCACTACAGTGATCTTGTGAGCGGACGACAGTGCGTTGTTCTCACTGCCAACCCTGCAGATGATTTAAGTGAGTTGATAAAACGGATTCCTGATAACACCGTTATCTTGCTCTCCTCCAAAACGACTTCTCCAACCCTTACCCCTGTGACAGGAAAGCCCACTATTGAATATCTTATTGCCAGTGCAATAGTTTTGAAGAGCGGTCAGGACATCATCGGGGCTGCTGATGACGGTTTTGAAATTGTTATCAAGCTTCATGATAACTTTACAAACAGATATATGATCGGGGTTGGAGTTGGATACAGTCGCAAATTCAATTCTGGAGAAACAGGAGACAATCATATAAAACATATTACTTTCCGGCCAACTGCAGTTAATCCCGATACTCTGACTGACGCTATTATTCACACAAACTGCTATAACCGGACATTGTCTATAGAAAACAACGTTTTTTATCTCCCTGTCTGGGCCGCAGTTAACATTCATTGCACTGCGTATCTGGATGCATCCACCAATGATTTGCACACGGGCCCGGGCTTACGTTTCGCTAATAACAAGGTCATTGGTGATACCATCCGCACAACAAAACACAGTATGATTCCCCTGGAAGCAATATTCATTAATTTTCGCAACATCAACAACCTGTCAAACAAACTCGAAATAATTGAGAACACATTCCGGGGCAAAATCTCGGAATTGGCTCAGATTGCAATTGGGTCCGGAAGCAATATTAATATCTTCAGAAACACTGTTGTTATAGACAATAAAGGCAAGACACGTAGCGAAATTCGTACAGGAATTGAAACCCGAAGGGGGGGATTCGCTTTAAAAAGTCTTTTCCTTTTTGCCTATAGAAAAGCGCCTCTCATTAATCTGGCTGGTAACAACATCTACGTCACAACGACAGCTTTAACTATCTATGACAGGCTTGATCTGGCGCTGGCCTGTAACCACTTTATGGGAATGACTTTGTGGAAAGTAGACAACGAATACTTCCCCCTGAAAGCCGTTGATCCATTGCCACTGGCAGGTGAGTGCCAAAGCTCCGTGAGTTCAACCGTCGGCCCGGCAACGACCAGTGCACCGACACTTTGCCAGATCGTGAATACCTGGACTCCCTTCAATGATTCCAAAGCCACTGCTTTGACTGGACTGACCAACGTCGAGGGTCAGTTCTACTTTGGCTCAGCTGTTTGCATGACAGAGCCTCAGTCCTCTGCTTCTATTACCAATATGACTTTCAGTAACAGCCCGGTTTCCACTTCATCGGCGGTCAAAGCCTCAATGACCAATGGTTTGGAGTTCATAGCCACTCTGGTCATTTTGTTGAAACTATAACCTGAGCTGACTCATCCCCCCGGTTTAAAGAGGCTGTTGCAACACCCTGGATAGCAGCACTAAAGGGAGGATTGACAGAAAGATCCACGTGACGCTCCCCGCCTTATCGAGGCTGTCGCAAAACTCTAACAGCTCGTTCCCATGCTGGAACGTGGAAACCAGAGTTAGGTCGTCATTCCCGCGAAGGCGGGAATCCAGTGCCAACAGTGGGCTTCCGCCTTCTTGGGGATGACAGGGCCAGGGGGCACCGGGCAGTGTGGTTCTGGTGGTGAGTCAGTGTAGATTCCCGCCTTCGCGGGAATGACGAGAATGAAGTCGGGAATGACGAGAATGAAGTCGGGAATGACGAGAGTCAACTCGTTCCCATGCTCTGAGGTCGTCATTCCCGCGAAGGCGGGAATCCAGCGCCAACGGTGGATCTCTGCCTTCTCGGGGATGACAAGGCCAAGGGGGCATCGGGCAGTATGGTTCTGGTGGTGAGTCGTGTGGATTCCCGCCTTCGCGGGAATGACGAGAATGAAGCCGGGAATGACTGGAGTCAACTCGTTCCCATGCTCTGAGGTCGTCATTCCCGCGAAGGCGGGAATCCAGCGCCAACGGTGGATCTCTGCCTTCTCGGGGATGACAAGGCCAAGGGGGCATCGGGCAGTATGGTTCTGGTGGTGAGTCGTGTGGATTCCCGCCTTCGCGGGAATGACGAGAATGAAGCCGGGAATGACTGGAGTCAACTCGTTCCCTCGCTGGAGAGGGTTTTGCGACACCCGCCTTCGCGTGAATGACGAGAATGAAGAGTTTTGCGACAGCCTCTTAGGCGAGGGTTTACGACGATTTTGCTAATTTTCTTGCAACACCTTAATCATGTTAATGGATAAGTATAAACACAGCGTCTAGGCTTCCTATCGACTTTTCCATGGAGTCCCGAAAATGATTAAGTTGCAGCGTGATCCGGCTCTGTTTTTCGCCCCTGTATTTCTGTTACTGGCTCTGAACCTTCAGGCTCAAAACACGACTCAATCTACAACCACTGTTCAGCCGACAACCGCAGTTCAATCTACAGCCGCAGTTCAACCGACAACCACCGTTCAATCGACAGCCGCCGTTCAATCGACAGCGGCAGTTCAATCGACAGCCGCCGTTCAATCGACAGCGGCAGTTGAACAAACAGTCGCAGTTCAACCGTTCGCTGCAGTTCAACCGTTCGCTGCAGTTCAATCGACAGCTGGAGTTCAATCAACAGCCAGAGCTCAATCGACAGCTACAGCTCAATCGTCAACCGCAGCTCCTACGACTGCAGCTCCTACTACTACTGCAGCTCCCACTACTGCAGCTCTCCTACCGGAATTATGCAACTCTCTCAGAGGTCAAACGACGGGGGTTGAACAACGCCTGAATCAGTACAGTGATCTTTTTAGCGGACGACAGTGCATTGTTCTCAGTGCCGACCCTGCAGATGATTTAAGTGAGTTGATAAAACGGATTCCTGATAACACCGTTATCTTGCTTTCCTCCAAAACGACTTCTCCAACTGTTGCCCCCACAACAGGTAAGCCCACTGTTGATTATCTTATTGCCAGTCCAATAGCTTTGAAGAACGGTCAGGACATCATCGGAGCTGCTGATGACGGTTTTGAAATTGTTATCAAGCTACATCCAGGTTTTACAAACAGATACATGATCGGGGTTGGTGTTGAATACAATGGTAAATTCAATTTTAGCGAAACAATAGACAATCATATAAAACACATAACTTTCCGGCCAACTGGAGCTAATCCCGATAATCCAATCTACGCTATTTTTTACACAAAGTGTTATAACCGGACACTGGCTATAGAAAACAACGTTTTATATCTCCCTACCTGGGCTGCAGTTGACATGAGTTGCAATTCAGCTCTGGATGCATCCGCCAATGATTTGCGCAAGGGCCCGGGCTTGCGTTTCGCCAACAACAAGGTCATAGGTGAAATCATCCGCACAACACGGCACAGTATGATTGCCGAGGAAGCGATATTCATTAATCTTGGCAAGATCAATAACCAGTCAAACAAGCTCGAAATAATTGAGAATACATTCCGGGGCAAAATCTCAGAATTGGCTGAAATTTCAATTGGATCCGGAAGCAGTATCGATATCTTCAGAAACACGATTTCCATCGACAATAAAGGCACAACACGCAGTGAAATTAGAACAGGATTTGAAAACCGACGAGGGGGATTCGCTTTAAGAGGTCTTGGGTTTACCGATAGAAAAGCTCCTCTGATTAATCTGGCTGGTAATGATATCTACCTCACAACGACAGCTTTAACTATCATTAAACAGCTTGATCTGACCCTGGCCTGCAATCACTTTATGGCAGTGACTCTGTGGAATGTACGTAACGAATATTTCTCCCTGAAAGCCGTTGATCCATTACCACTGGCAGCTGAGTGCCGAAGATCCGTGAGTTCAACCGTCGGCATGGCAACGACCAGTGCACCGACACTCTGCCAGATCGTGAATAGCTGGACTCCCATCAATGATTCCAAAGCTACTGCTTTAACTGGGCTGACCAACGTCGAGGGTCAGTTCTACTTTGGTACATCACTCTGCCCGACAGCCACTCCCCCTGCTTTAATTAACACTAAATCAGCGGATTTAGACGACTCTGACTTGGTAACCACTTCATCTGCTGGTCTAACCGCCGCGACGACTGCTTTGGGTGTCATAACAACTTTTATAACAACTCTGGCTGTAATGTTGAATCTATAAGCGTAAGCTGCGTTTATCCTGATTCCTGTGCTTTCAAGTCCTGTGAGTCCCTGCGTGGGACTCCAGACATCATCTCGGCATATTTACATTCCCATCAAGAGCAAAACCGGTGATATAAAATAGCTTTGGAGTCCGTGCTGGCAGTCCGGGCAAGAGCACTGAAGAGAGAGTAGAAAGAAAAGTCCAACTATTTTCCTGAAACATCTTAATCATATTAATGGATAAGTATTAATGCAGAGTCTAGGCTTCCTATCGACTTTCCAAGGAGTCCTGAAAATGATTAAGTTGCGGCATTATTCGGCCCTGTTCATCGCTCCTGTATTTCTGTTACTGCCCCTGAACCTTCAGGCTCAAAACACGACTCAACTTACAACCGCAGTTCATCCAACAACCATGGCTCAACAGGCAGCAACAGTTCAATCGTCAACCGCAGTTCAACCGACAGCCGCAGTTCAATCGACAGCCGCAGTTCAATCGACAGCCGTAGTTCAATCGACAGCCGCAGTTCAATCGACAACCGCAGTTCAATCGACAGCGGCAGTTGAACAAACAGTCGCAGTTCAACCGTTCGCTGGAGTTCAACCGTTCGCTGGAGTTCAATCGACAGCCTCAGTTCAACCGACAGCCAGAGTTCAATCAACAGCCGCTGTTCAATCGACAGCTACAGCTCAATCGTCAACTGCAGCTCCTACGACTGCAGCTCCTGCTACTACTGCAACGCCCACTACTGCAGCTCTCCTACCGGAATTATGCAGCTCTCTCAGAGGTCAAACGACGGGAGTTGAACAACGGCTTAAACAGTACAGTGGTCTTGTTAGCAGACGACGGTGCGTTGTTCTCAGTGCCGACCCTGCAGATGATTTAAGTGAGTTGATAAAACAGATTCCTGATAACACTGTTATCTTGCTTTCCTCCAAAACAACTTCTCCAACCGTTGCCCCCGTGACAGGTAAGCCCACTGTTGAATATCTTATCGCCAATGCAATAACTTTGAAGAACGGTCAGGACATCATCGGGGCTGCTGATGACGGTTATGAAATTGTTATCAAGCTTCACCCAGGTTTTTCAGACAGAAACATGATCGAGGTTGGAGTTGAATACAATGGCGGATTCAATTTCAGCGAAGCAATAGACAATCATATAAAACACATAACTTTCCGGCCAACCGGAACTGATCCTGATAGACCAATCTACAATATTTTTTACACAAACTGTTATAACCGGACACTGGCTATAGAAAACAACGTTTTATATCTCCCTACCTTGGCCGCAGTCGACATGAGATGCGCTACACCTCTGGATGCATCCGCCAATAATTTGCAAACGGGTCCAGGCTTGCGTTTCGCCAACAACGTGGTAATAGGTGAAACCATCCGCACAACACAGCACAGCATGATTCCCTTGGCAGCAATAATCATTAATTTTGGCTACATCACTAGACAGTCAAACAAGCTCAAAATAATTGAGAACATAGTCCGGGGCAAAACCTCACAATTGGCTGAGATTCACCTTGCGTCCGAAAGCAGTATTGATATCTTCAGAAACACGGTTACCATTGATACTGAAGGCGTGACGCGTGACGAAATTGCATCAGGAATTCCAGACCGACGAGGGGGATTCGCTCTTATAGGTGATCGGTTTGGCGGTAAAGTTCCTCGCTATAAACTGGCTGGTAATTATATCTACGTCACAACGAAAGATATAAACATCTCTTTCAGCATTGAACTGGCCCTGGCCTGTAACGACTTTCTGGGAACGGCTCTGTGGAACCAATACAGCGAATATTATGCAGTGATAGCAGTTAACTCCTTACGGCTGGGAACTGAGTGCCAAAGATCCGTGAGTTCAACCGCCGGCATGACGACCAGAAGACCGACACTCAACCAGATCATGAATACCTGGACTCCCATCAATTATTCCAGAGCTTCTGTTCTATCCGGGCTGACCAATATCCAGGGTCAGCTCTACTTTGATAATGCAGCAAACTGCCCTACAGTCGCTGCCCCTGCTGTTGTTAACACCACATCAGCGGGTTTAGACGACTCTGATGTTGTGACCACTTCAACTGCCGGTTTAACCGCCACGACGACTGCTTTGGGTGTCATAACAACTTTTATAACAACTCTGGCTGTAATGTTGAATCTATAAGCGTAAGCTGCGTTTATCATGATTCCTGTGCTTTCAGGTCCTGTAAGTCCCTGCGTGGGACTCCAGACATTATCTCGGGAGATAAACATTCCCTTCAAGAGCAAAACGAGTGATATAAAATGGCTCTGGAGTCAGTGCTGGCAGTCCGGGAAAGAGCACTGAAGAGAGAGTAGAAAGAAAAGTCCAACTATTTTCCTGAAACATCTTAATCATATTAATGGATAAGTATAAATGCAGAGTCTAGGCTTCCTATCTAGGTTTATCGGGAGACCTTAACATGACCAAGCTACAGTATTATCTTGCCTGCTTAATCGCTCCTGTACTCCTGTTACAGGCTCTGATTCTGCAGGCACAAAACACAACTCAATCTCCAATTGTAACCGCTTCTGCTCCCCCCCTTCAGACTGAACTGTGCGAACAGCTTTCACCACAGACGATGGGGGTTGATGCACAACTGAACCTTTATAGCAACCTTGTTTACAATCGACAGTGCATTGTTCTCAAAGCCAACCCGACAGAGAATTTAAATAAGTTGATCGAACGGATTCCTGAGAACACTGTTATTTTGCTCTCCTCCGAAACCGCGCTTACCCCTGCTTCTGCTTCTGCTTCTGCTTCTGCTTCTACTTCTGCGACTACTTCTGCTTCTGCTACAACCACTGCCCCTGCCAATGTTACTTCCAGCTCTTCGATGAATATGACCTCTTCCTCGGTAGTTCAGTCAAATAGCACCACAGCAATGCCTTCTCCGTCAACGACGTCTGTGCCTGGTAAAACTCCCGTTGAATACTTTATAGACGGTGAAATTCGATTGAAAGACGGTCAGGACATTCTTGGGGCTGCCAATATCGATTTTGAAATCGTTATCAGGGATCGGCCAGGATTTACAGGCAGTAATATGGTTAGGATTGGAGCCCCTGATAACTTCCTGTTCGGGGAAAGAAGAGAGAGTAATATACGACACGTCACTTTCAAGCCAAGCCGAGAGAATAACCTCCCTTTAATTGACTCCATTGTTTTTGCAGAGTGTTATAACCGAAGACTGATATTAGAAGAAAACGTATTCCATCTTCCTGTTCGGGCCGCAGTTAATCTTGATTGCAAGATACCTTTGAATTTATCCGCCACTTATTGGTACCGAGGCCCAGGCCTGCAGTTTGCCAATAACACAGTCATTGGGAGAAAATACACCAGGCTTCACAACCGCATTCTTTCCAATCTTATTCCTGATCAGGGAATATTAATCAATCTTCCTGCGATTAGAAACCAGTCGAGGCTATTGGCCGTTATCGGGAACACATTCCAGGGCGATATGGCAGAGGCGGCAGAGTTCAGACTGGGTCCTAAAATCACCATGGATGTCTTCAAAAACACTGTTGACATTTCCAATGACGGTATCACACGTCTCGACCCTCTTCGCAAAGGCGGGTTTGTTCTTGTTGGAACCGCAGATAACGAAACAAGATATCCTGTTTTTTACCTGATTGGAAATCAGATCAAAACAACACAGACTGCTCTGACCATAAGTGGACGGCTCGGTATGAGCATGGTTTGTAACCACCTTCAGGCAGTCAAGCCATGGTGGCAACCTCTGGAAAGGTTCGGCCTTAAAATATTTCACATCACACTGGGTGATGCAGCAAAACAAAAACTTTGCGAAAAAGTTGTGAGTTCACCCAGTGTCTGGCCAATTCCCACTCAAACAACCATGAATATCTGGAACGCCATAAGTGGTTCTACCGCCAATGCCTGCGCCGGGCTGGTCAACTTGAAAGATCAGCTCTTCTTTGTTTCAGAAGTCTGCCAGCCAGTCAGTCCGCCCCGTGACTCCGTGGCAAGTTTCGGAGCCTTCTTCAATGCCTTCAATGTGAGTTCGGCAGGGGCCTCCAACTCATCCAGCACTGTTATGACCGCACTCCACACTTCATCGAGTACAAACATGACAGACGTACCCACTTCATCAAGTACAAACAGGACAGTCTTACCCACTTCATCAGCGGGTAAAGCTGCGTTGACGACTGCCTTGGGTATCATGACCACCCTGGCCATATTGACAACTTTGTAACCTGATGCATTCCCGCGCAGAGCGCGGGAACCCCTTTGATGAGGGGCCTATTGTTTGAAGTTATTTCTTTCAGGGATCTCATCAAAAAGCAAGGCTAGCAGCCTGTCGGACTTAAGACTGTCCTACACGGCAACTGCTCCTGCGTTGCTCTAGCTCCTGCATCCATGCAGTCGTGCGGTTGCAATAAATTGGTCTAAAAATCCCTGTTTCTTGCAATCCTCGCTACGGACGCTTAAGTCCGACAGGCTGCTAGTTAGCTTCAGGATTAAACCAATTAAGCTTGTCGTGGAGCTGCACCACATCACCAACAATTATCAGAGTGGGTGCCTTTACAGCATTCGCTTCAACAATACTGCAGATCGTCTCCAGAGTTCCGGTAAATACCCTTTGTTTCTGGGTGGTTCCCTTCTCAATCAAGGCTATGGGCGTGTCTAAACTGCGCCCATGCTTGTGTAACTCTTCACAGATTCGTGGCAGTCCCATCAGCCCCATGTAGAATACCAGAGTCTGGGAAGTGTCAACCATTTCGTGCCAGTTCAGGTTATAGCTGTCGTCTTTAAGATGACCCGTTACAAACCTTACAGACTGGGCATGATCCCTGTGGGTCAGGGGAATGCCGGCATAACTGGCACAGCCGGATGCCGCCGTAACACCCGGCACCACCTGAAAAGGAATATTCTCTTCAGCCAGAGTGTCAATCTCTTCACCTCCCCGACCAAAAATAAATGGATCTCCTCCTTTCAGACGCAACACCCGCTTACCTTCTTTTGCCAGATCCAACAGTAGCTGATTAATTTCTTCCTGGGGGCGGGTGTGTCGGTCGCGCTTCTTGCCTACGTAAATGTAATCCGCATCCCGACGACAGAGTGACAACACCTGTTCTGAAACCAGCCGGTCATGCAACACAACATCAGCCTGCTGCATCAACCTCAGTGCTTTGAATGTCAGCAAGTCCGGGTCGCCTGGCCCACCACCAACCAGATAGACTTCGCCGGTCGTCACCGGTTCGGAGCTGGCCAGCTCTTCTGCCATTAAACGTTGGGCTGCTTCAACATCGCCGGAAATGGCTTTTTCCGCAACACTCCCGGTTAACACACGCTCCCAGAAATATCTGCGATCATTGATATGGCTGAATTTCCGGGACACTTCTGCACGAAACTGCCCCGCCATTTCGGCCAGACGGCCATAGCCAGCGGGCAAGATGGATTCCAACTGTTGTCGCAGCATTCGCGCTAAAACAGGTGCTTTTCCTCCCGTTGAGAAAGCCACCATAACCGGTGAGCGATCCACAATAGAAGGCATTACGGCATTACCGGATTGAGCGTCATCGACGACATTGACAAACAGATTTTGCAGCTTTGCCTGCCGGGCCACTTCCGAGTTCACTTCAGGATCGTCGGTGGCCGCAATCACAAGACAAACGCCGGTCAAGTCAGAAGGCTCAAAGGTTTTTTGCCGGAAGTGATGGTCTCCGGCATTGATCAAAGTCATCAGGTCCGGATGAATTTCGGGCGCTACCAGTTGAATCACTGCACCCGCATCAGACAGAAGCCTTGCTTTACGCAACGCGATGTCCCCCCCTCCAACCAGCAGACAGGGACGATCACGGACTTCGAGGAATAATGGCAAATAATCCACTCGGACGACTCTCTTACAGTTATCATTATTGTATCCGGGAAACGGTTTTTCAGCGGCTTAACCTGAGACTGAACCCATTCCTCTCGTTGTCCGGCATTATAACAGTGAATGCTTATCCTTTTGATAAGAATAAATTTGATCCTTATTCCATCCTTTAAGGCCTTAAAGCCCAACGCTTACCTTTCCCACTTCAGAGTTCGGTATTTCCGAGCAGATGAGCAACACTTTAGTTCATATAATCTACGCCGAATAACTCAAGACTGAATCTCGAACAGTCTCATACCCTTTTTATCAGGAACTGCATGAATACATCCGCTTCACTCAGTGTTAGTGCGGACAGGGAATTTTTTCATAAACTCTGGCGCCTCGCCCTGCCTGTTTCCCTGCAATCCATGATGTTTTCCCTGCTCGGACTCATCGATATTCTGATGGTCGGACAGCTGGGTGAGACGGCCGTTGCAGCGGTGGGTCTGGGAAACCGAATCTTTTTCTTTAACCTGATTCTGACCGCTTCTCTGGGTAGTGGTATGAGCATTCTGGCCTCACAGTTCATAGGCTCGGGGGATACTGCGGGCTTGCGAAGAACACTGGTGCAGTCGCTGCTGACTTCGGTACTCATCACGATTCCTTTCGTAGCCTTTTACATGTTGCTGCCTGATGTCGTGATTGGCCTTTCGACCCGCGACCCTGAGCTAACCCGACTGGCTATTGAATACCTCTTGATTACCGCCCCTTCCATTATCTGCACGGCAATTGTCGTACCTCTGGAAGCCGCGATGAGAGCATCTGGCGATGCCAGAACACCCACACGAATTGGCTTTTATGCCATTCTGGTGAATGTATTCCTGAATTACGTGCTGATTTTTGGGCACTTTGGATTCCCGGAAATGGGCGTTGCCGGATCGGCCTGGGGAACAACGCTGTCCAGACTCTTCCAGACAGTCCTTCTGCTCTGGTACATCAAACAATTCAGAAGCCACCTGATTCCCGAAAAATGGGATCTTGAGCTGGGCTTGAAAAAGAAAGAACTGACTCGTTATTTTAAAGTCAGTGTTCCCATTGTGCTCCAGGATGGTTCCTGGGCTTTTGGCCTGATTGTATACAGTATCATCTATGCCAGTATTGGTGTGAACGAGCTTGCAATCATGTCAGCGATCTCCTCTATCGAGGCCATCCTGATTTCACTGTTTATCGGATTCGGTGTGGGCGGCTCAATTATTCTGGGTCAGGAACTGGGAGCCCGTCGTTTTGATAAAGCCTGGCGACAGGGTTGGATAATGCTGATCATGTCACCCTTTATTGCGCTGTTTATTGGTACTCTGCTGATCGTTTTCCGGACGGATGTAGTTACCCTGTTCGGAAACTTTGAAGGCTCTACCATGACTATGGCTCAGCAGGCTATGATCGTAGCCAGTGTTGGCCTGTGTATCCGGGTTATCAACCTGATGGGAATTATCGGCCTGCTGAGAAGTGGCGGAGATGTTAAAGCCACCGCTATCATCTGCACTTTTGCCATGTGGGGGATTGGCATCCCCATGGCCTGGCTCGCAGCACACTGGGGACTGCCGCTGTACCTGGTGTTTATATTCAGCCTGTTTGAAGAGCTGTTTAAGGCGATGATGGTGCTTTTCAGGGTATTCTCACGACGGTGGTTGAAGAACCTGGTCTCGGAGCCTGTGACCCAGAGCACCTGAAGGTGCCCTGGTTTCAGAACTATCTGTTTCAGAACTATCTGCCCAGCACAGTAACACCACCCATGTAGGGCTGAAGCACTTCCGGGATGGTAATGGAGCCGTCTTCATTCTGATAATTTTCCAGAACAGCCACCAGCGTTCTGCCCACCGCAAGGCCCGAACCATTGAGGGTATGCAGCAGTTCCGGCTTGCCGGTTTCAGGATTACGGAAACGGGCCAGCATTCGGCGGGCCTGGAAATCCAGACAGTTACTGACAGAAGAAATCTCACGGTACTTGCCCTGACCCGGCAACCAGACTTCCAGATCATAAGTTTTAGTGGCACCAAAGCCCAGATCACCACCACAGAGCGCCACCACACGATAAGGCAGGTCCAGCTTCTGCAGAATGGCCTCGGCATGACCGGTCATGTCTTCCAGCGCCTCGAACGACTTTTCCGGATGCACTATCTGAACCATTTCCACTTTCTCAAACTGATGCTGGCGAATCAGACCCCGGGTATCACGACCGTGGCTGCCTGCTTCGCTGCGGAAACAGCAGGAGTGAGCCGTGAGTTTTAATGGTAGTTCCGCTTCATCCAGAATGCTTTCGCGCACTACATTGGTCAAGGTCACTTCGGACGTTGGAATCAGGTAAAAGGGCTTCTCGGCTTCAGCACATTCGGTCTTGAAGAGATCTTCACTGAACTTTGGCAGCTGGCCAGTCCCCAGCAGAGCGGAATCATGTACCAGAGCCGGAGTATTGACCTCTTCATAACCGTGTTCTTCGACCTGAACATCCAGCATAAACTGGGCCAGGGCACGGTGCAGTCGGGCAATGCCACCACGCATCAGTGTAAAACGTGCACCAGAGAGTTTAGTGCCGGTTTCAAAGTCCAGACCCAGGGGTTCACCCAGATCAACGTGATCCTTGATGTCAAACTGGAAATCAGCCGGGGTCCCCCATCGGCGCACTTCAACATTGTCTTCTTCATCAGCACCTTCTGGTACTGAATCATGGGGCAGGTTGGGAACCTCCAGCAACAAGTCATTCAGTTCTACCTGCAGGGCTGACAGTTCATGCTCGGACTCTTTCACCTCCGCAGAGAGCTGGTCCATACGAGCCTTGAGTTCGGAGATATCACCGCCCCGGGATTTGATCTTGCCGAACTCCTTCGACCCGGATTTACGTTCGCTCTGAAGCTGTTCGGTGCGAATCTGCAGGGACTTGCGACGCTCTTCCAAAGCGATCAGTCGCTCTACATCCAGCTCGAAATGCTTTTTACGAAGCAAGGCAGCCACTTCATTGAGGTGACTGCGAACGTATTTGGGATCCAGCATGTGAATTCCGTAACCTTATGTCTTGAACAATTCTGAGGGTCCTGAACCAGGACGAGTGCAGAGATCCTGAGCAGATCTCCGTGAAACATCAATA
This sequence comes from Endozoicomonas sp. 8E, assembly GCF_032883915.1. NCBI lineage: Bacteria > Pseudomonadati > Pseudomonadota > Gammaproteobacteria > Oceanospirillales > Endozoicomonadaceae > Endozoicomonas > Endozoicomonas sp. 8E. The sequence goes on along the minus strand of NZ_CP120717.1, from coordinate 3,226,411 downwards.
ATAAGGAAAGTCTGCCAATTCACAAGGGGCAGGCCCCTTAATTGCGGAAATTGTTTATCAGGGAGTCTTTATAAAGGTGACATTCAGCTCCAGGCGGCCTTCCGACATTTAACCTCAGAGGTAGTTGGAGTGCCCCACCTGGTAAAGCCCCTTTCTCTTTGCTGGCTTGAAGAACTACTCTGCTCTTTGCGTCGATGGGTAGTTCCGGTGCAGGTGGTTGTTCGGACCCCTTCTTCAGCCTCTTCCTGCTCCATCTCCCAGCGTCTTTTGACTTCTTTTGTCAAGATATAATTGTGTTCCCACAAATGAGCGTATAGCTTTAACAGCGATATCTGCATGTGAAGATTAGTCATACCCATGTTACAGGAATAGGGATCCAGAGCCCCGGCCCTGATCAGTAACTTTTCCGTAATTCTTCTATCAAAGCCTTTCATAATCTCTCTGACCTTTTCCCTGTCTCTGCTGTCAGGTTCCCAGTCCCTTACATCCCAATCTTCTCGCCAGGGTTTGTCCAGTGCTTTGCCTAACTTTCTTTGCAACTCCCCCGCCTGTTGACTCTCCCATGCCCATTGCTCATTTTGTGATAGCATCTGGCCATCCGCAATGACAACACTCATCACGCCAATTAAAAACCCTCCGAACAAGGCGCATGGAAGGAGCAGTGCTTTATAATTGAGATACTCGAGATCATAGGGACTTCGGGGGTGGTACGTGACCTGCTTTTTACTTTGGCTTTCGTCGTTTGCTGCATCCTGTACTCCGGGGTGATACGTGACCGGCTTATTACCCTCCAGAACTCTGCGAACCTGCTGGTACCACTCAATGCCGTAATCTTCACGACCCGCGGCTTCCATAAACAGGGCGGAAAGATCTTTTTGATACTGACGGCGTTCACTGTCTGTATGCCAGAGGGTGGGATGGTTGTTAAACAGTTCAGTCAAAGAGGAAACGTAAAGAACAAAGGCTGGGTCTCTGGCAATCTCCGGGTCTTGTTTTTGCTCATCGACCCTGTAGCCAAGATGACGAAGCGCCTTGCCACGGAGAAAAAGCTCTTGCATTTCTACCAGAATAAAACCGAGCTGCCGGGATAGCTTTTCCTGAGAAAGCGGGTTGGACGGAAATTCTCTGAAACTGTTCTGCACTGCCTCTTCAATCAGGCTCTCTATTGAGTCCGTTCGGTCTTCAGCCGAAACCCCCTGAAGCAACACAGGCCGCGTTCGATACCAACGAGCAACATCCGGGGATTCCTCCATGCCAGGTGCCTTGTTGAGCAGAAGATGAAACATAGGGTGGTCCGGGCTATCGCTACCGGTGACTTTCGAAATAGTATGCCGGACAGCCTGCTGGACCAGTCTGGTCAGAAACTGCTGTCGGGTTTCTGTCTGACTGCCCGGGAAAGAGCGGTCTTGCGCCCCCTGATCCTGCTCATAGCTATCATAAACTTGCCGAACCGAAACCATGATGGCTTTTAACAGCTTCTCATTTTCTTCGGCAAACACGTAATCAAAATAGAGACTGTTCAGATTATCCCGGACATTCCTGGCGGCTTTCTGCTCCGGTGACTCAGCACTGCCCCAACAGGAAGCCACCAGCAGCAAGCTGAGAAAGACAAACAATAAGCCACGAAGAAAAAACATCTGACCTCCCTGTCACCTGGCAAATAAAGAAAGCATAGGACAAGCAACTGGCCGCTGCAGAATAAAAACAATGAATTCATGGCCAGAACCTTTAATGCGGAAATTGTTTACAGAAATGAATCAGCTGACAAAGCTTTAGATAATCAATCCCAGCTAGCCTCCAGCCCCTGAACAAAAAGAGTGGTCGGTGTATCCCAGCTGGAAAAGCCAAAACCATCATCGTCGTCTGAAGAATCCCAACTGAAGCCGGAATTGGATAAGAATGAGTTATTCCACTCGTTTTGTTGATGGGATGTTGCGGTGCAGCTGGCTGCTCTGGCCCTTTCAGCCGCTTCTTCCTGCTCACGTTCATGACGTATTGTATCTTCTCTTGTCCAGATATATTGTTCTTGTCTCAAATGGCCATAAAGCTCTGTCAGCGACCACTGCATATAGAGATCATCCAGATCCATGTCACAGAAATGGGGATCCAGAACCCCGGCTCTGATCATGACTTTTTCCCAAATCTTTCGATCAAAGCCTTCGATGATATCTCTTACCTGCTTCCTGTCCCTTCTGCTAGGTGTCCAGTCCCTTCCTTTCGGATCTTTCCGCCAGGGCTTGTTGAGTGCTCTGCCCAGCTTCTTTTGCAGCTTTTTCTCCTGCTGCCGTTCCAACCTTCGCCATTTCGTTTGATATTGATCGACCACCAAAGAGGCCAGCATGCCGATGACCATGACGCTTGCCGAAGCGATCACCCCAATTTTAAACCAGCGTTCCCAGTTATTGTCATCCTGGAGGTTTTGCCTGATCGGCTTTTCAATGACCTGCTTTTTACTGACCAGCTTTTCACCATCCAGAATTCTGCGAACCTGCTGATACCACTCAATACCATAATCCTGACGGTCAGCGGCTTCCATGAACAGGGCGGAGAGGTTTTCCTGATAGTCACGAGGTTTGCTGTATATATGCCAGAGGGTGGGATGATTATTAAAGTCTTCAGTCAGCAGGTTCAGGTATATGTTAAATGCAGGGTCTCTGGCAATCTGCGGGTTCTGTTTTTGCTTGTCTACCTTAAAGCTAAGCAAACGAAGCGCCCTGCCACGGAGAAAAAGCTCCTGCATTTCCAGCAGAATAAAACCGAGTTGCCGGGCTAACTGCTCCGGGGAAAGCGGGTTGGAGGGAAATTCTCTGAAGCTGTTCTGCACAGCCTCCTCAATCAGACTCTCCATGGAGTCCAGACGATCTTCAGCCAACACCCCCTGAAGCATGACCGGATAGGTTTGAGACCAGTGAACGACATCCTGAGACTCCTTCATGACGGGAGCACTGTTGAATGCCTGCAGGAGATGAAACATGGGACGGTCCGGGTCACTGTCCAATTCATCGTTAACTTTCGCAATTGTATGGCGGGCAGCCTTCTGAACGAGTCTGGTAAGAAACTGCTGTCGAGCTTCTTTTTGATTGTCTGGAGCCAAGAGGTCTTGCGGCCACTGATTCGGCTCATAAAGGTCATAGATTCGCCGAACAGAAACCATCATGGCTTTTAACAGCCTCTCATTTTCTTTGGCAAAGACATAATTAAAATAGATATTGTTGAGATTCTTCTCGGCATTCCTCTTGGCTTTCTGTGCGATTGACTCAACACTGCTCCAGCTGGAAGCCGCCGCTATCAGACTGAGAAACAAAAGCAAAGAACCACGAAAAAGAAGCATCCAACACCCCTGTGCCTTGGCAAATTCAGGAAGCATAGGACAAGGAAATGGCAGCTGCAGAGAAAAAACCAATGAATTCAGGGCAGAACATTTAATTGTGGAAATTGTTTAACGAAACGGGTGCCCTGGCTAAGAGAACGGAGCGCCTTACCACGGAGAAAAAGCTCCTGCATTTCCACCACTATAAACTACGAAAAAGAAGCATCTACTACCCTATTCCCTAACAAATTCAAAAAGCATAGGACAATCAACTGGTGGGTGAGAAGAAAGTCACTAGAATAAACTCCAACAACTCGTTCCCACGCTGGGACCCACAGGGCCTGAAAGCATGGGAACCAGAGTTTTGCGACACCCTCGAAGGTGGGTGTCGCAAAACCCTCTGGAGCCTGGGAACGACTTGACTCCCGTCATTCCCGGCTTCATTCTCGTCATTCCCGCGAAGGCGGGAATCCACACTGACTCACCACCAGAACCATACTGCCCGGTGCCCCCCTGGCCTTGTCATCCCCGAGAAGACAGAGATCCACCGTTGGCGCTGGATTCCCGCCTTCGCGGGAATGACGACCTCAGAGCATGGGAACGAGTTGTTGGAGTTTTGCGACACCCTCGAAGGAGGGTGTCGCAAAACCCTCTGGAGCCTGGGAACGACTTGACTCCCGTCATTCCCGGCTTCATTCTCGTCATTCCCGCGAAGGCGGGAATCCACACTGACTCACCACCAGAACCATACTGCCCGGTGCCCCCCTGGCCTTGTCATCCCCGAGAAGACAGAGATCCACCGTTGGCGCTGGATTCCCGCCTTCGCGGGAATGACGACCTCAGAGCATGGGAACGAGTTGTTGGAGTTTTGCGACACCCTCGAAGGAGGGTGTCGCAAAACCCTCTGGAGCCTGGGAACGAGTCATCAGGCACATAAATGACCTCAATTCCAGTCCGCATCCCGTCCCTGAACCTCAGTAGCAGTGGCAGTACCAAAGCTGACATAACCACTGTCGTCATCGCTGCTTAGAAAATTATAAGTGAAGCTCGATGAAGACTCCGACCCGTTTTGTTGCGAGGTTGTTTCAGTGTATGAGGGCGTCCAGGCTCTTTCATTAGCCTGTTCCCGCTCTTTTCTGTGGCGTTCTTTATATTCTTCCTGCTCCCTTTGTCGGCGAATTTCATCTTCTTCTGTCCAGATATAGCGTTCTTTTCTCAAATAGCTGTAAAGCTCTGTCAGCGATATCTGCATGTAGATATCAGCTATATCCATGTTACAGAAAAGGGGATTCAGAACCCCGGCCTGGATCAGTACATTTTTTATGATCTTTTCTTCAAAGCCTTCCGTAGCTTCTTTGACTTCCTTCCTGTCAGTTTCGTTGGGTTTCCAGTCCCTTCCCTGCGGATCTTCCCGCCCGGGTTTGTTGAGTGTTTTGCCCAATTTCCTTTGCAGATCCTCCTCCTGCCGCCGCTCCTGCCTGCCCTGCTCAGCTTCATGTTCAGACATTCCCAGACAGACCATGGTGGTAACAAATGCGCCAAACATTACACTCATCCCAAGCACCACTCTAAAGGGAGTGAGTTCAAACCAGCCTTCCCACTCATCATCATCATCCCGGTAGTAATGCCTGTGCGGTTTCCGGGCGGGCGGTGGTCGGGTGACAGGCACTGGCTTTTCACCATCGAGAATCCTGCGAATCTGCTGGTACCATTCATTGCCATAACCTTCTCGATCAGCGGCTTTCATAAACAGGGCGGAGAGGTCTTCCTGATAATCACGACGTTTGCTGTCGGTATACCAAAGGGTGGGTTGCTTGTTAAAGGCTTCCGTCAGCAGGGTCAGGTAAATTGTAAATGCAGGGTCTCTGGCAATCTGCGGGTTCTTTTTTTGCTTGTCTACCTTGTAACTGAGTAAACGAAGCGCCTTACCCCGGAGAAACAGCTCCTGCATTTCAACCAGAATAAAGCCGAGTTGCAGGGCTAACTGTTCCCGGGTCAGCGGGTCAGACGGGAATTCTTTGAAACTGTTCTGCACAGCCTCCTGAATCAGGCTCTCCATGGAGTCCATACGATCTTCAGCCAGAACCCCCTTAAGCATCAGCGGCCTGGTCTGGAACCAATGAGCAACGTCCAGGGATTCCTGCATGGATGGCGCATTGCTCAGTGCCTGCAAAATATGAAACATGGGAAGATAACTGTCATCCGTGTCATCGTTACCATTGATTTTCGCAATAGCATGGCGGGTGGCCTGTTGAACCAGTTGGGTGAGTAGCTGCTGTCGGGCTTCTGTCTGATGGCCAAGTGCAGACTGACCTTCCAGCCTCTTATACAACTCATCGCGGTCATAGATACGCCGCACTGATACCATGATGGCTTTTAACAGCCTCTCATTTTCTTCTGCAAAGACGTAATCGAAATAGAGTCTGTTGATATTGTTCCGGAAATTCCTGGCAGCTTTCTCCTGGGGTGAATCAACACTGCCCCAACAGGAAGCTACCAGCATCAGACTGAAAAACACGGACCACACACCGCGAAAAAAAAAACATCTGGCACCCCTGCGCCCTGACAAATTCAGAAAGCATAGGACATGCGTCTGGCAGGTTCTGAAAAAATTATTGGCTCAGGCTGCGTTCGGTTTAAAGAGTGGCCGGATACCCTGATAACCCAGACAGGCTGCCGACAGGCAGACAGGAACAATGCCGGGCACACAGACGTAGAATCAAACAGATACATGACTTCAGTCCCAGACCGCATCCCGACTTTGAACTTGTTCAGTAGAGGGTGTACCAAAGCTGTCATAACCACCAAAGCTGCCATAACCACCAGAGCTGCCATAACCACCAAAGATGTCATAACCACTGCCGCCATTACCGCTGCCTGAAGGACTGAAAATGGAGCCGAATGCCTCCCCTAACCCGTCTTGATGATGAGTTGATTGAGTGGCTTGTCTTTTAGCCTCTTCCTCCTGTCTTCTCAGGCGTCTTTGCTCTTCTTCTGCCCAGATATTGCTTTCTTCCCAAAAATGAGTGTCTTGTCTGTAGGCTTCTTCCTGCTGACTTCTTAGGTGTCTTAGGCGTCTTTCCTCTTCTTCTGCCCAGATATAGGCTTCTTCCTGCTGACTTCTTAGGTGTCTTAGGCGTCTTTCCTCTTCTTCTGCCCAGATATAGCCTTCTTCCCACGAATAGCTGTATAGCCTTGGCTGCGGAGACTGCATGTAATTGAGCCGGTTCCTTTCCGCACTGGTAGGTCTCAAGTTCCTTCCCTGCGGACCTTTCCGCCCGGGTTTGTCGATACCCGATTCTGTTTCATATTCGAAGATCGCCATGTAAACCGCAGCGCAGGACAACACGCCAAGCATAACCCCCATCCCAAGCGCTGCTTTTAACACAGTGGGTTGATACCAGGCATCCCCATTACTTTCATGCCGATTGTGATGGCTGCCCGGATTCTGACCGGGCGGCGGCGGTGGTGGTGTAACAGGCACCATCTTTTCAACAGCCAGAATCCTGCGGATCTGCTGGTACCACTCATGACCATAATCCTCACGATCTGTGGCTTTCATAAACAGCGCGGAGAGATTTTCCTGATACTCACGACGTTTACTGTCTGTATGCCAGAGGGTGGGATGGTTGTTAAAGGTTTTAGTCAGCAGGGACAGGTAAATGCTAAATGCCGGGTCTCTGGCAATCTTCGGGTTCTGCTTTTGCCGATCTACCTTGTGGCTTAGAGAACGAAGCACCTTGCCACGCAGAAAACGCTCCTGCATTTCCAGGAGAACAAAACCGATTTGCTGAGCTAATTGCTCCCGGGAAAGCTGGTTGGACGGGAATTCTCTGAAACTGTTTTGCACAGCCTCCTGAATCAGGCTTTCCATGGAATCCATGCGATCTTCCGCCAGAACCCCCTGAAGCAGCAATGGCCGGGTGTGGAACCAGTGAGCAACATCCGGGGATTCCCGCATGGATGGCGCATTGCTGACTGCCTGCAGGAGATGAAACATGGAACGATCACTGCCATCCAGCTCCTCGTCACCATTGATTTTTGCGATAGTATGCCGGGTTGCCTGCTGGACCAGCCCGGTGAGAAGCTGCTGTCGGGCTTCGGTCTGATTGCCTGTTGCAGGGTGGCCTTCCAGCCAATGATCCAGCTCATAGTGGTCATAGAGTCGCCTTACAGAAACCATGATGGCTTTTAACAGCTTCTCGTTTTCTTCTGCAAAGACGTAGTCAAAATAGAGTCTGTTGAGATTTTCCCGGGCGTACCTGAGCGCTTTCTGCTCAGGTGAATCAACACTGCCCCAACAGGAAGCAACCAACACAAGACTGACAAAAACGGAACTAATTATTCGAAAAAGATACATCCTATACCTCCTTTTCTTTAAAGAATATTTTCCTTAACAAACCCCGGAAGCATAGGACAATCTAATGGCAGGTACAGAAATAGCGATAAACGGTTGAGCCTGTATCCAGGTTCTAAAGCGCCCAGCGGACCCCCTGATAACCCAGCCAGGTTCCCAGCAGGCAAACAAGAACACTGCCAAACCCATAGGCCAGGGCAGTCAGAAGCTGATCGGATTGAAGCAATCTCATCAGATCCAGCGAGAAGGTTGAGAAAGTGGTCAGTGCGCCCAGAAAACCGGTCATCACAAAGACCTTCCAGGTGGGTGATAACATGGCTTTTTCTGTCAGCAGGTACCAGCAAACCCCCATGATAACTGATCCCACCAGGTTAACCGTCAGCGTTGGAAAATGATGCAGATGAGGATTACGGGTCAGAACAAACAGCTCATAGACAAATGCTCTGAGAAGGGCTCCCAGTGCACCACCCGCAGCGACGGCTATCCAGTGTGTAGCTTGCATCATAATTCCTGTTTGTTTTCTGGTCACAGTTCTGCCCCAGCAGCTTTTGCTACGTCAGGCGTGACCAGACTAATAGTGTTTGATCTGTGCCAAGATAACACGGGCTCCCCGGCATTGGCAGTGGGACAAACAAGTCAGCCGACTGGACAGATATCTCTGACCTGCTTCAATTGAACTGCCAGAACGGTTCGCCAAAAAAGCAGCCAAAAGCGGGATATTCTCAAAGCCCACACATTGATAGAACAAATGAGGGATGACGATGGCACTGAAACTTGAACCTTTTAACCCTGTGGAAATGCTGGAAACCGATGACGAGATTGCACACTTTCTGGCTGAAGCTTATCTGGACGACGACCCAGCTGTTTTCGTGCTGGCCCTGGGTGACGTGGTTAAGAAAAAGGGGGTCGCTCAATTGGCCAGGCAAACCGGGCTGAGCCGGGAGAGCCTTTACAAAACCTTCAATGGCAGGGTGCAGCCCCGTTGGGATACGGTTCACCGCCTGCTGAAATCACTGGGCGTTAAACTCACTGTTGCAGCTTGAACCGCCAACGCGGTTCTTATGTGCTCTATATGATCGATGTCATCGACGACCATGAGCTTCAGGGTTGATCTCGACCAGCGCCTGATGCTCTGATTTGCAGCGGAAGAGCACCTTATTCCATGTTTTCCAGATTCCGCGAGCTCCCTGGCATTGGCAGTGGGACAAACAAGTCAGCCGACTGGACAGATATCTCTGACCTGCTTCAATAACAGTGGGCGTCCCGTCTTTCATTCCATCATCAGAGTACACCCCGGTAAGCCGATGAAACATCGTTCAGAAGTCGATATTTTCAATGAACAGTGGCAGTGCTACCGCTGGCTGGTCGATAACAATGTTATGGGCCATCAGCAGCTGGTGCGTCTTGCTACCAGTAAACTCATGCAGCACTATGGCGATCAAAAAGTAGATCTGCTCGATCTTGGTTGTGGCGATGCGTCACTGGCAGCAGAGATGACCAGAGAGCTATCGCTAACCTCTTACACGGCAGTCGATCTTGCTGAATCTGTTTTAGCCATGGCCAAACAGAACATGCAAAAAACCGGTGTTGATTCACAGTTCTTTCTCAGTAATATTTTCGACCCCCTGCCAGTTAAGGGCTCATATAACCTGATCTTCAGCAGTTTCGCCATTCATCATGGCTCCCTGTCGGAAAAACAGGCGCTTTTCTCGGAACTCAGGAACAAGGCAGAACCCAACAGCCTGTTTGTGATGATTGATGCCATCAGGCTTGATCAACAGAGCCGGGATCAATACATTGAAAAAGTTGGCCAGTACTTCAAAAGTATTTCGGAACTTCAGGGTGACTGGCAGAACCTTGTTCTGGATCACGTCAGCCAGTTCGACTTCCCGGAGAGTATTGCGCAGCTTTGTGAAATCGGTGAGCAGGCCCGGTGGCACCTGCTGGATCACCAGATAGTGAAAGAGCTGCCAGACTATCCGGCGGCGATCATGGTTTTTCAGGCGATTTGAGTATTATCTTCTGTATACCGGTAGCGTCCCATTGAACCTGACACTACAGAAAGAAACAGACCCTGTGGTGATTTTACATTGGCGGTAAATGCCCTTATCCGGAACAACAGCCGACCCGCTGTATTTACGGTCACAACCAGAAACCCTTCCCTGAGTGATTTCACACTGACGGTAGGCGCCATTATTTTTAATCACCGCTGCGCCGGTATACTTGCCACCACATTGGCTGATCTGACCATGACTGATTGAGCAGGTGCGATAGTCACCGGCAACGGTTATGCCTGACATCAGCAGGCTGGACAGGAATATCCAGAACTTCATTTTAAATACCCGGGGAAACTTTGCGCTTGCAGAATACCTTCATCATGTGTGAGGTTTCGGAACCCATGCTGGCTATCTTTCAGTTGTCACGAGAACCAGTATGGATCAGTCTTCCTGGCGTCGGCGAACAGGACTCTGCTGATCCCATTGCGCCAGTTTCTCGAGCTTCTCCCGAATCTTGATTTCCAGCCCACGATCATTGGGCTGGTAGTACTTTCGGGCCTCCATATTCTCTGGAAAATAGCATTCACCGGCTGCATAGGCGTTGGGCTCGTCATGGGCATAGCGGTATTCAGAACCGTAGCCCAGGGATCCCATCAGCTGGGTGGGAGCATTTCTGAGATGGTTCGGAACGTCAAAGGAAGGGTTTCCTTTGACATCGGCCATCGCCGCCTTCCAGGCCAGATAGACAGCGTTACTCTTGGGCGCACAAGCACAATAAACCGTGGCATGGGCCAGAGCCAGCAACCCTTCCGGACTGCCCAGCCGCTCATAAGCCTGCCAGGCATTCATGGTCATCTCCAGCGCTCTTGGGTCAGCATTGCCAATATCTTCACTGGCAATCGCTACCAGTCTGCGAATGATATAGAGTGGATCAGCGCCACCATCCACCATTCTGGCAGCCCAGTAAAGTGCGGCATCGGGATCAGAACCTCTTACGGATTTATGAAAGGCTGATATCTGATCGTAAAATGCGTCACCGCCCTTATCGAAGCGTCGGCCACTGTCGGCGAGAATCTCGGTCACCGTTGCCGCTTTAATCCGGCCATCCTCACTGAGATCTGCCGCTACTTCCAGAGTATTCAGAACCCGTCTGGCATCGCCATCGCCATAACGAATCAGAATATCTTCAGCTTCAGGCTCCAGTGAAACAGGACTGCCCTTAAAACCCCGTTCGTCAGACAGAGCCTGATGGAGCACTTCTCTGAGCGCATCGTCTGTCAGCGGTTTTAATACATAAACCCGGGCCCTGGAGAGCAAGGCGTTGTTCAACTCAAAGGAAGGATTCTCGGTAGTAGCACCGATAAATGTGATAGTGCCATCTTCAATATGGGGCAAAAAAGCGTCCTGCTGGGACTTGTTAAAACGATGCACCTCATCCACAAACAAAATGGTTTTTCGCTGACGGGTCATCTGCTCATCCCGGGCTCTGGCAACCGCAGCCCGAATGTCTTTGACACCAGAGAGCACCGCAGACAGTGTTTCAAAGTGGGCATCACAGACACCGGCAACCAACCGGGCCAGGGTTGTTTTCCCGACTCCTGGTGGCCCCCAGAAAATCATGGAGTGAATGGCACCCTGCTGCAAAGCTTCACGCAGAGGTTTGCCTCTGGCCAGAACATGCTCCTGCCCCAAGTACTCATCCAGGTTGCGGGGCCTCATGCGCGCGGCAAGGGGCTCATATCGGGATGAATCGTCGTCAAACAAACCGGCAGAATACACACTTAACCCCGGGTCTCATCAATCACATCAAAACCTTTGGGAGGTTTTACCTCGAACAGGCTGTCATTCAACTGAGTGTTTTCCTTAACCCCTGAGAACAGGATTCTGCGCTTGCCACCCAGAGAATCAGACAGCTCAATAGCGGTTAACATCCCATGGCGAAAATCAATATCCAGCTTCTCAAACAGGTCTGAGTCCTCTTTGGGTGTCAGAGTGTATCTCTCATTGCGATCCTTGCTGTAAACAGAAACGTTGTACTGTTTCAGCATCTCACGGGCATTTCCTGTCAGCAGTTTTGCTGGCGTATTGGCCGTGCGGGCATCCTGCTTCTGGATAATCACCTGCTGGAGTTCACGGTCTACCATCCAGACTTTATTGCCATGGGCAACGATCTCCTGTTCAAAAGGCTCCCTGGTTAGCCAACGAAAAAGATCAGGGCGTTTCATTTGCATCTCACCGGACTCTGTCTTGGTACGACCATCGGAAGAGACCGCTTGCTGTTGGAAATGAGCGGTCAGACTTTTCAGGGACTGCAGTTTTTCCGAAAGAGCCAGAGAGGCTTTCTCATCGTTCAGACCCTTGCTGACATCCAGCTTCTTGACAGGTTGAACCTTCAGGGTGGTGGCTGAAACATTTTCCAGCGCGGCAGCCATGACCTGCGTTGAGACACTGAAAACAGCGGTCATTACAACCACCTGGGAAATTTTATTAAACACTCAACTTCAACCCTTCACGGGAGGTGGTGCGATCACCTCACGATTACCATTATGACCTGCCGGACTCACCACACCGGCCGTTTCCATAGTCTCTATGATACGCGCAGCGCGGTTATAACCGATCTTTAATTTACGCTGCACTGACGAAATTGACGCTCTGCGGCTTTCAGTCACAAAAGCGACCGCTTCATCATACAGGGCATCCTGCTCTGAATCTTCATCCAGTCCACCACTGAAAGCACTGCCGTCGGAAGCCGTATCGGCACCACTGAGAACGGCTTCCACATAATCAGGCTTGCCCCGTTTCTTCCAGTCGGCTACCACCCGGTGCACTTCATCATCGCTGACAAAAGCACCGTGAACACGAATAGGAACACTGGTGCCTGGTGGCAGGTAGAGCATGTCGCCATGACCCAGCAATTGTTCTGCCCCACCCTGATCAATGATGGTGCGGGAGTCAATTTTACTGGACACCTGGAAACTGATGCGAGTCGGAACATTTGCCTTGATCAGGCCGGTAATGACATCCACCGAAGGACGCTGAGTTGCCAGTATCAAATGGATACCCGCCGCACGGGCTTTCTGGGCAATCCGGGCAATCAGTTCTTCGACTTTCTTACCGACAATCATCATCATGTCGGCAAACTCATCCACCACCACGACAATGAAAGGCAATGTTTCAAGCTCAGGGGCCAGATCACCGAGGGTCATGGCTTCGTGGAATGGATCACGCAGAGGCTCACCCGCAGCCTCCGCATCTTTGACCTTTTTGTTGTAGCCAGCAATATTCCTTACCCCCAGAGCCGCCATCAGCTTGTAGCGACGCTCCATTTCCGCCACACACCAGCGCAGGGCGTTGGCGGCTTCTTTCATGTCCGTCACGACGGGAGATAGCAAATGAGGAATGCCGTCGTAAATGGACAGCTCCAGCATTTTCGGGTCAATCATAATCAGACGAACGTCTTCCGGCCCGGACTTAAAGAGCATGGAGAGCAGCATGGCATTAACGCCAACCGACTTACCGGAACCGGTAGTACCTGCCACCAGCAGGTGAGGCATTTTTGCCAGGTCCACCACCACCGGCTGACCGGCAATATCATGTCCGAGTGCCAGACTGAGTGGGGATGCGGCTTTTTCATAAGCTCTGGATGCAATCAACTCTGCAAAGAACACCGTTTCCCGGTCGTCGTTGGGAATTTCGATGCCCATCACTGACTTGCCGGGTATGACTTCAACCACCCGGACACTGACCACGGCCAGAGAACGGGCAAGATCCCTGGCCAGATTGGAAATCTTGCTGGCCTTGACTCCAGGCGCAGGCTGAATCTCATAACGGGTAATCACCGGACCCGGATGCACAGCGACCACTTCAGCTTTAACACCAAAGTCTGCCAGCTTGGCTTCCAGCAGTCGGGAGACAATGTCCAGCTCTTCCTGGTTAACACCGTTGCCATGATCGTTGATTTTATCGAGCAAGCCCACGCCGGGTAGTTCACCTTCCGGCGGTATTTCAATGGCGTCTTCTATATCAGCAAAAGGGCTTTTCCCGGGCACGGCAATTTTGCCGAGTCTGGTAGCTTTTGATTCGGGCTCAGGAGCCGGGAGAACCACTACAGGCTCCTCCCGACGCTGCCTTGGAGCAAAGTCGACAGGCTCCTCAACAGGCTCAGGCTGAGCGGCTTGAAAGGCTTCACGATCCCTTTCACGCTGCTCTTTCCAATCAGCGATGCGAGCCTGGATGATTTCAACCAACCGGATAATACCCTTGCCGATTCTGGCAAAAGTTATCTTTGATAACCGCCCGGTTGCATCCAGAACCTGAAACCATGACAGATGGGTGTATAAAGTGAATCCCACCAGAAAAATAGCCAGCAAAATCAATGTGCTGCCGATCAGATTAAAAGCAGGCAGTGACTGCTCCATGATCATGCGACCGATAATACCACCGCTCTGGGCAGGCAAGCCTCTGCCCACTCTTTCCAGATGAATAGCAGCCAGTGCTGCCCCTGTAGCCAGAGCCAGCAGCAATCCCAGTGAGCGCATAACAAACCAGCCGGGTTGCCAGCGCCAGGCACTGTATCGATATTGAAAAACCAGCACCGTTTTGATGACCAGCAGAACCGGTATCCACCAGGCAAATACACCAAACAGGGAAAACAGAACATCACTGAACCAGGCTCCCGCTCTGCCTGTGCTGTTTGCCACTTCTCCTTCATGGCCCACGTAGCTCCAGCCGGGATCAGTAGGGCTGTAAGAAAACAGCGCCAATGCGGTAAAAGCAGCCAGCACCAGCAGGAATAACATACCCGCTTCTCTTAGTCTCAGCACCAGAGCACTGGCTTCTTCAGTCCCTGCGCCAGAGTCCGCATCACGAATGCCCGTTATGGCTTTGAGCATCGGCTTTTCTTTTGCGGCTCGCTTACGCTTCTCGGTGATCTTTTCGGACATTCGACTCCCGTTTAATCTCCTGACAGTCTGATCAATAGTTGCTCTGCGCGCAGAGCAGCTCACGGTTTATTTCAAGATACCATGCAACCAACACAGGGTCCCAGCATTGAATATTACGCCAAGCGGAAACTCTCAAACCCCTGCTCAGGGTCATGGCCCTCTCTCAACAACATTTGTCGTTTACCAAGATCCATCATCAGGGTCACCAGAGTTCCCGCATTTCCGGTCAGCTCATGATAACTGTAGGACCTGAGAACCGGAAAAGGTTTTTCATTATTATCAAGCATTTGCAGCATAGTCTTAAGGTTTAATTGAGGATTATACAGTAACGCATCCTGTAACCGTTTGAGCCGGGTCTCAGTACACGGCCTTGATGAAGTTGGCTGGGCCTGGCCCGACTGGAGGTAATGATTGGTATGTAGATAAGTATCCTGTTCAGTGGATTGAAACCAGGGCTGATCAGGTGCCAGCTCTACCGCTATGGTTTCATTTTTATCCGCTACCATAATATGACTGGCCTTGCCTGCCCCGTGAGTCTCAATCAGGGAACGGGCTTCCTGAAGGTTTTGAGATTCCAGCAATGCTCTCAGTAAAAAGTGAACAGGTAAGCCGGTCAGTTTTCGAGTGGCTGGCAGAATATTCAGACAAACACCCAGCCCCGCAGAGTTCATTCCGATTTTGGCCAACATACCCGGCTCGGTCATGGTTAGAAATCGATGACCGTTTTCGAGTTCAACATCTGCCAGGGCCAACTTGCCTGCCAGTGCTTCAGCCCAGTCCCAGTTTTGCCCTATCAGCCCCTGCCTTGGGAAAGCGACAGAAGAACACTCAATGGGAGAGGACATAAGCTCACTGCGGGCGTTAATGCAATAAATCCAAAAAGGTTCAACGCCTGCGGCTGCGGCAATAGCATCCATCTCCTCTTTATAGTGAGGTCTGAATGACAGAACTTTCTGCATCAGCAGATCAAGATGAGACTGTAAACGTTCCCTGTCTTTAAGAAAACGTGACCGGTAGTAATCCAGCACTTCGCTGATTTCATCGCGCATCTGCTCACCATGGATACGCCCCCGGTTTTTGGCTGATCCATTGAGTACCAGTTTTTTCATCAATATGAGCCCCGAAATGTCCCGATTCATTAACTGCCCAATGCTCATTGGGCTTCCGTTGACACTGCTGGTCTCGGTTCTTGTGCCACCCTTCGTGGAAGATAACACAACAGAAAGCTAAGAAAAAAATCAGGATCACATGATTTTCAGGGGTTGCTGCTATATAAAAATCCCCGGCAGAGAGTATCTTTCGATATCAAGCTATTGAGCCTTGCAGCTTTACCTTCTGTAATGTCTCTAAATATGATCCGTTTCAACTTCATACTTGACATAAAGCAATGAGGTTATAATCTGGTTGCATGGCTTGGCTGACAGGCCATGATAATAATGATACTCACGACGTCAGAATATTGACTGTCTGGCTGCACTGAGTGCTCCGTTCACGAGAACCAGAATATTCAGGATATGATTCGGGAAACCATGTGCCCAGAGGCCATTAGCCCCTCCCTTCATAATAACAAGAGAGATCAAAATGTTTCTGCCGGGTTTCCGCTGAATAGCCCTTTGATGTCATCCTGAATTTAAATAACGACGCTGCCCAATGCCTTGTTCGAGCCAAGCTGTGTGTCTCGATTCCGGGTTACAGTAGCCTTGGAAAATTGGAGACCTATTTACCATGCAACAGAATAAACTGTTTATAGGTAACCTTCCTTTCAGCAGTGATGAAAGTGACCTTCAGCAAGCTTTCGAACAATTTGGTGAGATCGATGAAATTCGCGTGATTACCGACAGGGAAACCGGCCGCTCCAGAGGTTTTGCCTTTATTACTTTTGCAGAAAGTGATGATGCTCAATCTGCTTTAGCTATGGATGGTGAAGAATTGAATGGTAGGCCCCTTCGAGTCAATTTTGCTACCGAACGCAATGGTGGAAATGCTGCTGGAAAGGGAAAGGCCAGTGGAAAACCCCGCAATCAAAATCTTACGAGAAACACTGTCTGATTGATTCGACAAACCTGACAGAAACAGATAGGTCATTCCATTTCAATACCCGATATGACAGTGATGAAATCTATGCTTTGCAGGCACATGGGTGGTTCTGATTGTTAAGCTGACTGGATGAACAACATCCACATTTTCGAGCTTCAGTCAGAGGGGTCCGGGAAATCGTTCCCGGCTCCCCTGATCATGACCCTGTTTTTTCTCCAGATTTTTTCATCATTTCCTGCTGTCACTTCATCGGGTCGATGGGTATCTTTCCCGGCTCTTGCAGATACATCGCTCGATGAATCTGCATTCTCGGTTGTTACTGGGATGGCTTTTGCTATTGGGTTGCACCGGGATTGCTGAATTCAGGAATGGGCACTCTTGAATTACTGGTACAGTTTTTATCCTGTGCCAGACCTAGCAGGTAATTGTAACGTTGACGAAAGGCATCAATTTCAATCTGCTCTGCCTGACTGAGATCCATAAAGAACCAGGGAACCAAAAGAAACGCACCGGCCACACCCAAGGCTACGTTTTTACCGGTTTTGTCAGTCTTGGGGATCAGCCTTCTGATTTCCTCTTCGATAAAGACTATTTCGCTTTCCAGAGCCGCACAGGAGCGATTGATATCTCCATACTGTCGTACAGCAACCGGATGTGCATCCCTACCTGCACAGCCTACCTGTAACAGCGTCATTGACAGTAATGACAGACCGACTATTCGATGACTATTTCTTAATAACATAAATAACATAATTTAATCTGAACACTCTATAAAAACCCTGATACAGCGTAGACCAACAAAACAATAGATCGTTCACTTCTTACGCAAAAAATAATAAAAAAAACCTCTTTCAACAGCCTCATCCCCATCCATTTCTGCCGATACAAATCTAGCGCTTCCCTGCAACTGATCACTGGATGACCTGATGAATAAAAACTATCTGTTTCCCCTCTTCCTGGTTCTATCTCCTGTCATGCAAGCCAACCAAAAAACCATCAAACCGGTTGACCCCATAAAGGCTGAACTGACTGTTGAATCTGCCACTCAACCCGAACTCACTGATAAATCTCCCCTGCCACTGGTTTCTGCTGCAGTGCGCTATGGAATGATGGCTGATGCTTATTTGAACAGCCCCAGCGGGATGGTGACAGAAGGCTATCGTTTTCAAATCAGAAGCCTCTACCTTTCTTATCTGCAAGAGATGCTGGCAAAGCCAGGTCATACCGTTGAAAAAATTAATGAGGCACTGTTGGCACAGTGGATGATGAGACTGGGACGTGAGGGTTTTGGACCCGAGACACTCCTGAGTATTAAAAGTGGCATGCAGGACAAACTGGCCGAGTGGAGTCAGAAAAGCCTGTCAGGACAGATTACGCCTACCCTGGAGTCCACTGAAATCATGCCCAAACTCGAACAGCAGATTAAGGCCTGCAAAAGAATGACACCTCAACCCTCCAGTGATCCCGCCAAACGTCGTTCTTGCCATCAGGCAGAATCCCTGACCAGAATTGAATCCAGTACACTGATCGACCCTAACCTGCTGAAAAGCGCCATGCTGAAATTGATTCCATCTTATGCCCAGGGGTTAATCGATGTGTCCGGTCGTCCTTACTATCGGGCATTTATCACCTCCAAAGAAGATTTTCAGGGCAGCGTGAGCACTTTACTGAGTCAGGGTTACACTGCACGTCAGCTCGCTGAAATTCTGGAATTTGCCGGTGTGGATTATCCAGAGGTTTTTAACAACCTTTATTACTACGCCCTTCGAAATGACCAGAGTATTCATGAACCAGTCGTAACTCAAAACTAAACACCCTCTATAAAGAAAGAGCCGTGCTCATGGGGATCACGGCTCTTTCTTTGAGTCAGCAATTGCCTTATCCGTCGAATCGAACCCTGTAAAGCAGTGAATAAGTCACTGGCAGTACGATCAGTGTCAAAACGGTTGCAAAGCCGAGACCAAAGATAATGGTCACCGCCATTGAGCTGAAGAAAGCATCAAACACCAGCGGTATCATACCCAGCATGGTCGTCAGTGCAGCCATGCAAACCGGACGTACCCTGCTGACAGAAGCATCAACAATGGACCTGGCAAGATCGCCGGTTTTCTCTTCTTCAATATTGATTTGTTCCACCAGGACTATGCCATTCTTGATCAACATGCCTGAAAGACTCAGTAAACCGAGCAGCGCTGTGAATGTGAAAGGCATATTCAGTAACAGCAAACCTGCCGACACACCGATGACACCCAGAGGTACGGTAAACCAGATAGCCAGTGGCTGCCGAACTGTACTGAACAGCAAAACCGTAATAATAAACATGATCAGGTAACCCATCGGCAATGACTTAAAGATGCTGCCCTGGGCATCACTGGACATTTCGAATTCACCGCCCCATTCCAGGGTGTAACCTTCGGGCAGGCTGATGGACTCAATTGTATCCTTGAGCCTCAATCGAACCGATTCAGGCGTTTCACCTGTGAAGGGTCTTGCGTCTGCCATGACCGTCAGAACACGCTTCAGGTTACGTCGCACAATCAGCGGATTTTCTGTAGCCGATTCGAAGCTGCTCACGACCTGTGCCACCGGTACAAACGCGCTACGCTCCTGACTCCATACTTGGAGATCGGTCAGCGTATTGGCGTTCAGGCGTTCTTCCTCCGGAGCTCTGGCTATGATCGGCAACAGATGACTGCCATCCCGATACACACCCACCTGCTTGCCGGTAAAGTTCACCAGCAGGGCTTCATCCAGCGTCTGTTTTGAAATACCGCTTCTGCGGCCTGCCGCTTCATCAAACTGAGGACGGGCAATAGTAACCTGCTCTCTCCAGGACTGCCTCACGTCTGCAGCTGAGGGCTCTTCCTCCATGATGGCCATGGCTTTGGCGCCCAGTTCCCGAAGTATCACAGGGTCTGAGCCGTAGAACCTTGCTTCTATGTTTGCGGCGGGTGAAGGACCGTTCTGCAACAGCTTGAATTTGAATTCAATGCCCGGGTATTTGGCGTTCATAGCCTCTTCCATGGGACCAATCAGCGCTTTCATCCGATCCCTTTCATCCACCTCGATAATCAGCTGTCCGTAGCTGCTGTAACTCTTTTCCGGAGCATATGTCAGAATAAAACGCTGAGCCCCCCTGCCCATCACCGAAGTGACATTCACGACGCCCTCGTAAGTCAGAACATCCTGCTCAAGTTGCTTGATGGCTTCTTCAGTGGCACGAATATCACTGCCTTCCTGCATCCAAACATCGACAAAGAAGATCGGCGTATTTGAAGGTGGAAAGAAAGACTGCTTAACATAACCAAAACCAACAATGGCCGTTGCCAGAGCGGCCATCGTGAGTAACAGAGAAATAATTCTGTGCTTCAGGGCTTGGTTCAGAAACCAGCGATAAAAAGAGAACAGAGCTCCTTTATAGGGATCAGATTCACTGCCCACCATCGCCTCAGACGGTTCCTTGAACACCAGATGACAGAAAAAAGGTGTCAAAGTGATAGCCAGAACCCAGCTGATCATCAGGGACAACAAGAGTACCTGAAACAGGGAAACCATGAAATCACCAGTGGTATCAGGTGACAGACCAATCGGCGCAAAGGCGATAATGGCAATCACTGTCGCACCCAGCAAAGGCCACTGATTCTGAACCACCACCTGCTTGATGGCTTCCATTCGGGAAAGCCCTCTGTGTAAGCCCACCAGAACCCCTTCGGTGACCACAATGGCATTATCCACCAGCATCCCCAGGGCAATAATCAATGCCCCGAGTGAAATAAGCTGCAAATCGACGCCCAGTACGTTCATACCGATGAAAGTGCCCAGAATGGTCAGCAACAGAATACCACCCATTAGCAGACCGGAACGCAGACCCATGGCAAACAGCAAGACGACTATGACAATGGCAATAGCTTCAGCCAGGCTGATCAGGAAGCCATTCACTGAGGCTCTGACCACTTCAGGCTGGTCATAGACAGTGGTAACATCGATGCCTACAGGGCGGCTTGACTCCAGTTCCGCCAGACGGGCATTAACGGCATCTCCCACATCCACTACGTTCACGCCCTTGGCAAATGATATGCCCAGGGAAATCGCCTGCTCGCCATTACTTCGATAAAGGTTTTGAGGTGTGTCATCAAATGTGGTGTGAACATCAGCAATATCACCCAGGTAGATCAGTTCAGTGGTACCGGGTGAACTGACCAGCAATTGCTTCAACTCACTAATGTCCCTGAACTCTCCCGTGGGATGAATACGTACCGAAAAGCCATCAATAAACATCTTACCGGCATTGGACACAACATTCTGATTCTGGATCAAGCTGAAGATATAGGCCGGATCGACACCCAGGGCCGCGGCTTTGGGCTGAGAGATTTCAATAACCACCTGTTCATCTACCGTACCCGCCAGACTGACTTTCTTGACACCATCAACCAGAGAAAGCTCGCGCTGAAGAAAGTCGCCATAACTTTCCAGCTCACGATAATTAAAGTCGCGGCCACTTATGCTCAGCATGATGCCAAAGACATCACTGAAGTTATCATTAACACTGGAAGGCAAGACGCCCGGAGGCATAGACGACTGAGTATCATTAACCTTACTGCGCAGCTCATCCCATATTTGCGGCTGATCGCTGGCCGTAAACTCATCTTTCAGCTCTATCATGATCTGGGATAGACCGGCACTGGAGACAGAATCAATATTCTTCACGTATTCCATCTCCAGAATGGCCCGTTCCAGAGGCAAAGTGACTTCTTCTTCAACCTGCTGGGGTGAAGCTCCGGGATACGCCGTGTTGACCATCGCCTGGGGAATCGGAAATTCCGGGAACTCCAACTTTCCCAGTCCAAAGAAGGATATCGTACCGCCAATCAACAGCAGGACCACAAACATCCAGCTGATGACTTTGTTTCGAATCGAATACTCAGCGATATTCATGCTTACAGCCCCCGCTCACGCTGCAGTGGCTTGACACTCATGCCCGGACGCAGACGATTAACACCGGCTGAAACAATGCGCTGACCTTCTTTGAGCCCTGAAGTGACTTCAATACCCGACTGGAGAATGGTACCTGTGGTCACTGCAACCGGATTCACGGTGTTATTCTGCTCATCGTATATCCAGACCTGCTCCCTGCCGCTGTCATTGTCTTTCAAAACCGCCGACAGAGGCACAATAAAGTGCTGACCGCCGTTGGTTCCCGGTGAAATTTTTGCCAAATCCATTGTCAGGGTCGCGCCCATACCGGGATAAACCGTTAAGTCTTCAGGAATAGGCATGGTGAAAACGGCCTCATAAGACTGAGTACCGGGACTCACTCTGGTGGCGTGCTCTTTGTAACTGACTTTATATTCCGTACCGGGTCTTCCGGCAAAAGTGACGATCGGTTGATAGCTGAAATCCACATCCTCTTCCCGGACATTGGCAACAATACTCTCTGGAACCTGAATACTGACATCAAGGGTATTGCTGCCTTCCAGAATAAGAGTGGCCTGCTGTGCCTGTACAAACTGATAGTTCTCCACCAGAGTCTGGGCTACCCGACCATCAAACGGTGCCTTCAGCACAGAGTACTTCAATTTATCCCTGGCCAACTCCAGCGCGGCACTGGCTGACTTGAGTTTGGCGTTGGAGTTATCCAGCTCAGACTGGGAGACAACTTTTTTCTGAAACAGTGATTTAATCCGATTGTTGTCCGTTTCTGCCAGATCAAAATCTGCCTGTCGGGCAGCCAGCTCATTGCGAATATCACGGTCGTCCAGCCTGGCCAGCAACTGCCCTTTCTTTACCTCTTCAGCCTGTTTGACAGGAAACTCCACCAGTTCTCCGGGAATACGGAAAGAAATCTCGGCTTCCTTGCTGGCATAGACCTTGGCCGGAAACTGTCGTAAGTTGCCGGCATTGGAATCTTCCACCTTGAACAACTTCACTGGACGAATCACCACTTTCTGTTCTTCCTGTGGCTGCGAGCAACCTGAAAGCACCAGAATCGCAGTGACCAATGAGCTCAGAAGGAATGGAGTGTAACCCAACTTGTTGTTATTGATTGAAGCCTTGCCTTTGGGCAGGCTGAACATCGATTTCATAAACTTTCTCCCTCGTGGACACAGGGCATCCCAACCCCGAATATCATTCGCAAAACAGTCTAAAAAATCCCCTGCGTGAGGGGATCAACATAAACAGCTACAAGCAAAGAAAAACACTCTGTGCCAGCTGCACATTTCAGAATGTGGCAAATCAAACCGTCTTAAAGTAAAACTTTCATCAGTCTGCTTCAAGGACTGTATAGGTAGTCACAACGCTCACCAGCTGATTAAGTCGTGATCTGGGAACGACAGAATGAAGATTCCAACCCGCCAGATAACGTTCAATATTTGACAAGTGCAGATCCACTCCGTCGTCTTCTCGAAAGTCTGCATTGAAAACGCCAAAGCCTGATTCCTTAATCTGATAAAGACCGCAGGACAGGCCCCAGAGCCCCATCAACAGCTCGGCAACCAGCGCATCAGAAACATCTTCATAGCCATTCTCAACAAGCGTCAGCCGAACCAGAGCCCTGAGCTGATTGTCAATATAGTTACCCAGCTCATTCATGGCATTACTGCGATTGGCAGAGGCTCTTTGCCAGACACTCGGGTTCATAGCCAGCTGACTGAGTGAAAAGTGCTCTGGATTATCCTGATTCACCTGCCACAGGCAGAGACAGATCATGACCATCTTTTCGACGGAAGCCAGATCCGTATCCAGAACACGATGCAGTACCTGAATTTTTTGCCGGGCCAGAAAATAAGCACACCCCAGAAGCAGATCTTCTTTACTGGAGAAATGAGAATAGATAGCTCCCATGGAGCATTCCGCCGCCTGGGCAACATCGGACATTCGCAAATCAAGGAAGCTTTTCTCTTTCATCAGAAGGAGTGTGGCAGCAACGATCTCGGCTTCTCTCTGAATACGTTTCTGCTGTCTGGACATAAGGACGCTAACACTTGGAAATAAAAACGAATAATATTCGTTTTTGCTCAACTGACACAAGTTATTTTTTAGATTGGAAGGAGCCACGATCCGGATTTTTCACATTGCTGAATGGAGGTATTCGGTTCAGGAATTTGAACCATGATCTACTGAATTGCGTCATTAAACCTGATTGGTCACTGTCTGCGCTCCACTGTCATGATCGATGGCAACGTCTACCCGGTCAGTGCAGGCGTGCCAAAGAGTGGAAATTCCGCATTATAAACATTAATTCAGCGATTTTTCTGACGTAAAAGCAGTTTTGTGGGCCAAGACTCAACCTTGTTGACAAACACCGCTGGTTGGTCTGCATGGTTGCAGTTATTTGCCTTGGGCCCACAGCACGTCAACGGACCCCGTTCTTCTGGCGACATCATGACTGCACTTTGGGCAATCATGCCTTATTGTTAAGCTGGTGTCTTTTTGCCAATTTATCAAGAAGCTTTGTTCCCACCAAACGCTCCCGGCAAACTTTGCTGTTTGAGCTGGTCCTGCAGTCCGAACTCCGCAAAGTCCGGGAACATATGCGCTAGCCGCTCCCTGACACAGACCTCATTATAGTTAAGAGATAAATCTGGCTGATTTAAAAAAACCCGTACAGATTTTAACAATAATAAGCGGTCATTGGTTTTGACCACCAGCTTCAAGCCTTCGTTGTGTACTCTCTGAATAACATTTAAAAACTGCTTGATATGAGTATCATCATCAATACCATCACACTCCATAAAAACAGCCTGATGCTGTGTTTTGGTTAAATCTCTGAGATCGTAATCCTGGCTTACAACATATCTTCCGGGTAAAAAGGGGCTCCCCACCTGGCGGATCTGTTCGGCCGGAATACTGAGT
Organism: Endozoicomonas sp. 8E; assembly: GCF_032883915.1. NCBI lineage: Bacteria > Pseudomonadati > Pseudomonadota > Gammaproteobacteria > Oceanospirillales > Endozoicomonadaceae > Endozoicomonas > Endozoicomonas sp. 8E. The sequence continues at coordinate 3,201,913 of NZ_CP120717.1, read as the reverse complement.
ACTCTGACCAATTCTTCTATTGATACTGCGTGTTCAGTGATCACTGCTGCCGCATTGCGGCCGTGATACTGACCCAGTTGCGATATTGCATCAGCAGCCTGTACTTCAGGGCTGTGCCACCATCGGGAACGGTAACTGTCTCCCTGCAAATCGCTCAGATAAAGAAAATTATGTGCGTAGTCGGTTAAGGGATCGATATTGCAAGGGAATGCAGCTTTGACAGGAATATGATGATTTGAACTGACCATGATGGCTTTATCATAATTCATCACATGTTTCATTGTTTTTGCCAGAAGTTCGTTGCTAAAGCGATCGCCGCGGGCATCATCGATTACCACCAAATCTTTACCGGCAAGCATTTCGTCGATCTTTACATAACATCGCACTATATCAGCCTGTAAGTGCTGATAAAGCTCACCTATCTTATTTGCGTCCAGATACAGGGTGTTGACACCATACTTGGCTGCTTTTTTGGCAACAGCTACACAAAGATGTGTTTTTCCTATTCCTGGTGATCCGGTCAGGAATAGTCCCATGGACTTTTTACACCAGGCTTCACCCTGATTATTAATCACAGCGTGCGTGAACTTCAGGGCCTTCTCATGCATGAGTTCCTGCTGTGTTGAGTAGGGTTTGTATTGATCTATATCAGCATCAAGATTTTCAGTGTGGAGCTGTGACCCGTGATGCACCGGCTTTGGTTCCATAGTCGGAGTGACAGACAAAAGCGGTTGACGGTGCCAGACTTGATCGCACTGGGACAAAAAATATTCCCAGAACTCAGTATAAAAGCGAGCCGCAATAAGGATACCACCAATAGGGTGGTCATAGGGCAGGATATCGCTGGCCCGCTCTGCATAGTTCATTTTCCCTTCTTTAATGGCAAAAATTGTCTCAGGACTCTGTGGTTTATTGTAGCCATCAATCAGTATTTTTTTGACCTGGTCGTAGGTTTTCGGTTCATCAAATACACCCGGACCAAACCCCAGATAGAGATTCTGTCCGCTGCTGTTTTGTCCGGTGCATACCAGATTGAAACCGATAGCATGACCAGTTGCGTGCTTCAAATCGTAGCCTTTTACGCCCTGAATATAGAGGATATCACCTTTTTTTATCTCCTGTTCTGACTGCTCAGTGCTCCATGAACCTTTGTAAAACTCAAGATAATTAAACAGATGATGGAGAGGGTTGCTAAAATCGATCAGTTTTAAAGATTCACCTTCTTTTGCGTGTTCTTGGAAGAATTCAGAAACATGGCTGATGTGACTGAAAAGGTCGCAGGGAATTCTAAACTTTGAGATCGGTGCACCAAAGATGCGGTCGAATTCGTCTGTGCCAATGATGGTTTCTATGGCCCGATACTGACAGGCCAAAAGGGTCATTGCACAGTCTGCACTGGTGGGGCCATGAAAAAAAGCATTCAGACACTCACTTGGTTTATGCCCATTGTCCCTTGCTACAAAGCTACGCCTGTTCATCGTGTCAAAATATTCCGGTAGTGAGTGCGCCCCGAGGTAGGTACTTTTTGTCAGCTTGCGAAGTTCGTGAGCCAGATAATCCTCCCGATAAAAAACACCCAGACGTTTTTCTTCTTCTGCCCAATAATTATCCGCTTCATGACAAAAGCTTGTCGTGACTGAGCCCCGTTGATCGTATGGTGTGTTAACGAGCTGGAGCCAGTGAATTGTTTTTTCGGCAAACTGCTCAGCCAAGGGTTTAGTGCTGAGACTTTTCGGGAAGGCGTTGTAAGGGGGGGTTATCTGGTGTAAAGATTTGATATGATCTCTAAAAACACACTTATCGTGGTATGAGACTTTTTTAGAAATTGAGTCAAAGACGACAGGAAAGCCTGCGCCAATTCCAACACCATCGTTTCCCCCATTCATTATATTCGACTTCTGCACGCATGAATCCACCTTTTCATTAGGGTCGTCATGAGTGAACTCCGCACCAGAAGATAATACACACCTGGAGGTAATAGCTGTCTGTATCGGTTTCCCATTGATATCGATTGGCCTAAAAAGTTTTGAATCATCTTCATAATCTAATGACAAAGATGATACAAGCCTTGAGGGGTTACCCAAAAATGTTTTGGTATTCCCTACTTCAGAAGCTCTTTCAGAAGACTCTCCTGCCGGGAATTGGAGATTTGTGCCGGGTTGAAAGCTTGCAGGTTCAGTATACATATTTCTTATCCTCCATTTCTTATGCTTGCTGTTAATACCTTTTTGAAGTCAGCATATTTAGTCAGCACGTTGAACCCTGCCTGAGAGTATTTCAGGTAATCTCAAGAGAGCGCGCTTATATAAATATGACACTAAAGTCCTAATATCTTTGACAACGAAGAAATGATTTAGTTCATTGCTAAATGGAGGTGTTCGGTTCAGGAGTTTGAACCATGACCTACAGAATTGCTCACTGACAGCCTGTTACCTGCTCGCCCGGCAGGTCTGCTGGCGCGTTGCTATAAAAATGAAGCTCCCGTTGCGGGAATGGAATGGTGATACCTTCCCGGTCAAACCGGACTTTCACCTCACGGGTGATGTCCCAGTATACATCCCAGTAGTCGTCTGTTTTTACCCAGGGACGAACCACAAAATCCACGGATGACTCGTTGAGAATATTCAGACGAATGATGTGCTCTGGTGTTTTCAGTATTTTCTGGTGGCTGCAGACAATATCTTCAAGAACGCTTTCTACCTGCTCAACATTGTCTCCATAAGCAACCCCAAAGACCATATCGACTCGACGGATGCGCTCCGATGTGATGTTCTTAATGGTTTCTCCCCAGATTTTGGCATTGGGTACCATAAAAATCTGATTATCAAAAGTGCGAATTGTGGTGTTGACCAGACTCATTTTGCCCACTTTGCCTGCAACACCTCCGGCCTCAACATAGTCACCCACATCAAAGGGGCGATAGATCAGGATCATCATCCCGGAGGCAAAATTGGACAAGGTATCCTGCAGGGCAAAACCGATAACGATACCGGCCACACCCAGACCGGTCAGTACCGGTGTTAAATCCAGTCCCACCTGTGCCAGGGCAAACAGGAGGCCGAAAACCACCACCAGGTTACCGCCAACACTGATAAAGAAATCCTGAACCAATGTACTGAAACGAGCTTTCTTAAGAGTAACGGCCCGGGATATCCCCCGCCGAACCAGACGAGATAGCATTATGGCGACTGCCATCAGAGCGACAAACAGCAAGAGGCGGGAGAGTATGCCGCCCAGATTGGATTTGAACCAATGAATCAAATCACCCCAGAGTCCGGCAATGACTGTGTGCAATGTATCGATGTTAACGACAGCTTCTGCCAGATTACCGGTAGTTTTGAAAATCAGTTCATTATACTGTTCCACCGGCAGTCCCTGTTCTTGCATCATTATCACGATCTGCTTCAGATTCGCCACGGCACTGCGTACCAGACGGTCCTGAGTGGCAATTTTGCTTTCCAAAGAGCTTCGGGCATCGGCAGGAAGGGATTTCAGCTCCGTCTGTAACAACTCTTTCTGGCGGTTATTATTGCGGAGATAGGTCGCCATAAACTCGGCGTAGAGGGTTATCTCCCGGTCAAGTTGCTGCTGAGCAGCGGCGGCATCAACCTTCCAGCTTTTCAGTAATTTCAGATTATCCAGCCGTTCATTCAGCAGCCAGTTTATGTAGGCGTAGAAGTCGTTAATGTTGAACAACACCAGTAGCTGCTCATCGGCACTGGCTTTCTCATATTGTTCAAACAGTTTACGCAGATCAGCTGAGGCGGGGGTTAGCCGGGCTTCAAAAAAACGGTTTTCAGCGTTCACCACCTCTTCACCCAGTTTTATGGTCTCAGGGGTATTAATAGCCTGAACCTGGTCAAGGAAATCATTAACCAGACGGGTAGTGGTGCGAATATCGGAAACGACTTGTTGCTGAATTAAATCGCGGGTCATCTCAGAGCTGGTATCCTCCCAGTTGGCCTCCATCTGAACCACCCGTTTGCTGGCAGCTTCAATATTGCTGATGACCGAAGCCTGTGAAGCAATAAGCCCGGTTGCTGACAGGGACTGGGTAGTGGTGTTTTCTGCAAAGGCGCTGAAAGAAAAAAACAGGAATATCCAGATAAGGTTTCTGAACATCGGAAATCTCCGAAAGGAACAAGAGTCTCTGTTCCAGTTTAGGTGGTGATGGGATTCCTTATGTGAAAATTTGACACCTGAACTTGAATTCCGGTCTTGTTATATGAACGTCAGTCGTCGTTTGCAAGTATAACCTGATTCACTCCAGTAAACTACTTCATGATTACCCTTATGGAGGCTGTCGCAAAACTCCAACAACTCGTTACCACGCTCTGAGGGTGTCGCAAAACTCTCTCCAGCGTGGGAACGAGTTGACTCCCGTCATTCCCGACTTCATTCTCGTCATTCCCGACTTCATTCTCGTCATTCCCGACTTCATTCTCGTCATTCCCGACTTCATTCTCGTCATTCCCGGCTTCATTCCCGTCATTCCCGGCTTCATTCCCGTCATTCCCGCGAAGGCGGGAATCCACACTGACTCTCCGCCAAAACCCTACTGCCCGGTGCCCCCCTGGCCTTGTCATCCCCGAGAAGGCAGAGACCCACTGTTGGCTCTGGATTCCCGCCTTCGCGGGAATGACGACCTCAGAGCATGGGAACGAGCTGTTGGAGTTTTGCGACAGCCTCAGAGCGTGGGAACGAGTTGTTGGGCTTTTGCGACAGCCTCGATGGCGGGAATCCACACTGACTCACCACCAGAACCCTACTGCCCGGTGCCCCCCTGGCCTTGTCATCCCCGAGAAGGCAGAGACCCACTGTTGGCGCTGGATTCCCGCCTTCGCGGGAATGACGACCTCAGAGCATGGGAACGAGCTGTTGGAGTTTTGCGACACCCTCTATGGCAGCAGTTTTTTATAGCGTCCAAATTGAAGCAGTGCTGCCAGCACCTTATTATTGAAAGGCTTATCTCTTGCGTAGGGTTTAGGGTCGGGCTGTAACGTGTCTCGACCATAATTATCAAGGTTCAAACTTGCCCATTCAGGCTTGGAAGATTGGACGATGCCCCTCCTGTTGGCAGCATTGTTGTTTCCCTCCTGAAAATCTTGCCAGCATCAGCCAGCTTTTTTTAATGCACGCTGTCTTTTTAAGACAACTGATAACTAAAAAAGTTCTGTCTCAGGGAACTTTTATTCGATACCGGGAACAGCCTCATCAAGGGTATCTCCGTATTGGATGCAGCCCACCATAACAAGGTTCATTTTATAGATTGAACTAAAAACTGGTACTTTGGTCTAAATAAAAAGAACAGTCTTTAATCATTACAAGCTGAATAAACGTTTTTAGTCTTATTGCACATTCATAGCCAAGGAGAAAAGTCATGATTAACGGTATGAACACTCTCAAATCTCTCGTTCCGGCAACAATACCGGGAAACACTAGAGAAACTCCCGCTGGCAAACCTGGTGATGTCACGCAAAAACATGACATCACTCCTTATCTGAAAACCGACGGCAACGAAATTCAACAACCGACCGTCAATCTTTCAAGTCGAACCGTTACTGATTTGAATTCAGACTCAAACAACTCTGACACCAGCCAGTCGTCCCCTCGGCACGAGGCAGTCGCAAAATTAGCAAGCAAAACTGAGACAGGACAAAAAGTGACAAAAAATCGTCGTTTACTTGAAGTAGATGAGTATTTTGTGAAAATTTTTAATTCCCTGGCGAAGCGACCCACTTTTGCGACAGCCCCGCACTGCCAGAGCGTCCCTGAGGCCAGTAAATACATTGGACAAGATAAGCGTCTCATACAACTGAATGCTTCTTCCAAACAGTACACGGGCAGTTCCGAGCGTAAGAATTGGGAGCATATGAATAATAACCCCCGAGGCAACTACCATGCGAGCTATGCCAATGTACCGCTCGGGATTGAACCGGAAACTGTCCAGATTGGCAACCAGCAACTGATTACGCTGGATACTTTGCAAGCATTTGTTGATCAGGATCTGGAGGCAAAGAGGGAAAATCTGGAATACTATAACTTCAGCTTTCTGGTTGATTTTTTACACGAAAACAGCTCAATCAAATACATTGTTGATATTGGCTGTGATGACGGAAAAATATCCCTGTTAATGCAAAACTATCTCAATGAAAAGGGAATTCAAATTAAAGTGATTCCTGTTGATATTGCCAATGAGTATGACAATGTATATTGCGACGACAAGCCACTGCCCATTAACATTATCCCGGGTCAGGAAATTGTTGGCGCTACACCGGCAACTACTTTGTTTACCGCGATACACCCTTTTACTGGCTTCGAGGATAAAGAAACAGAACTGAGCAGGGAGGTTACACAAGGTAAAACCGACTATTACATCACTACACTCATAAAAAACAATCCTGGCTGTTTTGTCCTGGCCACCGAAGACCCTCATGCATCCTCACCCCAGCATTATATTCCCCCGGAACTGGTGTACACCAAACATTATCATGCCTTCGCGAATAGCTCTTTGTTAAAGTTTTGGGAGGATGATGAGAGGGTGACTTTTTTAGAGGAAAAAGCTGCAGAAATGAACTCAGAAAACGGTAATATTCATCGATTAAACCAATTACTGGCGAAACTTCCCGAACAACGGGGTCGTTATCTGGCTTCGATCTCCCGAATTACACGTAGTTCAGAATGGCACATACGCAACAGGCCAGAGGAATTCTGGCCAGATAACATCTTCAATATGTATATTAATGAGATATTACTCATGGCAACTTTCAAACCTTTCAAAATTATCAAATTCGAAAGCATCCAAAATGAAGCAACAACAAATGAATTGGAGCTGCGTTGCTGGCATGTCTATCGTCAGGATATCAATGCCTCAGAAGTTGCCGGCCAGGCAGCAAAAAAAACCTGGTTTTTAAATTAAAACTAAAAGACAGCCCGGTTTATGAATGGAACTTTCAATTGATATTCTGGTCAAAAAATTCAGGACAAACTTTTAATCAGTTCTTTCTGAACAAGAGTTTTTAGTCACATTACACACTCATCGACAAGGAGAACAGTCATGATTAGAGCTATGGACACTTTCGACTCTGTCGTTTCGACGACAATACAGGGCCATACTGAAGAAACTCGCCCTGGTAAACCTGATGATGTTACGCAAAAACATGACATCACCCCTTATCTGAAAACCGACGGCAACGAAATTCAACAACAGAACGTCGATCTTTCAAGCCGAACTGTTAGTGATTTGAAGACGCCTTCCAGAAGGCCGTATTACGGTTCATCCGAATCGCACAAAAGCATTATGGATAATAGTTCCATTGGCCATTACTATGCTACCTATGCCAATCTATCGGATGAGTTTATACCGGAAACGGTCCGGATTGGTGATCATAAACTGATGACACTGGATCCTTCGCAAAAATTTATTGATCCTGATCTGGCGGAAGAAAAAAGCTTTTTGGAATCATTTAACTTCAACTACCTGGTTGATTTTTTGAAAAAAAACGACAAAATTAAATACATTGTTGATATTGGCTGTGGTGACGGAAAGATATCCCTGTTAATGCAAAATCACCTCAGGGAGCTTGGATCGCAGATCAAAGTCATTCCTGTGGATGTCAACAATTCTTGTGCAGATACTGAATATAATGACAACAAACCAATCCCCTTCAACTTAATTCCGGCCCAAGAAATTGCTGGTGCTTCACCGGCAACTACCCTGTTTACCGCCATACACCCTTTTACCGAGCTGGAGTTTGCAGCAGACAAACTGAGCAGGGAGATTACACAGGGAAAAACTGACTATTACATCACCACACTGATAAAAAATAATCCCGGCTGTTTTGTCCTGGCCACCGAAGATCTGTACACATCCTCCCCCCAGCGTTATATTCCCCCGGAATTAGTGTACACGAAACATTACCATGCGTACCCGATTTGCTTTCGCTCGCCCTGTTCTGAGCCAGTGTCTGTTCGTCAGGAAAGAGCCGAAAAAATGAATTCAGAAAACGGTTATATTAGCCGGTTAAACCAGTTGCTGGCAAAACTTCCCGAACAGCGGGATAGTTATCTGGCTTCAATCTCCGAGATTACAGATGGTATAAAAGAGTACATGCTCGAAGAGCCAGAGGAATTCTGGCCAGATAATATCTTCAAGTTGCATATTGACTATGCATTAATCAAGGCAGCTATCAAACCTTTCAAACCTTTCGAAAGCATCCAAACTGAGCTCATAGAAAATGGATTGGAGATGCGTTGCTGGCATGTCTATCGTCAGGATATCAATACCTCAGAGGTTGCAGGCCAGGCTGGGAAAGAACCCTGATTTTCAAATTGAAGCCACAAGACAGCCCGCTTTTATTGAAGGCATAAGTTGATATTAAGCCTTGTTGTTGGCGATGACTCTCTGCCTGATAGTCTACCCTTTATCCGGCATCGAATTCGTTAGGTCTGATCCATATCTGGACAACGGAAGTAATGGAGCAGCTGGTATTACGGAGAGCCCATCGGCAATAATTTTTATGTTCTGTCATAGTTACTCATCAATGGCTTCCTGACCGGTATTGTGAAAGACAGGTATTGGGGTGACATGAACAAAATACATTACACACTGGCTATTTGCAGGCTGCTCTTATTCTGTCTTATGATGCAGGCGACAATACAGCAGGCAGTGGCCCTGGGTAGTCTCAATGAGCCCATTTCACTGAGTTCGCTGTTACCCTTGATGGCCACTGTTTACCGGAATATTCCCGAAGCAAAGAACTTGTTGCCAGAACAGAACCCGTCTTACCTGACCAGCGTCGCAAAACACATTGATCCAACTGGTCATTGTCACAAATATCGGTTTTTTGCGAGCAATGACCATGACAGATCGGATAACAATGACCTTGACCCGGTAAAAAAACCGTTAACCCACCTCCTCCCTGCCCCCTTCCCCCTGTCAATCCGTTACGCTGAGCCCGGCATTTCGGTTTTATTTCAGGATTCAATCTGGCTAAGGCTTAATCAGGAAGAATCGCTGGCTCTTGTGCCTACGGAGTTTCCTGCCGTGGCGAAAGTCAGCGATATGTCCGATGAAAACTGGCCGCAACTCATTACCGCTGAGTCTGTTTACAGTAATACTGCCGGTGTCGGATCTGTCTTCAGGTGGGCTAATCAACGGCTACTGAAATCGTTTTACGATGACCCGTTATTAAGATTTCTTGCATTCATTCACGGGGCAGCCTTTCATGTGCAAGACACTAGTGGACAACTGTCATACATCTTCCAACACAACGGCAAGCTGTTATCCGTCAGCAGATTTGAGGCCTACCTGCGGTTCAGTCTGTATAACCAGAGCTTCCTTGAGTCACTGTATCCGGAGATTTTCGGTCCGTCGCTGCCAGCGGGTGGCGGCTGGCATGAATGGAACCACTTCATTCGCAAACAGCCTTTTCATCCCCCTGAACAGGATGCCAATAACCGTTCTGCCGTCCAAAAACCTGTAAACCCTGAAGGCAGGAATGATAGGAGAAATGATAGATCGACTGGATCTGAAGCCCATACAATGGGTCACTCAGAACGCAGCTCAGAACAAACCCCGGAACCCGGCACAGCATCTACCGTAAGGAATAGAAGGCAAGAGCAGATAAACCAACAACGCCAGTATTGTCATATTTGCACCGAGCCCATTACCAGAGGTTCCTCAGACTCTGACCACAGCTGCCCACCGGCCTTCATGATGAACCAAAAAGTGGCGAAAAAGCGCCGTTTACAAGAAGTAAAAGAGCATTGTGAACCCGCCATACCAGCGAAGAAACCCCGCACTTTTGCCACAGCCTCACGTAGCCAGTCTCTTAGCATTAGCCAGTCTCTTAGCAAGAGTCTCGCTGAGACCAGTGGACACATTGAACAAGATAAACGTACCCCACAGCAGATCACTCCCTCCACGCCATACCCTGATACTTCCGGTTACAGACGCGTGTATACCTTGATGGATAACAATATCCAGCGCAATTATCGTGCGAGACATGCCAATGTACCGATAACGGTTGAACCGGAAACTGTCCGGATTGGCAACCAGAATCTGATGACGCTGGATACTTCGCAGCCCTTTGTTGATCCAGCCCTGGAGTCACACAGGAGCAATTGGGAAGAGTTTAACTTCGACTACCTGATTGATTTTTTACGTAAAAACAACACTATCGAATACATTGTTGATATTGGCTGTGGTGGCGGACAAACATCCCTGTTAGTACAAAACGTTCTCAACGAACAGAATTTCAAGATCAAAGTAATTCCCGTAGACGTTTACAATTATTACGACGAAGAAGCTGTCAAGTCACTGCCCATCAACATAATAGCGGCCCAGGAAATTGTTGGCGCTACACCGGCAAACACTCTGTTTGTCGCCATACACCCTTTTACCGGCCACTACGCTGAATCAAGAGAGCTAAGCAGGGACATTACACAGGGGAAAACTGACTATTACATCACCACACTCATAAAAAACAATCCCGGCTGTTTTGTCCTGGCCACCGAAGACCGCTGTGCCTCCTCACCGCAGCGTTATATTCCCCCGGAACTGGTGTACACCAAACATTACCAGGCATTCGTATACAGGATTTCGTTGGAGACCGATGGGGCCAAGGCCCTTCGGCAGGCGAAGGCCACGGAAATGAATTCAGAAAACGGTGATATCTACCGACTAAACCAGTTACTGGCAAAACTGCCTGAACAGCGCGAGAGTTATCTGGCTTCGATCGCCACAATTACAGCTCGGGAACAACAGCGAATACTCAGAACGCCCTCTAAATTCTGGCCAGATACCATCTTCAAGTTGCATCTTAATGGCAACCTGTTTAAAGAAGTTGGCAAAACTCTCAGAAGTATCAAACGTGAAGTAAAAAATAATAAATTGGAGATGCTTTGCTGGCATGTTTATCGCCAGGATATCAATACCTCAGAAGTTGCCAGCCAGGCTGTTAAAGAACCCCCTTTTTCAAATTGAAGCTACCAGACAGGTTCGGATGTATAGCTCTCAGAAACCCTGTGAATGCAGCCCCCATAGAAGAAGATTCGGTTTATGGATTGAACCAATAACTTGTACCTTGGTCTAAATCTATAAGCACCGACTATTATCGGATCAAGCTGAATAAACGTTTTTAATCTTTTTGCATACTCATCGACAAGGAGAACAGTCATGATCAGAGATATGGACACTTTCAACTCTCTCGTTCCGACGGCAAAACAGGGCAATACTAAAGAGACTCGTCCTGGTAAACCTGATGATGTTGCACAAAAACATGACATTACCTCTCATCTGAAAACCGACGGCAACGCAATTCAACAACAGACTGTCGATTTTTCAAGCCGAACCGTTACTGATTTGAATTCAGGTATAAACAACTCAGACACCAGCCCATTACCCAAACCGCGTGAGGCAGACGCAAAAGTAGGCAGCAAAACTGAGACAGGGCAAAAAGTGGCGCACAAACGCAGTGCACAAGAAGTCAATGAACGTTTTGATCCCACCGTACCAGAGAAGCGCAAAACTTTTAAGATGACCTTGCACAACCAGAGCGTCTCTGAGACCAGTGAACACATTGGACAAGATAAACGTCCCACACAGCAGAACACTCCCTTAACGCCATACCCTGATACTTCCGGTTACAGACGCGTATTTGCCTTGATGGATAATAATACCCGGCGCAATTACTGTGCGAGACATGCCAATGTACCGGCTTCGGTTGAACGGGAAACTGTCCGGATTGGCAAACAGAATCTGATGACCCTGGATACTTCGCAATCATTGGTTGATCGAGACCTGGAGTCAGACATGAGCAATTGGAGATGCTTTGCTGGCATGTCTATCGTCAGGCTATCAATCCCTCAGAAGTGGCAAGCCAGGCGGCGAAAAACACCTAATTTTCAAATTGGCACAGTTATCCCTGAAGAGCTTGAGTTGAACTAAGCGTTGATATTTTGGTCTAAACAAACAATTTCCAATTTTTAACCCGTGCAAGGTGAATAAAGTTATTGATCTTGTTGCATAGACGTGGAGACTAGTCATGATTCGTAGTACGGGCACAGCCAATTCTCCCATTCAGACGGCAAAACAGGGCAGTACAGAAAAAAGCCCCTATGGCAAACCTGATGATATTACGCAAAAAAATAACATCACCCCACATCTGAAAACCGACGGCGACGGAATTCAACAACGACAAACCATAAGTCTTTCGAGCCGAGTGATTACTGATTTAAATTCGGACTCAAACAACCCTGAAATCAGTCCGTCGCCCTCCCCTCTGCACGAGACTGTCGAAAAAGTAGCAAGTAACGCTGTGACAAAACAAAAAGCGGCCAAAAATCGTCGTTTACAAGAAGCAGGTGAGTATTTTGAGCCACTTTTTAACGCTGTATCAGCGAAGCGACCCACTCTTGCAACAGCCTCGCATTGCCAGAGCGTCCCTGAGGCCAGTGGACCTATTGGACAAGACAGACGTCCCACACAACAGATCGCTCCCTCCAGACCATACCCTGGTCATCCCAGGTACGAGCCTGCCTTTATGGATAACAGTCCCCGCGGCAATTTCTCTGCAACCTATGCCAATGTACCCGCTTCGGTTAAGCCGGAAACTGTCCAGATTGGCAACCAGCGGCTGATTACGCTGGATACGTCGCAGCGATTTGTTGATCCAACCCTGGCGGAAGACAGAATTGATTCGGAATTGTATAACTTCAATTTTCTGGCTGATTTTTTACGCCAAAACAACACCATCGAATACATTGTCGATATTGGCTGTGGTAACGCAGAAGCATCGCTGTCAATGCAAAACTATCTCAACGAAAAGACATTACCGATCAAAGTGATTCCTGTGGATGTCAGCAATGCTTATGCCGGTAAATCTGACGTCGCCACGACCCTGCCCATCAACCTGATACCGGCCCAGGAAATTGCTGGCGCGGCACCGGCAACCACTTTGTTCACTGCTATTCACCCTTATACTGACTCTGGCTCAGTAGCAAGACGACTGAGCAGGGAGATTACACAGGGGATGACTGACTATTACCTCACCAGGCTGATAAAAAACAATCCCGGCTGTTTTGTCCTGGCAACTGAAGATCCCTACCTGTCCTCGCCCCAGCATTATATTCCTCCTGAGCTGGTTTACACCAAACATTATCAGGCACTCGCAAGTAACATGACGCTGGATGATTATCAAACAAACCCCAACCAAGAGGCAAAAGCCATGAGAATGAATGCAGAAAAAGGTGATATTCACCGGTTAAACCATTTGCTGGCAAAACTTCCTGAAGAGCGGGCCCATTACCTGGCCTCAATCCCTGCAATTAAACAAAAATTACAAGTGGAATTGCCCGGAAAACCTGAGCGAGCCAGGCCAGACAAGATCTTCAAGTTGTATCTTGACAAGATGGCATCTATCAAGGGTTTCAGGTTATACCGTGATATTAAATATGACCTGGTACAAAATGGATTGGAGATGCGTTGCTGGCATGTCTATCGTCAGGATATCAATGCCTCAGAGGTTTCCAGCCAGGCTACTAAAGAGCCGTATTTTTCAAATGGAAACTACCAGACAGTCCGTTTTATGAATGGAACTCAGTATTAAGTACTCAACCATACGAAATCATATTTTCTGACTCATTCTTCAGGCACTCGCGGCAACTGCTCCTGCGTTGCAACTCTGGTCACATAGCTTGCTATGTTCCCGTCGTTGCGCCTTGCAGAGCACCTGCCCAATAAGCCAGAAATATTCGATTCCGTATGGCTGAGTACTTAATATTTTGGTCTGAAGAGAAAACGCAAAACTTTTACCAGTTCAAACTGAATAAGGATTTTTGATCTTATTGCTTATTAATCGACATGGAGAACCATCGTGATTAGAGATATGGAGACTGCTCATTTAAACGTCAAGACGACAGAACAGGTCAGTACTGAAAAAACTCCCCCTGACAAACCTGTTCATTGTACGCAAAAACAAGAGATCACCCCTTTTCTGAAAACCGATGGTGAGGAAATCCACGAGCAACAAGTCTTCAGTCTTTCCTGCCGTGACGTTGCTTATTTGAAGACGCCTTCCAGGCCATATCCCGGTACTTCCAGATGTACATCAGTCTATATGGATAATAATCCCCAGGGTAACTACTCGGCTAGCTATGCCAATCTACCGGAAACAGTTACACCGGAAACAGTCCGGATTGGTAATCAGCAACTGATCACGCTTGCTACTTCGCAACCATTTGTTGATTCGAATCTGGCGGCAGAAAGGCGCTTTTTGGAATTGTATCACTTCGACTTTCTGGTTAATTTTTTATACCAAAACAACCAAATTGAATACATTGTTGATATTGGCTGTAACCGAGGAACAATATCCTTGTTAATGCAAAACTATCTCAATGAAAAGGGATTGCGGATCAAAGTAATTCCTGTGGACGTCCGTAATGATTATGCCAATGAAGCTACCGGTGCCAGGGCACTGCCCATCAACCTGATCCCGGCCCAGGAAATTGCCAATGCTTCACCCGCAACCACTTTGTTTACCGCCACACACCCTTTTACCGGCTCAGGCTCAGGAGCAAGAAGACTGAATAAGGAAATTAGAGAGGGAATCACTGACTTTTATCTCACCGCACTGATAAAAAACAATCCCGGCTGTTTTGTCCTGACCACCGAAGATCCTTATGTATCCTCACCACAGCATTATATTCCCCCGGAACTGGTGTATAGCAAGCATTACTATGCCTACCCGAACTTCCTTATTCCAAAGGCTTGTGAGACAGAGAAAGCCATTCGTCAGGCAAAAGCCGCAGAAATGAATGCAGAAAACAGTGATATTCACCGGTTAAACCAGTTGCTCGCCAAACTTCCTGAAATGCGGGACAGCTATCAAGCTGAGATCTCTGCATTGAAAGATCAATTACAACCAGAAATAGTCAAAAAGCCCGATCGATTTTGGCCAGATGAGATCTTCAGATTGTATCTTGATAAAAGGTCCCGTATCGAGGGTGTCAGGTCTTATGATGATATCCAATATGACGTTAAAAGAAATGCATTGGAGCTGCGTTGCTGGCACGTCTTTCGCCAGGATATGAATACCTCAGAAGCCTATACATGCAGCCCCCCAGAACAAAGTTCAGTTTATGGATTGAACTAATAACTTATACCTTGGTCTAAATCCATAAGCACTGACTATTATCGGCTCAAGTTGAATAAACGTCGTTAATCTTTTTGCGTGCTCATCGACAAGGAGAACAGTCATGATTAGAGGTATAGACAACCCTGTCGTTCCGACGACATTACCGGGCAATACTAAAGAAACTCACCCTGGTAAACCTGATGATGTTGTACAAAAACATGACACCCCAGCTCATCTGAAAACCGACGGCAAGGAAATTCAACAACAGAGCGTCGATCTTTCAAGCCGAACCGTTACGAATGCAGATGTAAACACTGACACCAGCCCATTACCCAATCCGCGCGAGGCAGACGCAAAAGTAGCCAGCAAAAATCAGACAAGGCAAAAAATGCCGAACAAACGCAGTTCACAAGTATTAGAGCAACGTTTTGATCCCAGCAAATCAAAAAAACGCAAGACTTCTGAGACCGCCTCGCACAGCCAGAGTGCCCCTGAGGCCAGTAAACACATTAGACAAGATGAACGTCCCATCGAGCTGAGCGCTCCATGCAGACCCTACCCAGGTAGTTCCAGGCGTCAAGGTGAAGCCCATATGGATAATAACCCCTGCGGCAACTACTATGCGACCTATGCCAATGTACCGCGTAGGTTTAAACCGGAAACTGTCCAGATTGGCAACCAGAAACTGATAACGCTGGATACTTCACAGTCATATGTTGATAAAGCTCTTGAGGCAAAAAGGAGTGATGTGGTGTCTCTTAACTTCAGTTTCCTGGCTGATTTTTTACGCAAAAACAACGAAATCAAATACATTGTTGATATTGGCTGTGCTGACGGAAAAAAATCCCTGTTAATGCAAAACTATCTCAAAGAACAAGGAGTTCTGATTAAAGTGATTCCTGTTGATATTGCCAATGCTTACGACAATGTATATAACCACAACAAGCCACTGCCCATCAACATTATCCCGGCTCAGGAAATTGCTGGCGCTACACCGGCAACCACTTTGTTTACCGCTATACGCCCCTTTACCGAAGAGGATCGGGAAGCAGAGCAACTGATCAGGGAAATTGCACAGGGGAAAACCGATTATTACCTCACCACACTCCTGAAAAACAATCCCGGCTGTTTTGTACTGGCCACCGAAGATCCGTACCTATCTTCACCCCAGCGTTATATCTCCCCGGAAATGGTGTACACCAGACATTACCATGCATTCGCAAATGCCTTTTCGCCGCACGATTTTGAGACATTGTCTGATCGTCAGGCAAAAGCCGCAGAGATAAATGCAGAAAACGGTGATATTTACCGTTTAAACCAGTTGCTGGCAAAATTTCCTACCAGAGATCGGAATATTTATTTGTACTCGATCCCTCTGATCAGGGAAAATTTACAAAAGGAATTACCTGAAGAACCTGAGCAACTTCGCCCAGACAGCATCTTCAATTCGTTTCTTGAAAATATCACATGTTTCGAGCCAATAAGTTCATATCTTGGAATTCAACGTGACTTAACAAAAAACAATTTAGAGATGCGTTGCTGGCATGTCTATCGTCAGGATACCAATGCCTCAAAAGTTAACAGCCAAGCGGTTAAAGAACCCTCTTTTTCAAATTCAAGCTAGCAGACAGGTTCTGTTGCAGGGATGTATAACTCTCAGAAACCTATGCATACAGCCCCCCCCAGAACAAAGTTCAGTTTATGGATTGAACTAATAACTTGTACCTTGGTCTAAATCCATAAGCACTGACTATTATCGGCGCAAGCTGAATAAACATCGTTAATCTTTTTGCATGCTCATCGACAAGGAGAACAGTCATGATTAGAGGTATGGACAACCCTGTCGTTCCGACGACATTACCGGGCAATACTAAAGAAACTCACCCTGGTAAACCTGATGATGTTGTACAAAAACATGACACCCCACCTCATCTGAAAACCGACGGCAATGAAATTCAACAACAGAGCGTCGATCTTTCAAGCCGAACCGTTACTGATTTGAATGCAGATATAAACAGCCCATTACCCAATCTGCGCGAGGCAGACGCAAAAGTAGCCAGCAAAACTAACAGCCATAGTGTCCCTGAGGCCAGTAAATACATTGAACAAGATAAGCGTCCCATACAGCTCAACGCTCCTCGCAAAGCCTACCCAGGCAGTTCCGACGATGAAGGTTATTCCCATATGGATAATAACCCCCGGAGCAACTTCTATGCGACCTACGCCAATGTACCGCATACGTTTGAACTGGAAACTGTCCAGATTGGCAATCAGGAACTAATAACACTGGATACTTCACAGTCATATATTGATCCAGCCCTGGAGGCAAAAAGGAGTGAGGTGGAATCTCTTAACTTCAGTTTCCTGGTTGATTTTTTAAACGAAAACAACGAAATCAAATACATTGTTGATATTGGCTGTGGTGACGGAAAAAAATCCCTGTTAATGCAAAACTATCTCAAAGAACAGGGAGTTCAGATTAAAGTGATTCCTGTTGATATTGCCAATGCTTATGACAATGGATATAACGACAACAAGCCACTGCCCATCAACATTATCCCGGCTCAGGAAATTGCTGGTGCTACACCGGCAACCACTTTGTTTACCGCCATACGCCCTTTTACCGAAGAGGGCCGGGAAGCAGAGCAACTGATCAGGGAAATTGCAGAGGGGAAAACCGACTATTACCTCACCACACTCCTGAAAAACAATCCCGGCTGTTTTGTACTGACCACCGAAGATCCGAACGCATCTTCACCCCAGCGTTATATTCCCCCGGAAATGGTTTACACCAAACATTACCACGCATTCGCAAATGCCTTTTCGCCGCATGACTATGAGACATTGTCTGATCGTCAGGCAAAAGCCGCGAGGACAAATGCAGAAAACGGTGATATTTACTGTTTAAACCAGTTGCTGGCAAAATTTCCTACCAGAGATCGGAATATTTATTTGTACTCGATCCCTCTAATCAGGGAAAAGTTACAAAAGGAATTACCCAAAGAACCTGAGCAACTTTGGGCAGACAACATCTTCAATTCGTTTCTTGAAAATATCAGATGTTTCGAACCTGTAAGTTCATGTCCTGGAATTCAAGATGACTTAACAAGAAACAATTTGGAGATGCGTTGCTGGCATGTCTATCGTCAGGATACCAATGCCTCAAAAGTTAACAGCCAGGCGGTTAGAGGGGCCTTTTCTTCCAATAGCCTATTGCCTCCTCCCCACGAGTCAGACGCAGAAGTAGCCAGCAAAACTGAGACAAGGCAAAAATTGGCGAACAACCGCAGTTCACAAAAAGTAATTGAACGTTTTGATCCCGGCGCAGCAAAAATGCGCAAGACTTTTGAGACAGCCTCACTCAGCCAGTGTGCCCCTGAGACCAGTGAACACATTGGACAAAAACGTCCCATAGAACTGAACGCTCCTTGCAAACCCTACCCAGGTAGTTCCGAGGCTACACGCAGAGCCCATATGGATAATACCCCCCGGGGCAACTACTATGCGACCTATGCCAATGTACCGCCTATGTTTGAGCCGGAAACTGTCCAGATTGGCAACCAGGAACTGATTACGCTGGATACTTCGCAATCATTTGTTGATCCGGATCTGGAAGGAGACAGGGAAGATTTGGGACACCATAACTTCAGCTACCTGGTTGATTTTTTAGACAAAAACAACGAAATCAAATACATTGTTGATATTGGCTGTGGTGACGGAAAAAAATCCCTGTTAATGCAAAACTATCTCAAAGAACAGGGAGTTCAGATTAAAGTGATTCCGGTTGATATTGCCAATGCTTACGACAATGTATACAACCACAACAAGCCACTGCCCATCAACATTATCCCGGCTCAGGAAATTGCTGGCGCTACACCGGCAACCACTTTGTTTACTGCCATACGCCCTTTTACCGAAGAGGGCCAGGAAGCAGAGCAACTGATCAGGGAAATTGCACAGGGGAAAACCGACTATTACCTCACCACACTCCTGAAAAACAATCCCGGCTGTTTTGTAATGACCACCGAAGATATGCACGCATCTTCACCCCAGCTTTATATTCCCCCGGAAATGGTGTACACCAAACATTACCACGCATTCGCAAATGCCTTTTTTCCGGACGACTATGAGACATTGTCTCATCGTCAGGCAGAAGCCGCGAAGACAAATGCAGAAAACGGTGATATTTACTGTTTAAACCGGTTGCTGGCAAAATTTCCTACTATTAATCGGAATAATTATTTGTGCTCGATCCCTCTAATCAGGGAAAGGTTGCAAAAGGACTTACCCGAAGAACCTGAGCAACTTTGGCCAGAGAAAATCTTCAATTCGTATCTTGAACAGGTGAGAATTTTCGAGCCTGTAAAACCATTTCTTAGAATTAAATATGACTTAGCAGTAAAGAAGTTGGAGATGCGTTGCTGGCATGTCTATCGTCAGGATAGCAATGCCTTAAAAGTTAACAGTCAGGCGGTTAGAGGGGCCTTTTCTTCCAATTGAAGTGCAAGACACCCCAGGCAATTCACTTTGCATAAGGGAATGTCAACCACTGCCGAAAATTAACCTGGACTTGTTGATTTACTGACTTGACAGTGGGGTCCATCATACTACCCTGCAATGCAACATTGGATTCGTCATAGGCTGATCCGATAGCATGAGGAAAATAGATGACTCACTGGCCGTCTGCAGGATGCTTTTTTTCTGTCTTATGATGCAACTGGCAACCATACCGCAGACAATGGCCGTGGGTAGTCTCGCTGAGCCCATTGCACTGAGTTCGTTGTTACCCCTGCTGGCCACCGTTTATCGGAGCATTCCCGAAGCAAAGAACTTGTTGCCAGAACTGAATCCACCACCCCTGCCTGCACAAGACGACGAGAGCCCTTCATTTCCGTTTGATGCCACCGTTTCAGCCGTCCCGGAAAAAAACCCGTTAGTCCGTCTCCTCCCTGCTCCCTTCTCCCTGCCAATCCGTCATGCCGAGCCCGACATCCCGGTTTTATTCCAGGACTCAATCTGGCTAAGGCTTAATCAGGAAGAATCGCTGGTTCTTGTGCCTTCGGAGTTTCCTGCTGTGGCGAAAGTCAGCGATATGGACAATGAAAACTGGCCGCAACTTATTACCGCTGAGTCTGTTTACAGAAGTACTGCCGGTGTCGGATCTGTCTTCAGGTGGGCTAATCAACGGCTGCTGAACTCGTTGTACGATGACCCATTATTAAGATTTCTTGCATTCATTCACGGGGCAGCCTTTTATGTGCAGGACACTAGTGGACAACTGTCATACATCATCCAACACAACGGCAAGCTGTTATCCATCAGCCGATTTGAAGCCCACTTGCGGTTCAGTCTGTATAGCCAGAGCTTCCTTGAGTCACTGTATCCGGAGATTTTCGGTCCGTCGCTGCCAGCGGGTGGCGGCTGGCATCAATGGAACCGCTTTATTCGCAAGCAGCCTTTTCATCCCCCTGAAAAGGATACCAATAACCGTTCTGGTGCCCGAAGACCCGTAAACCCTGAAGGCAGGAATAATAGGAGAAATGATAGATCGACCCGATCTGAAAACCATGCAATGCGCCACTCAGGACGCAGCTCAGAACAAACCCCGGAACCCGGCAGAGCACCTACCGAAAGGAATGGAAGGCAAGAACAGATAAACCAGCAATCTTTGTCTTGTCCCACTTGCAGTGAGCTCATTACCGGGGGTTCGTCAGGCCTTAAACACAGATGCCCAACCGCATTCACGAAAAACCAAAAAGTAGCAAAAAAGCGCCGTTTACAAGCGCTCGACGAGCATTCTGAACCCACCATACCAAAGAAACGCCGCGCCACAGCCTCGCGCAGCCACAGACAGGATAAACATCCCAGACAGAACAGCACTTCTTTGAGGCCATACCGAGGTAGTTCCAAGCGCACATTTGATGTCTATATGAATAATAACCCCCAGCGCAACTACTGTGCGACCTATGCCAATGTACCGGGCAGGGTTAAACCAAAAACTGTCCGGATTGGCAACCAGTCGCTGATGACGCTGGATACTTCGCAGTCATTCGTTGATCCAGCAATGGAAGCAAAAAGGAACACTATCGAATTTTATAATTTCAGCTTCCTGGTTGATTTTTTACGCAAAAACAGCGATATCAAATACATTGTTGATATTGGCTGTGGTGACGGGGAAATATCCCTGTTAATGCAAAACTACCTTAATGAACTGAAATTCCGGGTCAAAGTAATTCCTGTAGATGTCAGCAATGTTTATGCTCGTGCCAATGGCACTTTCTATGACAAGACACTGCCCATCAACATCATCCGGGCCCAGGAAATTGCTGGCGCTTCACCGGCAACCACTTTGTTTACCGCCATACACCCTTACACCGGCGTGAGAGAAGAAGCAATAAAGCTGACCCGCAAGATTGCTCAGGGGAAAACTTGCTATTACATCACCACACTCATAATCAACAATCCCGGCTGTTTTGTCCTGGCCACCGAAGATCCGCATGCATCTTCACCCCAGCTTTATATTCCCCCGGAACTGGTGTACACCAAACATTACTGGGCGTACGCGAATTGCTTTTGGCCGTGGGATATAGAGACAAAGCCAGGTCGTCAGGCAAAAGCCGCAGAAATGAATGCAGAAAGCGGTGTTATTCACCGGCTAAACCAGTTGCTGGCAAAACTTCCTGAACAGCGGGATCGTTATCTGGATTCGATCTCAAACATTGCCGACCGATGCTATAGGCACATACTCACAGAGCCCGAGGAATTCTGGCCAGATAACATCTTCCGGTTGCATGTTAATGGAATGTTATGCAAGGAAAATGTCGCACTTTTCGAAAGTATCAAACATCACGTAGCAACTAATAAATTGGAGCTGCGTTGCTGGCATGTTTATCGTCAGGACATCAGTGCCTCAGAAGTGACCAGCGAAACTGCGAAAGAGCCCTATTCTTCAAATTGAAGCTGCCCGACACCCTCTCCAGCCTGGGAATGAGCCGTCAACAACGCCCGGTTTATGGATTGAACTAATAACTAGTACTTTGGTCTAAATATGAAAGCACAGACTAAAACCGGCCCAAGCTGAATAAAATGTCTGATCTTTTTGATGACTCGTCGACAAGGAGAAATGTCATGATTAGAAGTATGGACACTGCCAATTTACAGGCTCCGACGACACAACAGGAATTTACCAGAGAAACTCCCCCTGACAAACCTGATCATGTCAGGCAAAAACATAACATCGCCCCACAATTGCAAACCGACGGCGATGGAATTCAGGAACAACAGGCCGCCAGTCTTTCAAGCCGAACCATTACTGGTTTAAACCCTCATTCCGCAGCATACCCTGAAACTCACTCGTATGGATATGCCCGTATGTATAATAATCCCCGGCGCAATTACTGTGCGAGCCATGCCAATGTATCGGGTACGGCTGAACCGAAAACTGCCCAGATCGGCAACCAGAAACTGATGACACTGGATACTTCGCAATCATTTGTTGATTCAGCCCAGGAGGCAGACAGGGACAATGTGGAACTCTTTAACTTCAGCTTCCTGGTTGATTTTTTGCACAAAAACAGCGAAATCAAATACATTGTTGATATTGGTTGTGGTAACGCAAAGATATCTCTGTTAATGCAAAACTATCTCAATGAGCGGGAATGTCACATTAAAGTAATTCCTGTGGATATCGCAAATATTTACGGTAGTCTCTATGCAGTTTTCTACAACAAGCCACTGCCTATCAACATAATCCCGGCCCAGGAAATTGCTGACGCTACACCGGCAACCACTTTGTTTACCGTCTTACATCCTTTCACCGGCACGCCTTCAGAAGAAGAAAAACTCTCCGGGGAGATTGTACGGGGGGAAACTGAGTATTACATCACCACACTCATAAAAAACAATCCCGGTTGTTTTGTCCTGGCCACCGAAGATCCGTATGCATCCTCTCCCCAGCTTTATATTCCCCCGGAACTGGTGTATACCAAGCATTACCATGCATTACCGAATTGCGTTTCGTCGGAAGATAATGAGACAAAATCCCTTCAAGAGGCAAAAGCCGCAGAAATGAATGCAGAAAATGGTGATATTGACCGGTTAAACCAGTTTCTGGCAAAACTTCCTGAGCAGCGGAGTCACTATCTGGCTATGACTTCCGCAATGACAGAGAGATTACAACGGCAAATAGACTTAAAACCCAGGCTATTCACGCCGGATTACATTTTTAATGCTTATCTCAGGGGAAAAAGGTTAGACAATAAAGCAATCGGACCTCGCGATCATATCAAATCTGTCCTGGAAAATTATGGACTGGAGCTGCGTTGCTGGCATGTCTATCGCCAAGATAGCAATGCCTCAGAAGCTTCCCGGTGAATCTGGACAGCCACCCAAACGCACTCGGCTGACGGTCGGAGTGCATTACCTCAAACACGCTTTTGCACTTTCCGATGAACAGGTCGTTGAGCGTTGGATTGAGGACCCGTACTGGCAATACTTCTGTGGTATACCGCACTTTCAACATCTCCACAAGCTGCTAGGAGCCTGACCGAGAATAGACTGCCCTACTGCGGCGGCAGCAAATTGGTCTGAAAATCCGCTTTTGTTCGTCAAATAGCTCGCTATTCTCCTTACAAAACCGAATTTTCATCCTCAATTTTCTGCCGTCCTCGCTACGGGCGCTATTCTCGGTCAGGCTCCTAGAAACAGTTTGTAGGTCTGGGCAGACCTGCAATTCTGGCAGCCAGTTTGGCGGGACTGCCGGGAAACAGCTTCATCAGATAAAGACTGTTCCCCTTCTCTTTTCCCAGCTGGTTGGCAACGTATTTCACAAAAGGTCTTTGACTGGGAGCGTGTTCAAATTGCTGATAATACTCTCTGAGCAGATTAAGGATTTCCCAGTGTTCATGGGTCAAAATAACATGGTCTTCAGCCGCTAACTGACCCGCTACCTCAGGATTCCAGTCACTGAGGTTCACCAGATAACCGTCTTTATCAAGCTTTAAATCCGACATATTCTAAAACCAGCTAACCACCTTGTCGTTGGTCTCCGTCAGCTCAACAAATCCCTGATAGTCCACCATACCGATATCCAGATCGTCTCTGTTCGTCACTCCCCGGGCCAGTACATCCGCCTCCAGCACATAGACGGCAACATGCCTGAGAAGATCTGATAACACATCACTGGCTTCATACAAAGCGTAAACGCCCTCTTCCAGAAGCAGGATACTGTCACCGGCATTAAGGGCTCTCAGGCAGAGCTCCAAGGGTTGTCCGGCTTTATTGACTGTATGCAGAGTAGCCATCAGAAACTCAATACCTTATCTTGCTGTGCCAGGAAAGAGGCCACCGCGTCCCCTTCCAGAAGTGTGTACAGGGGTAATAACTGCTCTGGATCAAGGTGACGCTCTGCCAGCGATTCTCCATCCACATAAACTGTTTCAATGCCGTAGAGCTCCAGGGATTGAAAAAGGGCTGAAAGTTTTTTCCTTTGCAGCTGTCCGGGAGACTGCCCATCCAGGATCTGATAAACACCATCCCCCATCAGCAACAGACTGGTTGGGATCTCGTAGGATGCAGAAACCAGTACAGCGTCCAGGGCTTCTTTGGCAAATTGACCACGGTAAGGGGCCTGCGTCGATATGATACAAATGGATTGACTCATGCTTAGTCTCCAAAAGTAACCAGACGATCGGCCTCAATCGTCGCTTCAAGTAACTGGCCCAGTCCCGAGAGATCATAACCCTCTCTGAGATTGCTTCCCGACAGTTCGTACCTTTCAGCTTCTTCAGTGTTCACCACACCTCTGCGAAGGGCCGCTGCGATGCAGACAACGGCATCAATACCCTGCTCTGTTATCAGCTTTTGCCACTGTTCCGGCAGATTCACCTCATCCTGAGGCGGAGAAACCAGGCTGGAAGCATTGTGCACACCTTCCTGATAAAAAAACACCCGAATAATCTCATGGCCACAAGCCAACAGAGCCCTGGCAAAAGAAAGTGCTGTCAGTGAAGACTGCCCGGTACCGGAAGCACCGTAAACAGCCAGTGCGTATTTCATTCAAAGACTCCCTTCGACAAAAAAATACCCCGGGGATACCGGGGTATTTATACAGACCGTCGAATACTTAGTCGTCAGACATGCCCAGCAGAGAAAGCAGAGCCGTAAACAGATTGTAGATATTCAGATACAGAGAGACGGTAGCGCGGATATAGTTGGTTTCGCCGCCATGGATGATACGGCTGGTATCAAACAGGATAAAACCGGACATCAGCAGGACAATAGCCGCAGACAGTGCCATGGATGCCGCCGGGATCTGGAAGAAGATCAGGGCGATACTGGCAATAACGGCCACAATCAGGCCAACCATCAGGAAACCACCCATGAATGAGAAGTCCTTACGGGTAACCAGTACATAGGCAGACAGAGCAAAGAATACGACGGCTGTTCCACCCAGAGCCTGCATCACCAGAGAAGGACCATTAGGCAGAGCCAGATAGAAGTTCAGCATAGGGCCAAGAGCTGCGCCCAGAACGCCGGTGAAAGCAAAAACAGCCACCAGACCTTTGCCTGAGTCAGCGGTTTTATTAACAACGAAAATCAGACCAAAACCTACCAGGCTCAGCACCAGGGCAGTGATACGGCTGATTTCCAGCGCCATGGCCACACCTGCAGTAAAAGCACTGAACAGCAGTGTCATACCCAGCAACAGGTAGGTGTTGCGCAAAACACTGTTGATCTCAATGCCGCTGCCAACCTGTGTCGGCCTTGACGCTATAACGGTAGATTTTCGTTCCATCTTTTATTCCTCATATTGAGACTTATATAGGGAGTATACCAGAGCTGAACATACCGGCTATATCCAGAACCTCATTTTACATGATGCCCACAGTACCCTGAGGGCGTTACAAAATCGTAACAGCCGTTGCTTCTTACCGAGGCTTTGCCATAAATATTTTTTCATTCAGGAGATATCCTTTGGTTTTCAAGGGTTTGACAGTTGATCGTTTTCAGGTAATATTCAATCCCGTTGCTGCGGAGGGATGGCTGAGCGGTTGAAAGCACCGGTCTTGAAAACCGGCGTGGGTTAATAGCCCACCCAGGGTTCGAATCCCTGTCCCTCCGCCATATTTAAATTTCCATTGAAATCATGCACTTATAAGCATTTGCTTACGTGACGGGGTTGTTTCATTGTGAATTTTCACCTAAATACGGTGGGTTGGCTGAGTGGTTGAAAGCACCGGTCTTGAAAACCGGCGTAGGTTAATAGCCTACCCAGAGTTCGAATCTCTGACCCACCGCCATTTATTACGAAAACGTCTGGAGCCCTGCTGACTTGTTTGCGGGTTTCGTTTGTTTGGAACTTCGTTGCTTCTGACATCCTTATCTGTCCGCTTTAATTGAAGACTCCAGACCTTCAGAATTTTTCAAGACACCTATCCCGATCACCAATCCCGATCACCAAGTTTCTGGCAGCTATTTTCATACGGTCAGCCGTCTCTGAATTGCGTTCATTCCCTGAACACGGGCAACCCTCCAAATGCACTTTGACTTTTCAATCATCATCAAACAGAGAGAATATCTCCCTGGCGTTACGGGTGGTTGCAGCAGCAATCTCTTCAGCATCTACACCCAGTACTACACTCAGTGCATGGACCACATAGGGCAGATTAGCGGGAACATTATCAACTCTTTTTTTACCATCCGTCCATGGATTATCTTTACGGGACATCACCCGGAAAGGGCGTAAAAATGGTGCATCAGTCTCAATCATCAGACGGTTCCTCAAAACATCCCATCCAACAGTACGCAATGCTTCCACCAGATCTCTGTTGCGGCTACCAGCAATCCATCCGGTAATTCCAATAGAGCACCCCAGATCGATGTAATCTTGCAGAGCCTCGCTATTGCCGGTGAAACAGTGAACGCAGGCCATTTTTTTCGCGGGCAGTTGCTCAATATAATCCACCAGAATTTCCTTGAAATCGTCATGAGCGTTACGCTCATGCAAAAACAACGGTTTTTTCATTTCTACAGCCAGTGCCAGCTGTTGCCGAAAAGCTTTTTTCTGATCTTCCACAGGCGAGTAGTTTCGATCGTAATCAAGCCCGCACTCACCCACTGCGATGCAGCGTTTGCGATCCCTCTTAAGTATTTTTTTCATTTCCGGGATGCCACCATCTCTTAAGAAGTCTTTGGCCATGTGAGGATGACAGCCCACGGTGTAGTATAAAGAACATCGGAAGGCATCAGAGGAATCGCCAATAGCTGTTGCCTGATCAGTTTCTCTGCCTGACGCAGGGAAGGGCTTCCCCCATGTCATTACCTCATTTTGGGCCTGTCTGGATATTGGGATGGATGCACCGGTTAAAATTATAGTGCCGACCCCCGATCGGACAGCGTCAGCAACAACTGCAGGCAAGTTTTGAAACCTATTCTTCCCGACCAGATTGGCACCGATATCTATCAGCGGAGTATCATACAGGGGTCTCTCCAACAGAGGTTTCAATGTTACTTTTGCCCCTTTTTTTGCAGGAGTTAACTTTGCAGGAGTTAACTGAGAACCAGTGGAACCATCACCTCTGTCAGAATCAGTCAGCTGCAAACCGGTCAGGGTTGAGTTCTGGTCATATCGGAACTTAAGTCCTATATCAACCAAAGCCTGCTGCCCCTGAGCTGCACCCGAACTTGGGTTATTATGATGGCGGGCAGCACAGGGTGGATACCTGACAACAGACTTGCCCACGAAACCTGAGCGCTTTTTCTTTTTGCCTTTCCGTGCTCGTGAATCAGCGACCAATTGCCAGCCTTCTTCCGAACCCTGTGCGTCAGAATGATGCCTGGCATTTTGTACATCTTCCCTGTGAGCGTCAGAATCCATAGTCACAGAGTTCAGTTTGCTTGTATCTGATGACTGATACCGAGGATGAGCCGCTGCTGAATTATCAACACCTTTTGCCACAGGCTCTGGTATTTTCTTATCTCCTCTTATTACAGGAGGCGATCCTTTAGTCACTTCCTGCTCAACGAGTTCAGATTCTCGATTCTGGCATTCGAGACACTTATTGGAGGCGACAGCAGGTTTATTACAATGTTGGCATAACCCAGTGTTGGGTGACCCTCCTGGCCCATCGTCTCCTCCACTCCCTCTTCCACTGCGGCTGCCTTGATTGTGCAGACCATAACCTCTTTGAGATTGGGCATTGGTGGGTGGTTTCAGACTAAGGTCAGCCATTTCCTTCTCAACCTGACTGGCTCCTCCGGAGCAACCGCTCACAGAGGGGCAATGGCCCGGAAAAACAGATACACTTCGTAATTGTTTAGGACTTAGAATGAACTCTTGCTTTGCATAGCGACTGTAGTCTTCTGGTTGTAGCGATTGTGCCGGTTTAGTGTCCAGGTAATGATCAAATACAGCTTCCGGATTATGGGGATTGCCGGACAATGCCAGAAAAAGTTCTGAACTCCGTTCAAGATTTGCCTCCCTTATCCTGTTCCACAGTTCCTGCGAAATTATAATCCTCTGCTCATTCCAACCCTGCCTGATTTTGAGCACAATCCGGTTATCCCAGACCTGTTTTTTAACCGTCTGACGGTCAGTGCCAGGGACAGGCACCAGCACCATTCTGCTGAACAGTTCACTCACCCATTCAAAAGAGTAAAGTGGAGCCAACCCGCTTCCCGGCCTTTTCTTGAATAAATCGTCTAAATCATCACTACCGCCAAAACCACCACCAGAAGAGCTTGCAAATGGCTGGCTGTTATCGGCAATATCAGCGGCTCCGGGTATTGAAAAAGGGCCATTTAAACGAGTTTTGTCATTAAGATAATCAGGCCCATTTTTTACAGCCTGTTTGCTGAGGAAAAAAATTTCAACAAATGATGCTTCTTTGTTTCCGTGAGTAATATTGCCATAAATATTGCTTCTCGAAGGCGACGGTAAACCTGTGCTTTCTGAAACTATACCGCTACATTCCGGCTCTAAGACCCATCCATTCTCATTGTTTTCAATGGACAGAACCAGCGACTTATTACCTTTCGGCAAGCGCCAACTGGCCGAGTACTCATGTTGCCAGCGATCACTGTCTGGCGCTAATGGAACCAGTCTCACTCCCCCGTTTTGTATATCCGGCATACCCTGGTCCTTCAAAGGCTTTTTAATTACCGGGGGGTAAGGTAAATTTCCCGACGAAAATGCGGGTGGTGTCCTGAAACAAAAATTAAACAAGTCGCCTGGTTGGCCATTGAGGATGATATAAAGCTGATTGTTCTCCAGTTCAGAAATTGTCTTGATGTTCTTGTCAACCGCCTTGCGATCATAACTAAGATGGAGAGGCGGACTGCCACCTATAAATGACAGTTTGCTAATCCCTTCCGATGTCTCACTCCTTTTTTCAATGGCTTTGGAGGAACTCCACCCATCAGTCCAGCTTAATAGGTTGGTAAATTCAGCACTGTGGGCAATAAACGGCAAAATGACAGACACTACAAACAAGAGAAACAGATGAGTCATAGTGAGAAATCTTGCTGTTTTCATAATTGGATTTGCCTGCAGGCTTTATTAATTGAGACATAACAATAGACCTTAAATTTGAAGATATTTAATTTATCTTCTTTTTATTTTCGTACCTGTCAGAAGACACTGGTCCCCCAAAAATGGCTTCATACTTCTGTTTAACTATTTGCTAAATTGTCCCGATGAACTTGTTCTTTAGAGTCAATACCATGATACAGAAAGAATATATACGCTGTGCTGTGTTGATTGCTGCACTGGCAACTTGTTCGACTGCACAGGCAAAAACCGCTGTTTTATATTTTAAAAGCAACACAGATAACAGCTACTGGGTCAGGCACACGGATGACGGTAAGTGTATGTATGATAATCCTATGGATGATTTTGGTTTCAATGGACTTAGAACCCGGGTTCCGCCGGGAGCAGTGACACATATATACTATTCCTCGTCGTTTTTTCACTGTGCATGGCATCAGTCCTGGTTCGATTTCAATGTCAGTGATGTCCAGGGACATAGTGCACTCATAAGGTGGTACAAAAAAGCAAGTAACGAATTACCTTATCTATGGATACGTAGAGACCCCGATCATCTTATTAAAGACTGGTATTCGACGTATCATGATGACAGTGTGTCACGGGGAGGATATTACTCTACAACTATTACCCTAAGCTATTGAGATAGTTGGACAGACTTGCCCCCTGACCCTCCGTCATTAAAAAAAGCCCCTGATCAGCATAAGAAGTAGTCAGAGGCTTTTTTTCATTTCAATAACTCTGTGCTATCACTGCCGCAGAGAAAATACCCATGCTGAGCCAGACACTCTTCAGCAACACTTCTCAATTGTTCTTCAACAACTCAAGCTGCAAAATGGACTGTTCAAATCCCTGACCGGCGGCCAATTTATAATAGGTTTTAGAAAGCTCTTTGTTCATGGGAATACCATGACCCATCTGGTACATTCTGGCCACCCAATGCTGAGCACAGTCCAGCCCATTGTCGGCCTCTACTTTGAGTACCTCAAACGCTTTGGCATAATCACCTGCGATATAGATGGCCAGACCTGATGAACAGCGTTTATTATCTACCACCTGTTCAGCCATCAAATGCAATGGAAATAAAATCAGCAACAGTGCTAACCCCTTAGCCTTCATGTCAAACACTCCCTGTTTGTTATGTGTGCTTCCCATATTGACAGAAAATTAACAAAGAAATGAAATTTTTCTTCTCAAATTTGTGTTATAAGCCACAGCTGCTCAAACCGTGCACTCGAGCTGAAGCCGACTGATCTTTTGAGTCAGCTCTTCATAGACAAGCTGCCTGAACCAGATATGAGCCGGCTCTTTCATATACCTCTCATGCCAAATGATTGAGTAGGTAAAAGGCTTTTGCTCCATGGGAAAAGGCAGTATCGCCAGTCCATAGTGACTGGCACAGCTTCTCACCAACCCATAAGGTGCTGTCAATATATAATCGGTATTGGCCACCAGAGCCAGTGCGGCAATAAAGTGCGGCACCCTCAGGGCAATGCGCCTGGACAATCCCCGCTCTTCCAACAGATAGTCAACAGCCCCCTTACGCTCCCCGCCCATGGTAATCAGTGCGTGGGAATGGCTGGCATAGCGCTCAATATCCATGCCCTGTTCCACCAGGGGGTGAGAATCTCTGACAACACAGGCAAACTTGTCCTGACCTATTCCTCGCCCATGAATCATTGCCGGCGCGTCGGTGATTGAGCAGACAGCCAGATCTACATTCTGCTGATCCATCTCATGGAGCAAATGCGAACGCCAAGGCACAATTTCGAGCGAGATTCCCGGAGCCTCCCGACTGAGCCTCCTTATGACTTCAGGCAGTAATACATGAGCCCCATAATCTGAAGACGCCATCCGAAAGCTGTGTTCAGACTCTGCCGCTATGAAACGGGGAGGCTCAATTAACTGGCTGATGTCTTGCAATGATTTCTGCAAATCCAGGGCTATACCCTGAGCCCGTGGAGTTGGTGCCAGCCCCTGGGGAGTCCGGGTAAACAGAGGGTCATCAAAAAGTACCCGAAGTCTGGCCAGACTGCGGCTGATAGCAGGCTGAGTCAGATTTAACCGACCGGCAGCACGGGTCACACTTCGCTCTTCCATCAGGACCTGCAACACCGGCAGCAAATTTAAGTCGGAAGACGACAGATTATCAACAGGCAAGCTCATTACTCACAATCATGATCAATATAACAATGATGCATTGGAGTCATATTAAGTACAACGATAAATTACCTCCTGAACTATCGTTTTCAGGACATCCGTTCATGTTTATAGAGAAAAATTGCGAGATTCATCTTGCCAGACGCCCCGAAGGTGTACCAGACAGCACCTGCTTCAAGCTGGTCTCTCAGCCCGTTGCAGAGCTGAAGGATGGTGAAGTTCTGGTTAAAAACCTTTGGATGTCTGTTGACCCCTACATGCGTGGACGCATGATCGATCGTAAAAGCTATGTGCCACCCTTTGCTCTGGATGCGCCCCTTGAAGGTGCTGCCATCGGCGAAGTCATAGAGTCACGAAATCCATCCCTGCCGACAGGCAGCAAAGTGTCCAGCATGAAAGGCTGGCGCGAGTATTTCATTTCTGACGATAAAGACCTTCAGTTGCTACCCCAGACAGAGATTGACGATCAGGCCTTCCTGGGAATATTGGGTATGCCTGGTATGACAGCCTGGGTAGGATTAACACAAATTGCTGAGCTAAAAAAAGGCGACCGTGTTTTTGTTTCTGCAGCATCCGGTGCAGTAGGGTCGACCGTCTGCCAGATTGCAAAGCTTAAAGGTTGCTATGTTGTCGGCAGTGTTGGCTCTGACGATAAAGCTCGTTACCTGCAGGAAGAATTGAAAGTCGATGCTGTCGTCAATTACAAGACCGCCCCTGACCTGGCAAACGCCATTGCCGAAGCTTGCCCTGAAGGCATTGATGTCTATTTTGAAAATGTCGGCGGCCAGCACCTTGAAGCCGCCCTCAATCTCATGAACGATCATGGACGCATAGCCGTGTGTGGCATGATCGATCAGTACAACTCTACCGCACCTGTTCCCGGACCGGCCAACCTGTCCCAGA
Organism: Endozoicomonas sp. 8E; assembly: GCF_032883915.1. Lineage (NCBI taxonomy): Bacteria > Pseudomonadati > Pseudomonadota > Gammaproteobacteria > Oceanospirillales > Endozoicomonadaceae > Endozoicomonas > Endozoicomonas sp. 8E. The sequence goes on along the minus strand of NZ_CP120717.1, from coordinate 3,169,171 downwards.
TAATTGTGAAAAAACTGAAAATGCAGGGCTTTATTGTGTTCGAACATTGGGAGCATTACCCCGAGTTTGTCCAACAGATGAGCCACTGGATACAGGAAGGCGATATCTCCTGGAAAGAAACGGTTTTTGAAGGTATCGAGCAGGCCCCTGAAGCTTTCCTGGGGCTATTCTCAGGCATTAATACCGGCAAAATGCTCGTTAAACTCAACTGATTGGTATCAGGATCATTTATGAAAAACTTTTCGTTTCACAACCCGACACGCATTCATTTTGGCAAGGGTACGATCGCCCGTATTGCTGATGAAGTACCTCGTGATGCCAGAATTCTGATCACCTATGGCGGTGGTAGCATTAAAAAGAACGGCACTCTTGATCAAGTCAGGGAAGCCCTGAAAGATCATAAGTCCATTACCGAGTTTGGCGGCATTGAACCAAACCCTTCCTTTGAAACACTCATGGAAGCGGTAGCTCTGGCAAAACAGGAAAACATTGATTTCCTCCTGGCCGTAGGTGGTGGCTCGGTCATTGATGGCACAAAATTTATTGCCGCAGCCATTCCATTTGAAGGAGATCCCTGGACCATTCTCAGTGAGCACGCCAGGATTCATCAGGCCATTCCTGCTGGCAACGTTCTTACCCTTCCGGCAACAGGCTCGGAAAGCAACTCAGGGTCAGTTATTACCCGCAGAGCCACCAATGACAAGTTGGCCTTTAGCAGCCCCGAAGTCTTTCCACAATTTACTGTGCTGGATCCGGAAACCACTTACAGCCTTCCACAAGGCCAGACTGCTAACGGAGTAGTAGACGCCTTTGTTCACGTAATGGAGCAGTATCTGACCACCCGTGAGAATGCCCCTGTTCAGGATCGCTATGCCGAAGGTTTGCTGTTAACCCTGATTGAGCAAGGCCCGGTTGTACTCAAACAACCCCGGGAATATGAATCAAGAGCCACCATTATGTGGGCTGCAAACCAGGCCTTGAATGGTCTGATTGGTGTGGGTGTACCCCATGACTGGTCCACTCATATGATTGGCCACGAGATCACTGCCCTGTTTGGCCTGGACCATGCCCAGACACTGGCCATCGTGCTCCCCTCAGTGATGCATGTCATGAGAGAAGAGAAAGCGTCCAAGCTGCTTCAATATGCTGACAGGATCTGGGGTATTAAGGAAGGCAACGACCAGGAGAAGATGGATTCAGCCATCAGCAAAACCCGTGAATTCTTTGAACAGATGGGTATTAAAACGCGTTTGTCCGATTATGGCATTGAGGAAAGCGCCATTGCTGACCTTGTTGATCAGCTGAAACGGCATAACATGACGGCACTGGGAGAAAAACAGAATATTACTCCTGAAGTTGCCACCCAAATTCTCAGGCATGCCGCCTGACCATATGGAGATGAACTTATGAAGGTGTTATTCGTCCTGACATCCCATGACAAGCTGGGAGATACAGGTGAGAAAACGGGTTTCTGGGTCGAGGAGTTTGCAGCGCCCTACTACGTGTTTGCGGATCACAATGCCGAGGTAACCCTGGCATCCCCCAAAGGTGGCCAGCCGCCCATTGACCCCAAAAGTGCCCAGCCGGACTTTCAGACTGCAGCCACAGAAAGGTTTGATTCGGACGAAGCCCTGAAAAACAAGCTGTCAAATACCTTAAAGCTGTCTGAAGTGTCTGCTGACGAATATGATGCCATCTTTTATCCGGGTGGCCATGGCCCTTTATGGGATCTGGCCCATGACAAAAACTCTATAGCCCTGATAGAAGCATTCGCCAAACAGGGGAAGCCTGTCTCTGCCGTATGTCATGCACCAGCAGTTTTGCTGAATGCAAAGAAAGGAGACAATACACCACTGATCAGGGGCAAGAGAGTTACGGGCTTCAGCAACAGCGAAGAGGCCGCTGTAGGTTTAACCGATGTGGTTCCCTTTCTGCTGGAAGATGAGCTCAAAAACAAGGGGGGCGAATACAGTCAGGGAGACGACTGGTCACCCCACTGCATCACCGATGGTTTGCTGGTAACCGGGCAAAATCCAGCTTCTTCAGAAGCTGTTGCAGAAGTTGTCCTGTCGATGCTTAGCTGACGCTGGTAAGCCTTCAAGGCCTGCTTTGGCAATCTCTTTTCAAAGCAGGCTTTGAAAACAGCTACTCTCTTCTCTTGAAGTAACCAAGCCAACAATGCCGCCGACTCTCCCGGAAGATCAATCTGTTTCGAAAAACTACCAGGGAATCAGGGAGCCATCGTATGCCAGGAACTGACCTGTCTGCTCAGAACTTAAACGACGAATCACCTCTAACATCCGTTGAGCTGAGTGCTTCGAAGAGAAGAGTTTTTCAGGTGGAACATTTTTTTTAAATGGTTCGGTAAGCTGGGTATCTACCGTTCCGGGATGAATGGCCACAATACAACCGTCGGGCTTTTTCCTTCGCCACTCATGACTGAGTGTTTTCAACACCATATTAAGAGCTGATTTCGATGCCCTGTAGCTGTACCAGCCCCCCACTTTGTTATCTTCAATACTGCCCACCCTTGCAGACAGTGCAACAAACCGGGGGCATTCACTGCCCTTAAAATTTTTCAGGAAGTAACGGGCTAAAAAAAGTGTAGACAGAACATTCACTGCCATTGTTTTATGAAAAAAATCTGAATCTATCTGAGTAATCGATTTTTCAGGCATCTGAGTGGGTGTATGCAACATTCCTGAAGCATTGATAATCCAGTCAATTGGCCCAACGCTATTGGCAAGCTGTTCTACGGAATCGGCATCGGTAAGGTCTGACCTGTGCCATCGAACAGAGTTCTCGGAATTATTATTTTCTGGAGAGCTTTTGAAATCCGGAGCGCTTCTGAAAAAAGTGGCATGCACTTCAGCTTTTGGCATCTCATGCACGATCTCTTCGACGAAGGCCCGACCAATTCCACCACTGCCACCAGCAACCAATATTTTCATAGAAGCCTCAATTAGGTGCGTCACCCATCCTACGCATCCCGATGAATCTGGATCACATTTTATCTCAATAATCAATTTCAACTGGCTTCCGCGCTCCGCATGGGAACCAGCAACCGACATACATCAGAGATTAGACAATGGATTGGCTGACTCTCCCCAGGGGGGGGTAAACATTTCTACTACTTTTTCACGGGGAACCTCTTCAATCAATGGATAAGCCCATTGTGGCTGATTATCTTTATCCACCAGCAGAGCTCTGACACCTTCCTGAAAATCGCCTTTCAGCACACAGTTGATGGAGAGCACCAGTTCACTCTGAAAGACTTCTTTCAAAGAGACATAACGACTCTTTTTAAATTGCTCGTAGGCAACCACAGCCGACAGAGCCGAACCCGTCAAAGCTATATTGCGTGCCTGCTCAAGCCAGCTGTCTTCTGTTTCCAGCGCTTTCAGATCAGCAATGATCGCCGAAAAGTTTGACTTGTCCATCATTCGGGCTATCAGATCACGGTGTTCCCTGATCTTGGAGTAAGGCAACCAGCCAGCACTGTTATCTGCATAATATTGAACGACATCAGAGGTCACCTGATAATGATCTCCGGACCAGTCAGCCTCCTGAAGTGATTCCAGCACATTTTTTCTAAAGGCATGATCAATAAATCGGTTAGCCAGACCCAGGTACATGGCATCCGCAGGATTTAAACGACACCCGGTCAAGGCCATAAACAGACCAATTTTTGCGGGCAGGCGATTCAGAATCCATGAACCGCCGACATCCGGATAAAGTCCTATCGTAATTTCAGGCATGGCCATAACAGAAGTGTCGGTCACTACACGAAAGTCTGCTCCGGCCATGAGGCCAAAACCTCCCCCCATAATGACTCCGTTACCCCAGCAGATCACGGGTTTAGGGTAGGTATGAATCAGGTAGTCAAGACGGTATTCTTTTTCAAAAAACTGCCCCGGGGCACTGGTATCCCCATCAAGAACACTCTGCCTGAGAGAACGGACATCTCCTCCTGCACAAAACGCTTTTTCTCCAGCCCCCTGAAGAAAAATACAGACGATTTTGCTGTCTTCCTGCCATTCACTGAATTGTTCATAAAGGCTGTCTAACATCGCTTTGTTGAGAGAGTTAAGACTGCGCTCAGCATTCAGAGTGATAACACCAACCTGATGCCCGGAGGCTGTATCGAGCCTGTCAAATTGGACCTTTTCGGTCATTTCTTCTTCTCCTGCCATGACCGGCGATAAACCGTTCAATCATTATCCTGTGCTTACCCAGGGTCACTGGATAGCTAGCAGCCTGTCGGACTTAAGTGTCCGTAGCGAGGATTGCAAGAAATTGAGGATAAAAATCTCTGTTTCTGAGGAGAATAGCGAGCTATTTGACGAAGAAACAGGGATTTTTAGACCAATTTATTGCAACCACAGTAGGACAGTCTTAAGTCCGACAGGCTGCTGATCCTCTCACTGATCCACTATATGAGACCAACGTGGGCTTTTCAAACCTGAATAATTTTCACTCAAGCCTGACCCTCACTGATCTGAACTACATCAGCCACACCAATGCATTTGCCGATAGCAAAATAAAGGCCCCTCCTATTCTTGAAGAGACCTGTGCATAGGGCATTAGATACATACGACGGCTGGCTGATAATACAGCCACATCTCCGGTTCCCCCCATATTTGCCATACACAGCCCCGCCGTTACCGAGGCTTCTATGGGATAAAAACCCAGTATTTTTCCAGCCAGTCCCGCACCCAGTATGGCGCCTGTGACAGTCGTTAGCACCAGGATGAAATACTGCAAAGAGATCACTTGTGCAATCTGATGAAGATCCGTAAAACCTATTCCTATGCAAGCAAGTAAAGCAGGCGTCAGAGACATCACCATAAAGTTGCCCCACAGAGCAGCCCCTTCTTCAACGCTGGAAGGAAACACACCCAGAGCTTTGACAAGACCGACACAGAAAATCATTAAGGCGTAAGGATGCAAGGAAATGAACAGACTGAGCAAATTTGCCAAAACATAGAAACTGGTCGCAACAAAAAGTCCGGTTCCTATCTTTGCCAGATCGGGAATACGCTCGACTTTATCCTCATGGCGCTCTTTATGGCAGATAGCCTTCTGACTTTTCATCAGTTTGCCATTGCCTGTCAAACCGGGTCTGATCTTACCCAGCCTTTCCAGAAACCCCGCTGCAATAATGGCGACCAGATTACCCAGTACAACAGCCGGGACCATTTTTGACAAAACCGTTGTAGCATCGGAGTTCAGAATATTGGCAAAAATCTCTGCCAGCGGCACGGCTCCCGCCCCCATTCCACCACCCATGATGGGCAGTCCAACATAGAAGACAGCTTCAACAAAGCCAGTACCAATGAGCATCCCTGCCAGCCCCACCAGAGTAATGGCACCCAGAACACCGCCGACGATTACCGGCAAATACCGGAGTGCTGATCGCAGCAGCAGCTGCCTGTCCATACCGAACAAACTGCCTGTAATAAGTCCTGATATAAACAAAGTGAGAAAACCCTGATTTCGGACAAAATCAGAGACGCTTTCACTGACCTCGGCAGGAATACCCCCCGTCGCTACCATCAGGCTGGAGCCAAAAATGATAACAACCGGCCCTCCGCCCAAATAGTTACGAATCCAGCTCAAACGCTCGCCAATAATATTCAGCAGGGCACCCAGAGCCATAATAAAAGGAATCAGTCCGACCATCCCGGTTGGCAGGTGACCGGTACAACCGGCAGCAATCACAACCACACCAGGCAAACTCTGCCAGAACAGCATCGCCCGCCGGGGTGATCGCCCCCCCTGTCTGCTGCAACAACATTTCATCAACAACCGTCGCTATGCGTTAGTTTCACAATGACTCTAACTAATAGCAAAGTTGGGAAATAGTGGTGCTTTTTCGGGGAGACATTTCTTTCAGGCAGAAAAACCGGTGGATTCTTAAGGTGGGGTTTAAGAAAAGAGTGGCTGTGGTGGATAATTTGGCGACACTAATTACTTCTTACTTATTTTTACCAATTTTCGGGTGGCCTGCGTGAACAATGGAAAACCCTCAGTATCTCTACTCTCTTGAGGTCGAGCCTAACGCGATAAGGCACAAGACACCTTGTGTTTGGCACAACCAACTCTCTTGTTCCAGAAACCCTCCCAGCTCGACCCGCTGAAGGATTATCAGCAAGACTTAAAACGGTCTTGTGTATTCTCTCCAAAATTTTCTGTGCCGCTGCTGGATCATCTTGTGAAATGTAATCTAATTCATTATTCAGACTTTCTAGTGCTTTTCTAAGCCACTTAATCTCCATTCTCCAGCCCCCAGCGATCAAAAAGCCCCTGAACCTCTTGATCGCTAGCGAATTCTTCTGAATTTGCTTCCTTAACAGCAAGCTTTATCTCATCCACTTGCCACTCATTGAGTTCCACAAAATCTTTGATTGCCTCCGCTGCGAGAAAGGATTTTGACCTTTGCATGGCCTCAGAAAGCTTTTCCAAACGGTCTTTGAGACTGTCTTCAAGCCTGATCGTCATAGTGGAATTCATATTGTGTGCCTCCATTGTGTTCGCATGTACACAAAATAGTACACCTGCAAGAAAAGTCCATAGCCAACTATTTTTCTGGGATAAATCCAAACCAGATAAATCGTCTGGTCTGGATACGAGAACTCAGCTTTCCCTGTCCGCCTGGGCTTTGCCAACAGACTCAACAGTCAATCTTCCCTTATCTTCGAGAAGGGTATCCAGCGCCTGCTGAATCTCTTTAACAGAGACAGTCTTCACTTCTTCAGCAATGAGCATCTGGAAATCAAAACCGGCTTCCTGACCATCCAGGGACTGCCAGAAACGGGAGCTGCGCTCATCCAGGTTGGCATCTTTCTTCAAAAGATCACCCATCAGACCCTGACGATACTGCTCCAACTCTTCATCGGTCAGAGATTTTATCCTCTCTTTCTGGCCCTTCAGGAAGGCTTCTACCCTCTCCTCGATACCCTCCGGCCCCAGCACGGGAGACTGCACCACAAAGATTAAGCCAGGATGTCGTTCAACAGGACGGGGACCGGCAAAGACGATGTAACCCAGCTGTTGCTCAGTCCGCAACTGGTTGAAGAAGGGGGTCGCCATCAGTCTGCCCAGCAGGGAGTATACGGCACGATCTCTGTCATCAGTACCAGGGCGCTGGTAGTAAGTGATATAGAGAGAGTCATTGTGGTTAAAGTCAGTCTTGATGGTACGCTTCTTGTCCTTCAGAAGATTAAGAGGCTGCCTGAATTGACGACCACGGTTCTCTTTCGTTAGCAAAGCTTTTTCCACCAGCTCAGCCAGCTTCATAGCCTCTTGCGAACTGTGGTTACCATGGACCAGCATCTGGATATAAATCGAACGATAGAAGTCACTGGCAAACTGTTTAACATCACTCAAGGTGACCTTTTCGGCGGCTGTCAGTAACGTCTTATCGTCACGATAGGTGGGATAAAGTTCCTGACTCAAACGATCCATACCCAGTCGATAGGGTGGCTGGAACTGTTTGTTTTTTAGCCTTCTGATCAGCAGCGCCTTCTCCTGATCAAACCCGGCCTGATCGGGGTTGAATTGCCTGACGGCCTTGAGAATGTCTTTCAGCAGAAGCTCCTGCTTATCCTGATAGCCGGACAGCGCAATGGTCAGGCCTTCCCGGCTGGATGAAACACCGTAGTTGAGGCCCGCTTCTTTGGCTGGATAGCCGTATTCATTCAGGCTTCGTCTCAAGAGGATGCTGTAGAGTTGCATCTCTACGAGATCGGCTTCTGTTTCGGAAGCCTTCCCGGAGGATATCTTGATGCGAACATTAGCTTTGGGCACTTCAAAGCTGCTGTCTGTCATACTCCAGACTTTAAAGCCGGGCTCTTCCACTAACACCCCAGGCTTATCAGCGGAAGTGCTTTCACGCAGCTTCAAATCCCGGGCAATAAAGTCATTAGGCTCGGGAATGGTCATTTCTGCATGAACCTGAGGCGATAAAAGTTGCTTCACCAGGGTATCAGACAGAGGTTTGATACTGTAATGGGTCTTGAAATAGGTCTCGACCTGGTCCGTTTCAAGGCCTCTGGCAATAACAACCTGCCTCATGTTCGAAGGCTTCATTTGATCAAGCAGGTCACTGATCAGCTCGCGATCAAAGTCTTCGTACAGGTAGCTGGTCCGCAAAATATCCTGAGGCGGAATATCGTGAATGCGAGAAGCCAGTCCGGATGCGGTCTGTTGTGGATTGGCATCTTCCTGGTAACGGAATCCCAGTTCTGCAAGCTGACGAGCTTCCTCGTATATCCGGGGCTCCAGCCCCTTTTTGCGAACCAGATCCAGATAATCAAACACCAGGGCAGTCATATCGTCGACCTGCTCCAGACCTTTTGGGGTCAGCTCCATTCGAACCGTGAACTCACTGAACTCTCCGGGTAAATGGCTGGAATAAGAGGACAGCGACTCTATCAGACCACGCTCCTTCAGATAACTGTGCAGACTGCCCTCACCCTCATAACCCAGTATTCTCGCCAGATAGCCCAGAGGCTTCTTGCGGTAATTCTCATATTGACTGGGCATTGGAAAGCTCAAAGAGAGTACTCGGACGTCTTTCAGAGGCACCAGATCAATACGAACACCCAGCTGCTCAGGTGTATAAGGGGCAAGACCAATATGAGTGTCCGGCGACTGGCCTTCAGGTACTCCGGCAAAAGACTCTTTTAACCAATTTTCCAGAACATCTGTTGATTCCTTGCCATAGACGACAACTCCGATATTCTCGGCTACATAGTAGGCATCGTGGAACCTCTTGAGGTCTTTCCAGAGTGACCTGCCGTCTTCATTGGAAAGGGTTTCCAGACTACCGATATTGAAACGACTGCGAGGGTGAGCCGGATTTGAAGTAGCATTCTGAGCAGTCATCAGACGCCAGCCATCCTCATTGGCATGAAGCTTATATTCAGAATCAACCGCATTACGCTCACGATCAACATAAGCAGGATCCAGCGTAGGCGAGACAAAAAACTGTGCCAGCTGATCCAGCGCAGGTCTCAGCTTGTCACTGTTGATATCGAAGAAATAGTTGGTTCGGGTATCAGCCGTATAGGCATTGGCACTACCGCCATTGGCCCGAATGTATTCAAAATACCCATCCACTTCCGGGTATTTTTCATTGCCCAGAAATAACATATGTTCAAGAAAATGAGCCAGCCCCAGACGATTGTCCGGATCCTGGAAACTACCCACTTTCACATCCACTGCGGCAGCGGCCTTATCCGTATCCGGATCGGAGATCAGAAGAGCCTTGAGACCATTGTCCAGCTCGACAAAACGATAGTCCCGATCATCCGCTGGACTTTTCACCACCACCCGACTTTTTTCCATTGCATCTCGTTCAGCTGTCACTGTACACCCACTTGCCAGCATCATTGCCAGCACTCCGACAATCAGAGACATGTGCTTTCGTAGCATAAAAGTTCCCACACCTTGTAAAGGTCTTGATCCCAGCTGAATACTTTCTGCAGACAGGGCTAATTATCAAGCACTGAGACAGCCAATTTACCATCCTTTTACTGTTCGAAAAGATGCCCGTGTAGACGCACGTACAAAGGGTGCCTGTATTTATATCTATTTTTCTATTCGTCAAGATTTTTAAACCAGAGTACAAAAGTAGCAGTCGCAATCTAATTACACTTGTACCACAGAAAGGATTAAAGGTTCGAGTATTATACCAATCGAACTTTCTAACTCCCTATTGCGCTGAAGATTTGAGCCTTAATCCTGCGTTGGCGATTGTCGCCATAGCTAAGGCTATGACTCCTCACGCCGCCTTGTCTTAAGGCCCAAATCTCCATGCTCATCACAGGAGTTAGAAAGCACGATTGGTATTAATCGGTCATGTATTGTAGACCTATCTTGCGATCAGGGTCAGCAATATACAACTGGTGCGGGGCTCACCGCGACTCTCCGGGTCATTGCCTCAAAGAGGGGACTCTCTGGCAGAAAGTGATCGGGCGAAGCAAGACTGAGTGGATCCAACTATTTGAAGATAAAGAAAACCAGCCCTGAAGGCCGGTTTTCTTCTTTGAGGGATCAGAAACCCAGAGGAATATTGAAGGCGAAGAACCCTATCAACGCAGTCGTCCAGATAGTGATAAAGGCAATAGAGTAAGGCATCATGATTCCGATCATGTCACCAATGGTCAGATCAGGCTTGTACTTCCTCATAAAGGCCAGAATAACACCCGCATAAGTCATCATCGGTGTAACAATGTTGGTGGAAGAATCTGCAACACGGAATGCCGCGGCCACCAGATCGGGGGTCATAGCAGGGTTTGCCTGGTAAAGCATGGGTACGAAAATTGGACCCAGCAGCATCCACTTGGAGGTCAGGCCGCCGACAAACAGGTTGATGACTGCCGTAGTGATAATGAAGCCAATGATCAAGAGAATCGGGAAATTATCCAACCCCAGGAACTGAAGGAAACTTGCGCCCAGAAAGGTAATGTAAGTCCCCAGTCCGGTAAAGCTCAGCAGAGCCAGAAAATTGTAGCAGAAGAAGGTCAACACCAGTACATAGCCGACAGTATTCATCTGCTTGACCATGGCATTGATAACATCCTGCATAACCTTGAATTTACCTGTCGATTTGCCGTAGCAAACCCCAGCAATCAGGAAAGTCATGGTAATCATCAGGATGATGTTATTAAGGAATGGGTTGACCACCTTACCGGCTTCATTGGTGTATTCAGCCAGCGGCCCCATTGCCAGACCTGTCATAATGGCAATGGAAACCAGCAGGCCAAAAAGTGCTGCCTTCAGACCCTTGTTCTCAGCTTCGGTGACTTCGAAATTGGTGATATCCAGATCTTCAGGTATCTGATAATCCATTTTCTCAAGTTTGGGAGTAACAAACTTATGGGTTACCCAGGCACCCACAGTCGCCAGGATAAAAGTTGATGCAAAAATAAAGAAATAGTGCATGGTGGCAGGCGTCAGTGCTTCACCTGCTGCATTAGTGAAAGGCACCCCCTGAGATTCAGCAAAAATCTGAGCGTTGACACCAACGATAACATCCACCGGAGTGGCAGGCAGCAGATTGGCGCTGAACCCGGCAGATACACCGGCAAACGCAGCCGCCATGCCAATCAGAGGGTTCTTGCCGAGGCCCGCATATAAAAGGCCTGCCAATGGAATCAGAACCAGATAACCGGCATCGGTGGCAACACTGCTCATGATGCCAATGAATACCAGTAAAGCAGGCAGGTATTTATCGTTCACTTTCAGACCGGCCTTCTTGATCAGGGTGGATAGAAGACCAGAGTCTTCTGCAACACCGACCCCCAGCATAACAATCAGGATGATACCGAGAACGCCGTGACCAAAGGACAACCAGTTTGTCAAAATGGCATTTTCAAACATCCAGCGGACATTTTCTGTGGTCAGCATGTTTTTGACAGTATGAACAATCTGACCACCATCAGCGCCCATAACTTCAAAACTGTGGCCTCCCATCAGGAAAGAACCTGCCAGAGTCAGACCGAATAACCAGATAAAGATTATGACCGGGTCGGGTATCTTTTTTCCGATTCTTTCAATAATGGACTTCTTGCCGTCATTGGCAGAAGGTGCGACCGTTGACGTTGTGCTCATTAAAACCAGCCTGTTTAACAAGAGTTAAATACCTAACCAGGTATTTGTATTTTTCATTTGCCCTTTCTCTGGGTATAGGAAGCCAAAGGCCTGAGGGCCCTTCCCTTCTGAAAGGAATTGGAAAGACAGGGTTAAGGTATTGAGTATGTTTGACTTTAATTTCAGTCAGAATGGCTTAAACTAAATCAATTACCCTGCCTCAAGGGACAGGGCATGAAGTGAGTTCTGTGGGTCGTTCGTCGCAATCGACGGGGGAAAAACCCTCAGAGATTAAACTCTTTCACCTTCAAACATCTGCACCCACTCATTATTATAATCTTGAACAAGAGGCTGTATTCTCATTGATATAGACCAGCTCAACAAATCGTATTAATACGAATGAACACAGTACTTTCAACCAATAAAAACTCGCACAACAAAAAATAAACCAGAAGTTCAAATAAAAACAAAGTAATACCCTATTCACAAATGTGGCCCTTTTTAAAAAAGCACGTGTGACCAGGGCATTAGGTTCACAGTGTCGTTAATCATTTCTTATTAATTTATACCCAAAATGGTATCGCACTTCGACAGGCCCAGTGCAAAGATTGGCCAGAGTTGACTCCGGTTTCACGACCTGACCGGTTCATATACAATAAACTCACTGCATCAGCGAAGTATGAACATGGATATCAGCCATCTGCGAGAGAATTACACTCAGGCGGGCCTGGATCTGGACTCTCTTGATCCCGATCCATTCCAACAGTTTGACCTGTGGTTTCAACAAGCGGTCGAAGCACAACTGCCCGAACCCAACGCCATGAGCCTGGCCACAACATCCAGAGAAGGTTTACCCAGCCTGCGCACCGTCCTGCTGAAATACGTGAGCCCTGAGGGCTTTGTCTTTTTCACCAACTACAGCAGCCGCAAGGCTCAGGACATTGCCGACAACCCCAATGTAGCCATTATGTTTCCCTGGGTTGCTCTGGAGAGGCAGGTCACCGTCCGGGGCCGGGCCGAAAAGATTTCCAAAACCGACTCGTTAAAATATTTCACCAGCCGCCCCCACGGCAGCCAGTTGGGTGCCTGGGTTTCACAGCAGAGTTCAGTCATCACTGGCAGAAAAGTGCTTGAGATGAAGCTGGAAGAAATGAAAAGAAAATTCAAGGAAGGCAAGGTTCCTTTACCGGATTTCTGGGGGGGCTACCGGATCATCCCTGAAGCCATAGAATTCTGGCAGGGGCGACCCAATCGTTTACACGACCGTTTCCTGTTTAAACGAACAGAATCCAACTGGTCAATAGAAAGGCTGTCACCATGAGCCAGAAGACGGCGGCCAGGATTGCCGTCAGAGACAGCCTGATTCATATGGTGACCGTCAACAGGCAGTTTCGTGATCAGGTCTATGATGACCAGCTCCTGCCCGTTTGGGTTATGAAATCCCCGGACGAGGACAAGAATGACCGTGCTCTGGCGGCAGAAACCAGCACCCGACTGATCTATAGCGATCAGCAAAATAAACAGGAAACAGCCCGACTGCCCGGAATCGTTGGTATTTCTAAAGAGACGCTACAGACCGGCATAAAGCTCAACGAAGCCCGGGAAAACTTCAAGCAGGCGATGTCCGAGTTCAGGAAACTCTACGGAGACAGTATTGAGGCCATTGAAGAAACGTCGGACGAGATCAGGCAAAAGATGCTGGGTGGCTTGCAGTTTGCCCACATACATTTCGTCCAGAGTTACCGTCAACTCAAACTCTTTGAGACTCCACCCCGTCGTATTGGCTTCAGCTGGGCAGCCCATCACAGCGGCTCTGTAAAGCTTTCCGCAAATGAGGCAGTTGATCACCTGCGCAAGAAATACCTGACTTCCAGCGCGATCCAGACCGACATCCAGATGCTTGAGCAGATGCCTGCCGGCGAGACCGTTATTATCAAAAGAATTCTGAGCCCACATCTGCGTGCCAACCTGACCTGGGCAAAGGATATTGAACAACTGAGAAAAACGGATAGAGATTTTCGTAAACTCTATCCTGGCCAGATCAATACACCCCTGCCTGTTTTTGTCCAGCTGGAAAAAGGACAACCATTACCAGAGTTCAACCGAATTAAACCTTTTGACCCCTCTGCCAAACAAGAGCGACTCACTCGCAGTGACACCAGACTGGTGAAAATATCAGAAAACCCGCACTCCAGAATTTATAAATATGCGTGAATTCGAAAGTCAGTAGGTAGTTGATGGTAGATGGTGGGCAGTGGTCAGCTTTTAACTCTTTTCTGCCATCATCACCCAGATAACCCTGTCGGGTTACCGGTAGGGCGTGTCTGCTCATCAAAAATGCTTTTCGCTTCGGCCCAGTTTTCCATGGGAATGGCAGGGGCCAGATTCTGTTCCCAATACTGGTTGCGCAGACGTTCTTTTTCAGCATCATCAGCCTGTTGGAAAATAGGGTCTGCGGTCTAGTCTTGCCAGCTGGTCATAGTGTCATCCCTGATCTATGCTGTTTTTTCAGTTTTTGTCGGGGTGGTTATGGAAAAGTCGTTATTTTCAGAGCTCAAGCGTATTGGCATTGATGAAGAACTGGCCAGTAAGGTCAGTGCTTCCCTTGATCCGGAATACAACGCCAGTAAAAAGGATATCCTGATTATGCAGGAAGCCATTATGCAGATACAGCTGCAAAGTGAGCGGAATTATCAGTCACTGAGTTCGGATATCAGCGCCTTGCGTACTGAGCTGCATACGGAAATAGCCGGTGTGCGTACTGAACTGCATAAAGAGATAGCCGGTGTACGTACTGAAATCACGGATGTTCGAGCCGAAATCAACGATGTACGCACTCAAATCACCGATGTACGCACTGAAATCACCGATGTTCGAGCCGAAATGGGTTCCTTCACCCGGCAATACCTCATTACCTTTCTGAGTCTGATTACCACCATTGTCAGCGTCTTTGTCATTAACTGGCACTTTCACTAACACAAAGGCTCATTGGTTGTAGTGGTTTTGCCTTTGATAGTAACGTCGGGCATTCTGGCTGCTGCCGAACTTCGACGGGCCTGGCCATACCCCGAATGACTGGCCTGCGGTGCAGCCTGTGGTTGTGCAGCAGCAGCGGTGGCGGTGATGCAGCGACTAGTTGTCCTCAGCCTTGCAGGGATTCCACCAGCTCTTCTTTCAAATAGGCAGCCAGCTCTGTGTAACCGCCAATGTACTTTTGGCCGTGGAAGATCTGAGGCACGGTTTCAACCGGCTTTCCTACGGTTTTTTCCAGATCTGCCTTGGTGATACCTTCCGCATGAATATCCACATACAGCATGGGCAGTCCACGGCTTTCCAGCACTTCTTTAGCTCGCACACAGTAGCCACAGCCCGGACGTCCAAACACGGTAAAACGATCCATAAAATCCACCTAACTCTATTCAGGATTTAAACTCAAATAAAAGGGTGCCACTGACTATAAACGAGTCAGTGTGATGCCTGAAATCAGTATTTTTTAATGGTTTGATAGAGAAAGTCTATCCGTCATTACCGAACCTCCTTATTGCCTGTCATTCCGACTTCAACAACGGATTGCCCAGCCTGGGCTACTCTTATACACCAGCCGGACTTTCAGCAGTGAACGATTTCTTTTAGCTGTTGTCTATAGATATATGGACAAGTTAAATGACCTCCGGCAGAGCCGGAGGCTTATTAGGTGACGCCCTCAAAGGGCTTTTATTGCGCCCAAGGGCGCGTGTCAAAACCAAGTTTCAGCTGATCTCGTGTTTCATCATTTTTCTCCTGATTTCGGATATATTCCCTAACCACATCTTCATCAAGACCTACTGTGCTGACGAAATACCCTCTTGCCCAGAAATGCTCACCAGAAAAATTCCTCTGCTTACCTTTGAAGTGTCTCGCAATAGCTATTGCGCATTTACCCTTCAAATAGCCAACAACATTGGAAACAGAGTATTTCGGCGGAATGCTAATGCAAATATGAACGTGATCTCGCATCAAATGCCCTTCCACAATTTCACACCCTTTGCGACTGGCAAGATCGTGGAAAATGGCTCCCAGAAATTTTCTCAAGCTCCCATAAATAACCTTTTGCCTTTTTTTGGGAATAAAGACAATGTGATACTTACAATCCCATCGAGTATGAGTCAGACTTTTGTAGTCTGGCATAAGTTAAACCTCTTGGTTCTTGGCGGAACCTTTGAGGTTAGCTACCGAAGCCTCGGTATAACCTATGCGAGTCTCCCCGGCATAGCCGGGGGTTTACCTAATGATTAATTAATAAGCTTGCATTGCATTTAACCATGTTGAAGAGTTGATGAGGTCTCATTTATGAAAAAGAACTATCCAAAGAACTATCTGATGATGATTTTGGCTGCTGCTTTATTCAGTAGCGCAGTTTGGGCGGCGGATTCTTTAAGAAACATCATTACAGGCAGGTATACGGCTTACCCCATCCAGAGTAAAGACCAGGATCATAGAATATGGGTTCTGGATTCTGAAAGCGGAAACGTTAAGCTTTGCAAGAGAGAGAACTTTGGCGGCGAGGTTAATTGCTCAAATTTCTCTAATTGACTCCTTAAAGCTGGGAGCTACTCTGGCTTTCAGCGATTGTTTGTCGCGGGCATAAGTCCCGGACACATTGCTTTAAAAATTGAACGGCCTGCTTTCTGCCCGTCAGGCCATTCGCCCTGGCTATCTCTGACCAGTCATTCAACTGAAGTACTTTGGCTATTAAAACATTCAAAGCGACCTTAGAGACAGAGCTGTCAGAAATTTTTGATAAAAGGAGGGAGCGAATGGCAGGCAGACAACTCTCGAACAGACGATCCGAACAGACAAGAGATTTCAGATCCATCTGATCTCGCTGATCCAGAACCGATTCAATGTTTGAATGACTCAAGCGAAGTATCACTCGAGCCAGGTCAGGAGCCATTTCTCTGAATACCCCGGGCAGCTGGGTCAGAAAACCTGAGGTAAAACGACACTGCATTTCTTTAACAAGAACACAAAATGCTTCATTCAGCGACTTCAAAACCATCATTGAATAACAGCCACTGGCCGCTTCACGGGTTATACCAACACGAACCGGAAGATAGCCTGAACCACCCCAAAAAGCCGCCAGCTCTGAGGTTGCACCAAAACTACTGCCCAGATAATCCAGTTTTCTGAGTTTTGTCTGCTCTTCAATACATTTCAACAGATGAGTGCCCAGACCATTGCCCTGCAATGAAGGATGTACCGCAATTCGAATAACCCTCAAACCTCTAAAGCCTGAAGCCTCCGGAAAACCACAATGATTACTGAGAGACTGCGGGATAAGATGACCCCGAACCCTTCGCTGCCCCAGCCAGACCGCTTCCTTCAAATTGTCTTCTATACCACCTTCCAGCGCCAGTAACGCCGTTGCCACGACACGCTCCTGATACCTGAGGCAGTAGACCTCGATAT
The DNA here is from genome assembly GCF_032883915.1 of Endozoicomonas sp. 8E. Classification (NCBI taxonomy): domain Bacteria; kingdom Pseudomonadati; phylum Pseudomonadota; class Gammaproteobacteria; order Oceanospirillales; family Endozoicomonadaceae; genus Endozoicomonas; species Endozoicomonas sp. 8E. The sequence goes on along the minus strand of NZ_CP120717.1, from coordinate 3,152,125 downwards.
TCGGGCCATCCAGCAGATGCCTGAGATCAAAGGGACGGGTTCGATAATGGGCGAATACCAGCAGACCAAACACATCCGCCAGCAGCTGATCGTCCTGAATCAGTTGAGTCGATTCAAGACGATCAAATGAACAGTTCCCAATACCTGCACCGTCTATCGTTTCCTCTGAAACAGGTGAAGCATTCAGCATCAACGCTCTGAAAACAAACGCCTCGAAAGGATCATTACGAACCCAACGAATCGGCTGCTTCAGATGCAGACCCTGCCATTTTGGCGTCAGTTCAGACAGTGTTGACTTGAACTTAATAGCAAATCCCCTGCCCGTTCCTTCATAACCATGCTGGGTGGATGAGAAAACGATTCTGGAATGATTCCTTAACAATTGGGTCAACAGTGGCACCGGGATAGCAGCCGCTTCATCGACCAGCATGAGGTCGCAAACAGAGTCATCATCAGGATGCAGGAGTTCGTCGGGCGCTTTGAACTCAAGTATATTACCTTCCCAAAGCAGTTTTCCCCGGTGGACTTCACACCCATCAAGCAATGATTCAGCAGTATTAAAGACGACTTCGGCAGAAGCCAGAGAGGGTGCCGTTAACCATATCCTTGCAAGCCCCGATTGCAGTAAACGGGCGGAGGCAATACCCAGTGCAGCACTCTTGCCCCGACCACGATCTGCGCTCAGCACTAATGGACGACGCCGATGGCCTTTTGCCACACGAAGAATGGATTCAACAGCCGTGGATTGATCCAATGTTCTACAAGCACTGTCGCCTTGTGATTCAGCCTGACGAGAATCAGATAAATCGGCGTAACAAACAGTTTGTTGCCATCGAGCGTCGCCGTTCTCGTATAACAGAGAGAGACTCGTTTCAGACTTGATAAGGTTTGCCAGCCTTTTCAGGTAGAGCCCCCCGATGTGCTCAGGCTGATGGGGGTAAACCGTAAGTCTTTTATGGTCCGGGTCGCAGTAATCAGGCCAGCTATCCAGGTCTGGCACCAGAAGTACGAAAAGCCCTCCCCCCTTCAAAGCACCACTGAGTTGACCAAAGGCATCGACATCAAAACCAGAAAAGCCGTTAAATACCAGGAAATCAATCTCACGCCCTAACCAGCTTGTAGCTTTAGATGCAGAGATCGATTTTTCATTTCCCCGCTTGCGCTCACCTACCCAGAGAGGTTGCAGCTCCCGATTACTTGAGCACTGGAGTGCATTTTGAAACAGGCATTCAGCCTGCTGCTGTGCCCAGACTTCTGTCCCGGATAAAACCAACAGAGCACGATGATTGTTTTCAGCTGCCTGCCTGAGGATAGACTCAACTTTATCCATTTGCCGTCGAAATTTTTTCTAACGCCAGCGTATCGGTCCGCAGTTCAGGGTCAACAGATATAAGGCTGCCAAACTGTCTGGCAGGTGTCGCGTGGTTGATCCCTCTTTCTACCGGGAAGCCTGAACCTGTCCAGGCTTTAAGCCCACCATTTAGAAGTCGGACATCTTTGACACCGGCATATTGAAGAACAAACAAAACACGTGCAGCGGCAATCATATCATCACCATATACGACAATAGGCGTATTTTTAGTGATACCCAGCCTGAGCAGGACCGATACCAGTTTTTTTGACTCCTTGATAATCGACTCCAGGCTGCCGGTTTCAACATGCAAGGCACCGGGAATATGCTCAACAACATAACGAGCCCCCCTGCCCCAGGAGACATCCAGTACCATAAGATCGGAATTTACCTTAAGCTGCTCATCCAGCCACTCAGGTGTGACCAGCCGCTCATAACCCGGTAACTTGGCAGGCTTGCCACCCTGGGTCAGCCAGGAAGAAAAGCCTTCTTCAAAAACACGAATCCGATCCTCATTAAAGCCCTGCTCATCCACCAGCCACTGGGCGAGCACCTGGGCATCCTGCTTGTCGCGACCATAAACAACGATATTACTGTCAGGCGATATACCCTTGTTGGTCAAAAGGTTCTGAACACGTTCAGGGTCGGCTGTTATCAAAGCCAGGTCAAAGTTTCGGGCACCTGGAATATGCCCCCCATCCGGGTCATTGCCCGAAGGCCATCCGTTGTACCAGTTACTGTCTCGAACATCGACCAGAACCCAGCCCTGCTCCCGAACCAATGCTTCCATCTCAAGCTGATCAACGGATTTTAATGCCAGCCTGTTATTCCAAAAGCTGTCGCAGGCTGTGATAACCGGCAACAAGATGATTAACAGACCATTTTTTGCCCAACGCTTCATGGAACCTTATTTACCTGATAGTTATTGAGGTAACAGCGACGCTTATAGCTGTTTTACTTAATTGGGGGCCGTTTTGACTCTTTCAACTGCCAGAATGGTGACCGGGTCAACAGGAACATTTGCGTGAGGCCCTCTATTCCCGGTTTCCACGGAAGCTATGGAATCCATAACCTCGTCACCTTTAATCACCTCTCCAAACACCGCATAGCCCGGACGACCCGGACGATTATTCAAAAAATCATTATTAACGAGATTAATGAAGAACTGAGAGGTGGCGCTGTCCGGATTAGAGGTTCTTGCCATAGCGATAGTGCCACGACTGTTTCGAAGATCGTTACCAGACTCATTCGTAATAGGTGCATCCGTCGGCTTTTGACTCATATCTGCGGTCATACCACCGCCCTGGATCATAAAGCCAGGCATCACTCTGTGAAAAACCAGACCTTCATAGAACCCCTTGTCTACGTAAGTGAGAAAGTTCTCTACGGTGACGGGAGCCTTCTCTGGATTCAGGCGAATCGTCATATCACCTTTACTGGTCTTGATCACCACATCAACAGGCTGCACAGCTTCTGAAGCCGGTTTATCCGGAGCGGTTGTTTTTTGCTCTGCCATCAGCTGACTGGCAAAAAGTAAAAAAGATAGCGTCAGAACCCTTTTGATTGCATTTAACACTGGCGTTACCCATAAGAAAGATGATTAAGGACGTTATCCTACTGGATTCATCATTAAGGCTATAGTGCGACACGCAGAAAAAGTAAACATTTCTTCATTTTCTGCACGCTAATCCATAGTTGCCATAGAAGTTGCTACAGAAGTGGCTATAGAAGGAAATCAGACTAAGACTTGCAAATCCGCATTAGAAAGGTAATATACAGCTCCGCCGCACAGAGCGGCACGTCGGAGCGTAGCGCAGCCTGGTAGCGCACCACAATGGGGTTGTGGGGGTCGGAGGTTCGAATCCTCTCGCTCCGACCAGTTATACCAAGGGTTCCAGAGTTTTTTGCCCATTTCATAAAACAGGGCGTGAGCCGTCCGATACCGTTTTTTCACCCTCCTGAATTTTTCTCTTTTGCCCACTCTGAATTTCAAAAACTGTCTATCATGATGACAGATTTCAAAATAATCATTCGCAGGTATGTTCGAAAAAACCGCGCACAATTTTCATTCAGCGAGAATAAAGGACTGAAATATGAGTTATCACTATACAGAGTGTGGTTTATCTTACATTTACCTTGCTGATGGGTACGATATTGAAACCATAGATGGTGAGACTTATGTGGGCGTGAAAGATGTTCACGGTCTTCACCGAATCATTGCCAAATATATTACTGAAAAGAAAACCCCGCTCCTGGGTTAGGACGTGCGATTTTTGAGAATAGAGTGTGGCATGTCTCAGAAAAACATGGCGGAAATATTGGGTGTTGATAGCCAAACAGTCGCTCGCTGGGAGAAGGATCAAATCACTATACCAAGGACCTCGGACGCAGTACTTCGATCCATCTATCTCGAAACCATAAACACGAACAGTAAAATCAGCTTTTTCCTCAACCTTCTTGCACAGAGCGAAGAGGTCCAAGTCATCGAGCAGCTGACGCTCATGGCTGAAAATAATCATTGGTCGTTAGCGATATGACTTGTTCGTACGCTCTAAGGCTCTATTGATCCATGCATGAAAACAAGTTGATTACTTGCTGGCAAGGTTGTTGACGATCTGGACCAACAGCTCTTCAACTTTGTCGAAGCGCCTACTGTGATCCGCCGACTCTTCCTTCACCCATATTTGCTCCCTCAGAATCAAGGCCATTGTGCCTTCAAGGCCAGTGAGTATCTGATCGTGCTCATTAAAGCGCCTGTCCATCTCATTCTTCACCCCGGTGATCTCTTTCTTCACCCCATCCTGCTCCCTGAGAATCAACTTCACAGCAGCTTCAATACCAACAAGCACCTTGTCCCAACGCTCTTCCAATACCGTGACTCTTACCTCAAGACTGACACTACTTACCCTAGGGAGCGTTCTTATCTAACCAGACGATCAATTTACTGACGTTGTCATGCTAACCAGATCATGATGGCTGCTATCTGAAGCATTCCCATATAATTGCGTGCCAAGCGTTCATAGCGAGTTGCAACTCGCCGAAAGTTCTTGAGCTTTTGGAATAGTCGCTCAATTAGATTTCGCTCCTTGTAGATTTCTTTGTCATATTTTCGCTGATCTATCCTATTTCGCTTTGGAGGAATCACTGCTTCAGCACCTGACTTCTTGACCTCGAGGAGGAATGCATTTGAGTCATATCCCTTGTCAGCAAGAACGAAGTCCGCTGAAAACCCCTCTATCAAGGCATTTGCCTGTCCGTACTCTGATGCTTGTCCAGCTGTGAGAATGAAGCGAACAGGATTACCAAGTGCATCCGTCGCAGCGTGGACACTGGTTGTTAAACCTCCCCTTGATTTTCCAACTGCTTCGGCACTGTTATCCGTTTTTTTGGAGCACCGTGTTGATGAACACGGGTGATTGATCCGTCAACCATGAGGTATTCCATATCACAATCCTGACTCAGTTCTTCAAAGACTTGATTCCATATTCCTTTCAAGCTCCAGCGACTGAATCGGTTGTATATATTGTGCCAATCACCGAACTCTTCAGGCATGTCTCTCCAAGGTGCTCCGGTACGAGCAAGCCAGAGAATCGACTCAATGAATAACCTGTTGTCAGCTGTTGGTCCGGGGTCAGAGACTTTACCGGGAAGCATGTCTTTGATCCGATCCCATTGTTCATCTTTGAGTACTGTGCGAGTCATAGCAAACCTAAATGCCATACTCTAGATCACTTTTAGGTGTCTTTCCGGTCAGGTTACTGATGTTTTTATCTGTTCGGTCGGTTGGATAAGAACGCCCCCTAATGGTTTTTTATTCAAGATTTGAACGTAGCAGATAAAAGAAGAGCTGCAACTCAGTTACAAAGAGGGCCTAAAAGCGAGGAAACCAGGGCGAAAGATCACCCAGTGCCGCTGAGCAAAATGACCACAGATATTATCGCACCAAAAGTGCTGATGGATTGCCCGATATTGACGACTCTTTAAACGACACTGACCATGCACCAAGCCTTTCATAGCTGGCTAAGCACCAACATGGCCGCCCAACAAGATAGACGACTATCATTCTTTTCTTATTTTTCCAAGCAGGTATACTACCTATTGCATGAGACATTAGTCCCATATAAATTACAAAAAACATACAAAACCAGACACTTCATGAACAAAATATGCATATAAACAACAGCAACCGAAATACCTGATCCGCCCTAATACCTAGAGCTTATCGCCTTCCTTGTCTTCGCACCCGTACAAGAACATAGCCGCAATAAGCAGTGTAACAAAAACGAAACAATCAAGTGCGACAATACACGATTACTTGAATAAGACACAAAGCTTATAGTACTCAGCCAAATTTCCTAACACGCTGTTTCAGTATATGCGTGCTCGTACCTGTCCTATGACAATTCATGAAGCAAATCTCGAAGGGCGGTAGCGTGCCTGGATATAAATCGATGCAACTCCAAGCTTCAAACCTACTAACGGTCTAGACTGGCTGACCTTATTTTTCTGATGCAATCAAGATCACCTCTACAAATTCAGTATGCTGTACTGCATGCGCTGCTCACACGCGAGCTTAAAACTCGCTTTGGAGCATACAGGCTGGGCATAGCCTGGGCCTTTATTGAACCAGTCCTGCAGATAGCCGTTTTCATGGGGCTGTTTTATTTCGGCGGACGAAGCTCTGTCGGAGGCCTTGAAATCCCCATATTTCTGGCCACCGGTATTGCCCCCTTTCTATATTTCAAGAAAGTCATAACGCAATCATTGAGCGCAGTGAATGCCAACAAAAATCTACTCATATACCGTCAGGTAAGAGTCTTCGACACTTTTTTGAGCCGCTTCATACTTGAATTTATAACATCTTTTGTTGTCTTATCCGGGATAATTCTTATCACCTGGTGGGTTGGTTATGAAGTCAACCTGGTAAACAGTCTGATCATCATGTACGCCTACCTTTTGCTCAGCATCATTGCATTCGGGCTGGGCTTGATCTTCGGCGTTATCAATACGCTTCACCCAGAGCCTGGAAAATTTATACCCGCCCTACTGAGACCGCTCATGTTCATCTCTGGCACGTTCTTCTCCATCAACGAGCTGCCTTCTGCTGCACAGGAAATCTTGCTCTGGAATCCACTGATCCATATTTTTGAATTTATGCGCTCAGGTTTTTCATACGACTATGATACAAGCCTGCTCAGCCTTGAATACGTGGAGATGTGGGCCTTAACAACGTTAACTTTAGGCCTTCTGATGCTCCGGGCCAACTGGCGCAGGATGCTGACACAGTGATCACTTTCAATAACGTCACCAAGTATTATCCGACTCCCAAAGGCCGCCACTACATACTCAAAGATGTTGACCTTGTTTTACCAGGTGATAAAAACATCGGAGTGTTTGGAGCAAACGGAAGTGGTAAATCTACTCTAATGCAACTGCTGGCTGGTGTCGACCAGCCCAATAAGGGCAGCATTAAAATAGAAGGCAATGTCTCATGGCCCCTGGGACTTTCTGGCTACCAAGGCAGTATGACGGGCCGTGAGAACGCTGAATTTATCTGCCGGATCTATGGAAAAGACAAAGATGAGATCAAGGATAAGATCGAATACATCAAAAACTTTTCTGAACTAAATGACTTTTTCGAAATGCCTCTCAAAAGCTACTCTTCCGGAATGAGATCCAAATTCTCATTTGCAGTCTGCATGGCTTTTGACTTTGACTACTATCTGATTGATGAACTTACAGCCGTAGGTGACAAGCGATTCAGAGAAAAATGTCGCAAAACCTTTGATGCCAAAAAAGGGATAGCCAATTTTCTTTTTGTCTCACACAACATTAATGAGCTAAAGCGGCAATGCGACATTGGCATTTATATAAAAGACGGCTCTATCCATGTGCATAACAGCATAGATGATGCCATTGCCGCCTATAACTCCATGTAATTTACCTGACCCTCTCGATATGCCAGACACTATTCAAGCACCGCCTCAAACACCGCCTAATGAAGAAAAACCAGCCAGCAAAAGCGAATCACTTCGAACTCCAGAACAGCTCAAGAAACCTGTTACTCCAGCATACACCATCAAGAAAAAGCTAAAACAGCTTAACCTTGCTCATAAGCTCAAGTCAGCACTTCTGACTCATCAAACCGGACAGTGGTTTACTGCTATTGTTCTTATTCCCTGGGCACTTTGTGCAATATACTTTACCCTGATCGCTTCGGATCGATATGTGTCCGAAGCCAGCTTTCTTATTGAGCGAAGTGACTCAGGCGGCGGCTCTATTGAAGGCCTCAGTCTGTTTGGCGTAATCCCACAAGCCAGCAATGACCAGAAGATTCTGGAGACCTTTATACAGTCGCCCGATATGCTGGAGCACCTGGATCAAAAGCTTTCATTGAAACAGCATTACATTGAATCTGCTGACTGGATCTCCAGACTCACACCATCTGCCAGTCAGGAAGATTTTCTCGACTTTTATCGCAGCCATATCAATGTGCGATACAACGATACCAATGGCATGCTGGATATGGAAGTTCAAGGATTTGAGCCCGAATACACCAAAAAAGTCACCGACCTGATCCTTTTAAAGAGTGAGAGCTTTGTTAATGACATCAGTCACAACCTGGCCAATGAACAATTAACCTTTGTACGTTCCGAAGTCGAGCGGGCTGAACAAAGACTGAAGGACTTCACACGAAGGTTGTTAAACTTCCAGAACAAAACCGGATTACTGAGCGTCGAAGAACAGGGAGCTGCACTAAGCGGCATAATGAATGAACTTCAGGCTGAACTGATCAGAAGCCAGACCGAGTTACAGACCCTGACGTCTTACCTGAACGAAAACTCCGCTCAAGTCATTGCATTAAAACAACGGATCAGTGCACTTCAATCCCAGATCACCACAGAAAAGGACAAGCTGGTCGATAGTGAAGCTACTTCGCTGAACGAACTTGCTGCACAACAACAAGAGTTACAACTGGATCTGGAGTTGGCTACTCAGGCCTATACATCGGCACTGGTTGCCCTGGAAACGACACGCACAGAGGCAAGCCGTAAATTAAAGCAGCTGGTCGTCGTCAGCAGTCCATATCAGGCGCAAGATGCCAAGTACCCCAGAGTGGCCTACTCCCTTATAAACATACTGCTGATTTTGCTGATGATATTTGCTCTGGCTCGAATGATTCGCGCCACTATCCATGAGCATCGTGATTGACGAAGGATCAAGACAACAGCATCGTTAAAGCATTCCTGATTTCCCAGACTATGAATTTATGAAACTACAACTCACTTCATCAACAGCCGCACTCATGCTGAGTATGGCTGCTTACGCAAACACACCGATCCCCGAATCCACTGAAACGGAAACAGTGGGCCCGGAACTGGTTGAAACCGTCACACAACGTCCGGTATTCGGTCAAAATTTATTTGAAGGTTTCAAACAGGCTGAGTTTAAAGGCTTCAACCCTGAGTACACGCTAGCCATTGGCGATAGAGTGACCCTACAAATGTGGGGTGCCTATGAAGTGGCTGTAGAACTTACGGTTGATGCACAAGGCAATGTCTTTATCCCACAAGTAGGGCCTGTAAAGCTGCAAGGTGTTGCCAACAAAGACCTGAACCAGGTTATCGAGAAAAAAGTTCGCAGTGTTTACCAAAAAAATGTCAACGTATACTCCAGCCTGAATGCAGCAGAACCGGTTAAACTGTTTGTGACCGGCTTTGTACAATCACCCGGCCTTTATGGCGGCTTTTCATCGGATTCAATACTGGCCTTTCTGGCAAAGTCCGGTGGTATACGTCCAGAGTCTGGTAGTTATCTGAACGTTGAGCTAAAACGCAACGGCAAGACCCGAGCCATTTTTAACCTCTATGAGTTTCTTCTCACTGGCACCATTGAACAGGTTCAACTGGGCGATGGTGATACTCTGGTTGTCAACACACGACAAGGGGTAGCGGCGTTTGATGGACTGGTTGAAAACCCGGTTCAAATTGAATTCGCCAACGGCCAGACGGCTTTGAAAGACGCTCTGGATATGGTCGGTGTATTACCCGAAGCCACCCACGTTCGGATTGCCAGAAACCAGATGGCCAAGCGCAACGTGGAATACCTGCCTATTGCCAAAACAGCTGACGTGCAACTCCAGAGTGGCGATGAAGTGACGGTTGTTTCTGACAAAATGCCCGGAACCATCAGCGTTTCCGTCGAGGGTGAACACAATGGTCAGGCCGTTTATATCCTTCCCTATGGCAGCACCATCAAAGATCTAATGGCCCGCCTCTCCCCCAACGACCGCTCCAATATCGAAGCGATGCAGCTCTTCAGAGAGTCTGTAGCAGAACGCCAAAAAGCCATGCTCGATGTACAGTTAAAACAGCTTGAACAAGCGGCACTTTCAGCACGAAGCAAAAGCATAGGTGAAGCAAACCTTAGAAAAGCCGATGCAGAATCAATCCTTCAGTTTGTAGAGAGAGCCCGACAGGCAAAACCACGTGGTCAGGTGTTGTTAGGCCAGAATAAGACCCGCATGGAAGTGCTACTGAAAGATCAGGATAGAATCGTTATTCCTAATAAAACCGTTCTGGTTCAGGTGCATGGTGAAGTTATGTTCCCCAATGCCATGGTCTTTGACAATGGCAAAACCATAGCGGATTACGTTTCTGCAGCAGGGGGCTACTCTCAAAAAGCGGATCAATCCCGTGTTCTGATACTGCATAGTGACGGTACTATTTCACGAATTGAGTATAACGATGGCTGGTTTAGCAGCGGTTTGGCCAAATACGACGTCAGGCCCGGCGATGAAATTCTGGTTATGCCACAAGTTGATGAGAAAACCATGCAGTACACCAGTGATCTTATGCAGGTTATTTATCAGGTGGCTATGAGTACGGCTGTGGTGCTCAGCTTGTAGGGTTGGAATAGACCGGCTCCCGCAGGAGCCATCATTTGAACTATTCTTGCTCAACACCTGAAACTATTAACAGTGGTAGGTTTCTTGAGTTGGAATGTATGGACAAAGAGCAAGATATTTGCTGGAAGCAGCAATTTGATAACTACCAGCGCGCCCTGAGCCGATTGCAGGCAGCTGTCAGTCTGGCCAACCATCGTGTGTTGAGTGAGCTTGAAAAACTGGGTTTGATCAAAGTCTTTGAGTTTACCCATGAGTTGGCCTGCAATACCCTGAAAGACTTTTTGACTGAGCGGGGGGCTGAAAAAATATACGGTTCCAGAGACGTCACTCGCCTCGCCTTCAAAGAAGGGCTTATAGACCAGGGTGAAATCTGGATGAGTATGGTTAAAAGCAGAAGCCTGACATCCCATACCTATAAGGAAGAAGTCGCTCAGGAAATCTATGAAAACATCATCAACCAGTACTTCTCCGAATTTAGTGCACTGGAGCTGATGTTAAAAAGGCTGAGTGACGATAACTCATGAAATTTGGCTTAAGTGATAAAACCATAGAAGCCATTCAAGACGTATTAAGCCAGCACCGGCAAATCGGGCGCGCCGTTATTTACGGTTCCAGGGCAAAAGGAAATTACCGAACTGGTTCGGATATTGATCTGACCCTGGTGGCTGCAAAAGGTGAAACACTGGATTTAAACCTGCTGATCAAAATTGATGATGCTCTAGATAATCTGCTATTGCCTTACAGTTTTGACCTCTCGATTCTAGCAGGCATTGATAACCCAGCGTTGGTTGAGCATATTCAGAGGGTGGGGCAACTTTTTTATCAGAGATGACTCTCCCGGCCTATCGGGCAATGCTTCGCGCTTAAACTGGTAAGTGGACACTCTTGGCAGCATACTGACTTCAAAGCTTTCTGATCTTTGAGACTTACAATGCCACTCAATACCAAATATCTATCTCTTTTTGAGCAAAATTGGTCTGAATCTCAAATAGCCGTTAAACGCATGGAAGTTTCGCTCAGAAGGCTTGAACAGTACTTTCCATTGACGGCTCTAGCACTCAAGTCGGAAGACGAAGCGCTATTTGAAAAACTTGACGCTTTCAGGGTTCGATTTGCAGGCCTGCAAGACTGTATTGGCAACAAGCTCTTCAGAAACTTGCTACGAGTGGAAGATGAGGAAGGCTTGAATATGGCAGATACGTTATCAAGGATGGAAAAGCGACATATCCTGAGTTCTGCTGAGAGCTGGAGGAAAATGCGTGAGATACGCAATGCATTTTCTCACGACTATCCGGAAGCTGAATCGCAACGGGCTGATGCGCTCAACATGACTTGGGCTATAGCTCCCGAACTGATTAAAATTACCGATCAGATCGAAGCGTACCTAATCAAGCTCCACAATATAAAGTTAGGTGGTGACCATTGAGAATCAGTCCTTAACAGAAAAACGACATCATAGAATTGGTCAGGAAAGAGATCGGCCAGCAGGCCCGGGTCTGGCTTTTTGGCTCTAGGGTCAGAAATAACGCAAGGGGTAGCGATATTGACTTGTTGATTGAAGTCAATGGTTTAAGCAATCCGTTCGGAAAGAAAATTCACCTACATCTGGCTCTTGAAGACCGATGGGGTGAGTAAAAGGTGGTTATTCTGTTTCACGACACACAGTACCCGGAAATATCTATTCATCGAATTGCCAAGCTGGAAGGTGTTCGGTTCGTTTAGAGTCTGGTATTGACTCCGCTTTGAAATTACTTTCTTGCAAGGGTTTGAGATAACTCGAGAAATAGGCCATGGCCGTACAGAAAGCCGGTTGTTTTTTTTGTTAGTGATATCTTGGATGAGTTTGTGAATTTTTCCCTTGACTGGCTGGGTTTAAAAACCTTGGGAATAGCAATGTCAGCTCGAGAAATTGAGAGTGAGCTGGTGAGCCTGGATGATATCTGCATTAGCTATTACATCAGCTTTAAAGAGTTAATGGCTGAGGTATCGATGAACCCAGTCGTGAACATTGGCGCATCAAGAATAAGATTCAATGGAAACTTGTCAGTACGATGAGAGAAGACGAGTGTCATATCCGAAGAAATGATGGAGCAGAAATTTTGACAGGCTTTGGACATATCACAGTCAATCTGCTGGACAATAGCAAAACATTCAAAGTAGGCCTGAAGAGTAAACGAAAGAAAGCAGCAATGAGTACACGCTATCTGCTTGAAGTCAATACTGGGCAGGCACTTTCATGATTTGTCAGTGTTTATCAGGTAACTATGAGTCTGCGGTTGCTCTGAGCCTTTAATGTCCGTTTTGACAGGCGTTAAAAGCCTACAGCGCATTTAGTTAGCAATGGTAGTGTAGCAATGTATGTGTTTGTTGACCCTTTTGCCAGAGAGAATAGTGGTGTTAGTAAATATATTGAAAACTGTTTAGATCTTGCTTTAAATTTTGAGACCAGAGTCGTGGCAAGAATGAAAGATGAAAAGATATCTTGCTTTAGAGAAAGGGTCGCTGAATTCTATGAAGAAAATAGAAAAAAAATATTCATTATAGAAGCCCCTGAAACCTTACACGCATCAGCGAAGATTCATGACAGCTCTAAGTTACATATAAGACTGCATGGTAGTAAGAGCATTGGAAATTATTGCCAAGGGTTAAAGATTGATCCTTCTGTATATGATGAAAGAAAGGAGATCAATAGAGCAAATTTTATAAGTGCTCCTTCAAGCTATGCCGCATCTGTTTCACAAAAGATAATAGGATTCAAACGGGATATCTATGTTTACCCCAACCCATTAGAAAGTTTTCAGAACAAAACTGGAAATAGTAAGATATATTTTCTAGGCCGCGGCGAATGGCTTAAAGGAATTGGATTTCTTCGCAACATTATTGAAAATTTGTCAGAAGATCTCTATTTACTTGGTGATGAAAAGCTATTTGATTTTTATAATACCGAGCTAAAAAAATATGGAAATGTTAAATTTGAAGGCAACAATAAAAAATTTGGTTTTACTGATATAATTATTATACCAAGCCTCTTTGAGACATTTTCAATGGTTGCTGGAGAAGCATTATCTAGAGGAACTACTGTCGTATGCTGGAAAAACTTAGGTGTTACAGAGTGGGTGAAAGAACCAGTACTGCTATCATCAGAACCATGGAACAGTAATGATTTTGTAAAAAAAATAACCGAAAGCCATCATAAAGCAAGAAAATGCGACTTTGATTTGGCAGTTAAATCAATTAATAGGTACTTTGTCAGCGGTTTTGAAAGTGCTGCACTGGGTACACTCCCACCAAAAACAATCGATTTTGACACCTTGGAAATAAACAGGCTTCATATGGAAAAAAGATCTAGCAGGAAGCTGAAAAAGCTTATGAGAGATCCAGCATCATTTTTTAGAGATTCTAGATTTTTACCATTTTTTCTGAGAGAAGGCATTAAAAAAAAAGGTAAAAAAAAAGCAAAAGAAAATAATAGAAAAAATAGTAATCAGGATTGGAGAACACTACTTATATTTGATGGTAAACATAAGGCTGATATAGAAAGTCTCGTTTTTTTATTGCAGGAAGTAGCTCATGATTTTTCACCTTTAGGAAGGGAAAATTTATCAATTCTTAACATCCAAGAATCGATAGGAAGCTTTGATGATTTTTACAAGAAATACTTTGATTATTTAAGTGATTTTAGTTTTATATTTGTATTTACATCTAGGGAAAGATTAATACATCATATAGTCTCTTTAGTTAATAATAGGGACGTTATTTGGGTTACAAATGGGTATGCCAATTTAGATTTTCAACTTCAGGTTTCTGCGGTAATAATATTGGATTCTTTATCTAAGTCACTTCCAGAAGATTTGCCACGCTTAATATCTACAGATAAAGATGGATTTGCTATGACGGCTAGGCGCTTACTTCAGGAGCTTGGACCTAGAGATATAGATTATTTTTTACCAATAATGAATGCGTATGAATTTGATTTTGAAATTTCAAAAAAAAATGATAGCGGATCAAAAGTGATATTGGAGTTAACTACTGATATTAATAGTAACTTTAATGATCATGCCACCCTGTGTAATGAGCTAGCAATACGAACAAAAAAACTGATGGTTACAGAGTCCATTTTATACAGATACAAAAATTTATTGACAGATATTAATAAAGCTAAATTAGCTAAGTTTTTATTATCTGCAACAAAAAATGGTGTATTTATAGATGTCAGAATATAAAGTTGTGCATCTAAGTCCCACCCCGCTGGTGGGGGCTCCAGCTAAAATAAGTAAAACTCTTTGTGATATTGGAATTAATTCATCATGTGTTATTTTAAGGGACTACCCTCCTCATAGTGGACTTTCTAACTTTTTTATTAGTCATGCCACTTTGGCAAATGATAGTTTTGACGAAATTATGGCCAAGTGTGAGTGTGCAGACATAATTCATATTCATAACGACATACCCCAGAGTCTGGCAAAGAAATTATTTACTCTGAACCATAAAATATTTATTTATCAAGTACACTCCCCACTAAGAGAAGGGCCTTTGTACTATGAACGTTCTAAGTACCTAGGGCTTGACTTCTCAAAAAAACTAGTAGTCGCACAGTATCAACCACGATTGTATCCAAATTATACATTGGTGCCAAATATAACTTTATACCAACCATGTGTGACATACAGAAAAGTAGGTGAACCTCTAAAGGTAATGTTTAGCCCCTCCCATAAAAGAGGTGGTCGCTGGAATATCAAGGTATGTAGCAGGACTGAAAGAGCAATCGAAGCTGTTTCTTCAAGAAATGATGTTGAAGTGTTGTTTTTAAATAAACCTGAGCACCCAAACAAACTATTCAAAGCTAGATGTTTAGCTCATGTAACAATTGATGAAGTATTAACTGGTGCATATCACCAGGTTAGCTTGGAAGGCTTATGTGCAGGGAATATTGTTTTTAATCGTGCGGATTATTTTTCAAAGATTAGCTTAAGAAATGTAGCTGGCTCTGAAAACTGCCCACCATTTATTTACACTGAACCCAAGTCGTTAGAAAGTAACCTAATAATGTTTGCAGAGAACGTTGAATTAACAAATGCGCTAAAGAGGGAGTCGAAAGATTATTATTCTACTCACTTATTGCCAAATAAACTAATCGGTAAGTATGTTGAGATTTATCAAGAAGTATTCGAAAAATCACATAAAAGATCTCATTAATAAAGAATACGGTAAAAGATGTTTTGTACTGTGTAACGGGCCGTCAATATTAGACCATGATTTAAACATGCTTAATCAAGAGTTGGTTATAGGAATGAATGCAACAACTCTTCTTGAAGCTAATTACAATTTTCTCCAAAGCTATTACGTCGTTTCTGATGGTAGATTTATATCAAATCCTTCAAAAAACAGCTCCTGCTTTGATTTATTAAACCCTTCAACCAAAAGGATTTTACGTAGTGACTTAAGCATTCATGATGATAAATTTTATCAGGATAAAACGTTTTATGTTAGGCCATTAGAGCGTGATGGATTTTCGTTTGATCTTGCTATTGGTTTTTATTATGGATGTACAACAACTCTTTTAGCGATTCAAACTGCCGTATATCTAGGTTGCAAAGATATTTATTTGCTTGGTTTAGACTTGAATTATGGTCTTGGGGGGGAAAGATTTTACAAAGAAGAATCACCACAACTCGAAGACTCAAGAGTAAGTGTACAAATTAAAAACATTTTTGATGCCTTTGTTTTATTAAAAGATAGAGGCGTTAATTTATGGCATTGTAACAAGAAATCCTTTATTTCACCTTATGTCCCATATATTAATTTCTGTGAAGTGACGAAAGTATAAATGATTAAGCCGGTTATTGTTTCTTTTTGCGCAGGTGACGAATATTATTTTGAAGCTGCAGAGCATTTAAAAAAGCGTTGTGATGAATTAGGTTTTCAACACTCAATTGTTTCCATTGATATTGAGGAAGGAACTGATTGGGCAAAGATTTGCAGATTAAAAAGTAAATTTTATTATGATAAGCTTAGAGAACTGAGAAAGCCTATTTTATGGATAGATGTGGATAGTGACATCAAATACATACCAGAGTTTTTATGCTCAGGCAATGTTGATTTCTCTGCTTTTTATAGAGGCTTTAAAGATGTAAGCTCCTTTAATCCAATTGAGTTTGCAAGAACATGGGCTCCATCATTTTTATATTTTTCATATTCGGATGGTGGCTTGAAATTGACAGAAGAAATTTACAAGGCAGAACAAAACTATCAGGGTAACGCAACTGATGACTATTTCCTTGAAGAGGGGTGGAAAGCTATAGGTAGTGAGATTGTAGCTCTTCCAATTCCTCGTAAATTTCTTTCTGTGAATGGTGATAATGATGATGCAGCATTCTTTTTTGGGGATTCAGGCAATGTTAAGGATTTCAAAAGCCTTGTTGATCAGCATGAGAATTCAAAAAAATCAAACTTTGTAGCAAAGACAATTCTTGGATGGATAAAGAGATCAAAAAATATCAATCATAACAAAATGCTCTTTCAAAAAGTAAAACACTTGAATGCAACCGATCTTGATATTTTGCTTGACCTAGCTAAGATAGGCACCAGCCTTATTCCAAAAGATGCTCTCCAGCTCGCAATTAAAGCAGCATACCTATATCCTAGGAAATATGAATCACGCCTCTTAATGTCAAATATTTTTATTAAAATGGGTCGACAAAAAGATGCTTTAGATGTGTTAAAAGAATTAACATTATGTGAGTACGAAGACTGGAGAAACTTGGCCCGTTCAAAGCTTGTTGATTTGGAGAGAGAAGTTCGTGCTAAAAACTTAGTTGCTCAAGGTGAAAAAAGAGTTAAATTGTGGTGGGCTAAAACCCCATATCCTGGAAATTGGGGAGATATATTAAACCCTTACTTAATTGAAAAGATGACCGGTATTCCACCTGTTTTTGTTGAAAGGGGTAAAGGTACTTTAGCAATTGGTAGTGTAATAAAATGGGCCCAAAATGGATGCCATGTGTGGGGATCTGGTACTTCTAGACGACCAGAGAAACTAAATCCAAATGCAATTTATCATTCAGTAAGAGGTCCACTAACACGAGCTGAAGTCTTAAGAAATGGTGGTTACTGCCCAGCAGTATATGGTGACCCTGCTTTACTTTTACCCCTGTTCTACAACCCGAATGTAAAGAAAAAGTATAAACTTGGTTATATCCCACACTATCAACATCGAGCAATTAATTTCCCTGGTGATGCAAAGGTTATAGATATACTATCTGTTTCAGATCAAGATATTGAACGTTTCATCAATGAAGTGCTTGAGTGTAAATATATAATATCATCTTCCTTGCATGGAATAATTATTGCCAATGCCTATGGAATACCTGCACAGTGGGTTACAGTATCGCAATCTGAAACACAAGTTCATGGTGATAATACTAAATTTGATGATTATTTCTTAGGTGCAGGCCTCCCAGTTCAAAAAGTAATTGATCTTTCTGAGGTTGGAAGTATTGATAGTAAACACTTTATTAAAAAGATGCCTAAAACGGTGAATATAAAGTTTGATAGAGATGCGCTTCTGTCTGCATTTCCATATCAAGAGCTGCTGAAGTAATAAATAACATTCATATTTATAAACTATCACCCTATAGAATAATGCGCCAGTTTTTTATCTGGCGCATTATTCCTATTTTTGCCTCGGCAGTAAAATCTGTAGGTCATTTCTGATTCCGGCAGGTTACCCATTGTATGATATAAAGCGATTTCTGCACATCTATAGGTTCTGAAACCATACGATTTTCTCGTAGTGAGTTTTATCTTGGTGTTCAGACCTTCCACAATTCCGCTGGAAAATGCTTTTTTGTCTTGAACCAATTCAGGATCAGTGGCGTGTCTCGCCGAACAGTTTTAGCTACTTTCTTCATAGGCTCTATCTTTGACCACATGACTCTTGTACACCACCGGTCCTAGGGAAAAATCATGAAACCCCGCACCCAGCAAGGACTTCAGACAGGTATTGTGTGCTCATGGCTGCCTTTTTCTGTTTACGCTTCAAGCCCGCTTTAAAGGATTTGTTATTGTTCAACATATTAACTGCCATATGTCAAAAACCTGTGAGCATTTCAGCGGCATTGCCCCTTCTGATTCGACAATCATCTTCTCGCATTACTACAACATCCATTTTCCAATGGAGTTTATTTTCGATCGCCCAATGCTCTCTTGCAGCATGTGAAAATTCTTCTGCTGTTAACTCCGCAGAGGAGATATAATAACGCACACTGATATCATCAGCATTGAACACTTTATCTTCCATTCTGGCAGAGAAAATAATCCCGAGTGTTTTCATTCCTTTCCAATCAAAAGAAAAATTAACGAACTCATCAAAGGTATCAATACTATGTGAAGGCGTGTTTCCATCCTACCATGGCTTTTCTCTTCGATTCTGAAAGTATCACCATTCCATTGATTCACTTTTTCAACAGAAAAATGTTTCTCAAATGCTTCATAATGCTTACCCTGATTGCCTCTTAACGCTAACAAATAATCAGCGCCTTTACCAACTATTTTCTTGGCAATGTTCCTCTGACACCCCATGGCGTCTATAGTTATGAGGCAACCACAGATTTCCGGGAGATCAAGCAATTCAGGTATGGCGGTAATCTCGTTACTTTTATCGTTAATTTTAATTTGGCCAAGAACCAATTCGTTTTCAGACGCAAATGCACTCTCCATGTGAATT
Source organism: Endozoicomonas sp. 8E (assembly GCF_032883915.1). Classification (NCBI taxonomy): domain Bacteria; kingdom Pseudomonadati; phylum Pseudomonadota; class Gammaproteobacteria; order Oceanospirillales; family Endozoicomonadaceae; genus Endozoicomonas; species Endozoicomonas sp. 8E. Next base: position 3,133,141 of record NZ_CP120717.1, on the reverse strand, counting down.
GCACCTTTGTCCATGCCTTTATCGTAAGAGCCTCTTGCTGTTTTTCCATCAATTGCAATTATCTCACCATTGGTTGTCTGGTGACAGGCCAGGGAAAAATCATGACCCCCCCTGAAATTATTGACCTGTAGCTTATATTTGTTTTCTTTTTAATACGTCTATGGCCTTATAACTCACATCAGGATAAGGCCTCAGCATGAATGCTCACGATTTGATTTCACAACTCTCTATTATCAGTGACCCACGCCAAGCTTGGAAAGTCGGCCACAAGCTGACAGACATCCTTTTTCTGACCACCTGCGCTGTCATTGCTGGCGCAGAAGGCTGGGGTGAAATCGAAGATTTTGGTCATGAACGCCTGGACTGGCTTAAGCAGTATGGTGACTTTGAAGAAGGTATTCCTTCTAATGAAACCATAGCGCGAGTCGTGAATACCATCAGCCCAAGGCAGTTCCAGAAGTGCTTTATTGACTGGATGAATGCCTGTCATAACGTCTCTCAAGGAGACGTTATAGCCATCGACGGCAAGACGCTCGGACGTCCTTACGATAAAGGTAAAAATCGTGGTGCGATTCATAGGGTTAGTGCTTTTTCTGCGGCCAATAACGTGGTGCTGGGGCAGCTTAAAACAGAAGAGAAATCTAATGAAATAACCGCCATCCTTGAACTCCTGAAGCTCTTGGAAATCAAGGGTTGTCTTGCGACACTCGATGCCATGGGATGTCAGCGAGATATAACCCAGGCCATAGTCGAAAAGGAAGCTGACTATCTGCTAGCGGTCAAAGGCAATCAGGGCAAGCTTGAAAAGGCTTTCGATCATCACTTCTCTTTGGAGAAGCTGCACCAATGGCAAGGTGATAGCTATATGACCCGAGAAACCGGGCCATGGTCGCACAGAAAGCCGGATGTATTTTGTCAGTGATATCTTCGATGAGTTTGTAAATTTTCCTTCGACTGGCCGGGTTTAAAAACCCAGGGAATAGCACTGTCATCGAGAGAAATTGAGGGTGAGCTGGTGAGCTTGGATGATGTCTGCATTCGCTACTACATCAGCTCTGCAGAGCTAACGGCTGAGCAATTGGGTAAGGCCAGCCGGGAGCATTGGCACATAGAGAATAAGCTTCACTGGAAACTCGATGTTGCGATGAGAGAAGACGAGTGTCGCATCCGCAGAAATGACGGAGCAGAAATTTTAGCAGGCTTTAGACATATTGCAGTCAATCTACTGAACAACACGAAAACCTTCAAAGCAGGTCTGAAGAGAAAACAAAAGAAAGCGGCTATGAGTATACGCTATCTGGCTGAAGTCCTTGCTGGGCAGGCACTTTCATGATTTTGCCGTAGCTAAAACGTTTGCTTGGCATTGATAACGATGAGGCGGCCTATGTGGGCGACGATGTTTTAGACCTGCCAGTAATGGAACAGGTTGGCTTGGCTATTTCTCCGGCCGATGGCTATAAACAGGTGCGAGATATGGCTCATATTGTCACTGAAGCAAATGGCGGCAAAGGTGTAGTAAGAGAAGTAGCTGATTTATTGATTGGCTCACGTACAGATTTAAAACAGGCATATCACAAGCTTGTATCTCCACAAACTGAAATTACTCAGTAATCGAATCTGATTTATTCCCTATGGCTGGTTCATCAGCCAAGAACAGTTTTAATGTTTTTTCTACGTGAATCAAATGACTCCAAATACATTTAAAGTCGTTATTCCTGCGCGTTTTGGTTCTTCTCGTCTTCCTGGTAAACCACTGCTGGATATAGCCGGTAAGCCAATGATTCAGCACGTTTATGAACGTGCACTGGAAACAGGTGTCAACGCTGACGGCAATATCGTTATTGCTACAGACGATGAAAGAATTCTGGAAGCCTGCCACCAATTTGGTGCTCATGCTGTGATGACTTCCACTGATCATCAATCAGGTACTGACCGTTTGGCAGAGGTTACAGATATTATGGGGTGGGATGATAATACCATCATTGTTAATCTGCAGGGTGATGAACCATTAATGCCCCATGCTCTAATCAGCAAAGTGGCTCAGAACCTTGCAGATAATCCTCAGGCCGGTATTGCAACACTTTCAACTCCAATTACATCAGCGGCTGACTTATTTGACACCAATATTGTAAAAGTAGTAATAAACCAGAATCGACTAGCACTGTATTTCAGTCGAGCTGCGATCCCTTGGGATCGAGATTTATATAGCTCAGACAAGACAAGCTTATCTGTTCCTCAACCTCAAAGACATTTAGGCATGTACGCCTATCGAGCTGCAACACTGCAGCAGCTAGCCCAAAGTCCAACCGCTTCGATTGAAGATCAAGAGGCACTTGAACAACTTAGAGCTCTTTGGCTTGGGATTGGAATACATGTAGAGAGTATTCCCGAGCAACCGGGTCATGGGGTTGATACAGCTGATGATCTGGAACGAGTTCGGGCTGAACTCAACCATTAAAAACTTACTGAGTTTAAATATTAAAGGATTAACAGATAATGACTATTGATATGCGCCAAATAATGGCCAATTCCCTGCGTGAACAAGGTAATGCACTTTTAACACTGAGTGAGCGCGTTGATGACTCTTTTGAACAAGCTGTTCAATTAATGCTTGCCTGCAAAGGCCGAGTCATAATTTCTGGCATGGGTAAATCAGGCCTGATCGGAAAGAAGATAGCAGCAACACTGGCCTCTACAGGCACTATGAGCTTTTTCATGCACCCCGGAGAGGCTTTCCATGGCGACTTGGGCATGATTCGTTTTGATGAAAGAGCTGATGCCATTGTTTTAATTTCATACAGCGGTGAAACTGATGAAGTGCTAAAGCTGATTCCTTCACTGAAAAGCTTTGATACCAAGATTATTGCGATTACCGGCGGGAAGAATTCAACACTGGCAAAAAATGCTGATGTTGTGTTGGATGGTTCTGTTAAAGAAGAAGTTTGCCCAAACAATCTGGCACCTACTACTTCAACAACAGTGGCAATCGCTATTGGTGATGCGTTAGCCGTCGCCCTGATTAAAGCTCGTAACTTCCAGCCTCAGGACTTTGCAAAGTTCCATCCCGGGGGTAGTTTGGGTCGTCGACTCCTGACTCGTGTAAAAGATGTCATGCAAAAAGATCGCTTACCCTTTGTGACGATATCAACTCCAGTCAACGATGTTATTTTAACTATGACTGAAACCCGCTCTGGCATGGCTATTGTCATGGATGACACCAATAATCTGGCTGGAGTCATTACAGATGGTGATTTGCGACGTTATATGACAACCCATGAAAACCTTCTTGGTTTAAAAGCTAACGACTTAATGAGCCAGAACCCTGTGTGTATATCGGAGAATGCTATGCTTTCTGAGGCAGAAAATGCCATGAAAGCCAGTCATGTAAAATGTCTTGTCGCAACTGCTGATGACAATAAGATTGTTGGTTTAATTGACTGGGCAGTTTAAGATAAACAAGTCGATTTTAAATTCACTTAAATCGGCTTATTTACTTTCAATTAAAAACACAGAAAATATAATCAACCAAAATCGACACATCACACAAGCTACTTCCTTACTGACCTTCATTTCTTTTTATCAATGCCATTCCTGATAGCCGCTCACTCTAAATAAATCAATAAGATTTATTTTTTTCTCAATAAAGAAATATAAAATATCATAAAGCCATAAATTAATTACCTTATCGGCTCGCAAACCCTGACACAGCAGGACATATTGCAGTCAATCTACTGAACAATACGAAAACCTTCAAAACAGGCCTGAAGAGAATATAAAAGAAAGCGGCTATTAGCACAGGCTCTCTCGCTGAAGTCAAAACTGTGGAGACACCTTCATTATTTGCCGCGTGTCACGCCTCAGTAAAACTTGACAGATCTCAACACGCACATACAGTGTACATACGATTAAATTTGAATGATATCAAACTAAAAACCGATCTAACCGAAAAAAGCACGGGATCTCCTCCTAGTACATCACTCCGATTTGATCGTCGGGTAAAGCTTCTTGAGTTTTACCCGAGCATCCTCGGTCGTAAATCGCCATTCCATTTTGCTTTCTACACCATTACGCTGGGACTCCCACGCTTCAATCTCTGATTTCAGTGCGGCCTGATCGGGTATGCGTCTACTTAAACACTGACGACTGAGAATACTCAATTCAATCTCTGCCATGTTGAGCCAGCTTCCATGCTTGGGTGTATAGATGATTTCCAACTTACTGGCCAACCGATGAGCCTCTCCTGGTTCAAAGGCTTTATAAAGAGATGCAGGTGTATGTGTGTTCAGGTTATCCATGACAAGACGGATGACATCAGCTTTTGGGAAGTGAACATCAACCAGCTGTTTGATCTGGTGAGCCCAGTCGCAGGCAGTTCGGCTATCAGTCACCTCGATATGTCGCCAACCTTCCAGTGGCGCAAAAAACATGAAGAGAGAACTCACACCATTGCGCTCATACTCATTGTCATATTTTAGGGGTTGGCCAGGCTTCATAGGGAGTGGAGTCCTGACCTCCAAAGTATGCTGCTTACTGCTCTCATCCATACAGATCAGTGGTCGATTCGGATCATGTGGTTGTTGATAAACATCCAAAACACGTTCCATAGCGCAAACAAATTCTGCGTTTGCTTTTTTTGGAATACACCACTCCTTTTTCTGCCAAGGCTTCAACTCGTTTTTTTTAACTCTCGGCCAATGGTTTGATGCGAGATGGAATTGACATGCTCCAACTCAACCATACGGTCAGCGAGAAGCTGTAGCGTCCAGCGGCTATGACCTTCTGGTGGTGTTGAGCAAGCCAGAGCTGTCAATGCCGCCTGCTGCTCCCCCTGGAGTTTTCTTGGGCGGGCAATGCCATTGAACTTGCTATTAACAGCAATATCCAGCCCTTCAAGTACACAGCGTTTGCGTGTTCTCTGAACCGTTTTCGTTGAAACACCACAGGTTTGGCTGGTCTGGAGCTCCGTCAGTTTTGGCCCGTTTTCATCGAGACACAGGAGGATCTGGGCATGAATACGTTTATGCTTGGCCACCTTGGTCTGGTGAATGAGGTCTTTTAATTGCTGCTGTTCGTCTATGGACAGGCGGATACGGTATTGAGCTGGCATAGGTCACCCTGATCTGAATCAGGGAGAAGAATGCCAGAATGGAAAATTCCGGCATTGCTGCAGGACAAAGAAACTGGAGTTATGTACTAGGAGGCAAAAAGTATATTTTATGGTCACTGAGCCCCGCCCTGAAGAGGGTGTCGCAAAACTCCAACAGCTCGTTCCCACGCTCTGAGGTCGTCATTCCCGCGAAGGCGGGAATGACGAGAATGAAGCCGGGAATGACGGTAGTCAACTCGTTCCCACGCTGGAGAGAGTTTCGCGACACCCTCTTAAGGGGGGGGGATTTCAATAAGGAGATTGGGCCATTTCTTTCATTGTGTGGAGTTGTAAGCCCCCCACAGTTGACCAATCTAGCTTTGGAGGCAATTATATAGGCTTTTAGCTGATGTTAATTGTGATGCCTGTGATCTCTTCTTTTTTTGGAATTTACATCAGAATGTATCATGATGACCATCCACCACCACATATCCATGCTGAGTACCAAGGTCACGAGTCTTTGGTGTGTATTAATGAAGATACAGTTCTCAATGGCTATATTCAAAAGCTGATCCCGCGAAACTGGAAAGAGAAATTCGGGGTCAATCCGTTAACATCCGACCATCCGAAAAGATGTAACCATCTGAAGAACAGCCGTGAACTTAACCGTTGAGTTGAGTTCAAAAACACTGCTGAAAACGGATCACCTCAAACCGATGGAAGAAGGTCATTGGAAAGCGGATTTAACAATGATTACTAGTTGCACAACAGGGAACTCGTAGATCGTCTGGTTTTTTTTGATTGCAACAAAAAACCATTGATGACATGGATAGGCCGGGCTATCGCCTCCATCTATTGAAGAGCGACCGTGAAGGACTTTGGGCCGTGGGCGTATCAGGTAACTGGCGCATTGTGTTTGAATTTAAAGACGGAGATGCCTACATCGTGAACTATGAGGATTACCACTGATGGCTATACAACCATTTGACCCACCTCACCCGGGGGCATTGATCTACCGTACCTACATTGAACCGTTCACCTCAATGACTGCTAACAGAATTGCCGACCAACTGGGCGTGGCCAGAAGTACTTTCAGTCGTTTGTTGAATGAAAAAGCGGGTGTTTCACCGGAAATGGCCATTCGATTGTCCGAAGTACTGGGTGGTTCTGCTGAAAGCTGGATGACACTTCAGGAAAGCTTTGACTTGTGGAAAGCCAGGCAAGTGGTCGATACAGCAAACCTTGAACGCATTGATTTTAATCAGGTAGCGTAGCGGATGAGAAGAAAGCGGGGTCAGATCTTGATTCTTGACATCGTTTAACTCTGTTCTATTCTGGATTCCTCCCTGCCTTTTTGATTGACTTGGATGTGTCGTAATTATTGGGTTGTAATTTATCGGTGATAACTTGAGAGTGAACTGGTGAGCCTGAATGATGTCTGCCTTCACTACTACATCAGCTCTGAAGAGCTAACTGCTGAACAATTGGTGAGGCCATCAGGGAATATTGGCACATCGAGAATAAGCTTCACTGACTGTACTAATCAAATTTCTGAGATATGATGGTCTAAATATCAATTGTCAGTAAGACACATGACTATAGACACTACTTTTTTTTCTCGTTGCATCAAGACACTGGATACTGCTTATAACCGTTTACTCGGCTGTGAAGAAGACAGTATAGAGTACGATATGTACCGTTCAGCCTGTGTGAAAGAGTTTGAAATCATCCTCGAACAGGCTGGTAAACTTCTCCGCAAGTGTCTGAAGGATTTTGCTCATAGCCCTAAGGCGATAAATCGCCTTGTGTTCAAAGAAGTCTTCAGGCATGCGGCGCAACATAGCCTTTTGTCTGTTGAGGAAACCGAACGCTGGTTGATTTATCGGGATAATCGTAATGACACGGCCCACGATTATGGTAAGAAATTTACTGAATACACGCTAACGTTGCTGCCAGGTTTTATCGCTGATGCCATTACCTTGGAGAAAGCTATAGTGCAGCATATAGGAAGAGTCAGAGATGATTGATTTACGAGAAAAAGATCGTAAGTCCGTCTGTGATCTGGCATCACAGATATTCCCCTATGGCACTGTGCTGTGGGCTCATGGAAGCCGCGTAAAAGGTACTAATTATGATGCCAGTGACCTGGACATTGTCGTTCACTTCCCTGATGGGCAAGACGAGAATGATAGTTTCGCTCAGCTAGCGGCGTTTAATGAAGCCTTACGTGACTCCAACATTCCCATAATTGTGCAGGCATTGTCCTGGTCTGCGATACCTGAGTCTTTTAAAACTAATATTAAATCCTGTTATCAAGAGCTTTGCCTGGTTTGAAGACAGGGAAAGATTAACAACCCCCCTGCTCTTTCATCAGCCTGACAGACTTAACGACAGAGCAATTGGGTAAGGCCGGTCGGGAAACATTAGCACATCGAGTATAAGCTTAACTGGGAAGTTTGATGTTACGATGAGAAAATCAGTGTCGAATTCAAACAGTAAACGCTTTCTCGCTCAGGCTCTTGCTGAGCTGGCACTTTCATGATTTTGCCATGTTACAGCCTCCGAAACCGGAGCTTCGTCTTATGGAAAATATTGCCTGGCACTCCCACAGGGTTTCCAGAGAAGCACGTTCGAACCTGAAATCGCAAAAGCCCAGCCTGATCTGGTTCACTGGCCTGAGTGGCTCAGGTAAGTCTACCGTTGCCAACGCAGTTGATGGTCTCCTGCATGGACAGGGTTATCATACCTATGTCTTGGATGGAGATAATGTTCGGCATCGTTTGAACAAGCTAGCACCTCTTGCAGAACTGAGCCAATCATTGCGGCTCTGTGCTGCCTTATAAGACGTTTAATGACCAGAGCTGCTTCGGGTAACCGTTCTTGCGCACCACAATCCAAAAATTCACCTGATGTACGTTTTTCTGTTATTTTAATCCTTTTATCATTGCTGATTTATCCACATGACCCCAACGCCTGATGACCGCTGGAAACAGCGCTTCGAGAACTATCAGAATGCGCTAGCTGTTCTGGACTCCGCTGTAGCTGCTGTTCAGGCAGCACCGGAAGATATTTTGTATCGAATCGCCCTGATCCAGTCTTTCAAGTTCAGTTGGGAGCTTGGCTGGAAAGTAATGAAAGACTACCTGAACTATGAGGGTATCGAGGTTCAACCGTCGCCCAGACAGGTAATTAAGCAGGCATTTCAACAGCAGATAATATCAGATGGTCAGTTATGGATAGATATGCTGGAAGCCAGTACCATGAGTCATGCCTATGACAATCAGAAGGCGCAACAGGCTGCCAAGGCTATACAGCACAGATATCACCCAGCTTTAGTGGCGCTGTCAGATTGCTTTACCGGGCGAGTGACACCCTGATGTTTGGGCCTCCTGAAGCAACCCTGCAACAAATTATTGCCTGCTTGTCCGCATTCACTGAAATCAGTCAGGCGGCTATTTTTGGTTCCCGTGCTATCGGCACTTATCGAGCAGGATCTGATGTTGATATCGTAATTTGGTTAACCACCGATAATCCTCACACAGTAGCTCGTATTGCTGCGGCTCTGGATGAACTTCCAACAGCTTATTTGTTTGATTTGGTAGATTATGGAACAATCACTCATGAACCTTTGAAGGCTCATATTGATGATAAGGCAAAACCTCTGATTTTGGAGAGGTAGGTACCGAAGGCAGGTCTTGTACTACCCCTTGTACTACCCATGGTTACACATTGTCTTACGCATTTTCACTTTAGACCTATCGATTTTCAGATTCCAAGTTATTTATTTCAATCAGCTATCAGTGACTACCTTGCCGCCTTCTCCAAAACCAAAACCAGCTTTTATCACCCTTTCTCGCGGGATCAGTAAAGCAAGAGAATTGAAAGCTCTCTTGCACTGCGATGGCATAGAAACGAAAAAGCCTTACACAAAAATACAGCCTTCTCACGTTATTCTGGGCTGGGGTAAAAAAGCCAACACACAACAGGCTGTAGAACTTTCAGAAAAACAACGGGTCCCTTATTGGCACCTTGAAGACGGCTTTATCAGCTATCTGGGCCACCCTGCCCTGGGTGACAAACGCTTTGCTTTGATCGTTGATAAACGAGGCATTTATTACGATGCTACCTGCCCTTCAGATATTGAAGACCTTCTTAACCATCCAGACTGGTTCAGCTCAGCATTAAAAGAGCGGTCTTCAAACCTTCTGGCTCTGATTACTGAAAACAAAATCACTAAATATAATCATGAGCCTGTTGATAGCTGGAAGCCTGAAGCTGGAGAGCAGAAACGTATTCTTGTGGTCGATCAGACTTACGGGGACTGTTCCGTCAAGTTCGGGTTAGCCGATGACTCCAGCTTCAATAAAATGCTGGATGCAGCTCTTGCCGAGAATCCAGATTCTGAAGTCTGGATAAAAATTCATCCCGATGTTGTTCTGGGTACCAAAAAGGGCTACCTCGGCAGCAATCTTCCTGATAACCCGAGAATACGCATTCTTGCCGACAAGGTTAATGCTCAGTCGCTTTTCCCCTATTTTGAAAAAGTCTACGTTGTTACCTCCCAATTGGGCTTTGAAGCACTCTGGCACAGGAAAAATGTCGTTTGTTTTGGTGTCCCCTTTTACAGTGGCTGGGGGTTAACCGATGACCGGGTTTCCTGTCCTCGTCGAAAACAAATGCATACTATTGAAAGCCTGTTTGCTGCTGCCTGCCTGAAATACACTCGTTATATTGATCCGGAAACGTTTCAACAGTGTGAGCTGGAAGACATTCTTGGGCTTATCCCGTTGCAGAGAAGATCACGTTGCCAACCCGTCAAAACGCTCTATGCGGTAGGCTTCAGCTTATGGAAAAGAGCCTTTTTAAAGAGTTTTACCCGGGCAATTTCAGAGAAGATACAGTTTGTAAAATCAGTTCAGCAGGCTGAAGCAAAGGCTAAATCAGGAGATGGCATTCTGGTTTGGGGAGCTAAACATCATAATTATAATCCACCATCGAATATTAAGCTTTTCAGAGCTGAAGACGCATTTATTCGTTCAGTAGGTCTGGGGGCTGACCTGCGCAGACCCAGTTCATTGATTCTGGATCAAACGGGTATCTATTTTGATGCTTCACGACCTTCTGATCTTGAAACTGCGATCAATACCATTGAGCTCAATGATAAGCAGCTCGAAAGGGCGAAGGCTTTACGTAAAAGGCTGAAAGAGCAAAGAATCAGCAAATATAATCTGCAAGGCTCTGAACAATCCCTGTTTGCGTCAGCCAGAACGGATCAGCGCAAGATACTGATTACCGGTCAGGTGGACAGCGATGCTTCTATTCAATGGGGCAGCCCTGAGATCTCATCCAATCTTGAGTTGATCAAGGCGGTCAGAACCTATGCGCCTGATGCTTTTATTGTTTACAAGCCTCACCCTGATGTTCTTTTAGCAGGGAGAGAGGGACATATTCCTGAGAGTCTGGCCTTGAACTGGGTTGATCATGTTGTGGCGAATGGTGATATTTTTGATTGCATAGAGCAATGTGATGAGTTACACGTCATGACCTCTCTGGCAGGTTTTGAAGCCCTGACACTCGGAAAAACAGTCCACTGCTGGGGCCAGCCTTTTTATGCGGGATGGGGGGTGACCGTTGATCATCTAACCTGCAACAGGCGTTATCGTACGAGAAACCTGGAGGAACTGATCTATTTTGCGCACTGTTATTACCCCATGTATATCAACTGGCAAACCCGAAGGTATACGACACCAGAGAGGGTTATTGCTTCTATCGAGCAAGAACGTTGTTCAACATCAGAGAGTGGGCACTTTATAAACCGATGGTTAAGCAGAAAACGACGAAAGGTGGGGTACCTGATAGAAGCTCTATTGAGTTAGATAGTTTTTTTGGGGGGGCAGTTCTTCTTGCCTTAATGACGATCTGTAAGAGTAGTCACTATTGGTAATGCGCCCAATTTACGATTATTCTCAAACGTATAGAGCGTCTCTGCCTTCTTGTTATGAGCCCTTCTGGCAATCAGGCAGTCGGAAAAATCCACTTTTGGGTAAGTTTTATAATCCATCAAGGCGCATTGGAATGCCTCCCAGTCTTCAAACAAAAAACGTGTATTGGATGCCAACTCATAAAGCACTTGATGGATATCGTTTCTGGTCAGGTTAAAAACAGCCTCCATCACCCATTCGGTTTCAGCCAACACTATGTCTGACAAAAAAACCTCCTCTGCTGAATCGATCGTAAGGAGAGCCTTTTGCGTTTGCCAGGCCGGGTTTTGACTGTCTAGTGGCTGTAGTAGATAGCGAAGCAGCACATTGGTATCTACAGCAATCATTCCTGTCCTCTGAATTTTCTGGCAGCTTTTTCTTTCAAAACTTCCTTAAAATCCAAATCATCATGGTTTGCCGCAGATTCTGACTCTGTGACTTTAGAACAAGCTAGTGTACCCGACAGTGTTTCACTAGACATTTTTACCAGATGAGCAACTCCGTCCCGCTCAAACACCTTCAGAGTATCGCCGGGCAAAAGCCCAAGCTTGTTACAGATATCCTTAGGTATTGTTACTTGTCTTTTACTGGTTAATTTAGGCATAAACACACCGTATTACTATCAAAAATAAGTAATACTAAATTAGCAGTGACCTTCGACTGTATCAAGGAAGGCTGTAAATCATTTCTATCCCTGCGTGAAAATACATTCTGAGGATAACCCGTTGGATCAACCATATTGTGACGGACGGTGATATTTTTGACTGCATTGAGCAATGTGATGAGTTGTGTTGCTACCCTATGTAAATCAACTGGCAAACCCGAATATATACGACACCAGAGAGGGTTATTGCTTCTATCGAGCAAGAACGTTGCTCAACATCTGAGATGTGGCCACTTTATCAACCGATGGTTAAGCAGAAAACAACGAAAGGTGGGCTATTTAAAAGAGGCTCTGTTTAGTTAGATATTTTTTATACATTCAGTGGCATTCTCTGAGATAGCTGATTGGTATTCTCGATTCCCTCCTGAAGGGCCCTGTTACAGCCAGAAAACTTAGCTTAATCTACTGTCCGGTGTATGAGATCCTCTGCGTATTTAGCTCCAAATCTGATGCTGGTTTAACCATAGAAGACTTTCACCTCATAAGTTCATACCCATGTGGGCATACCAAAAATTTCAATGAGCCTGCGTTGGGATTAGCAGCCACTCATAGTTTTGAAAAAACTGCTATCAAACAATTTGTGCACATAAAAGTTGTAAAGTCAGGCATTTTTGGTTATATAATTGAGTTCTCTGATCAACTCAAAGATGATACTGGTTTTTAACTAGATCCTTCGCTATTCGGCTCAACATTAATAAGCCATGGGAAAACGTGATGGCTATCAGCCCAAAAGAAGCAGCTCAAGCAGCAGCAAAGTATTTCGAAGATGTGTCTTCAGAGATGGGTAAAACTGTCAATTGAGGAAGTTGAACTGGAAGATGGCTTTTGGTTAATTACTCTTGGCATGTCTGATTCTTACGCACTTGGAAGCATAGAAAATAAAGTAACAAGCTATAAAATATTTAAAGTCGATGCTAACACAAGTGAAGTGATCTCTATGAAAATTCGTAAAGTCTAGTATTTCAAAATGCTCACTGATTTATTGATACAGTACAGAAATGGTGGTGCATTCTTAGATACAAATTTACTTGTTCTATATCTAGTTGGTAAATATCAACCTACATATGTACCAAAATTCAAACGTACAACAATGTATTCTGAACAAGATTTCCATTGGTTTGATGGTTATGTGTCTCAGTTTTCAAAAATTGTCGTTACTCCTCAGGTTTTAGCTGAAGCTTGGAATTTTCTGGAAAAAATACCCGAACACAGATTCAAAGTCTTTTTAGATTCAATTCTCCCAACACTCTATTTAGGGGGCGTTCTTATCCAACCGACCGAACAGATAAAAACATCAGTAACCTGACCGGAAAGACACCTAAAAGTGATCTAGAGTATGGCATTTAGGTTTGCTATGACTCGCACAGTACTCAAAGATGAACAATGGGATCGGATCAAAGACATGCTTCCCGGTAAAGTCTCTGACCCCGGACCAACAGCTGACAACAGGTTATTCATTGAGTCGATTCTCTGGCTTGCTCGTACCGGAGCACCTTGGAGAGACATGCCTGAAGAGTTCGGTGATTGGCACAATATATACAACCGATTCAGTCGCTGGAGCTTGAAAGGAATATGGAATCAAGTCTTTGAAGAACTGAGTCAGGATTGTGATATGGAATACCTCATGGTTGACGGATCAATCACCCGTGTTCATCAACACGGTGCTCCAAAAAAACGGATAACAGTGCCGAAGCAGTTGGAAAATCAAGGGGAGGTTTAACAACCAAGATCCACGCTGCGACGGATGCACTTGGTAATCCTGTTCGCTTCATTCTCACAGCTGGACAAGCATCAGAGTACGGACAGGCAAATGCCTTGATAGAGGGGTTTTCAGCGGACTTCGTTCTTGCTGACAAGGGATATGACTCAAATGCATTCCTCCTCGAGGTCAAGAAGTCAGGTGCTGAAGCAGTGATTCCTCCAAAGCGAAATAGGATAGATCAGCGAAAATATGACAAAGAAATCTACAAGGAGCGAAATCTAATTGAGCGACTATTCCAAAAGCTCAAGAACTTTCGGCGAGTTGCAACTCGCTATGAACGCTTGGCACGCAATTATATGGGAATGCTTCAGATAGCAGCCATCATGATCTGGTTAGCATGACAACGTCAGTAAATTGATCGTCTGGTTAGATAAGAACGCTCCCTAGTGAATGAAGAATATATTCATAAAGATGAAGTAATTAGTACAGATGGCCTTAATCATATTGGGATCACTGATACATCCGTCATTTTGGCAGCAAAGAGTTTGGGGTGTTTAATTTTAACGGATGATCTGAGAGCTTATAACAACTTTGCATATCACGAAGTAATGGCCATTAATATCAACCATCTAAGGCAACTGTGACCTCTATCAAATGCTGCCAGTCCCTTCTGGAGTTTCCCCTCTTCACCTTAATATAAAGTCCGGTTTCCCACACAGGAACCAAAAGGGCCTGAAGAAGACATGGGAACCAGAGTCAACTTAACCGCCTGTCCAGTTTCTGGGGTCCACAATACTTTGAGCGGTGTTATGATAATGATATAAACATCACTCAATGAAACAGCATGCAAGAAAATTTAGACGCTTCCCATATTGTAGATTTACTCAAAGCAGCTTTTGGTGAAACTTTGCTTGGAATCGTTTTGTATGGCAGTCAGGCGACTGGACACGCCACAGCAGGAAGCGATATAGATTTGGCGGTCTTTATATCCGGAAAAACCTCCCAACAACTTTTGTGGGATAAAGCACAAGAGCTTGCTTGCCACTTTGGTAAAGATGTTGACCTGATTGACTTGAAAGACGCAACTACGGTTCTCCAGAAAGAAGTATTTCAGCATGGCGTTTGGCTGGCCAGGATAGATGAAATGGCATGTGACCTGTTCGAAACCCATGTTTTCTCAAAATATCAGCAACTTCAGGAAGACCGCCGCGAGATTATTAATGACTTATTGAGCAGGGTTAAAAATGGATGATGTGATTCTGAACAAATACAGTATTATTCAACGGGGCCTTGCTCGTATCGAAGAAGAGTATGTCGGGTACGAAGATGAACTGACGACGAATTTTACCCGTCAGGATTCCATTATTTTAAATATCCAGCGGGCATCACAGGCCGCACTGGACCTGGCAAACCGGGTAATTCGCCTGAATCAGCTGGGCATCCCTCAGGGAAGTCGGGACTCGTTTTCTCTATTGTCAGACCATGGTTATGTGCCTGTCGAGCTGGCAGATAGTATGATGAGAGTGATCGGATTCAGGAATATTGCCGTTCATGAGTACCAGAAACTGAATATTGATATTCTCAAAGCTGTTATCGATAAGCATGTGCAGGAGATCAAGCTGTTTGCTGAAGAAGCAATGAAGAATTTTCAGTGACAAGTACTCATGACCACGTCGAAAGGACGTGGATTTTCCCGTAATGTGTCAGAGTGTCATTTTGCTCGATACCTGACACTGCACGTATGATCAAGTTCAGAATAATCTTTCTTACATATCACTCCTGACAGCACTGCAACCACTCCCAATAAGTTTATCTCTTCGCGCTCTCAAGACTCTGGCAGTGATCTCAGAAAATTTTCTACACGCTTGGAAAGACTCTGTTGGCTGGCTGCATGAACGTAAATTGTTTAAGCACTTTAGGATCAACTGTTAAGTTGAGTTTAATCATTACAACGTACTATACGTATAGCCTTCCCAAAGAAGAATACAGTATTATTTAAGGCAATAGCTTTAGATCTCTAAACCCGCTTACTTGTGACAACAGTTTGATTACTTTCAGTTATATTTTTAGACTGGCTTATGTTAGGATTTGTAAAACACACCACTGCCAAAAAACGACCCAGGTCATATACAAGGATCTGGTTTAGACTATGACTGAATCTGCCGTACTTTTTCTGCAGGGTCCACTGGGACCATTTTTCAAGCGACTGGCACGAACCTTTTCCAGAGCGGGTTACACCACCCACAAAATCAACTTTAATGGCGGTGACCGGCTTTTTTCATGGGCTAATGTTCAGACCCACTATAAGGGAAAACCAGCTAACTGGGCCGCTTTTCTTGAACAGTACCTCACCGAACATAGTATCGAAGCCGTTTTTCTCTTGGGTGACTGCCGTTATTATCACAGAACTGCAAAGCCGGTCTGTGATGCCCTTGGTGTTCAATTTTGTGTCTTCGAAGAAGGTTACTTAAGACCTGACACCATTACACTGGAGTCCGGAGGCGTTAACTCACTGAGCCAGATGGATCTCAGCCGTGAAAGCCTGGAGAGAATAACGCCGTGCTCAGCTAAATCCAGCCAGACAATCGGCGGCACGATGAAACGAAGAACCCGCTACGCTGCCTTTTATTATTGGGCCAGTTCTTTCTCAAGGGATGAATTTTCTGAGTACAGGCATCACAGGGCTACTAATCCGGTCAAAGAAGGCTTTTACTGGTTGAGAGGGTTTGCCAGAAAACTGCTGTTTAAAAGTTATGACAAGCAAACGCAATTTCGTCTGGATAATGAGTTTGATCAGAGATTTTATCTGGTTCCGTTGCAAGTTCACGACGACTCCCAGATGATTTTTCACTCTCCTTATGAGTCAGTGAAAGCTTTTATTCAGGAAGTCATAGTCTCCTTCTGGAAGCATGCAGATTTAGACAAGGTGTTGTGCTTCAAACACCACCCGATGGACAGGGGCTACACAGAATACGGTCAGTTTATTGAAGACCTGGCAACCAATCTGGGCATTCAGGACAGAGTGCTGTACTGCCACGACATCCCATTACCCGATTTATATCATCACAGCTGTGGCGTAGTGACCGTTAACAGTACCGTTGGGATCTCCGCCCTTCTGCACCACCTGCCTACCAAGGTCATGGGACGAGCTTTTTATGATATCAAGGGCATTACCCATCAGGGATCTCTGGAGTCATTCTGGAAAAGTCCTGAGCCTGTTGACCGTCATTTATTCAAACAACTGCATTCCTACCTGTTTCAGAAAACCCAGATCAATGGCAGTTTTTTCAAATACTACCGACTTACCTGTAATAACAGTCTGAGCTTTTACGAAGAATTTCTGAAACCCACTTCAACATTCAGACCATCAGAGCAAGCACCCGTCCTGATCTCTGGACAAGCCGACCCCCTGCCCTCCTCTTATAGCAGTGCTGCGTAGAGCAGCACTGACCACCCGAGCCATATTGATTTAATGGCTCTCCCTCTCTTTGTATACACCTCTGCTCAACACCCTCCTCTACCTAATATCGGTGGGAGATCCCCCTTAGTCACTTGAAATACCAAGCAAGTTGAGAACAGTTGTGGAATAACTACTCTTTATTACAAATAAGTCTGCGTGACCAATGCGCAAAGGATTTTAGCCCTCTTCTCCAATCAAATCCCCCCGGCAATAAGCTATCTGCAAATTTCTCATAAAGTTTCATTTTTATCGGCCGATAGCTAATGCGTGGAAACCACTAAGAGAATAATATCAAGGGGAAGTATATGAAGAGTGCTATTGCCAGCCTGTGCCTGTCAGCGTCGCTGCTGACCCAGACACAGAGCGTTCACGCAGAGGACTTTGTTCCAGATGGTATCAATGTTAGCTATGGCCATTACCTTGACCTTGTTTCAGGTCGTTCAGCAGATTACACCAATCTGCGCCTGGGTATCACCTGGGACTGGAAAAAGGACTTTTATCAGTCTGATAGCATTGTGCTCAGCAGCTATTTTGAATTGGCTGCCAGCTCATGGAAAAGTCATCTCTCGGCCAGTGACAATCCCAGTCCAGACGGCAAAGACAAAGTAACCACTATTAGTTTTTCGCCAGTATTAAGAATGGGATTTCTTCCCAACGCCAGCGTGCGTCCGTTTATAGATCTTGGGGTGGGTGCCGCCTACCTCTCTGAACAAGATCTGGAGAAAGAGAAGAGATCGCCTATCAATATGGGCGGTCACTCCCAATTCGAGATCCGACTTATGGCAGGTGTTGAATTTGGAGCTCATCAGCAATTTGAACTCAGCTATGGCTGGTTTCATTACTCCAATGCCGGGCTGCACAGCATGAATGAATCCATTGATTTTCATTCGGTGACATTTGGCTACAACTGGTAATCACTTAGTCGGCAGCCTTCTAAAACAATAACTAGAATGGTTACATCATAGTGTTATGGTGTATTCCAATGGCTGCTGGCTTATCGACAATTCTTGGATTTTTTGCTGCCTGGATGCCTCTCGAATCCCCCTGGGTGGATGTAGCAACAGGCACCCCGGACGATTTCAACCCTCATTGCCACTACCAGGTAGAGTTCGATCAAGCCTGGTTCTTCGCAGCCGCTGTCAATAAAGATGCTCTCTTGTTTACCCCCTACGGCAGCCTGGAAAATGCCGAGGCTTATATACTCAAAATTTCTGCCGCACAGAAAAACACTCTGATCGTTGAAAGCATTAACGGCACCAGTGAAAAACCTCTTGGCTTTGAATCCATTCGCAGATGGTGCCCTTCTGTTCCAGAGAAATTAGACCTCAGCAGCAACACCAGCTTTAATCCTGACTGTTTCCATTGGATCAATGAGGAACAGGCCTTTTACAATTACCTGCCCACCTGTTACTACAAAACTCGGCTTGAACTGATACCCGGAGACTTCGGCGGCCTGAAAACCGTACTCAGAGCCCATATTCAGTCGGACAGAAAAAATACTACCCTTGTTCAGAAAGCGGATGGGCAAGCCAGTAAAGTGCTGACCCATACAATACTGAGCCAGTGTCAGAATATTGAATGGAAAGAGTTTCCCGATCCGGATTCAACTAAAAAAGTGATTCATGAAGCCAGAGACGGAAAGCTTCAGGCCAGCAGCTTCAGCAGAAATTGTTTTTATCGAGTTCAGCTCGATAGTGACACAGGCTGGCAAACCGCTTTTGGTACAGATAATGGCGGCTTCACCCTCTATATCAACACCTACTTCCCGGATTCTTTGACAGGCACACAGAAAACCATTAACTGGATGACTACGGATCGATACACCCGAATACGAACAGGTGAAGCGAAAACCACAGGCCTTGTAAATCGAATTCAGTACTTTTGTCCTAAATAATCTACAACATCTCCAAGCCTCGCTGCTTTATAGCTCAAGCTTTCGTCGGCCTGCCAATGCATGGGCCAGAGTGCCACCATCAACGTACTCCAGCTCACCACCCAACGGCACACCATGTGCTATCCGGCTGGCTTCTACGCCCATATTTTTGAGCTCTTCTGCAATAAAGTGAGCCGTGGCTTCACCCTCAACCGTAGGGTTAGTTGCCAGAATCACTTCTTTAACCTGAAAATCGGACACTCGCTCCAGCAAGTCGGTCACACCGATTTCGTCAGGACCAACCCCATCGATCGGTGAAAGATGCCCCATAAGAACAAAATAGCGTCCAGAATAGCCACCAGCCTGTTCCAGAGCCATCACATCAGAAGGGTTTTCTACCACACAAAGTGTTGATTTCTCACGTCCCGGATTACTGCAAATATCACACAATTCACTCTCGCATAATGTTCTGCAAGACTTGCAGCGCCCTACCCCTTCTGCTGCCTCGGTGAGAGCTTTAGCCAGCCGAAGCGCGCCCTCCCGGTCTTTTTCCAATAGATGCAACGCCATTCTCTGGGATGACCTGGGCCCCACCCCGGGCAAACAACGCAGGGATTTCATCAATTCCTTGATCAGAGGACTGAACATAAACGCACTCAAATTCCGGTCAGGACCCACTCAGCTTGAGTAAATCCTGTAGCCAATGACTGTCCAAAAGTGTTTTGGACGAATAGCCTGCTGCAAGAAAATGACGCTTAAAAAGGCATCTTGAAGCCAGGAGGCAGCCCCATACCAGCGGTCAGACCACTCATTTTATCCTTGCTGTTTTCTTCCACTTTACGCACCGCATCATTCACTGCTGCCGCCAGCAAATCTTCCAGCATTTCCTTGTCTTCTTGCATCAGGCTTGGATCGATTTGGACATCCTTGACATCGTGACGACCGTTCATAATCACTTTCACCAGACCGGCACCAGATTCACCAGTCACTTCAGCGTTCGCCAGCTCTTCCTGGATACGCTGCATATCTTCCTGCATTTTCTGGGCCTGTTTCATCAGGTTACCCATACCGCCCTTAAACATAAAAACTCCTTTACGTTATCTTTTGGCTTATTGAAAGCGACGAACTAAAGACAAATATGACCGCCGGATGATTGAAATACCCGGCTATTCATCACTTAACGACATTGCCAACTGGCTGAATACTGTCTTCGATGACGACAGCTGAAAATTCATTAATCAGACCTTGCACATGCTGATCATTAAAAATACTGGAGCGAGCATCAGCCATTCGTTCAGCCATTTTGCGCTCTCGCCAGGCGGCAGGAGTTTCTGCCTGAACCTGACCAATCTCTACCTGAACCCTGAGCGGCTGATCAAAATAGTCGCTCAGCGCCTTCTCAAGCCTTTGCCGATGGGTGTCGTTGTACAAAGTACTTCTGCCACTATCCAGTCGCAGATCGACTCTACCTGCTGAATGACTGACATACTCACAGTGAGAGGCAATCGTTCGGGTCACACCACCCAGAGGAAGACTTCTGAAAACAGGCACCCAGGATTCAACATTCAAGTCAGCAAAAGAAATGCTTTCTTCAGGAACAGTACTCTGAACAGGTTCTTCTTTCACTTGTGTTGACTCAGGCTCTGGCTGATCGACCATACCTCGTGATGCCTGCTCAGACGCATAAGCTTCATAAGTGGATATTGGTGGCGGAACATCTTCCTCCACCTCCTCTTTCTGACTGACTTCAAGCAGTGACGAAACCTCTTCAACAACACTTTGATCGGATTCGTGTACCTGAGCCGGCTCCAGATTGGATACCGTTGAAGGAGAAAAGTCTTCCGGTAAGGGGGTTTCTGCAATGGCAGTAGCGGGCTGGTCAGCTGCAATGGTATGAGGGTGGTGCTCTTCAGCCATAGGTGATGACAGAGGATTTTTTGGCTCGTATGCTTCAGTAGCCCGTTGCTGCTGACTCTCGGGCTGCATTACACCAGCAGGCTCAGGTTCCGGATCAGGAGATGATACAACAGGTTCTGAAGCCTCTGCTGACTGGGCCTCCACTTCACGCCGGGCACTTTGTGGCACCTGAATGGCAACAGGCTCAGGCCTGAATGCCAGCATTCTCAATAGAGCCATTTCGAAGCCGCCCCGTGGATCCGGCGCCAGCGGAAGATCTCTTTTCCCGATCAGACCAACCTGATAATAGAGCTGAACACTTTCAGCCAGCATATTACCCGCCAGTTCCAAAACCTGCTCACGATCACCCTGACTATTGTCAACTGCCTCAGGCACTGCCTGGGCAATGGCAATCCGATGCAGCATGGAAAGCATATCATCCAATACTGCCCTGTAGTCCGGTGCATGTTCGGCCAGGTTAGCAACAGCGGCCAGCACCTCAGGAGCCCCACCCGACGAAAGAGCCCGGACCATCTTCATGACCTGACCCTGATCAATAGTACCGAGCATGGCACTGACTTCCTGCTCGGTTACCTGACCATTACCGAATGCGATGGCCTGATCGGTCAGGCTCAAAGAGTCCCTCATACTGCCATCGGCTGCTCTGGCCAGCTGCCAGAGGGCCGGACCTTCAAAAGGGATAGCTTCCTGGCCGAGAATATTTTCCAGATGACCGACAATCCTTTCCGGTGTCATATTTTTCAGCCCAAACTGCAAACATCGCGACAGAATGGTGACCGGTAGCTTCTGAGGATCAGTGGTAGCCAACAGGAACTTTACATGGGGAGGTGGTTCTTCCAGGGTTTTTAGCAACGCATTAAAACTGTGCACCGAGAGCATGTGCACTTCGTCAATCAGATAAACCTTATAACGCCCTCTGGTAGGAGCATACTGAACATTATCAAGCAGCTCACGGGTATCTTCCACCTTGGTTCTGGAAGCAGCATCCACTTCAATAAGATCAACAAAACGACCTTCATCAATTTCGCAGCAGGCAGAGCACTGCCCACAGGGAGTGGAGCTGACCCCTGTTTCACAGTTAAGGCACTTGGCAAGAATTCTGGCAATGGTTGTCTTGCCCACTCCTCGTGTGCCCGTGAACAGATAAGCATGATGCAGCCGATCCTGGTCCAACGCATTGACCAGAGCCTGTAATACGTGAGTCTGGCCCACCAGCTCTTTAAAAGAACGGGGTCGCCATTTGCGTGCAAGAACCTGATAGCTCATTGAAAAGCTTAAATACCGGTAACTGAAACTGAGGACTCTATGCTAACCAAGAAAACGAAAGAATGCACGATTCACAGGGGTCTGATAAGGATATTTAAAGGACAGGGCAATACAGATGGAGGCAAACCCCGCCAGCCACACCCCGGCACATGATGTCACTGCTACCGTTGCTCCCTTCCGGGCCTGGCGGGGTTCACAGCTGATCATTGCGAGGGGACCGACAGGGCCCACCAAAAAACAGACATCTCGTCTGGATGCAGCGCATTTTCCACAAAACACCCTGCTCCGTCAACTACTTATAATGTCTCTCTGCCTGATGTTCAGAACCAGCTGGTCATGGCAGCGTCCTGCCGATAGATATCTTCTCTGAACCGGACTCTGCCCGATTCATCGGGCCAGGCTGTAAAGTAAACAAAATAGATAGGCACAGGCTGGAAAAGCATTCTTTTGTAAGTCAGCTCTTCAGGGGCGGTTTTGTGCACCCATGCCATAGATTGCTGATGAAAGATGGTTTGAATCAAATCGGCAATCCCTTCAACCCGGGTACAGCCTGAACTAAACATCCTCCTTTCCTCTTCAAACAACTCAGGCTTATCCGTATCGTGGAGATAGACACCGAACTGATTCGGCAGGTCCAGCTTAAAGCGCCCTAATCGGTTTTTCTCACCGGGTTGCTGCTCAAGCCGGTAACGAAATATTCCGGGCGTCATGGATCGCCAGTTGACTTTATCGATTGCAACAGCGGGTGCCCGGTCCTCCCAGCTTTCATAAACGACGAAACCTTCACGCTTTAAAAATCCCGGTTCTTTCCTTTCAGCCCTTAACATCGAATGGGCGGCTATAGAATGAGGAACTTTCCAGACGGGATTGAATGTCACACTTTCGACCTGATCATTGAAAACGGGTGTCTGTTTATGACGCATTCCAACGATCGCCTTATGAATCTTATGATGGGTTTTATTCTTGACCCAGGCAACATTGAAACCCGCAATATCCACACGAATGTGTGGGTATGGCAGTGTCGATGGCAACCAGCGAAGGCGCTCAAGATTAGCCTTAAGCGTTCTGATTCTTTCGTGAGTTATGGCTAACAATGCCTGACGCGTCATGATCCCCAACCTGCCGTCCGGCATCAGATCAAACTGAAGCTGCACTTGCGTCAGGACATCCTTATGCGCTTGAGTATAAACACTTCCTTCCAAATGCTCTGCAAGATCGAGATCCATCAACCACTCATTCAGGCGGGCAACAGCAGGGTGTTGGTCATCTTTAAAGAAAATAAGATCATCCGGAAATTCCTGAGCAGCCATCAGGCTCCAGTTCTTGAGTTTTTTCAGACTGTTGATCAAAGCACGATATTGAGGCAGATCAGGCTCAAGACTCTTAAGGTCATCAATTGAATAGCGTTGTGATTGATCTTTTTCTTTACGTGGTTGATCATCTATCTGCCAGCCTGGCTGAAACAATCTTTTATCAAGACGCCCTCTATCAACATAAAGAGCGTACCGACGAACCATTTGTTGAAGCACTGCCGGAGAGGGACTGGCAACGAGGCGCTGCCAGTCCAGGTCCTCCACAGGAATCCCCTGGTCAGGTAAACCGGCGATCCAGTTGATATAGGCAGTATTATCAGCCTTGGCGTGAAGCGTGAATCCAATCAGCATGACAACCCATCTATGCATAATATCCTCGTCTTCAGCTGCGCTCTGGGGACAATGTCCAAGGGAAACAAAACTATTGGCTATATAAGGACTAAAGAGCGCTACAAACGATCAGGCAAACAGGAGGTCTGGCTGGCCGACAAAGAGCAGATTTCATTAATGGGTGGTTGCCCGTAAGATTCGTAGTGACAAAAATCTGTCAAACCAATGAGAAAAAGCACTCGCCGACGGGATTCACCCTGGAACAATGTGTAACCCGCGATCCCAATCGTAACGTAGCACTGTGAAGAACAACCCAAAAAAGCCACTTACGCACTCACCCCATACAAAGAAAAAACGCACCAGAATAGGTATTAATACCCACCCCTCTATCATTGGCACGCGCTGTGCATATCACACTCTCACAACGGGCAGCCCGTCCGAAGAAAGGATGTCAGGACAACAGTTGAATAGGATTCATTATTTTTAATGTTGAAAATACGTTTAGCTCAAACAGATCACTTTTTAGCTAAACACGCATTTTTCGACCAAGGCGATTTGGAACAAGAATGAGCAAACCTGAACAAAGTCACATGGAAGCTTATCTGAAATACCTCAGAGCCAATGTGCAACTGAAAGAAAAACATCAAGAATTCAACAACCTCAGATTAGAAGAAACTGTAAAGACAGAAGGTTCTATAAACGCTGAAGACTCTTTAGAGCTTGAAGCCGAATATCTGAGAAGTATTTACAAAGTCCTGCCCAGAGAACAGGCACTGCAAATGACGCTCAAACAGGCAAAAAACCACACATCTATCAGACCTTGATACAAGCAGTAATGTCTTAGACAAAGCTAAACGACTATGTCTGCAAATAACAATAAAAATCAAGGTCCTGACACTCCCCTCTTTACTGTCAGGATCTTACTGAAAATTCTTCATTGACTGCCGAAGCAACCTGCTGTTAACTCTCTCCTCAGGACTGTCTATGGAAAATGGCATGAGCGCATCGGCTTCTGATCAAAAAAATGTTCTCGGGGAACCCCTTCAACCCTGCTGCCTTGATCCTATCACCGGAATCTACCGGGATGGATATTGCCATACTGACAGGAATGATATTGGACAGCACGTTGTCTGCGCCAGAGTCACCAGGGATTTCCTGGAATTTTCCCTCGAACAGGGTAACGACCTGATTACTCCCAATCAGGCTTACCACTTTCCCGGTCTCAAAGAGGGTGATCAATGGTGTCTGTGTGCACAGAGGTGGATACAAGCCTATGAAGCCGGCGTCGCCCCTCCAGTCTATTTGAGATCGACACACGAAAAGGCTCTTGAAATGATCAGCTTTGGGGTATTGAAATCCAAAGCCCTTGATATTCATTAATAAACGAGACAAAAGTTCAGATTCAAAATATACCAATAGAAGCCCACAATGCAGTACAATTGTACAGAACAAACATCTCAAGTAATCAGTCATGAGCACAATATGCACAATGCAGAAAGAGAAGATCTGACTATTTCAAAGGCAGATACTCAATGCAGTAACCTTTCTTCTTCTGATGAACAGCCTTCAGCTAACGATAGAGATGAAATATCCAGTTCTGAAGCACTCCGCCTGATCAGGGAACGCTGGCCTGAAGCCTTTCGAGTGGCTTCACCGCGCCCCCTTAAAGTCGGCATCCATAATGAAATGAAACAGACCGGTGAATTTCCGGTCAGTACCATCAAAAAAGCCCTGAAACTCTTTACTCAGCAGGACCGCTACCTATCATCGATCAAGGAAGGCAGAAACCGCGTCGACCTGAATGGCAAACCTGCTGGCAAAGTCAAACTGAAAGAAGCTGTCAACGCCGAAATTCTTCTGTATCAAAGACAACTGACTCGCCAGAAAAAGAATGAACGAGTCTTTGTGGGGCAACTCAAACTGGTGGTGACCGGACAACCCGCTCAAAGTGACACTTGCAAAACGGCCACTAACCAAAGTTCAACCACTCAGGAGTAATCTTATGGCGAGTGCCTGTGCAAGACACATTCTGGTTAGAACGCGGGAAGAAGCAGAAAGGCTCAAAAGACAGCTGGACAAGGGAGCTGACTTTGACCAGCTGGCCAAAAAGCACTCCCAGTGCCCCTCTGGCAAGAAGGGAGGAGACCTTGGCGAGTTTCGTCAGGGACAGATGGTAAAAGCCTTTGACCAGGTGGTGTTCCGAAAAGAAGTTCTTAAGATCCATGGTCCGGTCAAAACCCAATTCGGCTTCCACCTGATACAAACACTGTTTCGCAACGACTGATACTCAAATAACAACCCGGCTAAGCCGGGTTTAACTTTTACCTACTCGTAGCGCCATTCAGGTGAGCGCTTTTCCAGAAAAGCCTTAACACCTTCATTTTGATTCTGACCTTTAAACAACTTCAGGAACAGATCTCGCTCGACAGCGTACCTATTCCTTGACGAAAGCCGATTCATTTGAATCAGCTTTTTACTGGCCATAACAGAATCAGGGCTTTGCTGACTCACTTTTTCAGCAAGCTCCCGGGCCATTGAACAAGCCTGCCCCTGCTCTACGACTTCTTCCACCAGACCAATCTGACAGGCTTTCTCAGCATCCACTTTCTCACCCAGCAATATCATCCGCTTGGTCCAGGCTTCGCCCACCAACCACATTAAATTCTGAGTACCACCTGCACAGGGCAGCAGACCCACTGATGCTTCTGGCAGACCCAACAAGGCCTGTCTTTCAGCCACCCTCAGATCACAGGCCAGCGCCACTTCAAGCCCACCACCCAGGGCAAACCCATTGATTGCTGCAATAGAGATACCCTTAAACTCTGTCAGTGTTTCAAAAGCCCTGCCAAATGCTTCTGCCATGGGCCGGGCCTGCTCAGGCGAAACATCGGCAAACAGCTTAAGATCTGCTCCGGCACTAAAAAATCTATCTTCTTCAGAGAAAATAATCAGGGCGATCACCCCCGGATTTTCATTCAATTCATCAACCATCTCTTGAAGGAGATTCAGACTTTCCAGTGTCCAAGTGTTGGCCGGCGGGTTATTCAGTTGGATGGTGGCGATATGGCCTTCCAGAGAAAGCTTTAAAAGATCAGACATAGTTCATTCCAGTCCTGCGTATTCATCAGCCAGAATTCTTCGGGCAATGATCAGTCTCATAATCTCATTGGTCCCTTCCAGAATCTGGTGCACCCGGGTGTCTCTGACATGCCGCTCAAGAGGATACTCATTGATGTAACCATAACCCCCATGCAGTTGCAGCGCCTCATCACAGATTTTAAAACCAACATCCGTGGCAAAACGTTTAGCCATGGCACAATAAGCAGTGGCTTCAGGGTCTTTTTGATCCAGCTTGAAGGCTGCCAGCCTGACCATCTGCCTGGCTGCCGTCAACTCTGTGGCCATATCAGCCAGCCGGAACTGCAAAGCCTGGAACTCGGCCAGAGCTTTTCCAAATTGCTTACGCTCCCTGAGGTATTCTCTGGCAGTATTCAGCGCCTGCTGAGCAGTACCGACAGAGCAGGTGGCTATGTTAATTCGACCACCATCCAGACCTTTCATAGCAAGAGTGAAGCCTTCTCCCTCCGTACCCAGAAGAGAGCTGCCGGGAATCCTGACATTGTCAAAACTTACCAGCCGGGTTGGCTGACTTTTCCAACCCATTTTCTTTTCGTTACGACCATAGGTAATACCATCACTGTCGGCGGGAACCACAAAAGCAGAGATACCCTTTGGTCCCTCTTGTCCCGTACGGGCCATGACCAACAGGAGATCGGTGCTGCCTGCACCTGAAATAAACATTTTCGAACCGGAAAGGACATACTCATCTCCTTCCTTGACGGCACGGGTTTTCAGAGAAGCAGCATCACTCCCGGAACCCGGTTCTGTCAGGCAATAAGAAGCCAGTTTTTCACCTGTCACCAGAGCCTCACTCCACTCGGACAGTACTTCATCGCTGGCAGCCAGTCCTACCATCCAGACCACCATGTTATGGATGGTCATATAAGCTGTAGTTGAGGTACATCCCATGGCAAGCTGTTCGAAAACCAAGCTCGAGTCCAGCCGTGATAAGCCCATCCCCCCCATTGATTCAGGTGCATACAGGGATAAAAATCCCAGTTCGCCAGCTCTTCTCAGGGTTTCAATCGGAAAAGTACTCTCTCTATCCCAGTCAGCCGCATGGGGCAACAGCTCTTGCCGGGAAAACTGGGTGGCAAGATCACGAAAAGCGATTTGATCTTCTGTCAGGGTAAAGTTCATTAACGGCCTCTTATTGTTTGTAAACCTCCGGAGCCTGCCGGACTTCAGAAAATCATTACAGACTCCTTTTGCTTGTGGCGATTAATAAACGACCAAGTCGTCAAAAATCCTGAGCTCAAGACTCATTAAATAAGCTCAAGTGCGATAGCAGTGGCTTCACCACCACCAATACAGAGGGATGCAACACCTTTGCTGCCACCCTTCTTTTTCAGGGCATTAAGCAGCGTCACAATAATCCGGGCGCCACTGGCTCCCAGTGGGTGGCCCAGTGCACAGGCGCCGCCAAAGACGTTGACCTTGCTGTGATCCAGACCCAGCTCTTGCATGCACGCCATGGTCACAACCGCAAAAGCTTCATTGATTTCAAACAAGTCTACATCTTCTACCTGCCAATCCACCTTTTCCAGCAATTTACTGATGGCAGCAATGGGAGCAATAGTAAACTCTGCCGGTAACTGGGCATGGCTCTGATAACCTTTGATGCGTGCAATAGGAGTCAAACCCTTGGCCAAAGCATCTTCCTCACGCATCAAAACAAGAGCTGCTGCACCATCGGAAATAGAGCTGGAGTTTGCTGCTGTGACAGACCCTTCCTTCTCGAACGCAGGTCTCAGCTTCCGGATCTTTTCAGGACGGGCCTTGCCGGGCTGTTCATCCACCGAAATTTCACCATTACGACGTGTTTCCACCGGAGCAATTTCATCTTCGAATGCCCCTTCCTCAATGGCAGCCAGGGCTCTTCTCAAAGATTCCAGAGCATAGTCATCCATCGATTCTCTGGATACTTCAAAACGTTTGGCGGTTTGCTCGGCGAAAACGCCCATGGCCTGGCCTTCATAGGCATCTTCCAGCCCGTCAGTGAACATGTGATCTTTAATCTCACCATGCCCTAATCTCATACCTGAGCGAGCTTTTTCCAGAAAGTAGGGCGCATTGGTCATACTCTCCATACCGCCCGCAACCACTGCATCAGCCTCGCCCAATTTTAGCTGAGCTGCCCCCATCATGACGGTTTTCATCCCTGAGCCACACACTTTATTGACGGTTGTCGTGCAAGTAGAGTCCGGTAGACCCGCTCCCCTGGCAGCCTGTCTGGCAGGAGACTGCCGACAGCCTGCAGGCAACACACAGCCCATCAGAACTTCAGAGATATCGGAGGGAGCAAGGCCACTTTTCTCAAGGGCAGAACGGATAGCAACAGCGCCCAGTTCAGGCGCTGAGACTTCTGAAAGACTCCCCTGGAAGCCTCCCATGGGAGAACGTGAAGCTGAAACGATGACAATACTAACTTGATCAGACATGGTAATCTCTAGTTTTTGTTGATGCTCATAATGCCGATTCGGCAAAAAGCTCCATTGTACAATTCATCTGCACTTCGTCGCACTGAAACGATCACTGCAGAATAGCGATACAATACAGCCAGTATCCGACAGAACTGACCGACTCTCAAACATTCTACTGCAAGAGAGGACAAAAAATACCATCCTGAACATTTGACTCGTGATTGCACTTCTGTGACAGGCACCTCTAACCTGAGAAGGCAAGATATTTAATACGGGAATATTAATTCAGCTAGCAGCCTGTCGGACTTAAGCGTCCGTAGCGAGGATTGCAAGAAATTGAGGATAAAAATCTCTGTTTCTGAGGAGAATAGCGAGCTATTTGACGAAGAAACAGGGATTTTTAGACCAATTTATTGCAACCGCACGACTGCATGGATGCAGGAGCTAGAGCAACGCAGGAGCAGTTGCCGTGTAGGACAGTCTTAAGTCCGACAGGCTGCTAGATGCAGCTATCATCCGCAATATCAAAGCATCCCCACTGGAGGAAAAGACCTTCAACCTCGCGAATAGCTTCTTTGTCAGCACTACTGATGTGCCTCAGGACAGCATTTGCCATGACTGAGGCCAGATCACTTTTTAGCGACTCTCCCAAACCTGCTGGCAGGCGAAGGATGACATCCCCAAAGAGAATCGTGCCACCCTGGGTTACCCGGATAACATATTCCCCCTGGGCCGATTCAGTCATGGTGAGAACGGCTTTTTCTATAGACTTACTCATCAGTTTCTCCTCTTGGCTGATCGACGACACCTCTATCCATGCATCGGCTGAGAAGAGAAAAACATTGCCTGAATTCAAGTCATAAATACCTGGCCGGTTTGCCTCGACATTGGCAGCGGAGGAAAGTCGCCTTGTAAACAGCCTCGAAGACAAAACCGAAAGCACCCCATTGTGAAAAGCACTACCCCTTGGCATTCAAACCCAGAATGTCTTCCTTAAATTTCTGGTTGGGCGGAGTTTCACCAATCCAAACCTTAAGTATTGCGTTGAATAGTTTCTTGCCGGGTATGGTCCCCTTCTCCTCTCCGGCAATAATGACTCTCGCTCCCTTGCCAGGTATGTATTCAAAGGTCCCGGATTCTCCTTTTTTCAGGGTACCATCAATCATGTCCATAAACTGAGCAATACCTTTTTCCAGCTCCTTCTGCTCTTCCTCAGATGTATTAATCTGAATCGCCTCATAGAAGGCATTGGCCATACGTCTCGCACTCATTTTCGATAACAGAATGGTGAAGCTCATTCTTTGATAACTTTCTTCAGAGAGTATGCGGGAAACGTCAGTGGTGGGATTTTCGAGATAGAGTGCACCAATGTAACCGTCTACCACCAAATACCATGTTCGAACTGCTGCACCCTGGAGTTGTAAAACAGTGTCGTCTGACTTCACAACATCAGGGATCTCCATACCTTTCATGGAAAGAGCCTGAGCTGACTGCCAGAGCGCCATCCCAAATGCGACAATAAACAACTTTTTCATAAGTATCCTTTGGGTATTATTATTGTTTGTCGCGACATATTACAGCAGCTGATACTTTATTCCCATTTTTGCAACGGACGTGATCAAAAAAGCTTAAAAAGATGATCCTGGCTGCTGAAGAAAGCTCAATTCTTCATCGGTGCTCTCGCGTCCCAGCAGGCTGTTGCGATGGGGAAAGCGTCCAAACCTGGCGACAATATCACGATGTTTGACAGCAAAATCCAGTGAACCCGCAAGGTATTGTTGGTAGCCATCTCCAGCACCGCCAAGAATGCTCTCAAACAGCCTCACACATCGCTCCTGATCTTCAAGCGACTCACTGTGCATGAAAGGCATGACAAAAAAAGCCTGTTGCAGCTCTGTCAGCTGATCCAGCTGCCCTAACTCGACACCCGCTCTGGAAATCGTCAGGGCAGTATGATCGTACTGAAAGGATCTGGGATCGCCCCGGAACATATTCCGGGGAAACTGATCCAGCACAATAATCGCTGCCAACCGCCCTTCAGCGGATTCCAGCCATTCGTCGCACTCTCCTGACTCTATTGCCTCCGGCAAGTCGGCAAATTGATTGCGGATCTGCTGATCCTGAGCCTCACTTTTCTTCCACCAGCGGGACATTTGCAGATTGCCAAGGGGTTCACCTTCAAACCAGAAACCCAAAACTTCCTGAAAACTTTTCATATCATTAACTCCCTTGATCTCGTCAGTTGAGTGGCATGCAGATTTTACTCAACCATACTTAATTACATCGCCTATTGAAATCACTGGAGATGACTCCAGATAGTCATTATCCGCTTACTATTCATTCCGAGAAGCAATCCGAAAAGACTATGACAGATCAGGACAACCAGGAACCCGAAGTTATTTCAGCTGATGAGCAGGTAGAGGATATGGGTACCGGACTGGTGCTCCCGGAACACGCTCTACCTGACAAGCTTTACCTCATCCCTGTCTCAAGCCGGCCGTTTTTCCCGGCACAGGTCCAACCTCTGGTATTCAGTAGCCAGGAGTGGGAAGAAACACTTCAGCGAGTGGCCCAGAGCCCGCATAAAGTAGTAGGGCTCAGTTATGTTGCCGGCATGACAGAAGCTGGCCACGAAGTCAGTCCGGGAGACTTCCCGCAGGTCGGCTGTACCGTAAGAATTCATAATATCCTTCCGGAAGGCGACCAGATCCAATTCATCGCTCTGGGCATGCAGCGCTTTCGTATCAAGCAATGGCTTCGAAAACGCCCACCCTACCTGGCTCAAGTAGAGTACCCTGACAATATTGAAGATGACACCGATGAAATCAAAGCCTATGCTCTGGCACTGATTCAGGCCATCAAAGAATTAATCCCGCTGAACCCGCTCTACAGCGAAGAACTGAAAAATTACCTCAATCGATTCAGTCCAAAAGATCCGTCCCCACTGGCGGACTTTGCAGCTGCCATCACCACCGCGCCAGGTAAGGAGTTGCAGGAAGTCCTTGAAACATTTTCTGTTCAGCGTCGAATGGAGAAAGTATTGATTCTCATCCGCAAGGAACAGGAGGTGGCCCGCCTTCAGGGTGAGATTAACGCTGAAGTGAACCGCAAGATCAGTAAGCATCAACGTGAATTTTTTCTGAAAGAACAGCTGAAAGTCATTCAAAAAGAACTTGGCATTTCGAAAGACGACAGAACGGCTGAAATTGAGGCGTTTGAAAAACGGATTGCCGAGCTGGCTATTCCGGAAACGCCCCTGAAAAAGATCAACGACGAGATGAAAAAGCTCTCGATTCTCGAAGTGGGCTCCCCTGAATATGCCATCTGCCGTAACTATCTTGACTGGGCCACCTCGGTACCCTGGGGCAAATACTCCGAAGACATATTTGATCTTGCCCATGCCAGAAAAATTTTAAATGCCGATCATGACGGGCTTGAAGACGTCAAGGACCGAATCATCGAGTTTCTGGCTGTTGGTGCTTACAAACAGGAAGTATCAGGCAGTATTATGTTACTGGCAGGCCCTCCCGGCGTCGGTAAGACGTCTGTAGGACGATCTGTCGCCCGTGCTTTAGGCAGAAAGTTTTATCGTCTCAGTCTGGGTGGCATGAGGGATGAAGCAGAAATTAAAGGTCATCGCCGAACCTATATCGGTGCACTGCCGGGCAAACTGGTTCAGGCCCTTAAGGAAGTCGATGTTGCCAATCCCGTTATCATGCTGGATGAAATTGACAAAATCGGTGCCTCTTATCGTGGAGACCCTGCATCCGCATTGCTGGAAGTGCTCGACCCCGAACAAAACAGTGAGTTTCTCGATCACTATCTGGACATGAGAATCGATCTTTCAAAAGTGCTGTTTATCAGCACCGCTAATCAATTGGATACGATTCCCGCTCCTCTTCTGGATCGAATGGATGTCATAAGGCTTTCAGGCTATATCACAGAAGAAAAAATGGCTATCGCCAAAAATCACCTGTGGCCAAAACTGTTGAAACAGTCGGGTTTAAAAAAGAGCCAGATCAAGCTCTCCGATCTCACTTTGAAGGCAGTCATTGAGGGCTATGCCAGGGAAGCTGGCGTAAGACACCTTGAAAAGCTGCTTCATAAAATTATTCGCAAAGTCGTTGTTCAACTGCTTGAAGGCACCGGTAAGAGTCTCAGTGTGACTACCAGGAATCTATCTGAATATCTGGGTGCACCTTACTTCAGAAAAGAGAAGCGCATTGAAGGCATTGGTGTGGTGACAGGTCTGGCCTGGACTGCCATGGGGGGCGCAACCCTGCCAGTAGAAGCCAGCCTTATTCATCATCAGCGAGCTGGCTTCAAACTGACCGGCAAGTTGGGGGATGTCATGAAGGAGTCTGCCGAAATAGCCTATAGCTTTGTTTCAAGCCAGGCTGAAAAATTAGGCATTCCGGAGGCCTATTTTGAAAAAGCCTTTATCCATCTTCATGTGCCTGAAGGCGCAACCCCCAAAGATGGTCCTTCCGCCGGGATTACCATGGCAACCGCACTGTTATCTCTTGCCACGGGCAAAAAGCCTGCCTCTGTAGCCATGACTGGTGAGCTGACTCTAACCGGCAAAGTTCTGGCTGTTGGCGGGGTCAGGGAAAAAGTCATAGCTGCCAAACGACAAGGTATTCATACCCTGATCATTCCGGAAGAATGCCGAAGAGATTACGATGAACTGCCGGATTATATTCGAAAAGGTATGAGCATTCACTTTGCTAAGACCTTCGAAGATGTGCGCGAAGCAGTATTTCCTGCAAAAACATCGCCTGCAAAGACATCGACTGTAAAGAAAAGCACAAAGAAAACCACACGCAAAAAGCCTGTGAGTAAACGCTGAGCTCAATCAGATCCACCCAGACTTGGAAATTCCTTTCCTCACAACGAACTGTGCCGCCCCTTAGGGGGCGGCACATGATTCAATGCTCTAACAACGAGGGAGACCCCCGTTAGGACACATTAGTGAGCGAGCTAAGTATTGACTTCATAAAGATTGCTGTCCATCCGCAATCAAGAATTTTGAAGCATAAGAATTTTTTTTTAAGTCAATTTTCGTCACGCTGCAGAATGCCAGCCATTCTCTTTAACGATCTGCCACTCATTTGACACTTTTCAGCCGCGCAAAAACACAATTTCTCCTTCCGCCTCAACCAGACTGCCAAGCTCTATTGCTATCAGCTAAGCTAAATTAATAAATACTGAAATGCTGACGAACCCGAAAGCTCATAACGGACTGCGGCGACATGTCATCACCTCTTACACCTGGCAGCAACAACTCGCCCCCTTCCTCCGGATCTACTGGCCATCGTAATCCGCCCCCTTCTCCACTCACTGGACAGGACCATCTGGGCAGACAGATCAGTGAGACAAGCACCAGGAGTCAATTGAGCCACGAATCATCTGATCAACAGGCACCTGAATCCCCCCAGATTAATGAGCGAAAAGCTGAAAGACGTCCCTGGTTCTTCCGGCGATGGTACAAAAGTTACATCGGTAAGAAAAACTCGACGCTCCCTCCTACTAAGGATTTTGAACCTGAAGAAGCGGAAAAGCAGACCGGTTACCTTGGTTTACTGAAAGGCCTTCCAGGCAGGGCTGTCGGAGCACTGGCGAACCTTCCTGGTGCAGGTTACGAGAAAGTCGCATCAAAGCTTGATAATTTCGTCAATCATCAGGCTGGTATTGAGATCAGCCGTGAGGATGAAAGACGCCAGTGGCGCTCTTTGTTATACGACTTGCTGTGCAGTTATACGGCGGTGGTTGTGGACGGAGAGCAAACTCCATTCAACTTTAATGAGATACTCATAAAGAATGGCGATGACCTGCCCGTTAGAATTACAGCGCTGAACTTCGACTCGAAAAGAGTCGTCCAGGCATCAGAGAGCTATTTAATCAATGGACAAGCCACAAAAAACCATTTTGAATTGGGGGACCTTTCCTGTACGGTCGAAATTCCGGTTAAAGATAACCCCCCACTGACGTTGCAAATCAGACTCGAGAACACGACTATCTCAGTCGGCACCGATATCAGCATCTCCCAGATATTGAAAAACTCATTCATTTCCTCCTCCGAGGATCAAACAGCGGTGCAACTTTCCGCTGAAAGAGTTGAAGTCCGATATGAAAATCTGGACTCTTATGAAGAGCTGACAACAATACCTGACCCTTCAAAAGAATCAGACTGCGTAGTAGGTTATGAGAAGGGAAAGCTGATCATGAAAGGCGTCCGCTTTTGCAAGCCCCTTGACCTGCTCAAAGCTTCAGCAAAACAAACATCCATACTCGTGTTCGACACGTTAAAGTTTGTCAACGAATCAGCCCGCCCTGCCCTGCTGGAGTTTAAGAAAGTAAACATTCAGCACTTCGATGACACTCATAATGGAACCTTCACCAGCTCACTGATCATTCACCCCAAAACCATTCGAAACATTCCCTACATTGGTTGGTTATTAGCTCCTCTCTTCTCAAAACCTGTTCATCTCGATATCTTCGCTTTTATGCAGCACGGTGAAGTCAGGATGAAAGATTTGAAACACGGTATCAGGGTTTCAGGTGGAAGCCTGACTGGATGGTTGGTAAAAAAAGCGCTAACAGCTAAAGAAACACGACTGGTTCCGTACGAAGGTGGAACAGGACTGCAAATAGGCTGGCCGTTTGAATTTATCGCGTGCAAAATCGATCTACCTGGTCTGCTCCCCGGAACACCGGCAACCAGAATAGAAGATCACGATCAGGTCACCTATGAGCGACTGAATCAGATGCACGCTCAAGGTGCTTCAGTACGAGGTCAATCTCAACCAGGCAATACCTCACATGAAGTGTCGCCTACTCTTCATCATCAACATATAGAAGCACTCAAAAAAGAAGAGGGTGTACTCATTGTACCCGATGCCTTCAGTAAATTGCTCAGTGACATCATCTCAGAAGACCAGGCTTTAGCCCAGCCGGTAAGGATGGTGCCAAGATTAATGGAAAAACGTTGCATAGAAGCGGCAAAAGGTGATGAGGCCGCCTGCCGGACCCTGCTCCGCTTTGTCCGGGATCAGGAAAGATTTCAGCATGAAAGTGACTGCATGATGGCCCTGCAGGCTATCCCTGAAGCTTTCTACGCCAGAGAAGCTGCTGAAGCGGATGATGAGCAATGGCTATGGCTTGAGAGTGTCGCTCACAGGCTGATTGTCGTTGAACGACAGAAAGCCTTTGAGCTATACAAACAGCTGTTGAAAAGAAAAGACATCGAAAATGCCAGTAAACTGGTGACTGACACTGAATGGATGATCCATCTGGCAAAAAACCTCCCTAAAAACACGCCCGAGGAAAAAGCCATTGCCTTCCGTTTGGCCGAGTTTGCCTGTAAATCCAATCCGGAAAAAGCAGAAGAAGTGATCAAGCTGCTTGTCGACTGGAACAAGAATAATCTCTATAAAACAAAGCAGCTGAATACTTTTATTCAAGACTTGATCAGTCACCACCCCTACTTTACAGACCCTCATCATCTCATCTCATTATTAAACCTGCTTGACCAAAGTCATCCAGACATCGTTGCCCGCTCACTGGCACACTTTCCGATACAGACTCTTCTTCAAAATCTCTGGGCAAATGACAACATTCAAGCTCATAGCACTCTGAATTATCTTAAAATCCTGCTGATCAAGCATGGTCGCTTTAAAGAAGCCGCTGAACTTTTGATTGAGTCAGGAGATCGCAGACAGGCTGCAAGAATGCTTGACCTTGGCATCAGGCAGGGTAACCCTTCAGCTCTGAAGGTGAAACTGGAATTGGCGGCAAGGGATGAGCTACCTGAAGGTGTAACGTTAGAAAAGGAGGTTCGTCGCCTCAGGCAATTGATAGAAACTCCTGCAACCCCGGAAGTCATGAGAGAGACAGCTATTTCAATCCTGGCCGATCTTGTTACAGAAGAACCCCATCCGGAACTTGCAGGGATTTTCACAGAAGATCTATTGATGACAGAGGAAAAAAAGGCTTCTTTCGTGAAAGCAGTCAATAAGCTGTTTAACCTTCAAAACGGAGAAGCGCTCACTCTGAATGATCGCATGAGAATCCTGAATCAAGTTGAAGAGCACCTGAAAACTGCCCGAACTGATGAGTCAGCCTACTTAAGCAAACCTTTGGTGCTGAAGAAGATTCAGGATGCAAATCAGCAGGTTGATCGGGTTATGGAATTACTGATAAAAGTTAGGGGACCTGTTGAGCCCAACCTGTTGGCCATGCTGACGTCTCAAGGCCAGATAGCCGAAACCACCATAGAAAACAACACTGCCTCTGAGACAATATCTGGTATGGAAGAAGATGATGATGAGTTTTTCGATGCTTTGGATACACCCTACAACCCGACGATTGATGACTTGCCTGTGGCAATCGATGGTGAAGATAAGGAAATAAAGATCCCTCCAACCGATGAAACCAGGCACCTGGAAGAAGAGAACTTCTTGCTTTCAAACTCTTTCTCAAGCTATGCATCGCTGCTTAGCCAACCTGTATTTTCCAGATCTTCGAAAGGTTTTCTTGATCCAGAGCTCAGGCGTCAGTGGGCCTCAATACTTAAGATAATGTCGATTTGACCAAAAAGATCAAGCAGATATTTCGCTATCACCATAGAGATTCATCAAGCGTTCAAGAGCCACGAGGCTGTCTGGCGTGTATCTCCGGTTGAAGCGGTTTGACAGAATGTCTTCGGGCGACTCCATGATGACCCCTGCCACTTCTTCTTCCTGCAACCTCAGCTCACCCTCATATTGGCAGCTGTACACCCTGCCCCAGACACTGCAGTCATCATTATGAAAGTAAAAGTAAAACAAAGACTCTAAAGGTGTGTTTTCTATGCCGAGCTCTTCAGCCAGTTCCCTGACGGCAGCGACATCATAACTCTCACCTTCAGCCACTACGCCTCCCGTTGCCGGCTCAAAATAACCCGGGTAAATATCCTTGCTCAGCGTCCTTTCCTGAACATAGAGCTGCCCTTTACTGTTAAAGACAAAGACATAAGTAGCCCGGTGGCAAAGCTTCTCTTCTCTCATCTGGCTTCTGGGTAAAGCGCCAAGCACGCGGTTACTTTCATCGACAATAATGACCTTTTCTGATGCAGGCTGCAGTTCTGGGTTAGATGGCATAAATACCAGGCTCCGGATATTCGTTTTATTTTACCGTGAGACATTTTCACGCAATCGCATCTCTCTGTCTCTTCGAGAGCACAACCGGATGTACGAACTCCTGAAAGTCTTGCCAACCTAACATCAAGAGTTCAGATGCATCATCACTGTTTGACCAGATTATGGTCACTGATGTGTGCCTGTTCGGCAATTTCCTGAGCCGTAAAAGCGGAAGGATGGCGATGGGTTGAAAAGGTCACATGGTGATGGTTCAGATAGCCCACTACTCTTCGTCCAGCCATTTTCACTACCTCAGGCAAAGCCTGAAAGGGCCGAAATGACATGTGAGCCGGTGAGTCACCATTCGGCTCTGAACAAGGTGTCAACACTCCCAATTTGTCAGAGGATGGACAATCCGTCAAGACTGAAAAAATGTCTTATAACCACATATAATCAGACTGTGGCCGATTACATAACATGGCCACGAGGTCAGAACCACTTTGCTATTCAAATTGCTGGATGATTTTCACGATAAAAAAAACCAGGGGGTATCATGACCGCCAGAAATACTGTTTCCACTATTGTTAACCCTGTAGGCTCCATGCGTGTTCTCTCAAACCATGAAGTCAGCAGCCTTCAGGACACCAGTCAGAAAGGGTTGCATCGTTTGTTCCGGCAGTGCGCCCTGGCCATACTCAACTGTGAACAGGAAGGTGATGACACCGAAGAAATCATGGAGCAATTCCAGGATTTTGATATTCGTATTGTTCAGGAACACCGCGGACTAAAACTGGAATTAATTAATGCTCCCGCCGACGCCTTTGTAGCTGGAAAACTGATTCGCGGCGTCCGGGAAAACCTGTTTTCTGTCCTCAGAGATATACTTTATGTGTCGTCTCGTATCACAGAAGACCCGCGTTTTGCTGTAAACAGTTCCTCGGATATCACGCATCTGGTTTTCCAGATTCTCAGACACGCTGACGCTTTTATTACCCAGCAGGTTCCCAGCATTGTGGTTTGCTGGGGCGGACACTCTATTGCCCGACATGAATATGAATATACCAAGAAAGTGGGTTACCAGCTGGGCCTGAGAGGCATGAACATTTGCACAGGTTGTGGTCCGGGTGCCATGAAGGGCCCCATGAAAGGGGCTTATATCGGTCATGCCAAGCAACGAATATCCCGTGGACGATTCATTGGTTTAACAGAGCCTGGCATTATCGCGGCCGAATCCCCCAATCCTATAGTCAACGAGTTGATTATCCTGCCGGATATTGAAAAGCGTCTGGAGGCCTTTGTTCGTCTGGGTCATGGTATCACCGTTTTTCCGGGTGGACCGGGAACCTGTGAGGAAATTCTCTATATTCTCGGCATTTTACTCAACCCTG
The DNA here is from genome assembly GCF_032883915.1 of Endozoicomonas sp. 8E. Classification (NCBI taxonomy): domain Bacteria; kingdom Pseudomonadati; phylum Pseudomonadota; class Gammaproteobacteria; order Oceanospirillales; family Endozoicomonadaceae; genus Endozoicomonas; species Endozoicomonas sp. 8E. Next base: position 3,093,499 of record NZ_CP120717.1, on the reverse strand, counting down.
CCAACAGGGAAATCCCTTTCCCACTGGTTTTTACAGGGCCAGAAGCCGCCAGGGAATATTTTGAAAAAATTGATGAGTTTATTGGCAACACACTAGGGGAAGAAGCCCAGTCACGCTACCAGATTATTATTGATGATCCGCTGGAAGTCAGCCGGGTGATGAGAAGTGGACTGGAGCAGGTTACCCGTTATCGCAGAAAGCATGGCGACGCCTACTACTTCAACTGGTTGCTTCAGATTGAAGAGGACTTTCAAACCCCCTTTGACCCAACCCATGAAAATATGGCGAATCTTGAATTGAATACCCAGCTGCCTGCCCATATTCTGGCGGCCAATCTTCGACGCGCCATGTCAGGTATTGTGGCAGGCAATATAAAAGAAGAAGGCGTTTGCCAGATCAGGGCAAAAGGCCCCTATCAATTAAAGGGAGAGCCTGAACTGATGAAACAGGTGGATAGCCTGCTTCAGTCTTTTGTAGAACAATTCAGAATGAAGCTGCCGGGCAGTCATTATGTCCCCTGTTACGAGATCGAAAGCGAAAGCTAAGAAAAGTAGCTCTGGAAAGCGAAGTGATACATCTTCGCTTTCTCCCTTTTTGGCACAATGACTCTTACCCGACCATTTAATGCCTCATCCAAAGGCAATCCCATGATTTTTTTCAGCCGTTCGATGGATCGGATTTGAAATTTTCAATAATTTTCTCATTAAGGCACGATCTCAGAAATTTATTCATCCGGGTTGTGTCTGCTGTTGTATAGAAATCAAGCATCAACTGGTTAAACTCTTTCTGACGTTTTGCTGGAACATTGATAATGGGAAACCCATGAGAAAGCAAAATGCCGTTCATCATAAATCGTCCCATGCGCTTATTCACATCCCAGAAGAACTGTGCTCTCGCCATTCTCAAAAAAGCGGTAAATGCCATATTATAAACATCGTTACAAGTAGCGATTTCCGACTCAATCTCAACCCAGACGTTATTCAGCTCATTGGGTGAGGGAGGTTCGTATGCTGATCCACTTATCGTGACGTTACCAGTTCGAAAAGCCCCCCACACCAGAGCTTCTGCTTTACCCGCAATGTTGTGAATTGCCAGGGCAACCTCTTTGGAAAAAGAGAACTTTCCTTCAGCAGTCAGAGCAAACAGATATTTCCAGGCCTCTGCCTGATGTAGAGCCATATTCTGGTCACTTATTTTATGGCCTCCAACAGTTATCCCATCTAATAATGTTTGAATTTCTGGAAGAGTCATCGCAACACCTTCAAGATTGACAGCGTCATAGACCAAAGAAGGAATATCACGAACGGCAAGCTGCCTGGCCATCGCACGATCAGGGTTCATTCCCCAAACAGTATCTTTTGCCGTTCTCATTGGCTCATCCCAAGAGTTGCAGTGAAAATTCCCACATTATATCTGTACGAGTTCTTATCGTCATGTAGATCGAAGAGTTTGAGCAAGAACGGATAACGCTAATTTCAGGAACTGAGCCTCAGGCGCAGCAATCCAAACAATGAGCATGATTGGTTGAACCAATACTCATAAATAACTTCTTTAAATTTTTCTAAAATCAACTTCCGGGTCTCTGTCAAACCTCGCCTCCAGCCCAGACAAACATGAAGATAATTCGAAGCGACCTCCTGAAAAACTCCCGGATGTTAAGCCAGACACTCATAACGGTAAATAATTAATAATTTGAGACAAATATGAAAATCACGTCCTAAACTATTTATTAGTAACCGTTATGTTCAGGGAGTGAACAAAAATGTCTCAGTTAATTGAGGAATTCAAAAGCGAACATGTGCAAATCAGTGACTTACTTTTACAAGCACGTGACGTTGGCATTGGCAATCAGAAAGGTCGGGATTTGATACTGTCCGCCAAAAAAATACTGCTGGCACATTTAAACAAAGAAGATAAGCTCCTGTATCCCGTATTGAGAGAAGCCGCTGAGAACGATGAAAGCCTGAAGTCCACTCTGACTGACTATGCGCTTGATATGGATAAGATTTCTGCCAAAGTGATGATTTTTTTCAACCTTTATGAAAATGGTAATAATACCATTGAAAATTTTCAGCAGGACTGCAACAATATTATCAGGGCGTTAAGCAAGCGAATTTCCAAGGAAGAAGCGGTTCTCTACAAGACTTACGACAAAATCAAAGACCTCTGAGCCACCAGCTTAAATGATCGGCTGGTTCTCGGCCGATCATCATTCCTTTCCAGAAGAATACAAATTCAGACATCAAGACACCAGGAATCATCCTAAAGACGAAGCATGACATAACCGATGCGGTTGATAAATATCAGGAAGTAATACAAACATTGCCAGGCACTAACAGCGGATACTGGTTCTGATATTGAGTTGTGAGCACCTGAAAAATTCATTAGCAGCCTTTAGCCGCTGCTCCCTTTAGTTCTTTATTATGTTCGCTGACTCGAATGTTAGTGACATCTTCTTTTTATACAGATTTATTAATCATTCAATCTGTTATCAGGGAAGAACCATGCAAACACTACAAAATAGCCAGGCATCAATAAGACCAGCAATGGACATTCCATCCACCTCTCAAACTGATCAGCCAGTAAAGCGAAAACTGGAGATATGCCAATTAAAGTAAGTAACTGCTCCCCTAATAAGAACGTAGGAGCTTCCTGCTTCACAGGCTGCTGCTGGTTCATAACGAATAAGGGTAGAGAGACTGGAATCTCATTTTGAATCACTGGATAGCGCAGTACATCGCCTCATCAAGGTTACTGAAGAGACACACAAAGTAGTACTGGAAAACCAGCGTGAAAATCGTCTCAGGTTTGACAAAATCGAAGATACTCTGGTCATCATCGTGAACCACCTTCGGAAATAACCGCGTCACCTCACAACAAAATCCTCTGGATTGCCTGTTGGCTACCACTGATTTAAGGGATATGCGAAAAAAACCGGTGCAACAAGGGCTTTTCCGACCGATTCAACCATTATTCACCAAATTTATATCAAAGATTGCGGGCTTCCCTTAACTTGAATAACGCTATCCGCTATACTGCCCGCGCCGCCGGTTGGCTGAAGAAGCAAAGGTTGCAGTTCTTTTCACTGCTAATCTATACAGAATAATTCCGACCGGTTTACGATGCCTGCACACATCGTCATGGGCATGAAAGTGATCTAAAGTAAACTCCTGTTCTGGAGGAGGAGCAGAAGTATCCGGCAGAGCTTTCTTCTTTACCCGCCCAGCCATACCGTGCAGGACCTACATTCACAGGAACATCAGCAACTGTCCGCCCCATCACTGTAGACATTACAGCAAGGGTGAACGGGCAGGCCGCACAGATGATGAGGGTTGATCCGTGCTAGAAGCCTACAGAAAACATGTCGAAGAGCGTGCAGCAGAAGGTGTCCCACCAAAGCCATTAAGCGCTGAGCAAGTCACCGGACTGGTAGCCTTGCTGAAAAACCCACCAGCCGGTGAAGAAGAGTATCTGCTGGACCTACTGGAAAACCGCATTCCGCCCGGCGTGGACGAAGCTGCCTATGTTAAAGCCGGGTTTCTGTCTGCCATTGCTAAAGGTGAGGCAGAATCCCCACTGTTGGACAAGAAAAAAGCGGTTGAACTGCTGGGCCTGATGCACGGTGGCTACAACATTGAGACGCTGGTTGAACTGCTGGACAGCACCGAACTGGCAGAGCTGGCCGCAGAACAACTGAAAAGCACCCTGCTGGTGTTCGATGCCTTCCACGACATCGAAGAGAAAAGCAAGGCCGGAAACGCTCATGCTCAAGCTGTCCTGAAGTCCTGGGCAGATGCCGAGTGGTTCACCCAGCGTCAAGCGGTTCAGGAAAGCATCAAAGTTGCCGTCTTCAAAGTCTCTGGCGAAACCAACACCGATGACCTTTCTCCTGCCCCTGATGCCTGGTCTCGCCCGGACATTCCAGTTCATGCCCGAGCCATGTACAAAATGACCCGCGACGGTCTGGAGCCTGAAGAGCACGGTGTTACCGGCCCTCTGAAGCAGATCGACGACATCAAGGCCAAAGGCCTGCCCGTTGCTTTCGTGGGCGACGTAGTGGGCACCGGCTCTTCCCGTAAGTCCGCTACCAACTCTGTACTCTGGTTCTTCGGTGATGATATTCCGGGCGTACCTAACAAGCGTGCTGGCGGTATCTGTATTGGCGGAAAAGTAGCACCTATCTTCTTCAACACTATGGAAGATGCTGGCGCATTGGTTTTCGAAGCCCCCGTTGATAAGCTGGGCATGGGTGATGTGATCGAGATCCGTCCATACGACGGCAAAATCCTGTCCGAATCCGGTGAAGTGCTGTCTGAATTCGGCTTCAAATCCGATGTCATCCTGGACGAAGTGCAAGCTGGCGGCCGTATTAACCTGATCATTGGTCGTGGCTTGACCGACCGTGCACGTGAAGCTCTGGGTCTGGGACATTCCGAGATATTCCGTCGCCCTGTTGCTCCTGAAGCCTCCGAGAAAGGCTTTACCCTGGCTCAGAAAATGGTTGGTAAAGCCTGTGGTGTTGAAGGTGTTCGTCCCGGCACTTACTGCGAGCCAAAGATGACCACCGTCGGTTCTCAAGACACCACGGGCCCAATGACCCGTGACGAACTGAAAGATCTGGCTTGCCTGGGCTTCTCTTCCGATCTGGTGATGCAGTCTTTCTGTCACACAGCGGCTTATCCAAAACCGGTTGATGTTGAAACTCACCACACTCTGCCAGACTTCATTATGAACCGTGGCGGTGTATCCCTGCGCCCGGGTGACGGTATCATCCACAGCTGGCTGAACCGTATGCTACTGCCAGACACCGTCGGTACAGGGGGTGACTCTCACACCCGTTTCCCACTGGGTATTTCCTTCCCCGCCGGTTCCGGTCTGGTCGCCTTTGCTGCGGCCACCGGTGTTATGCCTCTGGATATGCCGGAATCCATTCTGGTTCGCTTCAAAGGCGAAATGCAGCCCGGCATCACTCTGCGTGACCTGGTTCACGCCATTCCACTGTACGGTATCAAGCAAGGTCTGCTGACCGTTGAGAAGAAAGGTAAGAAAAATGCCTTCTCTGGCCGTATCCTGGAAATCGAAGGTCTGGAAAGCCTGACCGCCGAACAAGCCTTCGAACTGTCTGACGCTTCTGCTGAACGCTCCGCTGCAGGTTGTACTATCACTCTGTCTGAAGAGTCCATCGCCGAATACCTGAAGTCGAATGTGACCATGCTGCGCTGGATGATCAGCGAAGGTTACGGTGACCCTCGCACTTTGGAGCGCCGTGCCCGCAAGATGGAAGAGTGGCTGGCCAACCCGGTTATGATGCGCGCTGATGCTGACGCAGAGTACGCTGAAGTGATTGAAATTGACCTGTCTGAAATTAAAGAGCCGATCCTGTGTGCTCCCAACGATCCAGACGATGCCCGTACACTGTCTGACGTGGCTGGCGACAAGATTGACGAAGTTTTCCTGGGTTCCTGCATGACCAACATCGGTCACTTCCGTGCAGCGGGTAAACTGCTGGAGCAGAACAAGGCCCCTCTGCAAACCCGCTTCTGGATGTCTCCTCCCACCAAGATGGACAAGGCCCAGCTGGAAGAAGAAGGCTACTACAACATCTATCAGAACAGCGGTGTACGTACCGAAATCCCTGGCTGCTCACTGTGTATGGGTAACCAGGCACGGGTAGAACCCGGCGCTACCGTGCTGTCAACATCTACCCGTAACTTCCCGAACCGTCTCGGTGACGGCGCTAATGTATATCTGTGCTCTGCCGAGCTGGCTTCTGTTGGCGCGATTCTGGGCAAGATTCCTACAGCTGATGAGTACATGGAATACGCTCAAAACCTGGATTCCATGTCCAGTGAAGTCTACCGTTACCTGAACTTTGATCAGGTAGAGTCCTATCAGAAGGCAGCTGATGACGTTATCGCCAAAGCAAGCTGATCAGTAACCCGATTGTCAACCTCAAATCCCCGCCATTGTGCGGGGATTTTTTTAACAACTCGTTCCCACGCTCTGAGGTCGTCATTCCCGCGAAGGCGGGAATCCAGCGCCAACGGTGAATCTCTGCCTTCTCGGGGATGACAAGGCCAGGGTGGCACCGGGCAGTATGGCTCTGGTGGTGAGCCAGTGTGGATTCCCGCCTTCGCGGGAATGACGAGAATAAAACCGAGAATGACGAGAATAAAACCGAGAATGACGAGAATAAAACCGAGAATGACGAGAATGAAGTCGGGAATGACGAGAATGAAGTCGGGAATGACGGGAGTCAACTCGTTCCCAGGCTGGAGAGAGTTTTGCGACACCCTCAGAGCGTGGGAACGAGTTGTTGGAGTTTTGCAACAGCCGCTATTGTGCGGGGACTTTTTTCTAAGCCTGGTTGCCAAAGTGGAAAAATTGACAGCGTATTTCCTGCCAGCAGAAAGACTCGCCAGAAAGTCGATAACTTATCCAGCTGACGTTGTCAGCCAGCCTTGCCAGATACCTTTTAGCCCTGTAAATCCAGATCAGGAATGAACTGATTATACTGAAGACTATCAGTAGATTTTCTGGCTTAAGCATGATTCCAACGTCTGACTCGGTCAGTTCGGCATCCAACTGGCAGATTTTCAAAAGCTGGGTAAAACACAAACTGCGCTCAGCCTTTAACTGGAACCGGAAAACCCGGGTACTGGAAGACCCTGCCGCCCTGCTTCAGGAAGCCAGAGCCAGAGGCGACAATCCTTATTCGGGCATAAGACTTCGAGACATTAAACGCCATGATACTCCCAGGTCCCGAATCAACAGAGCCGCTCAACAGTCCAGGAATGACTTTGCCCGCATTGGTATTGATGTCAGCACACTCACTGAAGAGACTGACCTCTTATCTGAACTTCAGAACAAACTGCTAACCCAAGCCAGACGCCTTCAAATCAAAACCTACAAACAGGGAACGCTGGAAGACCTGCAGGCTTTTTCCAAACTTGTGAACCAGGTGGGCGCCGCTAACTGGCCAGCTGTTTTGAATGATCTGACTACGAGGCATCCTGTTGGAGAGGCTCGCAAACTTGCCGATTTTGTCAGGCCCCTTGAGCTTCTTATCACTCCTTCAGCACAACCATCTACAGGTACTCTGATGCAAACGGATGTCACAATACCTACTGACCAACTGCTTGGACAAGAGGTCTTTTTGATGTCCGGGGATATCAGCCGGTTGAATGAACTACAAACCCCGCCTATTCAAGCCATTGCCTGCCCGTACACTCCCAAGGGATCAAAACATGAGACGGCTTTACTGAAGCAGCTTTCCGAAATTGATACCGGCTTGGCAAAAAAAGGGTTTCTGGAAGCTATTAAAAAGGTGCAACCGGGACTGGCCGTCATTTCACCCAGCCCTGCTCTGCGGGACAGAGGCTTCAGTCACATGGTTCATGCCATGCTTCCACATGCCGATTCCGGGAATATTCATTCAGAGTTGGTCGGCGCCTACCGATCCACCATTGAAGCCGCTCACAGGAAAAATCTGTCGAGCATAGCCATCCCCATTTTCAGCTCTGAAATGAACCTTTCCCCGCAAAGAGCAGCGACCATTGTTTGCGTAGCCATCAGCCGATACATGAGCAGCCATACTTATGAAACCAAACCACCCAAAGTGTATCTGGTTTGCCCCGGCACCGAAAAAGGTCAGGAAACCCAGCGATACATTAACCATTATCTGAGCCAGAAGATGCCAAAGCCACCTAAACGAGAAATCATCTAGGAGCCTGACCGAGAATAGCGCCCGTCGCGAGGACGGCAGAAAATTGAGGATGAAAATTCGGTTTTGTAAGGAGAATAGCGAGCTATTTGACGAACAAAAGCGGATTTTCAGACCAATTTGCTGCCGCCGCAGTAGGGCAGTCTATTCTCGGTCAGGCTCCTAGCAGCCTGTCGGACTTGAGCGTCCGTAGCGAGGATTGCGAGAAATTGAGGATAAAAATTTCTGATTCCGAGGAGAATAGCGAGCTATTTGACGAGGGAGCAGGAATTTTTAGACCAATTTATCGCAACCGCACGACTGCATGGATGCAGGAGCTAGAGCAACGCAGGAGCAGTTGCCGCGTAGGACAGTCTTAAGTCCGACAGGCTGCTAGCCCTAAAAACGGGTCAAAAGCCGCTTCAGCTCGTCCATTTCCGAATGCTTTTCTCCATAAGCCGCTCGCATATAAACCTCACAAAACGACATCACAGGTTCTGTAAGCCTGTCATCCGATTGAGAAATACGGCGGGCAAAACTCAACTCTGCTTCACCCTCCTGAGGGACAAAGCCTCTTCTGGCCATTTTTTTCAGGAAACGGGCATAGAGTTTCTGGAGCGGAGGTAGAGTCTGTCGGCGATACAGTAAAGTCAGGGATAATATGGCCAGTATCACGCTTACCCCTATCGTCAGAGCTACCCCTTGTCGCCAATAAAAATCTTTATCACCCAACAGGCTTCTCAGAAAGGCTTCCTGCTGATCCTGCTTGAAATTCACGACCGATCTCTGCCATTGATATTCTGCTTTCTCAAAGGCCAGCCTGACTCTGTTAATAAAGTCTGACTCACGGTAACGGTAGAGAGATAAAGGACTGTCTGGCAAAAAAGTTCCGGAGCTGCCGATAGCCGCTTCCAGACCCGCCTCTATTCGCTGGGGTGAAACCGCTGCAGTTGGGTCAAACCTCAGCCATCCCTGTCCTGCCACCCAGATTTCAGCCCAGGCATGCGCATCGAACTGCCGAACCTGAATCAGGTTATCAGCTTCCTTAAACTCTCCACCCTGATAACCGCCGATGACCCTGGCCGGAACACCCGCAGCCCTCATCAGATAAACAAATGCTCCGGCATAATGGGCACAAAAACCTCGCCTACCTTCAAACAGAAATTCATCAACCGTAGAGTTTTGATCGTATAAAGGCGGTGAAAGGGTGTAGTGGAAGTCATCCAGACGGAACAGCGACAACAATCGAGCCGCCATTTTCATGGGATCCTGACCTGCCTGGTTGAAGAGTCTGAGGGCATATTGTCGACTTCGGTCATTTCCAAGATCCGGAATCTGAGTATTCAATGCAGCAAGCCAGTCTGGCATTGAGACAGATCGTGTCTGAGGCAACATCCCATCCAGGGAGTACAACAATCGGCTGTCAATCGGTCGATCTGATACCAGTCTCATTGTCCTGTAGAAAAAACTGTTTTCAGCCACTGTGCCAGCGGCCCCCAATGTATACATCCATGGTTTTCCGGTAGGCTCCATCATCACTTCATATTGATAGCTTCCGTGACGATTCTTCCACCAGCCTTCACTTTCAGGTTGCCTACTGACCCAATCTTTCTGCAAAATAGCGGCAACAGAAAAAGGCTTGTCCGTTTGCTTCCAGGTCTTGCCATCAAACTGATCCAAAACCACAGCCCGCCAGTATCTTTGCCGAGGTGGTGGCACATCACCAGCAAAGCGTGCTCGAAACACCAGCTCATCTGAACGACTGAGTTTTGCTATATCGCCGGGCGTCATAGCATCGGTTAAGCCGGTTCTGGCACTGTTGTCAGGAAGGGGTACTGACCAGAGCGGTCCCATTCGGGGCACCAGGACAAACAGGAGAACGGTTAAAGGAGCTGCCTGCAAAACAAGAAGGCCTGCAAACCTGACACTCGAAATAACAGGTGCCGCATTCGTTGACCGGAACAAGCCCTGCTGGGCAGCAATCAACATGACCAGACAGAACATCAGGTAGAGTGTTTGTAATAACGACTGGGAGAAAAGGACGGCTGTCGCCACCAGAAAATAACCGATGTAAATCACAACAAGCGCATCACGCTGGCTTCTCATTTCCAACAGTTTGAGAGCATACCCTGCTGCCAGAAAAGAGACCGATGATTCCAGAGATATCAATGGCCTGAAACTGACTATCACCGTAACCAGTGCAATCAGAATCAGACCCAGACGCAATAAAAAAGGCGGCCACTGCCCTCTACCCAGCAAAATAGTGATCCGCCAGCCTGCTGAAAGACAACCCAGCAAAATAATCAGCGTCGGAACTTGCTTCCAAATGGGCAACAGGACTGACAGAAGTGCTGCAGTTAACCACAATGTTGAGGTTCTGCTCACCTGAGCATTACTCAGCACGACCACCTCCTGACTTTACACTGTCCGAAGCCCTGTCAGAACCAGAAGCAAATAGTGCCAAAGTCTCAAGGCACTGTTTTAAATGCTTGCGCCCTCCATTGGCAGCCAACTCTGTCCCGGGAACAGACAAGCTGTAAGGTTTGTTAGTGGATTCGCATTTCAGGCACCAGCCAACCAGAACAGATAGTTTATCTTCCAGACTCACGCCGGGATTATGCTTTAGGGAGAGCTTAACCTGATGACCAATAGGCTCTTCAAACAGCTTGGTATTCAGCTCACTGGTTCTCGCATACCCTTTCCAGTCAACATGACCCGCAAGATCCGTCTCTTTAAACCGGCGGAAACCGGCAAATTCATCCTGCCCTGATCGTGTCTGGACACCGGCTCCCTCTCCCGCGCCCAGTAGGCTTGGAACAGGGTGGGTATAATCAGGTCGGGGATAAATCAGTGTGTGCATTTCAAGTTGAACCCAACTCCAGGCCCTGCAAAATCCCAGAGGATACAGGCTCTCGACTCTCATCCTTCCCGGACGAAACCAGCCTCTGGATGTTGCTTTTACCCGCAGGCTCAAGTCCAGATCCGTTTCGAAGGAATAGGTCACTTGCTCATTTTCGGGCCAGCCTAATCTCACAGATTGCCGACCTCGCCCACCTGTCTGCAATTGCAAGTGAACCGGTATCAGGTCCCCAACATGTCCCGAACCGGCAGATTTTGAAACCAGGGTGATGCCCGCCAGGTTTCTCCAGGTGTGAAGGATGGTCAGCATAAACAGACTGACCATAAAAAAGGACAGGCCGAAAGCGAGACTGTTAACATAATTGGCGGCAAGAATAAAAATAAGGGTCGCAACAGATAGCCAGATGTAGCCCCCTTTTGTGGGCAGGATAAAAATCCGCTTTTGATCCAGAGTCACCTGGGCAGCCGGAGGAATGCGTCGATCCAGCCATTGGCGATATCGCCGTTTTACAGCGCCTTCTGACATACCTGTTATCCCACAACTTGAGTGGTAGTCAGCAACTCCCTGACCGATTGACCTTTTTCCTTTGCATGTAATCGGTGATCGGCAACAGGGACAAACACAGCCTGAATATCCTCGGGTATAACATAGCCCCGACCTTCCATCCAGGCCCAGGCTTTTGCAGCCGCCATTAACGCCAGACCCGCCCGTGGCGAGAGTCCAACATGGAAGCAACCCGCCTCTCTGGTGCGAGAAATCAGCCTCATGACATAGTCCAATAACATCTCCCCGGCATGTACCCGGGCTGATGCATTCTGGGCCTTGATCAATTGATCTGCATTGAAGATGACAGGCAGCGCATTCAGTTCCACCCTGCCGGCTTCGCCTTTCAAAATGGCTTTCTCTGATTCAGGATCGGGATAGCCCAGCTCCAGTCTCATCAAGAATCGGTCAAGCTGGGATTCTGGCAGGGGAAAAGTGCCTTCCTGATAGACAGGATTCTGGGTTGCCACTACGAAAAAAGGTTCGGGCAGGGATTGCGGCTGACCATCTACCGAAACCTGACGCTCCTCCATGGCTTCAAGTAAGGCACTTTGCGTTCTGGGTGAAGCTCTGTTGATTTCATCCGCCAGCAACAGCCGGGAAAAAACTGGCCCGGGCTGGAAGGCAAAGCTGGCACTCTTTTTATCAAAAACGGTGACCCCGATAATATCAGCAGGTAGCAAGTCACTGGTAAACTGCACTCGCTGGTGATCTAACCCCATGACCCGCGCCAGTGCATGAACCAGCGTTGTTTTACCCATTCCTGGCAGATCTTCGATGAGCAGGTGACCTCGGGCAAGAAGACAACAAACCGCAAGCCGAATTTCCAGGTCCTTGCCACGGATAATCGTATTCAGCGCATGAATACATTGATTGACTTCATTCATTAATTGGGAACCGTTGTTATTATTTTGAAGACTTTGCTTTTTGTACTCAAGGCTGTTTTATCGGTCAATCGACACAAAAGAACAGAATTCCTTTTCTGTTCCGGGGGGCTTATTTAAAGCTGGGCTAATCCTTTTTCAAGATCAGCCTTGAGATCTTCAAGGTTCTCAAGGCCTACAGCCACCCTGATCAAATTTTCGGTAATACCGGCTCTTGCTTTGTCTTCATCAGAAAGACGACAGTGCGTAGTGGTAGCCGGATGAGTAATCGTTGTACGAGTATCACCCAGATTAGCGGTTCTAGAAATAAAGGTTACCGCATCCATTACCTTCCAGGCCTGCTCTCGACCGCCTTTGACTTCAAAGGCAAGAACACCGCCAAAGGCTTTCTGCTGACGTTTTGCCAGACTGTGACCAGGGTGAGACTCAAGACCACTGTAGTGAACCTTTTCAACAGCAGGATGCGCTTCCAGCCATTGGGCCAGTGCCATTGCATTGCGGCAATGAGCATTGACCCTGAGGCTGAGTGTTTCAAGAGACTTGTAGAAATTCCAGGCATTAAAAGGGCTCATTGAAGCGCCGGCCGCTCGTTGCCAGAGATGCATCTCACTGATCAGCTCCCTGCTGCCGACAGCCACTCCGCCCATACAGCGTCCCTGACCGTCAATAAACTTGGTGGTAGAGTGGACGACAATATCCGCTCCAAGTTTCAGAGGCTGCTGCAGAGCCGGTGTACAGAAGCAGTTATCCACCATCAGCAAAGCATCATTCTCATGAGCAATGGCGGCCATGATTTCCAGATCCACTACTTCGCCCAGAGGGTTCGAAGGCGTTTCCAGAAACAAAAGACGTGTTTCAGGACGCATTGCATCTCGCCACTGCTGGTAATCCGTGAAATCTACAAAAGTGGTTTCTACGCCAAATTTGTCCAGGTATTTGGCAAAAATGGTGACCGTCGTACCAAAAACACTGCGAGAGCAAATCACATGATCACCGGCTTTCAACAACCCCATGCACATACCCAGGATAGCCGCCATGCCTGAAGAAGCGGCACAGGCCAACTCTCCCCCTTCAAGGGCTGCCATACGCTCTTCAAACATTTTTACTGAAGGATTGGTATAGCGTGAGTAAACATTGCCCTGTTCATCTCCGGCAAAAACAGCCTGAGCCTGCTCAGCACTGTCATAAGTGAAGCTGGAAGTCAGATAAATAGCTTCGCTGTGCTCTCTCTCACCACTGCGAATGACGCCAGTCCTGATAGCCTGAGTTTCAAACGCCCATTGATTCTGGTTATTACTCACATCGTTGTCTTTCATTTCTGGTCCTTTGTACCGCTGAGGGCTGTTTATCATGAAAAATATTTTGTTCTGCTCTTCAGAAGTTACGCTATATTTTCTCACTCATGGCTGTTTATGCGCCTACAACTCCGAGGCTTGGGTTATATGTCTGGCTGAGGTTTTCTATTCGGCCTGAAAAAACCTTCAGCCCGAGATATCCCGGTTGGCTGACAAGATGCCAACGATAACGAAAAAAACCGGCAGTGGACAGTAGAAATAACCACCCTCACTGCTCGGTTTTAGAAAGATAAAAGAAAATTCCCGCCCACTGAATAGGGTAATCTGGGAACACGATTATTAAATGTGTATTGTTGATTTATACACCCATGGCTGTTCAGGAAAAACAGAATGCGCCCTCACCTGCTTTTGATTGATGCGCTTAATCTTATCCGAAGAGTACATGCTGCTGTCAGGGCCCCGGATGAAAACAGCCAGATAGACGGGGCTATTTCAGCTACCGTCGCATCGCTGACACGAGCCATTAAGGAAACATCGCCAACGCATTGCCTGATGGTTTTTGATGGCAACCCTCCCACCTGGCGACATGAGCTTTACCCTGACTATAAAAAGGGTCGCAAGCCCATGCCCGAAGCACTGAGAAAAAGACTGGGCGATTTTAACAGAGCTTTTCTGAAAATGGGGGTAAAAACATTCAGAAAAACAGGTCTGGAAGCAGATGATGTCATTGCCGCTGTGGCCTCCAAGGCATCAAAAGCCAACGTCGAAACCACCATCCTTTCAACCGACCGTATTTTCCTGCAACTGTTGAATGTTCCGCAGATAAAACTGCGTGATCATTTCCAGAAGATTGACTATCAGGGAGAGAGTGTACAGAACCTTTACGGCTTCGGGGCTGAAAAGCTAACCCAGTTCTGGGCAATTGCCGGTGTGGGCGATGTGCCCGGTGTTCAGGGCGTAGGCGATAAGGGAGCGACCTCCCTGATTCTGGAACATCAGGAAATAAGCAATATCTTTTTGTTAGGAGAGGAGGCTAAAGGGGCGGCGGGAAAAGTAGTGAAGCAGAAAGAACAGGCATTGTTAAGCCTGAAATTGGCAACTTTGACTTGTGAACTTGAGGTTGGAGTAAGGATGAAAGATTTGAGGTATGAGACTGTATTTGGAGATTACCCCTAAATGCTGTTAAGTACTCAGCCATACGGAATCGAATATTTCTGGCTTATTGGGCAGGTGCTCTGCAAGGCGCAACGACGGGAACATAGTAAGCTATGTGACCAGAGTTGCAACGCAGCACGACTGCATGGATGCAGGAGCTAGAGCAACGCAGGAGCAGTTGCCGCGAGTGCCTGAACAATGAGTCAGAAAATATGATTTCGTATGGTTGAGTACTTAGCCATTGAGTGAACCAAAAAACGCTGTCTGATAGTTGACAGCGTTTTTTTTCTTAATATTGAACCCCTGAAGTGATCATAGGATGAGATACAAAGAGTTTTCTCAGCTCCTTCGGTGCACCCAGACTGTCAGACAGCTTAGCGAAAGCTAACCGGCTGTCACTCTTGTCAAACACAACATAAAACCCTCGCATGAAGGCATCACCGAAAATCCAGAAGCCCTCCTCGCCGGAGGCCAGTCCCGCAGTACACACTGTCTGCCCCGACCGATCGACCTCTTTCACCACGTAAAACTCTGGGGCAACGGTGTAACTGGTACCATCAATAGTGAAAACCAGGCTTGGCTGTTCATAAAGGTTTGAGCAGTCCGGTTTGATACTCAGGGCGTCCCGGATGCTGGCAATATCATTGGCTGGCCCCACGATCTTACTGGAGCCAGAGTCAACAACGGCCCGACATTGACCTTGGTCCTGACAGGTCAGAGGAATGCTGACGTCATTAACGGCAATACCGTCGAAGGCAATACTGTAGTATTGATCGACGGGGCCA
Source organism: Endozoicomonas sp. 8E (assembly GCF_032883915.1). Classification (NCBI taxonomy): domain Bacteria; kingdom Pseudomonadati; phylum Pseudomonadota; class Gammaproteobacteria; order Oceanospirillales; family Endozoicomonadaceae; genus Endozoicomonas; species Endozoicomonas sp. 8E. The sequence goes on along the minus strand of NZ_CP120717.1, from coordinate 3,078,275 downwards.
CCAGTCTCAAGAGATTGCAGTGAGTGCCAGGTGATATCCCCCTGATAATAGTCAGGATCGGGTTCACCGATAATCAGACGACTAGCTCCATCGCCTGGGGTGTTGGATAGATAGAATGAGAAAATGGCTTTTGAAATCAGGCCCTGTGCTACCGCATTATCCATCCAGGGTGTGACCTTATCACTGGCGAGGGACTTGTAGGCAATGCCAAAGAGGCCATCAAAAGAGAAGTTTTTAAAGTAGTGAGACAGTTGGGTGGCCAAACCGATGCCCTGCTTGGTGACAGTGATGCCGCCAAACGTGAGGGTATCATAGCCTACATAACCTCGCATGCTACCAGTGCCATACTGAACGGAGAGTTCCCGACCATAGGTGAAGAAACTACTGCTGCGGTCTGGATCGAATTTTTTCTTGCCCCGGCAGCCTGCTGTGTAACAGTTCTTTTCCGGCACCCAGATATTGCTGGAGCCGGTATCCAACACTGCTGTGAACGGTTGCTTTTGGGCCCCCATGGTAAAGGCGCCGAAGTACAGGAGGTTATGTCTGTCTGTGAGAGTTACTTCACCTTCTTCTGGTGTTTGTGCTTTCAGCTTACTGCTCTGGTCCGCGGTCGATTCAAGAACCTGGATATAGGCCCGCTTTCCTTTCGAATCGGCCTGCTGGTCAAAAATCGACTTTTTGGTTACATCCGTTGGAGCCGCCAGGGCCTGAGACAAAAGCATGGAAGGAACTACAGCGAAGAGAAGTCGGTTCATGGTGAGTCATCCCGGATGAGGGTGATGAGGGTGGTGTGACACTGCCTGTTCAGGCTAGTCGATGTCCGTCGCCTTATCAAGCCAGACTTTTAAGAGTGCTTTTTGTCATGTTTTTTATAATTCTGTGCAGAATTTAAGAAAAAGACATGGAGATTTTAACCGGGCTTTGCACATGGAGGTGACAACAATCAGAAAGTCAGGTCTGGAGTAAACGGTCAAACAACAAAGAGACTCCCCCTATTTGTCCAGAGGCGCTTTTAACGGATTTTTCCCAAAGCGCTCTTTCCAATTTCGGGGAATCAGTTCATCTATTTGTCGGGCGGGGTGCAGGCTGACCCTTTGGAGAACGTCAACCAGATATTTGCAGGGATCAACATCTTGTAGGCGGCAACTGACCAGCAGACTCTGGATGATGGCAACATGCTCTGCATCGGTCTCTGTCCAGCAGAACAACCAGTTCTTTCTGCCCATCGGGATGCACCGGAGTAACCGCTCAAGATGGTTGGTGTCCATCTGAACATCAGGGTCATCCAGAAACACTTCCAGAGGGCCTTTATGGTTCTCTGCATAAGCCAATACTTTGCTTAACGGGTTGGTTTTGGTGAGTTCAGGCTTTTGCCGCTCCTGATGACACCAGAGGAAGAACTCATCAACCAATGGTTTTGATTCTTCCTGCCGGATTTGCTTTTTCTGCTCTCCGGTAATGTTTGACACCCTGACACCGGATTCCGGGAAGAACATATCACTGACGCATCCTTAGGATGATATTGCCGGGCAGTTCCAGCTCAATGTCCCAGGTTTACTGCGGGGCAGGCTGGCCAGCAACGGGAAGTTCTACCCATTGGGGAGTCGTTTCAGGGGTGTTGAGTTTGCTTTTCCAGTTGTAGAAGGTGGCAAGGCAAAGCCCTTTGAACCGGCAGAATTCGGACTGGTTCATACTGCCGCTTCGCTGCTCAGAGATTAAGTTTTGCCACTGTTCTTTAGTCAGTCGTTTTGCTGTTTTACTCATAGTGAACTCCTGTGGATGATTGCAGGAGTGGCATGATCATATATCGGTGGTGTTGAAAGACGTCCTTAAATGACCGCTTTCTCTCTTGCCAAGTTTTTTATTGGCTCCTGTTGCCAAGGGGTAGTTATTTGCCCTTGACAGAGTTTCCGCTCATATGTGTAATGCTGCTACTCTTTGGTTCTTGACTGGACTAGAGTAGTTGCTGACAGTAAAAGAGCCAAAGGTATAGCTAAAGGTTGAAAACCTTCTGAAATAGGTGATTCATAGGGATGCTGGAATAATTTTGTTGTAAATACGCCTTGTGTTGTATTGAAATCAAAATGCACTTCATTAGTTGATGTTATGTATTTTATTTCTATAGGCTCGAAAAAGTGCTCTCGGGTTTTAGTACTGGATAAACTCCGACTATCTGTATCGGGATCAAATATCATTGATTTACTACTATCTTCACAGCCACCACAACATTTATTACTTGACCGGCCACTTTTCGGGCGGTACGGACATTGATCACAATTTAATGGTTGAGCTTTGAGTATTAACTGACTTTCATTGCTACTAAATCTAGTAATACGAAAAACAGGAGTTATTCCTTTATTAGAACCGCTTGGTTTGAGGGTTGGAATATCTAACCAAATAAATGAATTTTCTTTTAGCTCTGATGTCACATAATTTAACGGAACACCAGAAAGTAAACAGTTATCAATTAATAATGCAAAAACTGAGGTTTCTCCCAAATAAGGAGAACTTACCTGATGACATAAACTCTGTTTATTTGTAAATGATAGCCTTTCGGGATGATTCCACATTTCTAATAGAGGCATTGGGTTATCAGATAGTTTGAAAGTAATTTGGCTGCTATTTATATCAGTTGCGACCTCTCCTTCAGCTATCAATGAATAGCTATTATCTTGAGCACTAAACGTTGTTTGAAAAAAAGTAGTCAATGCGTCAGTGTTTTGCACTTGAACCAATGAGTAAAGTAAGACTGAATCGAGCAAGAGGGATCGATGATGAATTGAACTTGGATAAAACACAGCTAACCTCCCCTCCTTGAGAATTCAAGGAAATGCTGTATGTATAGACATATTAAGACATTTAGAGGACTTTGTTTGTGTTTTTGTAACATAATCGGGATAGGGCAGAGTCTCACAACTCTGCTCACCGGGTAGAAGGAGCTACCAATTGTAGCTCCAACCCCCTCAGATCCCGGCGTGCGGATTTCCCGCACCGGGCTCTTCGATATTTGACTCACAGCACAGCCATGGATTTCATTGCCATAAAAGGCAGCATTATCCTCGGTTTCTGTAACGGCAGAAGCTGCTTGAGATTATGGTACTTTTCCCATGGAATCTTGCCTTTCCGGCATCGGCTACACAGCATCTTGTACCAGTAGCGGTCAACAAACCGGTAAAGCTTCTCCATACTTCGGAAGTTTCCTCCCAGACCGTAATACGCATAATGCCCTCTCAACCGTCGATTGATCGCTGTCACTTGTTCGTGCAGCGGATCATGGCGTATTCGTCTCAGCAGTTCCTTCAGTTTGGCTATGCTGCGTCTTAGGCGGGATTTTTCCGTTCTCCTTCCCACCATGAAGTTTCCTTTCAGATTCCTTGTGCAGTAGTGCGTAAAGCCAAGGAAGTAAACCGTCTCCGATCGTCTTCCCCCACGACTGGCAAAACGTCCGAACCTGACTAACCGGGTTTTATCCGGCTCCAGTTTCAACGCAAATTTCTCCAGTCGCTGTGGCAGCACATTCATGAACCGCTCCGCATCACTGCGATACTGAAAACACACCACAAAGTCATCAATGTACCTGATCAGCCATGCCTCGCCTTTTAGCCGGGGCTTGACCTTGCACTCGAACCAGAGGTCAAGCACATAATGCAGGTACAGGTTGCTCAGAACTACGCTGATCGGCCCACCCTGAGGCGTACCTTCTTCACACTCTTGCAACTCCCCGGCCTCCATCACCCCGGCTTTCAACCAGCGCCGTATAAGGTTCAGAATTCTGGGATCACCGACCCGGTGTTCCACAAAACGAAGCAGCCATCCATGGTCAAGACTCCCAAAGAAGTTCTTCAAGTCCGCTTCCAGCACCCAGCTGACCTTTCGGCCTGAAACCACCTCGTTAAAAGTGGACAGGGCATGGTGCGCTCCCAGTCGTGGCCTGCCACCCATGGAACAGGGCAAAAAGTCCTGCTCATAAATAGCATTCAGCACATCAGCAACACTTCGCTGCAAAGCCCGGTCATTGATGCAGGGAACACCCAGAGGGCGCTTTTCCTTTTTCCCCGGCTTGGGTATCCATGCCCTTTTGACCGGCGGTGCCTTGTAGCCTTGCCGATGGATAGACGTCAGTGTCTGTTGCAACCACCGCTTAAAGTCTTTCTTTGTCTCTTCGACAGTCAGCCCATCGACTCCGGGCGATGTGTTGTGTGGAATCTTGTTCAGATTCATACACAGGCTCGCCGAGGTAATATGATGTGCCAGACTTGTGAAGCGAAGTTTCGGATAACTCCGGGCTTTCGCTGCTACCCTCTCCAGTCCCGTTGCCATGGCTGGTTTACCTTCTCACTGCGTAAAAGACCGTAACTCCCTCAGATGTGGAGCCCATGTTTCCCTGGAAAGGCTCAAATACCGCCAGCCGCTTCCCCATGTGACGGGCTCTCCCCGCCTCGGAGTACTATCAGCTGGTCTGACTTCCTGAACGTCATCAAGTCGTTCTTGCTTTACAGGCTCGTCGGACCCTACAGGCTCCGCCTGAACGTTCAGGATCTCCCTTGTTCACGTAAAATCATTCGATAACATGCCGTGGGTACGAACCCCGGAAGCAGTCGGGATGCCTTGTCATTAGCGGAGCTCCCGACTTCCGCTTTCCCCATTGAGAGAGAAGGTCAGCCACTTCAACCACGTTCAATTTCGGGGCTAATTATCCCTTAGCAGACGTTACGGCCTGTTATCACCCTGTCTACGCTTCGCAGTAGTCGTTACCTTCTACCACGCAAGACTCGGTACACGGCTGCCGACCACAGCTTTACCGCGATGACCATTTCAGGTCACAAGATTTTACGCGCTTGCAAGGCGCAACTCCCACAACACCGGCCATACGGATCACGTAGCACAGTGTTTCAAATCTACTCTGCATTCATCTTGCTGCTCATTCTGGCAGCCCAAGGTTCCTAAAGTATTTGTTAGCGCATAACGCAGCGCTGGACTGCCGCTTAAACGCCAAGGCCCATGTGCAGACTTGGCAGTATTCCGTGCCAGTCGTGTATCCACGCCCAGTCGCCTCAACATTCGGTAGCCTTTACATCCCCACTGCCCTATTCTGCATTAAAGTAGTCACTATCAACAGACTTGATCTCGTAGGTTTGGCGGGTACTGACGCCAAGACCGTAATCAATCATTAACTGTGCAAGTTGGTGGCCTTCTATAAGCACAATCCGGCTGCTGACTCTGTTGGCATAATCTTTGGCTTCCTTACTGAAGTTGCTGGTGGTGATGAATACGCCTTTGCTGGCACCCTCCCCTTGCAGAGCTCCGGCAAACTTCTGGATTTCCGGGCGGCCTACAGTATTTTCCCAGCGTTTGGCTTGCAGGTAGATGGTATCTAATCCTAAGCGGTCTTCATAAATGACACCATCAATCCCACCGTCTGCTGAAAGCTGAGTAGCTCTGCCCGCGTCTTCACGAGAGCCACCGTAGCCCATCTTGAGCATTAGATCGACGACCAGTTGTTCGAAGAAAGCGGATGTTTGTTTTTGAATGTTCTCCAGCAGGTCGGCTGAGAGGGACTCCAGAACGGATTTATAGGCTTCTGCCATTTGTTCCTCTGGAGTGATCGATGATTCTTCTTCCTGCTGTGAAGAGGTGATAGATGTGTTGGTTCGTTTACTGGTATAAAATTCCCGAAACTCCTGGAATTGTTTCAGGTATTTAACCGTTATTTTCTCTGGGCAATCCAACAGGGCTTGGCGGCCTCGTTCGGTAATCTGAATTTTTCCCCTTGGAGCCAGAACCAGACCCGCTTTTTTCATGTAAGTTCTTGCCCAGGAAACTCGGTTTTTGATGACGGTTTGCCCACCTGAGGGGAGTCGTTCCTGGACTTCTTCTTGTGTCAGCTGGAAATGCTTACAGACAGATTCAAGAGCATCATTAAAAGAGACCTCAGCACCATTTTCAATAGCACAGAGCAAAGGGCGGAAGGTGGACTGGTAATCGGGTATGGACATTGAGTACTGGCTATCCTTGTAACTGCATGGCTCTGAGCCGGTAGCTAAAAAGACCATAATCAGTATTTTACAGGCGAAGAGTGAATTAAAACAAATTGCGTAGATAAACAAAAGTTTCTTACAGAAGTCGAAGCCGGACTAACTGAGTTGTTCTGCGCGTCCAAGCGCACTCAAAAACTGCCTGTTTCAGTGAAACATCGTTGCGAAGGTTTTATACACGCTGACGTATTTATGCGCACGGTGACAAACATCGAGCTGCCGACATTGATGGAGCAGATCCACTTGGATATATTTGGTAAAACCATTCAGCAAGTCAGACAAGACAAAGCTCATATCTGGCAGGATGAGATGGCTGATTACAGCCTGTATGAGTCAACACCAGCCACACGTGGTAAATGATAAATTAAACAACTGCCTCATACTGCGCCAAATCCAGCGCAGCCCCATTTACCTCCCCCCCTGAACAAAAGCCTTCTACCCTACCCCCACAGAACCCCCCTTTCACCGTCACAATCGAGCCGTCCCTGAGCTGGGCCTGGCTGGTTCCATTGCCATTGAGTACGGTGATAGTAGCTATAACCTTGCTTCCTTCCAGGATCAGAGATTTGAACTTTTGCCAGATGTTGGTGGTGGCCATGGTTTTCACTTTCACTCTTCCCTAAACGCAAAAAAGGCAACACCCTGAGGTATTGCCTTTTCACCTTCACCTATGTGAAGCAAGTCAGCTACATAGTATGCAGCTCAATCTTTACAGAGGTCGAATGTCTTCTGCCTGAGGCCCTTTCTGGCCCTGAGTCACTCGAAATTCAACCTGCTGGCCTTCAGTCAGGGTTTTGAAACCGTCGCCAACGATCTGACGGAAATGGGCAAACACGTCAGGACCATTCTCCTGAGCGATGAAACCAAAACCTTTCTCTTCGTTGAACCACTTAACAGTACCGGTAGTAGTAGACATAATCATATCCTGATTTTTTTAAAGCAAAATACCTTACCGTGTCTGTCACGGATAAGGCGGCAGAGCTAGAAGTTTTGTTATCGCTTATGAAGAACAGGACGAGCCACTACGCTCGGAACACTAAATCTATACATAAAGAATCAAACGCACTTATAACGTGGTGCCCATTATACATGGCTTCGAGCTTTTCACAACGAGTATAAAACAATCATTAACGGCGGTAACTACTCAATTAGCATTAATAAGGAGCGAAATCTAATTGAGCAACTATTCCAAAAGCTCAAGAACTTTCGGCGAGTTGCAACTCGCTATGAACGCTTGGCACGCAATTATATGGGAATGCTTCAGATAGCAGCCATCATGATCTGGTTAGCATGGCAACGTCAGTAAATTGATCGTCTGGTTAGATAAGAACGCTCCCTAGTTGCCCTGCTCTGGGTGTGACTGATCACCACAATATCCCCCGGGCGATAAATCGGCACCTGGCCAGGGTGGAAGCAATACGTTGACTGGCGGACTGGATGCTGGCTACCACTCCTTCAAACGTCAGACCAGTAAAGTTGGCCTTGATCGCCTCCCCTATCTGCACAAACGCATCGCTGATAGACTGAGCCAGTCGACACAAACGACCATCTTCAGACATAATACTGATCTGGTCCGAAAGACTTTTTAGCTGATCCTTGGCATAAGACAGTGTGCCGCTCTGGGCCACTTCATCCAGAAAGTTCTGCCAGCTGTCTTTCAGGTTGCTGACATACCCGGACAACAGAGACATATTCTCAGCGGCAGCCCCGGCAGAGCTCTTGCCAATTTCCTCGATCAGCAGGGCAATGGTATCTCGACCCAGTTTGCCTGCTGTGGAAAGCTTCTGCAGTTCCTGAACATTTTTACCAGTGGCTTTTTCCAGTAACTCCCAAACCGGTACGCCCCGCTCAACCAGTTGCAGGATCTCTTCGCCCTGCAACTTCTCCTTGGCCCAGGCCTGCCCAACCGCCAAAGAAATCCCATTCAGGCGCTCCATGCCACCACCCAGCTTGGAAGCCTGATCCACCATGGCCTGCATACTGCCGTCCATGGGATCAAGACCAAACGCCTTCAGTCGTACAAAAGCTTCCGCCACCTGCTCCAGTTGATAAGGCGTCTCACGGGTAAACTGCTTGATCCATTGAATGGCTCGCTCACCCTCAGCCACAGAACCCATGACAGCATTGAGCTGCACCCGCAAGCGCTCAAACTGATCCCCCGTTCCCAGCAATCCCTGAATCGCCCGCTTGACGGTATACAAACCCACACTGACAGCCACCAGAGCACCCAACCGCTGCGACAAACGCCCCCAACCGCCTGATGCCCGATCTGCATATCGGGCTAACTGCCTGAAGTCGGAACGTTTGAAGGTGCGGGAAGACGTCTTAGCTTTGGCATCCACCTTTTGCAGAGCTGATGCGGTTTCTTTCAGCTCCCTTTGCAGATGCTGCTGGGTAGTCAGATTCTTATTGGAAAGCTCCATCTGCTCCAAACTGCTCCGCAACTCGGCCAGCTTCTGACGCTGATTCTGATAAGCTCGACTGGCTGACACCACGGACTTACGAGCCGACCCCAGAGAACGCTGAAGAGACCGGGAAGGTTTCTTAGTCTGTTGAAACTCCCGAGCCAGTTGTTCAACCTTGATTTCCGCTTCCCGCTAGGCTTTGCCTGCATCTCGAACGGCTGCTGTCTGTTTTTGGAAAGACGACAGAAGACGATCTTGCTTCTGCAAATCAGACAGTTTTTGTTTGAGTGTTTGGGCTTCTTTGCGAAGGGACTCGAGGGAGGTTGCTGACTGGTAGACGGTTTTGGATGGGGAGTCTTTGGATTTTAGTACCAGCCGAAGGACGAATTCCTTGATGGTAGATATAGTCCACTCCCTGGGTCAAACGCAATAAAGTTAACAATTAGAATAAAAATGATCTAATATAAGACCTGTTTTTAGAACTAAATAAGGAGCATTTATCATGAGACAGGTATTAGCAGATTGCTCGGCCAGTATTTCAGAGCTCAAGAAAAACCCGACAGCACTGCTGGCCCAGTCAGACGGTTCACCCATAGCAATCCTCAATCACAATAAGCCAACGGCTTATCTGATTCCGGCAGAGACCTACGAATGGTTAATGGATGCCCTGGATGACCAGGAGTTATCCAGACTGGTTGAGGAACGTCGGAAAGACCTGGATCAGGCTGTGGAAGTGAACCTGGATGACTTATAAGCTCAAGTTCCTTCCGGCAGCTATGAAAGAGTGGAACAAGCTGGCCTCTCCATTGCGTAACCAGTTTAAGAAAAAACTGGCAGAGCGTCTGGAGAACCCCCATGTTCCCTCGGCCAAACTGAAAGGCTACGACAACGTATACAAAATCAAACTACGGACAGCTGGATATCGCTTGGCATATGAAGTTATTGATGAGGAGATTGTTGTCTATGTATTAGCCATCGGCAAGCGAGACAAGGACGCTGTCTATAAGACCTTAAGAAAACGACGCCCATAAGCATCCTCCCTTACCCAGCCAGATCCAACTGCATAAACGAACTCAACCCATTCCCTGAAATCGACGTATCTGCCAGCACATCCACCTGCAAGGGAATGCTGGCGAAGTCATCAGAGATAAAGCCCAGACTCTGTACTGGAGAGAACTTCACCCAATGTACCCGTATGTTAAAGGGCAACCCCTCCTGAGCATCATTCAACCTTCCATAAACAAGGTAAACTCTCGCCCGGACTCTACGAGGGCTTGTATCATATTAGCCTTGAGTGGGGTGTAACTGACCTTGATGCCCTGGTCATCAATACCTCCACCTTCAATGGCCTGAATGCCAGACTTCATCAGTTGGTAGTCGTCACCTTCTACCAGTATGGTATCCAGACTGTCTTTTACCGTGATAGCCTGACTCAAATCAGGTAACCGCTGGAAAGTAATCAATTCACCTGCCACACCATAGGTTTCTTGCGCTTCATCAGTCACCGGCGTGATCGCACTCGAAGTGCCAGGGAGATATTACTGGCAGTAAAATCATGAGCTACCAGATTGGCAGTAATGCCCGACACCCGACTGATAACATTGCGATTGCCACCACCGCCCAGATAGTTTTTCAACTCTTTACGATCTTCTTCAAAGCTGAAGTTAAATTCGCTGACATTCCGATGGGCAACAGAGGTACGGATTTGTCGTAAGGCTGAATATGGATGCTGCCTGCGCCGATAAAGCTGCGGTCCATCGTAGACATGGTTTTTCTCCTATCCTGTAGGCCATGGGTTGATAATGGGAGAGTTTTAAATGTTAGAAATGCTGTTTGAACAGCTCAATGTGTTTGGTAGACAATTAGAGGTTTGTTGTCAGAGTCCAATGACTGGCTTCTTTCGGAACGGATATTGCCATACCTGTCCAGAGGACTCCGGCAGTCATACGGTCTGCGCCCGTATGACCGATGAGTTCCTGCAATTTTCCCTGTCCAAAGGTAACGACCTCATCACACCTAATCCTGCGTTTGGCTTTCCCGGCCTGAAAGCCGGTGACCGCTGGTGTCTGTGCGTAAGTCGCTGGTTAGAGGCACATCAGGCAGGTGTCGCTCCGCCGGTTTACCTCGCAGCGACCAATATGGCAGCGCTTGAAATGGTTGACTTGGCGACGCTGGAGCAGATGGCATTGGATTGTTATTAAAGGACGACTTCAATGTGTAGCTGCAAATCAGCAAACGAAAGATGGGCATTGCTTGGGGCAATATCAAACCGGATTTCACTGAAGCTGATATTTCGGGCTTCAGGAGTGAAGCGTTGTTTGGTGGTGAATAGCTCACGGATAGAGCGGGTTAAATCCAGCAGAGTGTAAGTCGTATCTTTGTTGGTTTTCGCCACGGCACTGATATTGAATTCCATCCGGTACTTTGCTAGTTGACCCGTCGTTGTTCTTCATTGATGGATTCTAACTGCACCAGTGTGGCCGGAAGGTCTAAATCCTGTTCCTGACCTGCCTGGCACCCGATATTCAGGAGGCGATTCTCTGTAATACGGGAGAGTGGGTACTTTCTCTCAAGGACTGCGTGAAGCCATTCCCCATGCTCTGGAGCGAACAACGGGAACACTTTATGAAAATCGCCGCTATTTCTCCCCGGTCACTGTCGAACTGATAGTGACCTTTCACTTGTCTCACAACAATCTGCGTCCTCAATAACTCACCACGCAAATCGAGTTTGCTCCACCACACCCCCTCATTAAGACATCATAAGCTGGGAACCAGTACGGAACCTGAACAAGATGAAAGATACCTTATCGTTGGTGCGTAATCCTGCTCAACAAGGCAAAGCACCAGACTAAGTCATGTACTGGCTTGACGATGTTCAGGAGTCTTTCAAGCAGGCAATGCAGGCCATTGAAGAAGGATGTGCAGAATAAATAGATTGGCTCAGCGTCCCGAGCCCCTACCGCCGGTTTGTCAACGAACAGAAATTTGAACCACAGCCAAAAATAGATCTAACGTACTGATTAAAAAAGGGAAATAGAGCTGTGGTTCGTCAACCGCTGTAGACCACAGTGTTTGAGAGAAGAGAGAAAAATACAGAAAAAACAGGCAAGAATTCGGTTAAACGACGAAGACTGAAAACTCCGGGAGGAGTGAAAAAGCCGTATTTTTTAAGGCTGAACAACAGAAAAACCTAGCGACAGAAATCGCTAGGTTTTTGATGTATGGCGGTGGGGAGGGAACCTTCGGCATGATTTTCTGATAACCTCCACCATGACTAATAATAAATCAATATAGGCATCAACAATCGTGACACAGCGGCTCCTTGATGTATTCACTTGCTGCGACCCGAATACCAGAGTGAAGGTGAAGATATTTCAGTAATTGGATAAGGCAGCCACCAGCTATGATCAGTTAACCGAAAAATTAGTCGCATTACTGAGTTTAACGTCAATACTTTTCGTCAAAAAGCCTCAGCTGAGCCCCCCTGAGCTAAGTCTAGAAAAATGATTTAAAGAATGCTGCCCCTCCACCTATTATCGCACCAAGTACTTCTCCCACGACTGCACCTTTAGAGCCTGCTATTGCTTTACCTATTCTGCCACCTACTTCAGAGCCTGCTTCAGCTCCAGCAAGAATAGCATTGATAGACTCGGAATAACTGGCCCTAACTTTTTTGCCATAATCCTCAAGTTCATCATTATTTTTCCAGACCTCAGGATTTTCATTGAGCTTATCTGCGAAAATAATACGCTTCTGAATTGGAGTACTTGCGAGTATATGGCTGTACAACTTACCCAAGTTGTAAGGTGGTGTCTGCCCAAACTCATCCGTATAACCAGCAGAGTAATAGATGGGCTCCACCTCAACCTCTGTGGCTTCTTTGATTCTATTTTTAGTGGATAAAACTTTTTCTTCTAAAAACTTCTCGAGCTTTGGCTCTGGACGATTTTCTTCAAAATCCCAGCCTCTACCCTTCATAGCCTGATCGGCCTGATTGATAGCAATCAGTAATCGCTTTTTGTCTGGCCCAAGGTTTGGAATAATGACTTCGTTGATCAAGGCATAAGATGTGCCAAGATCTCTGCTACTACCATCCAGGATTACAAGAACAACATCGATTAAGGCATCGCCATTTTCATCGATTTCAGACAGTTTTTTAATAATATTTTTGGCATGAAGATTATCCGCCTCCTTGCCATCACCCAAACCTGGGCTGTCCCATAGTACAAGATTATCGAAGTCGTACTTTTGTACTGACATAGTTTCAGGATCGACACCAATACCAACTTTGGCCTTATCACTTTTAAAAAGAGCATTAATAGTGGAACTTTTTCCACAACCAGTTGCACCGGTGATTAGTACATTGATCTTCGCTTCTTTTAACTTGTATAGATTTTTAATTATTTCTCTTTTTTTAGAGTCAGCTACATCAAAATCACAAATAAGTGATTCGATATTGTCTGCAAGATCACTCTCTATCATAATTTCACCTAAAGAAAAACTCCATTAATATTTAGTTTTAACTTATTATATAAGACCTCTTTTTACTAAGCTCTCTTTTACAATACCTATTCTTTCTTCAAGCTTATTTAACTTTTCTGTAAGAATTTCATTCTTACGGTCATATTCCCTTTGTATTCTATTTCGTTCTGATTCGATATTTTCCATTTGTCTACCAAGTTTTTCCAAATTAGTAAAAATAGACGCATTATGTATTTTTTTACTAATTTTAGAGGCTTGATCACTTAGTTTATTTTGCTCTTCAATCTCCCTGATGATAGCTTTCCTTAGATCAACCGATGCTCTTGAATGTTCTTGCTGCGCTAATTCCAAGTCAGACTTTGAATAAATTTCCAAATCTTCCGGCTTGCAATCGCTTTTGGCATTAGCCAAATGTTCTTCTAACAACATAATTACTTTTTCCTATATTTAATAACTAGTGGATGAATAGTAAACGACTTTTACATCGATACCAGTTGACTCTTTTATTCTTCGCTTTACAGAGACTACTTTCTTTTCAAGAAACTCTTTAAGTACAGGTTCTGGCTTATTTTCCTGATAATTCCAGTGTCGGCCTTTCATAGCACGATCAGCCTGATTTATTGCAACAAGCAATCTTTCTTTACCGTTCTCCAAGTTTGGCATAATGACGGATTCTAAAAGCTTATATGTCGTGCCGAGGTCACGGCTGCTGCCATCAACCACTACTATTACCTGATCTATTAAATAACAACCACGACTATCAAGTTCTAGCAGCTTTTTAATGATATTTTGCGAGTGGAGTTTGTCTGCTTCCTTTCCATCACCTAATCCTGGAGAGTCCCACAAAACTTTATTCCCATACTCATAACGACTTATGGTCATTGTTTCTGGATCAACACCATATCCAACCTTGGCCTCTTCTGAGCCAAGAAGAGCATTGATTGTCGAGCTTTTACCACTCCCTGTTGCACCAACCAGTAATATATTAATTTTATCCAAAAACTAAGCTTCACAGTTATTATCATTGAGTATTGATCATACAAGCTAACAACAGTAATTTCTATAAGTTATAACAGCATAAAACCATCACTTTAGAATCACAAGTTCGCACCAAACTACAATGGACCTAAATGTCAAGGGCTCTGTTGAAAACCAAGGACACTTCATCCAGAATTCATCATTCCAAGCCATTTTTGAGTGTTCACGGCTAAAGTTGTCTAAGTTTGCAAGCGGTGATTTTCAAGGAAGATGTCACCTTAATTTATGCAGCTAAATCATAATGCTGCTGATTTTCTGATCGCTCAGGGTTAAGCCATACTTCTACCTATAAGGTTGCTTACCGGTAGTAGCCAATTAAGGCCATCGCTCCCTCACCGGAGCGGCTTGCCTACCCGAGTCACATGATCAAAGGTATACACATGCTCCACCGGGTTTTCATTGCAGCGTCCCACCAGTCGTCCGGGAAAATGCCAGCCACCCTTTCCAACCGTGACTTCGCCTGAACACACCTTACAGTCTGCAATATAATGAACCAGCGCTATCTTTCGGTGACTGTATTCTCCAGCATCATTTTTCATTGGCCGGTATTCCAACAACCAATATTCCGGACTCAGTGAAACCCAGTCTGGCAGCATGGCCACACGCTTATCTACCAGACGAAATATAAAACCAAACAAAACGAAGAAAACGCCAAGAAAAATAGCCCCTACTACCATAAAACCCGCCAATGCTCCTTTGAGTTTTGGTACAAACAGCGAAAGCGCCGGGCTCAGCATCAAACCGGAAAAAACCAGCAGGGGGATAATGACCATCGACAGGAATAACCAGAGTCGCCAACCTTTCATGTCGACCCCATCAAGGAATCGGGCAATCAATGGGCCACTCTTTTTCTTTTGCTCATGATACCGAATACCCATTTCTGGCACAGGATAAGCCGTTTGAGCCTCAGAAAAAGCCACCGTTTCATCTTCCGTCAGAAAGACAGGTTCTAAATAATATTCATTGCGATTACCTTTACCACCGCCCAACTTTTTAGCAGGAACACCGTAGCACGACAGACTGTTATCCAGAGCAATATCCTTGACACGGACATCATCTTTGAGCGACTTCATCAGAGCTGAAAACTTACCAGAAATATAATCTGAAGCGCTCTCTTGATCAGCCTTTATTTTCTTCTCTGAATGTTGCTTAAGCCATTCGACAAGATCTTCTGGATCAAACAAAAGGTCTTCACTGGCAATTTCTGCTGTTGCCAGCTCTTTCGTCTTCTCAGCCAAAGCCAAAAAAAGCCACTCATGTAAAGTTAAATAACTTTTTCTCTTTCTTATCTCCTGGAGATACAGCAAAACACTCTCAGCCGCATCAAGACTGGCTTGGCAGGCAGTATCCGCACCCATTCCTTTACCCCTTATAACCCCTTTTAGCGGGGTTTATCTCTGTTTGGAAAGACTATGCCATACCAGTATTAACCTCACCAGCACTCGCTGGCTCACTGATCAGAATAGATATTAGAGGATTGGATCATGGATATCGAAAGCACACAGAACAAGCTCCAGGCCGAGTTAAAATTCGGAGAACAAAACGGCCAGCTTCTCCACATTTCAGAAGTTAAAAGCGGACTGGATTGTGACTGCATTTGCCCAGGCTGCAAAACTCCCCTGATTGCCAGAAAAGGTGAAGTCAGAACGCATCATTTTGCTCACCACCAGGGTCAGGAAAGCGAAAGCTGCATAGAAACCACCCTTCACCGCTTTGCCAAACAGGTCATTGCATCACATAAAAAAGTTCGCATACCTGAAGATCATATTTCTGCCAGTTCAGTGGATAAAGCGGGAAAAATTCACACAGCCAGAGAACGGGTCACCAGTGAAATGATCGATTTTGAAGAGGTAGGTCTCGAGGTACTGAAACCCGGTTACCGGTCTGATGCAACCGGCTATCCTTATGAACAACAGGATCTGGATATAGAAATCCGGGTCACCCATGAGGTAGATAACATCAAAAAACAAAAAGTGCAGGAAGCCAATACCTGCATGATGGAAATCGACCTCTCTGGTCTGGACAGGGACGCATCTCCAGAGGCCATTGCAATAGCTGTAATCTCAGAAGCGCCCAGGAAATGGATTCACAACCCTGTCCACCTGCAGCTCCAAAAAAAGCTGCAACAAAAAGCCGATCTTATGATGATGCAGGCAAATCAGGCAATGGAAGAACATGAACGCCAGAATGATGCCCCCTTAACCCCGAGCCATCCAGATCACTTTATCTTGCTCGGCTATAAGACAGGCCACGGCTATTCACCCAGATATCAGAAGAACTTTGAACTTTCCAAGCTTTATACTGTACGACAGGTGGTTTCGACTAATACCCGTAATTTCACCGTTACAGGATCAGGGGGTTACGAGATGGAAGAGTTCGATCTGGATGAAAGCTGTATCAGAAAGTTGGAAAGCCTCGAATACCCCACTGAGGTCAGCTTGACTATGGGTAGTAAACTTCAGGGTAGGAAATTTGTACCCGTAGTCCTGGACATAAAAGTCCTCTGACAGCTCAAGGCCCCTGTCATCTCAGGGGCTATTACCGCCAATCTACTCTCATCCGCAAACATAACAAATACATTCACGTTTAAATTCAGTAATCTATTGGGCTTACAACCAGTCTCCCAAGCTACCGTGTCAAATATAAGGGTTTCCTATTTATTTTTTAATACGCCCAAGTGCCTCAAAAACGGCTGATAATGCTACAAATCTGAGAAGAACTGCCTGAAATTCAGATCCGCAATGATTAACTCTAAATACACTGAAAATTCTGATATTATACCCAAGACAACAGCTGACGCTCTGAGCAAGATCACTATTCAAGCCTATACAAAGCCGAAAGTTGTACAGTAAGCTAACCTCCCCTGTGTACCATCAGCCTGATATCGCATGAAGGAACGGAATGATCACCCGCGACAATTTCCCCGCTCTGCTTGAGTCCCTTGGCTTTGAAAAAAAGCATTCCACTTACAGCAAGACCATCGGGTCAAGTACATTAGCTGCGGACATAGACAAAGAGGAGCTGCTCTACCCCGAGCCCGATGGCTTGGTGATAAACGAGCGGCAGACTTGCAACTTTTCCCAGCCCGAGAATTTTGTTGTTTTTGAGTGCGTCCACCGTCTACTGGAGAAAGGCTACAAGCCAGAACATATTGAGCTGGAACCAAAATGGAAAGTAGGACGGGGGGCTAGTGGTGGCCGGGCTGATATTCTGATAAAAGACAACTTTGTCAAACCCTTGCTGATTATTGAGTGTAAAACCTTTGGTCCGGAGTTTAAGAAAGCCTGGAGTAAAACCCAGCAGGATGGCGACCAGCTATTCAGCTACGCTCAGCAAATAAGTGAAACACAGTTCCTCTGTCTTTACGCCTCCTCTTTTGAAAAGAAGCTGCAATATAAGAGCCATATTATTGCCCATCGGGATAATGAGCAGTACTTAGCCGATAACCTGAGTCTTCCATCATTCAGTAAAGCAAAAGACGTAAAGGAGCGCTTTGCGGTGTGGCGTGATACCTATCAGCTGGACTACACCACCCAGGGTATCTTTGAAGACAGCATACAGGCCTACCATATCGGCAAAGACAAATACGCACTTTCTGATTTGCACGCTATCACAGCTACAAACCAACAGAAAAAGTATCACGAGTTTGCCACCATTCTTCGCCAACACAATGTGTCCGGTCGAGAAAACGCCTTTGATAAGCTGGTTAACCTGTTTCTCTGCAAGCTGGTGGACGAAATAGAAAACCCGAACGATCTCAAGTTTTACTGGAAAGGTGTCGCTTATGATACGCACTTTGACCTGATGGATCGTCTTCAGCAGCTCTATCAGTCCGGTATGGATAAATTCCTTGGCGAAGATATCACCTACATCAATCAGCTTGATGTGAATAACGCCCTGCGCTTTATCAAGCAAAATCCGGACGCAACCCAACGGGCCGTATGGAACCTGTTTATTCAACAAAAGTTTTTTACCAATAATGATTTTTCCTTTATTGATGTACATAACGAGCGACTGTTCTACCAGAACGCAGAGGTACTACTGAAAATTCTGCAAATGTGGCAGGACATTCGCCTGACAGAAACCAAAGGTCACAACCAGTTTCTGGGCGATATGTTCGAGGGTTTTCTGGATCAGGGAGTCAAACAGAGTGAAGGGCAGTTTTTCACGCCAATGCCCATTTGTCGTTTTATCCTGATGAGTTTACCATTGGAAAAGATGGTGCAAGACATGGCAGCTCCACCTATGGCCATTGATTACGCCTGTGGTGCCGGTCACTTCCTGACCGAGCTGGCTTTACAACTACAGCCCTTGTTGGAGCAGCATAAACCTGAAGCCAAACTGCCTGAGTACCATAAATCCATGGTCGGTATTGAAAAGGAGTACCGGCTCTCCAAAGTGGCCAAAGTCTCAACCTTTATGTACGGCCAGCAAGGTATCAAGATCTGTTACGGTGATGGTCTGATCAATAGCCACAGTGCTTATCCGGATATTAAAGATGACCATTTTGATTTGCTGGTGGCAAACCCTCCCTACAGCGTCAAAGGATTTCTGGAAACGCTGCAGGAGAATGAACGCACAGCCTACTCTCTGAGCGATACCATCAACGACCCCGAAACGGCTGGAAGTATTGAAACCTTCTTTATTGAACGGGCCAAACAGCTATTAAAAAGTGAAGGGGTTGCTGCCATCATCCTGCCCTCTTCCATCCTCTCCAACGGTGGTTCAAGCTATATCCGTGCCCGTGAAATCCTGTTGCAGTATTTCGATATCATTGCCATTGCTGAGTTCGGCAGCGGTACCTTTGGAAAGACAGGCACCAACACGGTCACCCTGTTCCTGCGCCGTAAACTGACACAGCCCGATACCGCTGAGCACTTTAAAGAGCGTGTCGCCGAGTGGTTTAAAGGGTCTGCTGCATCAACTCATAGAGCAGAAGCCTACCGGGATGGCTACCTGATTGGTATGTACACCACGCATATCAATGTACCGAAAGGCGATTATTTTAGCCTGCTCCGGGGTGAAGCATCTGGAGCCTGGAAGCAACATCAACATTTTCAGCCTTACCACGACGCGTTTGAAAAAAGCACTGAGCTGAAGAACCTGAAGAAAAAGAAAACGTTCAAAGTTCTGAGCAAGAACGACCAACAGACAGAGATTGCCAAACACTATCTAAAGTATGTTCGAGAAATTGAGCAGGATAAGTTGTACTTTTTTTGCCTTGCCTCAGACCAGGCCAACCCGGTGCTGATTATCCGCAGCCCTTCTGCCACCAAAGAGATCAAACAATTTCTCGGTTATGACTGGTCCAGTGCCAAAGGGGATGAAGGCATAAAACTGATTGAAGATGCCAACGGCAAGCACATCACGGCGCTGTACGATGGTCCGGATCATGACCATCCAATGCAGTTTAATCGCAGCAATCCGGAGAAATTGAGCCATTACATTGGTGCCAATTTTGCGGATGCGTTAAGTGATATTCCTGAGAACCTAAGTAGTGTTGCAAAGCCTTCTCGACTGGTGGAGATGCTGGATTTTTCTCGTGCTACCTTCGAAAAGCAATTTTTGATATCACTTACAGAAAAAGTTGTTATTACTTCCAGATGGCCTCTTGTACCGCTCAGCAGCGTGGCAGAGATTCAGAAAGGAACATCAATCACAGAAAAAAAATCAACCCCTGGTGAATATAAAGTCATTGCTGGCGGGATCAGTTATGCCTACACCCATAATCAGGCCAATCGTGCAAAAAACACCATCACTGTCAGTGCATCTGGCGCAAATGCTGGTTATGTAAACTTTTGGGATGAAGAAATTTTTGCTTCTGACTGCTCTACTGTTCGCGGTTCGACCGATGAGCATACAGAGTACTTATTCAACATTATGAAATGCAGGCAGAGTGAGATTCAAAGCCATGCGAAAGGTGCTGCACAACCTCACGTCTACCCAAAGGATATTGCTCCCATGCTTATCCCTCAGTCTGACCCAGTGACACGTAGCAGGGTGGTAGCAGAATGGCGGCTGATTGACAGCAACACAAAAGATGCTGAAACATTCATAAAACAGCACTCTGACCAGATAGATAAACTCACTCAACATTTCTACGCGCTAGAGTTTGCTCGCGAAGAAATTGGCAAACTACTCAAAACTCCTCCACAGTACGGCCTCAACAAAAAGATGAACGAGGCAGGCATCGGCTACAAGATTTTCCGAATGAATGAAGTCATCCTGGGTCGTATGGTTGACAATGGCAGCATGAAGGTAAGCGTTTAGCCAACAACACCTTCAAACCCTGCACAACCTCCTGAATACTTTAACCTCCCTGACCTTGGAGGTTCCTATGACCAGAGAACAAAAGCAGCAATACTGGAAAGACCACATCGAAGCCTGGCAGAACAGTGGCCTGTCCCAGGCTGAATATGTCCGCCGCAACGGGCTGCCAATCAAAACATTCGGCTACCATAAACGTCGCCTTCAATCTGCCCCGAAACCGCAGCAAACACTGGTTCCTGTAAAAGTAGATAATAATGACACCAATCAGGTTCAAACACCGGAATCCGGCATCTCTCTTGTAACGCCCCGAGGCTTTACTGTGGCTCTGGCTTCAGATTTCGATGTCGCCTGTCTGCAACGTTTACTCCAGGTAATCGGCTGATGATGACTGCTAATATCAATCACCCTGTGTATCTGGCCACGGGTGTGACAGACATGCGCAAATCCATCGATGGCCTGGCGGTGATTGTCAGTGAATGCCTGGCACTCAATCCCCTGTCCGGCAGCCTGTTTGTGTTCTGCAACCGCCAGCGGGACAAGATAAAGATTCTGCACTGGGATGGCTCCGGCTTTTGGCTTTATTACAAGCGACTTGAGAAAGGTCGCTTTCAATGGCCAAAGGTAAGCAACAATGAGAGTGTGAATCTGACACGCCAGCAGCTCAACTGGCTGCTGGATGGACTCCAGCTGGAACAAAAGCAGGCCCACCGAGCATTGCAGTATCAGACTGTCACCTGATGATACCGAATCGCAGCAGAAGACTGTTGTCCGGGGATGTACAATTGTCGTCATGACAATATCCGCCGCACAAGAAAACAAACAGCTGAAAAAAACGATAGCAAAGCTGGAGCGCCAAAAGCATGACCTTCAATTGAAGGTGCAGTGGCTTGAAGAACAGTTTCGCCTGCATCGCCACAAAAACTATGGGCCTTCCAGTGAACGTTTCGAAGGCCAGCAGGCGCTATTCAACGAGGTGGAAGAAGTTGTCGCTGAAGCCGAAGATCAACAGGATGATACGCCAGAGGTTGAGCAGATCAGCTATGAGCGTAAGAAACCTGTTCGTCGACCGCTATCGAAAGACCTCCCGAGAGAACAAATCGTCCACGACATTCCCGAAGAAGACAAACAGTGTGACTGTTGTGGTAGCAAACTCCATGTTATCGGCAAAGAAACCAGCGAAAAGCTGGATATTGTTCCGGCACAAGCCAGGGTTATTGAACATGTTCGTCCGAAGTACGGCTGCCGCAGCTGTGAGATCGGCGTGAAGATTGCTCCCGTTCCAGCCTCTCCTATACCTAAAAGCATTGCGACCCCCGGCCTGCTGGCCTGGTTGACCGTCAGCAAGTACGGCGATGCGCTGCCACTGTACCGGCAGGTCTCCATCCTAAAACGCCTGAATGTCGACATCAGTCGTGCGACACTGGCCAACTGGATGATAAGAACGGCACAGCTGCTAACTCCGCTGTACGATGCGCTCAAACTGCAGCTGTTGAAACAACCGGCGATCATGGCGGATGAAACAACCCTACAAGTGCTGAAAGAACCGGGGCGAGAGGCGGCCAGCAAATCGTATATGTGGCTCTATCGCAATGGTGCTTACAGTACGCCCATTGTCATCTACGAATACCAGCAGGGGCGTGGATCTGAACATCCGATCAGCTTTTTGGCTGGCTATCAGGGTACTCTGCAATGCGATGGCTACAGCGCTTATAAAAAGCTGGAGAAGCAGCAACCGGGCATCACTCTGGTAGGTTGTATGGCGCATGCCCGCAGGAAATTCAAGGAAGCCTTTGATGTGCTGCCAAAAAACAAGAAGCTGGCAACGTCCAGACCTGGGCAGATGTTATCACTGATCAAAAAACTTTACGCCATAGAACAGAGAGTGCGGGACAAAACACCGGATGAGCGACGCCTGGCGAGGCAAAACGACGCCGGTCCGGTGATGGACAAAATCAAGGTCTGGCTGGAAAGACAGGCGCTGAATGTCACCCCCAAAAGCAAGCTGGGTGAGGCGGTCCGCTACATGCAGAACCAGTGGACGTACCTTGTGCGCTATCTGGACAATGGTCTTGTGGACATTGACAACAACGCATCAGAACGGGCGATCAAACCCTTCGTGATGGGGCGCAAAGGCTGGCTATTCTCAGACAGTATTGCTGGTGCACGCAGCAGTGCGGTTCTATACACACTGGTGGAAACTGCCAAAATCAACGGACACGAGCCTTACGCGTGGCTACGGCATGTGTTGACGATTCTACCGGCCCTGGAGAAAGACGCGGACGTGGAACAGCTGTTGCCGATGAACATCAAGCCGGAATCTTTAAAATATCCCACTTAAGCATTGCGGGGTAGGTGTTGTTGGCTAAGCGCTTACGCATGAAGTGCGCCGATATCAGTCAAGATGAGTTCGTCAAATACCAGCTGAACAAGGGCGATTTGCTGTTTAACCGCACCAACAGTATTGAGCATGTGGGCAAAACCGGCCTGTTTGATTTAGACGGCGATTACTGTTTTGCCTCTTACCTCGTGCGAGTTACGCCAGATAAAAACCAGATTCTCCCGGAATTTCTGGTCAAGATGATGAACTCTCAGGCTTTTCTGACAGAAGCCCGGGGCAAAGCTTCCAAGTCGATTAATCAGTCCAATATCAATGCGACAGTGATGAAAAACATCAAGGTACCCGTACCTTCTCTAGCCGAGCAAGAGACATTCGTTACCAAAGTCAAAGCACTGGAGACTAAAATCGCCGAAGCCCAGGCCATCATCGCCGCAACACCAGCCAAAAAAGAGGCGGTTATGAAAAAGTACCTTTAACTACTGCCTTGATAAGGTATAAGAACCTGTGAGGTTAGACACTAACCTCACTTTTGCACAATGATTCATCCAAGCCCCATTCATTAGAGGGCAGAACCTTTATGAAAGCCGAAGAACTGAAAATTGAGGACGTACTCGTCCAAACCAAAACTTTTGTCATTCCACCTTACCAGAGACCCTACTCCTGGAGCGAAGATAATGCCAAGCAGCTTGTGGAGGATATTTTCACCAGCATGGAGCAAGGCGAGAGTGAATATTTTATCGGTAGCCTGATTTGTATTCAGGATCAGAAAAACGACTACCGGTTTGAAGTGGTGGATGGCCAGCAACGCCTGACCACGCTGACACTGATTTGCGCAAAACTGTGTCAGCTCATCAGCAATGTTAAAGTAAAAGCCGACCTCCAGGAGCGCATTCTCCATGAAGACCCATATTCGGATATACCGGAAGAACCTCGCTTGCAGATACGGCTGAAAGAGTTCGAGCTGTTTACCAATCATGTCGTCATGGGCAAGGATACCAACCTTCCCGACAAACCTACCCATACCGAGAGCCTTTTCATCAACAATTTCAGGGGGATTGGTGAATATCTGGCCGACTATGATGAAGCGACGCTGATCAGGCTTACCCGCTATCTGTTGCGTAATGTGTTTATTGTTTTTGTTCGTACCGAGGATTTTGCTTCTTCTTACCGGCTCTTCAATGTATTGAATAACCGGGGAACCCCACTTACCGACGGCGATCTGATCAAGAATAAACTGTTCGAACAGGCAGAGGTAAATCGAATACCTTCCTCAACCGTTGAGCAAAAGTGGTCACAGCTGGAAGATATTATCGGGATTGAAAATATTGATCGGTTCCTGAACTTCAATACTATAGCCAATAAAAAGGACAAAGACCGCGTTACGCCCAAGCCTCTTGCTGCATACACTAAACGCCTGCAGGATGAATATAATGGTGAAGTGCTTCCTCTGATTAGTGATCTGCTGGCCTCAGCCAAGAATTATCAGGCACTGCGGGATTCGGATTTTGAGGGCTTGACCCGCAAACGTATCCGCTTCCTGAACCTGCTACCAGATGAATGGTTTCCTGCGGTACTGGCATTTCTTAACCGGGCCTCAACCGATAAGTGCTTTACACCACAAGATATTGATACCTTCTTAATGGCCTTTGAAAAAGTGCTCTACCAAAGCTGGATTCGTAAACTGATTAAAAGCAAGCGGGAGATGATGTACTTCGAAGTGCTGACTCGGATTAACCAGGGGCATGATCTTAATTCAATTATTGAGGGCATTAATGTCCACGCTGACAATGCGGACTTTGCTCATCATATTCAGGGTGATCTTTACGAACCCTCACCCAACAAAATACAGATGGTTAGGGCTGTTCTATTGAGGTTGGAAGAGGAAATGCAGGATGACAGTGTCGAGAAAAGTTACCACCGTCTCTCCATTGAGCATATCCTTCCCCAGAGCCGCAAGGATAACTACTGGCAGGAAAGGTTTTCTGATGACTGCCATGCACAGTGGGTACAAAAACTCGGAAATCTAACGCTACTTGGCGGTGCCAAAAACAGTAGCGCCCAGCACCATAGTTTTCCCAAAAAGCTGGAAAGCTATGCCCGCCATAACAAGAAAGTGTCGTTTGATTTAACGAAAGAGATATGTGATCTGGACGACTGGACCGAAGATAGCATTAAAAAACGCCATGAGCGACTGGTAGGTCAGTGTCTTTCTCTCTGGTCAGTGACCGGCACAGTGACTCTTTTGTGACATAGGCTTTGATCGATGAAAATCCAGATGGCTCTATATGGCTACCGAAAAGCTGGCAAAGTCGCTGACTTATTGACTGGTTGTTCTGAATTTAGCTCAAAATAGGCCAATTACTCGCCCAGCATTAGACAACCGTTTGCAAGCTTGAAAAACTGAAGTCAGCTAAGACTGATCAGAGACTCAGCCTAAGGTGGCTAACAAGAAGTCGGTACGAATTGAGTTGCTGAAAACTACCCGAAAAGAAATTATGCGAGTGGAAACAAAACTGCAAATGACTCTGGAAAAATCTCGTAGAGAAGAGTTTGAAGAAATGGTAGCGTCCATAGCAAAGCTTCAGAAAACTTAGAGCATCATTGCTAGTAAACGACTGCAAGTTAAATGACCTCCGGCAGAGCCGGAGGCTTATTAGGTGACGCCCTCAAAGGGCTTTTATTGCGCCCAAGGGCGCGTGTCAAAACCAAGTTTCAGCTGATCTCGTGTTTCATCATTTTTCTCCTGATTTCGGATATATTCCCTAACCACATCTTCATCAAGACCTACTGTGCTGACGAAATACCCTCTTGCCCAGAAATGCTCACCAGAAAAATTCCTCTGCTTACCTTTGAAGTGTCTCGCAATAGCTATTGCGCATTTACCCTTCAAATAGCCAACAACATTGGAAACAGAGTATTTCGGCGGAATGCTAATGCAAATATGAACGTGATCTCGCATCAAATGCCCTTCCACAATTTCACACCCTTTGCGACTGGCAAGATCGTGGAAAATGGCTCCCAGAAATTTTCTCAAGCTCCCATAAATAACCTTTTGCCTTTTTTTGGGAATAAAGACAATGTGATACTTACAATCCCAACGAGTATGAGTCAGACTTTTGTAGTCTGGCATAAGTTAAACCTCTTGGTTCTTGGCGGAACCTTTGAGGTTAGCTACCGAAGCCTCGGTATAACCTATGCGAGTCTCCCCGGCATAGCCGGGGGTTTACCTAATGATTAATTATTGAGCAATACCCACTCGATATCGTTCGTTAGGCAGAGTCTTTCTAACGAGAAATCCGGGCCGATGCGACCCCTGAGAGTTAGGTATTCTCTGTGAAAAATGCTGGAAATTCTGGTGCCGGATGATACGACGATGGCAGCTTTTCTGGTGGCAATATGGAAAGACCTGCGCTTCAGCGATTAAAGAACGATGTGGAAGCGGGAAAGATTGATGTAGTGGTTGTTTATAAAGTGGATCGCCTTTCAAGGTCGCTGACTGACTTTGCCCGGCTGGTGGAGGTGTTCGACAAGCATAAAGTATCCTTCGTCGCTGTCACCCAGCAGTTTAACGAAACTCGTGGAATTCTCCATCCATAGCCTCTCATTGGGAGCGTAGTGACCTTTGAAGGTTTGGATGGAGATGGATGGGGCCGCCTAGGTAGCGAGGCAAGTATTCAGTCTCTTTCAATATGAAATGAGCCTGAAGCAGGCTCATTTCATATTGAAAGAGACTTATTCTTGACCTATTGCACAGAATATATTAGCCTAAACCGTCAGCGCCAATTTAGTCCTACTTGCAGGCGCTTAATAAATCTCGCTAAACAGGAACTAAAAAAATGAATAAGCACATCTCTTTGACCATTGATGGTCATTCAGTCTCAGGTATCATCTCTGACCTCTCCCGATCTGGTTTAACAGTAGAAATAACATTCCCCTTCTCTGGATACAGGACTGGTCGTCAT
This sequence comes from Endozoicomonas sp. 8E, assembly GCF_032883915.1. Taxonomy (NCBI): domain Bacteria; kingdom Pseudomonadati; phylum Pseudomonadota; class Gammaproteobacteria; order Oceanospirillales; family Endozoicomonadaceae; genus Endozoicomonas; species Endozoicomonas sp. 8E. The sequence continues at coordinate 3,051,743 of NZ_CP120717.1, read as the reverse complement.
GTGCCCACCTATGCCAGGGCAAATCGTAATTATCTGGAAATCGGAGAGCAGGTCGCTTCTGAGCTGCTTGCAGAACTTTATAATGATCTTCAGCTGCTGGCTGAGAAACGCTATTTACTTACAACAGAGTTCAAGCGTGTTCTCTCAAAGCTGTCACAACACAAAACCAGCCAGAAGGAATTGGCAGCGAAAACGTCAGAGCAAAAACAACAGTTTAAAGCTGGCCTGCAGGATCAAAAACATTACCAGCAATCGCTGAAAGCTATTCGTGACCATGGAACCCAACAAGTCATGCAGTCAAGGGAGCTTGTTGAACAGTTTATTGATGACCATCTTCCTGGCTGGCATCACAGTCTGGATCATGACCAGTTGATCTCTTTTCTCTCATCAGACTGAATCTGATAACCTTCTCACTCCTCCGCTATGCAATGAGAATAAGAATGTACGACATTATTGGAGATATTCATGGGCGGGCTGATGAGCTGGAAGCCTTTCTGCTCAAGCTTGGTTATGAACGACGTAACTCCGCATATCGCCACCCCGAACGGAAAGCCATTTTTGTTGGGGACTTTATAGATGGCCAGGGGCAACACCGTAAAACCATTGATATTTGTCGTTCGATGGTCGAGCAGGAAACTGCACTTGCTGTGATGGGTAACCATGAGTTTAATGCCATCTGTTATTCGATATCGGATGGTGCTGGCGATTTCCTCCGCCCACATAATGAGAAGAACATCAGGGATCATGCGGAGTTTATTGCTGAGTTTCCATTTCAATCCCGCATACATCAGGAGGCTATAAGCTGGTTTAAGACACTGCCACTGTTTCTGGATCTGGGAGAATTGAGAATCATCCATGCAGTATGGCATCACACCAGCTTTCCTATTGTCGCCCCCTTTCTCGATGAAAATAACTGCCTGACACCGGATGCTTATGTTCCAGCTTCTGATAAATCACACCCGCTCTACCATGCAATAGAGTACCTATTGAAAGGGGTAGAGCTGGAACTACCACCAGGCGTTAGTTTCAGAGATAAAAAAGGAAATCTGCGAACCGCTGCCCGCATTCGCTGGTGGGATGAACAAGCAATTCATTGGTCAAATGCAACCATCGGGACAGGACAGGCAGAATTGCCCAACACTCCACTGCCCGAACAAAGTTATCGCTACACGGATACAGTACCGTTATTTGTAGGACATTACTGGATGAATGGACAGCCCAGGCCAATGAGTGACCAGGTTGCCTGTGTTGACTACAGCGTTGCACGCCCTGGGGGAAGACTGGTGGCTTATCGCTGGTCGGGTGAGCAGAAGCTTATTCAGGATAACTTTACTTGGATAGACAGAAATCAATAATAACCAAATGTGTGCAAGGAGTTATGCATGAGCGCTCTTGATATTGTTTACAACCATCGAAAGAGACAGGGAAGAATAGTTTGTGAGGATGAGTTAATCATGGAGCTGCCGGTTCACTCGGGTCAGAATTTTAAAACCCGATATCGAAGCGACTACGATGATTATTCAAGTGAGTTCCTGTCGTATCTCACAAGTCTATACCATGACGGGGTTCTGGTTGAGGAAGGAACCGATACGGTCTTTGCTACGATACAAGTCTTTGATCCGGAGGATAAAGCTGCCCGAGAAAATTATTACACATACCATGGCAGCATAGGTTTTGTGGTTGATGACGGGGATCTGTTCTCAGAAATCATATGTGGCGTTATTGAAGAAAAATAACCGTTGGCTGCTGTAAGGAACTTTTATTATGGATTTGGAATTGACGTTTAATTTACTCTCCTTGGGATTCTTTCTCTCTGGGTGTTACTTTGCCTTTAAACTTATCATTGGTGGCATCATCAGGCTTGCCGATCAGGAGCTGACCTTTGGGTATGTCATCAAATACTGTCTTTTGACTGGGTTATTTTTTGTTTTTGGGTTGACCTCGTTTTTTCTGGGTATAGGCTCTGGGAGTTGGTAGCTGAGAATTCTGCTCAAACAACCACTTGTACGGCATATCACGTGCTACCGTGATTGATGACAGTAGAATCCAATTGCTTACCTTTGGTATTGTTACCTCCGGCAAACAATGACCCAAAATCACCGGTTTGAAATGAACTCTCGATTAACCACTTGATGGCCGATTCAATATTGTTACCAGCAATCAGGGAAAGGAGCGATGCTCAACCAAGAGGACTCCCTTATGATGAAGCAAGCAAGAGAGAAAGGCTGCTATCCTGAGGATATTACCTGTCAGACTGGATACACAGTCAGTAAGATTAAAGGATTACTCAAGCGCCACGGGCCACTGTCTAGCTCAGTCTTTTCTTAATATAAGCAACACAGTAGCCAACTTGACCGACAACAGTTAACAATAAGCTTATGCAACCAGCCACAATCAAACTCTTCCTCGTCAAAGGCAGTCCAACAGGCCTTCGCACCGCAGAGATCTCAAACTGGACTGGCAAGGCCATTGCTGGCCCCCGCAGTGATCTTGATGACTTTCTGAGCCGCCCGGAACTTAAAAGTCCGGGCGTTTATCTTCTTTCTGGTATTGATGCAGATTCAAATGAGCCTGTGATCTACATTGGTGAAGCAGAGGACGTATCCAGTCGTCTTAAGCAACACGCCAAAAATGAAGATAAAGACTACTGGGTTCATACGTCAGCCTTCGTCAGCAAAGACGACAACCTGACCAAAGCTCATATTCGTTACATTGAAGGAAAGCTGATTCAACAGGCGTACAACAGCAAGCGAGTGGTTGTGATGAACAGTGCATCCAGTGGTTCTTCACTGCCTGAAGCTGATCGAGCCGAGATGGATGTTTACATAGAAAGGATGCTGCAATTATTACCCGTACTGGGCATTCACCACCTAACATCCACCAGCCTTTCTCCTGAAAAACCCAATCTTCTTAACCCTGACAAACCTTCTGATGCTTCTAACCAGATACTCTTATGCAAAGTGAAAGGAAAGCTCACAGCAACAGGAAAGCGATCAGAAGGCGGGTTCACCATTTTCCAAGGGTCTCAAGCGGTAGAGCAAGCTGTTGACTCCTGCCCAGAAAGAATAATTAAATTTAGATCGAAGCTCATTGAAAAAGGCATACTGACTCTTGATGACGGCTGTTATATTTTTACTGAGGACTATGAATTCACCAGCCCCAGTGCAGCTGCCGTCATAATCAGAGGTCGAAGCACCAATGGTTTAACTGCCTGGAGAACAGATGATAATCGCACCTTGAAAGACTTGGAAAGGGAACCATAGAAAATACAAACAGTTTTCCACACAATAATAAGGTATGAGCAACAATGGCCCGCAAGCAATCTCTTCTGGATGACCTCAGCACACTTCCCTGGTGGTTCAACCTGATACTGGCAATACTTTCCTACTTTCTCCTCAAGGTTGTTGTTCCGTCCATTGAAACCGAAAATCCCATCTTTAAAGGTATCGCTATAGCGTTGCCATCGATGGCCTGGGTTTTCAGTCTTTTATTTTGCCTGGCGGCCCTCGCTTCAGCTTTCCACTCCTGGCAGCGAGGAGAACTCTTCAACAACCAAACCAGCCTGACGAGCATTCAGAACCTTACTTGGCAGCAGTTCGAACAGTACATTGGGGAAGCCTACAGAAGAAAGGGCTACTCAGTTGAGGAAACTGGACTCGGTGGAGCAGACGGTGGGGTTGACCTGATACTCCGGCAAGAAGGGAAAACACTGCTGGTTCAATGCAAAAACTGGAAACGCAGAAAGGTTGGCGTATCCGTTGTTCGGGAAATGTTCGGTTTGGTCAAGGCGCAAGGGGCCACTGGCGGAGTGCTGGTGACTGCAGGCGCTTTCACCAAGGAAGCGCAAAAATTTGCACAAGACACCGGGCTTGAATTGATAGATGGTCAAAGGCTGGTCCGTCTGGTAAATAGCGTCCGGGAAGCCCCTCTCAAAAATGATGATGCCCTGTCCAATCAACCCAAGGATGAAAAGCTTTGTCCCAAATGTGGTTCTGCCATGGTAAAGCGCACTGCGAGACAGGGAAGCAACAAAGGTAAGCAATTCTGGGGTTGCAGCAGATTTCCTGCTTGCAGAGGTATTCGCAGTTAAACGGACGCTTCATACTGCGCCAAATCCGGCGCAGAGCCCTTTACCTCTCCCCCCTGAATAAAAGCCTTCTGCCCTACTCCCACAGAATCTCCTTTCACCGTCACTATTGAACCATCCCTAAGCCGGGCCTGACTCGTTCCATTGCCATTGAGTAAGGTGATAGTAGCTATAACCTTGCTTCCTTCCGGGATAAGCGCCTTGAACTGCTGCCAGATGTTAGTGGTGGCCATGTTTTTCTCCACTCAGTAATGACGTTCTAGTTCGATGCTCTGACTGACTTTACCCTGTCTGGTACTAATGCTGGTGGACAGGCATAAAGCTCGCCAGTTACCTGGCACATCCTGCATCTCAACTAACTGACCTGGCTCAATCAACCCGGGAGCCATATTCGCGTCCGTCAGAGGCATCTCCAATGTGGTGATACTTTGATGGCCACCTTTGGCCAGTTCGTTTCTGCCTCGCTCAGTATTCACCTGTGTTTCCGTCAGCCAGTCTTCCAGAATATCCGGCGCTGGTTTATCTCCTGCAGTGCCCTGCCGTTTTACATTGACCGCTACGCCCGCATGGGTGCCTGACACATAGACGGCATTGTATTCCGGCTCTGGCCTCCAGCTGGCACTGAGGTTGATCACCATGCTGGCCGGCACGATCTTGTCCATGGTGGCAGTATTCCAGCTCCAGGGACTGGCCGGATAACGGGGTTTGATGTTCAGCTGGTCAGCATCCCTGGAAGGAATGATCACGGCACCTGCAGTGCTGGCCAGTCGAGCGATGACGGTCATGGCGGTTTCGCTCTGGTAGCTGAAGCTGCCGCCAGGGATGATCCAGTCGGGTGTGCTGTAATCATCCAGTTCCGGATAGAGTGCAGAAAAGCCGGTGTTGTCCAGCTCTTCAGTGATCGCCTGTTTTGCATTGAGGTTGCTGCTGTTGGACTTGCTGCGCTGGGGTGCGTAGGGTGCTGCCAGCAGCTGTGTACGACTGGTTCCGTATATCGAGTATTTTTCTTGACCGAACGCTCTTGAGCCGGTGTATCGCTCCACAATAAAGATCCACTTCCAGCCATTGATGTTGACCTCGATCTGTTTGGGGCCGTCCTGATCGGGTTCCACTAATGCCAGACTGCTGGCTCCCCAAAGTTCCCCACTGAGTGCCCAGCTGAAGCTGTCGATGTCGAGGCTGATATCCATGTTGCTCATCTCGATCGGTGTCCTGTCGGGCAGCGTCACCACACTGATGGTGTTCATAAGCAGATAGGTCTCCCTGATCTCTGGTTCTTCGGGTTGTGGCTTTTCGATGACATCGATCTCACCGCCATAGTCACTGTCGACTGTGTCATCTTTGGCTTTTCTGCCGGGTCCCCACGGGATGATGAGGGGTTCATCCTGAGTGCGGTTACTGCTGAAGGCTGACTGCTGCAGAGAGTCTCTTGGTTGAATGGCCCTATTGGGAGCACTCTCGCCCAGATTGAAATACACGTCTGGGGTGGTTAATGGTGAGTAACGTTTGGCCGCAAAGGTAAAGTTCAGCAATGCAGGTGCTGGTACCTGGTAGCCACTGGCGGTGATTTGATGGACTGCGCCATACTCGTCACTGCGATCAAAACGCTCTGTGTTCTGCCGATCTATCTGTCTGCCTTGCTGCCACTGTTCAGAACTTTGCTGCTCTCTTGGCTGGATACTCTGGTCCCTGGACTCATCGATGCTGAGTTCTTTGGCAGGCGGTTGCTGCCAGAGAGCCTGTTGCTGACTCTGGAGATCACTGGCTTGCTGGTGACCAATTCTGACTTCTTCCTCCAATTCAGGCACCTTGCCCCAGAACAGTCCGAGCTGTGGAGCTTCCAGAACGTTGCCTTGATGACTACTTTGCTGAACACTGGCCTGAATCGTCATTGAGTGCTGGAACGGTCCTCTGGCAGATACCTGATAGGCGTTTCCTGTCTGCCACTGGCTCTGGCAGGCACTGACGACAGTGGGCGGTGGAATAAAGGCATAGGTAGGCTGTGGATAGAACTTAAAAAGGGAGGCGGGTTGATAAGCCTCCCGGGTAAATTTGAAGTCTTGTGTCTTCTCAGGAAAGTAGGCCACTTAACTCTCCGGTACGATCTCGGGTGTCACCGGGCCATGGGCCAGGGGGCGAGTGTAGGGCTTGGCTTTGAATTGGGCGGTGCCTACTGCCTGAACACTGTCATCAAACCACCAGGTGGGTTCAGTGCTGTCACCTGTACCAGCCACAGTGCAGATATAAACGTAGCCCCGGAAGCTGGCCGGACGGATTACATTGCCCACTGCATAGGTGCTGTTGGCCAGCCAGACTTCGCCATAGTCATCCATGGCCACCACAATCACGGCTCCTTCGTAAGGGCTGGTATCCAGAGAGTAACTGCCACTGATGCTGTCGCTGAGCACACTGTTCAAAACGGCATGTTTTGTTTCCTGGCTGCCATCGACTGCCAGTTGTGCCTGGGTGATGGCAAAGACCTGACGAGCTACTGGCAGATCGTCTTCCATGACGGTGCCCTGGATGCGGGTCGTGTTACCATTGCCTGGGATGATGATGCCACCGGCGCTGCCTGAAGAAGGTGGAGCGTTGGTGTCGGTCCAAACGACGTTGGTGGCGTCGATGTTAGTCCAGACTAGTTCGTATTCCTGACTGTTTGACTGGCCCTTAATCTTCAGTGGTGCATTGACATCTTCAAAGTCAGAAGTCCAAACTACCCCCGTACTATTAGGGATTAGTGGTGGTGCGACAGGTGGACTATCCCAGTCATCAGTGATGACCAATTTTGATATCAGCACTCCCTTTGCATTCCCGGTCGCTGTCGTATCTCCGCCCAGAATGACCTGGGTATATCGGTCAAAAATGCTGTACCTCCCGAATTTGGAGGATACGCTTTGGGCGACACCGTTATAGTAAATATTAACTGCATTACTACCACCTCCTGAATCTCCCTGAACCACTATTTCAACCAGTTCGTCCATTGGGATGACGTTATCGCAGTATCCTCTCAGCACTAATGTACTGTCTCGGGTGCCGTACACTTTGATCTGGCCATTCTCACAATAGATTCGGGTCTTATAGCGGGACGGGCTATTGTTGGAATCAGACAAGGTGGTCAACAACGGGATGTTCTTGTCAGCATTGCTGCTGTCTATATAAATCAAAGCGTAGAAATAAAGCCTCTTGTTTGAGCCAAAATAAATACCTGTATTCTTATCCGTAATAGGGCCTTCCAGCCGACCCAGAGTGTTCTCTTTAGCGAACCATATCCCTGCCATCAGTCAGCATCCCCCCGAATCTGCAATGTAAACTGGTCACTGGTTTCTGTGCCCTGTCCAGCCAGCACAGTTCGACAAATCCACACCGGAGCCAGACAACCGTCTGTATCAAAACGAATAACATTGCCCACAGCCCATCCGGTTCCCCAACCCTCAGATTTGATGGTGAAGTAGGGTGTACCGGTTTCCGGATTAATGGGTGCTGCATCAGCGGCAGTAGTGGCCGTATCAATAATCCCGAGCTTCTCTTCCACAATCTGGAAGGCGGAGCCGGACGTGAAAATAATCGCCCACTTGCCGAAGATGGCTCCCTTGTTGGTCACCACCAATGGATAGTTAATGGTGTTGTACTGGGCAGTGGTGTTATCACCGATGCGCTCATCGGTCCAGTTAGGATCGCCACCATCCCAGACTTTCTGACTGAAGAAGTTGTGAACCCTGGCCTGCAGGTCACCATAAACCACGGCACTGCTGACTTGTGTTTCATTGGCTGGTAAGCCCCAGGGTACCGGAGCAATGATGGTAATCTCGCCATTGATCTGCACGTCGCTGGCCACGCTCATATGCTCGACACGGTCTTTGATGGTAAACGGCGCTGTCAGACTGTTGCTCTCTGCATCCTGAAGCAGCAGTGGATCGGCAAAGGTAACGTTACCTGCTTCACGATCCGTCGTGTATTGGGCTGGATCGAGGGCCTGGCCCTGGCTGTCCTCTACGGTGATCTCTGCCTGATGATCACGGTTCAGGGTGACCAGTTGGCCCGCTGTGGGTGTGCCTGCATCGGTGTTTTGGCTATGACTGATAACGACAATATCCCCCGGACGATAAATCGGCACCTGGCCATCGGGTGGCAGACGTACCGGGTCCAGACCGATCAGCTCGGCATCCAGTGGCAGGCTGGTTTCGACGATGCAGTTGTAGCGCACACTCTGTGGAATGACATAGATAGGATCGGTACCATCGGTGAAGGTCAGCTCACACCAGCCAGTAGTGGCATCCATGGAGCCCTGGACCTCTGACGTGTTGATATCGCCGTTAAAGTCTGCTGTGGCGGTGATGATCTCGGCATTATCCACACGCACTGCGGTGAGCTGAAGGCTTCCGGTCCGGATGGGTGCGCCTGGTGTTCTAAAGGCGACCGCATCGACTTTAAAACCACCGGAGATGGTAGCAGCTGCCTGCACTGTTGCCGTGTTAACGGTACCCGAGGGATAGACGGCCAGTGTCGCCACGCCTCCGGTGTAATCCAGGGTGCCTACCGATGATCCGGCATTAGTCTGACTGCTGACGTTTTTGTATAGCACACCGTCACGGTCAAAGTAGAGCTCTCCGTTCCATTCCAGAATGACACTGCCGGGCAGCAGTGGATCTTCAATCAGTGGCAGCAGGTCGATAGTCAGCTCTGGCGCACTCAGGGTATCGGTATTCGCCTGGTGGCTAAGGCTGTTGCTTTGCGCCTTGCTGGTCACTGTGTTGCCTGTGAAGACTTCGGTCTTGGTGGTATTGGTGTAACTCAGTCGGTATTTGTAGACCTCTTTTCTGAGTGTGTATTCTGGGTAGCTGTAGTTCTCTGTCGCCTGAAGAGTGAAGTCACCGGTCTGGTAATCAATCGTACCGGCAACATCACGCCAGTTACCGCTACCATCGTCAGTGTAACTTTTAAATCGCTGAGACGTGGTCTGGTAAGTGGTGTAGTCACTGCTGCGACTGCTGGCATGCTGTGGCACATTACTTTGTCGATCCACCGAAAACTGAACCTGAACGGAGCCTGGCAAGAGAGGTGCACCGGCAATGGTGCCGGTTATTAAACCGGAACCATCCACTGTCACATCGACAATACCGCCTGCCACTTCGCCTTCTTCGTACTGAATCTCGATCTCGGTGCCCTGGTCTGGCAAGGCATTCAACACAAAGCCCAGCTCACCCGAGGCATAGTAGACACTGCCTGATCCATCGCCCGTCAACAGGCCGTTGCCCTGATCAGTCAGGGTCTTGGTTTGCTCACTGGCCAGATAGGTGATGACGACACTGCCTGGCTTGATACCTGGCGAAGCAGTGGTGTGCCGAAACGAAAACTTATCCACCGCCACCGAGCCGGTTCGCAGGGTGATTTCATCATCCGCCTGGGTGATATAACTGAATACCAGCTTGCTGTCAGGATCGGGCAAACCATCGAGAGTCACCGCCACGCTGCCAGTGCTGAAGTCCATAGTGCCTGAGCCTGATCCATCCAGCAGACCATTGCCCGGATCGCTCAGGTCTTGCCACTTGCCCAGAGAGATATAGCTCATCACCAAGGTGCCAGGCTTGGGCTTGGCCTCGGCAAAGTTGAAGGTGTAGTTAAAGCCCCGGTTCTGGGCGGTGATGTCCAGGGTGCCACTGATGGCGGCTCCGGTGATGCCAGTGGCAGGCTGGTATAGGGCAGTAGCCGTACTGGTATAGTAACTGCTGTTTCGCCAGACGTTCAGCTCACCACTTTCATAGTCAATGGTCAGGTTACTGTAGTTATTGGACCCGCTTTTGTGTACCAGCTGGCCGGTTTTGTCGTCTTCAAAGGTGCCGCCTTCTAACGACAGAGTCACGGTTCCTGGCAGTGCTCCCGTCTGCAGAAAAGCCCGGCTCTGGTTGCCAGAAAGATGCACAAAAGAGAGGCTGACATTGCGTTGTGCGGCAGAGGTGGCCACCATCCGTTTGGCGGTGTAGCCCCCGTACTGATCGACCACCGGACTTTCAACCCTGGCGCTGGGCACCAGAGGTGAATAAACGCTGTTGACCTTCAGGGTCAGATCGCCCTGGTTAATGGCTGCTTTGGTTGGCTGGATGCCGTAGTAGCGAGAGGTGTCTGCAATCTGTGTCGACTGCACTGAGGTCTTCGCTTCACTGGCTCCTTGCCCGTCCACTGGCATGACGGTCCCTGCAGGTGTCGCAGTGCCACCGGCAAAGCGATCAATCAGGGCCGTACTGATTTCCATATCCAGCCGCCGACGTTCAAAGTCGACATAGCTGCCTGCGCTGTAGGCATAGGTGAAGGTTTCGATGCGGTGTTCCACTTTGGTGATGCGGACGTACTGCTCCTTTTTGCTATCGCTGTTGTACAGCCGATAAACTTCCCCAATCTCCGGCAGGGCTTTTTCTTCTCGCTGAATGCCGACAATGCTGCGCTGACCCACCAGCTGATCACCCAGCAGTTCAAAGCTGGCTGATGTGCCCGGCACCACATAGGCTTCGATCCGATCCCGGGCGGCATTGCGCTCATCGTTCTGGCTGTCGGTGTTGAACAGCAGCACACTGACATTGTCGTCATCCGGTGCATCGGTGAGGATGATATGGCCGCCGAGATAAGCGTCATTGTTGTCGGTGCTGATGCCAATGTAGGCTTTACGCAGGGCGACATCACCAATGGTGCGGTCAATCCGGGAGATGTCCTGAAAGAGGTTATTCACATTCCCGTCGATCACCACAGTGCCAGTGGCCCGGCCACCGCCGTCCTCCTCGTCACTGAGACGCTGGCTTTCAAAGAGTTTTACATCATCGTTGTTGATGGCCATCCCTTGCTCCTTTTAATAGTTTCTTGCTTATTCCACGGTCAGCAGTCGGACAATCAGGCTGTATTGGTAGTTGTCACCCGGATAGGCATAGGGCAGAACCTGTCGGGCTTCGACGGGCGCACCCGAGCTCCGATCAAAGATCACTGAGTACTGTCTCAGGTCCGGCAAGGTCAGAGTCATGACTTTGTTGGCGATCTGGCTCAGGGCCAGCAGGTTGACCACTACGGAGCGAGAAACCCAGGCGGCGTCTTCGCCACCATTCAGCTCGATAGATCGGCCATAGCTTTTGCTCTGCTCCTGGATCAGCAAGCCTCCGGTCAGGCTGCGATCCTGGCTCTGCTCCACAGGGTTCCAGTCGAACTCATTAATCCACAACAAATCGTCGGGCAGTGTGATGGTATCCAGTGTCATCAGGCAGACCTCATTCCGGCATTTTTCAGAGCTTCCAGCAGTCGTCTTTCATCACCCGGCTTAACGCCAACATCCACCTGACCTCCCGGGTATTCCAGACGAATGACTTTCTCTGGTGATCTACTTTGGGTGGGTTGCCGTTGGGTTTGAATACGTGATTTTTCCTGTTGAGCTTGCTGCTCCCTTTGTTTTTGTACTTTCTCTTGTTGCTGAAGCTGATACTGGCGCTGCTTCTCAGCCCGGATCGATTGATTGAGCGAGAGCGCCTTTTGCAGGTTGCTCTCCGCCTGAGAGTCCCCGTCTTGTTTGGCGATGGCCAGCTCCAGCTCGAGGTCTTTCTTTCGGGCTTCATGGCGGCGTTGTTCGATATCGCCGTGCCTACCCTGGAGTCGGTCCAGTTCATCCTGGAGGCTGTCCAGTGTGCCTTGGGTGCTGTCTGACAGCCGTTGCATACTGTCGTTGGCTTGCTCGATGGATTGATTCAAACGATCCAGGTCTTGCTGGTCGAGCAGGTTCAGACTGTCAGCCAGATTCTGACCATCGCTGGCCATCTGTTGGGCAGAGACAGAGCCGTTTTCATAGCTCTGTACCAACGCTTCCAGAGCGATTTTCTGCTCATAGAATTCAGCTCTTACTGAAGCAGCATTGGTCGCTGTATCCTTCATCCAGTGTCCGATGCCGGTGGTATCCAGTCCGACATTGGCAGTGGCCAGAGCTTGGAGTTCCTCTTTGGTTTCAGCCAGTGTCGCTTTTAGCTGTCCCAGCTCACCCAGAGTGTCTGTGGTATCGATCTGGGTAGCGCCTTGCATGGAGAGGAAAGTGTCTTCTGCCTGGGCGCTGAGACCATAGAGTTCGGAGGTGATATTGTTGTAAAAACCCACCAAACCGTTGAGTGTGCCGGATGCACGTTCTGCTCCCTGTGTTTGTTTATTTCCGGCCTCATCCACGGCATCGCCCAATGACCGGGCTGCATCTGCAGCTGAGTGGGCACCGTCTTCCAGCTCGGCCAGTTTCTCTCTGCTGGCTGCTAATGCTTCGTTGTATTGCTCCTGGGTTAGGGTGCCGTCAGCAAATGCTTGAGACAGTTTCACGGCCAGATCAGACAGCTCTGTGCGGGTTTCAGCAGCATTGATCTGCTTCAGGGCATCGGCGACACCGGTGAAGGCTTTCTTGGCAGTCTGGGCTGATTGGACATAGACCGAATTAAGCTTGACGACATCTTGTTCGACGGACGCTGTCGTTTTCTGGCTTTCATTACGGATAGCTTGCTGGGTACTTTGGCTGGATTGAATAATCACTTCACCCAGTGACTGCCAGCTGTTGTTAATGTCCTGCACATCTTCTTTCACCGCTTCCCTGAAACCCGCCGACACCGCTTTCAGCGACTCACCGAAGGACTGAAGTTTTTGGGCCGACTCTGTCGCACCTAATGCATTCAACAGACTGCCCATCCCTCGGGAAACGGATGAGATAACTTCGCTGAACACCAGACCAAAAGACTTAACAGTCAGAGTAAAACCATTAAACAACAGCTGGACAGCATTACCCGTCACAGTGAAGGTATTGTTGAGACTGGCCAATGTGGAAGCGATACGCTGGCTGGCGGACTGAATGCTGGCTACCACTCCTTCAAACGTCAGCCCAGTGAAGTTAGCCTTGATCGCCTCCCCCATCTGCACAAACGCATCACTGATGGACTGAGCCAGTCGAGACAAACGACCATCTTCAGACATAATACTGATCTGGTCGGAAAGGCTTTTGAGCTGATCCTTGGCATAAGACAGTGCGCCACTCTGGGCCACTTCATCCAGAAAGTTCTGCCAGCTGTCTTTCAGGTTGCTGACATAACCGGACAGCAGAGACATATTCTCAGCGGCAGCTCCGGCAGAGCTCTTGCCAATTTCCTCAATCAGCAGGGCAATGGTATCCCGACCCAGTTTGCCCGCTGTAGAAAGCTTCTGCAGTTCCTGAACATTTTTACCGGTGGCTTTTTCCAGTAACTCCCAAACCGGAACACCCCGCTCGACCAGTTGCAGGATCTCTTCGCCCTGCAACTTCTGCTTGGCCCAAGCCTGCCCAACCGCCAAAGAAATCCCATTCAGGCGCTCCATGCCACCGCCCAGTTTGGAAGCCTGATCCACAATAGCCTGCATACTGCCGTCCATAGGATCAAGACCGAACGCCTTCAGTCGTACAAATGCCTCCGCCACCTGCTCCAGTTGATAAGGCGTCTCACGGGTAAACTGCTTGATCCACTGAATGGCTCGTTCACCTTCAGCCACCGAACCCATCACGGCATTGAACTGCACCCTCAAGCGTTCAAACTGATCACCTGTTCCCAGCAATCCCTGGATAGCCCGTTTGACGGTATACAAGCCGACACTGGCAGCCAGCAGAGTTCCCAATCGTTTAGACAAACGCCCCATACTGCCTGATGCGCGATCTCCATCTCGGGATAATTGCCTGAGGCCGGAACGTTTGAAGGTACGGGAGGATGTCTTAGCTTTGGCATCCACTTTCTGCAAAGCTGATGCGGTTTCTTTCAGTTCCTTTTGCAGACGCTGTTGCTGGGCAGACAGATTGCGATTGGAAAGACCCGCCTGCTCCAAACTGCTGCGCAACCCGGCCAGCTTCTGGCGCTGATTCTGATAAGCCCGACTGGCCGACACCACGGATTTACGAGCCGATTCCAAAGAGCGCTGGAGAGACCGGGAAGGCTTCTCAGTCTGCTGAAACTCCTTGGCCAGTTTCTCAACCCTGACTTCCGCTTCCCAGTATGATTTGCCTGCATCTCGAACGGCTGCTGTCTGTTTTTGGAAAGACGACAGAAGACGATCTTGCTTCTGCAAATCAGACAGTTTTTGTTTGAGTGTTTGGGTTTCTTTGCGGAGGGACTCAAGGGAGGTTGCTGACTGGAGGACGGTTTTCGAAAGGGTATCTTTAGCTTTGAGGACCAGCCGAAGGGCGGATTCCTTTATCGATGACATGGCTCCCTCCATGAGTCAAATAAAAAAAATCATATGAAGTATTAAATGCCTGATATGCTTACTCCTGATTAGTTAAATTTAACCTTCTGGGAGTAATAACCTTGTTACATCTTTTCATCAGTTACAAATCTGAGGACGTGCAATATGTACGAGATATTCAATCTATTGCTAAAAATTCAAATAACAAGATAAATTTTATTGACGAGTCCTTACCTGGACCAATAAAGAACGAATATGGCCATATAATCACAAAATCACCGTATCATAAAGCCGCTAGTGAAGTAAGAAACAAAATTCATCAACTATTAGAAAGAAGTAACAGATTACTTGTTATCATTGGAGAAAATACTCATAGCAGTGAATGGGTAGAATGGGAAATAGATACTTTTTTAAATATACATGGTAATAATAAATATTTACTACTACTGAGACATAGAAATTGCTGTACTGCAGGTATGCCCAAGTACATCATGGAAGAAAAAATCTATGATTGGGATCAATCTACATTGTCTCAATGGCTTTCGAGCTAACCTAAAGGAGGGCAGCTAAGCTGCCCTGATTATGAAAACCTATCTTCCATTCGGAGGATAATTCCCACGTCTTCTCCCTGAAGGCATGCCGGGGTTTTTACTAGGCAAGTTGGGTACCACGGGGTTAGAAGCCGGAGTACGTTTAGGTTGGACCTTTGACATTTTCATTCACCACTGGTTGGTTTTTGGTTTGGATTTAACTCTTTCCCTCTATTTCCCTGAACTTTATCGTACTGACGATTTGTACCATCAGTCCCTTTATTTGGATTTTTCTGATTAGCCTGATTATCTTGAGGATCAATTTTCTTAGCCATGATAATTACACCATATTGGATATAACGCGCTGGTAAGTATGAATATGACTTGCCTCTTTGTCAGGGGAAAAAACTGCATTTTCAGGGGAATAATTCCATTCTCAGGGGAAATAGTGTACATCCATTCTATGATCTAAAATTCATGCTTTCACTAAAGCTATGAGCAATCCTATGAGCAATAGAGAAAACCCTATCGTTGTAGAACTATGCAATGAACTGGAAGAGAAATTAAAAAAATCAGGAGTACTGCAAAAAGTTTTTTTCACTCATTGTTTTTATTATCCCCATAATAAAGAAAATGAAGAATCACTTAAATCTTATTTAAACAGAAATAAACTTTCAAAATTAAGTAAACAAAAAGATCCGGACAAAATCAGTTTATTTCTATACTTCTTTGACAACCATTTCGACAAAAAATCTAACAAACATGAAGAAGATGAAAAAAATGCTGCTTTTGATTTTTATGTAGAGCTTTCAAGCAGAGTAACAACTATAGAATTAGACCCCAATTTAGGTTGTAACCTCTCTGCACTAAAAAGTATTTATTCATTATTTCAAAGGCTAAGAGATATTTGTCATTCTTATGGAAAATCCTGTATACAGTTTCAAAAATCATCAAACCAATTTCTGACCAAACACATAAGACCATTCACCACAAAATGGCACCCCCAAATAGAGTCAGATAATTATGACCACACCGCTTTCAGGAAGGAGCTTAACGAGCTACAAGCAAGGTCTACTGAGTATATGGAAACCCTTGAAAATATGATTTGGCAGAAGTAGCTCAGTCTGCCGCCCACTTTTACTACCTCAAATCAGAACACCTATAAATATCAGCGACTACCCTGCCAGGTCCAACTGCATAAACGCACTCAGCCCATTCCCTGAAATCGCCGTATCCGCCAGCACATCGACTTGCAAGGGAATGCTGGCAAAGTCATCCGAGATAAAGCCCAGATTCTGCACCGGAGAGAACTTCACCCGATGCACCCGGATATTGAAGGGCAATCCTTCTTGGGCATCATTCAACCCTTCCATAAACAGGGTAAACTCACGCCCGGACTCAACCAGCGCTTGTACCATATTGGCCTTGAGCGGTGTGTAACTAACCTTGATGCCCAGGTTGTCAACTCCCCCGCCTTCAATGACCTGAATGCCAGATTTCATCAGTTGGTAGTCATCACCTTCTACCAATACGGTATCCAGACTGTCTTTTACCGTAATGGTCTGATCCAAATCAGGTAAATGCCCGAAAGGAATCAATTCACCTGCCACACCATAGGTTTCTTGCGCTTCATCAGTCACCGGGGTGATCGCAGCCTCAGTAACACTGCCTCGAAGTGCCAGGGAGATATTACTGGCAGTGAAATCATGGGCTACCAGGTTGGCGGTAATGCCCGACACTCGGCTGATAACATTGCGATTGCCACCACCGCCCAGATAGTTTTTCAGCTCTTTACGATCTTCTTCAAAGCTGAAGTTAAACTCACTGACATTGCCAATGGGCAGCAGTGGTGCGGATTTGTCGTAAGGCTGAATATGGATACTGCCTGCACCAATAAAACTGCGGTCGATGGTGGACATAGAATTCTCCTTCCTTGAAGAGGATTTAAAAGACGGTTTCGAGGGTTAGGGTGATATCTGCAAAGGACAATTGTCCCTGACTGGGAGCAATATCAAACTGGGTTTCAGAGAAGGTCAGCTTGCGGCAATGTTCTGACAGGGCTTTATCATTGCTCAGGGCTTGGCGAATCGTTCTGGAGAGCTCCAGCAAGGCATAAGTTGCCCGGTCATTGGTCGGCACCACAGCGCTGAGATTAAACAGCCATTGATCTTTACGACGGCTGCCCTGTTGTTGTAACTCACTGATTGATTCCAGTTGCACCAGTACGGCTGGCGGCTTCAGACCCTGTTCAATGCCGGTGGCAGCATAGCCCAACAATACCTGATTACACACTGTCTCCAGAACACCTACCAAAAGGCTAACCAGTTGTTGTTCTGGGTTAAGCATGACCGGCTCCGTTGACGATGAAATTCAGTTCTTGCTGCATCAGGGTGGCAAACCGCTCCAGTAAAATGGGCTGAAGCTTTTCCAGCACCTGAATGGCACTGTTCAGGATCGGCAAAGTCTTCTTTTCCAGGGGCAAGCCCATCCACATCATGCGCCCGGATTTTTTGGAGCGCTGGTATTTATGCCGCCAGTTGGCTTTTCGCCTGAAGACCATCGAGTGTGTAGCATTGACCGGCTGCATTAAAAAAGCCCCTCCCCAGAAATGCTTGCCAGTTCTGACACCTTGTTTGGTCTGTCTGGGTTTGCCCAGATAATGGGCCGGTATATCCCAGGCACCAATCCAGATCACCAGACTATAGCCTTCACTCCCTCGCTCACCCGGTTGCAGGAGATTGACCTTGACCCGGCCCAGCTCTTTTAGCTTCTTTTGAGTAATGCCTTGCTCTCGAGCTAATGCTCTCAGGGTTCGTCGTTCAGCAAAACGGGTTAACTTCCTCAATGATCTTCGAATGGCGAGCTGGAGAGTTTCCGGAGTGTTCTTGAAGTAATGGATCAACTCGTCAATGCTGTCATCCAGCTCAAGCTCCAGCTTCATGGAGTGACCACCAGTTCATTTGACCATCGCCTTTCAGTTTCCGGTCAATGGTCCATTGTTGTGCTGCAGAGATCACCTCATCACCTCGACTCACCTTTACATCATTGGGCAATGCCAATGTAGTGACCTCTTGCAACACCTGTTCATAAGGACCGGTAGGCATCAGCTCCCGAGTCAAAATGCCCGTCACTTCCAGCCTACTGTCATCTGACTTTTTCAATGTGACAACCTCCCCAAAGGTAGCCAGTACCTGCCGATTCAGATCACTTAGCTCATCTTGCATTTGATCACGGCTCTTGGCTTAAGACAGATGGGCAGTGGGTTGGACTGAGTGTGGACCTGCACGCCTTTATCGAAGTCGAGAATTTTCTGTTTCGCGTACCGTGGCAGACCAATGGTATTCACGGTTTCGATAAAGTCCGCTGGGGCAAACCAGGTGCGGAAGATGCCGGTGCCTTCCGGGATCACGTAAGCTTCATCCGGTTTAATGAAAGGAATATCGCCTACCTGTCCACGATACTCTTCCCAATCGATATCACCGAACCGGAATCCGGTCTTGGGATCATTGCGCAGTAAAACGCTGTCCTGATAGCGATGGTAAGCATCTTTGACGTAATCGTGTCCGACCAGAGCATCATAAAAATCAGCACCACAGAAGGCTCTTAATCCAGTGTAAGGCTGAGCGCCCAGAGCCGTGTCTACCTTCCTGCGAAGAGCCACACACTCTAACCGGATATCCGTTTCAGCCGCACTGAATTTAAAGGTATGGTTTTGCTGGGTGACACCGAATTCCTGAAACAGGTCGTAGATTACACTGGAGCCATCGGCATCGAGAATCTGTCCCTTGATGGCTCCCAGTCGCAAGTGCTCCAGGGTCACTTCATGATTGGCATTCATGGACGACAGTCGATCATTAACCACCGTTTTCACCCCTTCCAGGGCGCTCTCGGAGCCAAAGGCTCGTACATTGCGCACCTCATCAGCAATGATGGTGGAGTCATAGGGGATATGAGGGATCACAAAACTGCGTACCTTCCGCTTGCCTCCGCGAGCCTGGGCAGCCGGAGCACCGCGCTCAGAAGTAGGCAGCAGGATCAGCTCACCATTCCGTGACTCTACAATCGCCGTGGTGGTGTTAATGCCACTTTCAGAAAACAGCCCCAGTTCACCGATACGCCCTGGCTTATAGGGCATATCGTTCAGGGTGGCAGTCAGGCTGGTAAGACTGAAGGCATCGTTGTTAAAAATATCCAGCAAGTTCATCCCTGCTCTCCTGTCCTGAGAATGATATCCAGTGACGACAGCTCCTCAACCGCCGTCGTTTTTTCTTCGTCAGTGATGCCTTCCGGCCAGACCAGTAACTCCTGATCCACTTCTGCCAGTCGGGCAATGATGACGCCCTCGCCGCCTGTGGCATCGGTAATGACATGATCCCAAAGCACTCCAGCGGCCATTTGCAAGCCTGTGTCAGCAGCCGGATCAATAGGACCATAAACACCTGTGGAGGTATTCTTGCCAAGAATGGTGCCGGGCAGTAGCGCCAGATCCGGAGCCAGTTCGATCAGCTCCCGGCTGATACTGTTGTTTCCTTCGGACACGATAAATTCGCCAGTATGCATCGGCTCTGTCATCACAGGCATGGTTCAGTTCCTTTGAGTGAGAAAGGGAAAGTTATGAAAGGGTGAGTGATCTCAGGCCACCGATTGACCGTTACGCTTGCGGTAAACAGCTTGGGTATCCACCAGTGGCTGGATTCTTTTATCTTGCTGATCGGGTGTCAGCTGGTTATTAATGCTGTCGTCATCCTGCAAGAGCAGATCAAACAGTTCAGTGCGTACCTGAGCTTCCGTCTTGCCAGACTGAATATACTGTCCGGCCCGATCTTCACAGTGCGCTGCTGCACACAGGGATTTGATTGTTTCACATTCAGCCAGACGAGCTTTGACGTCTTCGATACCCTGCTGCTGGCGGACAAAAGTTTCAGCCATTTCCGGGTAACCGGCCTGATTACACAAGGTCATTACTGCCAGGGCATGAGCGCCTTTATCCCCATTTTCAGATTCAGAGTTTGCGGGCTGAGGTGGATGCATAAAGCTTGAAAGGTCGAAATGAGCTGCCATTTTCACCGGTGCTTCCACTTCATCAATCAGGCCATGGCCTTGGGCTTCAGTGGCGGTGAACCAGGTCTCCTCGTCCATTAGTTTCAGCATGGCTTTCAGATCTAATTCACAGCGATTGCAGTAAGTCTGGGCAATCACCTCGGTGGTTTTGTCCAACATATCCGCCATTTTGCGCAACTCTCCAGCATCACCTCCGACCCAGCCGAAAGGATTGTGAATCATTAGCAAGGCATTTTCAGCCATATGTATGGTGTCGCCTGCCATAGCAATGACACTGGCGATACTGGCTGCCAGCCCTTCAATCCGAACATGGATGTTAGCCTTGTGGTAACGCAGGGCGTTGTAAATGGCGACTCCGTCAAACACTGAGCCACCGGGGCTGTTGATCCGAACGGTAATGTCATCCGTGTCCAGATCTTTCAGGCTGCTGACCAGTTGCCGGGCAGATAAGCCTGCCCAATCGCCAATCACATCATAAATCAGCAGCTCCGCTGGTTGGCCTGACTGATTTTTCAACGTGAACCAGGCCCGGTTCTTATTGAGCGGCTTTTTGTTCATCGTTATCGGGTTCCTCTTCCATGATGGTGTTGTTTATTTCCTGAGTTCTGGCATCACTGTCGTATTGCAGCTCCAGCTCGTCGGCTCGCTGGTTATCTGCTGCGATCTCATCGTCAATTTGTTCGCTGTCGTAGCCTTGTTCAGAGACCACTTCTGAACGAGATTTGAAACCACTACGGACTGCCAGATTCTGGGACTGCACATCCTGGACTGGATGAATATAAGCCCAGCCCTGGGGAATCCATTTCACCTTGCGATAGTGCGTTGGGTTTCGATGAAAGTTCGGGGCTGAAATCGCCCCACTGAGTACGGCCAGTTCCAGCCATCGTTTCCAGACCGGGCGACAAAGTTGGAATACCATCAAATTATGCTGGATCTGTTGAATACGACGGCGGAACTCATTAAGCACCACCCGTAAAGCCCGGTCACTGACGCCTTTCATATCGCCGGACAGAATCTCATAAGGCAGACCAATACCCGCCGACACCGCCATCAGCTGTTGGCGGATAAAGTCCGGGTAGTTACTGGCCGCTCCCGGTGGTGTGTTAAACGTTATTTCTTCACCCGGTGATAGCTCCTGCATAGTGCCCGGCTCCATTGCTACCATAGGTACACCTTGCAGGTCATAGACAATGGGCCGACCGGTTAAAGGATCGACCTTTTCCGTTTCCGGAGCCGGTTTGGTGATAAAGCCGGTGAACAGGTTGGCGATTTCCTGCCGAAGCAGCGTGGCATCATCGAATTTGTCCAGGTGATACATTCGAAGCAGTACCTGGCTCAACAAAGGTTGCCCACGCAGCTGACCTGGCCGGAGCGGTTCATAAAGATGCAACACCTGATCGGCAGAGACCCGTCGCAAGTCGGCAGTATCCAGTGTGGTGTAATCCGAGGGATGCTGCTTGTGCATCCAGTAAGCCACCCGCTGCCCGATGGCATTAAATTCGATACCGGCCCGGATCTTGTGGCCCTTTTTCAGATCATCGTTGTAATCCCAGGGGACAAACTCCGCTTCCAGCAATTGCAGCTGCAGCGGCACACTCAAACCATCGCCGGGTTTGCGGGGACGGAAGCGAACAAAGCACTCTCCGGCCTCCAAAACCGAACGCATGGCCAGAGCCTGCTGGCCATAAAAATCGAGCTGGCCATCGGCATCGGACTCATCGGTCCAGTCCAGAAACAAGGCCTGTAACTCTTTACGAAACCCATCATCACGGGCTTCTGACTTGGGCTTGATGCCGGTGCCGACAATATTGGCGACCAGCTTTTCCAGCCCGGAAGCGGCCCAGGGATCATTACGAATCGCAGCCCGAGAGCGGTTGATCAGGGTTCCAAGATTTCCGGTCAGTGAATTATTGGGTCCGGTAGAAGGCGCAATCCAACTCTGGCTTCTTCGCCCCTGACCTGCCGAGGTATAAGCCAGATTTTTCAGTTCGGGCAGTAGCCAGCCTGCAATACGTTGTTTCAAGCCCATTCAGTCATTCCCGAAAGCTGTGCTAATGTAAAAATCACTATGAAAAAGAAAACAGACACCGACTGGAAACGCTTGGAAGCAATGTCAGATGAAGACATTGACACCTCTGATATCCCTGAGCTGGGCGATTATTTCTTTGATCACGCTGAACAACATTCCTTCCATGATGAACCGCTGACGTGGAGGCAAAGGTTCTGCCTTTCACTTCGCCTATGGTTTATGTGGCTACCAGCTCTCATTGTATTTTTAGGAACCTGCTACTTTTTGTGGGCCGAATCCACATTATGGTTAACAGACCCCATACTGGCTTTTGCTTGTGCAGCCTTCATAGCTCTTTTTGCCACCGTCATTTGGTTTTGTATCCTTTTCGGCTTGGGAAATTAAATACCCTTTGACGAATAGACCCCATATTGCCGGGGTCGCTTCTGTTGCTTGATCAATTCCCGCTCAATGGCCTGCAGTCGCCTTTCCATTTCTGAGAAGCTGGCATACTCCACCTTGCGACCTTCAAATTCCACTGTGCGGGTTTCTCTTAGTAATACCGCACGCTTCAGGGCTTTATATTCAGCATCCGTAATCATTGGCTACCCATTCAGATAAGAGCTGCGAGAGAATCGTCGGGATCGGGCTTGAGTGAAAGCGTCGGGTTCAGAGTCATCAACCATAACTTCCGGCTCTGGACGTTGAGCGGCCAGTTGCTCCAGATTCAATCCACGGTGTTGCTGCAGAATACGCACCGCAGTCAGGGCATAAACCCGACAGTCCAAAGCTTCATTCCGCTTCTTGCGGGCATCCCATTCAAAGTAAGCGACCCCGTGTTTGTATTTGCGCACCTTTTCTTCTGCCGAAGCCTGTTTGAAGTAGTCTTCATCAAAGCTGTCCTTCACCGGCCAGTGGCAGTAACCTGCACCAGGCTCCAGAATTCGGTATCGCTGATAGATCAGTTCTTTGGCCGTGTCTGTACCCACCAGAGTCAGGTAGACACCTTTCTTGTTGCGAGTTTTCGGGAAGGTAGCGATGGGTTTACCAGACTGGGAAGCCCCCTTGATTGGAATCAGCCAGTCGGCCCCCTGCTTACGGGAAAAAGCATAAACCTCATCGGTAAAGTGACCACCGGAATCCATACAAATCTGGGCGAGGTTCATCAATACTCCATCCTGCCGCCGATAAGTCGCTCTCAGTTTATCCGCCAGAATCTTCCAGATTTCCGGGCGACTCAGATCACCATAAAGCCGGATGTAATCAATGGACCAGCTCTCTTCACCGGCACCCCAGCCCACTACTTCATACTCGACCCGATCATCCTGAACATCGATTCCGCAGGTCAGCACTTCTACTGACCAAGGTACTTCAGCAACATAGTGTTCACGACGCTGGTAAAGTAATTCGTAATCGACGGTTTCTCCGGCTTCCTGCCAGGTCTGGCCCAACACGGTATTGGTCCAGTCTTTCAAGAGAACCGGATCATCTTTGGCTGCCAGAAAATCTTCCACGGCATCTTTCCAGCTGTACCAGCCATTAGGGCTGTACAGTGAATTCAGATGGTAGCCCCGGATTTTGCCGTCACTCTCTGGATTCTGAGGCTCCCACTGCCCATTCTCCAGTAATCTGGGTTTGTCATGTTCCTGCATCCGATGTTGACACTGGATGCATTCAAAACAAGCCGTCTCCGGGTTCTGGTTTTCAAACTTTATCTGCTGCCACTCGATGGGCTGTCTGTGCCCACAATTCAAACAAGGCACATGGTATTGTCGCTGATCACTGGCCTGATAAGCCGATTCAACTTTGCTGGCCCCGGCAATATTGGGTGTAGATACCATCAGGATTTTTCGATTACGGGAAAACGTCGCCGTCCGTTTAATGGCCAGATTGATAGGGCTGCCTTCCCCATCAACATCATCTTCATAAGCATCTATTTCATCCAGAAAAAGAAAACGGGCAGGCATGGAGCGCAACCCTGTGGCGGAGTTGGCTCCGGTGATGATCAATACACCGTTAGGGAATTCCTTCACCATCTGAGTATTGCCAGAATCCCGGGAACGAGGGTCTTTCACCCGCTCCCGCAAAATCGGCATCTCTTCAATCATCGGCGCTATGCGCTGCTTGGAGGTTCTCTTGGCCATATCCAACGTCGGCAGCACATACATCATGGGACCGGGCGTATGATGGATCACATAGCCCAGCCAATTATTGCCACATTCGGTGCCACCGACCTGTGCACCTTTCATAAAAACGACACGTTCCACATTCGAAGAGGGTGACAGACAATCCATAATTTCTTTGAGGTAAGGTGTCCGGGCGGTTCGCCAGCGACCGGCTTCTTTGGCCGCTTTCATGGGCAGAATGCGGTATTCATCGGCCCACTCTGAAACCGTCAGTCGTGTGTCAGGTTTCAGACCTGCAAAAAAACCATCCAGATAAGGTGAAGTCATGGGCCACTCAGTTCAGAAAGGATTGCTTCCAGTTCATCCATCAACAGCTGTCGTACTTTGCGAGGATCGGTTTCTGCCGCCAGGACATCCGCCTGTCGGTCCGGGATGCCTAACAAAGCATCCCTCAGCATTCTTCCCGCCCGGTAAGCATCTTCTCGAACTTTGCTGGCTTCGGTGAGCTTTCCAGCCTTTTCCTCGTACTCCATCTTCGCCATCTTGGCCCTGAAAGCTTCCCGCATGGTCCGAGCCGTAACGAAATCCACTGCCTGTCTTGAATCAGTGGGGGCCACTGGCAGGGTATCTCGGGAAACAGGTTTCCTAAGCACAGTCGAGGGCTCAGCCTGGGCCTGGATCGCCTTCAGGGCCTCATCCGGATTGACCTTGCCCTTGTGCAGACGAATCTTGCCGGACTTGACCAATTTGGTCACATATTGGCGGCTCCAGCCTTGACGTTTGGCGAATTCCGATTGCGAGATGAGTGTCATAGCGATCTGTATAACCTCCCCTGTCCCGCCTTGGCCGGATGCGCCCTCCTTTTTCGACAACCCATTGATTATTAATAGTTTTTTCCTTGATAACCACCGGTTATGGAGCCTTACTGTACATAACGCAAACAAGCATCAAAAAGGAAACAGGCCATGAATAAGAAGACTGAGCAAGCCCTGGAAACCATCGCCCAAAAGACCCTGCTAATAGACACCCTCAAAACCCGAAACACCTCGGAAGACTTCGAGGAAGTCGCCGTCTGGCAAGTCAAAAAGGCTTTGGAACAGGCTTATCAATTGGGCCTGAAACAAGGCCAAAAACAATAACCCCAAAAGGAGAAGCACCATGAAAACGACAAAACTCACTGCTACCCAAGAGACTGTTCTCAAGCAAGCCGCTGAGACAGGAACCCTTGACGCTACAAAGCTCACCCTGAAAGGAGGTGCCCGAAAGAAAGTGCTGGACAGTCTGACCAGCAAAGGCTTTCTGATCCCCATGAAAAAGGCTGACACCTACGACATCAGCCCCCAGGGCAAGACAGCCATCGGCCTCCCGATAGATGACCAACCTGCCCAGAAAGGCGAGATCCGCACCGGTACCAAACTCCACAAGGTAATTGAGCTACTGAGCCGACCCGAGGGCGCGGAGATCCACGAAATCATGCGCGAGACCGGATGGCAACAGCACACCGTTCGCGGCACTCTGGCCGGAGCCTTAAAAAAACGACTGGGACTGACCATTGAATCGGAGAAGCCTGAAGGCAAGGATCGCATTTACCGGATCACCGCCGGACTGGAAGCGCTCTTTCAGGGTGAGACTGCATGAGCACCCGCTCCTGAATTGCAAGGCGGCTGGCTGACGGCCGCTATTGCTCCATTCTACTGGCCATTGAACTCAAGTTTTAGTGGTACTTCAGATCTGTCAACCAGGTTGACAACCCTGGCCGCAAAGGCTGACAGTTTGGTTGACAAAATCACTGGCTGGTTGACACCGGAAAGCCCCGCTATTACTGGGCTGAAGCCCAATCTGTCAACCTGAGTGTCAACCCCGATTTTCACTCTGTCGCTAGCGCTATTCCGCGCTGATGCATACCCGCACTAGAAGACGCCTCCCAGGGACCCCGGAACAGCCGTCAAAAGACGCTTATCAAGCGTTCTCTTCGATCCCGAGAAGCTCCCTGCATTTAAAAAGAAACGCTCAGATCGACTTAAATTAAGTCTCAGCCTTTCCATGTTCTTGTCACCTTCTCCAGCCCACGGCTGGCAATGTATCCGCCAATGCCCAGCTGGATAATACTGAACAGTTTCAGTTCCACTGCCTCAGTTAGGTTCGGTGCTGACCAACCCATCCATCGACACACGACCAGTGCCGTAAAGACCAGCATCACCATGGGTCGCCAGTTTCTTTGCAGCCAGCTTTCACCCTGGGCTTCGGCTTTAACAACGCCAGCCTTTTGCTCCAGTTCGTTCAGCTCACCGTTGAGCAGCATCTTGCTCAGTTCCGCTCTGGCTTCCCTGGCTTTGTTCGCATCAGGAAAAAGCTTGTCGATGACCTTCCCGATCACCGGGATGGCAGCCACCAGACTCACCGTTTGCCTCCCAGCAGTCCTTCCTGTCTGAGCCACTGGTGCACATCAAAGTTGGGACAGGTCTTCACCTTACTGAAGTGATGATGACCATGCACGACAGCGTTTGGATAAATAGCTTGATGGCCAGCCACCAGAAGCTTCAGCATTCGTTTCTGATCCGGAGTGAAGTTATCTTCTGGCTCGTTGTGCTCATTCAGGCCACCTACCAAACAGATGCCCACACTTTCATGGTTGTGGTATTTGACATGAGCACCCCAGTCTTCAGTAGGGCGACCTTGCTTTACTGAACCGTCCCGCTCAATCACCCAATGGTAACCAATATCCAGAAAGGCCCGTTCCATGGTGTGCCAGCGTTTGATGTCGTCAAAGGTAACGTGCTGATTGGCTCGGGTGTCCGAGCAATGAACGACGATGTAATTGGTTTCCTTACGCTTGCCCATCACTCATCCCCTGAGTTTATGTTTTAAGAAAGTAGGCCAACAGGCCAATAGCAGCCGTCAGCACGATCCAACCGAAGCGTTCGATATAGCCCAACATCACACCCCGGCGACTGGCCTGGAACTCCAGCTTCCGGATGCGTTTCTCCTGTTCATCCAGGCGTTCATCCTGACGGGTAAGGTTGTTGGTCTGGTGAGTGATTCGTTCCTCGATCATGGACAAACGGGAAACGGCATCGCTCAGTTTGTCGAGCTTGGAATCAATCTGATCCAGTCGCCTTGAAAGTTCTTCCATGTCTTTCTTCTCTGGTTTGTTCAAAGGTCAGATGATTGGATTCAAGATAGGCTTCCTTGCCTGTGTACTCCTCCCATCGGCGCACAATGACATCAACGTATTTGGGGTCCAGTTCGGTAAGCCGGGCACTGCGGTGTGACTTTTCGCAGGCAATCAGTGTGGAGCCGGAACCGCCAAACAGATCCAGCACGATATCGTGGGTCTTGGAAGAGTTGCGAACAGCACGCTCTACCAGCTCCACGGGTTTCATGGTGGGATGCAGGTCGTTTCTGGCAGGCTTGCTGAAGAACCAGACATCACCCTGATCTCTGGCTCCACACCAGAAATGTTCGTTGCCTTCCTTCCAGCCGTAGAGGATTGGCTCATACTGTCGCTGATAATCGGAGCGCCCCAGGGTGAAGGTGTTCTTGGCCCAGATGATAAACGTGGACCACTTGCCACCGGCTTCCCGAAAAGCTTTCTGGAGCGTATCCAGTTCAGACGACGACATGCAGATATAAATAGCCCCCTTGCAGACTCCGAGCAGGTTGGTCATGGCGGCCAGTAGGAAAGCGTGGAACTCAGAGCCGAGATTATCGTTTTTGATCCGGCGATCTTTTTTGGCTTGGGTGTTTTTCTCAGGGTTAGCGTAGTCAACGTTGTAAGGTGGATCGGTGAACACCATATCCGCCAGCTGGCCTGCCATCAGGGTTTCCACATCGGCCTGTTCGGTAGCACTGCCGCACAGCACCCGATGGCTTCCCAAAATCCAGACATCACCCAGCTGGCTGACGGGATGCTCTTCCGGTTCAGGAATTTCATCATCATCGGTCTGCCCTTCTGGTTCGTCCACCAGCAACAGACCTTCCAACTCCTCATCGGAAAAGCCCATCAGGTCCAGGTCAAAATCCAGGGCATCCAGCTCTGCCAGTTCCTGTTTGAGCAGTGCTTCATCCCATCCCGAGTTGGCCGTGATCTGGTTGTCGGCAATGATCAGCGCCCGGCGCTGAGTCTCACTCAAGTGCCCCAACACAATCACCGGCACAGTTTCCATGCCCAACTGCTTCGCCGCCATCAGACGACCATGACCGGCTACGATGACATCGTCACTGCCCACCAGCACCGGATTGACAAACCCGAACTCCTCGATGGACCGGGCAAT
This sequence comes from Endozoicomonas sp. 8E, assembly GCF_032883915.1. Classification (NCBI taxonomy): domain Bacteria; kingdom Pseudomonadati; phylum Pseudomonadota; class Gammaproteobacteria; order Oceanospirillales; family Endozoicomonadaceae; genus Endozoicomonas; species Endozoicomonas sp. 8E. The sequence continues at coordinate 3,023,454 of NZ_CP120717.1, read as the reverse complement.
CTGGTCCACCTGCTCATCGGAGTGAGTACGAGCGTTGTTGGCATAGGGCACCAGGGTGGCGACGGGACGATGCTCTATGGCTTCGACAAGGATTCTGGACATGGTTCTTCCGTGAACGTGATGAAATTCAGGCAACAAAAAACCCCGGACCGTGAGTGGTGCGGGGCTTGGGTGTACTTTGCTTCGAGCTTAGCGATAACTATGCGCCAAAAACGGGAATTTGTCCCACTTTGATTTTTACCGAAAAACCAACATAACCCTATATCACCTGACCTCCACAAGTAACACATGAAAATCTGTGATTACCCGTCAACGATTAACGACAAAGTCACCTGCAACAGTGCTCGATGCCAGTAGCGATAGACCGTTGTTCGAGGCTTACCTGCTGCACCTGCGATTTCTCGCCAGGACATTCCCGATGCCCGCATCCACACCAGTTCCCGCTCATCCTCACTGAGCCAACGCAACCAGCGCATGCACTCGACCATCCGATCCACAGCATTCGCTGAAACGGGTGGTGCTTTTGCCTTGACGCCCTCCAAACGGTAGACCTCCCACCGGTTGGGATTAAATTCTGGCCAGTATGCGGAATACCCCAACTGCAGTCCGGACGGCACTCGTCGTGATATTACCCAGGCTTCACGGTATCGCTTTGCCAGCTGCTCCACCGTGTGAGTTTTATTTTTCATTCTCGCCTCCATTGCGAAAGGGGTCCGGGTATCGGATGGGGCCGACCTCAAGGAGGCCCATCCGAATACCCCTTTAGGGGTAATTTTTCTGGAATCTGGAAACTGAATTTTTCCCATTAAAAATCAACAAGTTGCAAGACCATGGAGTCAGTTTCCAGATCACTTAAGAACCGAAACTACATTCCTGTTGCAATTGATTGATTTACCGATGGTTTATCGTTTCCAGTCAGTTTCTGAAAGCTTCTGAAAACTGAAGAAACTGGAAACCAGCTGGAAACATTACCGCCGAAAACTGCTCATTTAACGTACAAAATCCTGGTCGTGATAAACCCATACTTCCGGGTTTTCGACGGGTAATACGGCTCCGGTTTTAGAGCACTTGAAGTGGGTGGGCGAGACATTGCATAGCCCTTTACCATCCATCCCATAACTCATATCTTCAACGCAGAGATAGCCCCATTTACTGCGCCTGGCTGAGGGCAGGTTGTACTCCTGATGGTTACGAAAGAACTTGATATAGCCTTTGGTCGCCAGCACATGAATCCGTTCGTAGATAGTTGCCTTGGCCCCCAATCCTCGCTGATTTTCAAATCGCTCAGAGAACTGGTTCGCCGTATAAACATTGCCCTGTAAAGCCTCGTCATGAAGGATCTGGACTATCACTTCCCGCTTACGAATCCGTTCTGCGTCGTGTTTCTTGCCCATTTCTTCACCGGCAATTCTCACCCCATTGGCAGGCGCTTCACACCACTGACCATTACGCTTGATGATCCGTTTGGAATCCGGTGATGAGCCGTTCCTGAGTTCGTAATACAGCATCCGTTCCGGCTCCATCTCTTCAGGTTTGAACAGCAACATGCCGGAGGTGTAATAACCACGCAGACTACCTGCTCCGGATAACGCCTGGAACGGATCTTCCTCCAGCTGCTTCTTGGACATCTTTCGTGTGTGATGAACCAGGATCAGGCCCGCTTCCGGACTCACCATATCTCGCAGTTGCTCAACCCGTTGTTGCAGGAAGTACATCATGGCGTTATTGTCGTTTTCACTGCTGGCTTCAGGACCGGAGTCAAAGACATTACGAATGGGATCGATAACAATGACATCCGGAGCATCGCTGAAGGCATTACGGATGGATCGGGCTGCCAGCCTGAGTCCCTGCTCATTCAGCACCATTTTCATTCGAGCAGTCATCATCAGATTTTCCCGCAGCTGCGTGATCTGATAATCCTTCAATGGCAGCTGCTGCACCCGCTCCTTCAGGTAGTGGTATTGCACTTCCGCTTGCAGATAAAAAATCTTCAACGGGCGACTGGGCCGCATATCCAGAAAGGGCAGACCGGCTGCCATATGGGCCAGCAGGTTCAACAGAAAATCACTCTTACCCACCTTGGGTGCGCCGCCGATGACCAGCATCCCGCCCGGTGTTAATACTCTTGGCGAAAGCAAATCAGCAGGCGTGGGTGAGTTATCGTCCCAGAGATCACCAAAGCTGTAGACCGGTACTGAGTCCTTCACAGTCTTACGCTCTACGGTAACCAACCAGTGACGCACATCGGTCTGCTCAGCCACGGCATCGGCAGCGTCCCACTTTTCCGGCTTACCTTCCGGTGGTTTGAGAATAAATACGGAGGTAGCTCCGGCATCGGCGATGGTCTGGGCAGCATTTCTTGCATAGAGGATTCCCGCTTCATCATTGTCAGGCCAGATCAGCACCTTCTTGTTTTGCAATGGTGACCAGTCCGTTTTCTCCACCGGAGCATTGGCTCCATTCATCGCGGTAGTAGCACAGATATTTTGATCAATCAGAGCTTGTGCCGCTTTCTCACCTTCCACCAACACCACTTCTTCTGCAGTTTTTATTCGGGGCTGGTTGTATAATGGTCGTGGGTTCGGAGCCTGATGCTTACGGGCCTTAACATCCCAGGGACGAAACTGCTTACCTTCCGGCGTGTCGTAGCGGTAGACGCAGGCCATCAGATTGCCGTTGCCGTCGTGATAATCCCATTTGCCCGTATGCGCACCAAGCTCATCGACAGCAGGTTGGGCATTGGCAGACCCAACCGATATTGAAGGCAGCCCGAGCCATTCAGCCATAAACCGGACAATGGTCTGGTAGTCCCGCTTGTCATCCAGTTGTTGTGAGCGGGCAACCAAAGTGACCAGATCACCACCTTCACCACTTTCAAAATCGTGCCAGAGACCAGCCCGTTCTCCTGTCAGCTCAACCTCCAGACTTTTCCCTTTGTCTCCGGCCACATTGCCCAGAACAAACTTCTTCCCTTTTACCTTCCCATTGGGATACAGGTATCCAAAGAAGTCAGTCAGTCGATCCAATATACGTCTTTTGACGTCTTCGGCAGCCAGCTCATCAAGAATGGTCGGCTCCTGCGCATCATTAAAATCCATCCAGTTATTCATGTTCTTGCCTCCCAGCATTGCTGTTTCCAAGGGCACATCTTGCAGTGGTAGTGACCGGCATCGGTGCTGATCCTCGGTAAGAGCTCACCGCTTTCACAGGCCTGCAGAATGGCCACCGCCTTATCACTGCATTGCTGCGCCAGTCCGGCATCAAAGGGCAGCCATTCAAAATAGAGTTCACAAGTATCCTTATTCACTGCTGTAAACAGGGCTGGATTCTGAGAAATACCGGGAACGATTGGCTCCATATAGGCTTGGTACAAGACGACCTGTGCTGCATAGATAGGTTTGGCCAGCACCACACCCCGCTTGGCCGTGTCCTTCCAGGACTTGTTATTCATGGACTTGCACTCCCACAGGGCTGGACAGTCCATCTCAATACCGGCCGGAGCACCGTTGAAGATCCCGTCAACATGGCCCTTCAGTTTTCCGTCCGCTGCGGAGAAGCCAAACTGCCCTCCTTCCCGGGTTTCGGTGTAGAGCTCAAACCCTGCCGCTCTCAGCCAGTTAATCGCCAACGCTTCAAACTGATGACCAAACTGGAATATTCTCAGTAACTGACCTCTGAAGTGCTGACCCTGATCTACAGGCTGATGCCAGAACTCAAACTGCAGACGTCGCTGACACTCTTCTCCAAGCCGTGAAGCCCCGAGATAACTGCGTGGTGTCTTCTGCTGCTCTACCTTTTCCAGAGTCTGGTCGATTTTCTCGGTGATCTGCTCACTGATCGAGCGCTTTTGGTTGTAATCCAACATAACGTCTTCCGTGATGTGTTCGGTATGCAGTGACAGGCAATCCAGACTGCAAAACTGTCGCAGGGTGCCTGCCGTAAAGCGTCGCTGTTGAGTGGGAGCCCACCTGAATCCACGGGCAGGCTGACCGCATTGATAACAGGCAGTCATGATCAGTCCGCTGTATCATCCAGATCACAATCGAGCAACCGTGCCAGGGTAGATCGCCCCTTGCTGTTGTAGAAAAACTGCTCTACCTGCTTGTCACTGTGGCGAGACTTGCTGATACGGAACTCTCCGTACTCATCACACTTGATTCCGTTGTGGTTTGCGGTCTTGCCAAGCCGCTGGGGAGAAATATAAAACTCTGCAGCCAGTTCCGATGCGGTCCAGAATCGCTCTTCAACTCTTGGCAGAGGCAAGCAGCGGATACCCACAACTTCCTGTGTAAGCATGGCCATCAATGCCTGTTTGGAAGATTCACTGAGGTTGGGCAGATTCTGGGTAGCCAGCTGAAAGTAGTCAGTCACCACCTCCAGTGCTTTAGCCGGATGAATAACTGGCTCCGCAGGGCTACCCGTAGTTAGGGTACCCCCTTTCATCACGTACTGGCCTTGCTTGCGGATGCTCGGCAATACCTCTCTGGTGACCCAGCGCTTAAACTTCTTCACGGCTGCCTTGCGGGATTTCAGGATGCAAGAGTACAAACCGGATTCATTAATCGTACTGACCTGCTGAACCCCACCACGGGTACTCACTGTAGTTGTTCCCCGCTCATCCTCATCAAGACCTCGTATTCCTTTTTCGGCATCTCGAAAACCCAGGGCATCCGTAACATCCTTCGCCACAAACCAGGTCTCCCCCTGTTTATCGGTCAGTGTACGGATATTGCCAAACTGCTCGTGATTGAAAATGGTCATCGCTTTCATAACTCATGTCCTTATAGGTTTTGAATGCCCGGTCATATACCGGGCGCTGTGTTAAGGGTTAAGCCCAGCTGGGAGGCTCACTCGGGAATGGCGGCTGTTCACCTTGCGGTTGCGCTGCTGCCCGGGGTTGTGACGGAGCTTGCTGAGTGTGAGGAGCAATCCCCATCAGTCGGGCATAATCCTTATGCTCCGGAGTCACTGCCTGCTTGATGACGTTTTTCTCATCACCGAACTGATCGCGCTCAATAGCAATCCGCGCCACAAACTCAATCCCATCCAGTTCACTGAATGACTGAATCTGTCGGGCCTGCTGAGCTCGGGGAGAACGGTCATCGGTGCGAATGCCCCGGGCAGACTGCAAAATGCCCCGCACCATCGAACGTCCCATTCCAGCCCAGGCAGGCCCCTTCGGACTGTGCAGTCCAATAAGGGTCCACAACTTGCGTCGTGCAAACGGCCCCTCCAGTCCCACAAACTCGGCATTGAGATAAACAGCACCGGTATCGGCATTCTGGGTGGCATAGCCATCGTTCCAGCCCATGGCCGGTTCGTTGTGGCCGCCGGGTTTCAGGGTCATGCGGACCTTGAGCAGGGTGCCAGCGGGAATGATCTCGAACTGGTTCTGATCTTCCGCGTCGTTAAAATCGTTCCATGAAGTCATGATCAGGCTTCCTCAGGGTTGTTGGCTTGAGAGGTTACAGGGCTATTCCGGATCCGGTGAAACAGCTGGCCGAGGTGAGCCGGTTCAATCATGTCCAGACGACCACTTCTGTCTTTGGCGGGATAGCCGTAGGGGTTGAGGGTCTGGCAGACAAAGGCCCTCTGCGGATTACCCTCCGCATCCGGCAGGCTGGCCATGGTGATCACCTGATCCACTATGCCGGGCAGTTCCAAACCGGTTTTGCTGCCCTCGATCTGCAACTGGTAATGCTGCCGGTTGAAATCATCCGTGCGTTCCTCCAGGATGGCGACAAACACCACATTTTTACCTCTGGCATGCTGCAAATGGGTCAACGTGGCGATCATCTCCTGACCATGCAAACCATAGGCTCCACGAATGTCCGGCTTGCCGGTCTTCTCCGAGAACGCCTGTGGTTGCCCTTTTGCCCATTGCAGACAGAGCCGGGCCAGTGCCGTGATGGAGTCCACGAAAAATGTGTCGTATTTCTCAAGTAGCGTCGGGTCACCGTACTTCTGACAAGCCGCATCAAAGTGCGCCTTTGAAAAGGGCTGATCATCCCGCAGGGCTGGATTAGCTCCGGCAATAAACGCGACAAGGTCACGAAACTCCTGCCATTTGCGAGGCCGAAGGGTGTCCCCGGTAAAGCTGGCCACTGACAGATCACCCGACTCAACATCAATGAAACAGGTTTTGGACGGCTCCAATGTTAATAGCTGGCTGGTCTTGCCAATACCGGACGCTCCAGCCAGTACGGCTTTGATCCCCTGTCGCAATTTCATGCGCTCATCGGCACTGATGATGGGGAATCCACCGGAAGGTGCTCGGGTCATGATGCATCCTCCTCAACAGACGACAGTTTGTAGACAGGCTTGCCGGTCTTCAGGGTTCGGGCAGACTCAAACGCCTTGCGGATCGTATCTGGCCAAGCGCTGTATTTTCGCTCGGCAACCTTGTAGGACACCTCCAGGTACTCAGCCGGATCCTCACCTTGGGCTGCGATCTTGTCAGCAATGGTCTTCAATTGCTTCTGATCCCAAGTCACTCGCTTGGGCAGATCAGCAGATACCTTTATGCCTTCGTCCAGGAGATGAACGACGCCGCACTCTTTCCCTTGCTCAGTGCGCATCCGGGTCACCTGGCTGACGTACTTATGGCCGATGGCTCCATCAATAAAATCCTTCAGTGACTTGATCTGCTCCAGTTCCAGGCGGGCTGCTTCCGCCAACTGCAGTAACTCAGTAGAGGATTTGGAAGCCAGCTCAAGCAATGGCATGCCGAGGAGGTTTTGCAGGGAAGTATTCATATGTCACCTCCCAGCTCGGCCTTTTCACCAATGCTTCGATAGGTTCGACTTCGCTCGAAGGCTTCAACATCCGCAATGCGGTAGAGAATTCTGCCGTTCAGCTTCAGGTACAAAGGCCCACAGCCTTTTCTGCGCCAGCTCTCCAGCGTGGCTAGCTTGGTAGCCCAGCGTTCTGCCAGCTCAGCCTGACTCAAGTGTTTTATTTCCATTTCTGTCTCCTTCAGATAATGCCGTGTTGGCAGGAGATAGAATCACCGGAATAAAAAGAGCGTTTCAGGGTAGAAATAGGAGCGTTTTGGGAGCGTTTTAAAAAAAGTGAACTTTCATCCAAAAAAAAGACCCCGGATGGGGCCTCATTTCATCATCATGATCATGTGACGGGTCAATTATTCGTTTCTCAGATCAATTTGGAACCTCACGCAAGGTCAGCACATCACCTTCATTAGAAACAATTTCCCGAAGTCGGTCTCCTTCCTTAAACAGACTTTTCACCGAACTGTATTCATCTTCGTAACCTGCAGTTTGCAGTGCTTTTCTGAAAGAGACCTGGTAACGCGCATCTCTACCCTCTTCGAAAATATAACGGAAAAACTTCTTGCGTTTGTCGCCTCTGAGTTTGTATTTCTCGCCAGTCCGATTGAGCAGGATATAAGCATCATTCGGGGGCATGAAAAACGGTGCTTCCACATCAGCAGTCTGGGCAAAGCCACATGAACTGATCAGCAACGACTTATTAATGCGTGTCGTTACGCTCCATGGATCCAGCAGGTCTCCAATTACCCTGACATCCAGGATAGCGGGCAAACGGGTATAGGCTTTATCAACGGGCTGCCCGATCAGGAGAACACCGGGCTTCTGAGTTTTATGTTGTTCCAGCAACTCGGAAACAAGCCCATGATGATTGGCCAGGGAACAGCAAAACCAGACCGGTAAAGCTTCCTGACCGGCTGAAATACGCCCTAACTCCCACATCACGCCTGGAATCCTTTCAACAGGAGCAAGCTTCTCTGGCAGTTCAAGCAGCTGATGAAGCAGGCTTATCAATTCCTGAAGATTTAATCGGTATCGAAGAGTATCTTTCCGCTGGACATAAACCAGGCTCCCTTCCTCGTAATAACATAATCTGCCATCTACCGGATGGGGTAAAAGACACGCGCCCTCAGGCTGTTCATCCGTCTGGATAACTTCGACCTCTTCATACTCCACCAGAACTCCGGAAGACACCAACCGGGCGATGTCATCCTTTGAAAAAAGCTGACTGAGCCAACGGTGAGTCATGATACAAGTCGATCCCGGTGTTTCTCGTGCATTGGATGCATACTGGAAAAGCGTTTTCACCGCCTGCCGACTCAGCCCAACATCCATGATGGCGTCTCCTCCTCCAGCCCCCAGAGTTTCAGGTAATGAGCTCTGATGAGTGTTTCCTCCGGGTGCTCCGCACCTACAGGCAGATCACAGTTTTTCATGGAAATTTTGAAGGTGAACTTTTTTCCTTTCGGATGGTGTCGGTTTGGCCTGAAACACACCCGGAGGTGAGCATGCTTGATTTCTGCCTGCTGTGCCAATGGGTTGTAATTCCCATATCGCCGATTAAGCTGCCGATACAGGTTACCCCATTTCTGGGCATCGGTATCCAGCCTGAAACTTTCCACGATTCCAAACGACGGTGATAGAATACCCAGCTCAATCACTTTGACATCCGTAATGTCATCACCGAGCTGGAAATTACGCTCTCCCATCAGGGACGAGAGGTTATATTCACATTGCGTAATGTCCTGAATGTTTTTTACATTCAACACATCCCTGGCAAAAATTTCAGCCAGTAAACGTCGTTCATCTGCTCTGCCTGCAGTGATCTCAAACTGACCTGTCTTGATATCGAATAAAATGATGAATTCAAAGACCGGCTTTCTCTGGGACATCACCAATTCACCTGAGTCAGAAAACGACTGCTCACTGATGGTCAGTTGTTCCCGGAGAATATTGAGCTGAATGCGCTCGGGATGCTGATGATGGCTGAAGACCTCCACACGGGTATGATCACCACCACGCAGTGAGCTCTGAACCGAGTCTCTGAATGTCTCCTTTCTTTTTTGAATTTGAGGTTCAGATGTTTTTGCCTCCGAGCCAAAACGGCTCCAGCGCCGACTTCGACCTCTGCACTCATGAAAACAAAGCAGACTTTCAGCATGGAGAAAAGTTTGCGGCTCATAATCAAAAAACCACTGACTTCTGTGAAACTGATCCTCAAGGCTGGAAAACTTACTCCAGTCCTTTACAACCGCTTCCAGAGCCTGTTGTCCATTGACTGAAGCCATACGATTGATGCGCTGACACTCCTCATTCAGCTCAACCCGCCTGGCCTCCGGTAATGTGGTCATCATCTTCTGCAAATGCAGATTAAGAACCAGGAAATCATCCCAGGGCGTATCAGTGGGATAGACGATCTTACGCTGATCAAAATACTCCTGAATTCCTTTTGATGGCGTTTGGTTTAGAAAGACTCGCAATGCTTCCATACATGCATCTCGCTACAAAGACCAAAACAAACATCTGTATTTTTATACAGCATATTCAAATGAACCCGATTCTTTGTCAATACGCCCGTTCTTTTTTGAGTTCCACTGAAAGCTCCTTAAAACGCCTGATAATCACCAATTGCCAGAATTTTCTGATTACCCAAAACTGATAAAAAACCATTGGAGACATCAGGCAAACGACCATGGACGAATCATTATCTCTCAAAGAATCGGATCTTAGCCCACGGGATGAAATTGCGACTCTTCTGGCCTCAGCAATCCTGCGCAAACAGCAAAGAACCCAAAATAAAGACCCTAACCAACTGGATAACTCCGCTACCTCGTGCATGACTGTAAACACTACTGAGAAACAGGACAGAGGTTGCTTATGAACGATAAAAGCATTGCTGCCAGAGTACTGGCATTGCAGAAAATGAATACTGACGAATTGAGGATGTTGTGGCGGGAGTTGAACAACAAGCCTCCTCCCCAACTGGATCTGCGTATTTTACGCCAACGGTTATCCATGCGAATTCAGGAGCTGGCTTTTGGAGGGTTGAGTGAGAAGAGTAAGGAGCGACTTAAGCAGGCCAGCAAGCATGGTGAACACAAACCCAAACCTAAAAACAGTCGTCTGGTCAGGCCACCCTTGGGAACAGTTATTACCAAAGAGTACAACGGTGAAGAGCACCGGGTCATTGTTACACCAGAAGGGTTTGAATATCGGGGCGAGATTTATAAAAGCCTGAGCAAAATTGCACAGACCATCACTGGATCAAGCTGGTCAGGCCCTTTGTTTTTTGGGTTGAAAGGAGGTCAGAATGCCAGCCAGTAAAAACGCGACTGTAAAAAAACGGTGTGCGATATACACCCGCAAGTCGTCCGAAGAGGGGCTGGAACAGGAGTTTAACTCGTTACATGCCCAAAGGGATGCCGCCGAAGCGTTCATTCACTCTCAGAAGCACGAAGGCTGGATATTGGTACCGGATGATTACGACGATGGAGGTTTTTCCGGAGGTAATGTTGAACGCCCCGCTTTGCAACGGCTGCTTCGGGATGTTCAGGCTGGGCTGGTCGATATTGTGGTGGTTTATAAGGTGGATCGACTCAGTCGCTCACTGGCTGATTTTGCCCAACTGGTGGAACTGTTCGATAAGCACGATGTGTCGTTTGTTTCGGTCACTCAGCAGTTTAATACCACTAACAGTATGGGAAGACTCACATTGAATATTCTGCTGTCGTTTTCCCAGTTTGAAAGGGAAGTCACCAGTGAGCGTATCCGGGATAAGTTTCTGCTCTCGAAAAAGAAAGGCATGTGGATGGGAGGTAATCCACCCCTGGGTTATGACGTCAATGAGCGCAAACTCATTATTAATCCGGAAGAAGCGGAAGTCGTTAAGCTTATTTTTAAAACTTTTGTCAAAACACGCTCTATCATCACCACCTGTGAAGTGGTCAACGCACAAGGTCATAAAACCAAGCTGATACCCTTACGCGACGGTGGCAGCCGGGGAGGTATCGACTTTGCCAAAAACACCATTCACCGAATTTTGAAGAACCGGATCTACATTGGTGAAATCGGTAATAAAGGTCAATGGTACCCTGGTGAACACAAACCGATTATTAGCGTGGACTTGTGGGCGAAGGCTCATGGCACTTTCGACGTGCATGCCAGCCTGCGCTCCAGGGAGTCACGTAACAGGAAAAATCCTTCATTCTTACGCGGGTTATTGTTTGGCCCTGACGGTCACGCTCTGACCACCAGCAGTACCCGCCGTAAAGGGCAACAGTTCCGTTATTACGTGAGTCACACCGCACAAGCCAAAGGCTATAAAAACGCGCCGCTGCCCCCGCTGTCGGCCACTGCCGTGGAAAACCTGATATTGGCAGAAACCCACAAACGACTGACCAGTCCAGAACTGCTGTTTAAAGTCTGGCAACAGGCCCACCAGGTGGACAACACCATCAGTGAAGAGGTTATTCGAACGGCGCTAAACGACCTCGCTTCCATTTGGGATGAACTGTTCGCAACGGAAAAGCGTCGTCTGGTTGAGTTGTTGATTAAGCGCATTGAGCTGGATCTGAACCAGGTGACCATTTACTACCAACCTGATGGCATCAACGCCGTCACCCAAGAACTGCAAGGAGCTGCATAATGGCAAGAATACGCAAGACTGCTGAAGAAACCGTTGAGTTTCTGGAAAAAGAGAATCTGATTAAAGTCACTGTACCCATCCGGATTTTTCACCGGGGTGGTAAAGCCACTATTGAAACGCCGGACGGTATGATTGGGCACGAGGATATGGTGTCCCTTCAGAGGGCTTTGATTCAGGGGCATCGGTGGATGAAGAAGCTGGAGTCTGGCCGGTTTAAAAATATGGAGGAATTGGCAAAGAAGGAGAAGACTGATAAAAGCCGCGTTGCCAAAATGACTCGCCTGACCTGCCTGGCACCCGATATTCAGGAGGCCATTCTCTGTAATACGGGAGAGTGGGTACTTTCTCTCAAGGACTGCGTGAAGCCATTCCCCATGCTCTGGAATGAACAACGGGAACACTTTATGAAAATTGCCGCTATTTCTCCCCGGTCACTGTCGAACTGATAGTGACCTTTCACTTGTCTCACAATAATCTGCGTCCTCAATAACTCACCAGGCAAATCGAGTTTACTCCACCACACCCCCTCACTAAAACATCATAAGCTGGGAATCAGTACGGAACCTGAACAAGATGAAAGATACCTTATTGTTGGTGCGTAATCCTGCTCAACAAGGCAAAGCACCAGACTAAGTCATGTACTGGCTTGACGATGTTCAGGAGTCTTTCAAGCAGGCAATGCAGGCCATTGAAGAAGGATGTGCAGAATAAATAGATTGGCTCAGCGTCCCGAGCCCCTACCGCCGGTTTGTCAACGAACAGAAATTTGAACCACAGCCAAAAATAGATCTAACGTACTGATTAAAAAAGGGAAATAGAGCTGTGGTTCGTCAACCGCTGTAGACCACAGTGTTTGAGAGAAGAGAGAAAAATACAGAAAAAACAGGCAAAAATTCGGTTAAACAACGAAGACTGAAAACTCCGGGAGGAGTGAAAAAGCCGTATTTTTTAAGGCTGAACAACAAAAAAACCTAGCGACAGAAATCGCTAGGTTTTCGAATATGGCGGACCGGACGGGACTCGAACCCGCGACCTCCGGCGTGACAGGCCGGCATTCTAACCAACTGAACTACCGGTCCGCTGAACTCTACACACACTGCTCAAAGTAGCTAGCATGCGGTCACGCAATCCCTTTCGAGAACTGGTGGGTGATGACGGGATCGAACCGCCGACCCTCTGCTTGTAAGGCAGATGCTCTCCCAGCTGAGCTAATCACCCAACTTCTGTGCGCGGTGCATTGCGCTGAAGTGGAGCGAATGTTATGCAGATCAGATGAAAGTGTCAAGAAAAAAAGCACGTAAAAAGAAGAACTTTTGTGTTCTAGCTACGAGTTTTTCTGTGTTTTCAATGTCAGCAAATATCATCAATGAGGTTACAAAAACATGAGTCTAATTTTGAAAACTCTCCTTTAACACCAAGAAGAAAGCACCAAAATTCAATTTTAAAGCTGTCGTTTATTTAGAGATACGAAAGCTTTTGATGGAGCCCTCGTATCTGGCAGGATCAATTTGCAAGGTGCATATAGACTTTCACTCGCCCCTCTTCTTTACCTCTATCGATTTTTATCTGCTGAATAGTCACTTCATAACGGGTATCCAATGCAACCATCCAGGCCAGCAGTTTCTGATAGGCCGCATCTTCTATCCAGACTCCCAAACCTTTACGATCAGGCTGAACACGACTTAATGTCAGTTCTGATTGTCTGGCACTGCCCGATACAATAGTAGAAAGGTCTTTTTTTGCACCCGCAGCCCTTTGTTTCCTTTGAGCTTGTTTTGCTTGATCAACATTATCTGCTATCCATTCGTAAATGGATTGTTGGTGAGTGAACTCTTCCTGCTGCTTTTCACTCCATTCGGTTATAGGCTCCCAAACGAATAGATAGACTGAAGCCAACAAAAGGAGTGCTGTCAGAAGATGCAATGCTCTTCGGTCTTTCTCCGGCATCAGCTCATACTTAGCCTGAAGCTGCAGCCAGAGTGGACTTCTCTCGAGTAGATGAGTCAGTTTCATCAGCTTCACCTGCCTATCGTCATGCGAGCATTGACGCCCGTTTTGTCCTGGTTGGCACTATCCAGGCGTGCGCTTAGCCCGGATGATTTTACTGCCGCCAACAGCTTATCAACCCCTTCAAGATTGTCTGCTTTCAACTCCAGCACCAGTGTTCCTGTCGCTTCATTGAAATCCATGCTGACCGGCTTCAGCTTAAAATCTGACAAAGAGGATGACACTGCAGAAACCTGTTGCAGCAAGGGTAAAAAGGCTTCCCCAGTGTTACTTTGACCAGTATTTTTCAATCGACTTTCCATACGCCCCTTCAGGTTAATACTTCCAACTGAGTGTGTCTGGGCCTCAAGCACCTGCTGATCCTGTGGAAAGACTTCCAAATAGAGCTCTGCGCTATCCTGCCAGTACTCTTGGGCTTTCTGTTGATACAGCAACCCTTCCCCGACTTTTAAACCCAGCTCAAGCAGTAACCAGATGGAAGCTACCAGGGCCAGAGGCTTCCAGCGACGCATCCTGTGGGTGGCTCTTTTGGGGCATTGATAAGGGCCATGACGCAGGTCAACTAATTCGGCAGATCTTTTGGATGAAAAATACAACGCTGCCAGATATTCAAAAACAGTTCCGGTCAATGGCTCTTCTTCCACCAGCCAGCCCTTTTCGTCCAGCCATTGTTTCACCTGATCTCTCTTCTCAGTAGCCAATGACACCAGACCATCAGCAAATCTTATTCTGGCACTAACAAGAGCCTCAGCATCTTCAACTATCAGCTCCTCATCCGTCTGAAGAATGTCTTCACTGATCTTTTCCCCCCAATGACCCAAAACAAACTTGAGCGCTTCGTAGTCGAGACAAACACTGGCTTGGCCGGGTGCAGAAAGAATAGAGGAATCATTTTCAAGAAGGAGGTTTAATTCTCGCGGAACGCCCTGCAAAAACTGTAGCTCAGCCATAACTTGCTGGGCGGAAATCCCCTGTTCATCAAGACAGGCTAATAGGGATTGCATCTGCTCATGAGGAACAGCCGATAAGAAAACTTGTTCACTTTTCCTGTGTAGATAACTGGCCAGGTGCATGGACTCAATGTCATCGGCTAGTTCTTCTTCAATCATAAAGGGCAGCGCGGTTGAAAGATGCTTTCGCTGACCACTGTTAATAGGCAGCTGTTTGTGCATAACCAGAGTCCCTGGCAAAAGCACCACCACCTGATCAGGCATTTCATCTTCCAGAGTGGTCTCGTCCAGTTCCTTGTTATCAGGCTTAGGGATAACAAACTGGACCCAGTCATTTTTGACTTGACCCAGCTCCGAGATATGGATATCTCCCAAGAGCTGTCCGTCACTGGCAAAAGCCCCCCACTGGACTCGAGTGTTCGTCTCAATCCGGGAAACCGGCGGTGGTATCCGAATCAACAGGATGTTTTTCATTATTAGACCTCAGGATTCCTTCTTGGCAATTACCCAGTAGTCGTTGGGTCCAATCTCACGACCGGCGATTTGAACCTGTCCCTCTGTATTACGATACATAAGGGTTTTTAAATAGAATGACGTATCTCGATACGTTGCCTTGATGTAAGCCGTGAAATATTGGCTGGCAACATCCAGAGGCACTTCTTTAAGAGCGGCCGTTTTATCTTTCAGGGCCGGCAGCCTGGCCAGATCTTCCAGTCTGACGAACCCTTCTGCACTCCGAGCATCAATAATAGTCGCTACATCACTGTCTGTGAGTTTATCTGACAGCGAACGCATTACTTCAGGCAGCACTGTGTTGACGTTGATCCTGGTAGTGTCTGGCAAAGCGGTTACCAGGGGGGCTAACAACTCAAACTCATCAATACCAACGCCCTGAATCAGT
Source organism: Endozoicomonas sp. 8E (assembly GCF_032883915.1). NCBI lineage: Bacteria > Pseudomonadati > Pseudomonadota > Gammaproteobacteria > Oceanospirillales > Endozoicomonadaceae > Endozoicomonas > Endozoicomonas sp. 8E. Next base: position 3,008,166 of record NZ_CP120717.1, on the reverse strand, counting down.
CTTAACTCGGATAATGAAACAAACGGAGCATCAGAAGTTCTTCTCGGCGGATCCATGGACAGATAATTATTGTCTTCTCCACCGTCTTCTGAGGGTTCCTGATCATGATCAATCCAGTCCTTGATGGCTGAGGCAATCTGTACATTCAGACCCAGGTTTTTCAGTATGTTCTCGAACATTCCACGAAACTTTTGTCCGTCCAGTGCATCTGCGGCGAGCCAGTTCAGGTTGAACCGACTGGTTTCGTCAACAATGACCAGCTCGATATCCCCCTGATCAACGGCGTAGCCCACTTCCTGTATATTCCAGCGTTCACTTTCGTGATCCATGATTTTTTTCTTTTTCTTGTCTTCTTCCGCATCCTGCTCTAGCAATAAAGCAACATAGTGTTCAGCCCCCAAAGCCAGATGTCTGGCCTGGATACGCTCCAGATAATGGGTGTTTTTTTCAGTATGGAGCCAGAGACTGGTCGTCATCTGGGAAGCCATCAAGGTAATCATGGCGAAGATCAGGAGCACATAGATCAGGGCAATGCCACGCTGCCGGTTAACTGGCCTCATCGTTCATCCTCTTTCTCATCACCTTCTTCATCGTCACTCTCATACAGCTCTGGCATGAAAGACATTCGCCCTGCTTTCTTCTGATCTTTACCCTGTTCCTGATCGGGTTTTGTATGAGCATTCGAGGACTTGTAATCCAGAGCTGGCAAAATCGTTACCAGTTTTCCAAAATTTCCATGCTGCATCGTCAGCTCTATTGCGTGAGGCATCAGCAGATCTTCTGTTTTCTTTGCTCCAATTGCTGGTTTGGGTCTCCGGGATTTTTTCTCCGGTGGCCAGCTGTTGTTCCAGCGCTTCTTTTCGTCCATAAAACGGACTTTCAATCCGTGCACATTGTCGAGAATAACCTGCCTAATCAGAACCGGATCAGGAGCCCTGTCCAACATTAGCCAGTAGTAACGTACCAGCTCATCGTCTTCCAGGTTATAAGCAACTCGTTGCAGGTTGCTCCTCAGCTCCATCAGCGGGTTACGCCAGCCAGCACGGGTAAATTCCAGAACAAAGCCATCAAGACTGGGAGACTTGACGGCTGGTAGAGTCTCACCGAATTCATCCCGTACCGGTCTTGCCGCCAACTGGAACAGATCTTTCTCCAGAATCAGCTTCGCCCGCTGAATTTCATCCAAACTGTCCAGAATGCCTTCGGTCACCTGCTGAGCCCGACTCACTGAATCGAACAACTTGTAGGCCGCCGTACTGATCATGGCAAAGAGCATTATGGCTATCATCAGCTCAAGCAGTGTAAACCCTTTGCTTCCGTTCATTTTCTGGGCTTCCTCAGATAGGACTCCAGAGAGAAGATCGGAATATCGTCACCATCAGGCTTCTGAACACCCACAAAGACATCCACAACGATCTTTCTGAAGTCTCTCTTAGTGGTATCCCTGACGGTTTGACGAACGTACCAGTCATACCCAACATAGTTTTCAACCTTTCCCCTGACCCCTTTATCAGGCCAGTTTTTTTCTGCCTGGATACGGCTCAGAGACTGATCGGCCAGCTGTGCAGCCAAAACCTTTTCCTGCATATAGCGGGTTTGGCGGATACTGTTACCGTCTGCCAGCATCAACATGGAAGCGGCTAAAGCAAAAATAACCACAGCCACCATCACCTCAATAAGGGTGAAACCAAAAACACTAGCGGACGACTTCGACATCGGACAAGCCATCGGTTATCAACACCACCCTTTGCTTTTTGTTTTCACTGGGGATCACGAATAGAGAAAAAGGGGTCACCTGATAGTCTGAATAAAACACAACATCAGGGCCGGCATCTGTGGGTTCGAGAAAGGGCAAATCGTCCTCATCTGTATACAGATAAACATCCAGACTTTCCGGCATCCTATAAGGCTGAAAAGGTGTCTCTGTAATCACAATCCATTCATTACTTTCCAGCGGCAATACCCACCAGTAGTAACGCCCATTCTCATCAATGGAAAAACCGTATTCGGCATTATCCAGGAGCGCTTTGTCCCTGACCTGAGAGAACAAAATCTGCAATCTTGCTGCCTGCTCCTGAACTGTTTTTTGTACATTGCCGGTCATTGGGCTCAATAGCGTAATACCCAGCAATATGCCTATGATCAGAATGACAACAAGCAATTCGACCAGAGTAAAACCCTGATTTTTGTTACTACCTGTTCTGCTTACTTCCGATACCATACTGTTCATTGAGCGCCTTTAACTTTGAAAGGTTTAATCCGATATCAGAACCGAGTTCAAGACTCTTCCCAGTTAGTAATATCTGCATTAAGACCTTCACCGCCCTCACGGCCATCAGCCCCCTGAGAATAGAGATCGTATTTTCCATGATTACCAGGCTGCAGATAAATGTAGGCATTCCCCCAAGGGTCAACCGGAGCTTTCTTCAAATAGCCTTCCGGATTCCAGTTTCTAGGCTCAGGAGCGATGGTAGGCTTCTTGATCAGGGCATCCAGACCCTGATCTGTTGAAGGATAAAAGCCATTGTCCAGTCTGAATAATTCAAGCGCCTGGGAGAGCGTTTCAATATCCGACCTGGCCACTGTAATCTTGGCCTGATCAGGACGGCTGAGAATTTTTGGCGCCACCATGGCAGCCAATATCCCCAAGATCACGACAACCACCATTATCTCTATGAGGGTAAATCCTCTTTGTACCTGTCTTGTCATCATTTTCACGACCTCATCAATGGATTCCGTACCGAGAAATGGGATCACTGCCTCCATTTCCAGAAATCTGTCAGTCAACCGGCAGATTCTGTCGTGTACGTCCTGTTTCGACCTTTACGAACATTGCTGTAAAAGCCATGCTCATCGCATTCAGTTTAAAAGCTGATTCATGTTAAGAATGGGCAACAGTATGGCTAACACAATCACCATGACTACACCGCCCATAACCACCAACATTAAGGGTTCAAAAAGCCCGAGCAGGAGGGATATTCTTCCATCCAGCTCCATCTGCTGATTCTGGGCGGTTCTGTCCAGCATTTCGTCCAGCTCACCTGTCGATTCACCACTGCCAATCATGTGAAGCATCAAAGGTGGGAAATAACCGGTTTCAGCCAAGGCTCGGTTCAGGCTGGAACCTTCACTGACCCTTCGGGCAACATCTTTAACCGCATCACAAATTGCACGGTTATCAATAACCTGTGACGCAATGATCAGGGCTTCCACCAGCGAAACACCGCTTCGGGTGAGTATGCTCAAAGTACTGGCAAACCTTGCAGCACTTAATGTTCTACTAAAGCGGCCAAGAATGGGTAAGCGTAAAAAGAAACGATCCCATGACATCCGGACAGCCGGCCTCTTCAGCGCCTGTCTGAAAGCGACAATCCCAAAGAAAATAATACCGAAAATGACAGGCCAGTAGGTCTGGAATCCTTCACTGGCGGCGATCAGCGCAACCGTAATGCCGGGCAAATCCTGACCCGTGTCGACGAAGACCTTTACGACATCCGGCACCACATAGCCCAGAAGGAAACTAACGATCCCCAGAGCCGCCATCAACAGTATGATGGGGTACAAAAGAGCCTGTTGAATTTTCTGGGTGGATTTCATTCTGGCTTCGGTGTAGTCCGCCAATCGATTCAGTACCTTATCCAAATACCCGGCATGTTCACCGGCTGCCACCGTGGCCCGGAACATCTGGGGGAAAATATGAGGAAAATCTTCAAGGCTCTGGGCCAATGTGAAACCTTCAAGCACTCTGGAACGAATCGCCAACAAAATATTTTTAAGCCTACGCTTTTCTTGCTGGGAAGCGACACCATAAAGCGCTTCCTCTACGGGCATGGCCGCCTGAATGAGAGTGGCTAACTGACGAGTCAGAGTCGCTAGCTCGACAGCAGAAACACCGCGTTGAAAGAACGTAGACAAACCACCGGAGGCATTCTGTTTCTGCTCTGAAACCTGATTGACCGATAGAGGTGTCAACTCTTTATCACGAAGCATCTGCCGGACATGCCGGTTACTGTCGGCTTCCAGTGTTCCCTTATGCTGTTTGCCCTGCTGGTCGAGGGCGATGTATTCATATGCAGCCATGTCGTGCGGTGATCCGCCTCCGATACGGATTAATCTTTCTGGGTCACTCTGAGCACTTCTTCCAGTGTTGTCAGACCAGCCAATACTTTCTTGGCACCATCTTCCCTTATGCCAGGAGAGCTCTTTCTGACATAGTCAGTAATTACCTGCTCTCCCTCTCCTGCATGAATCATTCTTCTGACCTGCTCGTCGACCATGACCACTTCGTAGATGCCAGTCCGTCCACGGTATCCACTATGGTTGCAATCTTTACAGCCTTTTGCATGGTATAGTTCAGGCGCATTGACTACCTCTATCCCTAACTCCCTGCATTCAGCCTCATCAGGATGGTAGGGCTGTTTACATTGATTACAGAGAACTCTGACCAGACGCTGAGCTATCACACCCAGCAAGCTGGAAGAGAGGAGAAAAGGTTCAATTCCCATATCCTGCAAACGGGTCAATGCACCAATGGCAGTATTGGTATGAAGTGTCGATAACACGAGGTGACCGGTCAAACTGGCCTGTACGGCAATTTCAGCTGTCTCGGTATCGCGTATTTCCCCCACCATAACCACATCCGGGTCCTGACGTAGAATAGCTCTCAGCCCCCTTGCAAACGTCATATCAACCTTGGTATTCACCTGAGTCTGGCCAATACCCTCGAGGTTGTATTCGATGGGATCTTCTACGGTGAGAATATTTCGACATTTATCATTCAGTGAGGTCAAGCAACCATAGAGGGAGGTGGTTTTACCGGAACCGGTAGGCCCCGTGACCAGAATAATGCCATAAGGTTTGGCCAGCAGGCTGGATACGCATTGGAGATCCTGATTTTCCATACCCAGATGCTTCAGTTCAAGACGACCGGCTGCCTTATCAAGAAGACGCAGTACCACTCTCTCCCCATTACTGGACGGTAGTGTTGAAACCCTGACATCTACCTCTTTACCCGCAACTTTCAGAGAGATACGGCCATCCTGGGGAATGCGTTTTTCAGCAATATCCAGACGAGCCATAACCTTGATTCTCGAGACCAGGAGTGCAGCCAGAGTTCGTTGCAGACTGAGAATTTCTCTCAGAACACCATCCACCCGCAGCCTGACAACCAGATTACTTTCGAAGGTTTCGATATGGACATCCGATGCGCCTTCCTTGATCGCTTCCGTCAATAAAGCGTTGATCAGGCGAATCACAGGGGCATCATCACTCTGCTCAAGCAGGTCTTCTGTTACTGGCACTGCTTCAGCAAGGCTGCTCAGATCGAGATCATCACTAATACCGGCAGCATTCTGCAGAGCTTCGGAGCTGTCATTGTGATAACACTCGGACAAGACTTCAGAGAGTCTGTCCGCTCCCACTTTGCGATAAACAGGAGACTGGCAGGTTATTCGTGTGACCTCAGAGAAGATATCAGCTGAAGGTACCGAGCGAAAATAGAGCACCGGATGTTCCTGCTCCCAGACCAGCACCACCCCATGCCTTTTGGCAAAAGTAAATGGCAGACGATGCAAAACCTGTCCCTGATTTTGGGATGCCGGATCTTCTGGAAGGCTGGCTGTGTCAGTCAAGGCTAACTCCTTGGATAATTAATAATTCCAGAACTTCTATTAGGTTGATCGAGGACAACCAGAAACAATCCGATATTTTTTGCTCTGAACCCTGGAAATTGAATTATTCTTCAAGCACGTCACAGGAAGTGTGATCCATTATCCAAATTTTACAACTGAATTTTAAAAATGATTCAAGAACAAACCCAACTTTTTGATCCAAAAGATATTCCTGATCGAAAACGATTAATTGGAAACTGTTTTTGGTGAAAGCATCAGCTTTTAAAAATAGCACTCTTATGCTTTATTTAGTTTAAGAATAGCCCATGACCCATAACGCTTTCCTTAATCAAGTGCACATTAAATAGAGAAATTAGAGAACAGTATGAATTCAGAGGTCATGGCCACCTACTTAAAATGGGGCCATCGAAAAAATCGTATAGCACTGACCAGCCTTCTGGCGATCACCATGATTGTTTCATTAGGCGCTCAGTCATATATCATTTATGAATCACTGGCTAAAGAAGACGCTTTTGATGATTATGAACAAGTGTACCAAGATCAACCAAAAGAAAAAGTTCTTACTCCTAAAGACTTCGAATTACTCTTTGGTGCCAATCATCAGCCTGAAGTCGCTAAACAGTCCGCCGATATGCCTAAAACAAAGTTAAATCTGGTACTCAGAGGTACTCTTGGAGAACGTGACCAGAAGAATAAGTATTCAAGTGCTATTATCCAAGGCAATAATCAGGACAAGCTTTATGGCATCCAAGACACCCTGCCCGGTGGCGCCATACTCAGGGAAGTGCATTCAGATCATGTGGTTTTAAGTCGCAACGGCCAGCTTGAAATCCTTTATTTTCCGGATGCAGGTAAAGATGACAGGGCTTTGCAGGAATTCAAGAGCCCCACAGACACTATGGATAAGAACACAGAACGCCCCGGTTTCACTCAGGAGCCGGATGGAAAATCACTTGAACAGCGCATGCAGGAGTTGAGAGACAAACTTCAGCAGGCTAATCAAGGGATTTGATACAAGAATTAAAACTTTTTCATATGGTTAAGTGATGAAAACTAAAGACTGTCCATTTGTATGCATGGCCTTCAGACCTCTGTTTGCTGCATTGCTTGCCCTTAGCCTTCAGAGCAATGTATCAGCGGCCCCTTCTGCTGAAACCGCTGCAGTCAATCTGGCTGCGACCCCTCCCACAAAAGCCCTCAAGGCTGAAACGGTCAGGGACAAGAAGTGGACTCTGAATCATCAGAATGCTGACATTCGTGAATTTATTGGCCAAATCGCCAAAATCACTGGTGAGACCTTCGTCATAGACCCCAGAATCAAGGGGGGTAACACTGTAACGGTTATTTCTTCCAAACCGTTGAGCAGCGACGAAGTTTACGATGTTTTCCTCGAAGTACTGTCAGCTAATGGCTACGCCGTGATACCCAAGGGCAACATCATCAATATAGTGCCCAGTACTACAGCAAAAACCAGCTCTCCCAGTGGGAATCAGAAGCCACGTAATGCTGTCATGACCACACGAGTCCTGGAACTTCACAGTGTATCGGCTATTGAACTGATTCCCATTATTCGCCCTCTGATCGCCCAGTATGGGCACGCAGCCGCTTCCGCATCCAGTAACGCTGTCATAGTCAGTGACCTTGCAGACAACGTTGAGCGTATCACCAAGCTGGTGAGGGAGCTGGACAAGACAGGTAATAATGATTACGAAGTGCTTCAGTTGAAGCATGCCTGGGTGGGTGATGTTTCCAAAATCATTCAGGACACACTGATAGCTGCCAAGGGACAAATGCCAAGCGGACTGCAGGTCATTGCTGATGAGCGCAGCAACCGTCTGGTCATCAAAGGTAACTCCAGCAAGCGCCAGAGAGTCAGGAAACTGGTAGATACACTGGACAAGGAAGGCATTCGCAAGTCCACTACCAAGGTGATCTTCCTCAGCTACGGCGACGCCAAGAATATTTCAGAAATCCTTGCAGAAGCATCTACTACGATTCAGGAGAGTCAGGAAAAGAAATCCAATTCTTCTGCTTCATCACAACAGCCTGTTCCACAGCACCCCTCTGTTCCGAGGGTTCAGACCAAAGGTCAGCCTTCCGGAAAAAGCAAGGGTTCCGGTGCAGCACCGAACGTGTTCGTTAAAGCCGACGAATCTCAGAACGCCCTTATCATGATTGCTGACCCGGACACTCTTGCAGAGATGGAGCATATCGTTCGGCAGCTTGACGTCCCAAGATCCCAGGTACTTTTGGAAGCTGTCATCGTAGAAGTCTCTGGCGGTATAGATGATGCTCTGGGTGTCCAGTGGGGTATTGATGGTAAAGAGACCATTCGCGGCTCAACCGAGACCGACCCTTCTGGTAAATCAACCAAAACCGTTGTCGGCAACAAGAGCAGCATAACAGGACACATTCTCGATAACACGGCAATCACCCTGGGCTCCCTGGCTTTGAGAGCGGATAATTTTGGTGTACTGGTATCTGCATTGAGTTCAAGATCTAACAACGACATTCTCTCTACACCCAGTATGCTGACGCTGGACAATCAGGAAGCTGAATTCCTTGTAGGTCAGAATATTCCTATCAAGACAGGCTCTTATCAAACCTCAGCCGGTGGTGGCAGTAATAACCCGTTCACCACGACTGACCGGAAGGATGTCGGCATTAAGCTCAAGATCACCCCTCACCTCAGTGAAGGAAACGGCATCAGGCTAGAGCTGGAACAGGAAGTTTCTTCTCTGGACACTCGTACTTCAGAATCCCTTTTAAAGAATGATGACCTGATCTTCAATAACAGAACTCTGAAAACCACCGTTCTCGTAGATGATGGCCAGACGATAGTCATTGGTGGCCTGATTGAAAACGTCAAGAGTCAGACCAAGAAGAAAGTCCCGCTACTGGGTGATATCCCTATCATCGGAAGCCTGTTCCGCTTCGAGCAGGATAAGAACCAGAAGCGAAATCTCATGTTGTTTATCAGACCTACCATCATGAGAAACTCTGAAACACTGGCTAAAGCAACCAAAGACCGTTACACCAAATTGAAAGTGATTCAGCACAATAAAAAGGCACCTGACATGCTACCGGAAGAGCCATCTACCCTGTTCGAACCAGAAGCCTTTGATCTGCGTAAGAAAGATAAAAAAGCTTGGCAAAGTGGAGACTGATGCTGAATTCAAGTAATAAGAGCGAGTTAGAAAAAGCCAGATTATGAAATCTGGTTTTTTCTATTTTTCATAAAAGGCTTACTGCGTTAAAATTATTTGCAAACTTTTGACTTCTTATTTTCAAAAAACTGACAATAAAAAAGAAAAAAGTCGTCTATCCTGATCCTTGTTCAAAATTGCATTTACTTCGCCACTCTAAATTTTTCAATAGAGAGTCCTTTGGCCTAAATTCATTATCAAGAAAGTCTAATCACGCTCAATATAAAGCAGATGCCGAACACCAGAAAAAAACACCCAGTCATAGGCGGCAATTTGTTTAACTCACAATCACCTGGTGAACATTTTAACAATTTAATCGGTTGCCAGATGAGTAACAACGAAAATATCAGATAAGCGGGGTTTATCAGTAAGTTATTCAGGTAGAGGTAATAGCTGATCGGGTATACCGACAGCAACAATACAGCGTAGAATATCCTGCCCACATCAAACCCTATTCTGACAGTCAGGGTTCGGATACTGGAAGACTGATCTTCCAGATAGTCACGAATTTCATTCGACACCAGTAGGGCAGCAGTTAAAAGACTTACCGGTATAGAAACCCAAAGCAGCTTATTATCCCAGACACCAGCAACCGCATAATAAGACCCGCTTACCATCAGCACCCCAGTTAGAAGGAAAACGGCTGGAACCCCCAGACCGAGATGTTTATAGACGACAGGCTCTCCTGTATAGAAGTACCCTGCAGTAACACCAAAAAGCCCCATTAGAAATAAAGGCCAGCCTGTTTTCCAGACAAGCCAGAGTCCTATGGCAGTTGCTACCAGGGCAAAAAGACCGGCAAAAGCAAAGTTCCTGCGAATCTGCTGAATCACCTGCTCTGCCAATTGGCCTGTCTTGCCATTCCAGAAATGTAAGTCAGCATGATCATTGGCCAGATTACTGGCTGCCTGTAATAAAATACCCGCAATCATAACAGCCACAGCACTTGCAATATCACCCTCTCCCTTTGAGAAAGCCACGGCGATCCCTAATCCACAAGTGATCAGTGCAACAGAAAAGGAAAAAGGCCTGAGGGCCTTCGCAAAACTGTATTTATCAGGATTCAGATTCGGTTTATCCACTGTAGAATTCCCTGAGGGTGGAGATAAACGCGAAACTATGTGCCATTGAGCGGCTTCAGCCTATAGCGATATTCCGAAATCCCGATAGGATGCAGGTAAACAGGAGGGCGGTCACTCAGGAAATCACTAAAAAAACGGCTCATCTCCTCTGAGATGAGCCGTATAATGAGTCAAAACTGATCAGATAGGACTCTTACCAACCTGCTTTCTCTTTCAGAGCTTGACCGATTTCTGCCAGAGAGCGGACGGTTTTAACACCAGCTTCTTCCAGAGCAGCAAACTTCTCGTCAGCAGTCCCTTTACCACCAGAAATAATTGCACCCGCATGACCCATACGCTTACCTGAAGGTGCAGTAACACCGGCAATGTAGGAGACAACCGGCTTGGTTACATTCTCTTTTATGTAAGCAGCCGCTTCTTCTTCAGCTGTACCACCGATTTCGCCGATCATAACAATCGCTTCAGTCTGTGGATCTTCTTGAAACAGCTTCAGGATGTCGATGAAGTTGGAGCCAGGAATCGGGTCACCACCGATACCGACACAGGTGGACTGACCAAAACCAAAGTCAGTGGTCTGCTTAACGGCTTCATAAGTGAGGGTCCCGGAACGGGAAACAATACCGACTTTACCTGGTTTATGTATGTGGCCTGGCATAATGCCGATCTTACACTCGCCCGGAGTGATAACACCCGGGCAGTTAGGACCAATCAGAGTAACACCCAGCTCATCACAGCGAACCTTACAGTCCAACATATCCAGAGTTGGAATACCTTCAGTAATGCAGACAATCAACTTAATACCGGCATTAGCAGCTTCGAGGATGGAATCCTTACAGAAAGCGGCGGGCACGTAGATTACAGAAGCTTCAGCGCCGGTTGTAGCGACTGCCTCAGCAACCGTGTTGAATACAGGCAGACCCAGATGCTCCTGACCACCCTTACCAGGAGTAACACCACCAACCATACGAGTGCCGTAGGCAATCGCCTGTTCGGAGTGGAAAGTTCCCTGAGAGCCAGTAAAGCCCTGGCAGATCACTTTGGTCTCTTTATTAATCAGGACACTCATTCTTATTTACCCTCCGCTGCTTTTACTACCTGGTCTGCAGCGTCGGAGAGACTGCTTGCAGCGATAATATCGAGTCCACTTTCAGCCAGTTTCTGAGCACCCAGCTCAGCGTTGTTGCCTTCCAGACGCACGACAACAGGCACTTCAACGCCGACTTCTTTCACTGCACCGATGATGCCGTCAGCAATCAGGTCACAGCGAACGATGCCGCCGAAGATGTTAACCAGTACCGCTTTAACACTATCGTCTGACAGAATAATCTTGAAAGCTTCACTGACACGTTCTTTGGTAGCACCGCCACCCACGTCCAGGAAGTTTGCTGGAGCACCACCGGACAGTTTAACGATGTCCATGGTACCCATAGCCAGACCAGCGCCGTTTACCATGCAGCCGATGTTACCATCCAGGGCTACGTAGTTCAGTTCCCACTGAGCAGCGTGGGCTTCACGGGCGTCTTCTTGAGAAGGATCGTGCATGGTCTTCAGACGAGGCTGACGGTAAAGAGCGTTGCTATCAATGTTCAGCTTGGCATCCAGGCAATGCAGATCGCCAGCTTCAGTGATAACCAATGGATTGATTTCCAGCAGAGCCAAATCCAGATCCTGGAACAGTTTCGCCAGACCCAGGAAGATCTTGGTAAACTGCTTAACCTGAATAGCGTTTAGACCCAGTTTGAAAGCGAGTTCACGACCCTGATAGGGCTGAGCGCCGACCAGAGGGTCAATAGTCGCCTTCAGAATCTTTTCTGGCGTTTCTTCTGCCACCTTCTCGATTTCAACGCCACCTTCAGTGGAGGCCATGAAAACGATCCGACGGGTAGAACGGTCTACAACAGCACCCAGATAAAGTTCCTGAGCGATGTCGGTGCAATTTTCTACCAGAATTTTGCTAACTGGTTGACCATTTTCGTCTGTCTGGTAAGTGACCAGATTCTTACCAAGCCAGTTCTCGGCAAATTCACGAATTTCATCCTTGGAGCTAACCAGCTTTACGCCGCCAGCCTTACCGCGGCCACCTGCATGAACCTGTGCTTTAACAACCCACTGATTTCCGCCAATCTGGTCTGCGGCTGCAACTGCTTCTTCCGGTGTATCGCAGGCAATACCCTTGGATACCGGCAGGCCATATTCAGCAAACAGCTGCTTACCCTGATATTCATGGAGATTCATACTGACAATACCATTGTTGTTTTAATCAAATTCCTATCCACATCCGTGGATAAAAAGGTTTCTTTGTTTCGACCCCAACCCTTAAGGCATCGAAATTAAACTTTGGGTCCTGACGCCTGTCTAACTTGTACTTTCAATATGAAATTGTCTTAAGTCCTACAGGCCAAGATTCCCTCTGACACTTCTTCGCATCAGTTTTTGATTGAGAAAGCTTACTGCTATAAGTGGGTATTCCGCACACCAGTAAGTCATTCCCGGACACTCAATTAGCGACGCTTACGATTAGGAATATGAATCGCATGACCGTCTACAGCCAGAACGGCTTCGTGCAAAGCTTCACTCAGTGTGGGGTGAGAGAAGATAGTCAGAGCCAGGTCTTCAGTGCTGGCAGCAAACTCCATGGCAATAACTCCCTGCTGAACCAATTCAGCAGCGCTCGGGCCTACTACGTGCACACCCAGGACACGGTCAGTTACCTTGTCAGCAATAACCTTAACCATTCCTTCCGTCTCGTTAGCAGCCAGAGCACGACCACTGGCTACAAATGGGAAGGTACCTACTTTGTAATCAGCACCTTCGGCTTTCAGTTCCTGCTCGGTCTTGCCCACCCATGCAATTTCAGGATGGGTATAGATCACAGAAGGAATCAAATCGTAGTTCATATGGCCTTTCTGGCCAGCAATGATTTCAGCAACCATGATGCCTTCTTCACTGCCCTTGTGCGCCAACATTGGACCACGAACTACATCACCAACGGCGTATACACCGGGTACGTCAGTAGCACAGTGATCATCAACAAAAATAAAGCCACGCTCATCCATGTTCACACCACAATCTGCAGCCAGCAGGCTCTCTGTGTATGGACGACGGCCTACAGCAACAATCAGTTTGTCGAATACAACAACCTGTTCACTGCCATCAGAATCCGCATAGGTAACGTGTACTTCATTGCCCTTGATTTCAGAACCAGTGACACGGGCACCCAGACGGATGTCCAGTCCCTGCTTCTTGAAGATTTTCATGGATTCTTTGGAGATCTGCTCGTCGGCAGCTGCCAGGAAACGATCCATGGCTTCCAGAACAATGACTTCAGAGCCAAGGCGACCCCAAACGCTACCCAGTTCAAGACCGATAACACCTGCTCCAATAACCCCCAGACGTTTGGGTGTTTCCTGAAATTCGAGGGCACCGGTGGAATCAACAATCAAATCACCATCAGTCGGTGCTGGGGGTATTTCTACCGGACGGGAGCCAGTAGCAATGACAACATTACCCGCTTCATAAACTTCAACAGTGCCATCAGCCTTAGTCAGCTCAACCTGCTTATTCGCCAGTACTTTACCAGCGCCTTCCAGCAGAGTCACACCATTTGCTTTAAACAGACCACCGACGCCAGTAGTGAGGGTTTTAACGATCTTGCTCTTGCGGGCGATCATTTGCGGCACGTCCATTTCCACACCAGAGTGATTGATACCGTGCAGCTTGAAGTCTTTCTGAGCTTCAACAAATTTGTGAGAGCTGTCCAGCAGCGCTTTGGAGGGAATGCAACCTACATTCAGGCAGGTTCCGCCCAGAGCTGTTTTGCCTTTGTCATCAGTCCACTTTTCAATACAAGCAGTCTTAAGGCCCAGCTGCGCTGCACGAATTGCACAAACATAACCTGCAGGACCTGCTCCGATGACAACAACGTCAAACTGATTTGCCATATCTTCTATTCCAAGAAAATGAGAATGGCGGCCTTTTGAGCCGCCGCATAACCCATGAAAACTTACAATTCCAGCAGGATTCTGGCTGGATCTTCCAAAAGTTCCTTGATGGTAACGAGGAAAGTGACTGCTTCCTTGCCATCCAGCAACCTGTGGTCATAGGACAAAGCCAGATTCATCATGGGTAGAATCTCCACCTGACCGTTAACGGCCATGGGGCGCTCCTGAATTTTGTGCATACCCAGAATGGCGGACTGAGGTGGATTCAGAATCGGTGTAGACAAGAGCGAACCAAACACACCGCCGTTGGAAATAGTAAAAGTTCCACCGGTCATGTCCTCAATATCCAGCTTGCCACCCTGGGCTTTTTTACCGTATTCACGGATTTTCGCCTCAACGTCGGCCAGGCTCATGTTTTCAGCATTACGCAGAATAGGTACTACCAGACCACGATCGCTGGACACAGCAACGCCAATATCCTGATAGCCGTGGTAAACGATATCATTACCATCAATGGAGGCATTAACTGCAGGATAACGACGCAGGGCTTCAGCACAGGCTTTGACAAAGAAGGACATGAATCCGAGACGGACACCGTGACGCTTCTCGAACTGATCTTTATAACGGGCTCTCAGTTCCATAACCGGCTTCATGTTGACCTCATTAAAAGTGGTCAGCATGGCGGCTGTCTGCTGTGCTTCTACCAGACGCTGTGCAACTCTAGCACGCAGACGTGTCATTGGTACACGTTTTTCCGTGCGCTCACCAGCAAATACCGGAGTGGTAGCTTCTACTACAGGAGCAGAAGAAGCCTGGACTGCTGGAGCAGGAACAGCTATCTGAGCTGGCCGCTGCTCTGCATGACGAACGACGTCTTCCTTGGTGACACGACCGCCCTTGCCAGTGCCGGAAATAGTCGTAGGGTCAATGCCTTTTTCATTAGCGATCTTTCGAGCAGCGGGGCTCAAAATTGGCTCTTCCGTACTAGCAGGCACTTCATTGGTTACCGACGCTGATTCAACCGCTGGAGCGGAGGCTGCAGCCGCTGCACCGGCTTCAAAAACGGCAATAACCTCTTCGCTCAGGACCGTGTCGTCTTCATTCTTGAGAATCTCTTTCAGCACGCCATCCGCTGGAGCAACAACTTCCAGCACTACTTTATCGGTCTCTATATCGACCAGCAGCTCATCACGAGAGCAAGCTTCTCCGGGCTTCTTGTGCCAAGTGGCAACCACACCGTCAGCGACAGATTCCGGAAACGTTGGTGCTTTTATTTCAGTGGCCATTATGGATCCTTTCGGGGTTGCGACCTATCGCCCCGGAGCTGCCGGGGCATCATCAATTAAACGTTAAAAGCGTCTTTTACCAGCTTTTGTTGCTCTTCAACATGCTTGGACATATAACCACAAGCGGGTGCCGCAGAAGCTTCACGACCTGAATAAGCCAGACGCAAGTTGTTAGTGTGATTATCGAGAGCACGGCGCATATGATGCTGGCTGCAATACCAGGCGCCCTGATTCATGGGCTCTTCCTGGCACCAGACAACATCCTTCAGGTTTGGATAGCGCGCAATCACCTCATCCAGGTCATCCTGAGGAAAAGGATACAGCTGCTCGATACGAATGATGACTGAATTTTTCAGTTCATTTGCACGCTTATACTCAAGCAGATCGTAGTAGACCTTACCGCTGCACATGATAAGACGGGTAATTTCGGCTGTTTCATGTTCATCAATCTCTGGAATGATGGTCTGGAAGCTTCCTTCAGCCAGTTCTTCCAAAGTGGAAACTGCCAACTTGTGCCTGAGCAGGCTCTTTGGAGTAAAAGCGATTAATGGCTTGCGCAGCGGACGCAACACCTGACGACGCAGCATGTGGAACACCTGAGCCGGAGTGGTTGGCACACACACCTGGATATTGTGCTCAGCACACAGTTGCAGATAACGCTCAAGACGGGCTGAAGAGTGCTCCGGACCCTGACCTTCATAACCGTGAGGCAACAGCATGGTCAGACCACAGAGACGACCCCACTTGTGCTCACCACTGGTAATAAACTGGTCAATAACAACCTGACAGCCGTTAGCAAAGTCACCAAACTGGGCTTCCCAGATAACCAGTGCGCCTGGTGTCGTAGTTGCATAACCATATTCAAAAGCCAGCACAGCCTCTTCCGAGAGCAAAGAGTCCCAGATCTGGAAGTCAGGCTGATTTTCGGAGATATTGGCCAGCGGTACATAGGTAGACCCGTCTTTCTGATTATGCAGCACAGCATGACGGTGAGAGAAAGTGCCTCGACCAACATCCTGACCGGTAATACGTACCGGATGACCTTCCATAATCAGGGTACCGTATGCCAATGTTTCAGCTGCACCCCAGTTAATGGATTGTGCTCCCGCAGCCATTTTCAGTCGATCATCAATAATCTTGCTGACCTGGCGCTGAACGACAAAACCCTCAGGTACCTTGCACAGCTTCTGACCCAGCCCCTGCAGTGTAGCCAGGGCTACGCGGGTATCGTGACGCGCAGTCCATTCATGTCCCAGATAAGGAGCCCAATCAACAAACAGTTCTTTGTTGGGTTCTTTTACCAGCGACTTAACAACATGACCACCGTTGTCCAGAGCATTACGGTAGCTGTCTACCAGCGCCTTGTCCTTCTCTGCATCCATGACGCCTGCTGCCACCAGTCTCTCTGCATACAGATCACGGGTAGTCTTGTGACTCTTGATAATCTGATACATCAGTGGCTGTGTACCGGAAGGTTCATCGGCCTCATTGTGTCCACGGCGACGGTAGCAGACCAGGTCAATAACAACATCGCGCTTGAATTCCATTCGGTAATCAAGCGCCATTTTGGTCGCAAAGTGGACGGCTTCAGGGTCATCACCATTCACATGAAGGATAGGAGCACCCACAATCTTGGCTACATCCGTGCAGTACTCTGTAGAACGAGCATCTTCCTGTTTGCTGGTTGTAAAACCCACCTGATTGTTGACGATAATATGCAGAGTACCACCGGTCTTATAAGCACGGGTCTGGGACATCTGCAGGGTTTCCATGACAACCCCCTGACCAGCAAAAGCGGCATCACCGTGAATGGCAATTGGTATAACCTGACCACGGGCTGTATCGTTACGACGATCCTGACGAGCACGCACAGAGCCTTCCACAACAGGGGACACAATTTCCAGATGAGAAGGGTTGAATGCCAATGCCAGGTGAACTTCACCACCCGGCGTCATGACGTTGGAGGAGAAGCCCTGGTGGTACTTCACGTCACCGGAGCCGGTATCGGCCATTTTCTTACCCTCGAACTCGTCAAACAGCTCGGAAGGGTTCTTTCCGAGAATATTAACCAGTACGTTGAGGCGACCACGATGTGCCATGCCGATCACGATTTCCTTGGCGCCGTAGGAACCGGAGCGCTGGATAATTTCGTCCAGCATAGGAATCAGTGATTCCGCTCCTTCCAAACCAAAACGTTTGGTGCCCGGGTACTTGGTTCCCAGGTATTTTTCCAGACCTTCTGCCGCAGTCAGGCGTTCCAGCAGATGCTGCCTGCCTTCAAGGCCCAAATCCGGACGACCTCGAACACTTTCCATGCGGCTTTGGAACCAGCGACGCTCTCCAGTGTTGACAATGTGCATGTACTCAACACCAATGGAACCGCAGTAGGTGGCCATGAGAGAATCGATAATCTCACGCAGCGTCGCCCGCTCTTTACCGATAAAAATGGTACTGGTCTGGAATTCAGTATCCAGATCTGCTTCGCTCAGCCCATGATACTCAAGACTCAGATCGGGAAACTGTTCACGCTGCATACAACCCAATGGGTCGATTCTGGCCAGTTGATGCCCCCGGATTCGGAAGGCACTGATCAAACGCAACACCTGAATCTGCTTGCGCTCATGATCGCTGGAAATGGTGCCGGCTTGGATTGGGCGGGTGCTTTGACGCTGGCGCGCCATTAAGACAAAATTCTCCTGGATGGTGGAATGAGGTACATCCGGACCACCACCATTGACCTGAGGAAGTTTTTCAAAATAATCACGCCACTCCTCAGAGACCGAATTCGGGTCGCGAAGGAATTGTTCGTAAAGTTCTTCGACGTATGCAGCATTCCCCCCGGAAATATGTGAAGTATCCCACATTTGCTGCATCACACCTTCTTGCATCATCACTACCCCGTGAATGAAGGGCTGTCTAATCATGAGAGTCGCACTGTGGCCTGCTGTCTGTTGTCCTGACAGGCAGAACGCTGAACACCGGGGCTTTCGCCTCCCCCGCTTATTCAAACTCCACAGATAGACCGGTGATTGACCGGCCGTCCCGCTGATAAAACCTGCCTGACCTGCCCTTCATTGGTTTAGAGAGTCAGTAGTCAGCCAAGCTTAGAATAAACTACAGTTCCACTTAATTCGTGCGACAGCGCAACTATAGTCAGAAATTTTCTTTGGATCATCAGCTTCTCCAGACTTCTGGCGCCAGCCTCAGACCCTTTGTGTTGAAAATCAGTTTTGAAAACCAGTGTAGATACTGCTGATAGCAAAAAACGTACGCTCACACAACATTCGCACATTTCACGTCATCGGACCAGCCTCAAATTAATCTGATAACGAGTTCCCCGACAACTTCCTCTTCCAGGGAGTCTCTTATGCAGCAATAAAAGAGCCCCCTGTTGTCTGTTTAATCTCTTAAATCCACTTTATAGAGTAACCGATCAGGATGCACTATCAAACAGCATCTGTTTAATATGACCAATTGCCTTGGTTGGATTCAGACCTTTTGGACACACAGCCACACAGTTCATGATACCACGGCAACGGAAAACGCTGAACGGGTCATCCAGATCCGCAAGACGTTCCTGAGTCGCAGTATCACGGCTGTCAGCCAGAAAACGATATGCCTGCAGGAGACCGGATGGACCAACAAACTTGTCTGGATTCCACCAGAAAGATGGACATGCTGTGGAGCAACATGCACAGAGAATGCACTCATACAGGCCATCCAGCTTCTCACGATCTTCAGGACTCTGCAGACGCTCTATGGCCGGCGCAGGCTCTTCATTGATCAAGAAGGGCTTGATCTTTTCGTACTGTTTATAGAAAAGGCTCATATCCACAATCAAGTCACGGATGACTGGCAGACCAGGCAAGGGACGCAAAATCAATTTCTTCTTGCTGCCCATAGCTTCCGAAAGAGAAGTTACGCAAGCCAGACCATTGGTACCATTAATGCTCATACCATCGGAGCCGCAAACACCTTCACGACAGGAGCGACGATACACTAATGTTTCGTCCTTTTCCTTGATCAGGTTCAAGACATCGAGCACCATCAGGTCTTTGCCTTCAGGAATATCCACCACAATGTCTTTCATGTAAGGTTTGGAGTCAGACTCCGGGTTGTAGCGATAGACGCTAACACTTAACGAACTACCCAACATATTCCTGCCTCCTCCTCAGTAGGTTCTGGCTTTCGGTGGAAAAGCGTCCATAGTTTTAGGTGCAAAGTTAACCTGACGCTTGCCGACCCGTTTTTCAGCCGGAAAATACAGAGAATGTGCCAACCAGTTTTCATCATCACGCTCGGTAAAGTCGTTCCGGGCGTGTGCTCCACGAGACTCCTTACGCTCTTCGGCAGAAACCGCTGTGGCATAAGCTACTTCATAGAGATTCTCGAGTTCAAGAGCTTCAATGCGGGCTGTATTAAATGCCTGACTCTTGTCTTCAAGGTGAGTATTTTCCAGACGCTCACCCAGCTCATTCAGTTTCTTCAGACCTTCCTGCATACTATCGCCTTCACGGAATACACCGAAGTACAGCTGCATGATGCTCTGCAAATCCTTACGGACGTCGGCAACCTTTTCACCGCTACCGGACTTGTTCAGCCGATCCAGACGGGACATGGCCGCTTCAATATCACTGTCAGAAGCATCAACACCGTCGAAACCCTCTCTCAGGTTTTTCTCGATCTGGATACCCGCTGCACGGCCAAACACGACCAGATCCAGGAGGGAGTTACCACCCAGGCGGTTAGCACCGTGAACAGATACACATGCGGCTTCACCACAGGCGTAAAGACCTTCTACAACTTTGTCGTTACCTTCAGCATCCGGGAACAGAGCCTGACCACCCACGTTGGTCGGAATACCACCCATCATGTAGTGACAGGTTGGTACAACCGGAACAGGCACTTTAACCGGATCAGCATGTGCAAATGTCTTGGACAGTTCACAGATGCCTGGCAGACGCAGATTCAGAGTTTCTTCACCCAGATGATCCAGCTTCAGCAACACGTGGTCCTTATCCGGTCCACAGCCACGCCCTTCCAGAATTTCCAGAATCATGGAACGGGCTACTACGTCACGACCAGCAAGGTCTTTGGCATTAGGCGCATAACGCTCCATGAAACGTTCACCTTCACTGTTGATCAGGTAACCACCTTCACCACGGCAGCCCTCAGTCACCAGCACCCCCGCACCGTGAATACCGGTTGGATGGAACTGCCACATCTCCATGTCCTGCATCGGGAAGCCGGCACGCAAAGCCATACCAATACCATCGCCGGTATTGATCAGGGCGTTAGTGGTGGAAGCATAGATACGTCCGGCACCGCCTGTAGCCATAACAGTTGCCTTGGATTTGACATAAACGGTTTCGCCCGTTTCCATGCAAATCGCGATAACACCCGCCACCTGACCATTCTGATTCTTCACCAGATCAACGGCGTACCATTCATTCAGGAATGTAGTACCACCTTTCAGGTTGGCTTGATAGAGTGTATGCAAAAGAGCATGACCTGTGCGGTCAGCAGCTGCACAGGTACGAGCAGCCTGACCGCCCTTGCCAAATTCTTTGGATTGGCCACCGAATGGTCGCTGATAGATACGCCCTTCCTCAGTACGAGAAAAAGGCAGCCCCATATGTTCCAGTTCAAATACAGCCTGGGGACCTACAGAACACATATACTCGATTGCATCCTGGTCACCGATGTAGTCCGAACCTTTGACGGTGTCGAACATATGCCAGCGCCAGTCATCCTGTGGATCTGCACTGGCAATGGCACAGGTAATGCCACCCTGGGCAGATACAGTATGAGAACGAGTTGGAAACACCTTGGTCACACAGGCCGTTTTGATACCGGCCTGGGTCAGTTGCAGAGCAGCGCGCATGCCAGCGCCACCGCCGCCGATTACGATGGCGTCGTAAGTCAGTGTGCGAAGAGCTGACATAGATCAATTACCCCAGAGAATTTGAATGCCCCAGACGATGTAACTGAATACTGCCACAAAACAGATCAGCTGGAAGGGGAAACGAATCAAAACAGACTTATTCCCAAATGCACGAGCATTCAGGTAGTCAGTGGCTATTGTCCACATTCCCACCCAGGCGTGGGCAGCAATGGACAGAATGGCGAGCAAGGTAAACACCTTCATCCAGGTCTGTTCAAACAGGCCGCTCCATTGCTGAAAATCCAGACCGGGATTTATGAGAACATAGCCACCTATAAACAAGGTGTACGCAGCCAGAATGATGGCAGACAGCCTCTGCAACATCCAGTCGTAGAGTCCACTTCGGGACAAGTTGGTAATATTTGTTACCATACCCACACCCCCGCGAGCACAATCAGTACAGCTGATAAAACAATGGTAATGATCGCACCAGCCTTGCCTGACTCCTTACCTTCACCAATACCGACATCCATTAACAGATGCTTGACACCGGCAACAAAGTGGTAGATCAGTCCGGAAAGCAGCACCCAGACAATAAATTTGACCAGGCCACCCGACATGAGTGCTTTCAGTTCCGCAAAGGACTGTTCTGAAGACAGCGACAGATCCAGTGCATAGAGCAGGAAACCCACCCCGACAAACAGCAATATTCCCGAAATCCTGTGCAGGATCGAGGTATACGCTGGCAGAGGTAGTTTAATTGTGGTTATGTCTAGATTGACAGGTCTTTTGCTATTCACGTTTTTTGTCCCAACGCCCGAGGCGTGCACAGCTGAATCAGCAACAATATCCAGAGGTTATGACCTACTCGGGTTCATGCCCTCTTTTATCAGGCTTGCCTGAACAGGCTACCCTGAATGCAGGTTAAGAAACCGCGTTAATTCATGTTAACGTTCTTTTCTCACCCCCCCTCATGAAGCCCTCCACGACTTCGGCTGTGAAGTATAAACAGTTCGGTTTTCAATTACAATTGATTAACCCTCTAAGCAAATTTACTATAGACCTCTGAACTTATTGCGCAGACTTTTTCAAAGATACACATGTTTGACAAACAAATTTCTGGCCCTATAGTGGTCGAACCGTAAAGGGCCCCAACCAAAAAAAACTTATTCTGTGCGCATAATAATTATGGGTCCGAGAAGACGATAACGACAGAATAAACGGCAAGACAGGAGCCTATGATGGCTGAAAAGAAAGCAACCCTCTCGATTGACGGCAAACAACTGGAACTTCCTGTACATACCGGGTCTCTGGGCCCAGATGTTGTTGATGTTCGCAGCCTGACTGCCAATGGTCTGTTCACATACGACCCTGGTTTTGTATCTACAGCTTCCTGCGAGTCAAAGATCACCTACATAGATGGTGAAAAGGGTGTACTACTGCACCGTGGCTACCCTATTGAGCAGCTTGCTGAACACTCTGACTACCTGGAAACCTGCTACCTGCTGGTTTATGGCGAACTTCCAGACAGTAAAGAGAAGAAGCATTTTGAAGACACCATCATGCGTCATACCATGATTCATGAACAAATGGTGGATCTATTCTCCGGTTTCCGTCGCGACGCTCACCCCATGGCCGTGATGTGCGGCGTAGTAGGCGCTCTCTCGGCCTTCTATCACGATTCACTGGACATCACTAACGAACGTCACCGTGAAATCTGTGCCTATCGCCTGATTTCCAAAATGCCTACCCTGGCAGCCATGACCTACAAATACTCCATCGGCCAGCCATTCGTTTACCCACGCAATGACCTGGGTTACGGCGGCAATTTCCTGCACATGATGTTTGCTACTCCCTGTGAAGAGTACGAAGTGAATCCTGTACTGGCCCGTGCCATGGATCGCATCTTCCTGCTGCATGCCGACCACGAACAGAACGCATCAACGTCGACTGTACGTCTGGCAGGCTCCAGTGGTGCCAACCCATTCGCCTGTATTGCTGCCGGTATTGCAGCTCTCTGGGGACCGGCTCACGGCGGTGCCAACGAAGCAGTACTGGTCATGCTGAACGAAATTGGTGATGAGAAACACATCGATGAGTTCATTGATCGCGCCAAGGACAAGAATGACCCCTTCCGTCTGATGGGCTTTGGCCATCGCGTCTACAAAAATTTCGACCCACGCGCCAAGGTTATGAAGCAGACCTGCGACGAAGTACTGAGCGAACTGGGCCTGGAAGACGATCCGCTTTTCAAGATCGCCAAACGTCTGGAAAAGATAGCCCTGGAAGACGAATACTTCGTCGAGAAGAAGTTGTACCCTAACGTAGACTTTTACTCCGGCATCATCCTGAAAGCCCTGGGCATTCCAACAGAGATGTTCACAGTAATCTTCGCGACCGGTCGTACTCCGGGCTGGATTGCTCACTGGCATGAAATGATCAGTGGTGAATACCGCATTGGTCGTCCGCGTCAGCTCTACACTGGCGAAACTTCCAGAGACTTTATCCCGGTTTCCGATCGCTAATCACTGCTATAGCCATTACCTGCTGAAAGCCGAAGTCTTATCGGCTTTCAGCCCTCCCCACTCCCTCAGACTTTTTTGCACACTTTCAACACCCTCGCAACATGACCTGCATTTTCTCGAAAGAGATCAAAAACAATGCCTCGAGCTGATTGCTCACAACACCGGCTAGGAGCCTGACCGAGAATAGCGCCCGTAGCGAGGACGGCAGAAAATTGAGGATGAAAATTCGGTTTCGTGAGGAGAATAGCGAGCTATTTGACGAACAAAAGCGGATTTTCAGACCGATTTGCTGCCGCCGCAGTAGGGCAGTCTATTCTCGGTCAGGCTCCTAGACAACCTGTCAGACTTCCAGGAGTCAAAACGTTCTTCACCACTATCAGTCTCGTCTATTTTTAACCGATATTACTAACGAGTGGCTTAGGGAAGAGTATCCCGGCAAGAACGACTAATACGATAGAGCGAATACGATAGACACAATGACTGAACTTTTCCTGACCCCGGAGCCCTGGATAGCTCTGGCAACACTGACCCTCCTGGAGATTATTCTGGGCATCGACAACATCATTTTTATTACGATCGTTGTCGACAAAATGCCTGCACACCAACGCAACAGCGCCCGCAGACTCGGGCTGTTGCTTGCCATGTTCACAAGGATCGCCCTGCTGCTCTCCATTACCTGGATCATGAGCCTCACCTCCCCTCTATTCCACCTGTTCAATCATACCCTATCCGGTCGGGACCTGATTCTTCTGGGAGGCGGGCTCTTCCTGCTGATTAAAGCCACTCACGAGATTCACGACTCTATTGAGCCCGGCAAAGATGAAGGATCTCATCTGAAACCAAGAGGGTATGTTACAACCCTGATCCAGATTGCTCTTATTGATATTGTTTTCTCTCTGGATTCAGTCATCACAGCAGTGGGACTGGCAGAACACCTCTGGGTTATGATCACCGCCATTGTCATTTCGGTAGGCATTATGATGTTCGCTGCAGGCCCTATCGGAGAGTTCGTCAGCGATCATCCTACCTTCAAAATGCTAGCGCTCTCCTTTTTGCTTCTGGTTGGAGTCTCTCTTATGGGAGAAGGTCTCGACTTTCATATCCCAAAAGGCTACATCTACTTTGCCATGGCGTTTTCTCTGGCCGTCGAGATGCTCAACACCCGTTTGCGATCGAGACAGTCTGCGACAAACAAGTAACATTGGAGTATTCTCCACCTATTGAGCAACACCCTCTTATCACTGGAGCTGTTATGTCCTGTCCGATTCTGTTTGATATGGGTGGCGTGATTGCCGACTCCTGGCAACCCTTCTTCTCTTTCTGGTCAGAAGTCCTGATCAAACTGGATGCAGAAGATCTGGCCACAGAAGAGCAAGTTCTCGCCCTGTTTGAAGGTAATTTCTTTAATAAGCTAAGCCAGCGAGTTGCCGGAGGCAGGGTGCAACACGCTTTTATAAATCATGCACGGCTTGCCCATTTGGAGTTCATGAAAAACTGCCCTTCTATTCCTGATGTCAGTGAGGGCTTGCAGTATCTTGCTCAACACTTCCCTCTGTACCTGATCACATCCAATTTTACCGAAGCTGCAGAGCATTTCCTGAATAATCAAAATATCCGGTGTTTCAGGGAAATAATGGGTGTGGAGCAGAGCTTCATCAAAACGGACAAAATACGGACAGTGATGAAACAGCACCCGGATCAGCCCTGTTATTTCGTCAGTGACACCTCAGGAGACCTGCATGAAGCCCGAGAAGCTGGCGCTGTTCCCGTTGCAGTCAGCTGGGGATGGCACGATCGTAAAACGCTTGAAGAAGCCAAGCCCGCTTTCATACTTGACAATCCTTCTGAGCTGCTAGACTTCAGCTTTCACATTTAAAGCTCGGATAGCCCCCCTATGAGGCTCAACCTTTTCAGTTATGGCTTCCCTGGCCACTTCTCACTGAATTTATTCGGGATAAAAAGCAGCCAGTCTCCGGAACCCGCTCGCCTGTTGGCCGGCCCCGAAGATTTCGCTATCCAGATACCTCAGAGGGCATCACTGACTAAAGCGGGTAATATTAATGAATAGCGTGAAAGCAGAATTCATTAAGCTCAGATCCCACCTACTGACAGGTACCAGCCACATGATACCCTTCGTGGTAGCTGGCGGAGTGCTCCTATCGCTGTCTGTCATGTTTCATGGTAAAGGAGCCCCGCCCGAGTCGGGTTTTCTCAAAGATGTCTGGGAGATCGGCGTCGCTGGTTTTACCCTCTTTATCCCTGTTCTGGGAGGCTACATCGCCTGGTCTATAGCCAGTCGCCCCGGTCTTGCGCCCGGCATGATCGGATCGTGGCTGGCAGCTCAGTCCGGATCAGGCTTTCTGGGGGCTATGATTGTCGGGCTTATCGCAGGCTATATCGTCAACGCACTCAAGAAAATCCCCTTCTCATCAAACATGCAACCCGTTGCTGTCATCTTTGTCTACCCTCTGGCAGGTACTTTTCTGACCTCCGCTCTGGTGATTTGGGTGATTGGACAACCCATCGCCAATATGATGAGTCATCTTAACGATTGGTTGCATAGTCTTCAGGGATTATCCAAGATTTCACTGGGGGCCATTCTTGGAGGAATGACCGCTTTTGACATGGGTGGTCCAATCAATAAAGTCGCTACCCTGTTTGCTCAGACTCAGGTCAAGAACCACCCCTACCTTATGGGCGGTGTCGGCGTCGCCATTTGCACCCCGCCTCTGGGTATGTGGCTGGCCACTCTGCTGTCACCCGGGAAATACACTGCTGAAGAGCGAGAGGCTGGCAAGGCTGCTCTGGCCATGGGTATGATAGGTATATCAGAAGGGGCGATCCCCTTCGCTGTTGCTGACCCGATACGGGTCATACCCGCCATTGTTCTCGGAGGTATTACAGGCAATGTCATAGGGTTCATGGCCGAAGTCATCAACTACGCTCCCTGGGGAGGATGGATCGTTCTACCGGTTGTCGATGGTCGCCTCTGGTACATTCTGGCCACCATCGCAGGCGCACTGGTAACAGCTCTGGCTGTCAACCTGTTAAAACCTGTAAAACCAGAACTTTAGAAACCTGTTGACGATAATTACCCTTACCCCGAATTGAAAATGCCTGAAGGTTAGAACAATTTATGAAGAACTCGCACCCATTAGTTGAAGTCACACCGCAAAGCCACGACCTTGTTCTCGAGATAGTCTATGCCAGCGAGAACAACTTCACCGGTAAGCAGGTTTATAAAAAACCTCTCTGCCTGATGCACGAGGAAGCTGCCAACAGATTGCAAAACGCCATTGAAGTTCTTCAACCCATGGGGCTCAAATTAAAAATATGGGATGCCTTCCGCCCCCTGGAAGCCCAGCAAGAACTCTTTAACTGTGTACCAAACCCTGAATATGTATCTCACCCGAAAACCGGGTTGCGTACTCACTGCAGAGGGATAGCTATTGACCTCACGCTGGTTGATCAGTTTGGACGGACACTGGAAATGGGTACAGAATTTGATGACTTTCGCCCTCTGGCTCACCATGGCAATGACCAGATTTCAGAGCTCGCACAGAAAAACCGGTTGATACTGGCAGGTGCCATGAATGTCGCCGGATTCGACTCTTTACAAAACGAGTGGTGGCATTATCAATTGCCTGATGCCGATCTGTATCCGATATTAGAAGATAGTGAGATCGGCTCAGGTATTATTTAGTGCAGTTAAGCCTTCTATCCCCCACCGTTCACGCTGAGCTTGTCGAAGTTTGGGGACTCTCCTTCGACAAACTCAGAACGAAAGGAGGGTGTATCTATGTCAATGCTGTTGCGCTGGTGATCAACTTGCGAATCTCTGGAATACAGGAGCCACAGTTTGTTCCGGCTTTCAGAGACTGCCCCACCTGAGCAGGATCACTGAAACCGCCCTCTTCAATCGCACGGCAGATAGTTTTCTCGCCCACACCAAAACAGGCACACACCACTTTGCCGGTATCTTCTCCCTGAGGTGGCATACCTGCCAGTAAGCGCCAGCGTTCCGAAAAAGGAATATCCTCTTTTTCAAAGGCAGCCTGTAGCCAGGCACGATCACAATCTGACAATGACTCTCCCACAATAAGAAGAGCCTGTAACTGGCCGAGAGCAAACCAGACGCTACGAGCACTGCCTGTCTTCGGATCGGTGTAATCAATTCTCTCCTTGTCTGAA
This sequence comes from Endozoicomonas sp. 8E, assembly GCF_032883915.1. Taxonomy (NCBI): domain Bacteria; kingdom Pseudomonadati; phylum Pseudomonadota; class Gammaproteobacteria; order Oceanospirillales; family Endozoicomonadaceae; genus Endozoicomonas; species Endozoicomonas sp. 8E. Next base: position 2,980,421 of record NZ_CP120717.1, on the reverse strand, counting down.
CCGATAGATTCCAGCATGGTAGAACCAATGCCTCGACCTGCCAGCTCATATCGGAATCCCTGCTGAAATTTCACCTCTGTCGCATAATCAAATGGCTCAAAATCCTGTTTTTTGCGACTCAGTAAGACAGCCTGTTGTTTCAGAGAAACAGCCTCAATCCGTGCAGGAGTGTGTTTACAGCCCGGTTGTTTTGACCAGGGGTCTACCGCAGGCTTCACCAGCACACCACAATGCCCGGTCTTGCTGTTCTGGCGTGTCCAGTGCATGGGCATAAAAACATTACCCTTACCTACTGAAGGTGTGACAGCCACTCTGATCAAAATGGAATCAAAGGCTGTAGACAATCGGCACAATGCCTGATCAACCAGCCCATATTTTTGAGCATCGCCAGGATGAACTTCCAGAAAAGGCTCATCAATATGCTGGCTCAACCTGGGAGAGAGTGCGGTGCGTGTCATAGTGTGCCAATGATCACGAACCCTGCCAGTATTCAGCAGCAGCGGATAATCAGCATTGGGCTGATGATAGGAGACCTTAAACGTCGTCGAAACAATAGTTGCACGACCTGTTTCAGTGAAGAAACCACCTTCCGCAAACAATCTTGTATGTGAATGAGCAGACGTTTGCCCGGAAACCAGTGGCCACTGAAACGGCTCAAGCGCTTCGTATTCTGCATCTGAGATAGCAGCCAGAGCACCAATATCAAAATCTCTTCTACGACCCTCAGAATTATTTTCAAAAGCAGAAAGAGTCGCATGCTCGCGGAAAATATCAGCAGCCCTCTGATAATCAAAGGCTTCACCAAAACCCATTTTTTCTGCCACTTTGGAAATAATCCACCAGTCAGGTTTAGAGGCTCCGGAAAGATCAAAAAGGGCCCTTTGTCTGGAAATTCTTCGCTCCGAGTTAGTGACCGTGCCATCCTTTTCACTCCAACCAGCCGCTGGCAAGCGAATATGGGCAAACTCAGAAGTGTCTGTTTTCTCAATACAATCAGAAACGACGACCGTCGGACACTTTTTCAGCGCACTGATAACCTTATTGGCATCAGGCATACTGACTACGGGATTGGTGCCCATAATCCAGACAAACTTAATATCGCCCTTATCCATGGCATTAAACAAATCGACGGCTGTTTTACCCGGCGCAGTGGCAATATTCGGCGCCTTCCAGAACCGTCTGACCCGATCTACATCGTCTGTGTTTGAAAAATCCATGTGGGCAGCCAGCTGATTGGCCAGACCTCCAACTTCACGGCCTCCCATTGCATTAGGTTGACCCGTAAGCGACAAGGGTCCGGAGCCCGGCTTACCAATACGACCCGTAATCAGATGACAGTTGATGATGGCATTGACTTTATCGGTACCGGCAACAGACTGGTTCACACCCTGAGACCAGGCCGTGACGACTTTATCGGTCTCTGCATACCACTCACAAAACTGCTTGAGTGCACCCTTTTCAATCCCGCAAATTTCAGCGACCTCTGAAAAGTTTCCTATTTTTCTGGCGGCTTTCAGAGCCTCATTAAAACCTTGGGTGTGCTGATCAATGTACGACTGATCCAGCTTATTGTGCTTATCGAGATAGCTGAATAGCTTATTGAAGAGTGCGGTGTCCGTGCCTGATTTCAGCGGAAGATGCAGGTCTGCAATATCACAGGTGTCTGTGGCACGGGGGTCAATAACAACCACCTTCATGTCCGGACGCTGCTCTTTTGCAGCCCTTATTCTCTGGAATAATACCGGGTGACACCAAGCCGTATTGGCTCCGACCAAAACAATCATATCGGCCAACTCAAGATCTTCGTAGCTGCCGGGAACTGTATCGGAACCCAGCGACCTCTTCTGACCGGCTACCGTAGAAGCCATACAGAGCCGTGAGTTGGTGTCCATGTTGCTGGAACCAATAAACCCCTTCATCAGTTTATTGGCCACATAATAATCTTCTGTCAGTAATTGACCAGAACCGTATAAAGCCACCGCTTCAGGGCCGTACTCTTCTATTGTGGCTTTCAGTCGCTCAGCGACTTCATCCAGGGCAGAATCCCAGCTGACTCTCTGTTCACCTATAAAAGGCGTTAGCAGTCGATTCTCCAGAGAAACTGTTTCCCCAAGAGCGCTCCCTTTTGAACAAAGGCGCCCGAAATTAGCGGGGTGATCTTTGCGGCCTTCTATATCTACCATATGCAAATCTTTATCGGTGATCGTCGCCTTGATACCACAGCCAACACCGCAATAGGCACACGTCGTATGGATGACTTGCTGCTGGTCATTGCAGGTATCGATGCTGCCAGACATAGACATACTTCCTTTATTAATAATTTCCTAGGAGCCTGAATTCAGATAACGTTTGCCGAAAACAAGCCGGTCGCGAATATCTGAAATATCCTGCCCTGTTTCCATCAATTCCTGATACCAGAGACCATCGGAAGCATCTCCAAAGAGCAAAGCCCCCATCAACTTGTGATCACGGATCACCAGTTTTCGGTAGATCCCAACCCCCGCAGCATCAATGATGATCTCTTCATCACTCTCTTGCGCAACAAACTGTCCACTGGAAAACAGATCAATACCGTCAACTTTCAGGCTGGTAGGAATCGGAACCGGCTCAAACCGCTCTCCCGAGGTACCCAACAGGCGATGCACGGCCACCTGAGCGTGGCCATAAACCGGCGCCACAAGACCAAACAGGTCACTATTCAACTGAACACACTCACCAATGGCCGTTACTGAAGGGTCAGAAGTTTGCATTCTGTCATTCACCAGAATACCTCTGTCACACTCCAGCCCGGTTTCCCTGATCAGTTCTATATTGGGCCGAACACCTGCTGTGACGACCACCAGAGAAGCCTGCAAGCACTCGCCATCTTTGAGTTGCACGCCAGTCACTCTGCCATTTTCGCCCGTGTAGGAATCAAGCATGGCATTGCAACGGAACTCAATGCCCTTTTCTTCCAGTGCACTTTGCAAAAGCTTACCGGCCTTTTTATCCAGTTGTCGGGCCATGGGAATGGACATGGTATCCACCACGATGACTTTCATGCCCCGCCTGGCAAGACCACTGGCACATTCAAGACCCAGGAGTCCACCACCAATCACCACAGCCTGTGCCTCAGGACTGGATGAAGCGGTCAGCATCTGCTCAACATCATCGAGAGTCCTGAAAGCCATAACGCCTTCCAGATCGGCCCCGGGTACGGGAATACGATTGGGTAGAGAACCCGTCGCCAGGACCAGATGATCGTAATCAAACCATTGACCACCCTCTGTCTCGACTCGCTTCAACTCAAGATCGAGACCACTGACCCGATAGTCACTGCCCGATAACAGATTGATATCCTGATCCTGATACCAGGACTCAGGTTGCAGCTGAATCCCCTGGAGATCGACGCTGCCTGCCAACAGCCTGGATAACTGGATTCGGTTGTAGCCCGGGCAGGGTTCTTCAGAAAGGACGGTGACCTGATATTGATGACCGCTCTGCTCAACCAGCTTTTCCAGAAAACGGACTGAGCCCATGCCATTTCCCACCACCAGCAGCTTCTGCTGCAATGACGGTTGACGACTAACGTCAGCCGCCTTGAATGCCGCTGTCATATCAGGCTGCCTCGATGGTAACCGATACCAGTGAGACCTGAACCCTCTGGTCCACCACTTCTACGGGATAAGCATTCAGCGCTACAGCCTCATCCTCCAGACACTGACCCGTACTTAAATCAAAGTGCTGCTTGTAAATGGGCGATGCCACTACCAGACGCCCTTCCAGATCACCTACCAGACCACGAGAGATAACATTGGCCTGACTGAATGGATCATAGTTATCCAGTGCATAAACCTGGTCGTCTACTTTAAACAGCGCAACCTGAACACCATCCACCAGAGCACAAACACCCAGGTTAGGAAGAAGATCACTTTCACTGCAAACGGTTGTCCAACCTTTATTGGCTGTGAGCACTTGAGTCATTATTAAAGTCTCCTTTTTTTCAGCGCTAGCAGCCTGTCGGACTTAAGCGTCCGTAGCGAGGATTGCAAGAAATTGAGGATAAAAATCTCTGTTTCTGAGGAGAATAGCGAGCTATTTGACGAAGAAACAGGGATTTTTAGACCAATTTATTGCAACCGCAGTAGGACAGTCTTAAGTCCGACAGGCTGCTAGAGGCACTTCGTTTACAGCTGTTTAAGGGCGATTTTTTCGTCACGGGTAGCAGGACGAATCTGATCCCGCTCGTTCACAAACACCACGTTACTGTCGCTTTCATCAGTGTTGATAAAGTGATTGAAACGTTTGAGTTTCTCAGGATCTGAGAGGGTGGTTTTCCATTCACATTGATAGGTACCCACCAGGTAGGTCATCTCATCTTCCAGCTCCTGACAGATACCCAGGCTGTCCTCAATAATCACTTCACGCAGGTAATCGAGACCACCCTCCAGATTTTCCATCCAGACAGAAGTACGCTGCAGACGATCTGCAGTGCGAATGTAGAACATCAGGAAACGATCAATGTATTTGACCAGCGTTTCATCATCCAGCTCGGTGGCAAACAGGTCGGCATGACGAGGCTTCATGCCGCCATTACCGCAGAGGTAGAGGTTCCAGCCTTTCTCCGTGGCGATAACACCCACATCTTTACTCTGGGCTTCAGCACATTCACGGGTACATCCGGACACAGCCATTTTGATTTTGTGAGGAGAACGAACGCCCCTGTAGCGATTTTCAACAGCAATCGCCATACTGACACTGTCCAGCACCCCATAACGACACCAGGTACTGCCGACGCAGGATTTCACGGTACGCAGTGATTTACCGTAGGCATGACCGGTTTCAAAACCGGCATCGACAAGACGTTTCCAGATTTTCGGCAACTGTTCCACACGGGCACCAAAAAGATCGATACGCTGGCCACCGGTGATTTTTGTATAGAGGTTAAAGTCCCGACCTACTTCACCAATGGTGATCAGTTTATCGGGCGTAATTTCACCTCCCGGAACCCTTGGCACAATGGAGTAAGTGCCGTCTTTCTGCATGTTTCCAAGAAAATAATCGTTGGTGTCCTGCACTTGTGCATGTTGATCTTTCAGCACATACTCGTTCCAGCAGGAAGCTAGAACAGAGCCAATGGTGGGCTTACAGATATCGCAGCCACGCCCCTTGCCATGCTTTGCCAGAACTTCGTCGAAAGACTTTAATTCACCGACACGAACCAGATGATAGAGTTCCTGCCTGGAGTGCGGGAAGTGCTCGCAGATATCTTTTTTGACCTCAACACCCAACTCAGTCAGCTCATGATCCAGAACCTGCTTGACCAGAGCCGTACAACCGCCACAACCGGTTCCGGCACTGGTTTCGGCTTTTAGTGACCCCATATCCATGCAGCCACCGGCCACCGCGTTGACCAGATCACCTTTACTGACGTCATAACAGGAACAGATTTGAGCCGTTTCTGGCAGAGCAGCCACGCCCAAACCTGTCGCTGCTGAGCCATCGCTCTGAGGCAGAATGAGTTCGGCAGGATTTTCCGGTGGACGCATGTCATTCAGCATCATCTGCAACAGGCTGCCGTACTCTTCAGCATCGCCTATCAATACAGCTCCCAGAACCTTTTTCTTATTCTTGGAAACCACCAGTTTTTTATAGACTTCTTTCTCTTCATCAATCAGCTGGTAGCTCAGGGAACCTTCTGTATTGCCATGGGCATCACCAATACTGGCAACATCGACCCCCATCAGTTTCAGCTTGGTGCTCATATCGGCACCAGTAAACTGATTACCGTCCTTACCCGTCAGCTGATCTACAACCACCTGACCCATCTGGTAGCCCGGTGCAACCAGACCAAAGATACGGCCACTCCAGAGTGCACACTCACCAACGGCAAATATTCGTTCATCAGATGTACGACAGTCGTTATCAATAACGATACCGCCACGCTCGCCCAACTCCAGCCCGGAAGCTTTCGCCAGCTCATCTCTTGGGCGAATACCGGCTGAAAACAGTACGATATCGGTATTCAGTTGTTCGCCGTCAGCGAACTGCATCTGGTGAACAGCACCTTCACCATCAACAATCTGTCGGGTATTTTTGGAGGTATGAATCGTGACCCCCAGACCCTCGATCTTGCGTCTGAGCATGGCGCCACCGCTATCATCCACCTGAACAGCCATCAGACGGGGAGCAAATTCCACCACGTGGGTTTCCAGCCCAAGATCTTTCAGCGCTTTTGCTGCTTCAAGCCCCAACAGACCGCCACCCACAACGGCACCGACCTTACTGTTACGGGCAGCTTCTTTAATCGCTTCCAGATCTTCGATGGTACGATAGACAAAACAGTTTTCACGGTCATGTCCGGGTACGGGAGGAACAAATGGATAGGAGCCTGTAGCCAGCACCAGCTGATCATATTTTTGAGCCATGCCACTGGCTGTCATTACTTCACAGGACTCACGATCTATCGATGTGATGGCTTCATTAAGAATAAGGTTAATACCTTCCTGCTCATAAAAGCCTTCAGAAACCATAGACAGGTCATCCGCTGAACGACCTGTGAAAAATTCACTGAGATGAACCCGGTCATAGGCAGGGCGAACCTCTTCTCCAAACACTACCACGTCGAAGCGTTTCAGACCGCCAGCATCTACCAGTTTCTCCAGAAAGCGGTGACCTACCATGCCGTTACCGACAACCACCAGGGTTTCTTTTCCGTTCATCCCAGACATCCTCTTTAGTATCTAGCATTGGGCCGGTACAACTGCATCCTTTAGAGCCAGCCTCTTTTCTAATTCTTGTGCTTATGCAACTGCCGTGCCCACTTCCAAAACACGATAAAAACAGGAAAATCTCTCCTCTGACTTTAGTTACTCGCACAAAAATGATGCACGCATAAATAATTAAATAGCTAATAAGCACCACTTTGGTGAGCAGAAAAAATACTCAAAGGCTTTCCACACTCAAATAAAGGACTTTCCTATATAAATGAGAAAATTCATTTAATACGCAGAAAAATGCAGGTCAAATCGGTGCATTTATCATATTGGCCTGATGTTTGCTTTTAGTTGGGGAATCTGTAAAACAAGGAGGATGTATGAGCAACCCCGATTCATTTAACCTGTTTTCTTTTAGTGGGAAAACCAAGATTCTGCACCTTAGCTGGATTGCCTTCTTTATAAGCTTTGTGGTCTGGTTTAACCATGCGCCCCTGGCCCTGGCTATTTCCGAATCACTGGGCCTGACTCGTGAAGAACTGAAAACCCTGCTGATTCTGAACGTGGCCCTCACCATCCCGGCTCGAGTCATCATCGGTATGCTCACTGATGTATACGGACCCAGAAAAGTCTATTCCGGACTCCTCGCCATCTGCAGTATTCCTTGTTTTATGTATGCCATGGCAGATGACTTCACCCAGGCCGCCATAGCCCGCTTTATGCTGGGTACTATTGGTGCAGGCTTTGTGGTCGGCATTCGTCTGGTATCTGAGTGGTTCCCCGCTCGTCAACTGGGTACCGCAGAAGGTATTTACGGTGGCTGGGGCAACTTTGGTTCTGCCGCTGCTGCCATGTCTCTGCCCACCATTGCGCTGCTCTTTGGTGGAGAAGATGGCTGGCGTTACGCCATTGGCTTGACCGGGTTGATCTCATTAATGTTCAGTGTCGTCTTCTACATGAACGTCACTGATACTCCTAAAGGCTCTACCTACTTCCGTCCCAAGAACATTGGCGCCATGGAAGTCACCAGCAAAGGCGACTTTGCCCTGCTGCTGATCATGAAAATTCCCATGTATGCGGCATTGGCTCTGCTGACCTGGAAGCTTTCACCCAACGGTGTTGCCATGCTCAGTGCCGGGATTTCAACGGCTATTTATGTGGGCCTGACTGCCATCTACCTGTTTGATGTCTGGAAAGTCTGGCAGGTCAACAAGCACATTTTCTCCGAGCCTGTGCCAGCTATTCACCAGTACCAGTTCAAGCAGGTGGCTGTTCTGAACGTTCTTTACTTCGCTACCTTCGGTTCTGAACTGGCCGTGGTGTCCATGCTACCTCTGTTCTTTGCAGATACCTTTGAACTGGATCCGGTCATGGCAGGTCTGGTCGCTTCCGCTTATGCCTTCATGAACCTGATGTCCCGTCCGGGGGGAGGACTACTCAGTGACAAGTTTGGCCGCAAGATCACTCTGCTGGTTCTGACTGCGGGCCTGGCCGGTGGTTACTACATGATGAGCATCATTGATTCCAGCTGGCCACTGGTTCTGGCTGTTGTTGCTGCCATGGCCTGCTCCTTCTTTGTGCAGGCTGGTGAAGGTGCAGTATTTGCGGCTGTCCCCCTGATCAAGCGTCGACTGACAGGTCAGATTGCCGGTATGACAGGAGCCTATGGTAACGTGGGGGCTGTCTTCTACCTGACAGTATTGTCTCTGGTGGACTACTCGACCTTCTTCATGGTTATCGCAGGTACTGCAGTATTGGGTTTCTTTACCCTCTTCCTGATGGAAGAACCTAAGGGTCAGATGGCCGAAGTGATGCCTGACGGCAGTGTCACCATGATTGATGTGACCTGACCATTTTGTTTCAGTGGTCCACAATGGGCCACTGAAACAAAACACAGCCACCGGATATTCTTCAGCCTGATCCTCTATTTTACAATCAACACGGCAGCGATGCCTGCCAGAACATAGAGCCCCCCTGTAGAACGCTCAAATAACGACATGCTTTTTTTTGTATTCAGCATAGGCTTCACAGATTTTGACAGTAGCCCGTAAAGAAGCTTGCAAACCAAATCCACCACAACCCAGGTCATCACAATGATCAATATTTGTTGCACAAGATCATGATCTCTACTGATAAACTGAGGCAAGAAAGCCATAAAGAAAATAATATCTTTTGGATTACTGGCTCCCAACAGAAAAGCTTTTTTAAACAGATTATTGAAGCCGGGAAACTCTAAGGAACAACCATTAAGACTTTTACGGGCAGTGTCCGCCATCGACTTTCTGATAGTATCAACCCCCAGATAAACCAGATAAAGAGCACCCATCAGTTTCAGTATCAGAAACATGTTTTCCGAAGCCGTGAGAATGGCCCCAAGACCAGTGGCCGAAACAATCAGGTAAAGTGATGAAGCCAGCGTGCCACCCAAAAATGCCGGATAGGATCTGATAACCCCATAGTTAATAGAATTGGACACCATATACAGAGATAGAGGACCAGGAATGAGTATGACTACAAAGATTGAAACAACATACAGAAACCAAACTTCAATACTCATTATTCACTCCAAAAGAAACGACTGTATCCTATAGCACTATCAGTTGCTATTTTTAGTTGCTATTTTCACCTCCACTACACTAATACTTCCTTAAGATACATGGCCCGTATACATGCCTGTAAAAAGACGCCTTGTTTCTGAGTCCTCCTGACAGGCCAGAAGGCCACAGCGTCAATCCTTGGGCTTCCTCGCCACCTTGGTTCGGGCAGCAGAGCAATGAACGACAATGACCGCAAATAAAAAATCAGCAAATTCAAATGCTATCAGAGTGCCATTTTCCAACGCCTTACTGCGGAAACAAGTGCTGTCAGCAGCTATGATACCCCTCCCATCCCCCTGCTCCCTTTCATCAGTTATTGATAGATCCAATCATTGAACTGAGGATATGAATCAAGCTATTAAAATATACCGGAAAATTGTTTGCTGATTTCATGAGGAACCTGACGGAGTTCCGTACTAAACTGCGAGTTGCGCTTTTTTCCCATTCGGAGCTCTTTGATCACGGCAGTGAAAAGGCAAGTATCATCCCTCCTCTGGAAACCGTGTGGGTCAATCCTTCAGGTGTTATCATGCCAAATTACGAAGTACCCAAAAAAATTCACGTTAGTATTGTCAGCCCTATTGAAGGCTTGGAGTTTGCTTTTCTAAAAATATGGGCCGAGGTTAACCCGGAATATAAAATCAATATCTGGTCTCCCGAACGTTTTATATACCAAAAAGTTCTATATTCGCTGCTGTTTTCTGAGATAAACAATAACGCTATCGAAAAAGATGATCCCGGTGATATTGCTCAGCAGAAAGATAGCATCTGGCGAAAAATTGATAACTTCATGGGAGAAAGCAGTGAAATAGAAGAATTAAATATAATGGAATCTAATTTTCCAGACAGTGTAAAGAAGGAATTTGTCATCCAATGGAATAAAATCAATAATTCTTTAGATAAAATTAAAAATTCAATCAGCAACGCTATTGTTCATAAAAAACTGGAAAAACTTGAAGAAGGACATAAAAAATTTATCAGATACAGCTTAAGTATTACTAATAGTTTAATCATCGAAAGATTTATCGGGCTGAGTCAAAAATTCGTGCTTGGAGGGGTATATATTGATAAAGGACTACTACCAGAAATGGACAGTCACCCCTTTCTAAAAAGGAGCAGTTCCCTTGATCCAATATCGGGGACGGCAGTGACTTCTGAGAAGGAAAAGCAGCTCGAAAGTGCCAAGCTACATGCTCTTTTTAAAAAAATGTTTTCAGATGGAACTATTTCAGATCCCAGCCCTTATTTTGAGAAATACGGTACAACCCTCTCGAAAGAAGAAATCACTCGAATTCAAGGCATCGTAGAAGAAAGCAGTATTAGTGATTTATTCCATAGTCTGCCGAAATATGACTTAAAGGAGTATAGCCGTAATAAATTATTCTTCAGTAACAAAGTAAATTTTGAATATGATACTCCCACTATAGCTCTTGATGATTCAATCCAGCCTCTGATGGTGGTCTCTCGCCGAGGACATCCAACAATCAAACTACTACTTGATGAAATCTGTTTACTTCACAAGACTGTAGAAAATTTAAAAAAATCACCATTAAGAAAAAAAGAAATCACATTAAAGATAAGGGAGGCTCTTCATAAATTCTATACGGAAAGAAAAGTTATCATCTCTGATAATGACATCGATAAAATTGCAACCCTATCAACTGCTCTTTTGCATGATATCGATAAGTTTAACTGCATCATTACTGCAAAATTAGGTTACGATGCTTTTGAAAGATTAATAAATCTTGAAAAACCAAAAAATATTAAAATCATTCCAATCAACTACTTCATAGCGAATAATCTCTTCTATAACAGAAGTTTTAGAAACCTTGGTTTTAACTCGTCACCAACAGAAGGTCAGCAATCATATGAAAGATTAATAATCGTTCATTATTCAGATAAACACATAGAAGGCATAAGCGATTCTTTAATACATTGTTTTAAACTTTATAATAAGTACCGCACTAAGAAAAACAGCGTCTTATACAACGCTGTTGATTCAGATCTACTGGAAATAATAACACTTCAAAAAGTGTCAGGAGCACCGCTCAAAAATATTGGCAAAGACACTAAAGTTATCCTGACTGGAAGCCTTTATTTCTATAATAGCGACTTGAATGTATATGATGTTTTCTATTACAAGCGCTTAATGTTTAAGCTATCAGCGGTTTTAGGAACGTTGATCCCAAAAAATACCACAGTACAAACCATAAAATTCTTTTTTGATAACTCTGCACAAGGCATTAAAGATTCTATGGGTGTACTGGATACCAGCCAGAAAAATTATATTGTACCTGAAGTTTTAAGGAACTTGGCCAAACAAGGTATCTATGCAAATTCAGCTGTTGCGATTCGAGGATTCTTGTCAGCAGATGACCCTCACGGGCCGTCAACCTCGAAAAATGCACCCTATCCAGATCTCAACCGCATTGTTTTTACCCTGGAGCGTAGCGGCACCGTTAAATACCAAGCCAAGTTCGGGTTGACCTCCCTTGCCCTCGAAAATGAGTTTATCGATAAAACAAGCAAAGAGGATCCGAACGATGCCAAACTCAGAAATGAATTTACCGAAGCCCTACTCAAAGGAGAGCTTATTGATACCAAACTCAACGATAATTTGGTCCAAGCCGTAATCGAAGACAGGTCTACCTTTGCCGGACTCGAACAAGCGTTGTTCAAAGCCTTCGCCGAAAATGAACTTACAGATACCAGACCCGAAGCTGAGCGCAGCGATGTCGGCACCGAAGCTGAGCGCAGCAATGACGGCACCGAAGCTGAGCACAGCGATGTCGGCACCGAAGCTGAGCGCAGCGATGTCGGCACCGAAGCTGAGCGCAGCGATGTCGGCACCGAAGCTGAGCGCAGCGATGTCGGCACCGAAGCTCAGCGCAGCGATGTCGGCACCGAAGCTCAGCGCAGCGATGTCGGCACCGAAGCTGAGCGCAGCGATGTCGGCACCGAAGCTGAGCGCAGCGATGTCGGCACCGAAGCTCAGCGCAGCGATGTCGGCACCGAAGCTGAGCGCAGCGATGTCGGCACCGAAGCTCAGCGCAGCGATGTCGGCACCGAAGCTCAGCGCAGCGATGTCGGCACCGAAGCTGAGCGCAGCGATGTCGGCACCGAAGCTGAGCGCAGCGATGTCGGCACCGAAGCTCAGCGCAGCGATGTCGGCACCGAAGCTCAGCGCAGCGATGTCGGCACCGAAGCTGAGCGCAGCGATGTCGGCACCGAAGCTGAGCGCAGCGATGTCGGCACCGAAGCTGAGCGCAGCGATGTCGGCACCGAAGCTGAGCGCAGCGATGTCGGCACCGAAGCTGAGCGCAGCGATGTCGGCACCGAAGCTGAGCGCAGCGATGTCGGCACCGAGGTTGAGCACAGCAATGTCGACCCCGAAGGTGAGCACAGCTATATCAGACCTGAAGGTCAGATTGGCGATAACACAGGTGAAGAGAATCCGATCGATGCCAAACTCAGAAATGAATTTACAAAAGCCCTACTCAAAGGAGAGTTTATTGATGCCAAACTCGAAGATAACTTGGTCAAATCCGTAATCAAAGACAGGTCTACCTTTGCCAGACTCGAAAAAGAGTTGTTCGAAGCCATAGGCGAAGATGAGTTTAGGGATAAAAGAAAAAATGCGGAAGAATACACATTACACTTTGAGTTCAAAACCGCGATCTTTCATGGATTAATGGAACGCCCGGGGACTGAAAAAGCTACTTTCGCCAATTCGGACGAAAGAGAAACTATTCGTTTGGCAGACACACTTCGCCTTGCACTAAGTTCTCACACTTACACTCAGTGGCTTGAGCGCTACGCACTTCGTTTCAACGCGTTTGATCAGATAAACCAGCTCGAGCAGGAAATGGTCAATTTCCATAGCGTAGAAGAAAAGACCAGAGCCTTCGAAACCCTCAAAAGACGGATACGGGTAAAGTCATACGATATTTACACTCTCGATCCGAGATCGATAGCTGGTGCCGCCATACTTAAGAGGGAATACAAAAATGATTTCGCCAACATCCAGCTTCTCACAGGTCCGTTGCCGCTGCCTTGTAACAGACGTCGAAGAGCAGCCAATACAGGCAGCTGCGATGCTCGCCGCAAAAATCTGGAGTATGCCCTCCGGTTACTTTCCGGCCCCGAAACCCAACTCTTTCTTGGCAACGACAGGGAAAAAACTGATATCGCCCTGCGCGAACCCTCCAACGAAGGTGAGCGCTGGCTGCAGAATTTTTTCACCCGGTATCGTCGCCTTGAAGGCAAGGGCGCATTAGCTTACACCCGGGGCATGCACTCTGTCATTGCCCTGGACCGGGCATCGTTTGCTTACGCTCAAAAGCAAATCAGGAAAGGGACGTTGAGTGGCCAGCCCCTGTTGCTGAAAGCCACCCCCTCTGCCGGTTATGTGCTGCTCGCACCCGATGGCCGGGTTCAGTCGGCCATCGCCGGGGGGGACGGCAACCGCGTCACTGTCCTCGGCCGACCAGCCAAACTGATCGCCCATGCTTTGACGACACTGGTCGACTTCACTCCAGACGGCCACATCGCTACCCTGACCGTCAGCGATCTTGCCAGTGGCAACCAGTCCCGCGGAATCAAAGCCCTTAAAACCTTTATGACCCAATCGCCCGCCAACGGCAAACCTCTGGTGGGCGAACTGATTATCGAGTCCAAGGGCAGCAACAAAGTTTTCAAACGACTGGTGAAAGATATCCAGCGCCTGATGCCGAAGGACCGCCCGGCGATTGAAAACCTTGTGCTGCGCTCCCCGGGCACCGGACAACCGGAGTACCGGCTGCTCCCCGGCGAAACGACTGTGCTGATGTCACCCCGGCCATCGGATTCAAAAGCCCCCCTCCGCTATTTGCCGCCCAGCCACCTTTCGGTTCCGGTACAGCCCCGGACTAAAGACAGTCTCTCAGGTGTGGCCTCTGAACGAGCCGAATTCAGGCAGCGGCTGCTGGAGTTTGACACCGCCCTGGGGGACATTAAAGCCCGGCACTCACTCCCCGACAGCATGATCCCGCAACTGGATACCCTCCGTCGGGATGGCCGTGGCTGGCGCATGGACTTTATGGAACCCGATACCCTGGCCCGAAAGAACATCCGGTTTACGTCCAGTGCCTTTGATCGCTTTCGGGGCTTTCTCCAGGGGACGGGTCGTCAAGGATTCCGGGTCAAAGGGAAAAAATCCTCCACCGGCGGTCTGGAAAAGCTCAGGTCTTTTATAGGCCTTTACGACCTGATAGCAGGGCTTGCCCCCGTGGGACACCATTACAGCCAATCCCCATCCCGGAATATGACGGACACCCAACGGCAGATTTATATCGGGCGCCAGACGCTTTTTTATACGGCTGTGGCATTGCAAGGGATGGAGATCATCAATCTCGGGCGACACGGGATCAAGACAATCATACCAGCCATCCAGTCGTCATTTCCCCCCGGTCAGACACCACCAAAGCTACCCGATATTCCCGGGTCGGGCAAGTTGCCTGGGGGTCTGAAAACAGTCGGCAGGCTGGGTAAAAAAGTCGGTCGTTTTGTGCCCATACTGGGTCTCGCCGTGCCGGGAGCCAGTCTCACCCTGACCCTCATTGAGTACGAGAACGAAAAGGACCCGGAAGTCAAAAAACTCATGGAATCCAGGGTGACCTTTGAGTGGGTGGATACCTGTGTCTCCATCATTTCAGAGTTCCTCGGGCCAGTCGGGGCATTCGTTGACGGGATCATGCACTACGTCAGGGGTATTTTTGAGGAGAAATATAAAGGCAAGTTAGAAAAGCTGGCCTATAAAAAGTTACGGGACGCCTCGGGTAAGGCGGCGAAAATCTTTGACCTGATCCACGCCCAGCTGGACCCCAAAAGCTTCCTGGCTAACAACCAGACCCTCAATGCCTTGATGAGCGGGGATGGCAAAAGTCTCCTGACCTTGAACATCCAGTCCATCAACCTGGCGAACCAGACCCTGACCTACGGTGGCGGCTATTCATTCCGGACAACCTTCGTCGCCGGAAAAAAAGACGACTGGACACAGAAACGGTGTAAGAAGATACCCCATGTACCTAAGGCTCCTTTACGGCACTGCGCCAGCGACATCAACCGGATCGAATACTCCCCTGACACCTTTAACCTGATCGGCGACGCCCTGGCAACATTGTGCCGGACGGAGTCGCGTTTAACCGGGTATCAATGCTCAGACGGGGTATTCCACAACCTGGGGCAGATGAGCGATAAAAGGGTCATTTTTATGCCTTCTGTGCCCCCGTGGGATGTCAAGCTCCTCTACAATCCCTTTAACCAGGCCTTTCCGGGGAGTGCGCCAGACAGCAGTTCCCCTGGTGCGAAGCTTCTGGATGCCGTCAGCGACAGCAAGCTGAAACGGTTTTACCAGAAAAAAGTGAAAGACACCCGGTATACTGAGTGTGACGGGTATGGCTCATGTGATGATATCAGCTACGACTATAAATACATTGGCCAGATGTTCACCCATACTGACAGTTTGAAATACCGTCGTCGGTCAACCAGCAGCCTGTATCTCGATGACAAAGATCACATCGTCGTCTTTCGCCGGGTCTCAGGCAAATTCGAAATGCTGCTGGATTATGACCTGTACAGCCCTGAAGGGAGTCCTAAAGGGGCCAAAAACACCAACGTCCTGATATCCAACGGTTTCCACGTTATCCGCATTCACCCCCGCGAGACGGCCTCTACCTGGGTGTTGAACCACGACGGCTCGCTCCCCTACGCCTGCATTACCGAGCGGGATGACCAGATACAAAACTGTCAGTCCTGGCTGAGTCAGACCAGGAACCCAACCTGGGACATCAGGCTGGGTCAGGCGCTTTTCCGGTTTCCTGTACCGGGGCCATCCTCCTCTCATCAAGTAGTGGTCCTGGACCCCAACGCACAGTTTGAATGGCGGCCGGAACGCAAAGTGATCCGCCGATTGTACGACACTGGAACACTGAATGACAGGTCGTCAAGGTCGTCGAAACTGCGAAGAATCATGAGCCGTTACACCGCCGCCAGCCGGTTCCTGCCGCTGGAGCTGAAAGACTGTGACGCCTCACCCCGGGTCCTTGCACGCTGTATGGCCCGGGCGCCGAACTGGTGGCTCAAGTCGTCACGCAAAATACCGTACCCGTTCTGGGTGCAACACCAGAAGGACTGTGAACGTGAGGCCGATGAGTATCGCAAAAAACCCTACCGCTGCTTCCCCGGCAAGCTGGGACTGGCCAGGGCGGACTGGGATAAGTTAGACCGGATCCGACTTTCGTACGATACCTTGAACAGTCAGGAAATCCGGTTCATTGCTGCCGATGCCCAGGTGCAACCAGTCCAGGGGAACCCGGCTATCGGCTACTATTTTTTTGACTCCGCCAACGGCAAGGTGTTACTCCAGAATAAGGAGGCACTGACCCGGGAAATCAGGCACTTCGGTGAGTTGAATGCCGACTTGTTTGTGTTTGGCCGCCATGTCTCAAAGGTAATGCCGAACAAAGATGAGTCACAATTGCTGGTGTTTGATCCTCCCTATTATTACCTGTTGACGGCCAGCCCGTCCGGTCAGCTGACTCACCAGGTGATTGCGGCAGAAACCCTGGATGGCCAGCTCAGCGTCCCTCCTATCCCACCTGCAGCGGCAACCGAGACAACGACATACGATCAGGGTATTATTCCCCTGAGGGTCGTCGATGATTACGGCAAACGTCGTATACTTGGAGCCGGTTTTTACGACGATGCCACCCAAAACCATATTGCTTTCGTGAGCAGCTTTCTGGATGGCGGCCAGCCGATCAATAAAGACGACGGAAGATTTTTAAGAAAGCTCAGTGAACCTGTCCAGAGGGCACTGCGCGAGGATCACCTGCCGGTGCATAAGGTGGTATGGGGTCAGGGTGTTTTCTACATTTTGTTCAGCGAGCACTCCGGCAACCTGTATTACACCACCGGCGTCAATCGCACCAGGCGCACCGGGGACATCCAGCGGCTGAGTTCCGGTTTCCAGGTGATCCGTCCGGCAGGCGAGCGCCGGACCCTGGCACAGATGGCCGCCCACCCCATCTTTACCCGTGTGCAGGCGCACTCCGGCAGCCTCCTGGCCGATACCCTCAGTGGCCACCGGCTGTGGATACCGGACAAGGCCTGGGACAACACCCGGGTGGTCAGCGAAAACCTGTCGCTGGAGTCGGAATCCTTTGAGCAATGGCAGGTCGAGGCCACCGGACAGACCATCGCCAAGTCAAACGATACGCTAAGTGTGCGCCAGTTCACCGCTCAGTCCGGCGTGGTGATGGACAGCATGAACCTGGGCCAGATAGTCAACCAGGTCTTCGCCAAATTGCCCCAGATGCACTCCGGCAGAACCTGGACCGCTGCCAGTGCCCGGCTTTTCATCGGTGAACTTAAGAAACAGTTGCGTACCCTGGTAACAGAGGCCCGTAAGCAGTTCTCGGCAACGGTGGGGCTGGTACCGTTGAAACCGATCACCACGATCCCCCGGCACCCCCGGTTCAGGGCGATCAGGAAACTGGACTTCTGGTACAACCCGGGCAGCGACACCCTGCTGGCGGCCAACACCCGCGACCAGTTTGAGGTCATGGTGAACGACGACGGCCAGCTGCTCGCCCTGTCGGATACCCGTAAAGAGGAGGCTTTCGAGTTTTTCCCCCGCCCTGCACAGGGCGCCAAAGGCCATCCCTTTTGTGGGCAGGCTGCCGCCGTTTCCCTGGCCGGAGTGCCCAGTGAGTTCGATGCCCTGCTCTCCGTTCCCTGCCTTTTTACCGTGTCCGGTGGCTTCCGATTGCCAGGCAACTACCAGTGGGACGAAGGCGCCCGGGCGTGGCGCATCGAGACACCGAAGGCCCAATACCTGGGCAACCGGGAGAGTCTGGCCCTGGTCGCGCTGGACCTCAGCCTGATGGGGCCCAGAAACACCTCCGGCAGCCCAGTCTTCTGGACCCGGCAAGATTTTAATCAGGCGATGGAATCTCTGCCAGCAGGCATACGACAGCGGGCCGACATCCGACTGATCGCCCTCACGCTGCGCCCCGGCTATAACCCAACCCAGGTAGCCTGGATGGATTACCGGGGCCGGAGTTCCCGTCAACAGAGACTGTTGTTCGGTTTGCCAGGCAAGGAGCACGGTGTTCAGCGAGTCATTGGCAGCACCCGGAAGCTATCGTTCCCTCAGTCAACGAGCACGGTCGTTTATAACCAGAGCAACCAGATGCTGTACCGGGTCACCCAAAAGGGTTACCAGTCACTGGGCACCTTTGGCAGGGTCGCCGTGATGGCCGAGGGTCTGCTGCTGTCAGGCACTCCAGAGGGCGAGCAGATCAGCCTGAAAGCGTTGCGGCTGGACACTTACTATCGCAACCACCAGGTGGCCTTTGTCCGGAACGGTACCCGACAGCGGTTCGGGGTCATGGTGGAGGGCCAGGGCGGGTCCGACGTGATTGAACTGGATGAGACTGACTTGTCGTTTTTTGCCCGGATCCTCATCCATCCCGGCCTGGCTAAAGAAGATAACACCGATCACGACAGGGCACAGACCCGCATTGAACTGAAGAATGTACCGGCTTTCCCCTACCTTGCCTGGCGCCGGGGTCAGAACCTGATGCTGTCCGACCGGTTTACCACCGGCGAAGCCGAGATCGAGATTCAGCAGGTCTGGGCCAGACAGCACGACCGGTTCCTGCAGCCCACAACCCTGGTGTTCAGTGACCTTGAGCTGTCGTTATCCGATCTGGCGGCACGGGTGATGGACTCTGGCCAGGGCGTCGTCTTGCCACTCACGGTGAGCAGCCTGGTCAGGAACGAGCGCCTGAGATTCATCAACGCCACAGCCAGCAACCCCCTGTACATCCAGCGGGACCGGCCAGTGAAAATCGTCACATACCGGGCGATGGACGGGATTAAACTGACACTGGAGCCCCTGGACCCCACATACGTCAGACGTCAGGTGTTTATTACCGGCACAGGGCAGTGGGGCTGGGAGCCGGACAGTGTTCAGGTGAGCGGGGCAAAACCCGGCAGCGGTTACGAGCCATGGCCGTTTATACCCTCCGTGATCAGCTCGTCCGCCATGGGCAACGGGACAGCGAGACTCTGGGGCAATAGCCGCAACAACATTCTGTACCTTGGTACCGACGCCAGACAGTGGTCACTCCAGGGATGGGACGGTCATGACCTGCTGCTGCTGGGAGCCTCGGGAAACATCGCAGCACAGCCAGACGTGCTGTCAAGCCGGGGCGACCAGTGTGACAACCGAAAACTGGATGCGCCCGGCAACAGCAGTCTGTGGCAAGCCATCCTCGACTGGACCCGCCCCCTGGCCGGTGGTGTTGGCAATGACGTCTATGACCTGCGGGCGTGCAGGCCGGCCCTCACAATCGACAGCCATGGCAAGCATTACATCCTCCTGTCGTCAGGGTCGAGGGCGGATTTACGACGATTGTCGGGTGATAACAGCACTGCCCTGTTCTTTACCGACCTCACCGCAGAACAGGTGGCGTTCAGCCACTGTAACCGGCAGGCGCAGAGCAACCTCACCCGCAGCAACCACTCTCTTCCATTGGATAGCGAAACCTTCAGGATCATCAATACCGGCACAAACCAGACGCTGGCGCTGGTGAAACCGGACGTGCTGGCCAGCCTGCATTTTAAAGGCGGACAAGTCAGCCTGAACCCCATGGCTGTGATCAACAGGAATGACAGTCAGTCAGCCCTGGACGACAGTGTCGATGGCGACAACGGCGCCCTGGCCTTTCTAAACAAGATCATTGGCAGAGGTCAACGGCTGGTGAATTACCTGTGCAGCCTGGCCGGAGGTAAGAAAAACGACATTGGATCGGAGAGTGAGCGACCAGTAGGAACAACCCTGAATGATACGGAACTGTACCAGCACTACCAGCGACTGGTTCAGGACCTCAGTGCCCTGACTGGCAATAGCAGTGGCGAGATCCCGTCGTTTATCCTATCGGAAAGCCAGGGAATGATACAAAACCTGACGAGTCCTCAACCTTTGACGACAATGGGTAGTGGCTGAACAATATTAGCGACACATTTCTTTTAAAGAACTGGTAAGAAGGTCAGCGTCTCAAAGTGGTTTGATATCTGATTTAATGACAGTACTCCATATGGCGATGGCTCGCCCATTCTCCTTCGCAGATTTCTTGGGGAATATGACGGTGTTCCATACTAAACTGCGTGTTGTGCTTTGTTCACATTTGAAAGCTTCTGATCACTCTGGAAGCCTGACCTGGAATAGACTGTCCGCCAACTGGTCCTGCTTTGCTCGATCTCCTGCATCCATGCAGTCGTGCGGCAGCAGTAATTGGTCTGAAAATCCGCTTTTGTTCGTCAAATAGCTTGCTATTTTCCTCACTAAACCGAATTTTCATCCTCAATTTTCTGCCGTCCTCGCCCGGGGTAGCCTAGACGGGGTCGCCCAGACGGACGCTATTCTCGGTAAGGTTTCCAGGAAGAAAGTCAAGTATCGCATCACTTTGGGAAACCATATAGGTCAATCTATCAGGTGTTATTATGCCAGTACCCAAGAAGATTCATGTTAGTATTGTCGGCCGTGTTAAAGACTGGCAGTTTAGTTTTCTAACAATATGGGCCAGGGTAAATCCGGACTATGAGCTCCATGTGTGGGCTCTCGAACGTTTGATATACCAAAAAATTCTATATTCACTGCTGCTTTCTGAGAGAAAAAAGCAAGGCATTAAAAAAAACTCTCCCGATGATATTGCGCATTTGAAAAACAGCATCTGGAGACAAATTGATAATTTTATGGGTAAAAGCGGTGACATAAAAAAGCTGAATATAAATAAATCCACCTTTTCAAATAATTTGAAGAGAGAATTTGTCAACCAATGGAATCAAACCAACAAAATATTGAATAAAATTCAAAATTCCATTACCAATGCTGTCGTTTATAAAGAGCGGATAAATTTCGAAAGAAAATACAGTCAATTTATCAGGTACACTTTAAGTTTTACTAACACTTTGATAACCGAAAGATTTATAGGACTGTTTCACGAATTCGAGCTTGGAGGGGTATACATTGATAAAGGGCTATTACCAGAAAATAACCGTAAATTCTTTCTAAAAAGAAAGAGCGATTCGATCGAGCCCATGTTTCCATTTGCCATAAAAATAAGCTCCGATAAGAATAAGCAGCTCGAAAGAGCCAAGATAGGTATACTTTTAGAAAAAATGTTTTTAGATGGAATTATTCCTGATCCCAGCACTTATTTTGGGAGATACGATACAGACCTGTCAAAAGAAGAACTCAGTCTAATTAAAAGCGTCGTAGCACAAAGCAAAATTCATGACATATTCTATAGGCTTTCGGAATATGATATAACACAAAGCACTGATAATAGATTGTTTTTAAATGAAAAAATAAATGCTGAGAAGGACATTCCCACACTAGCTATTGATGACGCAACCCAGCCACTAATGGTGGCGTCTCGACCAGGACATCCAGTGATCAAGCTACAACTTGATGAAATCCTTTTTCTTCATGGGACCGCAGAAAATTTAAAAAAGTTAGGAATAAGTAAAGAAAAATCCATACCAGTGATAAAGAAGGCTATCAATCAATTCTATACGGAAAGAGAAGTTACTGTCTCCAGCGAGGACGTCAATAAAGTTGCAATAATGTCAACTGACCTTTCAAATAGTAGCGATGAGATCGACTACTACATTATCGCTAATTTAGGCTATGATGCTTTTGAAAGATTAAAAAAAATAAAACAAATAAAAAAAGTTACAATCGTACCAACTAATGATTTCTTTGCCACCAACCTCTTCTTCAACAGGAAATCTCACAACCTTGGCGTTGACCCTTCAAAAACAGGACCTGAGCAATCAAACGAAAACTTGATAATGATTAATTTCCCTAATAATCGAAATATAAAAAACGACTACCCCTCAAGAAAGATTCTTGAACTTTTTAAAAAGCACCGAACCGAAAAAACCAGCGTTTTATACAACTTCATTGATTATGATTCAACGGAAGGAAAAAAAATTAAAAAAATAACAGGAGTTCCACCCACAAATATTGGCGAAGGCACTAAAGTTATCGTTACTGGAAGTCTTCTTTTCCTTGATATCAACTTGAGTGCATTTTCTCCTTTCTACACTCAGAACTTAGCGAAAAAGCTATCATCGGCTTTAAGTATGGCGATCCCCAAGGATACCACCGTACAAACCATAGCATTCGCTTTTGATAACTCTGCACAAGACATTTCAGGTTCTGTGGGGGTACTGGATACTGGCCAAAAAGATTATGTTGTACCTGAAGTTCTGAGGGAGTTGGCCAAAGAAGGTATCCGTGCAAACTCAGCTGTTGCCGTTAGAGGATCCGTGTCAGCAGGCGTACCTCGGCAAACTGACGGTGCTGATCCTGATAAGCCATCAACCTCGAAAGATACGCCCTATCCTAAACTCGACCTTATTGTTTTTACCCTGAACTACGACAACACCGTTGCATACCAGACCAAGTTCACGCTGCCCTCCCTTGACTCCGAAAACGAGTTTATCGATACCAGACTCAAAAGGAATTTGATCAAAGCCATAATCGAACATAAGTCTATCGAAGCCAGACTCAAACAGCATTTGATCGACGTCATGGTCACAAATAAGTCTATCGATGAAAGAGTCAAGGAGAATTTGATCACAACCATAATCCAACATAAATCTATCGATAAAAGGCTCAAAGAAGCTTTGGTCGAGGCCGTTGTCGAAGGAAAGCCCATCTATGAAAATGACTTGTTCGGAGACATAACCGACAGCTCTGCCCCTGCCAAATCGATAGACAAGGTGCTCAGGTCCTTAGTCGACCACGATTTAGAGGCCAGAAAAGATGCCCGGGAATACACATTACATTTTAATTTCTCCTCCGCGATCTTGCATGGATTAGTGCGGCAACCGGCGACTGAAAAAGTTGCTTTCGTCCATCCGGATGAAGGAGAAACCGGGCATTTGAGAGAAACACTCGAACTGGCAGAGCAATCTTCCTCTTACACTGAATGGCTTGCTCGCTATGAAAGACGTTTTCCTACGGACGAAGTCAAGCTGCTTGAGCAGGAAATGGACAACTTCCAGAGTAAAGAAGCAAAGGCCAGGGCTTTCAAAACCCTCAAAGAACGGATACTGGCAGGATCATACAATATTCACACTGTCGATCGCAAAACGGAAGAAGGTATCACCAAACTTAGGAGGATCTACAAAAATGATTTCGCCAACATGCAGATTTTCACAGACCAGCTACCGGGGGCTTGTGACAGGCGCCGAAGATCAGCCAATACCGGCAGCTGCGATGCTCGACGTAAAGCGCTGGTGTATGCGCTCCGGTTACTTTCCGGCCCCGAAACCCAACTCAATCTTGATGGCAAAAAAGACAACAAAGGTAAAAAAATTGATATCGCCCTGCTCAAACCCGGCAACGAAGGTGAGCGCTGGCTGCAAAATTTTTTCACCCGGTATCGTCGGCTGGAAGGCAAGGACGCATTAGCTCACGTCCGGGGCATGCACTCGATCATTGCCCTGGACGAAGATTCGTTTACCCGTGCTCAACAGCAGATAAAAGACGGGACCCTGAGTGGCCAACCCCTGTTGCTGAAAACCACCCCCTCTGGCAGTTATGTGCTGCTCACACCCGATGGCCGGGTTCAGTCGGCCATCGCCGGGGGAGACGGCAACCGCGTCACCGTTCTCGGTCGGCCAGCCAGACTGATCGCCCATGCTTTGACGACACTGGTCTACTTTACCCCGGACGGCCACATCGCCAGTCTGACCGTCAGCGATCTTGCCAGCAGCAACCAGTCCCGCGGAATCACGGCTCTGAACGGCCTGAAAACCTTTATGACCCAATCGCCCGCCAACGGCAAACCCCTGGTGGGCGAGCTGATTATCGAGCCCAGAAGCCGCAGCCCCCATGTTTTCAAACGACTGGTGAAAGATATCCAGCACCTGATGCCGAAGGACCGCCCGGCGATTGAAAACCTTGTGCTGCGCTCCCCGGGCTCCGGACAACCGGATTGCCGGCTGCTTCCCGGCGAAACGACGGTGCTGGTGTCACCCCGGCCATCGGATTCAAAAGCCCCCCTCCGCTATTTGCCGCCCAGCCACCTTTCGGTTCCGGTGCCGCCCCGGACTAAAGACAGTCTCTCAGGTGTGGCCTCTGAACGGGCCGAATTCAGGCAGCGGCTGTTGGAGTTGGACACTGCCCTGGGGGACATTAAAGCCCGGCACTCACTCCCCGACAGCATGATCCCGCAACTGGATACCCTCCGTCGGGATGGCCGGGGCTGGCGCATGGACTTTTTGGAACCCGACACCCTGGTCCGAAAAAACATCCGGTTTACGTCCGGAGCTTTTGACCGCTTCCGGGGTTTTCTCCAGGGGACGGGTCGTCAAGGCTTGCCATCGCTGGTCAAAGGGAAAAGAACCGCCAACGCCAATATGAACAGGCTGGCGTCTTTTATAGGCCTTTACGACCTGCTAGCCGGGATTTCTCCCGTGGGGCACCATTATAGCCAGCCCCCATCCGGGAATATGACGGTCACCGAGCGGCAGATTTATATCGGGCGAAAGACGTTTTTTTATACGTCGTTGGCATTACAATTGATTGACATAGCCAATGTCGGACGGCACGGGATCAAGGCCATCACTCCAGTCATCGTGCCGTCAATTCCTTCCGGTCAGAAAGCACCAAAGCTACCCAAGATTTCCGTGCCGGGCAAGCTCCCCGTGGGTCTGAAAAAAGTCGGCAGGCTGGGTAAAACAGCCGGTCGTTTTGTACCCTTTCTGCTTCCCAGCGTGCAGGTAGGCAGTCTCACCCTGACCATCATTGAATATGAGAACGAAGAGGATCCGGAAGTTAAGAAACTCATGGAATCCAGGGTGATCTTTGAGTCGGTGGATACGGCTATCTCCATCGGGTTAGTGCTTGTCAATCCAGTCTTGGGGATCGTGCTTGGTGGGATCATGCACCATATCAGGACGCTTTTTAATCTCGATTACAAGAGCCGGGCAGAGAAGCTGGCCTTTAAAAAATTACGGGACGCCTCGGGTAAGGCGGCAAAAATCTTTGACCTGATCCACGCCCAGCTGGACCCCGAAAGCTTCCTGGCCAACAACCAGGCCAACAACCAGACCCTCAATGCGTTGACGAGCGGGGATGGCAAAAGCCTCCTGGCCCTGAATATCCAGTCGATCAACCTGATGAACCAGACCCTGACCTACGGTGGCGGCTATTCATACCAGACAACCTTCGTCGCCGGAAAAAAAGACGACTGGAAACGCTGTAAGGATGAGCCCTATGTAGAGGCCGGCCTTGTACAGGATTGCGCCACCGACATTAACAGGATCGAGTACGCCTCGGGTCTCTTTAACCTGATTGACGATGCCCTGGCGACATTGTGCCGGACGGAGTCGCGTTTAACCGGCTACCAATGCTCAAACGGGGTGTTCCACAACCTGAGGCAGATGACCGGTAAAAACAACATTTTCATGCCCGCCTTACCCCAGTGGGAGGTCAGGCTCCGCTACACTCCCTACGATCGTTTTCCTCGAGGGAGTGCGCCAGACAGCAGTTCTCCCGGTGCACAGCTTCTGGATGCCGTCAGCGACAGCAAGCTGAAACGGTTTTACCAGAAAAAGGTAATAAGCACCCGGATCAAATACTGTGGAGCCCGTGGCTTTGATGAATGTAGCACCCGTTACCACTATAAATACCTTATCCAGATGTTCACTCATACCGACGGTTTGGTGTACCGTCAGTCAACCAGCAGCCTGTATCTTGATGACAAGGATCACATCGTCGTTTTTCGTGAGGTCTCAGACGAATTTTCCAAACTGCTGGATTATGACCTGTATAGGCCTAACGGGAATAAAACCTGCATCCTGATGTCAGACGGAGCTCATTACATTCGCGTCCACCCCGGGCAGACGGCCTCTACCTGGGTGTTGAACTACGACGGTCAGGTTCCCTATGCCTGTATTACCGAGCAGGCTGACCAGGAACATCGCTGCTGGTCCTCGCAGAACTATTTCGGGGACCGAATCCGGCACATCATGCTGGGTGAGACCCGTTTCGAGTTTCCTGAACCGAGGCCATCCTCTCCGTATAAAGTGGTGGCCGAAGATGCCAACGCACAGTTTGAGTGGCAGTCGCACGGCAAAGTGATCCATCGATTATACGACACTGGATCACTGAATGACGGGCTATCAGGGGCGTCGAAACTGAACCGAATCATGAGCCGCTACACCGCGGCCAGCCGGTTTTTGCCGCTGGAGATGAAGGACTGCGACGCCTCAACCCGGGTCCGTGAACGCTGTATGGCCAGAGCGCCGGAGCAGTGGCGAACAGTCTGGTTGGCTGTCAAAAAACCAAACCGGTGGGCGATGAAAGGTGCCTCTGACCCGTTACCCGTGAGACCTGATCGGCCCTCGCGGGTCGAGCAGAACCCGGCCTGGCTGCAACACAAGCAGGACTGTGACCGACAGGTCAATGAGTATCTCAAGAAACCTTACCGCTGCTTCCCTGGCAAGCTGGGACTGGCCAAAGCGGACTGGGAACAATTAGACCAGGTCCGGCTTTGGTACGATACCTTCAACCATCTGAAAATCCGGTTCATTGCTGACAATGCCCAGCTGCAACCGGCCCAGCTGCAACCCGTCCAGGGGAACCCGGCTATCGGCTACTATTTTTTTGACTCCGCCAATGGCAAGGTGTTATTCCAGAATAAGGAGTTACTGACCCGGGAAATCTGGCACTTTGGTGAGTTGAATGCCAGCTCGTTTGGCCGCCATGTCTCAAAGATAATGCCGAACAAAGATGAGTCACAATTGCTGGTATTTGATGCCCCCTATTATTACCTGTTGACGGCCAGCCCGTCCGGTCAGCTGACTCACCGGGCGATTGCGGCAGAAACCCTGGATGGCCAGCTCAGCGTACCTCCTGTGCCACCTGTAGCGGCGCCCGGCACAACGACATCCGACACAACGACATCCGACCATGGACTGATTCCCATGCGGGATGTCGATGACAACGACACACGTCGTATCCTTAGGGCCGGTTTTTATGACGATTCCACCCAAACCCATATTACTTTCCTGAACAGTCTGATGGATGGCGACGTGCCGAACAATAAAAACGACGAAAGCGGCTTACGGACGATCAATGAGCGTGTCCGAAAGGCTCTGGACGAAGAGCACCTGCCGGTCCACAAGGTGGTGCGGGAGAGTGTTCACTTCATTTTGTTCAGCAAGCACTCCGGCAACCTGTATTACCTCAGCACTGACGTGAATCGCCCCGGGGCGTCCAGCGGCTGAACTCCGGTTTCCAGTTGATCCGCCCGGCAGGCGAGAAGCGAGCGCTGGCAAAAGCAAAGATGGCCAGCACCGGCGTCTTCAGGCATGTGCAGGCGCACTCCGGCAGCCTCCTGGTCGATACCAACGGTGACTACCGGCTGTGGATACCGGACAAGGCCTGGGACAACACCCGGGTGGTCAGTGAAAACCTGTCGGTGGAGTCAGGACCCTTTAAGAACTGGCGGGTCGAAGCCACCGGGCAGATCGTCGCCAAGTCGAACGATACCCTGAGTGTGCACCAGTTCACCCCCCAATCTGGCGTGGTGATGGACAGCCTGAACCTGGGCCGGGTAGTCAACCTGATCTTCGCCAAACTGACCATTGAACACCCCGGCAGAACCACCTGGACCATCGCCAGTGCCCGTTTTTTCATCCGTGAGCTGAAGAAACTGCTGCGGGACCGGGTGAAAGGGGCCCGGGAGGCATTCTCGGCCACGGTGGGGCTGGTGCCGCTGAGACCCATCAGCGCGATCGTCGACCACCCCCTGTTCAGTGCGATCAGGAAACTGGACTTCTGGTACAACCCGGGCAGCGACACCCTGCTGGCGGCCAACACCCGCGACCAGTTTGAGGTCATGGTGAACGACGACGGACAGCTACTCGCCCTGTCGAATACCCACAAAAAGGAGGCTTTCGAGTTTTTCCCCCGCCCTGAACAGCGCGCCATAGGCCATGCCTTTTGTGGGAACGCTGTCAGCTTTCCGCTGAACGGAGTGCCCGCTGAGTTCGATGCCCTGCTCTCCGTTCCCTGCCTTTTTACCGTGTCCGGTGGCTTCCGATTGCCAGGCAACTACCAGTGGGACGAAGGGGCCCGGGCGTGGCGCATCGAGACACCGAAGGCCCAATACCTGGGCAACCGGGAGAGTCTGGCCCTGGTGAGCCTGGACCTCAGCCGGGTGAGGCCCGGAAAAACCTCCGACAACCGACTCTTCCGGGCCCTGCAAGATTTCGACTGGGCCATGAGAACCCTGCCATTGGGTGTTCGGTCGCGGATCGACGCCGGACTGATCGCCCTCAGGCTAGGCTCCAGCTACGCCCCAACCCAGACAGCCTGGGTAGATTACCGGGGCCGGTATTCCGGGCAACAGAGACTGTTTTTCGGCCTGCCTGACAAGGAGCACAGTGTTCAGCAACTGATTGGCCAAACCACGGGCGCCGATAAAAAGAGTTCCTGGTTTCTTCGGTCAAAGGCTACGGTCGTTTATAGTCCAGACAAACAGATGCTTTACCGGGTCACCTCCGGGGGTTACCAGTCTCTGGGAACCTTTAACAGGGTCGCCGTGATGGCCGAGGGTCTGCTGCTGTCAGGCACTCCAGAGGGCGAGCAGATCAGCCTGAAAGCGTTGCGGCTAGACACTTACTATCGCAACCACCAGGTGGCCTTTGTCCGGAACGGTACCCGACAGCGGTTCGGGGTCATGGTGGAGGGCCAGGGCGGGTCCGACGTGATTGAACTGGATGAGACTGACTTGTCGTTTTTTGCCCGGATCCTCATCCATCCCGGCCTGGCTAAAGAAGATAACACCGATCACGACGGGGCACAGACCCGCATTGAACTGAAGAATGTACCGGCTTTCCCCTTCCTTGCCTGGCGCCGGGGTCAGAACCTGATGCTGTCCGACCGGTTTACCACCGGCGAAGCCAAGATCGAGATTCAACAGGTCTGGGCCAGACAGCACGACCGGTTCCTGCAGCCCACAACCCTGGTGTTCAGTGACCTTGAGCTGTCGTTATCCGATCTGGCGGCACGGGTGATGGACTCTGGCCAGGGCGTCGTCTTGCCACTCACTGTGAGCAGCCTGGTCAGGAAGGAGCGCCTGAGATTCATCAACGCCACAGCCAGCAACCCCCTGTACATCCAGCGAGACCGGCCAGTGAAAATCGTCACATACCGGGCGATGGACGGAATTAAACTGACACTGGAGCCCCTGGACTCCACATACGTCAGACGTCAGGTGTTTATTACCAGCACAGGACAGTGGGGCTGGGAGCCGGGCAGTGTTCAGGTAAGCGGACCGGAACCCGGCAGCGGTTACCAGTCATGGCCGTTTGTACCCGCCGTGATCAGCTCATCCGGCATGGGCAACGGGACAGCGAGACTCTGGGGCAATAGCCGCAATAACATTCTGTACCTTGGCGCCGACGCCCGACAGTGGTCACTCCGGGGATGGGGCGGTCATGACCTGCTGTTGCTGGGAGCCTCGGAAAACATCGCGGCACGGCCAGACGTGCTGGCAAACCGGGGTGACCGGTGTGACAACCGAAGGCTGGATGCGCCCGGCAACAGCAGCCTGTGGCAAGCCATCCTCGACTGGACCCGCCCGCTGGCCGGTGGTGTTGGTAATGACGTCTATGACCTGCGGGCGTGCAGGCCGGCCCGCACAATCGACAGCCATGGCAAGCACTATATCCTCCTGTCGTCCGGGTCGAAGGCGGATTTACGACGCTTGTCGGGTGATAACAGCACTGCCCTGTTCTTTACCGACCTGACCCCGGAACAGGTGGCGTTCAGCCAGTGTGACCCGCAGGCGCAGAGCAACCTTACCCGCAGCAACCACTCTCTTCCATTGCAGAGCCAGATTCTCAGGATTATCAATACCGGCACTAACCAGACGCTGGCGCTGGTGAAACCGGACGTGCTGGCCAGCCTGCACTTTAAAGGCGGACAAGTCAGCCTGAACCCCATGACGGTGATCAACAGAAACGATAGTGCGTTGGCCCTGGACGACAGTGTCGATGGCGACAACGGCGCCCTGGCCTTTCTGAACAAGATCATTGGCAGAGGTCAACGGCTGGTGAATTATCTGTGCAGCCTGGCCGGAGGTAAGAAAAACGACATTGGATCGGATAGTGAGCGGCCAGGAAGAACAAGCCTGAATGATCCGGAACTGTACCAGCACTACCAGCGACTGGTGCAGGACCTCAGTGCCCTGACTGGCAGTCGCAGTGGCGAAAGCCCATCATTTATCCCATCGAAAAGCCAGGGAATTATGCTAAACCTGACGACACCGCTAAATTTGACGACGATGGATCAGGGATGAACAAAATTAACGACACATTTCTTTTCTTTTTTTATAAATCCAGTCATTGAACTAAGGATGTAAATCAAACAACTGCGATAGACCGGAAAGTTATGCAGTTTCCATGAGGAACATGGCGGAGTTCCGTACTAAACTGCGTGTTGCGGTTTTTGCGCATTTAAAGCTCTCTGATCACACCGTTGAAAAGTCAGGTATCACACCCGTTCGGGAAACCGTAAGGGTTAATCTATCAGGTGTCATCATGCTAATACTCAAGAATATTCATGTCAGTTTTGTCGGTCCTGTTGAAGGTTCGGAGTTTAGTTTTTTAAGGATATGGGCTCGGGTGAACCCGAACTATACACTCCATGTATGGGCCCCCCAACGTTTGATATACCAAAAAATTCTATATTCGTTGCTGTTATCTGAGATAAAAACAGAAGCTATTGAAAAAGATTACCCCAGAGGTATTGCTCAGTTGAGACATAGCATCTGGGATAAGATTGATAGCTTTATCGGTGAAAGCCGTGACATAAATAATTTGAATATAATGCATTCTGTTTTTTCAGAGAGTGTAAAAAAGGAGTTCCTTATCCAATGGAATAAAACCAACCATATGTTAGATCAAATTGAAAGATCCATTAGTAAGGCCCACATTCACAGAAGCCTGGATAATTTCGACGGACCAACTGATAAATTTATCAGGTACACTTTAAGCTTTTCCAACACTTTAATAACCGAAAGATTTATAGGACTGCATCATCTCTCCAAGCTTGGGGGAACATATATTGATAAAGGACTACTACCAAAAATGGATCCTGAACTCCTTCAAAAAAGTCGCAATTTGCTCGACCCTATACCGGGTATGGCAAGAGGTGATGGGAAGGAGAAGCAGATTGAAAGGGCTGTGATACGTGCTGTTTTGGAAAAAATGTTTGCAGATGGAACTATTCCAGACCCTGGCCCTTATTTTGAGACATACTATAAAGACCTGCCAATAAAAGCATTCAGTCTAATCAAAAGCATTATAAAACAAAGCAATATTGGTGATGTATTCAATAAACTTAAGGAATACGAACTAACGGACGACACCAGTAATAAATTATTTTTTAGCAAAGAAGTGAATTTTGAAGGTAATATTATCCATGGATCTCTTTATGATTCACTCAAACCAATAATGGTGACATCTCTCGCAAAAAACCCAATAATCAAACTACAACTTGATGAACTCTGTTTTATTCATAACACTGTAGAAGATTTAAAAAAATCAAAAATAAGCAAAAAAAAACTCATACCAAAGATAAAAGAGGAGTTGAGTCAATTCTATACAGAAAAAACAATCAGTGTCTCCAGCGATGACATTAATAAAGTTGCAATCATGGCAACTAACCTTTTATATGATCCCGGTGAAGATAACTACCAGCTTATCGCCCAATTAGGTTATCAGGCCTTTGAAAGATTAAAAAATTACCAAATAAAAAGAAAACCTGCAATCGAGCTGACTGATGACTTCTCGGCAAACAATCCCTTCTATAACAGGAAACCCTATAGCCCGGATATTGTCCAGTCAGGAATAGTACGGCAGCAGCCATACGAAAAATTAATAATGATTCATGTTTCTGATAATCAGGCCGACATGATCGATTCTTTAAAAATGTGTCGTAAAGTTTATGATAACTACCACACTGAAGACAGTAGCGTTTTGTACAACGTTGTTGATATCGATTCAACGGAAAGAAAAAAACTTAAAAGAATAAAAGGCGCACGGATCACAAATATTGGCGAAGACACCAAAGTCATCATTACTGGAAATCTTCACTTCTTTGATATCAGGTTGAATGCAATTTCTCCTCTCTACACCAGGTACTTAGTGGAAAAGCTATCATCAGTCCTGCGAATGGTGATCCCCAGGCATACCACCTTACAAAACATAACATTCTTTTTTGATAACTCTGCGCAAGGCATTTCAGGCTCTGAAGGTGTACTGGATATTAGACAGAAAGATTATGTTGTCCCTGAAGTTTTGAGGGCGTTAGCCAAAGAGAGTATCCGTGCAAATTCAGCTGTTGCGATTCGAGAATCCAAGTCAGCAGGCGCTCCTCAGCAAACGACTGGTGGTGATCCTGATAAGCCGTCAACCTCGAGAGATAAGCCCTATCCTGAACTCAACCGTATTGTTCTTACTCTGAACGACGACGATACCATTAAATATGAAGCCAGGTTCGGGTTAGCCTCCATTGACCCCGAAAGTCAGTTGACTTATGTCAGACCCGAAGGTGAGCGTACAGGTACCATAGCCGCAGGTGAGATGGTTGATTTATTAAGCCAGAATGAGTCTTTTGTTAATACTTTAGAAGAAGATTCGATCAGAGCCTTAGACAAAAATCAATTTATCGGTGTCAACCCCGAAGGTCATTCTTCCTCTCAAAGACTCGAAGGAGAGCACTATAACGAGGTGGGAAATGACTTTAACGATCCCAGAAAAGATGCTCGAGATTATAAATTACAATTTAATTTCCAAGCCGCAATCGCTCATGGATTAAGGGAAGATAATGGAAATAAAAAAGTTGCTTTCGTCAATCCGGATCACAGAAAAACTGATCGTTTATCAGACACACTCTACCTGGCTGAACATTCTTCCTCGTACAGTGAATGGCTTGCGCGCTACGAAAGACGTTTTCCCGAGGCTCACGAAGTCGGCCTGCTTGAGCGGGAAATGGACAAATTCAAGAGTGAAGAAGCGAAGATCAGGGCCTTCGAAACCCTTAAAAGACGGATACAGGCGAAATCATATGATATTCACACTGTCGACCCTATAACAGTAGAAGGTGCCGCCAGACTTAACGGGAGATACAGAAATGATTTCGACAACATCGATTTTCTCACAGTCGAGCTACCGGGGCCTTGTAACAGGCCTCGAAGATCAGCCGATACCAACAGCTGCGCCACCCGGCGTAAAGAACTGGCAAATGCCCTCCGGTTACTTTCCGGCTTCGAAACCCAACTCTATCTTGGCGGCGGCAAAGACGAAACTGATATCGCCCTGCTCAAAACCTCCAGCGAAGGTGAACTCTGGCTGCAGAATTTTTTCACCCGGTTTCGTCGCCTGGAAGGCAAGGACGCATTAGCTTACACCCGGGGCATGCACTCGGTCATTGCCCTGGACGAGGACTCGTTTACCCGCATTCAACAGCAGATAAAAGACGGAACCTTGAGTGGCCAGCCCCTGTTGCTGAAAGCCACCCCCTCTGCCGGTTATGTGCTGCTCACATCCGATGGCCGGGTTCAGTCGGCCATCGCCGGGAGAGAGGGCAACCGCGTCACCGTCCTCGGCCGACCAGCCAGACTGATCACCCATGCTTTGACGACACTGGTCGACTTCACCCCGGACGGCTACATCGCCACCCTGACCGTCAGCGATCTTGCCAGTAGCAACCAGTCCCGCAGTAGCAACCAGTCCCGCGGAATCAATGCCCTGAACGCCCTGAAAACCTTTATGACCCAATCGCCCGCCAACGGCAAACCTATGGTGGGCGAGCTGATTATTGAGCCCAAGAGCAGTAACAATAGAGTTTTCAGGCGACTGGTGAAGGATATCCAGCGCCTGATGCCAAAGGACCGCCCGGCGATTGAGACTCTTGTGCTACGCTCCCGGTCCACCAGACAACCGGAGTACCGGCTGCTCCCCGGCGAAACGACTGTGCTGATGTTGCCCCGGCCATCGGATTCAAAAGCCTCCCTTCGCTATTTGCCTCCCGGCCACCCCTCCGTTCAGGTGCAACCCCGGACTGAAGACAGCCTCTCAAGTGTGGCCAGTGAACGAAGCGAATTCAGACAGCGGCTGCTGGAGTTCGACACCGCACTGACGGACATTAAAGCCCGGTACTCACTCCCCGACAGCATGGTTCCCCAGCTCGATACCCTCCGTCGGGATGGCCGTGGCTGGCGCATGGACTTTATGGAACCCGATACCCTGGCCCGTAAGAACATCCGGTTTACGTCCGGAGCCTTTGACCGCTTCCGGGGTTTTCTCCAGGAGACAGGTCATCAAGGGTTCCGAGTCAGGGGGGAAAAAACCTCCACCGGGGGTCTAAATAAGGCCGGTCGTTTTTTGCCCTTGCCGCGTAGCGGTGTGCCGTTAGCCAGTCTCAACCTGACCGTCATTGAGCACGAGAATGAAGAAGACCCGGAAGTCAGGAAACTCATGAAATCCAAGGTGATCTTTGAGTCGGTGGATACGGCTACCTCCATCACTTCAGAGCTTACCGGGCCATACGGGCTCTTCACTAACAGTTTCATACACCAGGTCAGGGAAGTTTTTAATGGCTATTACAAGGAACAGTTGGAGGAGCTGGCCTCTAAAAAATTACGGGACGCCCCGGCTATGGCGACACAGATCTTTGACCTGATCCACGCCCAGCTGGACCCCGAAAGTTTCCTGGCCAACAACCAGACCCTCAATGCGTTGACGAGCGGGGATGGCAAAAATCTCCTGACCTTGAACATCAAGTCCATCAACCTGGTGAACCAGACCCTGACCTACGGTGGCGGCTATTCATTCCGGCCAACCTTAATCGCCGGGAAAAAAGACGACTGGAAACCGTGTAAGAATGATCTCAATTTACCTAAAGTTTATAGACAGGACTGCGCCAGCGACATCAACCGGATCGAATACTCTCCTGACACCTTTAGCCTGATCGACGATGCCCTGGCGAGATTGTGCCGGACAGAGTCGCGTTTAAGCGGGTATCAATGCTCAGACGGGGTATACCACAACCTGGAGCAAATGACCGATAAAGAGATCATCTTAATGCCTTCCAGACCCCCGTGGGAGGTCATGCTCCGCTACATTCCTTTTGAAAAGTCCTTTGCAGGGACTGTGCCAGACAGCAGTTCTCCCGGTGCGAAGCTTCTGGATCCCATCAGCGACAACAAGCTGAAATGGTTTTACTACAAAGTAGTGAAAGACATCCGGTATACAACGTGTGACGGGCATGGCTCCTGTGATGTCAGCTACGACCATAAATACATTGGCCAGATGCTCACCCATACCGACGGTTTGAAGCACCATCAGTCAACCACCAGTCTGTATCTCGATAACCACAATTACCTCGTCGTTTTTCGTCAGGTCTCAGACGAATTTTCCAGACTGCTGAATTATAAACTGTATAGTCCTCGAGGGGCCAACAAAACCTGCGTCCTGATGTCCAACGGTGGCCACCTCATCCACGTTCACCCCGGGGGGCAGACGACCTCTACCTGGGTGTTGAACTACGACGGGAAGCTCCCCTATACCTGCATTAACGGATCGGGTGGAGGGGTGGAACGCTGTTCATCCGGGCCGACCGACAACCAAACCTGGACCCTCACACTGGGTGAGACCCGCTTCCAGTTTCCTGATCCGACGCCAGACGACTCCTACAGAGTGATAGCCGAGGATGCCAACGCACAGTTTCAGTGGCTGCCGGATCGCAAAGTGATTCTTCGATTGCACGACACTGGCGAACTGAATCACCGGTCGTCAAGGGCGATAAAGCTGGAAGGAATCATGATGAACCACACCGGGGCCAGCCGGTTCCTGCCACTGGAGCTGAAAGACTGCGACGCTTCACCCCGGATCCGTGCACGCTGTATGGCCGGAGCGCCGGAACAGTGGCTCATATCCCGGTTGGCGCCCAAAAAACCGAAGCCGCCGGCGATGGGTGGTGCCCTTGACCCGTTACCCATTAAAGCTGATCCGCCCTCGCGAGTCGAGCAGAACCCGGCCTGGCTGCAACACAAGCAGGACTGTGACCGACAGGTCAATGAGTATCTTAAAAAACCCTACCGCTGCTTCCCCGGCAAGCTGGGACTGGCCAGGGCGGACTGGGATAAGTTAGACCGGATCCGGCTTTGGTACGATACCGATCACAGCACGGAGATCGCGCTCTTTGCCCTCAGTGACTGGTTGCAACCGGTCCAGGGGAGCCCAGCCACTGGCTACTATTTTTTTGACTCCGCCAACGGCCAGGTGTTATTCCAGAGCG
Source organism: Endozoicomonas sp. 8E (assembly GCF_032883915.1). Lineage (NCBI taxonomy): Bacteria > Pseudomonadati > Pseudomonadota > Gammaproteobacteria > Oceanospirillales > Endozoicomonadaceae > Endozoicomonas > Endozoicomonas sp. 8E. Next base: position 2,943,687 of record NZ_CP120717.1, on the reverse strand, counting down.
CCGGGGTCCTGAACCGGGACATCAGCTACTTCCATGAGCTTGACGTCAGCAAAAATGGCGCCTTGTTTGGTAACCAGGTATCAAAGATAGTGCCGAACAAAGATGAGTCCCGATTGCTGGTATTTGATGCTCCCTATTATTACCTGTTGACCGCCAGCCCATCCGGTCAGCTGGCTCACCAGGTGATTGCGGCAGAAACCCTGGATGGCCACCAGCTCAGCGTACCCCCTACCCCACCTACAGCGGCATCCGACCAGGTGCTGATTCCCTATCGAGTCGTCTATGACTACGAGAGTCGACGTATACTTAGGGCCGGTTTTTATGACAATGCCACCCAAACCTGTATTGCTTTCTTGAGCAGCCTGCTGGATGGTGGACCGCTGTTCAATAAAGACGACGGCAGCCGCTTTCGGCAGATCAGTGAGCCTGTCCAGAAGACACTGCGCGAGGAGCACCTGCCGGTGCGCAAGGTGGTTCGGGGCGGGAATGTTTACTACCTTTTGTTCAGCCAGCATTCCGGCAACCTGTATTATGTAACCACTGTCGTCAAAAACCCCAAGGGCGTCCAGCGCCTGAGTTCCGGCTTCCAGGTGATCCGTCCGGCGGGCGAGCGCCGGTCACTGACACCGATGGCCGACAATCGCATCTTTGCCCGTCTACAGGCCCACGCTGGCGGCCTTCTGGTCGATACCTTCAATGGCTTCCGGCTGTGGATACCAGACAAGGCCTGGGACAACACCCGGGTAGTCAGCGAAAACCTGTCAGTGGAGTCAGGACCCTTTGAGCACTGGCAGGTCACGGCCAACGGGCAGACTGTCGCCAAGTCGAACGAGACCCTGAATGTACGCCGGTTCACCCCCCAATCCGGCGTGGTGATGGACAGCCTGAACCTTGGCCAGCTAGTCAACCAGGTCTTCAACAAAGTGACCCTGAGACACCCCGGCACAGCCTGGACCGCCGCCAGTGCCCGGGCATTCATCGGTGGGCTAAAGGAACGGTTGCGCACCCTGGTGGCAGAGGCCCGGGAGGGGTTCTCGGCAACGGTGGGACTGGTGCCGCTGAAACCGATCACCCCGATGACCCGGCACCCCCTGCTAAGCGCGATCAGAAAGTTGGACCTCTGGTACTTCTCGGACACTGACACCCTGCTGGCGGCCAACACCGGGGACCGGTTTGAGGTAATGGTAAACGACGACGGCCAGCTGCTCGCCCTATCGGACACCCGCAAACAGGAAGCTTTCGAGTTTTTCCTCCGGCCTGACCAGGGCGCCAAAGGCCATCCCTTTTGTGGCAAGGCTGCCGCCGTTCCACTGACCGGGTTGCCCAACGAGTTCAACGCCCTGGTCTCCGGTCCCTGCAGTTACGCCCTGCCCCATGACACCGAATTGCCAGGCAGCTACCAGTGGGAAGCCAGTGAACAGGCATGGCGCATTCAGACACAACAAGCCCAATACCTGGCCAACCGAAAACGTCTGGCCCTGGTGGCCCTTGACCTCAGCCAGATGGGTCCCAGGGAAGCTTCCAACAGCCGAATGTTCAGGACCCGGAAGGATTTCAACCATGGCATGAGATCCCTGCCGCGGGGCATTCGAGAGCGGATCGACACCGGACTGATCGACCTCAGGCTGCGCTCAGGCTATCTCCCAACCCAGACAGCCTGGATAGATTACCGGGGCCGGTTTAACGGCCAACAGAGACTGTTGTTCGGCCTGCCTGACAAGGGACACAATGTTCAGCAACTGATTGGGCAAACTTCGGCCGTCATGAAAGACCATCACTGGTACTGGTTCCGTCATTCAGCAGCTACGGTCGTTTATAGTAAGGATCAGCAAACGCTGTACCGGGTTAACCTCAGAGGCTACCAGCCCGTGGGAACCTTTAACGAGGTAGCTGTGACGGCCGAGGGTCTGCTGCTGTCAGGAACCCCGCGAGCCGACCAGATCAAACTGAAAGCGTTGCAGCTGGATACCTACTACCGCAACCACCAGGTAGCCTTTGTCCGGAACGGTACCCGACAGCGGTTCGGGGTCATGGTGGAGGGCCAGGGCGGGTCCGACGTGATTGAACTGGATGAGACTGACTTGTCGTTTTTTGCCCGGATCCTCATCCATCCCGGCCTGGCTGAAAACAACACCGCCGATCTCGACAGGGCACAGACCCTCATTGTGCTGAATGCACCGGCCTTCCTCTTCAATGCCAGACGCTGGGGTCAGAGCCTGATGCTGAAAAACCGGTTTACCCGCAACGGCGCCGAGATCGAGATTCAGCAGGTCTGGGCCAGACAGCACGACCGGTTCCTGCAGCCCACAACCCTGGTGTTCAGTGACCTTGAGCTGTCGTTATCCGATCTGGCGGCACGGGTGATGGACTCTGACCAGGGAGTCGTCTTGCCACTCACGGTGAGCAGCCTGGTCAGGAAGGAGCGCCTCCGATTCATCAACGCCACAGCCAGCAACCCCCTGTACATCCAGCGGGACCGGCCAGTAAAAATCGTCACATACCGGGCGATGGACGGAATTAAACTGACACTGGAGCCCCTGAACTCCACATACGTCAGACGTCAGGTGTTTATTACCAGCACAGGACAGTGGGGCTGGGAGCCGGGCAGTGTTCAGGTAAGCGGACCGGAACCCGGCAGCGGTTACCAGTCATGGCCGTTTGTACCCGCCGTGATCAGCTCATCCGGCATGGGCAACGGGACAGCGAGACTCTGGGGCAATAGCCGCAATAACATTCTGTACCTTGGCGCCGACGCCCGACAGTGGTCACTCCGGGGATGGGGCGGTCATGACCTGCTGTTGCTGGGAGCCTCGGGAAACATCGCGGCACGGCCAGACGTACTGGCAAACCGGGGTGACCGGTGTGACAACCGAAGGCTGGATACCCACGGCAACAGCAGCCTGTGGCAAGCCTTCCTTGACTGGACCCGCCCGCTGGCCGGTGGTGTTGGTAATGACGTCTATGACCTGCGGGCGTGCAGGCCGGCCCGCACAATCGACAGCCATGGCAAGCATTATATCCTGCTGTCGTCCGGGTCAAAAGCAGATTTACGACGTTTGTCGGGTGATAACAGCACTGCCCTGTTCTTTACCGACCTGACCCCGGAACAGGTAGCATTCAGCCAGTGTAACCCGCAGGCGCAAAGCAACCTCACCCGCAGCAACCATTCTCTTCCATTGGATAGCCAAACCTTCAGGATCATCAATACCGGCACCAACCAGACGCTGGCGCTGGTGAAACCGGACGTGCTGGCCAGCCTGCATTTTAAAGGCGGACAAGTCAGCCTGAACCCCATGGCTGTGATCAACAGGAATGACAGTACGTTAGCCATGGACGACAGTGACGGGGGAGAGAATGAAGCCGTGACCTTTCTGAAAAGGATCATTCGCAGGGGGCAACGACTGGTGAATTACCTGTTCAGCCTGGCGGGAGGTGAGAAAAACGACATTGGATCGAAGAGTGAGCGGCCAGAAGGAACAAGCCTGAATGACACGGAACTCAACCAACACTACCAGCGTCTGGTTCAGGACCTCAGTGCCCTGTCAGGCAATCCCAGTGGCGAGAGCCCGTCGTTTATCCCATCGGCAAATCAGGGAATGATACAAAACCTGACGACTCCGCAACCTTTAACTAGGATAGGCCAGGGCTGAACAATCTGTTAGTGACGGAGAGCTTCCCAAATGCCTACCAATGCAACTGATACAAATCCTCTCAATCCTGCTCTCCGGAGTCAGTGGCTCAAGACCAGCGATGACTGGTTTTACTCGGCCATTGTTAATACAGATACGTTTACCATCAGGCTGTCAATGGGTCGGGCCAGCCCCGGGTCGGCTTTTGCCACGCCAGCGCACATCCGTACTGTCAAGGCAGCTATTGACAGAGCCTTCTGGTTAATCGAGCAGTCCGGTTTTTTCCCGCACCACATACATCGGAATATCAGCATTATCCTGTCTGACTCAGACTTGCCGGATCGGAATATTTATTATGACGACGATGGCGTCACATTGTTAATCGGGCAATCGATCATCAATCCGTCATTATTGCCCCAGGCTTCGGGCAAAGCTGCCGGTATAGCCGATGCTCCCGAAACTGACCGACTCGTTGCCAGCTTGCTGAACAACATGGCAATGGTCGTTTATGAAGCCTGTGATCCCAATAACTTCTGGTCAGAATTTCAGGCGCGCCAGAATGGTTCCACAGAAAGTGGTGGTGGTTTAATCCCCTCTCCCATCAGCCAGACTGATGACGTGGTTTCTGCTATAGCCACTCAAACACAGCTCGACTTTATCTCTGAAACGCTGGCTGCCAAATGGTTGAATCAGAAAGTCCCCCCGGCTTCACTCTTCTGGCTGGAGTCTTTGCTTCCCGATCTGTTCAATGCCCCACAAAACCCTGAGAAGCCGCCAACCCCTCTAAGTGTCGAACTGCGAGCCAGGCACTGGCATTCGAAAAACAACCTTGATCAAACACTTGCCTGGCTCAAGAACGAGGCGATCCCCTCATCAGACAATGTCACCAGATCAGTGCCTGACAATTATTTTGCATCCACGCCCGTCGCGCCCCTTTTGCGCATCGACGAGACAATAACCTGTCCCGCCTTTGGCAAAGGTTACTGCACCCACGTAAACGGAACGGAAATAGCTATCAGGGTATACCCTCAGGGCGACGCGGCTCCGCCACTGCAGCTGGTCGACATAAAACTTGATGTGGAAGGCTATCGTTCCCTCGGTTACAAGTATCCGGCACAAACGCTCCAGCGACTGGTTTTTGACCTTGAGAAATTGGCAGGACTGTTTCTATACGGTGGTTTTAACAGACAGTTGCAGGCCTTTCTTCGCGGACTTCAGGTTACCAGTGGCCCAGAGCCGGATCACAAACCCCCTCTTATCAAGGCAGAGTCCAACCGATTATTTATTGACAGTGACGCAAGCTTAATAAACGACAGTCAACCAATGATTCGTCTGGGAGTCGCCGATCTTTCCCGGCACTCTGACGAAGCTCTTGGGCACGGACTGTCATCCCTGCTGGTGCCTGCATGGCGAAAAACCCTGGCGGACAGTGCCGTGGCTGTGGCCGGTATTGAACAACTCTGGGGGATCACTGGCAACAGACTGGAAGCGCTGCAACCGCACTATGAGCTTGATGAACGTTATCAGGCCCGGCAATGGCCACCACAGTCCGGTGATCTCTACCAGCGACTGGTATCAGGCCAACGCCACAACCTCAGGAAACGGGGTGGTACGGCCCGTGATTTTGTTGATGCTGTCCACGAACTTTATCAGGGTGACGGGCTGGCGCCAGCACTTGCCAACGTTATGGGAGACTGGCAACCGTCACCGAAGAGTAATCGCACAACCGGTGAAATGGCCGATCTGCTCAGGGCCATCGTGGTGGTTTACAACGAACAACCACTGCGCAGTGAACAATGGTTTTTCCGCAGAGCGCTTGCTGACAGTCTGGACTGGCTGAGCGCCAGAGACCCCGACAATCCGGCCCTGGCAAACCTTCGGCGACTGAAAAAAAATGACGAGGCTCAACAGGATGAATACGATGGCCTGGCCGAGCCTGAGCAGGCGCCGCCCTTTGACAACACCTCCAGCAGCAGCGTTCGGGGTAAATTCCTTACCTTAAAGGCTCTGGGTGACTGGATAGGGGTTTACCTGACACCGGACTACCTGGCCAGTTCCAGTAACCAGACCCTCGCCAGTGACCTGCGCCAACTGGTGGATGCCAGCGACCTGTTCAGACACCGGTTGAACAATACCGACGAGTTACGGATGCTGCCGGGTAACCTGACGACTCGTGTAAAACCTGAAACCCTTGGCGACATACACGACCAAGATTTACTGAAAGTCCTCCCCGATGAGCGCAACAGGACGATTCCCGGGGAGTATGTCAGTTTGATTATCCCCGGACGCAATGGTGCATTCCCCGGCAGTCAGTCCGGCCCGCTGAGCTACCTGCCTATCGGTCATAGTGTAGAAAATGATACCGTCCATGATCTTGCCCCGGTTAACCAGACAGTCAATAACGGCACCTTCACTCTCATCCATTTTGATCCGGACGAAGGGGACCTTCCCTACGGTTCCGGATGGTTGTCAGGCCATCTTTCGTTCTTTTACCAGCTGGGGGAAGCATTTCGGCTAGCGCTTGGGCTGGCCCCAGAAGAAGATGCCAATGCGGCCAAAAACCGGATTCGTACTGTGCTTGGTTTGCCACGGCACTACCCTGGACAAGACAGACGACCGTTACCCGTAATCAACCCCCATCAGGTGATGGTCAGAGAAACCCTGCCCGTACAGGTAAGGTTTAATCAAACGACAGCGACAGATACAGGAAAGTCCGTGCGTCTGGCGGTGACCGGACACGGCTCTCTGGGGCGTTATCTGGAACTGACAGCAGAGCCTTACGGGAATGGCAGCTATCGTCTGCAACTGGCTTCCATTGGCACAATGACCGCAGCTGATCGTCTGCTGCCTCCCTCCCTGTGGCGCTACCCTGCAATCACCAAACCGGTGGCAGGGCGCAGAGTTCGCCGTTCCGATACCGATCCTGATCCTGTTGAAGGTCAGGACCTGAAATTAATTGACAAATTGATTCCTGACGCCAAGGCGTTCGATCAGAAATTTGCACCGTTATTATACTATCAACGCTCCGCGAATGCAGACCTGAACAAACGTTTTGAAAATCTGCTGGAGGCTTTTACGGAGCTTGATAACCATCGTCGTGTGAATGCTCCATCAACCTTTGCTTCAGTAGTAAAAGTCTACGAAAAACTCATGGCCCTGGTCGGGGATCCCCTGATGGAAAGGGAAACTGCCAAAAAATTTGCGGAACTGGCTACAAACTTCCATCGCTGGTTAGATGCCACCATTGAGCCAGTCCCTGAAAAATTGCATTTTGTCAGCATTGGCCCAACCGTCGGGGAGCTGAACCGTATCCGGTTATGGATTGCAGCCAATGCAAACTCCGGTTTGCAGATAACCCTCTGGTATGACCAACACGCAATGCTCACCGCTCTGCTTTCCGAAGCTCTCAAAAAAGCAGTGACCAGTCAATTAACCAGTGGATCTGGCGCCGGTGATCCGTCTAATTTTGAATCGGATTTAATGAAAGCATTCCTGAAGCTGCAAGATCAGGCCTGGCAATCCATAGAGTCAGATATGAAGCAAGGCCGGGGATTTGATCTGGCGGTGAAGAATTTTCTGGTAGGCCATCTCAACCATAAATCATCGGATATTGATAAGAAAAAGGCCCAAATGATGAAATCCTATCGGGCATTTAAAAAGAAGATAGAGTCTTCTTATTCCGGGGTGACGTTTTCCTATGGGGATATTGATGAGGTCTGGACCGTTGCTTACGGAGAAAAGGGAGAGGAGGCCAAAAATTACTATCGCAGGGAACTGGGGTTACGTGGTCATCTGTCTGCAGCCTGTACACTGGTGAAAACCAGGGTGATTCGCGCTCTCGGTGGCGTTTATTCTGAAACATCCCTTTCACCTGCCATTAACGAGGATCTTTTCAGGGATATTGATTATTCAGGCGTCAGCAAAACAGATCGGAGCAGGGTGAAGAGGGTACAGATACAGCTTGTCATCCAACAGCTGGGCAAAGAATTCCTTCCTGATGACCAGGATCCGGCTATAGAAAAGAAGATTTCAGACGATCTCGCCTGGTTCGGTGAAAAATACTCCAGATTGAAAAAGGATATTAAGCGACGGCTGGCGAACTCTGATCCCTCGCAACTATTTGCGCCCCTGGGAGATGTTAAAGTCATTCCCAGTGAGATCTACCTGCCATCGAAAGCAGTCCCCAGTTCATTCTTCGCGGCATTACCGGGCAGCCCGACCATGCAAATGGTCCAAAACCGCCTTTTAACCGCTTATCAGACGATTGACCACTATCAGTTGTCCGGCGTGACGGATTGGAAAACGACCCAGGATAAAAAAACGTTTATCAGCAAAAAAAAGGAGGGTTCCCCGTATTTGGCTTTTTATCGACTTGGGGGTATGGAGCTTACACATAGCTATCGAATACTGAGCAGTAATGAAGCACTGGTAAAGAGCAATAGTAAAATGGGGTGGACTGGAAGCCACAGAAATTCGCTGGATGTTCTTCGATTGTCTGCCAGAGAACACTTTACGCTTTCCAGCGAAGGGCTGGCTGCCTGGGACCACGAAATCGAAATCGCAATCGACACCGATCCACAGAGCAGAAGTCAATACAGCCGACAATTGGTTATCCAGATGGAGCCTGGTGATGATAGCCCGATTGCAAGGGCCAGCCGCTACCTGTTTAGTAGATACAATAATCGTCAGGCAGCAGGCAGTTATCATTCAACCCGTTGGCTGGTCGCTGCTAACAATGATTGGTCAGATGGAGAGACAGGCGCAAAGGTCAACAAGGTTGATATTGGCAAATTTCTGGACAGTGAAAGCCGAATTCATGTAGTAGGTCTGGGTGACTCCGGGAGCGGGAAATTTACCCTGAGCGGCCAAACCGCGTTAGAACTGTCAAAAAAAATCAATGAACTGACCGCTGATACCCCGGTTAAAACCATTAACCTGGTTGGCTCAGGCATTGACGACAATGGGCTTGTCAGCGACTACCTGAAAGAAACCCTGAAAACAACAAAAACCTCGGCAGTGACTGCCCGTAACGGTCTTTTGAGAGTCGATATCTGGGGCCGCCTGTGGGTTGGCCTGGTCTCTGACACAGATCCGGTCACCTGGTCACTGGCCGACAGCTCTGACAAGCTGAAAGCGCATCGTAAGAGTGACGGTGGAATCACCGTCGAACGCTGGTCTGAAAAAGAGACATTGGCTGAAGGTGCCATCGGACTTCGGAAGCTGTCCTCTGTGTTATCACAGGAGAGCGGTTTGCTTAGCCCCGTCAATCCCGATGACTTAGTGCCGACTCTGGCGATGTTCGAGCGCCGTTTGAAGCCGGGTTTGCTGAGTGTTCTCAAATCCAGTGATTTGGAATCGCTGGAGAAAAAAATCGCACGATTTGACGAACTTCGCCAGGCAGAAAGTGGAAGTGCCCTTGAAAAATACATGCTTGTCTATCGCATGCAGAGCACCCTGCCCAGAATTCTGAGTGGGGAATCAGCGGCCTCCCATCTGGCCTCAGCAACAAACCAGTATCTGCTGGATGCTTTGGTGGAGGTTCCCAGGCAGCTCAACTTTATCTGGATTGGTCGTCTCAACGAAGGGGTTAAAGCCTATCTCAAGGTCTGGGTCAAGATGATTCCCTCCTGGTCGCAAACGCTCTGGTACGATCCACAAGCGTTTCTGGCGCCTGTGCTTGCCCGGGAAATACAAAGGACGGTTGCGGCTGAGAAAGTACCTGAATTATTGAAAGGTGAACGAGCCAAAGATGATTTTTTAACACGTTTGTATCATCTACAAGACCAAGCCTACAGCACTATAAAAAAAGGCATCGCCCGGGGCAAAACCTTTGACGACATGGCCAAGATATTTTTAGTCAACCACTTGGGTATGGATCGAGGAGAATTAGCACAAATACAAAGGCAAACTCTGAGTGAATTCACGGATTTCGCCAAAGAGCTAACCGGGCTCCGGGGCAACGCCGGATCCGGGGGATTCACGCTGGCAGATATCAATCAACTCTGGCAGTCAGGCAAAGGAGCCAGCACGAAAGTGTGGTACGTGAAAGAACTTGCGCTGAGGAAGGTTTTCGCTGCTGCAGCTGATTTGGCAAGAGTGGTTATTCTTGAGGAAACGGGAGGTGTCTATTTAGATGTCGACACACTGCCTTCTTTTAATGAGAACTTGTTTAAACACATTAAAATCCCGGAGGAGATTTCATCTGCAGGAAAACAGGGTTATTTGATTAACTATATGATTATGGAATTTTTGGGTGAGCCAGGGCCGGAACAACTGTTTGTTAACAGAAGGCCTGACCCGGAAATACTGAATCAATTAAACATGCTAAAGGAAAAATACCCTGCTTTTTTTCAGGCGGTTAGAGAAACCATCGTTAATCATAACAAAGAGCCTCTTTTTATTTTTCCAGACTCAATCAAGGTTATTCCTGACTCACTAGAAATAGCGTTAGAGTTTAAAGCAATAGTCCATCCCAACAACAACTTTATGATCGCACCGCAAGACAGCCAAGTTCTTGGGGTAGTTAAGCAAGAAATGATAAGGCGTCAGCAGTTGATTGAGCATCTGAATATAGATGATCCAGTAAAATTTGCTGATTCCGATAGCGATGAAATGAGACAAACAATTGCCGAAGAATTCGGAATCAGTAGAAGTGCCACCGATAGGTTAGTTAAGTATCGGAGTGATGGAATACTTTATGGATCTGGATCGACGTTGCAGCTATCCGGGCCAGGTTTGATTGTTAATATTATCAAGAAATGTCTCACTTATTTTCTTGCAGAAGATAAACATTTGGGTCAGAAATCAAATTCCTATTTCACCCAAATTAACCCACTGGCAAGGATTGATTTGGTGGGTTTTGATACCGATGAAGCGTCCAGCAGCTGGGTCACTTCTGCTGATAAAACCCAACGTTATACCCTGATCGCTGAGGGGGACAGCCAATATGTAAACCAGATCATTCTCCAGCTGGGTAACAGCGACAATGAAGCCAAGGCCAGCTCATACCTGAGAGATAAATACCTGCCCGATTTCAGCCGTCTTATACGACTGGAGCCTGATGGCACCCTGGTTGATCCGAAGACAGGTCACGCCATTGAACCCGGGATATTGCAAGTCGGTTTTCTTACAGACGACACACGTATTATTGTTGTTGGTCATGGTACTAAGCTTCAGGATAAAAAGACCGGTTTCAGCAAGTTTCTTCACAAGGCCGGTTCCGACAAGTTTCTTCTGGGCGGGAAGACAGCCAGGCAACTGGCGGAAGTGCTTGGGCGCATAACCGGCGAGCGGTTTGTCAAAACCGTCAGCCTGGTGGGTTGTGGTGCGGATGCCAGCGGGGAGCATTACCCTGTGGAACAATTCGCCAGGAAACTGTTTGCTGAAATCCGAACACGACGAATCACTGTCCGTAACACTCTGGTGGCGGTGGATGATCTTGGGCGCAAATGGACCGGCACCCTGCCCGCTGAAGGTGATGTGCTGTGGTCACAGTCAGACCATCGGGTCAAACTGGTGCTCGAGAAAGACAAACAGGGTCAGTTAATGGCTCGCCAGCTCCCGGTTGCAGAAGGGCTGGTGAAAAAACTCCGGAATTTGCCCGCGTTGCCCCCCGGCAGGGATTATGCCTATCTGGGCAAGAATGACCGTCATTTCAATCAGGCCAGAGACTTACTGCTTACTACCATTATCGAATACAACGGAGGACAGCAAAACAATGGAGGACAAAACAATGGAGGACAGTCACTCTTTCGCCTGATTGAGGATTACAACCTTCGGCTGCAACAAGTCACCCGTGATCACTTTTCCCCTTACCGGTTGATGCCGTTGCCGGTTGCCGATGCCGAACTGCCTTTTGCGCAGGCAGGGGCACCAAGAAAGCTGCACCTGAGCGCCTTTGTCCGCGTAGATTCAATCGGTGACCCGTTTTCCGGTGTTGGCTTGCTGGCCTATGGTAATCCTTTTGCGCAGGAGAATTTTTTTCGGACCCAGCAAGCGGGATATCTGCTGGCCCGGCAAGTCGCAAGCCCACCATCCGATGCCATAACAACACTGTTTACCCGCCTGCTGCTTGGGTCTTTGCAGGACATTGTCGCACCCGGTGGCCATGACATAGATCCGTTCCGGGTCTCCAGCCCTGATCTGCTGGTTTCGGTATTGGGAAAAGATGACCTGTTTGCTCTCTATGCCCAAGAGCTACGAAATGGCTTTTCCGAATTGGCCAGGCAGTACGTCAAGACTCTGAGAAAGTTATCGGGTGACTTTCTGGCGGAAAAACCAGCGGAAAAAAAAGCACCGAGACTGAACGCCTGGAAAAGGCGTGAACAGAGAAAGTTGTTTCAAAAAAGCCTTTCGCTTGGGGTTAAAAAAAGGCTGATGCGCCAACCGGATGGTACGGTCAGTTTCACTGACCCTGTGTCTCTGTTTGATAGAGCGGCTTTTGAGGGAGACACACCCGGCAAATACCTGCCTGTTGTCACCAGCCCTTCGGGCGAAGCTTATGCTCTGGTGAGCGTGCCAGAGATTAACAGCGCGTTTTTTCCGGATAATCTGCGCGATATCCTGTTTATGCTTCAGTCCTCAGGTCCGCTGGGGCAGCGTAATGCCCAGACGCTGATCAAGACGATTGAGTCAGCCTATTCCCATCGCTCACCCTCCCTGGCAGAACAGTGGCTCGATGAAAAAATGGCCCGACTGCCGCTGGCTGATGTGGTCACACTGGCCAATGAAATCGATCACTTCGACACCGAGCACAGAGCAGCCCAGAGCCTGATGCGAAAACTCTTGTCGCGTCTGGTGGCCAGCGTAGTCACCACTCTGGAAAACGGCGACAAACCCAATCGCCAGCAGAAGCTCCTGATTACGGAGTTGTCCAACCGACTTCCTGACGACGACAGCGGCTTCAGGGTCCTGCTTCCGGAAAACCGTGAACACCGGGCTTATCTGGACCCTTCCCTGCCCCTCGATGAAGATCACCATTCTTCCTCACGGACATTTCTGGGGGCTCATTCGCCCTTTTCTATCTCTGCCATTGATCATAATGCCTATCGCTTCCAGCTGCGTGAGCTGGAGCAACTGTATGGACTGCCAAAAGAGCTGGAGGGTGTGCTTCGCTATATCAACAAACCGAATGTATTTATCGATAGCCTTCTGTCCTGGCGCAAATGGCAGACAGAGAATGGTTTGGAGACGATCACGCCACTCGTTGATATCCGGCTGGAGCCCTACCTTTTGATCCCGGACAGTCAGGTGGTTATCCGGCGGTGGGAAAAAAATGAGCCTGCTGTCATCCAGGTCGGACTGTCGAGTGAACGACCAAGATCGTCTGACTCCCCCCTCGCCCGGGTAATGACTCAATCCTACGGACTGGCTCTGCTCCTGCAACTGCAAGCAAAGCAGGCGCCCCATTTTGTTATCACCAGGGCTATGGAAATATGGGAAACGGATTATCCTCGTTCTCCTGCTGGCCGTTACGGTTTTAGCAACGGTCTGAAACTGCGGCGACTGCCCACCGACAGTGATCCCGTTTATCAGGTGCTGGTCGCTAACAGCAATGACCATGATCTTAAGTTTGCCCGGGGCACTGTGGATGATTGCCATAGGGCATTAGCGGTATTGTTCAGGGAAGAACGTCTTGCCCGTTCGGTCAGAGCCGTTATTAACTACCTCAAAATAAAGCCGGAGAGCTCTGTCGATGCCTTTGTGCAGGGCCTGGTAAAGATCCACACAGATTACTGGCAACAGATGCAGGATTCGTCCCTGCGTTCTGCGCTGGAGTTGCAGAGCGCAGATTACCGGATGTTGAAAACACGAATTTCCAGCTCCTGTTTGCCCACCGAAGACAAGGGCAGGTTATTGTCAGATTTGGGTTCTATGCAAAACCCTCCAGACACAGGTCCGAACACTGGCAGAAGTTCTTCTTACTTCCATGGTCAGGCAATCAAAGCGGGCAGTCCCGGCATCCTCAGAGAAGTGCCACTGGCTTTCTATGGCGACGAAGGTGCACGGTCGCAAATCGCAATTTTGTTCTCTGCCCAATATATCAGGGATATTCTGAAAAACGATGCGCCTTCAAATGAGATGCATTCAGTACAGGATAGGATTATCAGAACGCTTCGAATATTCAAAAGAACCTTTAAATACGAGGATTTTTCCAAAACACTCAAGAAAATACGGAGCCAGACCTTCGGAAACCTCAAGACTCTGGTGAATCAGGGTGTTATTGATGGTCCTGCCGGCAGAGGCTCCGAGCGGGTCAAAATACCTGACTCTGTCCGACTATTACTGGTCATCACTCCTCCCGGTTCATTGGGTATCACTCAGCCGGAACCGGTTCTGGTGGGTAATGCGGGTTGTGTCCTGAAAATTGATCCGAGCCAGTATGTCACCGAAGGCAAAATGCGGGTTGAACAATATCACATTTTATCAAGCCTGATAGCCCGGTATATTGTTGCCGCAAATCGGTTGGAAGGCATCGACAGCAATTCTGAAACCCTTCGAAAAAACATTCTGCATGAAATTGGCATTGACGACATTGCGATATTACAAAGGGATGCAAAAGTTCCTATCCGTAAAGACACTCGCGGAGGACGGATCGGTCTTGAAATAGAGTTTGATCGCACAACCGTAGCTATTGAATCGAGACAACCACTTGCGTTTACTGAATATATCTCCAGCAAGCTTTTGAACCCTGTCTACCCTGATCTGGTTGTATCCAGCGAAGAAAGTGGCGATCGCTCTATCATTGAAATCATTACCGGACCCAAACCTCTCTCGGATTACATGGATGCATCTTCTGCTGTATTTCGTGCCACCAATATGTTGGCCGATATTTTAGCCAATTTACCTGAGAGTGGTTATACCGTAGACGACATCACTCAAGAGTTTAATGCCAAGCTACTTGGCAATAATCCCACTGATGATTTAGAAAAATACCGGTTAGGCACTAATGACAGGGTGAATCCTGAAGTCTCATTGCCCGCTGAGCTGAAAGGAAAGCCATTACCTTATCATGTTCAGGTCAATATCGGGGTCGATCTCAGGGGGATTGGGGATATAACATCCTATGTTGCCACTCTTATTGTCCCAAGGAGAAGTGATTTATTAAGGCGAGTTTTTGAGTTGAGCCAATATCAGGCCTCTGTCATTTCAGAAAGACTGGGTCTGAATTCTGACTTGCTGAACTCCATGTTTACCACTCATTTATTCAGCCAGGCATTAGACAGTTCGACCAAAAAATTTGACAGAGATAAAGAGGGTCTTAAAGACTCACCGGTCACTCAACTTGAAGGATTATTAAGGCTGGGTACCGCCGATTTTTTAATGACGGTTATCTCTGACCTGGATGCAGAGCAACTTAAGTCAGCCATCCGGGATTACAGCTGGCAAGCCTTTGCTTCGTTGATGCAGGCAACGGTGGATAACCTGGCCGAAGCGGGATCTCTGGCTGAAGGAACTGGCAGGCAGTGGATTGCGCCCGAAAAACCACTGCAAGCCCGATTAAAATCGCTGTTTATCGACACCCTGGATTACCGTATCAAATATGGGAGGATGCCCTTACCCCCTTCTGAAACACGTTTTATCCAATTACCACAAGGCAAAGACCAAGAGACGACTGTTGATGTTGGTAGCACAAGCGCCTCAAGACAACCTGTCACTCGTTATGACAGTGGCAACGGGGAAATCCGTTACCTTGGCACCGTGGAGGTTCGTGAACCCTGGCCTGCACTTAAAAAAATGGGTTTTGAACCTCCCGGGACTGCCACGGCTACGGTAATAAAGTCCGTTCAAAATCCAGAGTTACTGGGGGCGGACCCGGACGTTGACGGGATCTTTTTCAGAAGAGCCCAATCCCTGCTCACCACTGACATCCCATCCAGACATTACCGGGACTGGATCAAGCAATCCATCCTCAATCGGCTGGGTCAACTGGATCGGGCAAAGCTTGAGCATGTAACCCGCTCTTTCTTTGACTATCAGGAGGCGGTGAGGGACAGGTTCGGACAGGACACACTGGGTCGGTTGCTGCTGACGGCCAATCTCAGGTCAATGACCGGCGGACGATCAGGGTCATCCTGGGACACCCTGGCGCAGTTGCAAAAAATGGTGTCTGTGGATTTTAACCTTCAGCGGGTGACCAGCTGGGATCACCAGCTGCCTGCCACAACCACTGACAGTGAAGCCCTGCTTGTCGCCCGCTGGCAGGAGCTGGCAAGGTTCAATCTGCCCGCCACTGTCTACAGACTTCTGGACTTGTTTTCCGGGCACCAAGATTTTATTAAAGCGGTGCTTGAGTCGGGAAAGGCAGTGTCCGGGAACGGAATGTCACTGGGTCGTTTGTGTCGTGAAATAATCATTACCCTTAACTCCGAAAGCTACCTGTATCAGAGTCACCTCGATAGCCATCCACTGTCCCTGACGGTGGGAATAAAAGACACTGCTTTTGATAACCGTGGGGCTATCGCTACAGGAAAGCTGTTCGCAACGGCCCTGCTAAACCATCCCAACGTAGTGGCTCTCGGCCAGACTCAAACGGAGTTGCGGGCGATCTGGGGATTATCAGCAATCACCACTGGCCGTAGCTATGGCCTGAACACAGAACTGGTACTGGCTAGTGTTCCAGACCAGAAAGACGCGCTGTACACACGGTTTGTGGATGGCATCAGCCGCACCGATCACAACTGGCAGTTTGCTTTCGGGTCAGTCGGGGATTTTGCCCGGGTTCTGTACTTTCTGTCCGCCCGGCATGATCAGGGCAGGCTGAAACAGGCTGTTGAACGGGTTCTTAGCTACCATCGCCAGCACCCCAAAGTATCCCTGGATACGTTTGCCTCGGCCCTGGTGAAAACACACCGGAATCTGCCCGATGAACGGGCGGGTCTGGTTCTGCGTGAGGCTATCGGGAAAGAGGGATGCACTTATCTGCAACAGGCCCTGACGAAGAAAAAAGCATCCGTAGTGGCCGGGCTCAATACAATGATATGGGTCAGGGACATTGACCAGTTTTACAGTAACCGTCATCTCTACAAAGGCCTTAATGACATCGAGATTAACAAGGTAACATGGGTAGATGTGACCCCTGCTTACTTCCGTTATGGTGGCACAGAGCATCTTTTATTAATCGACAGTCTTCAGGACTTCCTGGCGACACCTCTGGGCAAAGATTACCTGAAGAGATACAAAAACGATCCCGTAGCTTTTCAGACCCTGATGATTGACGCACCGGAAGCCGGTTCTGGAAAGCAGCAAATCGTTGTTTCATTATCACGTACCGGCAAAAGAGTGGTGATTAATCCCGATGCCGATGCCATTCAAAAAACCCGTTTGTCCAACTTGATTCCAGTATTTACGGCCCTGGTTCAATCCGGCTACGTGCTGACGGGTAGCAGTCAACCGGACCCCCTGGATGTTGAAGAAATTGAAAAAAGGGTTCGCCAGCAAATGGGACTGGCGCCCCTGGTGCAACTTGCCAACATAGAGAATCTAACTCCAAAAGAGGACAGTGCATCTGACAGGATCGTCCTTGAAAAAACCTACACCATTGACAAACCAGCCATACCGGAGGGCCTGCTGGCCAGAAGCCCGACAGTCGTCAATGGTTCACCTTTATTCACCCTTAAATGGCTGGGTGCCGACAGTCAACCGGGCCTGCAACTGATAACAGCCCCGCTTTCCCTGGATGAGCTGAGCAGGCACCAGCCTCTGCTGGATGCCGCTTTTCAGGCACTGGATAAAACGATCTCGACCCTGTCTGGCCCGGTTAAAAACCGGGATTTGGTCTGGACCTTTCACGAGCAGCTTGCCAACACGGAGCCAGTAAAAAAAGACAACGCACTGGGCCGGTTAATCTTTGAAAAAATAACTTACACGGTCCACAGGCCCACCGGATCGCACATCCTGACGTATCAAAGCCCGATAAAAATCGGTGACACACCTTTGACCACCCTGAAATGGCTTGGTCCCGGACTCTACCCGGGTTTGCAACTGGTAACGCCGCCCCTTTCCCTGAGTCATCAGACCGCCAACAAGGATAAGTTGGAAGCCGCTTTTTACGCAGTGGACAAAATTATCTCGACGCAGCCTCAACCGCTCAATGCCCGACTTTTCCACGCAGCCTTTGACGTGTATTTCAAGCACCGGCAGCCCCCTTTTGTTGAAGACCCGAAGACAATCTGGCAGACAAAAATCACCGGCAAGGCAGACACCGGAATCATCCTGAGGCTTGCCTCCGGGAACCTGGATAAGACGTTGACCCCTGCCCTGCTTGCTGTCACTGACAGCCCTGAGAGGGAGCGGCTGCTGACCAGCCTGCAGGCCGCCACCCGGTTCGTGAACGCTGTTGCCCCGGCTTCCGGCGGTAACGAGGTAAATGCCCAGTTAAGGTCGCTGTTTACCCTGTTGTTGTTCCGACTGTCGAGTGACGACCTGCCCGGGAAAGCCCTGTTTCCGGGGGTAAGGCTGGCAGACTATATCCACACCTACCTTTCCAACAGTGCCGTGACCACACTCAGTCACTACATCAACCGTGTTGGCCTGCAAAAAGTCACTGACAATCTGGTCACTGACCTTGCACAACAGGCAGCCCGTACCCCGGACCCGCAAGCGGGTGACAGGATCAAGGACCTGCTGGGGACAGCCCTGGATTACCGCCTTGCCAACGGGGTCGGACTCTTGCCCGACACGCTGCCCGACACCTACTCACTGCCCCTGGCGGATGACGGAAAATACCGGGAACTCTGGACCGGGCTGATGTCAGAGCACGGCACCACGCGGCGGGTCTCCAGAGACACCGATGGCCATTATCTGCTGGACGCCGCCCTGTCGCTCGAAAGCAGCAGTGTGGAGCAGCTGTCTCAGTCCGATAAGCTGACGGGGCCTCTCAAACTGGCGTTAAAACCGGACTCGCTGGGACGCGATCAGGAGGTGACCCGTGTCTTTCTTAAAATGGCAATGTCCGGAGTCGATACCGCTAACTGGCCATGGTTTTCAAGACGCTTCTCCTCATTGCCGGAATTGCGGCGTTTCTCCGTGGTGGCAGCACTGGATCAATATCGTTCGAGCCATCCGGAGGCCGATGTCAGGCGGCTGGCCCGTGCCTTTACCAAAACCCAGCTCGGCGTTATCAATGAGCAGTTCATTCAGGGTGATAATCCCGAGACACCGGCGATGTTTCGCATCAAGAGTCTGGAATCGCTCTCAGGCGAGAGCACGCTGACAACCGAAGATGGCAGCAAGGTCCATTTTCATGCTGGCTCTCTGTTGCCGGTAACCCACAAAAAGGCCCCATCACCCGATCCGCAACTGATGCTGCTGAGGGGGTCACACAGTGACCGGTTTCCCGGGTCGTTTCTGGATACACGCCACAGCAGCAGACTGTACCGGCAAGCCTTTCGGCACGACCAGCTGGCACCCAGCCGTTTCCGGGATGATATCGAGCGGCTGATTAAGATTTTCAGTCGCCTGGGACCGGAAAGCTTTCGCCAGCGATTGCAACAGCGGCAGCCGCTTGACCTGAGTGCGGGGCGGCCTGTCCACTGGCGGTTAAACCCCCATATTTTCGCGCAGACATCCTGGTTGCGGGTCACGGATACGGCGGTCATCATTGAGCTTGGAATGAAGGAAAACCCCAGGCTGACCCTCTGGTCCTTTGACACAGTCGTCGACCGCTTCTACGCCCTGGCTCTGGCCAAGAGTGTGGAGGCTGTTGATGCCGCCCTGTTCCAGTCTGGCTGGCCAAAGGAGGCCGGGCGACTGGCGCAACTGGGCGACGCCATTGGTTTTGACGCTGCCCAACAATGGGTCTCCCTGCCTGCGCTGAACCAGGCCAATACCCTCTATACCCTTCTGGCAGACAACAACCGGGAAGCCATTGAACGTCAGTTTGGCCCCATTGGCTCACCCGCCAGTGAGAAAGACTTCAAGCAGGCGGTGATGTGGCTGTTCACCCGCAAGTCTGAATTACTCACATTGAGCTTTGACAGGGTCTGCGACTACATTCAGACGCACCGGGATGACCCGGATATTGAAACCTTTGCCAGGGCACTGTTCGAGTTTGACCAGAAGCTGTCGACTGATGACAGGTACCTGTTCAGGGGGATGCTCACCCAGCAGCAGGTCGAATGGCTGAGCGACGTTTTGGCCTATCAGGACCCTAACCAGCGGGAACTGATTAACTTTATAAGCACACTTAAAATAACGCTCAGCTCACAAGCCCCGGTAACCGATGCAGCCGGGTTTGGTCCATCGACCTACCGGCTGGTTCACTCTGAAAGCGGGCTGAAGGTTGTCGTCATCAAAGGCCCGGATGCGTCAGGCCAGAAACGCTGCCGACGTGGGGTCGGCGGGTGCGGTACTCGCCTGCTACTAGCGGGAAATCTGGCGGATCGCCCCCTTTTGGACATCGACAAAAAGGACATCAGTAACACCGATACCGGCAAACCTTATTACCCAGTTGAGTTCCTTACCTACCAAGGCAAGCTGCACAGGGTGCTTAGCCGTTCAGATAGCGATATCACAGCCACCCCTCTGGGCGATGAAGTTTCGCTCCATGACAGTATCCACGATAGCGACGGTTCCCGATTTGAGCGTGTCATTCCGGCCACGGGGGTCACTACCACGTCCGTGGCAGTCAGGCGTTCCAGCGGCGAGATTTTCCAGCTGAGTTCAAAAGATGACGATCACTACCGCGCAATCCGCCTGCAAACCGAAGACAGGCTGTTAGCCGCCTACGACAGCAGCGGGAAAACCTTGATCCCGGTACTGGAAAAAAACGACCATGGACAGACAGTTTATGGCTTGAAACTGGACAACGCAGCGTCAGATACAAACGGGCTGTTCAAACTCAACCCGGCGGAACCGCTGGAAGATCAGCTGGCCGCCGCTCGCCGGGAAAATCACCGGCTGTCAGCCGACAGTTCCGAGCTACGGACGCTGACGGGCACGGATGACAGGATAGCCGTGATCCTAACTGCTGACTATCGCCCCGGTCAGTCACTGGCGAATCAGGCCGAACGGCTGCTGTCGGAACTGAGAGTCTTTATTGCCAGCTCCGCAGGGCAGCGTCTGGTCAACGCCCTGGGGTTTCCCGACAGCTTCATCAAACCTGCCAGTATGACTGAGCTGGACACTAAGCTGCTGTCCGGTATGAAGCCCCCCGACCCTCTGAGGCTGGTGATCCGACTCGACAAACAGGCTCTCGCTGACCGGGTGATACCCTATCGCCCCGGGGGCAGCGGGGACACAAGTGGCAACCGGCTCGTGGTGCTGCAGGTTGACCCGGCGGTACTGGACGGGCAACGCCATTCCACCAGTCATTACCTGGGGGCACTGGCCTCTGTCCTGAAGGATTTCTGTCGGGCAGCACTGGCCAGTACTGACCAGGCGAACTCACCAGCCATCGCCATGACCTGGTTGCAGGGGAAAAAAATCACCGGTACCCGGACGCTGCTGCAACTGGAAAACCAGCTTCGGAAACAGTTCGACCTGCTGACCGTCCAGACCAAAGCCTCTGCCCCCGCGCCTGTTCAGGTGGTCACTGCAGCAGGCGGGATAACGACCGTGAAAACCGGCCAGCAGGTCCGGATTGCCTATAAAGCCATTGCCGAGCCGCTGTCCGGATTTGACCAGCTGGTAGGGGACAGGGAAACCCGTCTGCTGTTTCAGCGGGTTCAGTATTTTTGCAACCAACGGGTTGACCAGTTACCCGACGCTGGTCGTTCGAGACTGGGAAACCTCCGCTCACTGTTGACCCAGGTGGCCTGGAGTGGGCTGGTCAGCGGGGGTATGGTGACTTCGCAGCTTGCACTTCTGGCTGATCCGGCGGATGTGGTCATGGCCATACTCGACGCTAAGGAACTGAAAGCACTGGCCGGAATCGACGATCTTGCCGGGCACCTTGAAGGTGTGCTGAGCGATGCCCTGAAAGACCGACGGGGCAGCACCCTCACGGCGACCAAACGACAGTCGTTGTTGACCTGGTTAAGTCGCGCAGAGACGACACTGGCGGACGCACTGGCGGTGCGCAATCAATGGACCGGCCCCGGACAGCTTCCCCTCGGTGAGGATTCCTACGACAATGTGCCGGTCACTGTCGGGAGCCGGAAAACCCTTGCCCTGACCAGCACCGGGCGGCAAAAGGTAAGCCAACTGGGTGACCAGCATCTCATTGCCATTGAAAGCCGGAACGGCCCCTTGTCCGCTCCGGCAGGGGATGAACTGACCGGTTTGCTGGCGCTGTTGAGGCAAGAGTCGCCTGACAGGCAGGCTGTGGCTGCTTTGCGGACTCAGCTTCCGTGGGTCCCTGAGGCTGCTGACCCGGACTATTACCGGGGTGCGATCGAGCGGACACTGTCGCCTTTGTCCCGACCCCAGGCCGACAACCTGGACGATACCCTTGTTGATGTGTTTAAAAAGTCATCCCTGACCGGCGCTGAGCCGCTACTGGCGGAGTATTTTTTTAACAGGCGGCTTAAGGATCTGGAAACCACAGACCCGGCCGGGTTGCGGGCGGACGCCTTGAGGGCCAATAAATGGCTTGATCTCCTGCAAAAAAATCCGCCACTGCCTCCGGGCCCTGGCAGGGAGGCCCCGGCTTTCACCCTCGATACCGGGCTGGGCCGTCACCAGGCCGAGGTTCAGACCACCGACGGACAAAAGACGTTCACGTTGGGTCGCCGGGATGACCTGGCCTTTTCCGACCAGGGACCCGGCTACGCCCTGATCCGCAGCGAAGATGACCGTATGCGGGTCTTTCGTCTCCTGCTTCCCGATGACTGGCCAGACCAACGTTTGCAGATCAGTCTGGTTGTCGATATGGAACCCTATCGCAAGCTGCAACGGGAGGGCAGTATTGGCAGTCACCAGTTACAGAACGACATTCAGCTCATTGCCCGGGGGATGGGTGAGTCACGTCTATCGAACCTTCTTCAGGCGCTGGTGCAACCCGTCAGGGACGCGGGCATTCCCGATGCTGACACTTATGAAGTGAGAATCAGCCCCAAACCTGTCTGGCCGTTAGTAGACAGCCGTGTCAGGGTGAGTGAGGAAAGCAGTCACCACGCCCTGTTACTGCTGGGCACGAAGGACAGGAACAAGCCGTTCATTTTCCGGGAAACCCTGGTGAGTCTGGTCGGTGCCAGCCTGTTGAAGGCTCTTGAGGGCGGTGGTGAGTCACTGTCAGCATTGCGCCAGCGGGTGCGGCAGCAGTTCGGGATCAACACCGGGACAGTGCCTGACGGTGAGCCGCGCCCCCTGGGACTGAGCCGTCAATACGAACTGACTCTGGCGGCTGATAATCCCAAAGGCACAAGCCTCTATCGGCAACTGGTCGAAGGCCATCATAACCTGCTGCTGGCTGAGGGCAATACTGAGGCCGATTTCCGCCGGGCTTTGCAGTATTTAGCGCTCTATAACAGCGCCAGGATTCAGGAAATAACGGAACTCCTTTCAAAGGATGAAGGTAAGATCAGTGACAGTGACAGAGATCTTTTCAACAGGGCCATCAATAACAAACGTCCCGCGGTTCCCGTAGCGTTAAATCGGCGCTTCGATAATTCAATCACCCAATACAAACCCCTGCCCTCCGGCTCAGAGCAGGTCAACGTGGATTACCGGGCCTTCTGGAGTATCGGTTCCGGCCTGGAATCTTTGCTCGACTCCAAACTGCTTGCGTTAAGTCGGGCAGCGGTGGAAAACCTCCTGTCACAACGGAAAAAGGCCATTGACAAACACTACGGGCTAAGGCCCGTTATCAGTGATTACCTGAAGTCGCTGCTGGTTCACATTATCTACCAGAAAATGGATCAGGTCTTGGGGAGCAATGGTCGGCCAGCCAGCCAGATACACCTGGGAGTCACCGATGCGGTAACGGCCATATTGCCTGACAGCGATATCGATGCCATCAGAAATCTGACTTTGCTTCCGGGTGGAGGGCTGGAATCGGAGCCATCCATGGCCGCCTCATTGGAAAAAGCCTGCACTTATGTCGCCCGGGGGCTGGGCTGGAAGAGTTTTGACACGGGTCTGCTGGCCAATATGAATCGGGATGTGCACACCTTATTCGATGAGGCAGTAGGGCTGCGAAAGAGCGTCAAAAAGCCCTTCCAGCTGCCTCTTAACCAACAGCAGGACGCCGAAAGTAAAGAGCCAACGTTTGTGCAGGCTTTACCTGGACAGGATAAGACCATTGAAACCATCGCCAGCAGCCCTCGTCATGTGGTCATGGCAGACGGTGACAGACGTTATCTGAAAATAACCCCGGCGGGCCCGGGCAATCCTTTCCCGCTGATGTCACCCCAGTCACAGGAAGGCCTGAAGAAGCTGTTACGCCAGCCTCTTGAGCCGGGTGAAAACCTTTCGAGTACAAAGGCTTATCTGTCACAGCTGGCGCGCCATTATGATTCCTTCACTGAACTTAAGGACATTAACACGGCCGCCCAAATCAATGCCGTTATTGAAAAGATGGACACTGCCACCCGGCAGCGGTTTGCAGGGGAATTCCTGCAATATACCCGGCAGTCAGCCATCCCGGCAGGTCTGGCCGAAACCATCGCCGGGAAGTTACTTGTGGCAGAGGTTACCGCGCTGGGTTCCCTGCCTGAAAGGATTTCCACCGGGCTTTATCAGCGACTCAACGGGCTCCTGAACCTGGCCGGGAAACAGGAATTTTCACTGACCTCCGGCGACCTGACGATTCGGGTGCTGACCGACCCCTCAATCACCGCCGATGCCTCCTACCTGATGCCCGGGCAACGCACACTGGTGCTGGGCAATGGCGACGCTGCCAGTCCGCTGACCGCCGCGGCAGCGCTGGCTTTGCTGCAGGCATGGGAAGCACAGGAGCCGGGGAAACAGAAAAAAACATTCCTGGCCCTGCAACAGAAGCGGATCAGACTACCCAAGGGTATAGACAGCCTGTCGCCAGAGTCGCTGGTCAGCGAGTTCGTTGTTAAGGAAGGCAAGCTGACGCTCTCCGGTCTGCTGGAACGTCTGACCAGCTTTATCGGGCTGGCGGACAGGCTGAAGCGGGAGGGTTCCTCAGAAGCCCACATTCTGGCCAGGGAGATTCGCCAGAACGTGGCCGACAGCGTTGCCGCACTCAGGAGCGGCATCGAGTTTGGCCAGATGGCGGACATCGTTGATATGACCGACCGTCATTTCCGGGAGGCCCTGCAGGGACTGGACAAGGCCGATTTGCCAACCGGACAGGCAACAAGGCTGCCTGATGCAGACTGCGTGCTGTGCAACGGCCCCGGACCGGCCAAGACCCTGATAGCCCTGATGGACCGGGTCGGCAGTCACCTGGATGCCATTGAGGTCAGTGATCGCTTCATCAATATCAGGCAGACTGCCGGTGACAAGGGGTTGCTGGCAGACGCCTTCCTGTTGGTGGAACAGGAACGTTTTGCGGCGGTGACCACCGAGGACATTCTCGACAATCCGCGGTTCCGAAAGAATCTTCTTGATCTGTTACGGCAAGCGCTGGCGGAACAGCAGGGACTGAAGCCAGAGCAAGTCATTGACCGCGTGGTCACTTTGCTCAATGACTCGGGCTACAGTGCCGACGACACCCGCTACGTCAAGGAACAGCTGCTTGCAAGCCCGGAATTCATGGAGCGCCTTGAGTCCCAAAAAAGCCACACCGGCGGGGACAACCCTCAGCCTGGTGGCCCGGGTGACACCAAGCCAGGAGGCCGGTCGACAAAGCCGCAAGGGAAATTCATGCGCACCCTCGACAAGCTGGATCAGAATAAAAAACTCACCAGGGCCAGGGTGGGTTTCGGCGCAGCGAATGCCGCTGCTGGCTTAGCCATGTCCACGATGACACTGATCAACCTGGAAAAGTACGGACACGCGATGCCTGCCGAAGCCAGGAACATGGCCTATGCGGGAGCGAGCCTGAATATAATTGGCTCAACCTATGGCCTGGCCATGAGCGGCAACTGGTTGCTGAGCAAAACCCTTGTCAAGACGAAAAATCCGGCAGGGGCCATTGGCGTCGCCCTCAAGCTTGGCCCAAAAGCATCGCGAATGGTAGCCAGGGCTTTACCGCTTATAGGCAATGTTGTTTCTATTGTTGCTGGCAGTGTTTCACTGGCCGGTAATGCCACAAACGCCGTGGCGGCGAGCGAGGCTGGCAACCACAAGCAGGCGACCATTTTTGGTGCAATGATGGCCCTGGATTTGATTACGATTGGCCTTGATATTCTCAGTGCAGCACTGGACATCATCTGTTCACCGCTGGGTTTGATTGTGGACCTGGTCAGCACGCTGTTGGGTTTCGTGCAGACTGCCCTGGCGGTACTGATGCCGCCACCTAACGCCCGGCAGGATTTCGAGGCTTTATTGGAGAGCGATGGATTCAGGAAATACGTTAACGAGAAGGTGGATCACTACGAGAAAGGGGGCTACAGGCAGCTTGTGCTCCACCTGGATGCCAGCGTTTTTCTTGATCAGGATAAATATGAGGATAATCTCGAGACATTGAAGAAGTCCATTACCCGGTCTCTGGATGGCAAAAGAGACAAAGGTCTTGCCCTTGAAGATGTGCTCAACGCAAAGCGGGTAGCGAGAGGAACACCCTTGACGGACTTCATGTTCGGCAAGAAAGGCTACAAGATATTTTATGGTTTGGGTGGCAATGACACCCTGATCGCTGAGAAGGGAGAGCTCCATGGCGGAGCAGATCATGACCGGTTGATCCTTGAAAAAGGTAAAGCATATGGGGGCAAAGGCAACGATATTATCCGGATCAAAAAGTCAGGGAAGGCATTTGGAGGCCCTGGTAATGACCAGATCTGGATCGACGAGTCAGGTACTGCCTATGGCGGCGATGGTAATGACATCCTCCATCTGCAATATCGCGGGAAAGGCTTCGGCGGACCGGGTAATGACACCCTCCTGGACGGCGCCTTCCAGTCCGGCGGCGCTGATAATGACAGACTCATAGATGGCCTTGGCGATATCGAACAGGATGGCGGTAAAGGAAACGACTTGCTTCAACCGGGTTTAGGCGTAGGGAACATTAGAGGGGGGCATGGCAAAGATACCCTGGTTTTGCCGGAAGAAATCAAGTTTCCTTACTACAGACACAACAACTTCTCGCAAAAGGTTAAGGATTACTATTACCTTCGCAAGACAAAATCCCGCGCATTTTTTGAGGTTAACTTAGAAAAAGGACGCTGGAGCAACCATTTTGCTAAATACCTGCAAGACTACAACCTCAGGCGCTTTACGCCAGACGGCAATGAAGCAGGGGGAATAACTCTTTTTCGACTCTTTGGCGTAACAGAACGCACTTTCAGATATTCCTCAGTCAAATCCTCAGTCACATCCTCACCCGACGGGGATCTGAACCCAAAGAAATTATACATTGCCCCGCTATCAGAGATAAAAGCTGACTACTCGCGTAAAAAGGAAGACAAAGCGTTGATATCTGAACATTTCTTGATGGGGTATGACAAAAAGCACACAGGAGTTAGACGGATTACTGATAAGTATCTCCACGGGACCTTCTTTTACGCTGGGGAAATCTTTTTTAGATTCGCCCATCAGTGGCAAGAAAAAACACAAAGAGGTCATGTCTATTTTTCGAATTATGGCATCTACCTGAAATCAAACCGGGATTTGTATTACTTCCGCAAGAAGGGATTGATAGAGCGCAGCAAAAGAGACAACCCCAACGAGCCCACCGTATTTTACGCAACCCTGTGTCAGCTACTGGAAACCGGGGGGACAATTACCGGTATTGAAAATGTAGTGGGTTCGAAGCAGGGTCTGATAGTGAGGGGAACAGACGAGCCCAACAAAATCTATTTAAAGGATGGTAAGAATAAGGTTCACACTCTGGGCGGGAATGACACTGTCAATGTCGGCAGTGGCACTAACCTGATATATCTTGGGCCGGGTAATGACCTGGCGTTGTTAGGTGATGGCACGAACGAGGTGTATGGCGGTCCTGACAGGGACACCGTTTCTTACCGTCTCAGAACAAAGGGTATTAAACTGGACCTTACCCACCGGAACCCGTCTAAGGAAAAGACCGGAGAGCAGCTGGAACAGGTAGAGATCATTCAGGACTCTCCTGGCAATGACCGAATCCGGGGAGACCACAGTAATACCCTGTTCGTTATCACCAATGGCACCGATATCGTCGATGTCCGGGGCGGGAACGACACGGTGGTCGCCAGCGGCGGAGACACCTTTATCCGGTTGCGCAGCGGCTTTAACAGGGTAGTACTGGGTAAGGGCTGGCACGATGTCTATCCGGGCACTCATTCGGACACAATCTGGCTGCGTCCCGGCAGCGATCTGGGCCATCTCAGAATCCACACTCATAAACGACAGGCACCTCCTACAGGAAAATGGCCGGTTCTGGTCATCCGTTGGGAAATAGCCGGTAGCTCTTGCAACCACCCTCAGAAAGCCAGTTTGACGATCAATCCCTTTGACGAGAGCCTGAACCTGCTTTTTGACGCTCAAATGCCTGATCAGAATGCGGCTTTTGTCTTTCACACCCCTGATTTAAGGGACTTCAACACGGTTCAGGTCAATACCTGTATTTACTGGGAGGAAGTAGCGAACAACAACCCTTCCCAGTCAATGACCGAGGCCCTGACAACCCTGAGGAACACCACTCTCTCGATAAGTGCTAACTCAGGCGGCAGAACATGCCGGATCACACGGGTAGTGGATGACTATGCCTTTACCAAAGAGCAGATGCTGGCATTTTTAAATCGCTACCCTGAAAAACCTTTGGGTGGATTCCCCCGGGATCAATGGCGTCAAGAGTCTGAACTGGATAGCCTTGCCAATGAGGGAAAAACCCTGGGCGCTGGCCAGCACCGGATTGGCAACCAGGAAAGCAGCAACATCACGATGGTGATAGAGCTTCGTTACAGCTATTCCAAATGCCCTCAGCACAGTACAGTGTTGCGGAAGCTGACCCTGAAGCTGGACCAGCAGCAGCTGCTCTCTGAAGGCACAGCCCCCGTCATTGATGGGCTTGAATACCCCCCCTTCTCTATAAAACAAGAACACACACTGACTTTAAAATTGGTTAAGACCGATAAATACGGTCGCAAACAGGAACACGGCCGCCACAGGCTATCAGAATTAAAACCAGCGTCGAAACAGTGGGCTGAAATGTTCCCCGGTCAGCTAATGGCGAAAACCCTGAGCATGCTGGAGATAGATTATACCTTTGACGACATACCTTTTCCTTTTGCATGCCGGAAGTCTGAACCATACAGAATCTCTTTGACCATGCCGACTGTTCACCTTGACCTGTCTTCAGATTCACACGCTGGCATTCCCATCATTATTGGCAGCCCGGGCAATGACCAGCTGACGGGCAACCCGTCCACGGATAACGTCTTGCTGGGCATGGGAGGCAGTGACAGGCTGAAAGATATGGGCGGCAATAACCTGTTCATTGTCGGCATGGGCGATACCACCGTTATGGCTGCCGAGGAGGGACACAACCAGCTAATACACGACAAGCGTGGCATCGTTTATGGTGCCCGGCTCCTGTGGAAACACATCAGTGGTCTCGGCCTCAAGGTCGCCTCAGCCTATCAACTGGATGGCATGACCGTCAATGTGACAGAGGGCATCATAAAGACCCGATGGCAAAATACTGACTCGACGGACAGCTGGCGCTATCACCAGACAGTATTCAATGCTATCGACAAGATTGTCGGGACCAAGGGAAATGACATCTACTTTGGCAGCAATGGTACGGATATTTTCAGCACCGGGGGTGGCCTGGACGAAGTAAACATGGGAGACGGAAACGACCGGGTCATCATTGACGCCCCCTGGCAGAAGGGCACCTCTCTGGACGGAGGTAGCGGTGCCAATACACTGGTCTTTGATTTGCCCATTCGTCGTGATGTGACGGTCGACCTGAAGGAGGGTTTAACGGTCGATAACTTTATCCTGGAAGACACCGGGAAGGGCAACATAAGATTTTCCGGCGATGATAAAGATAACGTTTATGTGTCCAGAGGTTCCCTGCGCAGTTTTAATGGCCGGGGGGGGAATGACTACCTTTTTCTTCTGAAGCTGCCGCCCTATATCCATTTTAACGGTGGTCCGGGCAGGGACACACTGGACTTAAGCCAGGCAGCCCTTACCCCGGAATTTGTCCGGCTCAAACTGTCTGTGCAAACAAAACCAGTGACTCTTTCCTGTCCTGTAACCGATTCGCAACCCTGCTCTGCGGAAACAAACATCGAAAGTCGTCTGTTCCTTACGTTGAGGTTACCCGGATCGCAGGTCACCTATCAAACATGGGATTCCACTGTCAGAAATTTTGAGATTTTCAATGGCCCGAAAACCGACGATATTTTCGAAATCCCGGCCCTCGCTGGCCTCGTTGTCGATGGAAACGCTGGTGATGACACTTTCATCATTTTCTCTACCCACATCAAGGGCAACAGTTCAATCACCACCACCATAGGAGGAACGGGATACAACAGACATTATGGCAGCCGGGAAGCTGACCGGATGGTGGCCAACCTGGGGCCTGACCTGCTTGCTGGCGACCTGGGCCGGGATATCTACGTGATCCACTCGCAGGCCAATGGCACCCAAATCATAGACCGGGATAATGGGAATTCCCTGATATTGCACGAGGTACAACAGGAAAAGCTGGACTGGCGGCTGACCGAAAATTATACCCGCCTGGAAGTGCACAACGATGGACAAATATTTTTCAGCATCGATTTACGGCACGTTCCCCATTGTGTACGCAAAGACGGCAGTCTAGTCACCGGGCACTTTATCGACAGTCTGGAGCAGCATATCCGGCACCTGACAACGGTTGATCCGGTCAGCAACGAAGCCAGAGTACTGACCGGCAAAAACCTTCGGAATTACTATCACTACAAGCTGACAGTTGACAATCGGCTGGACAGCACTTATCGGCTTGACAATGTCACGGCACCGGTGCATGGCGGACCGGGTGATGACGTGTTCTTCATCTCGGGTACTGTCAAACCGGAGGCCGGGCTGTTCGGCGATTCGGGCAATGATATTTTCCACCTCAAAAGCAGCGGTGCCAGTGTCCACCCCGGTCCCGGCAATAACCTTGTCAGTCTGGAGCTGGAAAATGCAGAGAAAAATGGCTCGGTAAAGCTGTTCTTTGCTCCTTCTTCGTTTAACCGGGTTCGTATGGAGGGTGTCAGCCTTACGGATTTGCAGGCAGCAAGCTGGCGTTCGCTGGATCTGCGCAATGCCACTGACAGCAGTGACCAGGACCAGCCTCCTTGTCCAGCCGGTTTGTCACGCCTGATGCCGCCTCCGGTCACCGGCGGCCGTTTTTTTCTGGCAGCCTGGATTCGCCGGGGCTTGCCCCTCGGCCGGGGAACGGGGGCCGGGAGTACGCTGGTTCATTTTGCTGATGCTGACGGCTCTGATGCCATCAGCCTGAGCCTGAAAGCCGATGGGCTGGAAATCAGGCTAACGGAGGGTGTCAGGGTCTTTCACAGAAGGGTCAGGCCATTTTTCACCTCCTCCCGTCAACACCTGGCCATGACAATAGATGACAGTGGGTTTCTAACCATCTACCGGGATGGCCGGATTACCTTGGAAGCGCAGGCCTTCAGGCCACGCAGAAAAATCCGGACGCTGAACTGTTATGCTGTTGAGAAACCGGTCATCAGTCAGCAACTCCCGTCGCCTGACGGCATAAAAATGATGACATCCGATGATGTCAAAGCTCTGGTGAGGATAGGCACTTTGCGGGACCCTCACTGCGTCTATGCCAATAATTGGCCAGACAGCCTGGAGCTGGATGACGGGATTCTGGATGACAAGCAATTCATCGGTCAACGGCTGGGGTCTGGCTATTCACTGTTGCAGAAAAAAATCCCCGGACATCAATACCCGATAGATGAAGAGAGCGCCACTTACTACTTTGCTGGCGATGACTTCTCTAACTCTGACCAATGGGTTCTGGCAAACGCCACGGGCACGGCTGACCAGCTCGAAATTAATACCCATGACTGCCAGACGTTGCGCTATGAAAAGTCGGACGAGGATCTTATCCTGACTGTCCTGCCGAATAATAACCTGCTGAAAAACAGTGAAAATAGCACCAGCCCGATCAATGCCACCCAGAGCCTTTGGGTGCAAGATTTTTTCAGCAAGGAAGGTGAGACCATTGAGCGCCTGATCGTCAATAACAAGGTGCTCAGCAGGAGCGAGGTGCTTGCGAAAGTAGCTGCGAAAGTGGACGCCCCACAGTCAAATGACAGACGCTCACTGAATGAGAGCATCCCGGAGGATGCATTGGCCGCTCAGGGTGGAGGCAACGGAACCCTGTCCTTTTTGAACAGGATCATTCGCCGGGGGCAACAGCTGGTGAAATACCTGGGCAGTCTGGCCGTAGGTGAGAAAGACGACGTTGGAGCGGGTGAAGCGGACAGTGAACAGCCCGTGGTGGCAAGCCTGAATGACACAGAACTGAACCAACACTACCAGCGCCTAGTTCAGGAGATCAATGCCACGATGGGCAATCGCAGTGGTGAGAGCCCGTCGTATGTGCCGACGGCAAGTGGCAGAACAATTCAGAACCTGACGACGCCTGTAATATAAACGACGTAGTATAGTTAATAAAAAATTAAAAAACCTCTGGCGCTTTTTAGCAGATTCTGGATGAATAAGTAGAACTATTGCACCCAAGCTCTGATATCCATACACCCCCTCGTTCCCACGCTCCAGCGTGGGAATGCATACCTCACCCAACAAACTAGTGTAGTGCGTCGTTCTTTTTGCAACTTAACCGGCGATTAGCCCGAACGACTTTTTCTAAGATGTCATTTGCCTTAGCAGTCCAGATAAACGGCTTGGGATTTTGGTTATGCTTTTCAATATATTCATCAATCGCACTGACTAGCTCTGGCACACTGACAAACACACCACGGCGTAACCGCTGACTCGTGAGATCCCGAAAAAATCTCTCAACCATGTTTAACCATGATGCTGACGTTGGCGTAAAGTGCATATGAAAACGAGGATGTTTTTCCAGCCACTCTCGCACCTTCGGGTGTTTGTGAGTTGCATAGTTGTCGCAAATCAGGTGCAGCTCTTTGTCTTTTGCCGTTTCCCTATTTATCTGTTTAAGAAACTTCAACCATTCCACATGGGTATGACGCTGCTGGCACTGACCGATGACAGCACCATCAAGTACATTCAACGCTGCAAAGAGAGTGGTTGTACCATGTCGTTTATAATCATGAGTCATTGTTGCGGCACGCCCCCTCTTCAACGGTAAGCCAGGCTGTGTTCGATCGAGCGCCTGAACCTGACTTTTTTCATCACAACACAGCACCAACGCATGTTCAGGAGGAGACAGATAGAGTCCGACAATATCTTCAAGCTTCTCCACAAATTTCGGGTCTCGGGACACCTTGAATGTCTTTTCCAGGTGAGGCTTGAGGCCATATGCATGCCATATCCTGCGAACACTTCTTTCACTGATACCGCTAACAGCAGCCATAGTTCGGGTGCTCCAGTGAGTAGCATTTTCCGGAAGGGTGTTTGTGGTCAGACTCACAATCTCAGCAGCATCAATCTGCTTTTTACGGCCACTGCGAGCTCGATCCTGTTCAATTCCGGAGAAACCTTCCTGAGCATATCGGTCACGCCAGCGGCTGACCTGATGACGACCGATCTTCAGTATTTGCGCAATCTCAAGATTGCTTTTTCCTTCTGCAGCGAGAAGAACAATCTGGGCACGGCGGGCCAGGCGAACGGGGCAAGTATTTGACGAAGTAATCTTTCTGAGTCGTATTTCTTCAGAAGCATCAAGTGTTATCTCTGTGGCAACTCGCATAGTAAAAACAGGCAGTGGTTGGAATGACATCCATAATAGACTGTTAGGAGTTTTTATGTAGTGTTAATTAGGTCGCACTACACTAGTGCAGCCAAGCTCCGATATCCGTACACCCCTCGTTCCTACGCTCCAGATTATCAATGGCACCCAAACTCCGTTCACCCTGAGCGGAGTCGAAGGGCGCTCAGGATGAACGTGGATTGTTCACATCAAACTCATTGAAATGTGTACCAGTTTGTTAGGTGAGGCATGCATTCCCACGCGAAGCGTGGGTACGAGGGGGTTGTATGAATATCAAGGCTTGGTTGCACTATTGTCCTTTGAAAACTCTAAAGTCGAGTCTATTAATATACAGGTATCAACAAGGGCCAGTTGATTGATTATCTTCATCAATCAACCCCTCCTATTCCTTAGCACTCATCAAGGTTTTGTATTTTTTACAATTTTGCCGAAACGGGTTATCCTCGGCAGGGTCGATGGATTTTAAAGGGGTGGCGTTTGGGTCTTTTGTAGGGAATACCACAAGCTTACCATCTATTGCATCAATCTTTATAGCACTGTTGCCAATGCATTTCTCAGCTTCTTCAGTAACCTCAACCAATAGTGTTTTAAATTGACTCATCTGTCATCTCCCGTAAGGTATCAACATAAGAACTATGATCGATACGTATAGCATTTTCCATAATATCTTTAAAGTGTTCGACTTTAGAGTTTGACAAAAACCAACGTTCGATTTAATCCACAGGCAAGAGACAGCCTGATCCGCCAGACTCGTCATCCAAGTCCGGTTTTATATTCGGTTTCCTGATGCACAACCTTGAGCATGGCAACCGTCTCTCTTTTTACTGGACTTGAGGCGCTTGCTTTTAGCAGAATCTGGATGAATAAGTAGAACTATTGTCCTTTGAGAACTCTAAAGTTGAGGATGAATTTCACCTCAATTTTGCAGCTCAATAACCACAGGAGGGTTCTGCTCAGAGTCACTTTTCGTTTCGCTGGGCTTCGAACTCTCAATTTTATTTCGAATCAATGAAGCAGCTTCGTCATTACCAATGGACTCTGCCAAGTCTAAAACCGACTCATTATTTTTATCCGTTAATTGTGAACCTTCAGTGTTTTCTATTAATAATTTTATAGCTTCTTGATTTTTACGACGTAAAGCAACATTCAGAGGTGTCTCTCCTTTATTATTCTTGAAATTTAAATCTGCACCTGCGTCTATTAATAATTCTACAGCTGCTTTATTTCCATAAAGTGAAGCAACATGCAGAGGTGTCTGTCCTTCATTATTCGTGACATTTAAAAGTACACCTCCATCTATTAATAATTCTATAGTTGCTTCATTTCCATGATGTAAAGCAACATGCAGAGGTGTCTGTCCTTCATTATTCTTAATATTTAAATTTGTAATTTCTTGTTGTATTATTGATTTTATAGATTCTTGATTTCCTCCAACACATAAAGCAAGATGTAGAGGTGTCTGCCCTTCATCATTCTGGATATTTAAATCTGGCTTGTATAAACTAATGAATATTACAGAAAATTGGTCAAGCTCCATTTTTAAAGCAACATGCAAAGGCGTATTGCCGGAAAAATATTGCTTATTTGGATTGAATGACTTGTCGGGATCAAATTCATGAAGTTTTTTACGAATTTCTTCGTCGTGAAGTTTTTTAAGACCTTCTTCGTCGTCAGGTTTTTTACGAATTTCTTCGTCTTTAGTCTTCTTCAAAACATAAATCTGATTGAGAAGTTTAATAAATTCATCATTTTCTATATATTGTAAACTTTTATCCTGACCTAGAGCTTTTACTATGTCTATTAGCCTACTTTTATAGGCAATAGATAAAGGTGTTCGGCCATCGTTCGCACAAATATTGGGGTTGGCAATTTCACCTTTATGTTCCATTAGACAACCTACAACTTTCTTATTTTCCAGAAGAACTGCAAAATGCAAAGGTGTGTAACCAAGGCTGTTCTGTATATTAATACCTGCTCCATTTTTCAAAAGAATTTTAATCATTTCTATATCATTATTCTGGATTGCATAGTGCAGCGAAGTATTACCTTGGTCGTCCTTTGCATTAATTTCTATCAAACGCTCTTTTATTAGAAGCCCTACTACAGAATGTGAATTAGCAAGAACCGCCTCATGTAAGACAGTTAGACCTGACTGAGTTTGAACGCAAAACTGGTCCTTTGTATCAGGCTTGCATAGTTGATAAAACTTAAGCCCACGCTTGCATGGTTGATAAAACTTAAGCCCACGATGTAGATCTCTATTTAGCAACATTTCCATAAGGGACTTAATATTGAAATTTGCGGCAATATGAAAAAGTGCTGATAATTCATCTTGAGAAAACTTAGATTTCCATTCTAATAACACTCTTATTATTGCATCTTGTGTTGCACCTTGTACTCCACTAATAGCAGCAAGGTATAGTGGTGTAAATCCATCATTGTTGGATAGTTCCTGGCTAGCACCATAATTAAGAAGTAAAGTCACGAAATTAGTATTCCTTTCCAATACTGCTAAGTGAAGAGGTGTATTGCCTTGACAGTCTTCTTTATTGATAATTCTCAATCGCTCAGGAATACGAGTTGGAATTTTAATCAATTGTTTTACAACAGCTACAGGATGATTGTTAATGATTACTAAGTGAAGAGGTGTATTGCCTTGATAGTCTTCTTGATTGATAATTCTCAATTGCTCAGGAATACCAGCTAGGCTTTTAATCAATAGCTTTACAGCTTCAGGATGTTTGTTAATGATTGCTAAGTGCAGTGGTGAGTGTTGCTGACTGTTAAGTAGCTTTATATCTGCCTCTTTATCTAAGAGTTCTTTTAAGGTATTTACGTCCCCCTGTGTTGCAGCTACATGCAAAGGGGTAAAACCCTGATTATTTCTTTCATCACACTTGATTCCTTTACTGAGCAAAAGCTTAATCATCTTTAATTTTTTGGCAGTTATGGCTATATGCAACAGCGTATCTCCAGAGGAATCCGATTGATCAATTAAATCCGGAGAAGAGTCTAACAGGTTGCCAACTTTTTCAACGTCCCCTTGGCGAACCGCATTTTGCAAAGATGTAAATAATTCCTCTTGTTCAGTGCGATCGGCATCAGTATTAACTTCAGAGTTATCAATAACATTAACTTCAGGGTTATCAATAACGGAAACATCAGGAAAAATAACTACAGACGAATCAGGAGGCATGAATAACAAGCTTGTTTGCTGTCTTGCCATTTTTCTTATTAAATCACCTTCAATTTTTCGCCTATTACTTTCTATATCCTTTGCATGAGTAATTTTCGCCTTATGTTTCTCTCTTATATTTACTATAAATCTATAGAAACCATAAGAAGCTGGCACCAATGCTAACGCGCCTAAAAAACTAACTACTCCAGCTGTCCACTCAATATATCTAAAATTCACTTCGTGCTCATGCGAAAGGATTCCATCATCATTCGAGTTACTTGAAGTATTAAGTAGCTTTCTATTTGAAAATTTATTAAATGCTTCCCCAGAAACATCTGAACCATTCTCAGAATTTAATTCCAAAACAATTTCTGCGCTGGGTGTTTTACCAACAGCATAAATTACTTTTTCTTCTTCCGTTGTCATGATCTTATAAAAGGTAATATCTTTTGGCATACCGGAAGGATCATTATCATTTCCCTGCCTAATCCAAATAACTTCACCATTTGGATTCAAAGCGCTAATAAACCACTCTTGTTTGTATTGCAACTGCCCAGCGATGTACAAGTGATCACCTTTGAATACAGATGCGCTGACACTACCAATAAAATCAGGTAGTAGTTGCTCATAAGTTTCTTCGTGGCCAGCATTCTTAACAACTTTCCAAAGCAACCGCCTTTTGTCTATATCGTAATAGATGTAATTAATTTCATCGCCATCGCCATCGCCATCGGAAGGGTTTCGATATAATAGTTGCAGTACCTTTGAGTTAGGCAGAACGGAGTCGGAGCTCGTCCTTACCGAAGTCCATGCCATGGTGGTATTGCAGTGAATAAACGCGGCCAGAGTTGCAGAGGCGGCAAAGCAGGAAGGAGTTTTCATATGAGAAGAACCAAGTGGTGAGCAAAACATGGAAATTGTAGCTGATCAAGAGAAGTACAAAGGTTTTTTTCAAGATATTTGCTGGCAAAGCATTGGCTCAAGAGCCAACATCTGTGCAGGCTTTACCGGGACAGCCTACGCGAGAGTGGAGTTAGACAGGATTCGTCGTGCATTCATGGTGACAGCGTAGACAAGTCCAGATAATTTCAGATTATGTCAGATTTTTAGTAGTGGCAATGGCTGGTTGATTACCTGTGCAGCCTGGCCGTTGGTGACAATGTCAGAAATATAAACGACGGAGGATAATTAATAAAAAATTATAAAACTCTGTCGATAAAAAAATATACACGACATATTTATTATATAAAATAGATAATAAGGTCACTGTCGTAATTCCGAACTACACTGCATGGTGGAATTTTTTCGTATTTAAAGCCCTGCAGCCACAGGCCAGTGAAAATCGAGTGTCGTAACCGAAACTGAGGCTGTAGCAAAACTCTGGTGCCCATGCTGCAGCGTGGGAACGAGTGGTTGGAGTTTTGCGACACCCTCAGAGCGTGGGAACGGTGTGCCGTAGCACACAATCAGAATGATAAGGGATGATTAACCTGAGTGTGTGGAAGCTATTGGAAAGATGGCGGTAGGCCCGCCGGAGTCGGTCGTCGAAGGCACGTTCCCCTCCGGTGATCAGCCTACAGGCGCACTCCGAATGTTGTGTAGGCGGTGTCCGGCGTATAGAAGGCATGCCTGTAAGGGTGTAGCCAACAACTTGCACCCCCCTCACCAAATGCTATCCTCAAACCTCGAACAAAAGTGAAACTCAGACCTGCTGGCCGACTTATCCCCAGGGATGGGGGGTATCCCACCAAGCGCCTGGAGCGCGACTGGGAGGGAGCGGTTGATGGCTGAAGAATGGTATCCGTTTAATGGAGTGAACATTATGAGTAATTTATACGAAACTGATTATCAACAGTGGTTATCCAATCAGGTAGCCTTGCTGCGAAATCATCACTTTGACCAGTTGGATTTAGAAAATCTGTTAGAGGATTTGGAGTTGGGCATAGAATCAAAAGTCGATAATCTTGAACGTTTTCTAACCAATCTTATTCTCCATTTACTCAAGTGTGATTATCAAACAACAGTATTAAGAGATTCGGTTGCCACGGAAAGAGTTATCAATGGGTGGCTGAACTCTATTGATAATGCAAGGCGTGAGATTAATAAGTTAATGCGGAAGAACGCTTGTTTAGAAAGACGGGTTGAGGGTGCTTTGAATGGTGCTTACCCAGATGCCAAAGAGGGTGCTATCGGGGAAATGAATCGCCATATCCCCACTAAATGCCCAAAACTGGACAACAGCAGCTTCCCTGATACCTGCCCATGGTCTTATGAAAAGCTAATGGAAAAAGACTGGTATCCCCTTAACGGAGTTGAACTCTAACCTTTCTGGCGCTGCTCCATTTTGACTCGCTCCCATGCTTTTAGGCCCTGCGGGTCCCAGCGTGGGAACGAGGTAAAGCTGTCTCTTAGTCAGATCTCCACACCCCTTGTCATCCGGTAGGTGTGGAGACGGTCTTGCAGTTTTGCCCAGCCTTCGCGTGCTTTACGTGCATTTCGACCTCCACGCTGAGGCACTTTAATCGTAAAAGCTCCCAAGGCTGGCTCTTCAGCCAGGGCATCAAAAAGAAGTTGGTCATGGTCAATCAAAATTCGGTTTTGTGTTGCCCTGATAACAAACCTCTGGTTGTGAGCCAGCTTGTACAGGATATATTCATAAAATTTAAGAGTGTCCTTTTATTTGTGTACGTCCTTTTATTTGTACGCTTTTTTATTGCTCCGATCCACACTCACTGTCGTCCTTGTAACCGTTGAGATACCTTCTATCCTTCATCAGGCTCCCTACCCTCAGCATTTTCCACTAATCCTTGGAATACTCTATGAAAATCCAATCTTTTTACAGCTCATGGTTGCTCACCAGTGTATGGGTTCTAACCTTGATGGTCAGCTTTCTGGCTCGACATCTCCACGCAGGCGTGCCACTCTCAAAACCAGCACCACTGAAGACTCCTGCTGATGCATCGATCACTTTTAAGCTTGCGAATACTGATCACAGCCACCCGCTATGCTCAGGCGCAAGGTTTTCCCATGCAGAGATAGCCACCAGTCAGACTTGTATGGAGAAATTGAAAACACATATTGATACCGGCTCTACGGTTCATGCCATTTCAAGTCACGGTGAGGACTATGGTGAAGTCCGGCTACCGGACACCGGCATGGAAGAGGAAGCATCAGCGCACACTGAAGCACCACGGTTGGCAATTGTTATACTGACAGCTCCAGCAGAGAACAAGGTTCTATGGCCTGCTATCCATATCAATGAAATATCATCTAACTCAACGGTCACAGTTCACAGGGCAGGACACGACGAAGATAACCTGCATAAGCGGTCTATAGCCAATCAGGTCGTACTTGACAATTGTAAAGGTGAACTTTGTACGGTTCACAATGGCGATGATACTCAGCTTTTAAACGACGGTGAGCCTGTTTTTCAAAATGGGAGGCTACTTTGTGTTACTTCGCAAAACCAGCATTGCCGAAGATCTCGATCGTTAGCGACCAGACAATCAAGTAATTGTGTAGAAACTAAACGCGACAGTACTGTTGTCGAGTACGATTGCAATGAGTGTAGTAGTCAGCAAGGTGATTTACCCGACGTCGGTCGATTGCCTAACTGCCAGGGGGCTTACTGTACAATCACCTATAAAGGATTCTTACTACATATCAAGGATACTAAGTGTAATTACTGGTACAGCTCTGTTGCTGCTATTGCAGGATTTGCAACGGCGGGCTTCCTGCTAATCGTAGTCCCCTGCTGGATATTCTGGCATCACTTGAACATCCATTCTGGTAACTCTTGAACACCTATTCTGGTAGCGCTTGAACACCCATTCTGGTAACTCTTGAACACTTTTTGGCTATTTTCAGAATCGCTGTTCAACTGCCCAGAATCTGTGTTCAAGCCTCCAGAATCTGAAACCTCTTCTTTCGGTAGATTATCTCTTACGCATTGATTTCCTTGAACTTTAGCCGCTGACCTTTCTAAACAGGAAGGACAGCAGCCATGTCAGATAACAGGATTTCCATGCGAAAACTTCAAGAAATACTTAGGATGCGCTTTGAGTATCGCCTCAGCATCCGGCAAATAGCTCGCAGCACGCGGGTCAGTGTTGGCAATGTGTCCAACTATGTTCAGGCCTTTGAGCGGTCGCCTCTGAGCTGGCCTCTGCCCTCGGATTGCTCTGAGGCTACCTTGGTGCAGACACTATTCCCTGAGGCCCCACTGTCGAGCCGCCAAGGTCTGGTCGACCCGGACTGGGGCGTTATTCACCAGTCACTCAAGCGCAAGGAGGTGACCAAGCAAATACTCTGGGAGGAGTACTGCCAGGAGAGCACTCTCAATGCCTACAGCTACTCGCAGTTTTGTCACCGCTACAACCAGTGGCTGGGCTGCCAGAAACGTTCCATGCGACAGCATCACAAGGCGGGTGAAAAATTGTTTGTAGACTACGCCGGTCTTACGGTCCCTGTCGTTAATCCAAAGACCGGTGAGATCGCCCATAACGCCCAGATTTTCGTAGCGGTGATGGGAGCCTCTAACTACACCTACGCAGAAGCCACCCTGTCCCAGAAGTCCGAAGACTGGCTGGGGTCTCATGTTCGGGCCTTTGAGTTCTTTGGAGGTATTCCAGCTGTCGTGGTACCAGACAACCTCCGGAGCGGTGTCAGTAAGGCTTGCCGTTATGAACCGGACCTGAACCCGGCTTACCAACACCTGGCCAACCACTACCAGGTGGCGGTCATTCCAGCTCGGCCCTACAAGCCCAAGGACAAGGCGAAAGCCGAAGTGGGTGTGCAGTTGGTTGAACGCTGGATACTGGCCAGACTTCGTCATGAGACCTTCTTTACCCTGGCA
Source organism: Endozoicomonas sp. 8E (assembly GCF_032883915.1). Classification (NCBI taxonomy): domain Bacteria; kingdom Pseudomonadati; phylum Pseudomonadota; class Gammaproteobacteria; order Oceanospirillales; family Endozoicomonadaceae; genus Endozoicomonas; species Endozoicomonas sp. 8E. The sequence continues at coordinate 2,902,168 of NZ_CP120717.1, read as the reverse complement.
GAACTGAACAGTCGTATACGGGAGCTATTGACTGAACTCAACCTTAAGCCCTTTCAAAAACTGCCAGGTACACGACGAAGTACCTTTGAGCAACTGGATGAACCCGCTTTGCGACCTTTGCCCAAACAGGCCTTTGAGTACGCTGAGTTCAGCAAAGCCAGGGTGAACATTGACTATCACATTCACTGTAAAGGCCATTACTACTCAGTGCCTCATCAGCTGGTCAAGAAAGAGGTGGAAGTTCAGGCAACAGAACATACGGTCACTGTCTTCTGCAAAGGTGAAGTTGTGGCCTGTCACCCCCGTAAGTTCACAACCGGTTTTACCACTCAATCAGCCCATATGCCTGAACGACATAGCAAGCACCAGGAGTGGACACCGGAACGACTGCTGGAGTGGGCAAAACAGCTGGGCCCCGATGTTCACTGGATAACTCAGTATCTGTTGAACAGTCGTGAGCATCCGGAGCAGGCTTATCGGTCTTGCCTGGGGTTATTGAACCTCAAACGGGATTACGGAGCTGACCGGTTAAACAATGCTTGCGCCCATGCCCGGAAAATCAAAGGTTACCGACTCAAGAATATCCGGGCGATCCTGCAATCAGGTAAAGACAAACAGGCTCTTCAACCTGAGGTGAAACAAACGACACTACCTCTTCATGACAGCCACGAAAATGTTCGTGGTGCAGCCAGCTATCAGTAACCGGAGACGTATCATGATGAATCAAACTCTGACCCGTCTGCGGTCACTGCGCCTGACAGGCATGGCCGATGCCCTGGCTCAGCAACTGGAGCAGCCCGGCACCTACGACAGCCTGAGCTTTGTGGAGCGGCTGGCCCTCCTGACAGAACAGGAAGAGACCGAGCGCAATAACAAACGTCTTGCCCGGTTACTGAGGGCGGCCAGGTTTAAGCTGGCTGCACGGGTAGACGACATTGACTACGAACATCCCCGGGGGTTGAAGAAAGTCCAAATAGCCACATTGTCCAGCGAGGATTGGTTAAATAGGCACAGGAACCTGCTGATTACCGGACCTTGTGGCAGTGGTAAAAGTTACCTGGCTTGTGCACTGGGACACCGGGCCTGCATACAGGGTTACAGTGTCCGCTATTACCGACTCTCGCGCTTACTGGAAGAGCTGAGCCTTGCCCATGGTGATGGCAGCTACAGCAGGCAACTCAAGCAACTGGCGAAGGTGGATTTGTTGATACTGGATGACTGGGGACTGGAACCTCTGACCCAGCAGCAACGCAACGATTTACTGGAAGTGATGGATGACCGTCACGAACAAAGTTCAACGTTGGTTACCAGCCAGCTACCGACCCGGCAATGGCATGGCAGCATCGGTGATGAGACACTGGCAGACGCCATTCTGGATCGCCTGATGCACAACGCCCACAGGATTACGCTGAAAGGGGAATCCATGCGCAAGAAGCTGGGAAAACTGGAAACACTTGAACACTTGGACTAAAAATCAGACTGGGTGATGCGTAGGAGATCCAGGGTGTTCAAATGAACCAGAATGGGTGTTCAAGCTGACCAGAATACGCATCGTGCTCATGCGAAAGGATTCCATCATCATTCGAGTTACTTGAAGTATTAAGTAGCTTTCTATTTGAAAATTTATTAAATGCTTCCCCAGAAACATCTGAACCATTCTCAGAATTTAATTCCAAAACAATTTCTGCGCTGGGTGTTTTACCAACAGCATAAATTACTTTTTCTTCTTCCGTTGTCATGATCTTATAAAAGGTAATATCTTTTGGTATGCTGGAAGGATCGTTATCATTACCCTGCCTAACCCAAATAACTTTACCATTTGGATTCAAAGCGCTAATAAACCACTCTTGTTTGTATTGCAACTGCCCAGCGATGTACAAGTGATCACCTTTGAATACAGATGCGCTGACACTACCAATAAAATCAGGTAATAGTTGCTCATAAGATTCTTCGTGACTAGCATTCTTAACAACTTTCCAAAGCAATCGCCTTTTGTCTATATCGTAATAGATGTAATTAATTTCATCGCCATCGGCAGAGTTTCGATATAGTTGCAGTACCTTTGAGTTAGGCCGAACGGAGTCGGAGCTCGTCCTTACCGAAGTCCATGCCATGGTGGTATTGCAGTGAATAAACGCGGCCAGAGTTGCAGAGGCGGCTAAGTAGGATGGAGTTTTCATATGAGAAGAACCAAGTAGCGAGCAAAACATGGCAATTGTAGCTGATCAAGAGTAGTAACAAGGTTTTTTTCAAGATATTTGCTGGCAAAGCATTGGCTCAAGAGCCAACATCTGTGCAGGCTTTACCGGAACACCCTACGCGAGAGTGGAGTTAGACACGATTCGTCGTGCATCCATGGTGGCAGTGTAGACAAGTCCAGATAATTTCAGATTATGTCAGATTTTTAGTAGCGGCAATGGCTGGTTGATTACCTGTGCAGCCTGGCCGTTGGTGACAACGTCAGAAATATAAACGACGTAGGATAATTAATAAAAAATTATAAAACTCTGACGCTAAGAATTATACACGACACATTTATTATATAAAATAGATAATAAGGTCACTGTCGTAATTCCGAACTACACTGCATGGTGGAATTTTTTCGTATTTAAAGCCCTGCAACCACAAACCAGTGAGAATCGAGTGTCGTAACCGAAACTGAGGCTGTAGCAAAACTCTGGTGCCCATGCTGCAGCGTGGGAACGGTGTGCCGTAGCACACAATCAGAATGATAAGGGATGATTAGCCTGGGTGTGTGGAAGCTATTGGAAAGATGGCGGTAGGCCCGCCGGAGTCGGTCGTCGAAGGCACGTTCCCCTCCGGTGGTCAGCCTACAGGCGCATTCCGAATGTTGTGTAGGCGGTGTCCGGCGTATAGAAGGCATGACTCTGTATCGGGCTTTCCTATGGAACTGCGGGAACCAGTCGTGCGGATGTTAAGGGAGAATCTCAAGTGGAACCCCCACAAGAGACTGAGTACCGAAGCCGCGCACTGGGGCGGAGCCACTCGTAGTAGTGTTGAAGCTTCTGTAATGGGAGTGAAGCGAAGGGGTGGCGTCAGGCAGTTTTTTATAAATACCCAACGATATGGGAGGGAGCTTGTTTGTCATTCTGAAAGCAGGATCTTGTCTGGATGCCTGTAAGGGTGTAGCCAGCAACCTGTTGAAGGATCACAACTACCTGACCATGTGGGATGAGGTGTTGAATAAAAACAGGGCAAATCATGATATCAAGGTTTAGCAAGGAATACCTGCTGGAAGACAGGTATCCCCCGAGTAAATTTTGGCTAATGAGGTAGCCTGCCTGATGGGAGCGGTATGAATCGAGAGGTTCACGTACTGTTCTGAGAGGGGCTGGCGGCGAAGTTCCGCCGGTCTACTCACCAGGTGAACCCCCCGCCAACAACTTGCACCCCCCTCACCAAATGCTATCCTCAAACCTCGAACAAAAGTGAAACTCAGACCTGCTGGCCGACTTATCCCCAGAGATGGGAGGGAGCGGTTGATGGCTGAAGAATGGTATCCGTTTAATGGAGTGAACATTTATGAGTAATTTATACGAAACTGATTATCACCAGTGGTTATCCAATCAGGTAGCTTTGCTGAGAAATCATCACTTTGACCAGTTGGATTTAGAAAATCTGTTAGAGGATTTGGAGTTGGGCATAGAATCAAAAGTCGATAATCTTGAACATTTTCTAACCAATCTCATACTTCATCTTCTTAAGTGTGACTACCAAACCAGTGTGCTGCGGAATACTGTAGCTACAAAACGGGTCATAAACGGGTGGCTAAACTCTATTGATAATGCAAGGGACGGTATTAATAAATTATTAAGAAAAAATCACAGTTTAGAACAACGGGTGGAAGATGCTTTAGTTGAGTCTTACCCTGATGGGAAAAAAGGAGCCATTCGGGAAATGAATCGCCATATCCCCACTGAATGCCCAAAACTGGACAACAGCAGCTTCCCTGATACCTGCCCATGGTCTTATGAAAAGCTAATGGAAAAAGACTGGTATCCCCTTAACGGAGTTGAGCTCTAACCTTTCTGGCGCTGCTCCATTTTGACTCGCTCCCATGCTTTTAGGCCCTGCGGGTCCCAGCGTGGGAACGAGGTAAAGCTGTATCTTAGTCAGATCTCCACACCCCTTGTCATCCGGTAGGTGTGGAGACGGTCTTGCAGTTTTGCCCAGCCTTCGCGTGCTTTACGTGCATTTCGACCTCCACGCTGAGGCACTTTAATCGTAAAAGCTCCCAAGGCTGGCTCTTCAGCCAGGGCATCAAAAAGAAGTTGGTCATGGTCAATCAAAATTCGGTTTTGTGTTGCCCTGACAACAAACCTCTGGTTGTGAGCCAGCTTGTACTGGATATATTCATAAAATTTAAGAGTGTCCTTTTATTTGTGTAAGGGTGCCCTTTTATTTGTGTACGTCCTTTTATTTGTACGCTTTTTTATTGCCCCGATCCACACTCACTGTCGTCCTTGTAACCGTTGAGATACCTTCTATCCTTCATCAGGCTCCCTACCCTCAGTATTTTCCACTAATCCTTGGAATACTCTATGAAAATCCAATCTTTTTACAGCTCATGGTTGCTCACCAGTGTATGGGTTCTAACCTTGATGGTCAGCTTTCTGGCTCCACATCTCCACGCAGGCGTGCCACTCTCAAAACCAGCACCACTGAAGACTCCTGCTGATGCATCGATCACTTTTAAGCTTGCGAATACTGATCACAGCCTCCCGCTATGCTCAGGCGCAAGGTTTTCCCATGCAGAGATAGCCACCAGTCAAACTTGTATGGAGAAATTGAAAACACATATTGATACCGGCTCTACGGTTCATGCCATTTCAAGTCACGGTGAGGACTATGGTGAAGTCCGGCTACCGGACACCGGCATGGAAGAGGAAGCATCAGCGGACACTGAAGCACCACGGTTGGCAATTGTTATACTGACAGCTCCAGCAGAGAACAAGGTTCTATCCCGGATATTTCATAAAGAAGAGCAGGTTCCGCCCAATCACCTGATATGATTGGGTCGACCAAAAATAAGCTTCGGAAGAAGCAAACCGGAACTTGTCGTGACTCAATCTGCACAAAAACAGCTTCGATTTCATCCATCTAATGGTAAAACCGTAAGATACGACTTCAACGTGGGTGGAATGTCCTCCGATTTTGGCGCGCTGCTACTGCGAGAAACCCTTCTGTATAGTCGCCTCATGGCATGGATCAGGGACATCCATGGTCGCCTCATTGGAAAAAGCCGGTGCTGATGTTGCCCGGAGGGTGGGCTGGGAGCCTTTTGATACTGGGCTGCTGGCCAATATGAGTCAAGATGTGCACACCGTATTTGAAGAGGCGGTAAGGCTGCGAGACCGTGTCGGAAGGCCGTCCCAGTTGCCGGTTAACCAGCAGCAGGATGCCCATAGTAAAGAGTACAACGTCTGTGCAGGCTTTACCGGGACACCCTGCGCGAGAGTGGAGTTAGACACGATTCGTCGTACATCCATGGTGACGGCGTAGATAAGTCCAGTGCAACCAAGCCTTGATATACATAAAACCCCCTCGTTCCCACGCTTTGAGGGTGTCGCAAAACTCCAACAGCTCGTCCCCATGCTCTGACGTCGTCATTCCCGCGAAGGCGGGGATCCACACTGACTCACCACCAGAACCGTACTGCCCGGTGCCCCCTGGCCTTGTCATCCCTGAGAAGGCAGAGATCCACCGTTGGCGCTGGATTCCCGCCTTCGCGGGAATGACGACCTCGGAGCATGGGAACGAGTTGTTGGGCTTTTGCGACACCCTCGCTTTGCGTGGGAACGAGGGGGGGGGTGTACGGATATCAGAGCTTGAGTGCACTAGATAATTACAGATTATGTCAGATTTTTAGTAGCGGCAACGGCTGGTTCATTACCTGTGCAGCCTGGTCATAGGTGACAACGCTGAAAATATAAACGACGAAAGATTATTAATAAAAATTAAAAACCACTGTAGCTAAAAGTTAATACGACACTTTTATTATATAAGAATGTTAAGAAGGTAACTGTCTCAATTCCGAACTACACTGCAAGATGGAATTTTTTCGTATCTAAAGCCCTGCAACCACACACCAATGAAAAATCGAGTGTCGTAACCGAAACTGAGGCTGTCGCAAAACTCTGGCTCCCATGCTTTTAGGCCCTGTGGGTCCCAGCGTGGGAACGAGTGGTTGGAGTTTTGCGACCCCCCCAAACCATGTGGGGCAGTCTGTCAGGTGTTATCATGCCAAGTCCAAACATCAGAGTACCCAAGGATATTCATTTCAGTATTGTCGGTCCTGTAGTGGGCTGGGAGTTCAGTGTTCTGGCAATATGGGCCGGAGTGAACCCGCTGCATACAGTCCATGTATGGGCTCCCGAACGTTTGATATATCAAAAGATTCTATATTCGCTGCTTTTTTCTGAGAGAAACAAAATAACTATTGAGAAAGATTATCCTGTTGATCTTGCACAGTTGAGGGATAGCATCTGGGCAAAAGTTGACAGTTTTATGGGCAAGGATGCTGCCATAGAAAGCCTGAATATAATGACATCTGATTTTTCAGATAATGTAAAGACGGCGTTTAACATCCAAATAACCAGAGTCAACAACTTCTTAAATGAAATTAAAAATTCCATCAGCAATGCTGAAGTTCATAAAGACACGGGGCATTTTGAAAAAGTCAACAGTGATTTTATCAGGCACAGTTTAAGTTTTACTAACCCTATAATAATCGAAAGATATATAGGACTGACTCATGAATACGATCTTGGCGGAGTATATATTGATAAAGGAATAATGCCAAAGCTGAAGCGCGATCCCTTTTTAAAAAGGGGTAATTTGCTCGACCCGATATCGGGAACGGCAGTAGGTGATGAGAGGAGAAAACAGCTTGAAAGAGCTAAGATACGCGCTGTTTTAGAGAAACTGTTTTCAGAAAAAATTATTCAAGATCCTGCTCCTTATTTTGAGGCATACGACAAAAACCTACCGAAAGTACTGCTTAGTCAGATCAAAGGCATCGTAGATAACACCCCTATTGGTGACCTGTTCCATGCTCTGGAAGAGCACAGCCTATCCGCAAGTGGCCGCTATAAAATATTTTTAAATACAAAAGTAAATTCTGAAGAAAATATTGTCGCCAGATCTCTTGCTGCTACAATCCAGCCAATAATGGTAGCGTCTCGCCTGAGAAATCCAGTATTCAAAATGCTGCTCGATGAAATGCGTTTTCTGCAAGAAACTGCGGGTAATTTAAGAAAATCATCGATAAACATAGAAGAACTCTTGCCTGGAACAAAAGAAAGTATCGAAAAATTCTACAGAGAAAACAGAGTCACTGTCTCCGGCGACAGGATTGATAAAGTTGTAAGAATGTTACCTGCTCTTTCAGATAATACCAGGGAGTTTGACTACGACATTATTAATCAATTAGGTTATGACGCTTTTCAAAGAATAATAAAATTGCAAATAAATGGAAGGCCTTTAATCCGTCTAACTGATAACCTGTTAGCGAACACCCCCTTTTATAACAGGGAATCTTATAACCCTGACATGGACGATTTACATATTGTACGTGAACGTGAATACGACAAATTAATAGTAATTAATGTTTGTGATAATAATGACGCTAAAGCGCAATCTTTAACAAAGTCTTATGATATTTATAAAATGTACAAAACTGAAAAAGGCAGCGTTTTGTACGACGCTGTTGATGTTTCTCCAAAGGGAGGAAAAAAACTTATAACAGTAAAAGGAGAACCACCCAATAATATTGGCGAAGACACCAGAGTCATCATAACCGGAATGCTCTATTACCCCGATAGGCTGAGTCAAAGCTCCTCTTTCTTCTCACGGGAAATAGTGGCAGAGCTATCATCGCTTTTAAATATGGCGATTCCCACGGATACCACCGTTCAAAGCATAACATTCTTTTTTGATAACTCTGCACAAAACATTCCGGGTTCTGCGGGTACATTGGATGCCAGCCGTAGAGATTATGTTATACCTGAAGTTCTGAGGGAGTTGACCAGAGTACGCATCCGTGCAAATACAGCTGTTGCCGTTCGAGGTCCACTGTCAGCAGGCGTTCCTCAGCAAACGACCGGGGGGGATTCTGGTGGGCCGGCAGCCTCTGAAGATAGACCCTATTCTGAACTCAACCGTATTGTTTTTACCCTGACTAACGACAACACCGTTACATACCAGGCCAGATTCGGGTTGGCCTCCCTGGCACCCCAAATCAAGTTTACCGGTATCAGACACAAAGTTGGGCACACCAGCACCGAACCCGAAGTCAGGCGTACCGATACCGGACCCGAAGTCAGGCATACCGATACCGGACCCAAAGAGGATTTGATTAAAACCGTAGTCGAACATGAGTTTATCGAAGCCGGACTCAAAGAGGATTTGATCAAAGTCGAAGTCAGAAGCAAGCCTGTTGATGAGACCACCAAAGAGAATTTAATCGATACCATAGTCCACCATAAGTCTATCGATTCAGAACTCAAAGTCACTTTGGTCACAGCCATAGTTGGAGATAAGTTCGGCCCTACCCCACTCGAAACAGATAGTTCGGTCGAAGCCAGGCCTGCCTCGCAAGGTGAGGTTCGCGCGCCCGTGGTCGTAATAGATAGTTCGATCGAAGCTGAGTCTGACTCTGATAGATCGGAAGATGAGGTGCGCAGACCCACAAACGACTTCGCCCTTCAAGATAACAGAAAAGATGCCAGTCAATACTCATTATACGATGATTTTCAAGAAGCGCTCTTACATGGATTAGTGGAGCAACCGGCGACTGAAAAAGTTGTTTTCGCGAATCCGGACAGGAGACAAACTGTTCGTATGGAAGACACACTCCGTCTGGCGCTGGTTTCTTCCTCGTATCAGGAATGGTTTGTTCTCTACGCATGTCTCCACACCGAGCCTTACGAAGTCCACCAGCTTGAGCGGGCAATGAGCAGCTTCCAGAGTGAAGAAGCAAAGAAAAGGGCTTTTGCAACTCTCAAAAGACGGGTAGAGGTAAGGTCATACGACATCTACCCTCTCGATCATACAAAGGCAAAAGATGTCGCCACGCTTAACGCGCTATTCAAAAATGATTTTGAAAACATCAAGGTTTTCAGAAACCTGCCATCGTTGTCTTGTAGCAGGAGCCGAAGATCAGCCAATAGCGCCCGCTGTGACGCTCGACGTAAAGAGCTGGCGAATGCCCTCCGGTTACTTTCCGGCCCCGATACTCAACTCTATCTCGAAGATAAAACCGATATCGCCCTGCTCAATACTTCCGACGAGGGGGAACTCTGGCTGCAGGCGTTTTTCACTAGATTTCGTCGTCAGGAAGGCAAGGCCGCGTTAGCAGACACCCGAGGCATGCACTCTGTCATTGCCCTGGACGACACATCGTTTACCCGCGCCCAACATCGGATAAAGGCCGGGACCTTGAATGGGCAGCCCCTGCTACTCAGAGCCACCCCCTCTGGCGGTTATGTGTTGCTTAAACCTGATGGCCGGGTTCAGTCAGCCATCGCCGGGGGGGAGGGCAATCGCGTCACCCTCATTGGCCGGCCAGCCAGACTGATCACCCGTGCATTAACGACACTGGTCACTGATTTCGCCCCGGGCGGCCGCATCGCCACCCTGACCGTCAGCAATCTTGCCAACAGCGACCAGCCCCGCGGAATCATAGCCCTGAATGCCCTGAAAAACTTTATGAGCCAATCGCCTGCTAACGGCAAACCCCTGGTGGGCGAGCTGATTATCGAACCCAGGAGCCAAAGCATCCGTACCTTCAAGCGAATGGTAAAGGATATCGAGCGTCTGATGCCAAAGGACCGTCCGGCGATAGACACTCTTGTGCTGCGCTCTCCGGCCAGCGGACAGCCGGAATATCGGCTGTTTCCCGGCGAAACCACTGTGCTGATACCACCCCGGCCATCGGATTCAAAAGCTCTCCGGTATTTGCCACCCCGCGCGTCTGGCCATACTTTGGTGCCAGCGAAGCTCCAATCAGCGACAGTGGATAGTCTATCCATTGTCGCCAGTAAGCGGAGCGAATTCAGGCAGCGGCTGCTGGAGTTTGGCTCCGCCCTGAGCGACATTAAAGCCCGGCACTCACTCCCCGACAGCATGGTCCCCCAACTGGACACCCTTCGTCGGGATGTCCGTGGCTGGCGCATGGACTTTATGGAGCCCGACACCCTGGCCCGAAAGAACATTCGGTTTACGTCCGGAGCCCTTGGCCGCTTCCGGGGCTTTCTCCAGAAAGAGGGTCGCCAGGGGATGTTAGTCAAGGGGAAAAAAACCTCCACCGGCAGTCTGGAAAGGCTCAGGTCTTTTATAGGCCTTTACGACCTGATGACAGGGATTGCCCCCATAGGACATCATTATAAAAATTCCTCGCCCGGGAATATGACGGACACCCAACAGCAGATTTATATCGGGCGTCAGACGGTTTTTTATACGGCGATGGCATTACAAGGGATTGAGATGATTGATCTCGGGCGACGCGGGATCAAGGTGATCGCCCCAGCTGTCTTGCCATCACTTCCTTCTAATAAGGCAGCGCCAAAGTTACCGGCAAATAGCGGATCCAAGTTACCCGGAGGACTGAAAAAAGCCAAAGGAGCAGGCAAAAAAGCTGCTCGTTTTATACCCTTAGCGGGTTTCGGCGTGCAGGCTAGCAGTCTCACCCTGACCGTGATCGAATATGAGACCGAAGAGGACCCGGAAGTCAGGGAACTACTGAAATCCAGAGTGATCTTTGAGTCGGTGGATGCGGCTGTCTCCATCATCTCAGATTTTGCCGGGCCATTCGGGTTCATGATTGACGGGATCATGCACTTTGTCAGAAATATTTTTGATAGCCATTATCAAAGGAAGTTAAACAGGCTGAACTATAAAAAGTTACGGGAAGTCTCGGGTAAGGCGGCACAGGTCTTTGACCCGATGCACGCTCAACTGGATCCCGGAAGTTTCCTGGCCGGCAACCAGACCCTCAATGCTTTGATCAGCGGGGATGACAAGAATCCCCTGATCCTGAACATCAAGTCGATCAATCTGGTGAACCAGACCCTGACCTACGGTGGCGGCTATTCAAACCGGACAACCTTCGTCGCCCGCAGTAATAAAGACTGGGACTCGAAAAAGTGCAAGAATGTGCCCCCTATGGTAAAAATTACCCATAAATGCGCCACCGAAGTCAACCGGATCGACTACTCTTCTGTCCCCTTTAACCTGATCGACGACGCTCTGGCGACCTTATGTAAGAAGGAGTCACGTTTAACCGGGTACCAATGCGAAAACGGCGTGTTCCACAACCTTGGGCAGATGACCGATAAACTCATCATTTTAATGCCTTCCGTACCCGAGTGGGAGGCCAGGCTCCGCTACACGCCCTTTGCCTATGACGAGGAGAAGGACTTTCCGGGGAGTTCTCCAGACAGCAGTTCTCCCGGTGCGCAGCTTCTGGATGCCGTTAGCGATAGCAAGCTGAAACGGTTTTACCGGAAAAAAGTGGCAAGAAAACAGCTCACCAAGCATACGGTAGATGGCTCATCTACCATCTCCTATCTCTATAAATACCTCGGACAAATGCTCACCGGTACGGACGGCCTGAAGTTCCGTCATTCAACCACCAGCCTGTATCTCAATAACAAGAATCACATCGTCTTCTTTCGCGAGGTCGATGATGAATTTTCCAAACTGTTGGATTACGACCTGTACAGCCCCAAAGGAGCCAATAACACCAACGTCCTCATGTCCAACGGTGGCCACCGCATCCGCCTTCACCCACGTGGGTCGGCCTCTACCTGGATGTTGAGCTACGATGGAGAGCTCCCCTATATCTGCATTACTCAGTGGGAAGGCTTGTCGGTACGCTGTTCATCCGAACTGAACCAGAGCGAAAAAACCTGGACCCTTACGCTGGGTGAGACCCGTTTCCAGTTTCCTGCCCCAACGCCAGACGTTTCGTATAGAGTGATGGCCGAGGATGTCAACGGACTGTTTGAGTGGCGGCGGGATGGCAAAGTGATTCATCGTTTGTACGACACTGGAGGACTGAATGACAAGTCGTCAAGGGCATCGAAACTGAACAGAATCATGAGCCGTTACACCAGGAGGGCCAGCCGGTTCCTCCGGCTGGAGCTAAAAGACTGTGACTTTTCACCTCAGATCCGTGCACGCTGTATGGCCGGAGCGCCGGAGCAGTGGCTGAAAATCTGGTTGGCGCCTGAAAAACCGCAGCCGTGGAAGTTGAACAGTGCCTTTGATCCACCACCCATGGGGCCCGATCGGCCCTCGCGGATCGAGCAGAACCCGGCCTGGCTGCAACGCAAGCAGGACTGTGACCGACAGGTCAATGAGTATCTTCAAAAACCCTACCGCTGCTTCCCTGACAAGCTGGGACTGCCCAGGGCGCACTGGGGTCAGTTAGACCGGATCCGGCTCTGGTACGATACCCTTCACGGTGAGGAAATCCGGCTCCTTGCCCTTAGTGATCTGCAACTGGTCCAGGGAAGCCCGGCTACGGGCTACTATTTTTTTGACCGCGACAAAGGCCGGGTATTATTCCAGAGCGCCGGGGCCCTGAACCGGGAAATCAAGCACCTCCATGAACTTGACGCCAGCAAATATGGCACCTGGTTTGGTAACAGTGTATCAAAGACAGTGCGGGTCAAAGATGATTCCCAATTGCTGGTGTTTGATGCCCCTTATTATTACCTGTTGACCGCCAGCCCATCCGGCCAGCTGACTCATCAGGTAATTGCGGCGGAAACCCTGGATGACCAGCTCAGCGTCCCTCCTGCCCCACCAATAACGGCATCCAACACCACGCCATCCAACCAGGGACTGATTCCCTTTCGGGTCGTCGATGACTACGCCAATCGACGGCTACTGAAGACCGGTTTTTATGACGATGACACCCGAACTCATATTGCCTTCCTGAGCAGCCTGCTGGATGGCGAAGCGCCGGACAATACAGACGATGGTAGCCGTTTACGTACGATCAATGAGCCTGTCCGGAGGGCACTGCGCGAAGAGCACTTGCCGGTCCATAAGGTGGTGCGAGGCCAGAGTGTTTATTACATTATGTTCAGCAAGCACTCCGGCAACCTGCATCACTTCAGCACTGACATGGAGCGCCCCGGCAGCGTCCAGCGGCTGAGTTCCGGTTTCCAGTTGATCCGCCCGGCAGGTGAGAACCGGACGGTGGCAGAGATCGCCGGCCAGCACATCTTTACCCGTGTGCAGGCGCACTCCGGCAGCCTCCTGGCCGATACCCTCAGTGGTTACCGGCTGTTGATACCGGACAAGGCCTGGGACAACACCCGGGTGGTCAGCGAAAACCTGTCGCTGGAGTCAGGACCCTTTAAGCACTGGCAGGTCGAAGCCACCGGGCAGATGGTCGCCAAGTCGAACGATACCCTGAGTGTGCACCAGTTCACCCCCCAATCTGGCCTGGTGATGGACAGCCTGAACCTGGGCTGGATAGTCAACCTGGTCTTCACCAGAGTGACCTATGAACATCCCGGCACAACCTGGACCACTGCCAGTGCCGGGCTTTTCATCCGTGCCCTGAAGCAGCGGTTGCGCAGCCGGGTGGAACAGGCCCGGGAGCAGTTCTCGGCCAGGGTGGGACTGGTGCCGCTGAGACCGATCACCGCGATCACTGACCACCCTCTGTTGAACCCTTTCAGGCAACTGGACTTCTGGTACTTCCCGGACGGCGAAACCCTGCTGGCGGCCAACACCCGCGACCGGTTTGAGGTCATGGTGAACGACGACGGCCAGCTGCTCGCCCTGTCGGACACCCGCAAACAGGAAGCTTTCGAGTTTTTCCTCCGGCCTGACCAGGGCGCCAAAGGCCACCCCTTTTGTGGGGAAGCAGACAGCATTCCGCTGACCGGAGTGCCCAGCGTGTTCGATGACCTGATCTCCACTCCCTGCCGTTACACCCTGCCTGGTGTCAGGCTTCGGGGCAGCTACCAGTGGGAACCCGGTGCCCGGGCATGGCGCATCCAGACACCGGAGGCCCAGTACCTGGCCAACCGGCAGCATGTGACCCTGGTGGCTCTCGATTTCAGTTGGATGGGGTCCAGGGAAGCCTCCAACGACCGAATCTTTTTGACCCGGCAGGATTTCAACAGAGCCGTGAGATCCCTGCCAGGGGACATTAAAGTGCGGATCGACGCTGGACTGATCGCCCTCAGGCTGCGCCCTGGCTATGCCCCAACCCAGACAGCCTGGATAGATTACCGGGGCCGGCATTCCAGTCAACAGAGACTGATGTTCGGCCTGCCTGACAGGGAGCACAGTGTTCAGCAACTGATTGGGCACGCCGTGGGGGGCAGTAAAAAGACTTTCTGGTTCCTTCGGTCACCGGCTACAGTCGTTTATAGTCAGGATCAGAAAACGCTGTACCGGATCACCCCCAAGGGTTACCAGTCTCTGGGAACCTTTAACAGGGTCGCTGTGTTGGCTGGGGGCCTGCTGCTGTCAGGAACCCCCGGAGCCGACCAGATCAGCCTGGAAGCGTTGCGGCTGGACACTTACTACCGCGAGCACCAGGTAGCCTTCGTCAAGAACGGTACCCGACAGCGGTTCGGGGTTCTGGTGGAGGGCCAGGGCGGGTCAGACGTGATTGAACTGGATGAGCCCGACTTGTCGTTTTTCGCCAGAATCATTATTCACCCCGGCCTGGCTGAAGAAAACCTTGCTGGAGAAAAAACCGCCGTTGACGACCAGACACAGACTCGCATTGAGCTGAATGCACCGGCCTTCCTCTTCATTGCCGAGCGCCGGGGTCAGGACCTGAGGCTGGTGAACCGGTTTAGCACCGGCGACGCCGAGATCGAGATTCGGGAGGTCTGGGCCAAACAAAACGACCGGCTCCTGCAGCCCACGATACTGGTGTTCAGTGACCTTGAGCTGCCGTTATCCGACCTGGCGGAACGGGTAATGGGCTCTGGCCAGGGGATGGTGTTTCCATTAACGGTGAGCAGCCTTCTTGTCGGGGAGGAGCGCCTTCGATTCATCAAGGCTACAGCCAGCAACCCCCTGTACATCCAACGAGATCAGTCAGTGAAAATCGTCACGCATCAGGCGATGGACGGGATCATGCTGATACTGCAACCCTTGGATACCGCCTATATCAGACGTCATGTGTTTATTACCGGCACAGGGCTGTTTACCGGCACAGGGCAGTGGGGCTGGGAGCCGGGCAGTGTACAGGTGAGCGGGCCAGAACCCCGCAGTGGTTACCATTCATGGTCGTTTATACCTGCCGTTATCAGCTCGTCCACCGTGGGCAACGGGACAGCGAGGCTCTGGGGCAATAGCCGAAATAACGTCTTGTACCTTGGCGCCGATGCCCGACAGTGGTCACTCCAGGGGCGAGGCGGTCATGACCTGCTGCTGCTTGGGGCCTCGGGAAAAACCGCTGCGCGGCCAGAAGTGCTGGCGAGCCTGAACGATCGTTGTGACAACCGAAAACTGAATGCACCCGGTAATAACAGCCTGTGGCAAGCCATCCTGGACTGGACTCGTCCCCTGGCCGGTGGTGTTGGCAATGATGTCTATGACCTGCGGGCTTGCAAACCGGCCCGCACAATAGACAACCATGGCAAGCATTATATCCTTCTTTCGTCCGGATCGAAGGCAGATTTAAGACAGTTGTCTGGTGATAAAAGCACCGCACTATTCTTTACCGACCTGACCGCAGAACAGGTGGCGTTCAGTCGCTGTGACCCGCAGGCGCAGAGCAACCTCACCCGCAGCAACTACTCTCTTCCATCGGAGAGCCAGACCCTCAGGATCATCAATACCGCCACTAACCAGACGCTGGCACTGGTGAAACCGGACGTGCTGGCCAGTCTGTACTTTAAAGGCGGACAGGTCAGCCTGAACCCCATGGCTGTGATCAACAGTAATGAGAGTACCTTAACCGTGGGCGACAGTGACGAGGGAGAGGACGGAGCCCTGGCCTACCTGAACAGTATCATTGTCAGGGGGCAACGGCTGGTTAATTACCTGTGCAGCCTGGTCGCAGGTGAGAAAGGCGACGTTGAAATGGGTTTAGCGGAAACTAAGCGGCCAGTGATGGCAAACCTGAATGATACGGAACTGTACCAGCACTACCAGCGACTGGTTCAGGACCTCAGTGCCCAGATCCGAGCCAGTATTTCACCGAAGGCAAAATGCGTATTGAACAATATCACAGGTTATCAAGCCTGATTGCCCGGTATATTGTTGCAGCAAATCGCCTGGAAGGCATCGACAGCGATTCTGAAACCCTTCGAAAAAACATTCTGCATGACATTGGCGTTGGCGAAATCGCGATATCACTAAAGGATGCAAAACTTCCAACTATCCCTGAAGACACTCGCGGAGGACGGCTCGGTCTTGAAATAGAGCTTGATAGCATAACCGTAGATACTGAATCGAGACAATCGCTTGCGTTTACCAGATATATCGCTGAGAAGCTTTTGAACCCTACCTACCCTGATCTGGTTCTATCTACCGATGACAATGAGGGTCGCTCTATCATTGAAATCATTACCGGGCCCAAACCTCTCTCGGATTATATGGATGAATCCTCAGCTCTATTTCGTGCCACCAATACCTTGGTCAAGGTTTTAGCGAATTTACCCAAGAGTGGTTATACCGTAGACGACATCACTCGAGAGTATAATAACAAGCTACTTGGCAATAATCCCACTGATGATTTAGAAAAATACCGGTTACGCACTAATTCAAAGATGAATCCTGAAGTCTCATTGCCTCCCGAGCTAAAAGGAAAGCCATTACCTTACCATGTTCAGGTGAATATCGGGGTCGATCTTAGCGGGATTGGGGATGTAACATCCTATATTGCCACTCTTATTGCTCCGAGGAGAAGTGATTTATTAAGGCAAGTTTTTCAGTGGAGCCAATATATGGCTTCAGATGTCTCAAAAAGACTGGGTCTGAATTCTGACTTGCTGAAATCCATGTTTACTGCTCATTTATACAAGCAGGCACTGGACAGTTCAACCAGGGAATTTGAAAGAGATAAACAGGGTATTAAAGGCTCACCGGTCACTCAACTTGAAGGATTATTGAAACTGGGTACCGCCGATTTTTTAATGACTGTTATCTCTGATCTGGATGCTGCTCAACTTAAGTCAGCCATCCGGGATTACAGCTGGCAAGCCTTTGCTTCGTTGATGCAGGAAACGGTCAATGAACTGGCCAGAGTGGGATCTGAGACTGAAGGGACTGGCAGACAGTGGACAGCGCCCGAAAAACGACTGCAAGCCAGATTAGAATCGCTGTTTATCAACACCCTGGATTATCGTATCGAACATGGGAGGATGCCTTTACCCCTGAGTAATTACTATGATTGTACCGAATTACCGCAAGGCAAAAACAAAGAACCGAAGTTTGTTTATATCGATGCCCCGGGAACCCTGAGACAACCTGTCACTCGTCATAACAGTGGCGTCGATGGAGTCCGTTACCTCGGCACCCTGGAGGTTCGTGAACCCTGGCCTGCACTCAAAAAGATGGGTTTTGCCCCTCCCAACCCTTCAACGACTGCGGTAATAAAATTCGTTCAGAACCGGAGTTTACTGGGTGCAGATCCGGACATTGACGGGATCTTTTTTATAAGAGCCCGATCCCTGCTCACCTCTGACATCGGAACCAGGGATTACCGGGACTGGGCAAAACAGTCCATCCTCGACCGACTGGGTCAACTCAGCCAGGCAAAGCTGGAGCATGTAACCCGCTCCTTCCTCGACTATCAGGAGGCAGTAAAGGGCTCAGCCGGGCAGGACACACTGGGCCGGTTGCTGCTGACGGCCAACCTCAGGGCAATGACCGGCGGGCGCTCAGAATCATCCTGGGACACCCTGGCGCAGCTGCAAAAAATCGTGTCTGTGGATTTTAACCTTCAGCGAGTGCCCAGCCGGGATCACCAGCTTCCCGCGACAATCACTGACAGCGAGGCCCTGCTTGTCGCCCGCTGGCAGCAGCTGGCAAGGTTCAATCTGCCCGCCAGTCTCTACAGACTTCTGTACTTGTTTTCCGGAGCCGAAGATTTTATTAAAGCGGTTCTTGAGTCGGGAAAGGCAGTTTCCGGGAACGGAATGTCGCTGGGTCGTTTGTGTCGGGAAATAATCATAATCCTTACCTCCGAAAGGTACCTGTATCAGAGTCACCTTGATAGCGGTCCACTGACCCTGACGGTGGGAATAAAAGACGCCTCTTTTGATAACCGTGAGGCTATCGCTATAGGAAAGCTGTTCGCAACGGCCCTGCTAAACCATCCCGAAGTAGCGGCACTCGGTCAGACTCAAAGAGAGTTGCGGGCGATCTGGGGATTATCGGCAATCACGACTGGCCGTAGTTATGGCCTGACCACAGAACTGGTGCTGGCTACTATTCCAAAGCAGAAAGCCCCCCTGTACACACAGTTTTTGAATGGCGTCGGCAGCATCAATCACAACTGGCAGTTTGCTCCCGGGTCGGTCGGGGATTTCGCCCGGGTTCTGTACTGGTTGTCTGCCCAGCATGATCAGCAAAGGCTGAAAGAGGCTTTTGAACGGGTTCGGAACTACCATCGTCAGCACCTCAAAGTATCCCTGGATACTTTTGCCTCGGCTCTGGTGAAGACACACAGGAATCTGCCCGATGAACGGGCGGGTCTGGTTCTGCGTCAGGCTATCGGGAAAGAGGGGTGCACTTATCTGCAACAGGCCCTTACGGACAAGAAAGCATCATTAACTGCCGGACTCAATACGATGATATGGGTCGGGACTATTGACCGGTTTTATGATGACCGTGATTCGTTCGATGACACTACAGCATTTGAGATTGACAGGAAAATATCGGTAAAACTGAGCCGTGCTTACTTTCGTTATGGTGGCACAGAGTATCTTTTATTAGTCGATAGTCTTCAGGACTTCCTGGCAACGCCCCTGGGCAAAGATTACCTGAAGAGAATCGGGAACGATCCCGCAGCTGCATCTCAATATCAGATCCTGACAGTTGATGCCCCGAAAGCCGTTGCCGGAAAGCAGCAAATCGTTGTTTCATTCTCACGTACCGGCAAAAGAGTGGTGATTAACCCCGATGCCGCTGCCAGTCAAAAAACCCGTTTGTCCAGCTTGATTCCAGTGTTTACGGCCCTGGTTAAATCCGGCTATGAACTGAACGGAGGCAGTCAGCCTGCCCCCCTGGATGTTAAAGAAATTGAAAAAAGGGTTCGCCAGCAAATGGGACTGGCTCCCCTGGTGCAACTTGCCAACATAGAGAATCTAACTCCAAAAGAGGACAGTGCATCTGACAGGATCGTCCTTGAAAAGACCTACACCATTGACAAACCAGCCATACCGGAAAGGCTGCTGGCCAGAAGCCCGACAGTCGTCAATGATTCACCTTTATTCACCCTTAAATGGCTGGATACCGACAGTCAACAGGGTCTGCAACTGATAACAGCCCCGCTCTCCCTGGATGAGCTGAGCAGGCACCGGCCTTTGCTGGATGCGGCTTTTCAGGCACTGGATAAAACGATCTCGACCCTGTCTGGCCCGGTTAAAAACCGGGATTTGGTCTGGACCTTTCACGAACAGCTTGCCAACACGGAGACAGTAAAAAGAAACGACACACTGGGCTGGTTAATCTTTGAAAAAATAACTTACACAGTCCACAGGCCCACCGGATCACACACCCTGATGTATCAAAGCCCGATAAAAATCGGTGATACCCCTTTGACTACCCTGAAATGGCTTGGTCCCGGACTCCACCCGGGTCTGCAACTGGTAACGCCGCCCCTTTCCCTGAGTCATCAGACCACCAACAAGGATAAGCTGGAAGCCACTTTTTACGCGGTGGACAAAATTATCTCGACGCAGCCTCAACCGCTCAGTGACCAACGCTTTCACTTAGACTTTGACAGGTATTTTGAATTCCGGCTGCCCCCTTTTGTTGAAGACCCGAAGACAATCTGGCAGACAAAAATCACCGGCAAGGCAGACACCGGAATCATCCTGAGGCTTGCCTCCGAAAACCTGGATAAGACGTTGGCCCCTGCCCTGTTTGCTGTCACTGACGGCCCCGAGGGGGAGCGACTGCTGGCCAGCCTGCAGGCCGCCTCCCGGTTCCTGGACGCTGTTGCCCCGGCTTCAGGCGGTAACGAGGCAACCCATGCCCAGTTAAGGTCGCTGTTTACCCTGTTGTTGTTCCGACTGTCGAGTGACGACCTGACCGGGAAAACCCTGTTTCCGGGGGTAAGGCTGGCAGACTGGGTCCACACCTACCTTTCTGACAGTGCCGTAACCACACTCAGTCACTACATCAACCGTGTTGGCCTGCAACCATTCACTGACGATCTGGCAGCGAAACTCACTGATCTTGCACGACAGCTAGCCGGTACCCCGGACCCGCAAGCGGGTGCCAGGATCAAAGACCTGCTGGGAACGGCCCTGGATTACCGCCTTGCCAACGGGGCCGGACTCTTGCCCGGCACGCTGCCCGACACCTACTCGCTGCCCCTGGCGGATGGCGGAAAATACCGGGCACTCTGGACCGGGCTGATGTCAGAGCACGGCACCACGCGACGGGTCTCCAGGAACGCCGATGGCTATTATCTGCTGGACGCAGCCCTGCCGCTCGAAAGCAGCAGTATGGAGCTGCTGTATCAGTCTGATACCCTGACGCCCCCTCTCAAGCTGGCGTTAAAACCGGACTCGCTGGGCCGTGATCAGGAGGTGACCCGCGCCTTTCTTGAAATGGCAATGTCCGGAGTTGATACAGCCAACTGGCCATGGTTTTCAAGACGCTTCTCCTCATTGCCTGAATTGCGGCGTTTCTTCGTGGTGGAGGCACTGGATCAATATCGTTCGACCAATCCGGAGGCCGATGTCAGGCGGCTGGCCCGTGCCTTTACCAACATCCAGCTCGGCATTATCAATGAGCAGATCATTCAGGGTAATAATCCCGAGACACCGGCGATGTTTCGCATCAAGAGTCTGGAATCGTTCTCAGGCGAGAGCACGCTGACAACCGAAGATGGCAGCAAGGTCCATTTTCATGCTGGCTCGCTGTTGCCGGTAACCCACAAAAAGGTCCCATCACCCGATCCGCAACCGATGCTGCTGATGGGGTCACACAGTAGCCAGTTTCCCGGGTCCTTTCTGGATACGCGCCACAGCAGCAGACTCTACCGGCAAGCCCTGCAGGACGGCCAGCTGGCAGCCAACCGTTTCCGGGATGATGTCGGGCGGCTGATTAAAATTTTCAGCCCGGGACCGGAAAGCTATCGCCAGCGATTGCAACAGCAGCAACCGCTTGACCTGAGTGCGGGGCGACCTGTCCACTGGCGGTTAAACCCCCACATTCACCTGCAGGAATCCCGCTTGCAGGTCGGGGATACGGTGGTCATCGTTGAGCTTGGAATGAAGGAAAACCCTCCGCTGACCCTCGAGTCCTTTGACACAGTCGTCGACCGCTTCTATGCCCTGGCTCTGGCCAAGAGTGTAGAGGCTGTTGATGCTGCCCTGTTCCAGTCTGGCTGGCCAAAGGAGGCCGGGCAACTGGCGCGACTGGGCGACGCCATTGGTTTTGACTCTGCCCAGCAATGGGTTTCCCTGCCTGCGCTGCGGAATCGGGCCAATACCCTCTATTCCCTTCTGGCAGACAACAAACGGGAGGCCATTGAAGGTCAGTTTGGCCCACCCGCCAGTCAGGAAGACTTTAGACAAGCGATGATCCGGCTGTTCTTCCGGGAATCTGAATTACTCTCATTGAGCTTTGACAGGGTCTCCGACTACATTCAGACGCACCGGGATGACCCGGATATTGAAACCTTTGCCAGGGCACTGCACGAGTTTGATCAGAAACTGTCGAACGATGACAGGGACCTGTTCAGAGCGACGCTCACTCATCAGCAGGTCGAATTACTGAAGGATGTTCTGACTCAACAGGCTCCTCACCATTGGGAACTGATTAACTTCATAGGCACACTTAAGACAACGGTCAACTCGCAAGCCCCGGTAACCGATGCCGCCGGGTATGGTCCATCGCCCTACCGGCTGGTTCACTCTGAAAGCGGGCTGAAGGTTGTCGTCATCAAAGGCCCGGATGCGTCAGGCCAGAAACGCTGCCGACGAGGGGTCGGCGGGTGCGGTACTCGCCTGCTACTAGCGGGAAATCTGGCAGATCGCCCCCTTTTGGACATTGACAAAAAGGACATCAGTAACACCGATACCGGCAAACCTTATTACCCAGTTGAGTTCCTTACTTACAAAGGTGAGCTGCACAAGGTGCTTAGCCGTTCAGATAGCGATATCACAGCCACTCCTCTGGGCGATGAAGTTTCGCTCCATGACAGTATCCACGATAGCGACGGTTCCCGATTTGAGCGTGTCATTCCGGCCACGGGGGTCACTACCACGTCCGTGGCCGTCAGGCGTTCCAGCGGCGAGGTTTATCAGCTGAGTTCAAAAGATGACGATCACTACCGCGCAATCCGCCTGCAAACCAGCGACAGACTCTTAGCCGCCTACGACAGCAGCGGGAAAACCTTGATCCCGGTGCTGGAAAAAAACGACCATGGACAGACAGTTTATGGCTTGAAACTGGACAACGCCGCGTCAGATACAAACGGGCTGTTCAAACTCAACCCGGCGGAACCGCTGGAAGATCAGCTGGCCGCCGCCCGCCGGGAAAATCACCGGCTGTCAGCCGACAGTTCCGAGCTACGGACGTTGACGGGCACGGATGACAGGATCGCCGTGATCCTTACTGCCGACTATCGCCCCGGTCAGTCACTGGCGAACCAGGCCGAACGGCTGCTGTCGGAACTGAGAGTCTTTATTGCCAGCTCCGCAGGGCAGCGTCTAGTCAACGCCCTGGGGTTCCCAGACAGCTTCATCAAACCTGCCAGTATGACTGAGCTGGACACTAAGCTGCTGTCCGGTATGAAGCCCCCCAACCCTCTGAGGCTGGTGATCCGACTCGACAAACAGGCTCTCGCTGACCGGGTGATACCCTATCGCCCCGGAGGCAGCGGGGACACGAGTGGCAACCGGCTCGTGGTGTTGCAGGTTGATCCGGCGGTACTGGCCGGACAGCGCCATTCCACCAGTAATTACCTGGGGGCACTGGCCTCTGTCCTGAAGGATTTCTGTCGGGCAGCACTGGCCAGTACTGACCAGGCGAACTCACCAGCCATCGCCATGACCTGGTTGCAGGGGAAAAAAATCACCGGTACCCGGACGCTGCTGCAACTGGAAAACCAGCTTCGGAAACAGTTCGACCTGCTGACCGTCCAGACCAAAGCCTCTGCCCCCGCGCCTGTTCAGGTGGTCACTGCAGCAGGCGGGATAACGACCGTGAAAACCGGCCAGCAGGTCCGGATTGCCTATAAAGCCATTGCCGAGCCGCTGTCCGGATTTGACCAGCTGGTAGGGGACAGGGAAACCCGTCTGCTGTTTCAGCGGGTTCAGTATTTTTGCAACCAACGGGTTGACCAGTTACCCGACGCTGGTCGTTCGAGACTGGGAAACCTCCGCTCACTATTGACCCAGGTGACCTGGAGTGCGCTGGTCAGCGAGGGTATGGTGACTTCGCAGCTTGCACTTCTGGCTGATCCGGCGGATGTGGTCATGGCCATACTCGACGCTAAGGAGCTGAAAGCACTGGCCGGAATCGACGATCTTGCCGGGCACCTTGAGGATGTACTGAGCGATGCCCTGAAAGACCGACGGGGCAGCACCCTCACGGCGACCAAACGACAGTCGTTGTTGACCTGGTTAAGTCGTGCAGAGTCTGTACTGACGGACGCAAAGGCGGTGCGCGATCAATGGACCGGCCCCGGACAGCTTCCTCTCGGTGAGGATTCCTACGACAATGTACCGGTCACCGCCGGGAGCCGGAAAAACCTTGCCCTGACCAGCACCGGGCGGCAAAAGGTAAGCCAACTGGGTGACCAGCATCTCATTGCCATTGAAAGCCGGAACGGCCCCCTGTCCGCTCCGGCAGGGGATGAACTGACCGGTTTGCTGGCGCTGTTGAGGCAGGAGTCGCCTGACAACCCGCAGGTTGTGGCTGCATTGCGGACTCAGCTTCAGTGGGTCCCTACCTCCGACTCGGATTATTACCGGGATGCGATCGAGCGAACACTGTCGCCTTTGTCCCGACCCCAGGCCAACAACCTGGACGACACCCTTGTTGATTTGTTTAAAAAGTCATCCCTGACCGGCGCTGAGCCGCTACTGGCGGAGTATTTTTTTAACAGGCGGCTTAACAGGCGGCTTAAGGATCTGAAAACCACAGACCCGGCCAGGTTGCGAACCAATGCCCTGCGGGCCAATGAATGGCTTGATCTCCTGCAAAAAAATCCGCCATTGCCGCCAGGACCCGGCTGGGAGCCCCCGGCTTTCACCCTCGATACCGGGCTGGGCCGTCACCAGGCCAAGGTTCAGACCACAGACGGGCAAAAGACGTTCACGCTGGGTCGCCGGGATGACCTGGCTTTTTCCGACCAGGGTCCCGGTTACGCCCTGATCCACAGCGAAGATCACCGCAAGGTCTTTCGCGTCGAGCTTCCAGATCGCTGGCCAGACCGTCTTTTGCAGATCAGGCTGGTTGTTCATATAGAGCCTTATCGCAGGCTGGAACGGAAGGGTCGTATTGGCAGAGAGCAATTACAGAACGACATTCAGCTGATTGCCCGGGGGATGGGTGAGTCACGTCTATCGAACCTTCTTCAGGCGCTGGTGCAACCCGTCAGAGACGCGGGCATTGCCAATGATGGCCCTTTTAAAATAAGAATCAGCCCCCGGCCTGACTGGCCGTTGGTGGACAGCCGTGTCAAGGTGAATGAGGAAAACAGTGCCCAGGTCCTGTTATTGCTGGGCACAAAGGACAAGAACAGGCCGTTCATTTTCCGGGAAACCCTGATGGACCTGGTGGGGGCCAGTCTGTTAAAGGCTCTTGAGGGCGATGATGAATCGCTGTCAGCCATGCGCCAGCAGGTGCGGCAGCAGTTCGGGATCAGCACCGGGACAGTGCCTGACCATGAGCCGCGCCCTCTGGGACTGACCCGTCAATACGCACTGACCCCGGTGGCTGACAATCCTTCAGGCACAAGCCTCTACCGGCAACTGGTCGAAGGCTATCATAACCTGCTGTTAGCTGAAGGTACTGAAGCCGATTACCGCCGGGCAGTGGCGTATTTGGAGCTTCATGATAAAGCCAGAATTCAGGCAATAAAGGACAGCCTTTCTAAAGGAGAAATTAAAGTCAGTGACAGTGAGCGCACTCTTTTCAACAAGGTCGTCAATGATAAACAATCCTCAGCGCCCCTGATTCCAGATCCCGACGTTGATAATAACATCGCCTCCTATAGCCCCCTGCCCTCCACCTCTAAGTTGGTCGACGCCGATTACCAGGCCTTCTGGACTGTCGGCTCCGGTATGGAATCCCTGCTCGACCCTAACCTGCTCGGGTTAAGTCGGGCGGCAGCGGCAAACTTCCTGTCCTATCGGGCAAAGGTGATTTACGAAGATTACGGGCTAAGGCTCGTTATCAGCGATTACCTGAAGTCGCTGGTGGTTCATTTTATCTACTGGAAGATGGATCAGGTTCTGGGGAGCAACGGGCAGCCAGCCAGCCAGATACATCTGGGAGTGACCGATGCGGTAACGGCCATATTGCCTGACAGCGATATCAAAGTTATCAACAATCTTAATTTGCCTCCCATTGGATCGGGGGCATCCATGGTCGCCGCATTGGAAAAAGCCTGCGCTTTTGTTGCCCGGGGGCTGGGCTGGGAGCGTTTTGACACTGGCCTGCTGGCCAATATGAATGAAGATGTGCACACCGTATTCCAGAAGGCGGTAAAACTGCGACAGCAGGTCGGAAGGTCGTTCCAGTTGCCTGTTCACCCGCAGCAGGACGTCCAGAGGTCTGTGCAGGCTTTACCGTGGCAGCCTGAGACCATTGAAACCATCGCCAGCAGTCCCCGACATGGGGTGATGGCAGACGGTGACAGGCGCTATCTGAAAATCACCCCGGCGGGCCCGGGCAATCCTTTCCCGCTCATGTCCCCCCAGTCACAGGATGGCCTGAAGAGGCTGTTGCGCCAGCCCCTGAAACCGGGTGAAAACGCTGCAACCACTGAGGCTTACCTGTCACAGCTGGCACGCCATTATGAGACTTTCAGGGAACTGAAAGACATTGACATGACTGGCCAGGTCAATGCCGTTATTGACAAGATGGACGATGTCACCCGCCAGCGGTTTGCAGACAGTTTTCTACACTATGCCCGGCAGTCAGCCATCCCGGCAGGTCTGGCCGAAACCATCGCCGGGAAGTTACTTGTAGCAGAGATCAGCGCGCTGGGTTCCCTGCCTGAAAAGATCTCTACCGGGCTTTATCAGCGGCTTAATGGACTGCTGAACCTGACCGGGAAAAGGACGTTTTCACTGACCTCTGGCAACCTGACGATGCGGGTGCTGACCGACCCTTCAATCACCGCCGATGCCTCCTACCTGATGCCAGCGCAACGCACGCTGGTGCTGGGCAATGGCGCTGCTGACAGTCCGCTGACCGCCGCGGCAGCACTGGCTCTGCTGCAAGCCGTCCAGGCACAGAAACCGGAGGATCAGACAAAAACATTCCTGGCCCTGCAACAGAAGCGGATCAAATTGCCAGAGGGCATGGACAAGCTGTCGCCTGAGTCGTTGGTCAGCGAGTTCACGGTTAAAGAGGGCAAGCTGACGCTTTCCGGGCTGGTGGAACGTCTGACCAGCTTTATCGGGATGGCCCACAGGCTGAACCGGGAGGGCTCCTCTGAATCCCGCCTTCTGGCCGGGGAGATTCGCCAGAATGTGGCCGACAGCCTGACAGCACTCAGGAGCGATATTGATTTTGGCCAGATGGCCGGCATCGTTGATATGACCGAATCTCATTTCCGGCAGGCCCTGCAGAAACTGGACAAGGCGGGTTTGCCAGCCGGTCAGGCAACACGGCTGCCCGATGCAGACTGCGTGCTGTGCAACGGCTCCGGACCGGTCAGGACGGCGATGGACCTGATGGACCGGATCAGCGGGCACCTGGATGCCATTGAGGTCAGTGATCGTTTCAACCATATCAGGCAGACTGCCGGTGACAAGGGGTTACTGGCAGACGCCTTCCTGCTGCTGGAACAAGGGCGTTTTGCAGCGGTGGCCACCGAGGATATTCAGGACAGCCCGGTGTTTCGCAAGAAGTTCCTTGATCTATTCCGGCAAACACTGACAGAGCAGCAGGGGCTGACGCCAGAGCAGGTGATTGACCGTGTTGTCAGTTCGCTCAATGACTCGGGCTACAGTGCTGACGATACCCGGTATGTAAAAGAGCAGCTGCTTAAAAACCAGGCGTTCATGGAGGGCTTGAAGACCCGCAAAGATCATCCCGGAGGGAGTGGCTTTGATGCCAACGGTCCGGGGGGCGGGTCGAAGAAGCGGCCCGGAAAAGTTACCCGCATGCTCGATAAGCTGGACAGAAGCAAAACATACGGGCGTATCAAAGTCGGTGTTGGCGCGGGGCAATCCATTGTAGGGCTTGCCAGTGGTATCCAGGCCATTGAGAATCTGAAGAAATACGGCCACATACTGCCTGATGAAACCCGGAACCTGGCCTATGCCGGGGCCGGCCTGGAGATTGGCAACTCTGTCTATGGCCTGGCGATGACCAGCCACTGGCTGGTGAGCAGTGGCAAGCGTCTGATCAAGGGGAGCGATGCCGCAGGCTCTGGTCTCAAGACCTTGAAGACCACCACCAGGGCGGCAAAAGCCTCAAGGGTCGTGACCAGGATGGTGCCGGTGGGAGGCAGTTTCATTGGTATTGCAGGTGCCGTTGTTTCCATCACCTCTAATGAGATGTCCGCCAGAGATGCAAGAGCGTCTGGCAACGATGCCCAGGCGACTTATTACGAAATGATGATCGCCCTGGATGCGATTTCGATTGCCCTGGATCTTGTCGGCATGGTGCTGGACTTTTTTCCACCGTTTGGTGTGATTGCCGACCTGGTCGGCCAGCTGCTCACTGTCATACAGACCGTTATCGCGGCATTCATGCCGCCCAACAATGCCCGGCAGGAGTTCGACGCAATAGTGCAAGGCGATGGCTTTGCACGATACATGGACAACATGGCGAAAGACTTCGAGAAAAAAGGGTTTTCAAGGTTTGAGTACCATACCGATGCCACGGAGTTTCTTCACCAGAGCCAGTATGAGGATAACCTGGAAGAATTGTCGGTAACCCAAAAAAGATCACTGGCTGGTACCACAAAAGGCCTTGCCTTTACCGACCGGGTCAACCGGCGCCGTACAAAGATGGGGTCGAACCTGGAAGATTACATGCGTGGCGAGAAAGGCTACAAGATATTTTATGGTTTGGGTGGCGATGACACCCTGATCATCGACGAGGGGGAGCTGTACGGCGGGTCAGGCAATGACCGGTTGACGCTTGAGAAAGGCCTGGCGGAAGGGGGCGACGGCAACGATGTTATCCGGATCATAAAATCAGGGACGGCGTTTGGGGACTCTGGTGATGACGATATCTGGATTGGTGAGTCAGGGGTAGCTTATGGGGGCAGAGGTAACGACATCCTCCGTTTGCCATATAACGACGGGCTCGGCTACGGCGGACCGGGTAGAGACACCATTATCAACGGCAGGATTCAGTACGGAGGTCCCGATGATGACTATCTTATAGACGACCTTGGCTACATAAAGCAGTTTGGTGGTTCAGGAAATGACCGGCTTGAACCGGGTTTGGGCAAGGGGATTCTTTATGGGGGACCTGGCAATGACACCCTGATTTTGCCAAGCGAGATCAAGATTCCTTACTTAAGGCACTCTCTATTCTACTCCATAAAACCGAAAACGCATTACTATCGCCTTAACTGGACGAAATCTGACACATTATTCGAGGTTAACCTGCAAACCTGGCACTGGGGTAACCTTTTTCCTGAATATCTGAAAAAACATGGAGTTAACCGCGACGCGCCGGATGGTAAGGAAATAGGGGATGAATCATCCCTTTCAGGCCGCTTCGGCCTCGATGGCTATCAGTCCGGTTTTTCTGCTAACCCGCGAGATGGCATGGAACAAAACCTGCGCCCGGGCAGAATGTACATTGCCGAACTGTCATCGATAAAAGCGGATTACCATCGTGCCACCCGAGATAAACAATTACCCTCCGAATATTTGCTGACGGGGTATGACGCAAAGCGTACAAAAGTAGAACGAATTTCTGATCACTACGGCCTTCAGACTTACTTTTACGTTGGCAGAGTCAAGTCCAAACACGTCCATTACGAGCATGAAAAAATAAACATTGGCCCTACAAAACTGGGTCATATGTATATTTCGGAACGGGGTGCTTACCTGTTGCAAACCCATGGGGATCTTTACTATTTCAGCAAGACCGGACTGAGAGAGCGCGGAGAAAGGCCCAGGCCCAATGACCCCAGCATCTTTTACGCGACGGTGATACAGCTGCTGGCAACCGGAGGGTCGATTGCCAATGTTGAAAATGTAGTAGGGTCGACGCAAGGTGTATCCGTGACAGGGACGGCCCAGCCCAACAATATTTACCTGTGGGGTGGTAAAAATGAGGTTCATACCGGGGGCGGCAATGACTTTGTCAGTGCCAGCAATGGCAACGGGACTAACTGGATAGCCCTGGGCCCGGGTAATGATCAGGCGCTGCTGGGTAATGGTTTGAACCGGGTGCATGGAGGTCCCGGCACGGACACCGTTTCTTACCTTGGCAGAAAAAAAGGTCTTAAGCTGGATCTCGCCAACCGGTTTAAGTCGGAGGGGGAGCAGCTGATAGAGGTAGAGGTCATCCAGGGGTCCCCTGGCAATGACGTACTCTGGGGAGACCACGGTAATAACCTTTTCATTGTCACCAACGGTACCAATACCGTGGATCTGAGGGGTGGCAACGACACGGTGGTGGCCATCGGCGGAAGCACTTCTATCCGGTTACGCAGCGGTTTTAACACAGTGGTGCTGGGTGACGGTAAGGTTCAGGGTAGCCACGAGGTTTACACGGGCACTCACACAGACACCATCATGCTGCGTCCTGGCAGCCATCTAGGTCACCACCGAATTCACGTCCATAAATGTCAGGTGCCCCCGACCGGGAAATGGCCAGTGCTGGTCATTCGCTGGGGATTTTTTGATCACGGGTGCAGCGACCATCAGATAGCCAGCCTGACGATCAATCCCTTTGACGAGAGCCTGAACCTGGCTGTTGACCCTTCAATGCCACATAAGCATATGAAGCTTGATTTTCACACTCCCGGTTTATCCGGCCTTGAGGTACATGCCAATACCAGTATTTACTGGGAGGAAGTGACGGGCAAAAATGCTTCCCTGTCAATGACTGAGACCCTGACCAGCCTGAGGAACACCACCCTCTGGGGTTTTGTTCGTTTAGACAAAGCCAATTGCTGGGTCAGAAAGCGAGTGGATGACTATCGCTTTTCTACAGAGGCGATGTTGGCATTATTAAACCGTTACCCGGAAAAACCTTTAGGTGAATTTCCCCGGCAGCAATGGCGTAAAAAGACCAGGCTGCAGCGCCTTGCCAATGAGGGGGAAAAACTGGGCGCTGGTCTGCATCGGATTGGCAGCCAGGAAAGTCATCATATCAATCTGGTGATTGAGTTTGGTTTCGTCTCTGGCCGTTGTACCCCACAGAATGGTTCTCTACGCAAACTGACCCTGGGGCTTGGCCAACAGCAGCTGCTTTTTGAAGGTGCAGCTCCCTCCATTAAGAAGCATGGTGTGAGCCTTCTAAGGCCAAGGCACACACTGGGTTTAAAACTGGTTAAAACCCATGCGGACGGTCGCAGGAAACAACAGGGCCGCCAGACATCATTGGCCATGAAACAGATGTCAAAATGGACTGAGTCGGAGCAATGGAGCGACCTGTTCCCCGGCCAGCCAATGGCGAAAACCCTGGCCATGCTGGAGCTGAATTATGGTTTTGATACTTATTTTCGTGACCAATGCCGTGCCTCTCCCTCATACAACAGTTCTCTGATTTTGCCGGCGGTTCATCTTGACTTGTCTTCAGACTCATACTCTGGCATCCCCATCATACTGGGTAGTCCGGGTAATGATCAGCTGACGGGCAACCCGTCTACGGATAACGTATTAATTGGCATGGGAGGTCATGATCGTTTAAAGGATATGGGAGGCAATAACCAGTTTATTGTCGGCATGGGCAATACGACCGTTATTGCCGGGAAGGAGGGATACAATCAGTTAGTACACGACGAGCGTCTTTCTGTTATTTACGGTACCCGGCTTCTGCAGAAACGCTCCAGAAGTCTTGGCGTCAAGGTTATCACCTCAACCTATCAACTGGATGGGATAGACGTCAATGTGACGGAAGGGATCGCCCAGACCCGATGGCAGAATACCGATGGAACCGGCCACTGGCGTTATCACCAGACAGTATTCAGTGGGATCGACCAGATGGCGGGGACTTCGGGAAATGATACCTACTTTGGCTCCAATGGTACGGATATTTTCAGCACCGGAGGTGGTTTCGACAAGGTGGACATGGGGGATGGAGATGACCGGCTCATCGTCAATGCGCCCTGGCAGAGAGGCACCTCCCTGGACGGAGGAAGTGGTGCCAATACGCTGCTCTTTAACTTGCCCGTCAGCCGTGCTGTGACTGTCGGCCTGAAAAATAGTTTAACGGTCCGGAACTTTATCCTGGAGGACACCGGGAAGGGAAGCATCAACTTTTTCGGTGATGATAAAGATAACGTTTATATGTCCAGAGGTTCGCTGCGCAGGTTTCATGGCAGAGGGGGTGATGACACCCTTTTACTTCTGAAGCTGCCGACGCCCTTCCATTTTAACGGTGGTCCGGGTAAAGACACGCTGGACTTGAGCCGGGCAATCCTTGCCCCGGAATTTGTCCGGCTCCACCTGTCTGTGGTGCCAGGCTCAGTGAGGCGCTCTTGCCCTGCAAAGGATTCGCGGCCCTGTTCTGAGGAGATAAACATCCAGGCTCGTCTGTTTTATACGCTCAGGCGACCGGGATCGAGGAGCATCCGTAACACATGGTCGTTAAGTGTCAGCAACTTTGAGGTTTTCAAAGGCCCCGATAGCAGCGATATCTTCAGCATTCCGGCCCTCGCTGGGCTTGCCGTCGATGGCGGAGGGGGTGATGATATTTTCAGGATTTCCTCTCCCCGCATCAAGGGCAACAGCTCAATCACCACCACGGTTGGGGGGGCTGGATACAACCGACATTATGGCAGCCCGAAAGCTGACCGAATGGTGGCGAACCTGGGGCCTGACCTGCTTTCTGGCGACCTGGGGCCGGATATTTACGTTATTTACCCGCAGGCCAATGGCACCCAAATCGTTGACCGGGACAACGGGAATACCCTGGTATTGCACGGGGTGCAGCCTGAAAAGCTGGAATGGCGACTGACCGGAAATTATACCCGTCTGGATGTGAACGACGCCGGACACTTATTTTTCAGCATCCATTTACAGCACGTTCCCCATTGTGAGCGCAAGGATGGCAGCCTGGTCACCGGGCACTTTATCAACAGTCTGGAACGGCATATCTGGCGCCTGACAACGATTGCTCCGGGCAACAACGGAACCAGGCTGCTTAGCGGCAAAAAACTTCGAAATTACTATTACTCCAGGTTGACGGTTGATAAACGACTGGATGGCACTTACCGGCTTGGCAATATCACAGCACCGGTACATGGCGGGCCAGGTGATGACGTGTTCTTCATCTCGGGTACTGTCAAGCCGGGGGCCGGGCTGTTCGGCGATTCGGGCAATGATATTTTCCACCTCAAAAGCAGCGGTGCCAGTGTCCACCCCGGCTCCGGCAATAACCTTGTCAGTCTGGAGCTGGAGAATTCAAAGGAGAATGGCAGGGAAAATAGCGCCGTGAAACTGTTCTTTGCCCCCTCTTCGTTTAACCGTATTCGAATGGCTGGTGTCAGCCTTGCGGATGTGCAGGCAGCAAGCTGGCGTTCGCTGGAGCAGCGCAATGCCACTGACAGCAGTGACCAGGAGCAGGTTCCTTGTCCAGCCGGTTTGTCACGCCTGATGCCGCCTCCGGTCACCGGCGGCCGTTTTTTTCTGGCAGCCTGGATTCGCCGGGGCCTGCCTCTCGGCTGGGGAACACGGGCCGGGAGTACGCTGGTTCATTTTGCTGATGCTGGCGGCTCTGATGCCATCAGCCTGAGCCTGAAATCCGGGGGACTGGAAATCAGGCTAACGGAGGGTTTCAGGGTCTTTCACAGAAGGGTCAGGCAATTTTTCAGCTCCCCACGTCAGCACCTGGCCATGACAATAAATGACAGTGGTTTTCTAACCATCTACCGGAATGGCCAGATTGCTTTGGCAACCCAGGCCTTCAAGCCAATCAGAAAAATTCGGGCGCTGAACTGTTATGCCGTTGAGAAACTGGTCATCAGTCAGCATCTCCCCTCGCCTGACGGCATAAAAATGATGGCATCCGGTGTCAAACATCTGGTGAGGATAGGCACTTGGCGGCACCCTTACCTCGTCTATGCCAATGATTGGCCAGACAGCCTGGAGCTGGATGACGGGATTCTGGATGACAGGCAGTTCATCGGTCAACGGCTGGAGTCTGGCTATTCACTGTTACAGAAAAAAATCCTCCGACATCAGTACCTGATAGATAAAGAGAGCGTCACTTACTACTTTTCTGGCGATGACTTCTCTAACTCTGACCAATGGGTTCTGGCAAACGCCACGGGCACGGCTGACCAGCTCGAAATTAATACCCATGACTGCCAGACATTGCAATATCAAAAGTCGGGCAGGGATCTTATTCTGACTGTCTTGCCGAATGATAGCCTGCTGAAAAACAGCGAAAATAGCCCTGAGCCTGACTCCACCCAGAGCCTTCGAGTAGAGAATTTTTTCAGCAGGGAAGGCGAGACCGTTGAACGCCTGATCGTCAATAACCGGGTGCTCAGCATGGGCGAGGTGCTTGCGCAAGTGAGTATGACGTTCACCACCGAAGCACCGGATAACTCAACCCGGGGGCAAGAGCCCGGGACTTCTGTACCGCAGGCACAGTGGCCTTCAGAAAACGCCCGACCACGCGGCAGGCGCTCACTGAATGAGAGCGGCGCATTGGCCGCCAGTGACAGTGATAGTGGAGACGACGGTGCCCTGACCTTTCTGAACAAGATCATTCGCAGAGGGCAACAGCTGATGAAATACCTGTGTAGTCTGGCCGGAGGTGAGAAAGACGACGTTAACACGGGTGAAGAAGACAGTGGGCAACCAGTATTGGCGATCCTGAATGACACAGAACTGAACCAACACTACCAGCGTCTGGCTCAGGAGATCAACGCCCTGAAGGGCAATCGCAGTGGCGAGAGCCTGTCGTATGTGCCGCCGGAAAGCGGTAGAACAATGCAGAACCTGACAACGCCGAAAACATTAGCGACGATGGGCAATTAATAAAAAAATTAATAAATCCTACCATTAAAAATTAATACGACATTTTTATTATATAAAACTGACAAGAAAGTCAGCATCTCAATTTCGAACTACACTGCATGGTGCAATTTTTTCGTATTTAAAGCCCTACAACCACACACCGGTGAATAAAGTGACTATCGAAACCCTTCGTGAAACCATGTGGGGTAATCTATAAGGTGTTATCATGCCACGTCCAAACTCCGTAGTACCCAAGAATATTCATGTTTGTTTTGTCGGTCCTATAGCAGGCTGGGAGTCGAGTTTTCTGGAAATATGGGCCAGGGTGAACACGCAGCATACAATCCATGTATGGGCCCCCGAACGTTTGATATACCAAAAGATTCTATATTCGCTGCTTTTTTCTGAGAGAAACAAAATAACTATTGAGAAAGATTATCCTGCTGATCTTGAGCAGTTGAGAGATAGTATCTGGGCAAAAGTTGATAGTTTTATAGGTGAAAGCGCTGACATAGAAACTCTGGATATAATGAAATCTGATTTTTCAGATAATGTAAAGAAGGCGTTTAACATCCAAATAACCAGAATCAATAATCTCTTAAATGAAATCAAAAAATCCATCGGCAACGCTGAAGTTCATACAGACACTGGTCATTTTGAAAAAATCAACATTAATTATATCAGGTACAATTTAAGCCGTACTAATACTTTGATAGTCGAAAGATATATAGGACTGTTTCATGAATACGAAATTGGAGGGGTATATATTGACAAAGGACTACTGCCAAAGCTGAAGATTAGACCCTTTCTAAAAAGGAGCAATTTGCTCGAGCTTATATCGGGAACAGCAGTAGATAATGAGAGAAAAAAGCGGCTCGAAAGAGCTAAGATACGTGCTATTTTAGAGAAAATGTTTTCAGAAAAAATTATTCAAGACCCTGCTCCTTATTTTGAGGCATACGACAAAGCCCTACCGAAAGAAGTGATTAGTCAGATCGAAGGCATCGTAGAGAGCACCAGCATTGGTGACCTATTCCATGAACTGGAAGAGCAAAGCCTAAACACAAGTAACCATTATAAAGTATTTTTAAGTACAAAAGTAAATTCTGAAGAAAATAGTGTTGCCGGATCTCTTGCCGCTACAATCCAGCCAATAGTGGCGGCATCTCGCCCAAGAAATCCAATGTTCAGAATACTACTCGATGAAATGCGTTTTTTTCAAGAAACTGCAGATAATTTGAGAAAATCACCAATAAGCACAGAAGAACTCGTACCGGGCACAAAAAAAAGTATCGAAAAATTCTACAGAGAAAACAAAGTCATTACCTCCAGCAATGACGTTGATAACATTGCAACAATGTTAGTTGCCCTTTCAGATGATACCAGGGAGGCTGACTACCACATTATAAATCAATTATGTTATGACGCTTTTGAAAGAATAATAAAATTGCAAATATCTACAAAACCTTTAATCCATCCAACTGATAACTTCTTAGCGAACACCCCCTTCTATAACAGGAAATCTTATGATCCTGACATAGACGATTTACATACAGTACGTAAACGTGAATACGACAAATTAATAGTACTTAATTTTTGTTTTAGTGAGGACAATAAAGGCGAATATTTAACAAAGTCTTATGATCTTTATAAAATGTATCAAACTGAAAAAGAAAGCGTTTTGTACGACTTTGTTAAAAATCATCCAGAGAGAAGAAAAAAACTTAAAACAATAGAAGGAGTACCACCCAATAACATTGGCGAAGACACCAGAGTCATCATAGCCGGAAGTCTTTACTTCCCTGTTATTTCGAATAATAGTCTCTCTTTCTACTCACAGAAAATAGTGGAAGAGCTATCATGGCTTTTAAATATGGCGATCCCCAGGGGTACCACTGTTCAAAGCATAACATTCTTTTTTGATAACTCTGCACAAGACATTCCGGGTTCTGAGGGTACATTGGATACCAGCCAAAATGATTATGTTATACCTGAAGTTCTGAGGGAGTTAACCAAAGTAGGTATCCGTGCAAATACAGCTGTTGCGGTTCGGGGTCCCCTTTCAGCAGGCGTTCCTCAGCAAACGACTGGTGGTGATCCTGATAGGCCGTCAACCTCTAAAGATGCACCTTATTCTGAACTCAACCGTATTGTTTTTACCCTGAATAACGACAACATCGTTACATACCAGGCCAGATTCGGGTTGGCCTCCCTCAAGCCCCGAATTAAGTTTACCAATACCGAACTCGAAATTGGCCATACCGTTACCGGAACCAAAGAGAATTTGATCAAAACCATAGTCGAACATGAGTCTATCGAAACCGGACTCAAAAAGGATTTGATCAAAGTCGTAGTCACAAACAAGCCTATTGATGAGAGAATCAAAGAGAATTTAGTCGAAATCATAGTCAACCATAAGTCTATGGATTCAAAACTCAAGGTAGCTTTGGTCTCAGCCACAGTTGAAGATAAGTCCGACTATGGCGCACTTGAAACAGATAGTTGGCTCGAAGCTAAGCCTGCCCCTGACACAACGGAAAATCTGGTTCGCGCGCCCGTAATCGAAGTAGATAGTTCGATCGAAGCTGAGTCTGACTCTGATAGATCGGAAGATGAGGTGCGCAGACCCACAAACGACTTCGCCCTTCAAGATAACAGAAAAGATGCCAGTCAATACTCATTATACGATGATTTTCAAGAAGCGCTCTTACATGGATTAGTGGAGCAACCGGCGACTGAAAAAGTTGTTTTCGCGAATCCGGACAGGAGA
The DNA here is from genome assembly GCF_032883915.1 of Endozoicomonas sp. 8E. Taxonomy (NCBI): domain Bacteria; kingdom Pseudomonadati; phylum Pseudomonadota; class Gammaproteobacteria; order Oceanospirillales; family Endozoicomonadaceae; genus Endozoicomonas; species Endozoicomonas sp. 8E. The sequence goes on along the minus strand of NZ_CP120717.1, from coordinate 2,864,866 downwards.
CAAACTGTTCGTATGGAAGACACACTCCGTCTGGCGCTGGTTTCTTCCTCGTATCAGGAATGGTTTGTTCTCTACGCATGTCTCCACACCGAGCCTTACGAAGTCCACCAGCTTGAGCGGGCAATGAGCAGCTTCCAGAGTGAAGAAGCAAAGAAAAGGGCCTTTGCAACTCTCAAAAGACGGGTAGAGGTAAGGTCATACGACATCTACCCTCTCGATCATACAAAGGCAGGGGATGTCGCCACGCTTAACGCGCTATTCAAAAACGATTTTGAAAACATCAGTGTTTTCAGAAACCTGTCATCGGTGTCTTGTAGCAGGCAACGAAGATCCGCCGATAGCGCCAGCTGTCACGCTCGGCGTAAAGAGCTGGCGAATGCCCTTCGGTTACTTTCTGGCTCCAGCACCCAACTCAATCTGGAGGACCACACCGATATCGCCCTGCTCAATACCTCCGACGAGGGGAAGCTCTGGCTGCAGGCGATTTTCACCCGATTTCGTCGTCAGGAAGGCAAGGCCGCGTTAGCAGACACCCGAGGCATGCACTCTGTCATTGCCATGGACGATACATCGTTTACCCGCGCCCAAAAGCGGATAAAGGCCGGGACCTTGAATGGGCAGCCCCTGCTACTCAGAGCCACCCCCTCTGCCGGTTATGTGCTGCTTAAACCCGATGGCCGGGTTCAGTCAGCCATCGCCGGGGGTGACGGCAACCGCGTCACCCTCATTGGTCGGCCAGCCAGACTGATCACCCGTGCATTAACGACACTGGTCACTGATTTCGCCCCGGGTGGCCGCATCGCAACCCTGACCGTCAGCAATCTTGCCAACAGCGACCAGCCCCGCGGAATCATAGCCCTGAATGCCCTGAAAAACTTCATGACTCAATCGCCCGCCAACGGCAAACCTCTGGTGGGCGAGCTGATTATCGAACCCAGGAGCCAAAGCATCCGTACCTTCAAGCGAATGGTAAAGGATATCGAGCGTCTGATGCCAAAGGACCGTCCGGCGATAGACACTCTTGTGCTGCGCTCTCCGGCCAGCGGACAGCCGGAATATCGGCTGTTTCCCGGCGAAACCACTGTGCTGATACCACCCCGGCCATCGGATTCAAAAGCTCTCCGGTATTTGCCACCCCGCGCGTCTGGCCATACTTTGGTGCCAGCGAAGCTCCAATCAGCGACAGTGGATAGTCTATCCATTGTCGCCAGTAAGCGGAGCGAATTCAGGCAGCGGCTGCTGGAGTTTGGCTCCGCCCTGAGCGACATTAAAGCCCGGCACTCACTCCCCGACAGCATGGTCCCCCAACTGGACACCCTTCGTCGGGATGTCCGTGGCTGGCGCATGGACTTTATGGAGCCCGACACCCTGGCCCGAAAGAACATTCGGTTTACGTCCGGAGCCCTTGGCCGCTTCCGGGGCTTTCTCCAGAAAGAGGGTCGCCAGGGGATGTTAGTCAAGGGGAAAAAAACCTCCACCGGCAGTCTGGAAAGGCTCAGGTCTTTTATAGGCCTTTACGACCTGATGACAGGGATTGCCCCCATAGGACATCATTATAAAAATTCCTCGCCCGGGAATATGACGGACACCCAACAGCAGATTTATATCGGGCGTCAGACGGTTTTTTATACGGCGATGGCATTACAAGGGATTGAGATGATTGATCTCGGGCGACGCGGGATCAAGGTGATCGCCCCAGCTGTCTTGCCATCACTTCCTTCTAATAAGGCAGCGCCAAAGTTACCGGCAAATAGCGGATCCAAGTTACCCGGAGGACTGAAAAAAGCCAAAGGAGCAGGTAAAAAAGCTGCTCGTTTTATACCCTTAGCGGGTTTCGGCGTGCAGGCTACCAGTCTCACCCTGACCGTGATCGAATATGAGACCGAAGAGGACCCGGAAGTCAAGGAACTACTGAAATCCAGAGTGATCTTTGAGTCGGTGGATGCGGCTGTCTCCATCATCTCAGATTTTGCCGGGCCATTCGGGTTCATGATTGACGGGATCATGCACTTTGTCAGAAATATTTTTGATAGCCATTATCAAAGGAAGTTAAACAGGCTGAACTATAAAAAGTTACGGGAAGTCTCGGGTAAGGCGGCACAGGTCTTTGACCCGATGCACGCTCAACTGGATCCCGGAAGTTTCCTGGCCAGCAACCAGACCCTCAATGCTTTGATCAGCGGGGATGACAAGAATCCCCTGATCCTGAACATCAAGTCGATCAATCTGGTGAACCAGACCCTGACCTACGGTGGCGGCTATTCAAACCGGACAACCTTCGTCGCCCGCAGTAATAAAGACTGGGACTCGAAAAAGTGCAAGAATGTGCCCCCTATGGTAAAAATTACCCATAAATGCGCCACCGAAGTCAACCGGATCGACTACTCTTCTGTCCCCTTTAACCTGATCGACGATGCTCTGGCGACCTTATGTAAGAAGGAGTCACGTTTAACCGGGTACCAATGCGAAAACGGCGTGTTCCACAACCTTGGGCAGATGACCGATAAACTCATCATTTTAATGCCTTCCGTACCCGAGTGGGAGGCCAGGCTCCGCTACACGCCCTTTGCCTATGACGAGGAGAAGGACTTTCCGGGGAGTTCTCCAGACAGCAGTTCTCCCGGTGCGCAGCTTCTGGATGCCGTTAGCGATAGCAAGCTGAAACGGTTTTACCGGAAAAAAGTGGCAAGAAAACAGCTCACCAAGCATACGGTCGATGGCTCATCTACCATCTCCTATCTCTATAAATACCTCGGACAAATGCTCACCGGTACGGACGGCCTGAAGTTCCGTCATTCAACCACCAGCCTGTATCTCAATAACAAGAATCACATCGTCTTCTTTCGCGAGGTCGATGATGAATTTTCCAAACTGTTGGATTACGACCTGTACAGCCCCAAAGGAGCCAATAACACCAACGTCCTCATGTCCAACGGTGGCCACCGCATCCGCCTTCACCCACGTGGGTCGGCCTCTACCTGGATGTTGAGCTACGATGGAGAGCTCCCCTATATCTGCATTACTCAGTGGGAAGGCTTGTCGGTACGCTGTTCATCCGAACTGAACCAGAGCGAAAAAACCTGGACCCTTACGCTGGGTGAGACCCGTTTCCAGTTTCCTGCCCCAACGCCAGACGTTTCGTATAGAGTGATGGCCGAGGATGTCAACGGACTGTTTGAGTGGCGGCGGGATGGCAAAGTGATTCATCGTTTGTACGACACTGGAGGACTGAATGACAAGTCGTCAAGGGCATCGAAACTGAACAGAATCATGAGCCGTTACACCAGGAGGGCCAGCCGGTTCCTCCGGCTGGAGCTAAAAGACTGTGACTTTTCACCTCAGATCCGTGCACGCTGTATGGCCGGAGCGCCGGAGCAGTGGCTGAAAATCTGGTTGGCGCCTGAAAAACCGCAGCCGTGGAAGTTGAACAGTGCCTTTGATCCACCACCCATGGGGCCCGATCGGCCCTCGCGGATCGAGCAGAACCCGGCCTGGCTGCAACGCAAGCAGGACTGTGACCGACAGGTCAATGAGTATCTTCAAAAACCCTACCGCTGCTTCCCTGACAAGTTGGGACTGCCCAGGGCGCAATGGGGTCAGTTAGACCGGATCCGGCTCTGGTACGATACCCTTCACGGTGAGGAAATCCGGCTCCTTGCCCTTAGTGATCTGCAACCGGTCCAGGGAAGCCCGGCTACGGGCTACTATTTTTTTGACCGCGACAAAGGCCGGGTATTATTCCAGACCGCCGGGGCCCTGAACCGGGAAATCAAGCACCTCCATGAACTTGACGCCAGCAAATATGGCACCTGGTTTGGTAACAGCGTATCAAAGACAGTGCGGGTCAAAGATGATTCCCAATTGCTGGTGTTTGATGCCCCTTATTATTACCTGTTGACCGCCAGCCCATCCGGCCAGCTGACTCATCAGGTAATTGCGGCGGAAACCCTGGATGACCAGCTCAGCGTCCCTCCTGCCCCATCAATAACGGCATCCAACACAACGCCATCCAACCAGAGACTGATTCCCTTTCGGGTCGTCGATGACTACGCCAATCGACGGCTACTGAAGACCGGTTTTTATGACGATGACACCCGAACTCATATTGCCTTCCTGAGCAGCCTGCTGGATGGCGAGGCGCCGAGCAATACAGACGATGGTAGTCGTCTACGAACGATCAATGAGCCTGTCCGGAGGGTACTGCGCGAAGAGCACCTGCCGGTTCATAAGGTGGTGCGGGGTCAGAGTGTTTATTACATTATGTTCAGCAAGCACTCCGGCAACCTGCATCACTTCAGCACTGACATGGAGCGCCCCGGCAGCGTCCAGCGGCTGAGTTCCGGTTTCCAGTTGATCCGCCCGGCAGGTGAGAACCGGACGGTGGCAGAGATCGCCGGCCAGCACATCTTTACCCGTGTGCAGGCGCACTCCGGCAGCCTCCTGGCCGATACCCTCAGTGGTTACCGGCTGTTGATACCGGACAAGGCCTGGGACAACACCCGGGTGGTCAGCGAAAACCTGTCGCTGGAGTCAGGACCCTTTAAGCACTGGCAGGTCGAAGCCACCGGGCAGATGGTCGCCAAGTCGAACGATACCCTGAGTGTGCACCAGTTCACCCCCCCAATCTGGCCTGGTGATGGACAGCCTGAACCTGGGCTGGATAGTCAACCTGGTCTTCACCAGAGTGACCTATGAACATCCCGGCACAACCTGGACCACTGCCAGTGCCGGGCTTTTCATCCGTGCCCTGAAGCAGCGGTTGCGCAGCCGGGTGGAACAGGCCCGGGAGCAGTTCTCGGCCAGGGTGGGACTGGTGCCGCTGAGACCGATCACCGCGATCACTGACCACCCTCTGTTGAACCCTTTCAGGCAACTGGACTTCTGGTACTTCCCGGACGGCGAAACCCTGCTGGCGGCCAACACCCGCGACCGGTTTGAGGTCATGGTGAACGACGACGGCCAGCTGCTCGCCCTGTCGGACACCCGCAAACAGGAAGCTTTCGAGTTTTTCCTCCGGCCTGACCAGGGCGCCAAAGGCCACCCCTTTTGTGGGGAAGCAGACAGCATTCCGCTGACCGGAGTGCCCAGCGTGTTCGATGACCTGATCTCCACTCCCTGCCGTTACACCCTGCCTGGTGTCAGGCTTCGGGGCAGCTACCAGTGGGAACCCGGTGCCCGGGCATGGCGCATCCAGACACCGGAGGCCCAGTACCTGGCCAACCGGCAGCATGTGACCCTGGTGGCTCTCGATTTCAGTTGGATGGGGTCCAGGGAAGCCTCCAACGACCGAATCTTTTTGACCCGGCAGGATTTCAACAGAGCCGTGAGATCCCTGCCAGGGGACATTAAAGTGCGGATCGACGCTGGACTGATCGCCCTCAGGCTGCGCCCTGGCTATGCCCCAACCCAGACAGCCTGGATAGATTACCGGGGCCGGCATTCCAGTCAACAGAGACTGATGTTCGGCCTGCCTGACAGGGAGCACAGTGTTCAGCAACTGATCGGGCACGCCGTGGGCGGCAGTAAAAAGACTTTCTGGTTCCTTCGGTCACCGGCTACAGTCGTTTACAGTCAGGATCAGAAAACGCTGTACCGGATCACCCCCAGGGGTTACCAGTCTCTGGGAACCTTTAACAGGGTCGCTGTGTTGGCTGGGGGCCTGCTGCTGTCAGGAACCCCCGGAGCCGACCAGATCAGCCTGGAAGCGTTGCGGCTGGACACTTACTACCGCGAGCACCAGGTAGCCTTCGTCAAGAACGGTACCCGACAGCGGTTCGGGGTTCTGGTGGAGGGCCAGGGCGGGTCAGACGTGATTGAACTGGATGAGCCCGACTTGTCGTTTTTCGCCAGAATCATTATTCACCCCGGCCTGGCTGAAGAAAACCTTGCTGGAGAAAAAACCGCCGTTGACGACCAGACACAGACTCGCATTGAGCTGAATGCACCGGCCTTCCTCTTCATTGCCGAGCGCCGGGGTCAGGACCTGAGGCTGGTGAACCGGTTTAGCACCGGCGACGCCGAGATCGAGATTCGGGAGGTCTGGGCCAAACAAAACGACCGGCTCCTGCAGCCCACGATACTGGTGTTCAGTGACCTTGAGCTGCCGTTATCCGACCTGGCGGAACGGGTAATGGGCTCTGGCCAGGGGATGGTGTTTCCATTAACGGTGAGCAGTCTTCTTGCCGGGGAGGAGCGCCTTCGATTCATCAAGGCTACAGCCAGCAACCCCCTGCACATCCAACGAGATCAGTCAGTGAAAATCGTCACGCATCAGGCGATGGACGGGATCAGACTGATACTGCAACCCTTGGATACCGCCTATATCAGACGTCATGTGTTTATTACCGGCACAGGGCAGTGGGGCTGGGAGCCGGGCAGTATACAGGTGAGCGGGCCAGAACCCCGCAGTGGTTACCATTCATGGTCGTTTATACCTGCCGTTATCAGCTCGTCCACCGTGGGCAACGGGACAGCGAGGCTCTGGGGCAATAGCCGAAATAACGTCTTGTACCTTGGCGCCGATGCCCGACAGTGGTCACTCCAGGGGCGAGGCGGTCATGACCTGCTGCTGCTTGGGGCCTCGGGAAAAACCGCTGCGCGGCCAGAAGTGCTGGCGAGCCTGAACGATCGTTGTGACAACCGAAAACTGAATGCACCCGGTAATAACAGCCTGTGGCAAGCCATCCTGGACTGGACTCGTCCCCTGGCCGGTGGTGTTGGCAATGATGTCTATGACCTGCGGGCTTGCAAACCGGCCCGCACAATAGACAACCATGGCAAGCATTATATCCTTCTTTCGTCCGGATCGAAGGCAGATTTAAGACAGTTGTCTGGTGATAAAAGCACCGCACTATTCTTTACCGACCTGACCGCAGAACAGGTGGCGTTCAGTCACTGTGACCCGCAGGCGCAGAGCAACCTCACCCGCAGCAACTACTCTCTTCCATCGGAGAGCCAGACCCTCAGGATCATCAATACCGCCACTAACCAGACGCTGGCACTTGTGAAACCGGACGTGCTGGCCAGTCTGTACTTTAAAGGCGGACAGGTCAGCCTGAACCCCATGGCTGTGATCAACAGTAATGAGAGTACCTTAGCCGTGGGCGACAGTGACGAGGGAGAGGACGGAGCCCTGGCTTACCTGAACAGTATCATTGTCAGGGGGCAACGGCTGGTTAATTACCTGTGCAGCCTGGTCGCAGGTGAGAAAGGCGACGTTGAAATGGGTGTAGCGGAAACTAAGCGGCCAGTGATGGCAAGCCTGAATGATACGGAACTGTACCAGCACTACCAGCGACTGATTCAGGACCTCAGTGCCCTGTCAGGCAATCGCGGTGGCGAGAGCCCGTCGTTTGTTCCATCGGCAAGCCAGGGAATGATACAAAACCTGACGACTCCGCTACCTTCGACTACGATGGGTCAGGGTTGAAAAACTCAGAAACCCAGTCGGTCTTGTCCACTGTTGTACTTCGTTAGAAAGTCATTACAGTTCCGGAGAGCTTCCTGCATGCCCGCTAATCTAACTGATACAAATCCTCTCAATCCTGCTCCCAAAAGACATTGGCTCAAGACCAGCGATGGCTGGTTTTACCCGGCCATTATTAATACCGATATTTTTAGCATCAGACTGTCAACGGATCAGGCCAGCCCGGGATCGGCCTTTGCCACGCCAGAGGGCATCAATACTGTCAGGACAGCCATTGACAGAGCCTTCTGGTTAATCGAGCAGTCCGGTTTTTTTCCTCACTATATACATCGCACTATCAGCATTATCCTGTCTGACTCTGACTTGCCGGGTCAGAATATCTATTATGACGACGATGGTGTTACATTTTTAATCGGGCAGTCGATCGAAACTGACCGGCTCGTTGCCAGCTTGCTGAACAACATGGCAATGGTCGTTTATGAAGCCTGTGACCCCAATAACTTCTGGTCAGAATTTCAGGTGCGCCAATATGGTTCTACAGAAAATGGTGGCGTTCTAATCCCGTCTCCCGTCAGCCAGACGGATGATGCGGCTTCCGCTATAGCCACTCAAACACAGCTCGACTTTATCTCTGAAACGCTGGCTGCCAAATGGTTGAACCAGAAAGTATCACCGGCTTCACTCTATCGGCTGGAGTCTTTGCTTCCCGATCTGTTCCATGCCCCAAAAAACCTTGAGAAGCCGCCAACCCCTCTAAGTACCGAATTACAAGCCAGGCACTGGCATTCTAAAAACGACCTTGATCAAACACTTGCCTGGCTCAGGAGCGAGGAGATCCCTTCAACAGGCAATGTTACCAGACCAGTGCTTTACAGTTATTTTGCCTTCACGCCCGTCGCGCCCCTTTTGCGTATCGATGAAACAATAACCTGTCCCGCCTTTGGCAAGGGTTACCGCACCCACGTTAACGGAACGGAAATAGGCATCAGGGTATACCCCCAGGGCGACGCAGCTCCGCCACTGCAGCTGGTCGACATAACCCTTGATGTGGAAAGCTATCATTCCCTCGGTTACAAGGATCCGGCACAAACGCTCCGGCGACTGGTTTTTGACCTTGAGAAATTGGCAGGACTGTTTCTATACGGTGGTTTTAACAGACAGTTGCTGGCCTTTCTTCACGGACTTCAGGTTACCAGTGGCCCAGAGCCGGATCACAAAACCCCTCTTATCAGGGCAGAGTCCGACCGATTGTTTATTGACAGTGACGCAACCTTCATAAACGACAGTCAGCCACTGATTCGACTGGGAGCCGCCGATCTTTCCCGGCACTCTGGCGAGGCTCTTGGGTACGGACTGACAGCCCTGCTGGTGCCTGCATGGCGAAAAACCCTGACCGACAATACCGCGGCTGTAGCCGGTATTGAACAGCTCTGGGGGATCACTGGCAACGGGCTGGAAGCACTGCAACCGCACTATGGGCTTGATGAACGTTATCAGGCCCGGCAATGGCCACCACAGTCGGGTGATCTTTACCAGCGACTGGTGTCAGGCCAGCGCCACAACCTCAGGAAACGGGGTGGCACTGCGGAAGACTTTGTTGATGCGGTCCGGGAACTTTATCAGGGTGACGGGCTGGCGCCAGCACTTGCCGGTGTTATGGAGGACTGGCAACCGTTAACGGAGAGCAACCGCACAGCGGGGGAAATGGCGGATTTGCTCAGGGCCATCGAAACCGTTTATGACGAACAACCGCTGCGCAGTGAACAATGGTTTTTCCGCAGGGCGCTTGATGACAGCCTGAACTGGCTGAGCGCCAGAGATCCCGGCAATCCAGCCCTGACAAACCTTCAGCGACTGAAGAAAAATGATGAGGCACAACAGGATGAATACGACGGTCTGGGCGAGCCAGAGCAGGCGCCGCTGTTAAACAACACCAGCAGCAGCGTTCGGGGCAGATTTCTGACCCTCAAGGCCCTGGGTGACTGGATAGGGGTTTACCTGACGCCAGACTACCTGGCCAGTTCCAGTAACCAGACCCTCGTCAGTGACCTGCGGCAACTGGTGGATGCCAGCGACCTGTTCAGACACCAATTGAACAATACCGAAGCGTTGCGAATGCTGTCGGGCAATGTAACAACCCCGATAAGACCTGACACTCTTGGTGATATACACGACCATGGATTACTGAAAGTTTCCCCCGATGAGCGCAACAGGACAATTCCCGGGGAGTATGTCAGTTTGATCATTCCCGGTCGCAATAGTGCCTTCCCCGGCAGTGAGTCCGGCCCGCTGACCTACCAGCCCATCCGTCATAGTGCGGTAAATGACACCGTCCACGACCTTCCGAATAACGGGACAGACCTTGCATCCGTTAACCAGACAATCAATAACGGCACCTTCACGCTCATCCCTTTTGATCCGGACGAGGGGTACCTGCCCTACGGTTCCGGATGGCTTTCAGGCCATCTTTCGTTCTTTTACCAGCTGCGGGAGGCATTGCGGCTGGCGCTCGGGCTGGCGCCAGAAAAAGATACCAATGCGGTCAAAAACCGGATTCGTATTGAGCTTGGTTTGCCACGGCACTACTCCGTGCAGGACTACTCCGGGCAGGACTACCCCGGACAGGACAGACAACCGTTACCCATAATCAACCCTCGGCAGGTGATGCTCAAAGAAACCCTGCCTGTACAGGTAAGGTTTAATCAAACGACAGCGACAGATACCAGAAAATCCGTGCGTCTGGCGGTGACCGGACACGGCTCTTTGGGGCGTCACCTGGAACTGACGGCGGAGCCTGACGGGAATGGCGGCTATCGTCTGCAACTGGCTGCCATTGGCACAATGACCGCAGATGACGGTCTTTTGCCATCTTCCCTTTGGCCCCGCTATCCTGCACTCACCAGACCGGCGACAGGGCGCAGGGTTCGCCGTTCTGATTCTGATTCTGATTCTGATTCTGAACCGGCTCCTGTCGCAGGTTCAGACTTCGAATTAATTAAGCAACTGATTCCTGACGCTGACACGTTCTCTAATGAATTTGCGCCGTTAGTAAGCGATCAACGCTCGGCGAACGCAGACTTTAACGCACGTTTTGAAGATCTGGTCATTGCTTTCAGGCTATTAGACAGTTATCGTCGTATAAATTCTCTATTAACCTTTTCTTCAGCAGTAAACGTCTACGAAAAACTCATCGACCTGGTCGGGGATTACCCGATGAAAGGGAAAGCCGGTGAAAAGTTTGCGAGACTGACTGCAGACTTCTATCGCTGGTTAGAAACCACCATTAAGCCAGTCCCTGAAAAGCTGCATTTTGTCAGCATTGCCCCAACCGTCGGGGAGCTGAACAATATTCAATTATGGATTGCGGCCAATTCAAAGTCCGGTTTGCAGATAACCCTCTGGCGTGACCCACAGGCAATGCTCACCACTGTGCTTTCTGAGGCCCTCAAAAAAGCAGTGACCATTAAATTAACCCGTAAATCTGGTCCCGGTGATCCGGCTAATTTTGAATCGGATTTAATGAAAGCATTCCTGAAGCTGCAAGGTCAGGCCTGGAAATCCATAGAGTCAGAGATGAAGCAGGGCCGGGAATTTGATCTGGCGGTGAAGAATTTTCTGGTAGACCACCTCAACCGTAAATCATCGGACATTGATGGGAAAAAAGCCGAAATGGAGAATTCCTACCGGCTATTTAAACAGAAGATAGAGTCTTCTTATCCCGGGGTGAAGTTTTCCTACGGAGATATTAATGAGGTTTGGACCGATACTTACGGAGAAGACGGAAAGGAGGCCGAAAATTTCTATCGCAGGGAGCTGGGGTTGCGTGGCCATCTGTCAGCAGCCTGTACACTGGCGAAAACCAGGGTGATTGGCACTCTCGGTGGCGTTTATTCTGACACACTCCTTTCACCTGCTATTAACGAGGGTCTTTTCAGTGATATTGATTATTCAGACGTTAGCAGAATAGATCGGGACAGGGTGACGAATGTACAGATACAGCTTGTCATTCAACAGTTCGAAAAGGAATTCTTTCCTGATGGTCAGGATCCTGCCGTAGCACAGAAGGTTTCAGACGATCTCGCCTGGTTCGGTGAAACATACCCCAGGTTGGAAGCCGATATTAAGCAGCGCCTGGCGAGCACTGATCCCTCGCAACTATTTGAGCCCCTGGGAGACGTTAAAGTCATTCCCGGTGAGATCTATCTGGCATCGAAAGATAACCCCAGTACATTCTTCGCGGCATCACGGGGCAGCCCGACCATGCAGATGGTCCAAAAAAGCCTTTTATCCGTTTATCAGACGATTGATCGATATAAGTTGTCCGAGGTAACCGATTGGAAAACGATCCAGGATAAAAAAACGTTTATCACTGAAAAAGAGACAGATTCCCCGTTATTGGCTTTTTATCGACTTGGGGGTATATCAAAGTTTGCACAAAGCTATCAGATACTGAGTAGTCACGACGCACTGTTGGAAAGCAATAGTAAAATGGGGTGGACTGGAGACTATAGAGATTCGCTGGATATTTTTCGATTGTCTTCCAGAGAAGACTACACGGTTTCAAGCGAAGCACTGGCTCTCTGGAGCCACGAAATCGATATCGCAGCCAATACCAACACCGATCCAAAGGGCAGAAGCCAATACAGCCAGCAATTGGTTATCCAGATGGAGCCTGGCGATGATAACCCGATTGCCAGGGCCAGCCGTTACCTGTTTCGCAAATACAACAATCGTGAGCAGGCAGGAGGTCGTTATCCTTCGATCCGTTGGCTGGTCATTGATAACAATGATTGGTCAGATGGAGAAACAGGCGCAAAGGTCAACAAGGTCGATATTCGCAGATTTCTGGACAGTGAAAGCCGAATTCATGTAGTAGGTCTGGGTGACTCCGGGATCGGGATATTTACCCTGAGCAGTCAAACCGCGTCAGAACTGTCAAAAAAAATCAATGAATTGACCGGTGATACCCCGGTTAAATCCATTAACCTGATTGGCTCAGGCATTGATAATAATGGGCTTGTCAGCGACTACCTGAAAGAAACCCTGAAATTAACAAAAACCTCAGCAGTGACTGCCCGTGACGGTCTTTTGAGAGTCGATATCTGGGGGCGACTATGGGTTGGCCAGCTCTCCGACGCTGGTCTGGTGTCCTGGTCACTCACCGACAAATCTGACAAGCTGAAAGCGCTTCGTAAGAGTGACGATGAAATCACCGTCGAACGCTTGTCTGAAAAAGAGACACTGGCTGAAGGGGCCATTGGGCTTCGGAAACTCTCCTCTGTGTTATCACAGGAGAGCGGGTTGTTGGGCCCCGTCAATCCCGATGACATAATGCCGACTGTGAAGATGTTCAGGCGCAATTTGAAGCCCCATCTGCTGAATGTTCTCAGATCGAATGATTTAAAAGCACTGGAGAGGAAAATCTCAGAATTTGACCTGCTTTGCCTGGTGGAAAGTAGAAGTACCCTGCAAAAGTACACGCTTGTCTATCGGATGCAGAAACACCTGTCAGGAATTTTGAGTGGGGAGCCAGCGGCTTCCTATCTGGCCGCGGCAATAAACCAGTACCTGGTGGATGCGTTGGTGGAGGTTCCTAAAGAGCTTAACTTTATCTGGATTGGTCGTCTCAACGAAGCGGTTAAAGCTCATATCAGGGTCTGGGTCAAGATGGCTCCCTCCTGGTCGCAAACGCTCTGGTACGATCCACAGGCGTTTCTGGCACCCGTGCTTACCCGGGAAATACGCAGGTTTGTTACGGCTGAGAAAATACCTGAATCATTGAAACATGAAGCAGCCAAAGATGATTTTTTGACACGTTTGTATCATCTACAGGACCTGGCCTACAGCACTATAAAAAAAGGCATCGCCCAGGGCAAAACCTTTGACGACATGGTAAAGACATTTTTAGTCAACCACTTGGGTATGGATCGAGGAGAGTTAGCACAAATACAAAGGCAAAGCCTGAGTGAATTCACGGATTTCGCCAATGAACTGGCCGGGTTCCGGGGCAACGCCGGGTCCGGGGGATTCACGCTGGCAGATATCAATCTACTCTGGCAGTCAGGGGATGAAACCAGCCTGAAAGAGCCGTACGTGAAAGAACTTGCGCTGAGGGGGCTTTTAGCCCCAGCCGCTGATTACACAAGAGTGGAACTGCTTATTAAGAAAAAGGGAGGTGTCTATTTAGATGTCGACACACTGCCTGCTTATAATAAGGAGTTGTTTAAACATATTGATATTCCGGATGATATTGCATACAAAGGAAGGCTGGCTTATTTAATTAACTATATGATTATGGAATATTTGAGTGAGCCAGGGGAGGAACAACTGTTTTTTGGCAGAGCAGCTGATACAGAAATACAGAAAGAATGTAGAAGCAAAAAGGAAGAATACCCGGTTTTTTTTAAAGAGGTTAGAGAAGCCATAGTTAATCATAAGAATGTGCCTCTTTTCAGTTTTCCAGACTCAATCAGGGCTGTTCCTGGTTCACTGGAAATGACGTTAGAATTTAAAGAAATAATCTTTCCTAATAACAACTTTATTATCGCGCCGCCAGACAGTGATGTTCTCAAAGCAGTTAAGAAAGAAATGATAAGGCGTCAGCAGTTGGTTGAGCGTCTGCATATAGACGATCCAGCTAAATTGGCTGATTCCGATAGCGAACAAATGAGACAATCAATTGCGAGTGAATTTAGAATCGCCAGACCATATGTCAATTATTTAGTTAAATATCGGAGTGATGGAATACTTTCTGGATCTGTATCCACGTTGCTGCTATCCGGGCCGCTTTTGATTGTTAACGTCATCAGGAACTATTTAGCTTATTCTCTTTCAGAAGGTAATTTTTTTGATTTCAAATCAACATCCTATTTCACGCAAATCAACCCACTGGCAAGGATTGATTTAGTGAGTTTTGATACGGATGAAAAGTCCAGTAGCTGGGTTAGTAAAATTGATAAAACTGTGCGTGATGGCCTGATCGCTGCGGCAGACAGCCGTTATATAAACCAGATCATTCTCCAGCTGGGTAACAGCGACAATGAAGCCAGGGCCAGCTTATACCTGAGAGATAAATACCGGCCCGATTTCAGCCATCTTATACGACTGGAGCCTGATGACACCCTGGTTGATCCGAAGACAGATAGTGTCATTGAACCCGGGGTGTTGCAAGTCGGTTTTCTTACAGACGACACACGTATTATTGTTGTTGGTCATGGTACTAAGGTTGAGGATGAAAAGACCGGTTTCAGCTGGCTTTTTAACCTGGCCGGTCCCGAAAAGTTTCTCATGGGCGGGAAGACGGTTGAGCAACTGGCCGAAGTGCTCAAGCGCATAACTGGCGGGCGCTTTGTCAGAACGGTCAGTCTGGTGGGCTGTGGTGCGGATGCCAGTGGGAAGCATTACCCTGTGGAGGCTTTCGCCAGAACTCTGTTTGGTGAAATCCGGACAGAACGAATCACGGTTCGTAACGCCCTGGTGGCGGTGGATGCTTTGGGGCGCAAATGGACCGGCACCCTGCCGGCTGATGGCGATGTGCTGTGGTCTCAGTCAGACCATCGCGTCAAGTTGGTGCTGCAGAAAGACAAACAGGGACAGTTAATGGCCCGCCATCTTCCGGTTACAGAGGGGCTGGTGAAAAAATTCCGGAATTTACCCGCTTTGCCACCCCCCAGGGATTATGCCTACCTGGGCAAGAATGACCGTCATTTCGATCAGGCCAGACGCTTACTGCTTAAAACGATTATCGAAAACAATGGCAGGCAGAGACTTTCCGACCTGATTGAGGATTACAACCATCGACTGTATCAAGACACCGGTGATGACCTTTCTCCCTACCGGTTGATGCCTTTGCCGACTGCCGATGTCGAACTCCCCGTTCCCCGGGCCGGGGTGTCTGAAGAAAAACGTCAGATAAGCGCCTTTGTCCGCTCAGGCTCAATCGGTGACCCGTTTTCCGGGGTTGGCCTGCTGCTCTATGGCGATGCCTTTGCGCAAGAGAATTTTTTCCGGACCCAGCAGGCGGGGTATGACCTGGCCCGGCAACTCGCAAACCCGCCATCCGATGCGATGGCAGCAGTCTTTACTCGCCTGTTGCTTAGGTCTTTGCAGGACATTGTGGCACCCGATGCCAATGACATAGATCCGTTCCGGATTGCCAGCGTTGACCTGGTGGCTTCTGTATTGGGAAAAAATGACCTCTATGCTCTTCATATCCAACGGATACAAAATAACTTTTCCGACTTGGGCCAGCGGTATATCAAGTCTCTGGAAGACTTATTGGGTCACTTTCTGGCGGACAAAGCAGACGCAAAAGTACCGAGACTGAACGCCAGGGAAAGGAATGAACAGAGAGCGTCACTTCAAACAAGCCTTGCCCTTGGGATTGACAAAAAGCTGAGGCAGGATACCGATGGCACTTTCATTTTTACCGCTCCTGTGTCCCCGGTTAACCAATACCTGCCTGTTGTCACCGACCCTTCAGGCGAAACTTATGTCCTGGTGGACGTGCCAGAAACTAACAGCGCGGTTTTTCCGGATAATCTGCGTAATATCCTGTTTATGCTTCAGTCCTCAGGCCCGCTGGAGCCACGTAATGCCCGGACGCTGATCAAGACCATTGAGTCCGCCTATTCCCGGCACTCAGACTCCCTGACGGAGGATCAGCTCTATGAAAAAATTGCCCGGCTCACGATAGCTGAAGTGGTCACACTGGCCGATGAAATACATAAGATCAACGCAGACTATCAGGCGACCCGGAGCCTGATGCGACAACTGTTGTACCGTCTGGTGGAAAGCGTAGTGGCCACTATATTCAACGGTAACAACCCAGAAATTGAGCAGAAGTTCCTGATCGCAGAATTGTCCACCCGGCTCCCCGAAGAAAGCCACATTCTCGTCAAGATCCCGCCTTCGGGAAAACTCCAGCGCATGGTTTACCTGGACCCTTTGCTGGCCTTCGACAAAGATCATTTTCTTCCCTTGCAAATCCATCTGGGAGTTCGTTCGCCACGTTTTCTCGCGACCGCTCAGCACAGTACCTATCGCTCTCAACTGCGTGAGCTGACGAAACTGGATGGACTGCCTGCAAAGCTGAAGGGGGTGCTTCGTCATTTTGACAAACCTAATGAATTCGTCGATAGCCTTTTAGCCTGGCGCAAATGGGAGATAGAGACGGGTGTTGAGGCCAAAAAGCTAAACCTTGATATTCGCCTGGAACACAACCGATTGATCGCCGACAGTCGGGTAACTGTCCGGCTGTGGCGATTAAATAGTCCGATCATTATTCAGGCTGGAGTGAAGGATCTACAAGAAGATGGGTCTGACGCCCGCCTGGCCCAGGTGATGGCCCGATCCTACGGGGTAGCCCTGTTCCTGCGACTGCGAGCAACCCATGCAACCCCACGTGATCTAATCAGGGCTACGGAAATATGGCAAGCGGGTTACCATGAGAAAGCTGAGGGTGAGTACGGTTTTGACAATGATCTGACACTACTGCATTTACCGGAAACTGTCGATCCGCTTTACCAGATACTGATCCTTGACAGTAATGACCGTGGGCTTAAGTTTGCCGAGGGTTCTTCTGCAGATGATTTCCAGCAGGCTCTGGGAGTATTGCTTGAGGAAGGGAAACTCACCCATTCGGTCAAAAACGTTATTCGTCACCTTGCAATGGAGTCGGCGACCTCTGTTGATAATTTTGTAGAGGGGCTGGTTGAGCTACACGCAGATTTGTGGAAACAGATGCTGGATTCACGACTGCGGTCTGCGCTGCAGTTGCAGGGATCGGATTACCAGATGTTGAAACAACGATTAACCCGCTCCGATTTACCCCCCAAGAGGAGGAGCAGGTTATTGTCGGGTCTGGGTGATATAGAAAACCCGCAAGACGATACTCTGTACACTGACAGAATTCCTTCTCATTACATGGACGTCTATAGCAAAGGAATAAAGGAGAACAGTCCCGGAATTATTAGTAAAGTGACACCGGGTTCCTATGGCGATAAGGGTTCGCAGGCGAAGGTCGCGATCTTGTTCTCTGCCCGGTTTATTAAACATGTTCTGGAAAATAATGTTCCTTCCGAACATCTGTTTTCATTACACACTGAAATTATCCAAACCCTTCGATGGCTCAAACGCTCACCAGAGTTCAAGCGTTTTTCCGATACCCTGGCGAAAGATCGGAGCCAGGTCTTTGGCGACCTCCAGACGCTGGTAAATCGGGGTTTTATTGATGGTTCTGCCGGTACCGGCTTCGACCAGGTCAAAATACCCGACTCTGTCCGGCTGTTACTGGTCATTACTCCTCCCGGTTCATCCGCTGCAGAAACGCCGGAGCCGGTTCTGTTTGATAATGCCGGTTGTGTCCTGAAAGTGGATCCGGGTCGGTATTTCATCGAAGGAGAAATAACGGCTGAAAAACATCACAATTTATCAAGCCTGATGGCTCGTTATGTTGTTGCATCAAATCTGCTAAAAGGAGACAGCAGGGATTATGAAACCATTCGGAAAAGAATGCTGCGTAGATTTCGCATTCAGGCATTACAAGAGAAGAAAAAATTTGTAGATGTCCATGTAATCCCTGTAGAAAGTCGCAAAGGACGGATCGGCCTTGAAATAGAGTGCGATGTCGCAGGTGTGGATGCTGAAACGAGAGAAAAGCTGGCACGCACTCCATTAAGTCCTGATGAGGTTGTTAGCCCTGGTTATCCTGGCTTGCTCCTGTCTACTGATGACAGTGATGGTCGCTCTATCATTGAAATCATTACCGGACCCAAACCGCTCTCGGATTATCTCAGTGAATCTTCAGATGTATGTCGTGCTATCAATACGTTGGTCTCTGTTATAGCAAAAATACCTGAGGGTGGTTCTACCGTAGGTGATTTAGTTGAGGCTTATAATCAGGAGCTACTTGGAGATAATCCAAAAGGTAGCTTACAAAATTTCAGGCTATCCAGCATTGATGGATCTGAAAACAATAAAATTTCATTGCTGCCTGAGGCCATAGGGGCAGGGTCATTACCTTATCATATTCAGGTCAATATTGGGGTCGATCTTGTCGGGATTGGGGATATAACCTCCCATATTCCCATTCTTATTACCCCAAATGAAAATGACTTTTTAAGGCAAGTTTTTCAGTGGAGCCAGTATAAGGCCTCTGTTATTTCAGAAAGACTGAGCCTGAATTCTGATTTACTGAAATCCATGTTTACCATCCATTTGTACAAGCAGGCATTAGACAGTTCAACCGAACGTTTCAGTAGGTTTAAACTGGGCGTTGAAGGCACAGCGATCACTCAACTTGAAGGACTACTGAGACTGGGTACCGCTGACTTTTTAATGACAGTCATCTCTGATGTGGAGGCCACCCAACTTAAGTCAGCCATCCAGGATTACAGCTGGCAGGCTTTTGCTTCGCT
Source organism: Endozoicomonas sp. 8E (assembly GCF_032883915.1). Classification (NCBI taxonomy): domain Bacteria; kingdom Pseudomonadati; phylum Pseudomonadota; class Gammaproteobacteria; order Oceanospirillales; family Endozoicomonadaceae; genus Endozoicomonas; species Endozoicomonas sp. 8E. Next base: position 2,846,023 of record NZ_CP120717.1, on the reverse strand, counting down.
GATGCAGGAAACGGTCAATGAGCTGGCCACAATAGGATCTGAGGCGGAAGGCATTGGCAGAGAGTGGAAGGTTCCCAAACAGGAACTGGAAGCCAGGTTAAAATTGCTGTTTATCAATGTGTTGGATCACCGTATCGAACATGGGCTAATGATTATTCCCTCCGACTACAGCAGAGATTTTTTCGAATTACCGCAAGGCAAAAACAAAGAGCCGAAGCTGGGCTACGTTGATATCTCAAACTCAGGGTCAAAACAAGGTGTCTCCTTTTTTTTCGATGAAGAGGGTCAAGCCCATTACCTCGGCACAATAGAGGTTCGAGAGCCCTGGCCTGATCTCAAAAGGATGGGTTTTGCCCCCCCCGACCTTTCCACGATTTCTATAATAAAATCCGTTCAGAACCCGGGGTTACTGGGAGCAAACCCGGACATTGACAGCATCTTTTTTGAAAGAGCTCAATCCCTGATCACTGCTAAAACCGGAACCTCCCATTATCAGGGCTGGGTGCAGCACTCCATCCTCGAGCGTCTGAGTCAACTCAGCCGTGCAAAGCTCGAGCATGTAACCCACTCCTTCGTCAACCGACCGCAAAAAGCACTGGACACAGTCGGGCAGGACGGACTGGCCCGGTTGCTGCTGACTGCGAGTCTCAGGGCCATAACCGGCGGGCAGTCAGGGTCAGCCTGGGATACTCTGGCGCGGTTGCAAAAAATGCAGTTGCCAAAAATGCAGTTGCCAAAAATGCAGTTGCCAAAAATAGTGCCCGTGGATATTCAGCGGACAAACAGCGGGGATCAACAGCGTCCTTTGGCAAATGCCCGCTGGCAACAGCTGGCAGAGCTTAATCTGCCCGTTGAGCTCTATACAGTTCTGGGCCTGTTTCCTGCTGATGAAGGTAAGGGTTTTGTTAAACCGGTGCTTAAATCAGCAGAGATACTGTCCGGGTACGGAATGTCTCTCGGTCGTGTGTGTCAGGAAATAACGGTTGTCTTTAACTCCCAGTGGCACCCGTATCAGAGTCACCTGAATAACCATCCGCTGACCCTGACAGTGGGTATAAAAGACACGACGTTTGATAACCGTAAAGCGATCTCCATAGGAAAGCTTTTCGCAATAGCCCTGTTAAACCATCCCGATGTAGCCGCTCTCAATCAGGCTCAAAACGACTTGCGGGCGATCTGGGGATTGCCGTCAATCACCACTGGCCGTAGCTACGGCCTGACCAGAGGATTGACACTGGCCGTTTTTCCAGACAAACAAGACGCCCTGTACACACAGTTTGTGGATGGCATCGGCAGCACCGACCACAACTGGCAGTTTGCTTCCGGAGCCGTCGAGGATTTCGCCCGGGTTCTGTACGGGTTGTCTGCCCGGTATGATCAGGACGGGCTGACAGAGGCTTTTCAACGGATTCGTGACTACCACCGTCAAAACACCGGAGCAGACCTGGACTCCTTTGCCTCAGCACTGGTGAAAACACACAGGAACCTGCCGGGTGACCGGGCAGCGTTGACTCTGCGCCAGGCCATCGGGAGTGACGGCTGCACTTTTTTGAAAAAAAATCTGAAGGAGAGGAGCGCACCATTAATTAATGGACTGGATGCAATAATAGATGCCAGACGTCTTGACGCGCTTTATAGTGGCCGCGATTTAAAACAGCGACTTCCTGGTGTCACTCTTAGCAGGGGGATAATGTTAAAGGTGACCCCTGAATACTTTCGTTATGCCGGGGCGAATTATCCTTTATTACCCGATGCCATCAGGAACTTCCTGGCAACGCCTCTGGGCAAAGATTATCTGAAAAAATTCGAAGAGGCTTTCACACCGGGTCATTATCAGTACCTGGTTTTTGATGCCCCAACAGCAAGCGATGGCAAGCAGCAAATCGTTGTTTCGTTAACACTGACCGGCAAAAAGGTAATTATTGATCCCAATGCCAGTCAAAAGATCCATTTGTCCAGCCTGATTCCAGTGTTTACTGCCCTGGTTAAATCTGGCTACGACCTGGACGATCGCAGTCAGCCTGCCCCCCCGGACGTTAAAGATATTGAAAGAAGGGTTCGCCAGCAAATGGAGCTGGCTCCCCTGGTGCAGCTTGCCGACACAGCGACGGTAACCAGGGACAGCGCATCTGGCCGGATAATCCTTGAAAGAATAACCGACGCTGTCTCCCGAACTGCCGGTTCGGACAGCACGGAGCGCCAGAGTCCGACAGACGTCAATGGTTCACCGTTGACGACGCTGAGATGGCTGATTGCCGACGGTCAGCCTAAGTTGCAATTGGTAACGCCCCCGCTGTCCCTGGAGGAGCTGGACACTCACAGGCTTGCTCTGGAAGCCGATTTTTATGCACTGGATAAAATAATCTCGACGCTGACTCACCCGGACAATGACAAGGATTACAACGAGCTCTACAAGACATATTTTACAGATCGGCCAGACCCTGAAGGGCAGTCCATTGACTGGACAAAAACCACCGGCGGGGCAGACACCGGAATCATCCTGAGGTTTCCCTTTGAGGACCTGGGCAAGCCGGTGTTCGCTGCACTGTTTGCTGACAGTGACAGCCCTGAAGGGGAGAGGCTGCTGGCCAGCCTGAAGGCTGGCAAAGGTTTCGCGACAGCGGTTATTTCGGCCTCAGGCGATTCGGTCTCAGGCGATCCGGCCTCAGGCGATAACAAGGCAATCCATGCTCAGTTAAGGTCGTTATTTACCCTGTTATTGTTCCGGCTCTCGGGGGACGATCCCCGGGGGAAATCCCTGTTTCCGGGGGTCAGGCTGGCAGATTATATCCATACCTGCCTTTCCGACAGTGCTGTTGCTTCACTCAGTAACTACATTAGCCGTGTTGGCCTGCAACAGGTCACTAAGGAACTGGAAGCGAAGCTCACTGTTCTTGCACAGCCGGGTGCCCCGGACCTGCAAGCGGGTGTCAGGATCAAAGACCTGCTGGGGATGGCTCTGGATTACCGCCTTGCCAACGGCGCCAGACTGTTGCCCGGTACGCTGCCGGATTACTACTCGCTGCCCCTGACGGATAACCGGGAATACCGGGAACTCTGGACCGGCCGGATGTCAGAGGACAGCGTAGCCTGGCCTGTCTCCAGAAACGCCGATGGCCATTATCTTCTGGACCTGGCTCTGCCGGGTCAAAGCGGCATTGTCAAACGCCTGTTGCCCGGAAACCCGATAACCCCCGATAACCTCCAGAGCCGCCTCAGCCTGGCGTTGAAACCGGACCGGCTGGGCAGTGATCCAGAGATTACCCGTGCGTTTCTTGAATTGGCAATGTCCCGGGTGGATAAAGTCGACTGGCCGCAGTTTTCGGAGCACTTTTCCTCATTGCCGGAATTACAGCGTGTCAAAGTGGTGGAAGCACTGGGCCAATATCGCTCACAGCATCCGGAGGAAGATATCAAGCCGCTGGCCCGTGCCCTTGCCCAAGTCCAGCTGGCTGAAGTGAACAGGCAGATCAGTCAGGATGATCAGGCTGGGGCACCGTCGGCTTTTCGCATCAGGAGTGTGAAATCGTTCACAGATGGAAGCCATGGCTTCAGGCTGGAGACCGACGAGGGGAGCATATTGATGCTGGCCGACCCCCTGGAGCCGGTGACTCGACAGCCATTACTCGAGCCGAATCTGCAACGGATGCTACTGCCCGCCGGGTTACACAGCAGCCAGTTTCCAGGGTCGTTTCTGGATACGGGCCACAACGACAGCCTGTACCGGCAAGCCACGAAGGACGGGCAGCCGGATCCCAACCGTTACCAATATGATGTCAAGCGGTTTATTAAAGCTTTCGATGACGTTGGACCAGAAAGCTATCGCCAAAAATTCCAGCAGGAGCACTCGCTCGACCTGAGTGCGGGTCGGCCTGTCCACTGGCAACTAAATCCCCACATTCCCCTGCAGGAATCCCGGTTGCAGGTCGGGGATGCCGCTGTAACTATTGAGCTTGGGATGAAGGATAGCCTTTCGCTAAGTTACGGGTTCTTTAACGACATCGTCAGTCGGTTCTACGTCATGGGGCTGGCCAAGAGTGTTGAGGCTGTTGATGCCGGACTGTTCCAGTCAGGCTGGCCTGATGAGGCTGGAAAACTGGCACGATTGGGCGACACCATTGGTTTTGACACTGCCTACCAATGGGATTCCCTGCCTGTGGCACTGAACCGGGATTCACCTGCACTTCCTCCTGGCCCCGCTGGATCATCCGCCAGTCAGGATGACATGAAACAGACGATAACATGGCTGTTCAATCAGAAGCCTGAATCAATCTCATTGGGCCTTGAAGAGCTCTTTGACCGGATTCAGGGGGATCGGGATAACCCGGGTATTCAAACCTTTGCCAGGGCTCTGTATGAGTTTGACCGCAACCTGCCTGATGGTGACAGAGCCCTGTTCAGGAAGGCTTTCACTCCTCAGCAGATCGAATTTCTGAAGGATGCCCTGACTCACCAGGCCTCTGGCCAGTGGGAACTGATTGGCTACATAGACACATTTAAAACAACGACCGATTCGCAGGCCCGGGTAATCGATGCAGCCGGGTTTGGTCCATCGACCTACCAGCTGGTTGAGTCTGGCAGCGGCAGCAAGTTAAAGGTTGTCATCAAGGGTCCGGATGCGCCAGACCAGAAACGCTGCCGACGTGGGGTCGATGGCTGCGGAACCCACCCGCGCACTGACGACAGCAAAGGGGACACCTTGATCCCGGTGCTGGAAAAAAAAGACCGTGGCCAGACAGTGTATGGCTTGAAACTGGACAACGCAGCGTCAGATGCAAACGGGCTGTTCAAACTCAACCTGGCGGAACCGCTGGAGGACCAACTGGTTGCCGCCCGCCGGAAAAACCACCGGCTGCTAGCGGACAGTTCTGAGTTACGGATGCTGACGGGCACGGATGACAGGATAGCCGTGATCCTTCCTGCCGACTACCGCCCAGGCCAGCCACTGGCGAATCAGGCCGAACGGCTCTTGTCAGAGCTGAGAGTCTTTATTGCCACCTCTGCGGGACAGCGTCTGGTCAATGCCCTGGGATTCCCCGACAGCTTCATCAAACCCGCCACTTTGACTGAACTGGACAGCCAGCTACTGCCTGGTATGAAGCCCCCTGCCCCTCTCAGGCTGGTGGTCAGGCTTGACAAAAAAACGCCTGCTGACCGGGTGATACCCTATCGCCCCGGGGGCAGCGGGGACACCCGTGGCAACCGACTCGTGGTGCTGCAAGTTGACCCGGCGGTACTGGCCGGGCAACGCCACTCCACCAGTCATTACCTGGGGGCATTGGCCTCTGTCCTGAAGGATTTCTGTCGGGCAGCGCTGGCCAGTACTGATCAGGCGAACTCGCCAGCCATCGCCATGAGCTGGTTGCAGGGGGCCAAAATCACCCGTGCCCGGACGCTGCTGCAACTGGAAAACCAGCTTCGGGAGCGGTTCGACCTGTCGCTCGTCCAGGCCACAGCCTCAGCTCATACCCCTGTTCAGAAGGTCACTGCGGCGGGCGAGATAACGACTGTGAACAACCGCCAGCAGGTCCGAATTGCTTATAAAGCCATTGCTGACCCCCTGTCCGGCTTTGGTCGGCTGGTAGGGGATAGGGAAACCCGTCTACTGTTCCAGCGGGTTCAGTATTATTGCAACCAACGGGTTGAGCGGTTATCCGACGCTGGTCGTTCGGGGCTGGGAAACCTCCGCTCACTGTTAACGCAGGTGGCCTGGAGCGGGCTGGTCAGCCGGGGGATGGTGGCTGCGCAGCCGGCGCTTCTGGCTGATCCGGTGGATGTGGTCGTGTCAATACTCGATGACACCGAGCTGAAGGCGCTGGCGGGGATTGATAACCTGGCCGGGCATCTTGAAGCGGTGCTCACCGATGCCCTGAAAGACCGGCGGGGCATCGCCTTCACGGAGGCAGAACAACGAGGTGTGTCCACCTGGTTAAGCCGTGTAGAAAAGGCTTTAACGGACGCACAAGCGGTGCGCACTGAATGGGGTGCCCCCGGACAGCTGCCTCTTGGCGAGGATTCCCGCCACAATGTGCCGGTCACCGATGGCAGCCGCAAAACCCTCGCCCTGACCAGCGCCCGGCGGCAACCGGTTACCCGGCTGGGTGATCAGCCTCTTATCGCCATTGAAAGCCAGAAAGGCCCCCTGTCCGCCCCGGCAGGGGATGAATTGACCGGTTTGCTGTCGCGGTTAAGACAGGAGTCGCCTGACAGCCCGCAGGCAGTGGCGGCTTTGCGGACGCAGCTGCAGTGGGTCCCCGCAGCGGCTGACCCGGATTATTACCGGGATGCGATCGAGCGAACTTTGTCGCCTTTATCCCCGAAGCAGGTGAGCCAACTGGATAAAACGCTTCTCGGGTTGCTCAGCCAGTCATCCCCGTCTGATGGTGAGGCACTGCTGGCGGAGTATTTTTTCCACAAACGGCTTAAGGGTCTGGAAACCCCAGACCCGGTCGGGTTGCGGATGAATGCCCTGAAAGCCAATGAGTGGTTTGATCTGCTGCAAAAAAATCAGCCACTGCCATCAGGCCCGGGCCGGGAGGTCATGGCTTTCATTCCCGATACCGGGATGGGGCGGCACCAGGCCCGGGTTCAGACCACCAATGGGCAAAAGACCTTCACACTGGGGCGCCGCGATGATCTGGCTTTTGCTGACCAGGGTCCCGGCTACGCCCTGATCCACAGCGAAGATCACCGCAAGGTCTTTCGCGTTGAGCTTCCAGATCGCTGGCCAGACCGTCTTTTGCAGATCAGGCTGATTGTCCATATGGAGCCTTATCGCAGGCTGGAACGGCAGGGCCGTATTGACAGAGAGCAATTACAGAACGACATTCAGCTCATTGCCCGGGGGATGGGTGAGTCACGTTTATCGAACCTTCTTCAGGCGCTGGTGCAACCCGTCAGAGACGCGGGCATTGCCGATGCCAGCCCTTTTAAAATAAGAATCAGCCCCCGGCCTGACTGGCCGTTGGTGGACAGCCGTGTCAGTGTGAATGAGGAAAACAGTGCCCAGGTCCTGTTATTGCTGGGCACAAAGGACAAGAACAGGCCGTTCATTTTCCAGGAAACCCTGACGAACCTGGTGGGTGCCAGTTTCTTGAAGGCTCTTGAGAACGGTGATGGACCGCTATCAGCCTTGCGCCAGCAGGTGCGGCAGCAGTTCGGGATCAATACCGCGACACTGCCTGACGATGAGCCGCGCCCCCTGGGACTGACTCGCGAATACGCACTGACCCCGGTGGCTGACAAGCCTTCAGGCACAAGCCTCTATCGGCAACTGGTCGAAGGCCATCATAACCTGCTGTTAGCTGAAGGTACTGAAGCCGATTACCGCCGGGCAGTGGCGTATTTGGAGCTTCATGATAAAGCCAGGATTCAGGCAATAAAGGACAGCCTTTCTAAAGGAGAAATTAAAGTCAGTGACAGTGAGCGCACTCTTTTCAACAAGGTCGTCAATGAGAAACAATCCTCAGCTCCCCTGATTCCAGATCCCGGCCTTGATAATAACATCGCCTCGTATAGACCCCCGCCCTCCACCTCCAGGCAGGTCGACGCTGATTACCGGGCCTTCTGGACTGTCGGCTCCGGCATGGAATCCCTGCTCGACCCTAACCTGCTCGGGTTAAGTCGGGCGGCAGCGGAAAACTTCCTGTCCTATCGGGCAAAGGTGATTTACGAAGATTACGGGCTAAGGCTCGTTATCAGCGATTACCTGAAGTCGCTGGTGGTTCATTTTATCTACCGGAAGATGGATCAGGTTCTGGGGAGCAACGGGCAGCCAGCCAGCCAGATACACCTGGGAGTGACCGATGCGGTAACGGCCATATTGCCTAACAGCGATATCAAAGTTATCAACAATCTTAATTTGCCTCCCATTGGATCGGCGGCATCCATGGTCGCCGCATTGGAAAAAGCCTGCGCTTTTGTTGCCCGGGGGCTGGGCTGGGAGCGTTTTGACACTGGCCTGCTGGCCAATATGAATGAAGATGTACACACCGTATTCCAGGAGGCGGTAAAACTGCGACAGCAGGTCGGAAGGCCGTTCCAGTTGCCTGTTCACCCGCAGCAGGACGTCCAGAGGTCTGTGCAGGCTTTACCGTGGCAGCCTGAGACCATTGAAACCATCGCCAGCAGTCCCCGACATGGGGTGATGGCAGACGGTGACAGGCGCTATCTGAAAATCACCCCGGCGGGCCCGGGCAATCCTTTCCCACTGATGTCCCCCCAGTCACAGGATGGCCTGAAGAGGCTGTTGCGCCAGCCCCTGAAACCGGGTGAAAACGCTGCAACCACTGAGGCTTACCTGTCACAGCTGGCACGCCATTATGAGACTTTCAGGGAACTGAAAGACATTGACATGACTGGCCAGGTCAATGCCGTTATTGACAAGATGGACGATGTCACCCGCCAGCGGTTTGCAGACAGTTTCCTGCACTATTTTCTGCACTATGCCCGGCAGTCAGCCATTCCGGCAGGTCTGGCCGAAACCATCGCTGGGAAGTTACTTGTAGCAGAGATCAGCGCGCTGGGTTCCCTGCCTGAAAAGATCTCTACCGGGCTTTATCAGCGGCTTAATGGACTGCTGAACCTGACCGGGAAAAGGACGTTTTCACTGACCTCTGGCAACCTGACGATGCGGGTGCTGACCGACCCTTCAATCACCGCCGATGCCTCCTACCTGATGCCAGCGCAACGCACGCTGGTGCTGGGCAATGGCGCTGCTGACAGTCCGCTGACCGCCGCGGCAGCACTGGCTCTGCTGCAAGCCGTCCAGGCACAGAAACCGGAGGATCAGACAAAAACATTCCTGGCCCTGCAACAGAAGCGGATCAAATTGCCAGAGGGCATGGACAAGCTGTCGCCTGAGTCGTTGGTCAGCGAGTTCACGGTTAAAGAGGGCAAGCTGACGCTTTCCGGGCTGGTGGAACGTCTGACCAGCTTTATCGGGATGGCCCACAGGCTGAACCGGGAGGGCTCCTCTGAATCCCGCCTTCTGGCCGGGGAGATTCGCCAGAATGTGGCCGACAGCCTGACAGCACTCAGGAGCGATATTGATTTTGGCCAGATGGCCGGCATCGTTGATATGACCGAATCTCATTTCCGGCAGGCCCTGCAGAAACTGGACAAGGCGGGTTTGCCAGCCGGTCAGGCAACACGGCTGCCCGATGCAGACTGCGTGCTGTGCAACGGCTCCGGACCGGTCAGGACGGCGATGGACCTGATGGACCGGATCAGCGGGCACCTGGATGCCATTGAGGTCAGTGATCGTTTCAACCATATCAGGCAGACTGCCGGTGACAAGGGGTTACTGGCAGACGCCTTCCTGCTGCTGGAACAAGGGCGTTTTGCAGCGGTGGCCACCGAGGATATTCAGGACAGCCCGGTGTTTCGCAAGAAGTTCCTTGATCTATTCCGGCAAACACTGACAGAGCAGCAGGGGCTGACGCCAGAGCAGGTGATTGACCGTGTTGTCAGTTCGCTCAATGACTCGGGCTACAGTGCTGACGATACCCGGTATGTAAAAGAGCAGCTGCTTAAAAACCAGGCGTTCATGGAGGGCTTGAAGACCCGCAAAGATCATCCCGGAGGGAGTGGCTTTGATGCCAACGGTCCGGGGGGCGGGTCGAAGAAGCGGCCCGGAAAAGTTACCCGCATGCTCGATAAGCTGGACAGAAGCAAAACATACGGGCGTATCAAAGTCGGTGTTGGCGCGGGGCAATCCATTGTAGGGCTTGCCAGTGGTATCCAGGCCATTGAGAATCTGAAGAAATACGGCCACATACTGCCTGATGAAACCCGGAACCTGGCCTATGCCGGGGCCGGCCTGGAGATTGGCAACTCTGTCTATGGCCTGGCGATGACCAGCCACTGGCTGGTGAGCAGTGGCAAGCGTCTGATCAAGGGGAGCGATGCCGCAGGCTCTGGTCTCAAGACCTTGAAGACCACCACCAGGGCGGCAAAAGCCTCAAGGGTCGTGACCAGGATGGTGCCGGTGGGAGGCAGTTTCATTGGTATTGCAGGTGCCGTTGTTTCCATCACCTCTAATGAGATGTCCGCCAGAGATGCAAGAGCGTCTGGCAACGATGCCCAGGCGACTTATTACGAAATGATGATCGCCCTGGATGCGATTTCGATTGCCCTGGATCTTGTCGGCATGGTGCTGGACTTTTTTCCACCGTTTGGTGTGATTGCCGACCTGGTCGGCCAGCTGCTCACTGTCATACAGACCGTTATCGCGGCATTCATGCCGCCCAACAATGCCCGGCAGGAGTTCGACGCAATAGTGCAAGGCGATGGCTTTGCACGATACATGGACAACATGGCGAAAGACTTCGAGAAAAAAGGGTTTTCAAGGTTTGAGTACCATACCGATGCCACGGAGTTTCTTCACCAGAGCCAGTATGAGGATAACCTGGAAGAATTGTCGGTAACCCAAAAAAGATCACTGGCTGGTACCACAAAAGGCCTTGCCTTTACCGACCGGGTCAACCGGCGCCGTACAAAGATGGGGTCGAACCTGGAAGATTACATGCGTGGCGAGAAAGGCTACAAGATATTTTATGGTTTGGGTGGCGATGACACCCTGATCATCGACGAGGGGGAGCTGTACGGCGGGTCAGGCAATGACCGGTTGACGCTTGAGAAAGGCCTGGCGGAAGGGGGCGACGGCAACGATGTTATCCGGATCATAAAATCAGGGACGGCGTTTGGGGACTCTGGTGATGACGATATCTGGATTGGTGAGTCAGGGGTAGCTTATGGGGGCAGAGGTAACGACATCCTCCGTTTGCCATATAACGACGGGCTCGGCTACGGCGGACCGGGTAGAGACACCATTATCAACGGCAGGATTCAGTACGGAGGTCCCGATGATGACTATCTTATAGACGACCTTGGCTACATAAAGCAGTTTGGTGGTTCAGGAAATGACCGGCTTGAACCGGGTTTGGGCAAGGGGATTCTTTATGGGGGACCTGGCAATGACACCCTGATTTTGCCAAGCGAGATCAAGATTCCTTACTTAAGGCACTCTCTATTCTACTCCATAAAACCGAAAACGCATTACTATCGCCTTAACTGGACGAAATCTGACACATTATTCGAGGTTAACCTGCAAACCTGGCACTGGGGTAACCTTTTTCCTGAATATCTGAAAAAACATGGAGTTAACCGCGACGCGCCGGATGGTAAGGAAATAGGGGATGAATCATCCCTTTCAGGCCGCTTCGGCCTCGATGGCTATCAGTCCGGTTTTTCTGCTAACCCGCGAGATGGCATGGAACAAAACCTGCGCCCGGGCAGAATGTACATTGCCGAACTGTCATCGATAAAAGCGGATTACCATCGTGCCACCCGAGATAAACAATTACCCTCCGAATATTTGCTGACGGGGTATGACGCAAAGCGTACAAAAGTAGAACGAATTTCTGATCACTACGGCCTTCAGACTTACTTTTACGTTGGCAGAGTCAAGTCCAAACACGTCCATTACGAGCATGAAAAAATAAACATTGGCCCTACAAAACTGGGTCATATGTATATTTCGGAACGGGGTGCTTACCTGTTGCAAACCCATGGGGATCTTTACTATTTCAGCAAGACCGGACTGAGAGAGCGCGGAGAAAGGCCCAGGCCCAATGACCCCAGCATCTTTTACGCGACGGTGATACAGCTGCTGGCAACCGGAGGGTCGATTGCCAATGTTGAAAATGTAGTAGGGTCGACGCAAGGTGTATCCGTGACAGGGACGGCCCAGCCCAACAATATTTACCTGTGGGGTGGTAAAAATGAGGTTCATACCGGGGGCGGCAATGACTTTGTCAGTGCCAGCAATGGCAACGGGACTAACTGGATAGCCCTGGGCCCGGGTAATGATCAGGCGCTGCTGGGTAATGGTTTGAACCGGGTGCATGGAGGTCCCGGCACGGACACCGTTTCTTACCTTGGCAGAAAAAAAGGTCTTAAGCTGGATCTCGCCAACCGGTTTAAGTCGGAGGGGGAGCAGCTGATAGAGGTAGAGGTCATCCAGGGGTCCCCTGGCAATGACGTACTCTGGGGAGACCACGGTAATAACCTTTTCATTGTCACCAACGGTACCAATACCGTGGATCTGAGGGGTGGCAACGACACGGTGGTGGCCATCGGCGGAAGCACTTCTATCCGGTTACGCAGCGGTTTTAACACAGTGGTGCTGGGTGACGGTAAGGTTCAGGGTAGCCACGAGGTTTACACGGGCACTCACACAGACACCATCATGCTGCGTCCTGGCAGCCATCTAGGTCACCACCGAATTCACGTCCATAAATGTCAGGTGCCCCCGACCGGGAAATGGCCAGTGCTGGTCATTCGCTGGGGATTTTTTGATCACGGGTGCAGCGACCATCAGATAGCCAGCCTGACGATCAATCCCTTTGACGAGAGCCTGAACCTGGCTGTTGACCCTTCAATGCCACATAAGCATATGAAGCTTGATTTTCACACTCCCGGTTTATCCGGCCTTGAGGTACATGCCAATACCAGTATTTACTGGGAGGAAGTGACGGGCAAAAATGCTTCCCTGTCAATGACTGAGACCCTGACCAGCCTGAGGAACACCACCCTCTGGGGTTTTGTTCGTTTAGACAAAGCCAATTGCTGGGTCAGAAAGCGAGTGGATGACTATCGCTTTTCTACAGAGGCGATGTTGGCATTATTAAACCGTTACCCGGAAAAACCTTTAGGTGAATTTCCCCGGCAGCAATGGCGTAAAAAGACCAGGCTGCAGCGCCTTGCCAATGAGGGGGAAAAACTGGGCGCTGGTCTGCATCGGATTGGCAGCCAGGAAAGTCATCATATCAATCTGGTGATTGAGTTTGGTTTCGTCTCTGGCCGTTGTACCCCACAGAATGGTTCTCTACGCAAACTGACCCTGGGGCTTGGCCAACAGCAGCTGCTTTTTGAAGGTGCAGCTCCCTCCATTAAGAAGCATGGTGTGAGCCTTCTAAGGCCAAGGCACACACTGGGTTTAAAACTGGTTAAAACCCATGCGGACGGTCGCAGGAAACAACAGGGCCGCCAGACATCATTGGCCATGAAACAGATGTCAAAATGGACTGAGTCGGAGCAATGGAGCGACCTGTTCCCCGGCCAGCCAATGGCGAAAACCCTGGCCATGCTGGAGCTGAATTATGGTTTTGATACTTATTTTCGTGACCAATGCCGTGCCTCTCCCTCATACAACAGTTCTCTGATTTTGCCGGCGGTTCATCTTGACTTGTCTTCAGACTCATACTCTGGCATCCCCATCATACTGGGTAGTCCGGGTAATGATCAGCTGACGGGCAACCCGTCTACGGATAACGTATTAATTGGCATGGGAGGTCATGATCGTTTAAAGGATATGGGAGGCAATAACCAGTTTATTGTCGGCATGGGCAATACGACCGTTATTGCCGGGAAGGAGGGATACAATCAGTTAGTACACGACGAGCGTCTTTCTGTTATTTACGGTACCCGGCTTCTGCAGAAACGCTCCAGAAGTCTTGGCGTCAAGGTTATCACCTCAACCTATCAACTGGATGGGATAGACGTCAATGTGACGGAAGGGATCGCCCAGACCCGATGGCAGAATACCGATGGAACCGGCCACTGGCGTTATCACCAGACAGTATTCAGTGGGATCGACCAGATGGCGGGGACTTCGGGAAATGATACCTACTTTGGCTCCAATGGTACGGATATTTTCAGCACCGGAGGTGGTTTCGACAAGGTGGACATGGGGGATGGAGATGACCGGCTCATCGTCAATGCGCCCTGGCAGAGAGGCACCTCCCTGGACGGAGGAAGTGGTGCCAATACGCTGCTCTTTAACTTGCCCGTCAGCCGTGCTGTGACTGTCGGCCTGAAAAATAGTTTAACGGTCCGGAACTTTATCCTGGAGGACACCGGGAAGGGAAGCATCAACTTTTTCGGTGATGATAAAGATAACGTTTATATGTCCAGAGGTTCGCTGCGCAGGTTTCATGGCAGAGGGGGTGATGACACCCTTTTACTTCTGAAGCTGCCGACGCCCTTCCATTTTAACGGTGGTCCGGGTAAAGACACGCTGGACTTGAGCCGGGCAATCCTTGCCCCGGAATTTGTCCGGCTCCACCTGTCTGTGGTGCCAGGCTCAGTGAGGCGCTCTTGCCCTGCAAAGGATTCGCGGCCCTGTTCTGAGGAGATAAACATCCAGGCTCGTCTGTTTTATACGCTCAGGCGACCGGGATCGAGGAGCATCCGTAACACATGGTCGTTAAGTGTCAGCAACTTTGAGGTTTTCAAAGGCCCCGATAGCAGCGATATCTTCAGCATTCCGGCCCTCGCTGGGCTTGCCGTCGATGGCGGAGGGGGTGATGATATTTTCAGGATTTCCTCTCCCCGCATCAAGGGCAACAGCTCAATCACCACCACGGTTGGGGGGGCTGGATACAACCGACATTATGGCAGCCCGAAAGCTGACCGAATGGTGGCGAACCTGGGGCCTGACCTGCTTTCTGGCGACCTGGGGCCGGATATTTACGTTATTTACCCGCAGGCCAATGGCACCCAAATCGTTGACCGGGACAACGGGAATACCCTGGTATTGCACGGGGTGCAGCCTGAAAAGCTGGAATGGCGACTGACCGGAAATTATACCCGTCTGGATGTGAACGACGCCGGACACTTATTTTTCAGCATCCATTTACAGCACGTTCCCCATTGTGAGCGCAAGGATGGCAGCCTGGTCACCGGGCACTTTATCAACAGTCTGGAACGGCATATCTGGCGCCTGACAACGATTGCTCCGGGCAACAACGGAACCAGGCTGCTTAGCGGCAAAAAACTTCGAAATTACTATTACTCCAGGTTGACGGTTGATAAACGACTGGATGGCACTTACCGGCTTGGCAATATCACAGCACCGGTACATGGCGGGCCAGGTGATGACGTGTTCTTCATCTCGGGTACTGTCAAGCCGGGGGCCGGGCTGTTCGGCGATTCGGGCAATGATATTTTCCACCTCAAAAGCAGCGGTGCCAGTGTCCACCCCGGTCCCGGCAATAACCTTGTCAGTCTGGCGCTGGAAAATGCAGAGAAAAATGGCTCGGTAAAGCTATTCTTTGCCCCCTCTTCGTTTAACCGGGTTCGTATGGAGGGTGTCAGCCTTGCGGATGTGCAGGCAGCAAGCTGGCGTTCGCTGGATCAGCGCAACGCCACTGACAGTGGTGACCAGACTTCCTGTCCAGCCGGTTTGTCTCGCCTGATGCCGCCTCCGGTCACCGGCGGCAGCTTTATCCTGGCGGCCTGGACTCGCCGGGACTTACCCCTTGGCAGGGAAACATGGGCCGAGAGCACGCTGATTTATTTTGCCGGGGCTGACGGCTCTGATGCCATTAGCCTGAGCCTGAACCCCGGGGAGCTGGAGATCAGGCTAACGGAGGGTGCCAGGGTTTTTCATAGTAAGGTCAGGCCATTTTTAACCTCCCCCCGCCTGCACCTGGTCATGACAATAAATGACAGTGGTTTTCTAAACATCTACCGGGATGGCCGGGTTGCTCTGGCAACCCAGGCCTTCAAGCCAACAAGAAAAATTCGCACATTGAACTGTTATGCCGCTGACAAACTCATCATCAACCATCGTCTCCCGTCGCCTGAAGGGATAGAAATGATGGCGACCGGTGCCGATCCCCTGGTGAGAATAGGCACTTGGCAGGACCCTGACGGTATCTACGCCAATGGCTGGCCAGACAGTCTGGAACTGGATGACGGCATTCTGGATGGCAAGGAAATGATCGGTCAACGACTCGAGTCTGGTTATTCACTTTCAGAGCAAACCATCTCCGGCCATCAGTATGTAATTGATGAAAAAAGCTCTATTTACCGTTTCTCTGGTGATGACACGGAGAACAACCAATGGCTTCTGGCAAACGCCACGGGCACGGCTGACCAGCTCGAGATTAATACCCACCACTGCCAGAAATTGCAGTATCAAAAAGCAGAAGAGGATCTTATCCTGACTGTTTTGCCGAATAGTAGCCTGCTGAAGAACGGTGACAATAGCACAAAGCCGATCAATGCCCCCCAGAGCCTTCGTGTGCAACATTTTTTCAGCAAGGAAGGCGAGACCGTTGAGCGCCTGATCGTCAATAACAAGGTGCTCAATATGAGCGAGGTGCTTGCGAAAGTGCGCGTAACGGTCACCACCGAAGCACCGGTTAACTCAACCCGGGCGCAAGAGCCTGAGACATCTGTGCCGCAGACACAGTTGCCTTCGGACACCGCCCGGTCACGTGGCAGGCGTTCGCTGAATGAGAACATCACAGATAATGCACTGGCCGTGGGTGACAGTGAAGACAATGGAGCCCTGACCTTTCTGAACGGGGTCATTCGCGGAGGGAAACGGCTGGTGAATTACCTGAGCAGTCTGGCTGAAGTTGATAAAGACGACGTTGACGGTGTAGCCCGGAGTGAACGATCTGTGATGGCAAGCCTGAATGACACAGAACTGAGCCAACACTACCAGCGTCTGGTTCAGGAGATCAACGCCCTGCCCGACAATCGCAGTGGCGAGAGCCCGTCGTTTGAGCCATCGGCAAACCAGGGAATGACACAAAACCTGACGACACAACAACCTTCGACTAAGATGGTTCAGGCCTGAGCAACTCAGAAATCATTAATACAGCGATATTACTGATAAGCAACACCTGTTGTATTTCTACAACGGGTCTTGACCACTCTCGTATTTTGGTAAAAAGCCATTACAGTTCCAGAGAACTTCCCAAATGCCTACCAATGTCACTGATACAAACCCTCTCAATCCTACCCCCCGGCGCCAGTGGCTCAAGACCAGCAATGACTGGTTTTACTCAGCCATTGTTAACACAGATACTTTTACCATCAGACTGTCAACAGATCAGGCCAGCCCGGGGTCGGTTTTTGCCACACCAGCGTACATCAGTACTGTCAGGACAGCCATTGACAGAGCCTTCTGGTTAATCGAGCAGTCCGGTTTTTTCCCGCACCACATACATCGGAATATCAGCATTATCCTGTCTGACTCTGACTTGCCGGGTCAGAATATCTATTATGACGACGATGGTGTTACATTTT
This sequence comes from Endozoicomonas sp. 8E, assembly GCF_032883915.1. Taxonomy (NCBI): domain Bacteria; kingdom Pseudomonadati; phylum Pseudomonadota; class Gammaproteobacteria; order Oceanospirillales; family Endozoicomonadaceae; genus Endozoicomonas; species Endozoicomonas sp. 8E. The sequence goes on along the minus strand of NZ_CP120717.1, from coordinate 2,828,917 downwards.
TAATCGGGCAATCGATCGGAACTGACCGGCTCGTTGCCAGCTTGCTGAACAACATGGCAATGGTCGTTTATGAAGCCTGTGATCCCAATAACTTCTGGTCAGAATTTCAGGCGCGCCAGCATGGTTCCGCAGAAAATGGTGGCGTTTTAATCCCGTCTCCCGTCAGCCAGACGGATGATGCGGTTTCCGCTATAGCCACTCAAACACAGCTCGACTTTATCTCTGAAACGCTGGCTGCCAAATGGTTGAACCAGAAAGTATCACCGGCCTCACTCCATTGGCTGGAGTCTTTGCTTCCCGATCTGTTCCATGCCCCAAAAAACCTTGAGAAGCCGCCAACCCCTCTAAGTACCGAATTGCAAGCCAGGCACTGGCATTCTAAAAACGACCTTGGTCAAACACTTGCCAGGCTCAGGAACGAGGAGAGCCCTTCAACAGGCAATGTTACCAGACCCGTGCCTGATTCCTTCACGCCCGTTGCGCCCCTTTTGCGTATCGACGAGACAATAACCTGTCCCGCCTTTGGCAAGGGTTACCGCACCCAGATTAACGGAACGGAAATAGGCATCAGGGTATACCCCCAGGGCGATGCCGCTCCGCCACTGCGGCTGGTCGACATTACCTTTGACGTGGAAGGCTATCGTTCCATTGGTTACAAAGATTCAACACAAGCGCTCCAGCGGCTGGTTTTTGACCTTGAGAAACTGGCAGGACTGTTTCTGTACGGTGGTTTTAACCAGCAGTTGCTGACCTTTCTTTACGGACTTCAGATTGCCAATAATCCGGTGGGGCCGACAGAACCGGATCACAAGGTCCCTCTTATCAGGGCAGAGTCCGACCGATTATTTATTGACAGTGACGCAACTTTCACAAACGACAGTCGGCCACTGGTTCGTCTGGGAGCCGCCGATCTTTCCCGGCATTCTGGCGAGGCTCTCGGGCACGGACTGTCATCGCTGCTGGTGCCTGCATGGCGAAAAACCCTGACCGACAATACCGCGGCTGTAGCCGGTATTGAACAGCTCTGGGGGATCACTGGCAACAGGCTGGAAGCACTGCAACCGCACTATGGGCTTGATGAACGTTATCAGGCCCGGCAATGGCCACCACAGTCGGGTGATCTTTACCAGCGACTGGTGTCAGGCCAGCGCCACAACCTCAGGAAACGGGGTGGCACTGCGGAAGACTTTGTTGATGCGGTCCGGGAACTTTATCAGGGTGACGGGCTGGCGCCAGCACTTGCCGGTGTTATGGAGGACTGGCAACCGTTAACGGAGAGCAACCGCTCAGCCGCGGAAATAGCGGATTTGCTCAGGGCCATTGTCACAGTTTACGACGAACAACCACTGCGCAGTGAACAATGGTTTTTCCGCAGGGCGCTTGATGACAGCCTGAACTGGCTGAGCGCCAGAGATCCCGGCAATCCGGCCCTGACAAACCTTCAGCGACTGAAGAAAAATGATGAGGCACAACAGGATGAATACGACGGTCTGGCCGAGCCAGAGCAGGCGCCGCTGTTAAACACCACCAGCAGCGTTCGGGGCAGATTTCTGACCCTCAAGGCCCTGGGTGACTGGATAGGGATTTACCTGACGCCGGACTACCTGGCCAGTTCCAGTAACCAGACCCTCGCCAGTGACCTGCGGCAACTGGTGGATGCCAGCGATATGTTCAGACACCGGTTGAACAATACCGAAGCGTTGCGAATGCTGTCGGGCAATGTAACAACCCCGATAAGACCTGACACTCTTGGCGACATACACGACCATGGATTACTGAAAGTTTCCCCCGATGAGCGCAACAGGATGATTCCCGGAGAGTATGTCAGTTTGATTGTTCCCGGTCGCAATGTTGCGTTCCCCGGCGGTAAGTCCAGCCTGCTAACCTATCTGCCCACCGAGCCTGGTTCGAAAAATGACACTGTCCATGATCTTGTGCCGGTTAACCAGACAGTCAATAACGGCACCTTTACTCTCATCGCTTTTGATCCGGATGTGGGCGATTTGCCTTACGGTTCCGGGTGGCTGTCAGGCCATCTTTCGTTCTTTTACCAGCTGGGGGAGGCATTGCGGCTGGCGCTCGGGCTGGCGCCAGAAGAAGATACCAATGCCATCAAAAACCGGATTCGTACTGAGCTTGGTTTGCCACGGTACTATCTCGAACAGGACAGACTGCCGTTACCGGTAGTGAACCCCCGTCAGATGATGGTTAAAGAAACCCTGCCCGTAGAGGTAAGGTTTAATCAAACGACAGTGACAGAAAGCCGCACATCTGTGCGCCTGGCGGTGACCGGGCGCGGCTCCCTGGGGCGTCATCTGGAACTGACAGCAGAGCCTGACGGGAATGGCAGCTATCGTCTGCAACTGGCTTCCATTGGCACTATGACCGCAGATGACGATCTTCTGCTACCTTCCCTGAGGCACCGCTATCCCGCAGTTACCAAACCGGCAACAGTGCACAGGGTTCGCCGTTCCGATCGTGATCCTGTGGCAGGTTCAGACTTAAAATTAATTGACCAACTGATTCCTGACGCCAAGGCATTCCATGTGGAATTTGAGCCGTTATTACAGAATCAGCGGATCTTGAACGCAGACTTGAACGCACGTTTTGAAGACCTGCTCTCATCTTTTATGGAGTTTGATCGCTATCGCCATGTGAATGCACCATCAACCTTTGCTTCGGCGTTAAAAGTCTACAAAAAACTCACCGACCTGACCGGGAATCACCCGCAGGAAACCGGCGTAAAATTTGCGGAACTGGCTACCAACATCCAGCGCTGGTTGGAAAGTCGTCTGAAGTCAGTCCCTCCACGGCTGCATTTTGTGAGCGTTAACCCAACCGATGACGAACTGAAGCGTATCCGGTCATGGATTTTGGCCAATTCAGAGTCCGGCTTAAGAATAAATCTTTGGTATGACCCGAATGCAATGCTTGCCGGTGTGCTTGCCGAAGCCCTTAAAGAATCAATGACCCGTAAATTGGCCGGTCAAACCAATCCCGGTAATCCCTCTGATTTTGAATCAGGTTTACTGAAAGATCTGATGAAGTTACAGGATGAGGCCTGGAAAGCCATAAAACCAAAAATAGAACGGGGCCAGCAGTTTGATGAGGCGGTGAAGGATTTTCTGACAGGCCACCTCAAATACAAGGCGGACCTTGACAAAAAAAAATCCCGAATGCAGGAATCCTTGCGGGAATTTGCACGGCAGATAAAGTCTTCTTATCCAGAGGCGAAGTTTTCCCTCATCGACCTTAATGAGGTCTGGACCGGTGCCTACGGGAAAGATGGTAAGGTGACTGAAAAGGACTATTACAGGGAACTGGGGTTGCGTGGTCATCAGCCTGCGGCTAAGGCACTGGTGAAAATGAGGGTGATGGCCACCCGCGGTGGTGTTTATTCTGATACCTCGCTTTCGCCTGAATTGAATGAGGATCTTTTCAAGGGGGTTGATTATTCAGGCGTCAGCAAAACAGATTGGGACAGGGTAAGGGCGGTACAGACACAGCTGGTCATCCAGCGGCTTGGCAAAGAATTCCTTCCTGACGATCAGGCTCCTGCCATTGAACAGAAGGTTGCAGACGATATTGCCTGGTTCGGTGAAAAATACCCCTGGTTGAAGAGCAACATTGTACAGCGTGTGGAGAGTGCTGATCCCTCGCAACTGTTTAAGCCTTTGGAAAAAATTAAAGTCATGCCCTATCAGGCCTATGTGCCATCAGAAAAAAATCCGGGTTTATTTTTCGCGGCGACACCAGGCAACCCAACCATTGAGTTTGCTCAAAACACGCTCATATCACAACACGAAGAGATTAGTCGACTGGAATTGTCCAGTTTGACAAATTGGAATGATGCCAAACAAAAAGAAGCGATTTTAACCAATACAAAGGATGCTGCTGCGCCATTGGCTTATTACCGATTCAGAGGGATACAGCAGTTTGGGAAAGGCCATCAAATCCTGAATGGCGATGAGGCATTGAGGGAAAGCAAGTTTGCCATGAGTTGGACGGCAGGCTATGAAGCTTTACTGGAGGTTCTTCAATTTTCAGCCAAAGAACAGTTTACCATTTCCAGCGCAGCGGCAGCTGTCCGGGATCAGGAAAACGATATCAGGCGCTATCTGGTCACGGATCCGCAAAAGCGCAGCCAATACAGCCAACAACTGGTTATCCAGATGGAGTCTGGCGATGCTAACCCGATCAGTAAGGCCAGCCATTACCTGTTTGACAAATATAAAAACCGCGAAGAAACGAGAGTGAGTTATAACTCAATCCGTTGGCTGGTCAATGAGGGCGATTATTGGTCAGATGGAGAGACAGGCGCAAGGATTAATAATGCCGATATCCGCAAATTTCTGGACGCTGATAGCCGGATTCATGTGGTCGGCCTGGGTCAATCCAGCGACGGGGAATTTACCCTGAGCGGGCAAACCGCGTCAGACCTGTCAAAAAAAATCAATGAATTGATTGCTGATACCCCGGTTAAAACCGTTAACCTGGTTGGCTCAGGCATTGATCACGACGGGCTTGTCAGCAAATACCTGAAAAAGACCCTGCAAGCAACAAAAACCCAGACAATGACTGCCCGTGACGGTCTTTTGAGAGTGGATATCTGGGGGCGTTTGTGGGTTGGCCTGTTTGCAGACACAGGTCTGGTGACCTGGTCACTGGCCGACAGGTCTGACAAGCTGAAAGCACTTCGCATGGGTGACGGGGACACCAAAGTCGAACGCTTGTCTGAAAAAAACCTGTTGGCTGAAAGTGCCGCTGGAATGCGGCAGTTGTCTTCTGTGTTGTCGCCCAACAGCGGGTTGCTGGGGCCCGTCAATCCCGATGATGCCATGCCGACTCTGGCGATGTTCAAGCGCAGCCTGAAGCCCCATCTGGCTGCTCTTGGTTCGGATAATTTAGCCTCGCTGGAGAAAAAAATTGCCCAATTTGACCAACTTCGCCTGAAGGGAACGGCCCTTCAAAAATACGCCCTTGTCTATCGGATGCAGGAAAACCTGCCCAAACCGTTTATGGGTGAAGCAGTCATCTCCCTGCTGGTTGCCACAATAAAGCAGTACCTGCTGGACGCTTTGGTCGAGGTACCGAAAGAGCTTCACACTATCTGGATTGGTCCTCTCAAAAAAGGTGTTGAAGACTGTCTCAAGATCTGGGTTTCACAGGTTCCCGCCTGGTCGATGACGCTCTGGTACGATCCACAAGCGTTTTTAGCGCCTATATTGGCCCGGGAAATCCGTGAGTCTGTTGCCGCTGAGAAAATACCCGAATCATTCCTGAAAAAAGAAAATGCCAGGGATGAATTTGTGAAACGTTTAAATCAACTGCAAGACCTGGCTTATAGCACTATAAAAAAAGGCATCGCCCAAGGTAAATCCTTTGACGACATGGCAAAGACGTTTTTAGTCAAGCATTTGGGTATGGATCAAAGCGAACTAGAAAAACAACGAACAGAAAGTCTGAAGCAAATGAAGGCGTTCAGCGACGAGCTGGCCAAGATCAGGAGCAATCCTGAATCCGGTGAGTTCAGGCTGGCAGACATCAATAAACTCTGGCCGACAGGCAATGAAGCCAGCCTGAAAGAAGGGTACATCAAAGAACTTGGACTAAGGTGGATTTTCGCCGCTGCAGCAGATTTGGTAAGAATGGCAGTACTTGCCAGAGATGCCAGAGATAAGGAAGGAGGGGGTGTCTATCTGGATGTTGATATACTACCTGCTTTTAACAAGGAATTGTTTAAACATATTAAATTTCCGGATTTTTATTCCTATGAAGGCGGTCGGATCGATCCGGATTACCCCGTTAACCATGCAATCATTAAGTATTTTGGCCAGAAAGGGCCGGAACAGCTGTTTTTTGACCGGACACCGGATCCAGAACAAGAGAAATACTATGACAGCATAAAGAGAGAATACCCTGATCTTATTAAGGCCATTGAAGAAGCCATAGCCAACCACGGCGAAAAACCCCTGTTTGTCTTTCAAGATTCGCTCAGGGTTATTCCTGGTTCAGTGGAAATAAAATTAACCTATGAAAAAACGTTAAATTTCAACAATAACTTAATTATCGCGCCAGCTGACAGTGAGGTTCTTGAGGCAGTTAAGAAACGAATTATAAGACGTTATCAATTGATTGAACGTTTAAATATCGATAAGCCATTAAAAGCTTCTAATACAGATATAGACAAAACTGCAAAATTAATCGCCAGGGAATTGAATGTTGATCAGAAAACCGCCTACAGTTTTTTTGATTATCGCAAAGATGGAATATTGCACCAAGCCAGATCGGCGGTTTTCATATCAGGGTCCCAAGCATTTATAGAAGTCTCCCGGGATTATTTGTCTGATTTTTTTTCAAGAAAAGACCTTGTTGGTCAAGAAGTAAAATTATCTTTCACGCAGATCAACCCATTAGCACAGATTGATTTAGTCAGTTACGATACTGATGAAAGCCCCAGTAGCTGGAGACCCAGAACGGATAAAACCGAACGTTATGCCCTGACTGCTGAGCAAGACAGTCGTTATAAAAATCAGGTCATTCTTCAGCTAAACGACAGTGACAATGAAACCAGAGCCAGCTTATATCTGGCAAACAAATACCAGCCCGATTTCAGCCGCCATATAGTTCTGGATTCTTATGGTTCACTGTACGACCCAAATACAGGCCAGGACATTAAGCTTGAGGCATTGCAAACTGATTTTCTTAAAGACGACACCCGCATTATTGTAGTTGGCCACGGCAGACAGTTTCAGGGGTATAAGGCCGGTTCCGAAAAGTTTCTTCTGGGCGGGAAGACGGCTGCGCAACTGGCCAAAGTGCTTGAGCGCATAACCGGCGGGCGCTTTGTCAGGGCTGTCAGTCTGGTGGGTTGTGGCGCTGATGCCAGCGGGGAGCATTACCCTGTGGAGGCTTTCGCCAGAGCACTGTTTGATGAAATCCGGACAGAACGAATCACGGTTCGTAATGCCCTGATAGCAGTGGATGAGTTGGGGCGCAAATGGACGGGTATGCTGCCCGCCAACGGCGATCTGCTGTGGTCACAGTCAGACCATCGCGTCAAACTGGTGCTTGGGAAAGACGGGCGGGGGCAGTTAACAACTCGCCAGCTCCCGGTTGAAGAAGGGTTGGTGAAAAAACTCCGGGATTTGCCCGCTTTGCCCCCCGGCAGGGATTATGTTCGTCTGGGTAAAGAGAGTGACCCTGATTTCCAACAGGCCAAACGTTTACTGATTGAAACGATTATCGAAAACAATGGCAGGCAGAAACTCTCCGATCTGATTGAGGATTACAACCGTCGACTCTATCAAAACACCGGTGATAACCTTTCTCCTTACCGGTTGATGCCTTTGCCGACTGCCGATGTCGAACTCCCTGTTGCCCGGGCCGGGGCTTCAAAAGAGCTTCAGCCAGAAGAAGAGCTTCAGCCGGAAGAAAAACGTCAGATGAGCGCCTTTGTCCGCGCAGAATCAATCGGTGACCCGTTTTCCGGGGTGGGTCTGGTGGCCTACGGCGATCCCTTTGCCCGGGAGAATTTTTTCCGGACCCAGCAGGCGGGGTATCAGCTGGCCTGGAAAGTCGCAAACCCGCCATCCAGTGCGATGACAGCGTTGTTTACTCGCCTGTTGCTTGGGTCTTTGCAGGACATTGTCGCACCTGGTGGCAATGACATAGACCCGTTCCGGATCTCCAGCCCTGACCTGATAGCTTCTGTATTCGAAAAAGATGACCTGCTTGCCCTCTCGGTGCAACGGTCACAAACTAACTTTTCCGACTTGAGCGATTGGTATATCCAGTCTCTGAAAAATTTGCTGGGTCACTATCTGACGGACAAAGCAGACAAAAAAGTACCGAGACTGAACGCCAGACAAAGGAGCGAACAGAGAAAGTCGCTGCAAGCAAGCCTTTCCCTTGGGATTAACAAAAGGCTGAAGCACGATCCTGATGGCGCTTTCAGTTTTACTGATCCTGTGTCTCTGGCTAGTGGCGAGGCTTTTGATAGAGACAAACACAACAAGTACCTGCCTGTTGTCACCGACCTTTCGGGTGAAACTTATGTTCTGGTGGACGTGCCAGAGAGTAAGAGCGTGGCTTTTCCAGATAATCTGCGCAATATCCTGTCTATGCTTCAGTCCTCTGGTCCGCTTGGGTCGCGTGATGCCCAGACACTGATCAATACCATTGAGTCAGCCTATACCCAACACTCAGACTCCCTGACAGGACAGCAGCTTGATGAAAAAATAGACCAACTGTCGTTGGTTGATGTAGTCACACTGGCCAACGAAGTCATTAACATGGACTCGGAGCCTGATGCTCTCCGAAGCCTGATACGAAGACTGTTGCTGCGCCTGGTGACCAGCGCAGAAAAAGCCCTGGACACTGATCAGAAACCCGATCAACAGGAGAGGTTACTGATCGCAGAATTACTCGCCCTGGCCCCCGACGAAAGGGTCTTCATCGTCAAGCTCCCACCTTCAGGAAGCCGTCATCGCAAGGTTTTTCTCGACGATTTGATGTCTGTCGACGAGCACCAGCGTTTTACCGCGCAAACCACTATGGGGGCTCGTTCACCCTTTTTTTTCTCGACCATCCAGCACAGAGCCTATCGCTCTCAGCTGCGTGAGCTGTCGAAACTGGATGGAACCCCGAATAGGCTGAAGCCTTTGCTTCGTACTTTCAGCAAACCTAATGAATTCGTCGATGCCCTTTTGGCCTGGCGCAAATGGGAGATAGAGACTGGTTTTGTAACAAGATGGGTGCCCATTAGTGTTCGCCCGGAACGAGACCGGTTGCTCGCGGACAGTCGGGTAAGTGTTCAGGATTGGGAATTAGCTGGGCCTTTCCTCCAGATTGGAGTGAGGGATGTAGAGCAACATTCGTCTGAAGCCAACCAGGCCCGGGTGTTGACCCAATTCTACGGGATGGCTCTATTCCTGCAACTGCGGGCAAATGGTGCAAACCCATACATTCTCAACAGTGCTGCGGAGATATGGCAAACACCATTCTATAGTGATCCTCTTGGTGAGTACGGCTTTGACAACAGTATGACAATGCGGCAGTTACCGGATCCCTGCGATCCGCTTTATCGTGCACTGGTCCTTGATAGCGATGACCATGAGCTCAAGTTTGCCGAGGGTACTGTAGATGATTTCCGGCAGGCACTGGAGGTATTGTTTGATGAAGGAAATCTCTCCCGTTCGGTCAGAAACGTTATTCGTCACCTTGCAAAAGCCCCGGTGGTCTCTGTTTCTACTTTTTTAGAAGGTCTGTTTAAAGTACACGCAGAGTTCTGGAAACAGATGCGGGATTCACAACTGAGGTCTGCACTGCAGTTGCAGGAGCCGGACTACCAGGTGATAAAACAACGAATAGCCAGATCCGATTTAGCCGCCAGAAACAAGAAAAGGTTATTTGCAGATCTGGCTAAGTTTGAAAAGTCGTCAGGCAAAACGTATTCCCATGACACGGACCTCTATAGCAGTGAAATAAAGGAGAACAGCCCCGGAATTATTAGCGAAGTGACACCGCACTCCTATGGCGATACGGGTTCGGCGTCGAAGATCGCGATCTTGTTCTCTGCCCGGTTTATCAAACATGTTCTCGAAAACAATGTTCTTGAAAACAATGTTCTTGAAAACAATAGTCCTTCCAAACAGCTGTTTTCATTACGCAATGATATTATTAAAACCCTTCGATTGCTCAGAACCACCTCTGATTTCAAGGATTTTTCCGACACCCTGGCAGAGGATCGGAGCCAGGTCTTTGGTGATCTGGGGGCTCTGGTGAATCAGGGCGTTATTGATGGTTCTGTCGGGACAGGCTTCGACCAGGTCAAAATACCCGACTCTGTCCGGCTATTACTGGTCATTACCCCTCCCGATTCATCCGCTACAGAAACGCCACAACCGGTTCTGGTTGATAATACCGGTTGTGTCCTGAAAGTGGATCCGAGCCAGTATTTCACCGAAGACACAATGCGGGTTGGAGAATATCACACTTTCTCAAGATCAAGCCTGATAGCCGCTTATATTGTTGCATCGAATCGGCTGGAAGGTGTCAGCAGCGATTTTGAAACTATTCGAAAAAGAATTCGAAAAAGAATTCTGCCTGAACCTGACATTAAGGGATTACAAAAAAATAGCAAAACTTCAAAGATCCGTCGGGACGATTATGGAGGACAGATCGGTCTTGAAATAGAGAATCTCATCACAATAGTGGATGCTGACCAGAGGGTATTGCTTGCACGCAGTCAATCAAATGCTAATGAGCTTATTAACCCTGATTATCCTGGTATGCTCCTGTCTACTGATATCCATGAGGGTCGCTCTATCATTGAAATCATTACCGGACCCAAACCGCTCTCGGCTTATCTCAGTGAATCCTCAGCTTTATTTCATGCGACCAGGGCGATGGTCTCTGTTTTAGCAAAAATACCTGACGGTGGTTATACCGTAGCCGATTTAGTTAAGGCTTATAATGACGAGCTACTTGGCAATAACCCCAAAGGTCATTTAGAAGACTTCAAGTTGTTTAACCTTGATGAATATAGAAACAGTCAAGTTTCATTGTTGCCTGACCAGATGGAGGCAGCAATAGCGGCAGAAGCACAGATACCCCCTTATCGTATTCATGTCAATATTGGGGTCGATCTTAGTTTGATTGGGGATATAACCTCCTATATTCCCGATCTTTTTGTCTCGAATACAAAAGACATATTAAGGAAAGTTTTTCATTGGTGCCAGTATAAGGCCTCTGTCATTTCAGAAACACTGAATCTGAATTCTGACTTGCTGAAATCCATGTTTACCCTGCATTTGTACAAGCAGGCATTAGACAGTTCAACCGATAATTTTATGAGGGGGAAAATGAATCTTCCAGGTACCCCTATCAATAAAATCAGAGGATTATTGAGACTAGGTACCGCTGATTTTTTAATGACTGTCATCTCTGATTCGGAGGCCGCCCAACTTAAGTCAGCCATCCAGGATTACAGCTGGCAGGCCTTTACTTCGTTGCTGCAGGAAACGGTCAATGAACTGGCCAGGGTGGGATCTGAGGCTGAAGGGCTTGGCAGGGCGTGGAAGGTTCCCAAACAGCGATTGCAAGTCAGGTTAAAATTGCTGTTCACCGACCTGTTGGATCATCGTGTCGAACATGGGAAGATGGTTATCCCCTCTGGTGATCTCTCAAATTTTTTCGAATTACCCCAGGGCGAGAACAAAGCACCGAAGCAAGGTTACATAGATGTCATAAGTCCACTCTCAAGACATGATGTCACTTATTATGTCGATGACGAGGGTCAAAACCATTTCCTCGGTACAATAGAGGTTCGAAAACTCTGGCCCAATCTCGAAAATATGGCTTTTTCCCCTCCCGAGCCTTACACGATTTCGATTATAAAGTCCGTTCAAAACCCGGGGTCACTGGGAGCAGACCCGGACGTTGACAGGATTTTTTTAAAAAAAGCCCAATCCCTGGTCAGCCCTGAAACCGAAATTTCGCATTACCAGCGCTGGATGAAGCAGTCCATCCTCGACCGTCTGGGTCAACTCAGCCACGTCAGGCTCAAGCACGTAATCCGTTCCTTCGTCAACCGTCTGCAGGAAAGCCAGGACACAATCCAACAGGACACAATCCAACAGGACACAATCCAACAGGACACAATCCAACAGGACACAATCCAACAGGACAGATTGGCCCGGTTGCTGCTGACTGCCAATCTAAGGGCAATAACCGGCGGGCCGTCAGGATCAGCCTGGGACACTCTGGCGCAGTTGCAAAAAATACTGTCCGAGGATGTTCAGCGGGCAAGCGGGAATCAACGGCTTCCTTTAGCAACCACTAACAGTCTTGCCCGCTTGAAACAGGTGGCAGAGCTTTATCTGCCCATTGAGTTTTATACAATCCTGGACTTGTTTTCTGCTGATGAAGGTAAAGGTTTTATCATACCGGTGCTTAAATCGGCAGAGATACTGTCCGGGTACGGAATCTCTCTGAGTCGTGTGTTTCAGGAAATAACGATTGTCTTTAACTCCCAATGGCACTCCTGTCAGAGTCGCCTGAGTAACAATCCGCTGACCCTGACAGTGGGTACAAAAGACACGGTGCCAGAACACCGTAACGCTGTTTCCATAGGAAAGCTTTTTGCAGTAGCCCTGTTAAACCATCCCGATGTCGCAGCGCTCAAGCAGGCCCAAAAAGAATTGCGGGCGACCTGGGGGTTATCGGCAATCATCACTGGCCGCAGTTATGGCCTGGCCAAAGGACTGACACTGGCCGCTTTGCCAGACCAGCAAGACAGTAACAGCAAGGTTCGCCCGCAAACGGGGCCAGCTCCCCTGGTGCAGCTTACCGACACCGGGACGGTGATAAAAGACAGCGCATCTGGCCGGATAATCCTTGAAAAAATAACCGACACTGTTTCCAGACCTGCCGGATCGGACAGCACGGTGCGCCAGAGCCCGACAAAGATCAAGGGTTCACCTTTGACGACTCTGAAATGGCTTGGTGCCGAAGGTCACCCGGGATTGCAATGGCTATCGGCCCCGCTGTCTCTGGATGACCTGGACACCCACAGGCTTGCTCTGGAAGCCGACTTTTATGGGAACCCTGAAGGGCAGTCCATTGACTGGACAAAAACCACCGGCGGGGCAGACACCGGAATCATCCTGAGGTTTCCCTTTGAGAATCTGGATATGCCGGTGTTCGCCGCACTGCTTGCTGACAGTGACAGCCCTGAAGGGGAGAGGCTGCTGGCCAGCCTGAAGTCAGCCAGATTTTTAGCGACAGCGGTTATCCAGGCCTCAGGCGATCCGGCCTCAGGCGATAACAAGGCAATCCATGCTCAGTTAAAGTCGCTGTTTACCCTGATATTGTTCCGGCTGTCGGGGGACGACGACTCTCACGGAAAAGCCCTGTTTCCGGGAATAAGGCTGGCAGATTATATCCATACCTACCTTTCCGACAGCGCCGTTGCCTCACTCAGTGACTACATTAAGCGTGTTGGCCTGCAACAGGTCACCAAAAAGCTGGCAGCGAAGCTCACTGTCCTGGCACAGCGGGATACCCCGGACCTGCAAGCAAGCATCAGGATCAAAGACCTGCTGGGGATGGCTCTGGATTACCGCCTTGCCAACGGCGCCGGGCTGCTGCCCGGCACACTGCCGGACTACTACTCGCTGCCCCTGAAGGATAAGCAAAAATCCCGGGCACTCTGGACCGGCCGGATGTCAGAGGACAGCACGGCGCGACCTGTCTCCAGAAACGCCGATGGCCATTATCTTCTTGACCTGGCCCTGCCGGGTCAAACCGGCAGGGTGAAACGCCTGTTTCCAGGAACCCCGGCAACCCCCGATAACCTCCAGAGCCGCCTCAGGCTGGCTTTGCAACCGGACCGGCTTGGCCATGATCCGGAAATTACCCGTGCGTTTCTTGAATTGGCGATGTCCAGTGTGGGTAAAGCCGGCTGGCCGTGGTTTTCGGAACACTTTTCCTCATTGCCCCAATTGCAGCGTTTCGCGGTGGTGGAAGCCTTGGGTCAATATCGCTTGCAGTATCCGGAGGAAGATATTAAGCAGCTGGCCCGTGTTCTTACCAAAGTCCAGCTAGCTGTGGTGAACAGGCAGATCAGTCAGGACATTCAAGCCGGGACACCGTCGGCTTTTCGCATCAGGAGTGTGCAACCCCTCGCAGATGGAAGCCATCTCTTCAAGCTGGAGACCGACGCGGGGTTCATGCCTGTGCTGGCCGGCTCCCTGGAGCCGGTGACCGAGCTGATGACTCCACTGCCATCAGTCAAGCCAAGTCCACAACGGATGCTGCTGCCCGTCAGGTCACACAGCAGTCAGTTTCCGGCGGCGTTTCTGGATATGCGCCACAACGAAAGACTCTACCGGCAAGCGGTGCGGGACAGCCAGCTGGATCAACACCGTTACCTGTATGATGTCGAGCTGTTTATTAAAATTTTCAATGGCTTTTCAGCGGACATCTATCGTCGGCAATTCCATCTGCAGCACTCGCTTGACCTCAGTGTGGGCCTGCCTGTTCACTGGCAGTTAAATCCCCATATTACCTTGCAGGCGTCCCAGTTGCAGGTCGGCGATACCGCTGTAACTATCGAGCTTGGGATGAAGGATAACCCTTCACTGGGACACGGACTCTTTGACAAAGTCGTCACCCGCTTCTTCGCCATGGGTCTGGCCAAGAGTGTAGAGGCTGTTGATACCGCCCTGTTCCAGTCTGGCTGGCCAGAGCAAACCGGGCCACTGGGTCAACTGGGTGACACTATTGATTTTGATACTGTCCGGCAATGGGATTTCCTGCCCGCGGCACTGATCCGGGATTCACCTGCACTTTATCCTGACCCCGCTGGATCATCCATCAGTCGGGAAGAAATTAAACAAGCGGTGACATCGCTGTTCAATCAGAATCCTGAATCATTCTCATCGAGACTTGAAGTGCTCTTTGAGTGGATTGAGACGCATCAGAATGATTCGAGTATTCAAACCTTTACCAGAGCACTTTATGAGTTTGACCGCAACCTGCCTGATGGTGACAGAGTCTTGTTCAGGGAGGCTTTCACTGATCAGCAGATCAAATTACTGAAGGATGTTCTGACGCACCAGGCCCCTCACCACTGGGAACTGATTGACTATCTAGACACACTTAAAACAACGCCCGATTCGCAGGCCCCAACCGATGCAAGCGGGTTTGCTTCATCGGCGTACTGGTTGATTGTGTCTGACAGCGATAGCGACACCGACAGTCACAGTGGCAGTGATATTAAAAGCCCCAATGGCAGCAAGTTGAAGGTTGTCATCTGGGACCCTGAGGCGCAAGACAACAAACGCTGCCGACGTGGGGTCGACGGGTGTGGTATTCGCCTGCTATTAGCAGGAAATCTGGCGGACCGCCCCTTTTTGGACATTGACAGCTCGGATATCAGTAACACCGATACCAGCAAACCTTATTACAAAGTTGAGTTCCTTACTTACAAAGGTGAGCTGCACAGGGTGCTTAGCCGTTCAGGTGGCGATATCACAGTCATCCCCCTGGGCGAAGCTTCACTTTATGACAGTATCCACGCCAGTGACGATTCCTCACGTCAGCGCGATATTCCAGCCGGGACATTGACCACGACGTCCGTGGCGGTCGAACGTTCCAGTGGCCAGATTTACCAGCTGATTTCAGAAGATGACAGTCAATACCGCGCAATCCGTCTGCAACCCGACGACAGGTTCCTGGCCTCTTACGACAACAACGGGAACACCTTGATCCCGGTGCTGAAAAAAAACGACGATAGCCATACGATTTATGGCTTGAAGCTGGACAACGCAGCGTCAGATGCAAACGGGCTGTTCAAACTCAACCCGGCGGAACCGCTGGAGGACCAACTGGCCGCCGCCCGCCGGGAAAATCACCGGCTGCTAGCGGACAGTTCTGAGTTACGGACGCTGACGAGCACGGATGACAGGATAGCCGTGATCCTCCCTGCCGACTACCGCCCAGGCCAGCCACTGGCGAACCAGGCCGAACGGCTCTTGTCAGAGCTGAGAGTCTTTATTGCCACCTCTGCAGGACAGCGTCTGGTCAATGCCCTGGGATTCCCCGACAGCTTTATCAAACCCGCCACTTTGACTGAACTGGACAGCCAGCTACTGCCTGGTATGAAGCCCCCTGCCCCTCTCAGGCTGGTGGTCAGGCTTGGCAAACAGGCTCTCGTTGACCGGGTGATACCCTACCGCCCCGGGGGCAGCGGGGACACCCGTGGCAACCGGCTCGTGGTGCTGCAAGTTGACCCGGCGGTACTGGCCGGGCAACGCCACTCCACCAGTCATTACCTGGGGGCATTGGCCTCTGTCCTGAAGGATTTCTGTCGGGCAGCGCTCGCCAGTACCGACCAGGCGAACTCGCCAGCCATCGCCATGAGCTGGTTGCAGGGGGCCAAAATCACCCGTGCCCGGACGTTGCTGCAACTGGAAAACCAGCTTCGGGAGCGATTCGACCTGTCGCTCGTCCAGGCCACAGCCTCAGCTCATACCCCTGTTCAGAGGGTCACTGCGGCGGGCGAGATAACGACTGTGAACAACCGCCAGCGGGTCCGGATTGCCTATAAAGCCATTGCTGACCCCCTGTCCGGCTTTGGTCGGCTGATAGGGGATAGGGAAACCCGTTTACTGTTTCAGCGGGTTCAGTATTATTGCAACCAACGGGTTGACCGGTTATCCGACGCTGGTCGTTCGAAGCTGGGAAATCTCCGCTCACTGTTGACCCAGATAGCCTGGAGTGGGCTGATCAGCCAGCGCAGGGTGACTTCGCAGCCCACAGTTCTGGCTGATCCGGCGGATGTGGTCACAGCCGTGCTCGACGACAGTGAGTTGAAGGCACTGACCGGGATCGACAACCTCGCCGGGCAGCTTGAAGAGGTGTTGACCGATGTTCTGAAAGACCGAGGGGGCATCGCCTTCACAGCGGCAGAACGACAGGAATTATTGACCTGGTTAAGCCGTGCAGAGGCGGTGCTTGCGGATGCACAGGCCGTGCGTAATGAATGGGTCGGCCCCGGACAGCTTCCCCTCGCTGAGGATTCTCACGGCAATGTGCCGGTCACTGTCGGGAGCCGGAAAACCCTTGCACTGATCAGCACCGGGCGGCAACCGGTCACCCGACTGGGTGACCAGCATCTCATCACCATTGACAGCCAGAACGGCCCCCTGTCCGCCCCGGCAGGGGATGAGCTTAGCGGTTTGCTGGCACTGTTGAGACAGAACCCACCTGACAGCCCGCAGGCTGCGGCCGCTTTAGGGACCGAGCTTGGGTGGGCTCCCGCGGCTACCGACCGGGACTATTACCGGGACGCGATCAAGCGTGCCCTGTCACCGCTGTCCCGGCAGCAGACCGACAACCTGGACGACACCCTTGTTGATTTGCTCAAAAAGCCATCCCTGACCGGCGGTGAGTTGCTGCTGGCGGAGTATTTTTTTCAGCGGCGGCTCAGGGGTCTGGAAACCACAGACCCGGTCAGGTTGCGAACCAATGCCCTGCGGGCCAACAAATGGCTTGATCTCCTGCAAAAAAATCCGCCATTGCCGCTAGGTCCCGGCTGGGAGCCCCCGGCTTTCACCCTCGATACCGGGCTGGGCCGTTATCAGGCCAAGGTTCAGACCACGGACGGGCAAAAGGCGTTTACGCTGGGTCGCCGGGATGACCTGGCTTTTTCCGACCAGGGTCCCGGCTACGCCCTGATCCGCAGCGAAGATCACCGCAAGGTCTTTCGCGTCGAGCTACCAGATCGCTGGCCAGACCGTCTTTTGCAGATCAGGCTGGTTGTCCATATGGAGCCTTATCACAGGCTGGAACGGCAGGGCCGTATTGGCAGAAACCAATTACAGAACGACATTCAGCTCATTGCCCGGGGGATGGGTGAGTCACGTTTATCGAACCTTCTTCAGGCTCTGGTGCAACCCGTCAGAGACGCGGGCATTGCCGATGCCAGCCCTTTTAAAATTAGAATCAGCCCCCGGCCTGACTGGCCGTTGGTGGACAGCCGTGTCAGTGTGAATGAGGAAAACAGTGCCCAGGTCCTGTTATTGCTGGGCACAAAGGACAGGAACAGGCCGTTCATTTTCCGGGAAACCCTGACGAACCTGGTGGGTGCCAGTTTCTTGAAGGCTCTTGAGAGCGGTGATGGATCGCTGTCAGCCTTGCGCCAGCAGGTGCGGCAGCAGTTCGGGATCAATACCGCGACACTGCCTGACGATGAGCCGCGCCCCCTAGGACTGACTCGCGAATACACGCTGACCCCGGTGGTTGACAAGCCCTCAGACACAAGCCTCTACCGGCAACTGGTCGAAGGCTATCATAACCTGCTGTTAGCTGAAGGTACGCAAGCCGATTACCGCCGGGCAGTGGCGTATTTGGAGCTTCATGATAAAGCCAGGATTCAGGCAATAAAGGACAGCCTTTCTAAAGGAGAAATTGAAGTCAGTGACAGTGAACGCACTCTTTTCAACAAGGTCGTCAATGAGAAACAATCCTCAGCTCCCCTGATTCCAGATCCCAAGCTTGATAATAACATCGCCTCCTATAGACCCCCGCCCTCCACCTTCAGGCAGGTCAACGCCGATTACCGGGCCTTATGGACTGTCGGCTCCGGCATGGAATCCCTGCTCAACTCTAACCTGCTCGGGTTAAGTCGGGCGGCAGCGGCAAACTTCCTGTCCTATCGGGCAAAGGTGATTTACGAAGATTACGGGCTAAGGCTCGTTATCAGCGATTACCTGAAGTCGCTGGTGGTTCATTTTATCTACTGGAAGATGGATCAGGTTCTGGGGAGCAACGGGCAGCCAGCCAGCCAGATACATCTGGGAGTGACTGATGCGGTAACGGCCATATTGCCTGACAGCGATATCAAAGTTATCAACAATCTTAATTTGCCTCCCATTGGATCGGCGGCATCCATGGTCGCCGCATTGGAAAAAGCCTGCGCTTCTGTTGCCCGGGGGCTGGGCTGGGAGCGTTTTGACACTGGCCTGCTGGCCAATATGAATGAAGATGTGCACACCGTATTCCAGAAGGCGGTAAGACTGCGACAGCAGGTCGGAAGGTCGTTCCAGTTGCCTGTTAACCCGCAGCAGGACGTCCAGAGTAAAGATCCAACGTCTGTGCAGGCTTTACCGTGGCAGCCTGAGACCATTGAAACCATCGCCAGCAGTCCCCGACATGGGGTGATGGCAGACGGTGACAGGCGCTATCTGAAAATCACCCCGGCGGGCCCGGACAATCCTTTCCCACTGATGTCCCCCCAGTCACAGGATGGCCTGAAGAGGCTGTTGCGCCAGCCCCTGAATCCGGGTAAAAACGCTGCAACCACTGAGGCTTACCTGTCACAGCTGGCACGCCATTATGAGACTTTCAGGGAACTGAAAGACATTGACATGACTGGCCAGGTCAATGCCGTTATTGACAAGATGGACGCTGTCACCCGTCAGCGGTTTGCAGACAGTTTTCTACACTATGCCCGGCAGTCAGCCATCCCGGCAGGTCTGGCCGAAACCATCGCCGGGAAGTTACTTGTAGCAGAGATCAGCGCGCTGGGTTCCCTGCCTGAAAAGATCTCTACCGGGCTTTATCAGCGGCTTAATGGACTGCTGAACCTGACCGGGAAAAGGACGTTTTCACTGACCTCTGGCAACCTGACGATGCGGGTGCTGACCGACCCTTCAATCACCGCCGATGCCTCCTACCTGATGCCTGCCCAACGCACCCTGGTGCTGGGCAATGGCGCTGCTGACAGTCCGCTGACCGCCGCGGCAGCACTGGCTCTGCTGCAAGCCGCCCAGGCACAGAAACCGGAGGACCAGACAAAAACATTCCTGGCCCTGCAACAGAAGCGAATCCAATTGCCAAAGGGCATGGACAAGCTGTCGCCAGAGTCGTTGGTCAGCGAGTTCACGGTTAAAGAGGGCAAGCTGACGCTTTCCGGGCTGCTGGAACGTCTGACCAGCTTTATCGGGATGGCCCACAGGCTGAACCGGGAGGGCTCCTCTGAATCCCGCCTTCTGGCCGGGGAGATTCGCCAGAATGTAGCCGACAGCCTTGCCGCACTCAGGAGCGATATTGATTTTGGCCAGATGGCCGGCATCGTTGATATGACCGAATCTCATTTCCGGCAGGCCCTGCAGAAACTGGACAAGGCGGGTTTGCCAGCCGGTCAGGCAACACGGCTGCCCGATGCAGACTGCGTGCTGTGCGACGGCTCCGGACCGGTCAGGACGGCGATGGACCTGATGGACCGGATCAGCGGGCACCTGGATACCATTGAGATCAGTGATCGTTTCAACCGTATCAGGCAGACTGCCGGTGACAAGGGGTTACTGGCAGACGCCTTCCTGCTGCTGGAACAAGGGCGTTTTGCAGCGGTGGCCACCGAGGATATTCAGGACAGCCCGGTGTTTCGCAAGAAGTTCCTTGATCTATTCCGGCAAACACTGACAGAGCAGCAGGGGCTGACGCCAGAGCAGGTGATTGACCGTGTTGTCAGTTCGCTCAATGACTCGGGCTACAGTGCTGACGATACCCGGTATGTAAAAGAGCAGCTGCTTAAAAACCAGGCGTTCATGGAGGGCTTGAAGACCCGCAAAGATCATCCCGGAGGGAGTGGCTTTGATGCCAACGGTCCGGGGGGCGGGTCGAAGAAGCGGCCCGGAAAAGTTACCCGCATGCTCGATAAGCTGGACAGAAGCAAAACATACGGGCGTATCAAAGTCGGTGTTGGCGCGGGGCAATCCATTGTAGGGCTTGCCAGTGGTATCCAGGCCATTGAGAATCTGAAGAAATACGGCCACATACTGCCTGATGAAACCCGGAACCTGGCCTATGCCGGGGCCGGCCTGGAGATTGGCAACTCTGTCTATGGCCTGGCGATGACCAGCCACTGGCTGGTGAGCAGTGGCAAGCGTCTGATCAAGGGGAGCGATGCCGCAGGCTCTGGTCTCAAGACCTTGAAGACCACCACCAGGGCGGCAAAAGCCTCAAGGGTCGTGACCAGGATGGTGCCGGTGGGAGGCAGTTTCATTGGTATTGCAGGTGCCGTTGTTTCCATCACCTCTAATGAGATGTCCGCCAGAGATGCAAGAGCGTCTGGCAACGATGCCCAGGCGACTTATTACGAAATGATGATCGCCCTGGATGCGATTTCGATTGCCCTGGATCTTGTCGGCATGGTGCTGGACTTTTTTCCACCGTTTGGTGTGATTGCCGACCTGGTCGGCCAGCTGCTCACTGTCATACAGACCGTTATCGCGGCATTCATGCCGCCCAACAATGCCCGGCAGGAGTTCGACGCAATAGTGCAAGGCGATGGCTTTGCACGATACATGGACAACATGGCGAAAGACTTCGAGAAAAAAGGGTTTTCAAGGTTTGAGTACCATACCGATGCCACGGAGTTTCTTCACCAGAGCAAGTATGAGGATAACCTGGAAGAATTGTCGGTAACCCAAAAAAGATCACTGGCTGGTACCACAAAAGGCCTTGCCTTTACCGACCGGGTCAACCGGCGCCGTACAAAGATGGGGTCGAACCTGGAAGATTACATGCGTGGCGAGAAAGGCTACAAGATATTTTATGGTTTGGGTGGCAATGACACCCTGATCATCGACGAGGGAGAGCTGTACGGCGGGTCAGGCAATGACCGGTTGACGCTTGAGAAAGGCCTGGCGGAAGGGGGCGACGGCAACGATATTATCCGGATCATAAAATCAGGGACGGCGTTTGGGGACTCTGGTGATGACGATATCTGGATTGGTGAGTCAGGGGTAGCTTATGGGGGCAGAGGTAACGACATCCTCCGTTTGCCATATAACTACGGGCTCGGCTACGGCGGACCGGGTAGAGACACCATTATCAACGGCAGGATTCAGTACGGAGGTCCCGATGATGACCATCTTATAGACGACCTTGGCTACATAAAGCAGTTTGGTGGTTCAGGGAATGACCGGCTTGAACCGGGTTTGGGCAAGGGAATTCTTTATGGGGGATCTGGCAATGACACCCTGATTTTGCCAAGCGAGATCAAGATTCCTTACTTAAGGCACTCTCTATTCTACTTCATAAAACCGGAAACGCATTACTATCGCCTTAACTGGACGAAATCTGACACATTATTCGAGGTTAACCTGCAAACCTGGCACTGGGGTAACCTTTTTCCTGAATATCTGAAAAAACATGGAGTTAACCGCGACGCGCCGGATGGTAAGGAAATAGGGAATGAACCATCCCTTTCACGCCGCTTCGGCATCAATGGCTATCAGTCCGGTTTTTCTGCTAACCCACGCGATAGCATGGAAGAAAATCTGCGCCCGGGCAGAATGTACATTGCCGAACTGTCATCGATAAAAGCGGATTACCATCGTGCAACCCGAGATAAAAAATTACCCCCCGAAGATTTGCTGACGGGGTATGACGCAAAGCACACAAAAGTAGAACGAATTTCTGATCACTATGGCCTTCAGACCTACTTTTACGTTGGCAGAGTCAAGTCCAAACACGTCCATTACGAGCATGAAAAAGTAAACATTGGCTATACAAAACTGGGTCATATGTATATTTCGGAACGGGGTGCTTACCTGTTGCAAACCAATGGGGATCTTTACTATTTCAGCAAGACCGGACTTAGGGAGCGCGGAGAAAGGCCCAGGCCCAATGACCCCAGCATCTTTTACGCGACGGTGATACAGCTGCTGGCAACCGGAGGGTCGATTGCCAATGTTGAAAATGTAGTAGGGTCGACGCAAGGTGTATCCGTGACAGGGACGGCCCAGCCCAACAATATTTACCTGTGGGGTGGTAAAAATGAGGTTCATACCGGGGGCGGCAATGACTTTGTCAGTGCCAGCAATGGCAACGGGACTAACTGGATAGCCCTGGGCCCGGGTAATGATCAGGCGCTGCTGGGTAATGGCTTGAACCGGGTCCATGGAGGTCCCGGCACGGACACCGTTTCTTACCTTGGCAGAAAAAAAGGTCTTAAGCTGGATCTCGCCAACCGCTTTAAGTCGGAGGGAGAGCAGCTGATAGAGGTAGAGGTCATCCAGGGCTCCCCTGGCAATGACACACTCTGGGGAGACCACGGTAATAACCTTTTCATTGTCACCAACGGTACCAATACCGTGGACCTGAGGGGTGGCAACGACACGGTGGTCGCCATCGGCGGAAGCACTTCTATCCGGTTACGCAGCGGTTTTAACACAGTGGTGCTGGGTGACGGTAAGGTTCAGGGTAGCCACGAGGTTTACACGGGCACTCACACAGACACCATCATGCTGCGTCCTGGCAGCCATCTAGGTCACCACCGAATTCACGTCCATAAACGTCAGGTGCCCCCGACCGGGAAATGGCCAGTGCTGGTCATTCGCTGGGGATTTTTTGATCACGGGTGCAGCGACCATCAGATAGCCAGCCTGACGATCAATCCCTTTGACGAGAGCCTGAACCTGGCTCTTGACCCTTCAATGCCACATAAGCATATGAAGCTTGATTTTCACACTCCCGGTTTATCCGGCCTTGAGGTACATGCCAATACCAGTATTTACTGGGAGGAAGTAGCGGGCAAAAATGCTTCCCTGTCCATGACTGAGGCCCTGGCCAGCCTGAGGAACACCACCCTCTGGGGTTTTGTTCGTTTAGACAAAGCCAATTGCTGGGTCAGAAAGCGAGTGGATGACTATCGCTTTTCCACAGAGGCGATGTTGGCATTATTAAACCGTCACCCGGAAAAACCTTTGGGTGAATTTCCCCGGCAGCAATGGCGTAAAAAGACCAGGCTGCAGCGCCTTGCCAATGAGGGGGAAAAACTGGGCGCTGGTCTGCATCGGATTGGCAGCCAGGAAAGTCATCATATCAATCTGGTGATTGAGTTTGGTTTCGTCTCTGACCGTTGTACTCCACAGAATGGTTTTCTACGCAAACTGACCCTGGAGCTTGGCCAACAGCAGCTGCTTATTGAAGGTGCAGCTCCCGCCATTAAGAAGCATGGTGTCAGCTTTCTAAGGCCAAGGCACACACTGGGTTTAAAACTGGTTAAGACCCATGCGGACGGTCGCAGAAAACAACAGGGCCGCCAGACATCATTGGCCATGAAACAGATGTCAAAATGGACTGACTCGGAGCAATGGACCGAGCTGTTCCCCGGTCAGCCAATGGCGAAAACCCTGGCCATGCTGGAGCTGAATTATGGTTTTGATACTTATTTTCGTGACACATGCAGTGCCTCTCCCTCATACAACAGTTCTCTGATTTTGCCGGCGGTTCATCTTGACTTGTCTTCAGACTCATACTCTGGCATCCCCATCATACTGGGTAGTCCGGGTAATGATCAGCTGACGGGCAACCCGTCTACGGATAACGTATTAATTGG